>CAVRUR010000004.1:0-81174 GCA_963724365.1 uncultured beta proteobacterium | reverse complement strand
AATTTGTGACATCGCTCCGAGAGCAGATTGGTCAACGATACCCAGCCTTAAAGCCAGACCAGCCTTCACGGTCTGGTCTTGCGCGCCTATCTCACAGAGAGTGAGAAAGCGGCCGTTGAGGCGATCACAGGTGGCGTCGGAGATAAGGGTATTGATGCCGTTCTCATTGACGACAAGTCTCGGGCGGTCTTCCTCGTTCAGACGAAATATCGTCTCCGCTCTCCCGGAAAATCGGAATCGCGGACCGACGTGCTTTCCTTCGCCGGTACGGCAGCAGTGGTATTGACCGATAAGGCTGAAGAGTTCAAGAAGTTCTTGCGCAATGCTCGACGGTGCGGACACAGGAACTGATCAGCGTTGCACGTAAGCGAATCCAACAATCCGGTTACAAGCTTCGTCTCTATTTCGTGTCGCTAGGGACTTTCAGTGAGACGCTGGAAAGAGATGCCCGAAATGCCATTCGCGGGCATGCGTACGACGTTGCAGTTGAGTTAGTCGGTGGGGCGCGCCTCGGACTGCTCTTGCGCGATTACTTGGACGGCGCCGCGCCGCCCATCCCGACAGTCGATCTGGAGATGGAACGCGGACAAGGGGTTCGGGTCAACGGAATTCTTCAGCGATACGACACGGGCAATGAAATCGAGTCCTGGGTGTTTTCTATGCGCGGCAGCGCGGTGGCGAACTTAATCGACAGCACGGGTACGCGAATCTTCGCCAGAAACATACGCGGCTTCATGGGCGAAGACATGCCAGTCAATCGCGACATGTGGTCAACGCTCAAAACAGAGCCAGATCACTTTTTCTACTACAACAATGGCATCACAATCGTTTGCGACAAAGCGGAAAAGCTGAGTCAGAGAGGCACGGACTTACTGCGAATTAGCAACCCACAGATCATCAACGGCCAACAGACGTCACGCGTTCTTGCCCAGCATTCCGAACTCGCTGCCAAGTCGACTGTCCTCGTCAAAGTGATACAGGTCCCGCGAGTAGAGGGCGGCCACAACGATGGTTTTGAGCGGTTAGTGTCGAAAATCGTGCAGGGAACGAATTGGCAGACTGCAATTCGCGCATCTGATCTTGTGTCGAATAGTCGTCGGCAAATTGACCTGGAGCGCGCATTTCGACGCCTTGGCTACGGCTACCTAAGGAAGCGTCAGACGAAAGGAGAGGCAGTCAGAGCACATGGGGCCAAGGCGCGCTTCTTGATCAAGAAGGAGATCTTGGCGCAAGCAGTCGCCGGTTGCGATCTCGATCCAACCGTCGCACGCTCCGGGAAGGACAACCTCTTCAGTCATGAGCTCTATGAAACTGTTTTCCCGACAAGCAACCCCGACTATTACCTGCCCCGATATTGGCTGTCGCAACGCGTATCTGCAGAGTCAAAGGGATATCCCCAGCGGGGGTACATGAAGTGGCTCGTCTTGCATTTCTTATGGAGCGAAATTGGGTCGAAATTGAGGAGTGGGCGAGCAGCCCGTTCATTCAGAGTGTTGGCCGAACGGCGTGCTCATGAACTAACCGTTCCGCTGTCACGGGCGATCGCGTGCTCCTATCGCGAAGCGCTCCGCTTTTACAACAGCAAGAAAGGCGAGGGCGAACGAGTTGTGGACGTGTCGACTTTCTTCCGGAGCAAGCGAGGTAGAGACAAGGAGTTTTCAGCATTCTGGCAGCGACGACAGAACTCCTCGGCCCGATCGTTTCGCTCAGCTATTGCTCGAGTTATTGCCGCGGTCGACGGCCACGAAGGGTAGCGGAGGCCCTTTTCGGCGTCGCGACCTTCAGCTAACGAGCTGTCTCCAGGCAGGAATGGCTCGAACTGGCCGACACAGTTCAAGGTCACATTCCCGGCGGGCAGTACGCCGGCGTGCTAATCGACGAGGGGATGACTTCGAGCCGGAGTGGCTCGCGCTGGCCGCCAGGATGATCGATCCCGCCAAGCGATCGCTGATGATCGTCTACGACGACATGCAGGCGATCTACAAGGGGCGCGCACGGCCGGTCTGGAGCCAGCTCGGCATCGAGACCAAGGGCCGCACGACGGTGCTCAAGATCAACTATCGCAACACGGCGCAGATCCTGGCTTTGCGCGGCGTTTCGCTGCCGATGTGCTTGGCGCGCCCGGCTTGCAGGCGGACGATGAAAGCGCGGTCCTGATGCCCGAAGACGGCGGCCGGCAGGGCGTCGAGCCCGAGCTCCGCCAGTGCGTGAGCTTCGAGGGCGAGGCGCACGCGACCGCCGAATGGCTGCTTGCGCGTAAGCAGGCCGGCTATGACTGGCCGCAGATGGCGGTGCTGTACCCGGAGCATCACATCGGCGAGCGGCTCGCGGGCGTGTTCGCGAAGCACGGCATCCCGGTCGATGTCGCCAAGGCGAACAAGAATCGCGTGTCGGTCGACAAGCCCGCGGTGCGACTGCTGTCGATGCACAGCGCGAAAGGGCTCGAGTTCCCGTGCGTGGCGGTCGGCGGCCCTGGGCGCCCTCGGCCGGAACGGCACTGCGATTGAGGACGATGTGCGGCTTACTTACGTCGCCGTCACGCGGGCGACGCATGAGGCGTTTCTGACCTACTCGCGGCTGTCGCCGCTGGTGGAGCGACTGGTCGCGTAGACACTAGCTCGCGAGCCGTGGCGGCCTGAAGAACACACTAGTTAACTACTGTTGATGCTAGGCGGCTCGCCTAGCTGATGTAGAAAAGTGCCCGGCTGCGTTCGATCGAAGCGCAATAATGATTCGAATTGCGGCGGAAGATTGCCGGGGCAGATACGGAGGAAGTCACGTGCTCAGGCTGGACGGCAAGGTCGCCCTGGTCACCGGTTGCGGAACCATCGGCGAGGGGTGGGGCAACGGCAAGGCGATAGCCGTTCTTCTTGCCAGGCAAGGTGCCAGCGTCTTCGGCTGCGACCTCGATCTCGCGGCCGCGCAGGCCACCCGCAAGCTGATCGAGGACGAAGGCGGCGTCGCCGAGGTCCGGGCCTGCGACGTGACGAAGGCGGCCGACGTCGAGGCGCTCGTCGATGCCTGCATGGCGCGGTTCGGCCGCATCGACATCCTGGTCAACAACGTCGGGCGCTCCGAGCCGGGCGACCCGGTCACGATGGACGAAGCCGTCTGGGACGAGCAGATGGACGTGAACCTGAAGGCCGCGTTCCTCATGTGCAAGCACGTGCTTCCGGTCATGGAACGCCAGGGCGGCGGCTCGGTGGTCAACATCTCGTCGATCGCCGGGCTGCGCTACATCGGCAAGCCGCAGGTCGCGTACGCGGCGGCGAAGGCGGCGCTGATGCAGATGACGCAGACCACTGCGGTGATCTATGCGCCGAAAGGGATCCGGCTCAACAGCGTGGTCCCGGGGCTGATGTTCACGCCGCTGGTGAAGCGCCTCGCCGACAAATACGCGCAGGGCGACTTCGAGGGTTTCGTCGCGCAACGGCACAAGCAGGTGCCGATGGGGCGCATGGGCGACGCGTGGGACGTCGCGCACGCCGTGCTCTTCCTGGCCAGCGACGAAAGCAAATACATCACGGGGCAGCAGATCGTGGTCGATGGGGGCCTGACGGCTGCTACGCGCTGATACGCGCGCTGATTTCTAGCCTACTTCGCAGTCACCGCCAGCCTGACCTTGGTCTTCCTCTGCAAAGCACCGAGGATGTCGAAGAGCTGCGTACGGGCATGCGGTCACAGTTTGTGACCTCATTGCTGGAACTTGAACACTCGGTAGGTTCGGCCGCCCACTAAGCCAGCGTAGGCGTTGTTTTAGGAAAGCGATTCAACCTAAAATAGCCGAGCCCACTGTTTTAGGAAGGACCGCGACCGCATTGCCGGTCTCGGCCGTGCGGCTTCTTCGGCTCTGGCTGTGCATCAGGCGATGCAGAAACAGCCCCTCATGACGTCGGCCGCGCTCGTCAGGGCGACTGGCCTCACCCCCGCCACCGTCAACAAGTCTCTCGGCCATCTCGTCGACCTGGGCATCGTGGCCGAGTTGACGCGGCGTCAGCGCGATCGGGTGTTCAGCTACCGGCGCTATGTGAAACTGCTCAATGCCGAGCTGCCACCGGCTTCGTCGGCGGTGGCCTAGCGACGCGATCAAGCAGCTTATCGTCAGCGTGTCGTAGGCTGGCCTGACTGCTTGGGCACAGAAGTGGCGTTGGACCCGTCGCTGTGGCGGCTCTCAACCTGCCGGCCGTTCATGCAGGGCTGGCTGGCGTAGATGATCTTGCCGTCCTCCTGGCAACGATAGACGCCGGGGGTCATCCGCTGGGAGGCCTCGAGCTTCAGGGCGGATGAGACCGGCGTCCGTTGGGCTGGCTCGACTACCGGCTCGGCGCTTTGGACCGGAGCGCGACTGGGCGTCTCCGCTGCCGGCGTCTTCTTGGCATTGCCGGAGGGAACGGAGAGGATCGACGCGCCCGAGCTCAGCATGACAGCGACCGAGCCGCCGATGATGGCCACGAAGCCTACACAGATGACAGCGTTTACGACGCGATCGCTCATACCCAAAGCGCCGGTGAGGTACCGATCGCTCACAGGATAGGCAGCGAACGCGCCGCCGTCGCGCGGAAAAGAGGGCCGAATGGGGCCGCTGTTCGAGGTCAGTCGTTGCCCCCTTCCGTGATCTACGCAGCGCGCGGTATCCGGCTCAACAGCGTGGTCCCAGGCCTGATGTTCACCCCGCTGGCCCCTTGAACAGCCCACGGCGGGAGTCGCTCCAAACGTGCGACTCTTGTCGCCAGAACTCGCGCGGGTGGCCAGAAAGCCAAACGGCCGCCAGCGCCAGCTGTTTCAGACTCGACCGCACCCCGCTACGCGGCGACCAGCTCGCCAGCCTCGACGTGCTTGACCTTCGCCAGGGCTTTCTTCCGCGCCTGCGCAACGTGCCACAGGTCGTACTCAGTCTGCTGTGCCAGCCAGAGCGTTGCACGGCCGCCGCGATCGACGCCAAGCCAGCGCTCAATGCGCAGGGCCATCTCTGGCGTGATCGCCGCGTGGCCATGTAGCACGCGCGACAGCGCGGCGCGCGTGACTCCAAGCTGGTCGGCCGCGGCGGTGACGCTGAGCCCGAGCGCCGGCAACACGTCGTCGCGCAGGGTGAGTCCGGGGTGCGGGGGGTTGTGCATCTGTGCCATGTTCTTGCCTCAGTGGTAATCCTGATAATCGACCAGGATCGCTGTATAGCTAGGCTATACACGCTGTCAAGCGGGGGAATTGCCCCGAAGCCGGGCGCTATTTCAGGGCCATAGCCGCCTTCGGTGCATGTGCAGATGGCAGCATCGCATGACGAGGCCGAGCGTTGCATCGCTGAGCCGCTGCACGCATTGCCACTGCGGGGCCTCTCGCGCTTCGGCACAATCGCCGCATGCCGAAGAATTACGCGATGGGCGGCCGGGTGTCTTCGGCCCCTCCCGGCGGTGGTCCGCCGCTGCCGCAGGCACAACGCTGGCGCGAGCGGCTGGGCGCGCTGCGCAACCTGCCGCCGTTCCTGAAGCTCGTCTGGCAGACCAGCCCGGCGTTGACGCTCGGCGCGGGCGTGTTGCGCTTCCTGCGCGCGCTGTTGCCGGTCGCGACGCTCTACGTCGGCAAGCTGATCATCGACGAGGTGGTGCTGCTCGCCGGCGCGCCGTCGGCCAACGACACGCTGCGCGAGTGGTTCGCCAGCGGCGCGCTCGACCGCATCGGCTGGCTGCTCGCGCTCGAGTTCGCGCTGGCGGTCGCCTCCGACGTGTCGGGCCGCGTGGTTTCGCTGCTCGATTCGCTGCTGTCGGAGCGCTTCAGCAACGAGACCAGTTTGCGGCTGATGGAGCACGCCGCCACGCTCGACCTCGAGGACTTCGAGGACAGCGAGCTGCAGGACCGGCTCGAGCGCGCGCGGCGCCAGGCCGCCGGCCGCACCAGCCTGATCGGGCAACTCTTCGGCCAGGCGCAGGACGTGATCACCGTCGTCAGCTTCGCGGCCGGGCTGATCGTGTACGCGCCGTGGCTGATCGTGCTGCTCGCCATTGCGCTGCTGCCGGCGTTCATCGGCGAGGCGCACTTCAACGCGCAGAGCTATTCGCTCAACTTCGCGCGCACACCGGAGCGGCGCGAGCTCGACTACGTGCGGCAGACCGGCGCGAGCGTCGAGACGGCCAAGGAAGTGAAGATCTTCGGCCTCAACCGGTTCCTGATCGACCGCTACCGCACGCTCGCCGAAAGCTTCTTCGCGGCCAACCGCCGGATTGCGATGCGCCGCGCGGGCTGGGGCAGCGTGCTGACCGCGATCGGCACGCTCGCCTACTACGTCGCCTACGCCTACATCGTGTGGCGCACGCTGCACGGCGATTTCACGATCGGCGACCTGACGTTCCTCGCCGGCTCGTTCCGCCGCCTGCGCAACCTGCTGGAAAGCCTGCTGATGGGGTTCTCGCAGGTCGCGGGCCAGGCGCTCTATCTGGACGATCTCTTCTCGTTCTTCGAGATCGAGCCGGAAATCGTGCAGCCGCCGAACCCGCGGCCGTTTCCGGTTCCGATCCAGCGCGGCTTCGCGTTCGAGAACGTGGGCTTTCGCTATCCGGGCGCCGAGCGCTGGGCCGTGCGCAACCTGAGCTTCGAACTGCGCGCCGGCGAAATCCTCGCGCTGGTGGGCGAAAACGGCGCCGGCAAGACCACGCTGGTCAAGCTGCTGGCGCGCCTGTACGACCCGGACGAAGGCCGCATCCTGCTCGACGGCCACGACCTGCGCGAATACGACCTGTTCGCGCTGCGCGCCAACATCGGCGTCATCTTCCAGGACTTCGTGCGCTACTACTTCAGTGCCGCCGACAACATCGCGGTCGGCCGCATCGAGGCGCGCGACGACCGCGAGCGCATCGTCGAGGCCGCCGAGCGCAGCCTGGCCGACGAAGTCATCGCCAAGCTGCCGCAGGGCTACGAGCAGGTGCTCGGCAAGCGGTTCCGGACCGGGGTCGACCTGTCAGGCGGCGAGTGGCAGAAGATCGCGATCGCGCGCGCCTACATGCGCGATGCGCAGCTGCTGATCCTCGACGAACCGACCGCCGCGCTCGATGCGCGCGCCGAGTACGAAGTGTTCGAGCGGTTCAAGGAACTCTCCCACGGCAAGACCGTCGTGCTGATCTCGCACCGCTTTTCCAGCGTGCGCATGGCCGATCGCATCGTCGTGCTGGTCGACGGCCACGTCGAGGCCGCCGGCACGCACGACGAGCTGGTGCAACAGGACGGGCGCTACGCGGAACTGTTCGAACTGCAGGCGGCGGGGTATCGGTAGCGGTTGGCGCTCGTTCGGGGGACGGCGCTCCTGAGGTCCCGCAGGCCGCCGTGAGCGCCGGACGTGCAGGCCGCAGGCGCTTGCGCAGGTCCCATTTTGGGACTACTCTGTTGCAAATGCGCGTAATTGCCGTTTCCACATTAAGGACCTTCTGGAAGCGGCATCCCGACGCCGAGCAGCCTTTGAGGGCCTGGTTCGAGGAGGCAACGAACGCGTCCTGGAGCCAGCCCTCGGATATCAAGGAGCGTTACCGCAGCGCCAGCATCCTGAAGAACCGCCGCGTCGTCTTCAACATCAGGGGCAACGACTACCGGCTGGTCGTGGCCATTGCCTACAAGTTGCAGGTCGTCTACGTGAAGTTCGTCGGCACCCACAAGGAGTACGACGCAGTGGACGCAGAGACCGTTGATATGGCCTGAGCGGCCTCGGAGAATCACATGGACATTCGTCCCATTCGCAGCAAAGCAGACTACAAGGCCGCCCTCAAGGAGATTTCCGCCCTGATGGAGGCTGACCTCCCTCCAGGCACCGCGGACGGAGATCGTCTGGACGTCCTGGTCACGTTGGTTCAGGTCTATGAAGCCAGGCACGTTCCCATCAGCCCACCTGACCCGGTGGAGGCCATCAAATTCCGGATGGAGCAAGGCGGCCTGTCGGTGAAGGATCTGGAGCCACTCATCGGTAAGAGCAACCGCGTCTACGAGGTCTTGAACCGCAAGCGCCCGCTGACGCTGGCCATGATCCGCAGACTGCATGAGAGTCTCGGCATTCCAGCGAAGGTTCTGATTGCCGAGACTGTTGCCGCGCGCGCCAAGCTCACGACGCTGGGGTTGACTGAAGCGCACGTGTTTGAGGCCGTGCGTTGGGCGCGCAAAAGCGCGTCAACGCCACAAGTAGCCGAACCGAGGGCGAAATACGCGACTGTCAGGCGAAGCGCGCGCGCGGCGCCTCGTAAGCGGGGTCTAAAGCGCGCATGAAGCCGCGCTCTCGTGCCGCTCCTCAGTGTGCGAACTCCACCACCTGCCGCACCGCCTTCCCTTCTCTCAAGAGATCAAACCCGAGGTTGATCTCCTCGAGCTTCAACCTCCCGCTCAGCAGCTTGTCGACCGGCAACCGTCCCTGCCGATACAGCGCGATGTAGCGCGGCAGGTCGCGCACCGGCACGCAGGTGCCGATGTAGCTGCCCTTGATCGTGCGCTCCTCGGCGACCATGTTGACGTGCGGCATCTGCAGCATGTGGGTCGGCGGCGGCAGGCCGGCGGAGATCGTCGTGCCGCCGCGGCGCGTGATCTTGTAGGCGAGTTCCATCGCCTTCACCGAGCCGGCGAACTCCATCGCGAAATCGACGCCGCCGCGGGTGGCGGCCTTCACCTCGTCGACGATCGATTCGGACGCCGCGTTGTAGAGGTCGGTCGCGCCGAGGCCCTTCGCCAGTTGCAGCTTGTCGTCGGCCAGGTCGATCGCGACGATGCGGCTCGCGCCCGCGCACACCGCGCCGAGCACGGCGGCGAGCCCGACGCCGCCCAGCCCGATCACCGCCGCGGTCTGCCCCATCGCGAGCTTCGCGGTGTTGACCACCGCGCCGACGCCGGTGAGCACCGCGCAGCCGAAGAGCGCCGCTTCCGACAGCGGCAGTTCCGGATCGATCTTCACCAGCGAGCGGCGCGACACCGTCGCGTACTCGGCGAAGGCCGAGCAGCCCAGGTGGTGATACAGCGGCTGGCCGTTCCGGTGCAGTCTCATGGTGCCGCTCAGCAGCGTGCCCGCCGTGTTGGCGACGGCGCCCGGCTCGCACAGCGCGGGCCGGCCTTCGGCGCACGGCGCGCAGTGGCCGCAGCTCGGCACGAAGACCATCACCACGTGGTCGCCGCGCTTGAGATCGTCGACGCCGGCACCGGTCGCTTCGACGATGCCGGCCGCTTCGTGGCCGAGCAGCATCGGTGTCGGCCGCGGCCGGTCGCCGTTGATCACGGAGAGGTCGGAGTGGCACAGGCCCGCGGCGGCGATCTTCACCAGCACCTCGCCCGGGCCCGGGGCGTCGAGCTCGACCGCCTCGATCGCCAGCGGCTTCGATTGCGCATAGGGCGTGGCTGCACCCATCGCGTGCAGCACGGCTCCGTGGATCTTCATCGCGTCCTCCTTCAGTTCATTCGACCTGTTCGAGCCGGCCGCGCGTGACGGCGCCGCGGTCGATCAGGTGAACCGTGTCGAGCATGTCGCTCGAGTGCGCGAGGTCGGACTCGGACAGGATCACCGACAGGCCTTCGCGCTTCAGCCGGCCGATCACGTCCACCAGCCGCCGCGCGAGCACCGGCGCCACGCCTTCGAACGGCTCGTCGAGCAGCAGCAGCCGCGTGCCGCACATCAGCGCGCGCGCCAGCGCGGCGAGCTTCTGCTGCCCGCCGGAAAGTTGCAGCCCCTTGCGCTGCGCGAACTCGCGCGCTTCGGGAACGAGTTCGTAGACGGTGGCGAGCCGCTTGGCGGCGTCGGCGAGGCCGATGGCCCACGCCGGCAGCAGGATGTTCTCCTCGACCGTCAGGTCGGGGATCAGGCGGCGGTCCTCGGGCATGTAGCCGATGCCGAGCTTCGCGCGGCCGTGCACCGGCAGCGCGGTCAGCGGCGCGCCGTCGAATGTGATCGTGCCGGCCTGCGCCGGCAGGATGCCCATGATGCTGCGCATCAGCGTGGTCTTGCCGGCGCCGTTGCGGCCGATCAGCCCCGCGAACTCGCCGCCCTCGACGCTGAGTGCCACGTTGCGCAGGATCGCGACCGAGCCGATCGACACGTTCAGGTTCTCAATGCGCAGCATGGGCCACCTTGCGTGCGACTGCCGCCGCGTGGATGGTGCCGACGACGTAGCGGCGCACCTCGTCGTCGTTGAGCACGGCGTCCGGCGCGCCGTCGGCGATGATCCGCCCCTCGTAGAACGCCAGCACGCGGCCGGCGTAGCGGCGCACGATGTCCATGTCGTGCTCGACGAAGAGAATCGTCACGCGATCGGCGCGCACCGCCGCCATCACGCGGTCCATGATCGCGAACTTCTCGTCGGCGCTGACGCCGCTGGTGGGCTCGTCGAGCAGCAGCACCTTCGGCTTCACCACCATCGCCATCGCGATGTCGAGGAGCTTGCGCACGCCTTCGGGCAGCACGCCGGCCAGCCGGTCGCGCCACTCCTGCAGCCCGAACTGCTCGAGCGTCGCGTCGGCGGTCGGCGTCGACGCGGTCGCCGGTCACGGTGACGCCGCTCTGCCACGCCTTCGCGTTGGTGACGACGACGCCGAGCGCGACCAGCAGGTTCTCGCGCACGGTGAGGCTGCCGAAGAGCTGCGGAATCTGGAACGAGCGGCACATGCCGAGCCGTGTGACCTCGCGCGGCACGAGCTTGGTGATGTCGTGGCCGGCGTAACTGATGGTGCCGCGGTCCGGCTTCAGATACCCGGTCAGCATGTTGAGGAAGGTGGTCTTGCCGGCGCCGTTGCCGCCGATGAGCCCGACCACCGTGTCGTCCTCGATGTGCACCGACAGGTCGGCGGCGGCGGTCACCGCGCCGAAGTTCTTGCCCACGCCGCTGGTTTCGATGATCGGCATCACGCGCCCTTGCTTCGCCGCGTGAACAGCGACCACAGGCCCGACGGCAGGAACATGATCACCAGCAGCATCGCGGTGCCGAGCACCAGCTGCCAGGTGTACGGCGTGTACTGGTAGGCGATGCTCTTGATCCACTCGAACACCAGCGAGCCGAGGAAGGGCGCGATCACGTTGCCGGTGCCCGACAGGATGGCGACGAACACGAACTCGCCGGAGGTGGTCCAGTAGGCGAGGTCCGGGTCGATGTGGCCGATCGACAGCGCCACCAGGCCGCCGCCGATGCCCGACAGCACCGCGGCGAGCACGTAGTTCAGGTGGACGAGCCGGCGCACCGATGCGCCCATGTACTCGACGCGCAGCTCGTTGTCGCGGATCGCCGGGCCCAGGCGGCCGGTATGAGACCGCAGGAAAAGATGCGTGCCGTAGAGCGCGAGCGCGACCAGCACGACCGTCACCGCGAAGAGCGCGTACAGGTGCGAGCCCGCGGGCAGCGCGATGCCGGCCGCGCTGGTGAACGCGATGTTGAAGCCGTCGCTGCTGCCGAGCAGCGACGACTTGATCAGCAGCCCGTACAGGATCATCGAGAACGCCAGGCTCAGCATCGCGAAGAAGATGCCGCGGTAGGCCGCGAGCAGGAAGCCGAGCACGAACGCGATCACGCCGGCGACGAGCCCGCCGGCGAGCGGCATCACGACGGCGTCGGAGCTCAGCAGCGTCTCGGGCAGGCCGGCGATGCGCGTCATCGACACGGCCGCGTAGGCGCCGAGCGCGTAGTACAGCCCCTGGCCGAACGACACGAGGCCGCAGCGCATCAGCAGCAGCAGCCCGAGTACGACCAGCCCCTTGCCGAGCGCGAGGATCATCAGGCTCTGCGCCCAGCCCGGCAGCCAGCGGCCGCCGACGAGGACCACGGCGATAAGCGCCGCGAGGACGAGCGCGCGGTTGAGCTTCATGCCCGGTCGGCCTTCATATCTTGCGCGCCTCGGCCGTGCTGAACAGGCCGCGCGGCCGCGCGATCAGCACCAGCGCCATCACCAGGTAGATGCTGAAGAGCTCGACCTCGGGCCAGTAGTGCACCGCGGCCGATCGCACCAGGCCGACGATCACCGCGCCGAGCGCCGCACCCGGCAGGCTGCCGAGGCCGCCGATGACGACCACCGCGAACGCCAGCACGATCACCTCCACGCCCATCGCCGGCACGACCGACACCTTCGGCGCGATCAGCGCGCCGCCGAGCGCGGCGAGCATCGTGCCGAGCGTGAACGTGACGAAGTAGACGCGGCCGACGTTGATGCCCATGGCCGCGCTCACTTCGCGATCGTGGATCACCGCCAGCAGCAGCTTGCCGTGGCGCGTGCGCGTCAGGACCAGCGTGAGCGCGACGCCGACCAGGATCGCGACGATCACCAGCAGCGCGTCGTACACCGTGTACGGCAGGCCGCCGAGGTCGATGTTGCCGAGCAGGCCGTACGGCTGGTAGGCGGAATACGACTCGACGCCCCAGATCAGCGTGATCACGTCCTCGAGGATCAGGAACACGGAGTACGTGACGAGCACCAGCACGATCTCGTCCTTGCCGTACATGAAGCGCAGCAGGCC
Organism: uncultured beta proteobacterium; assembly: GCA_963724365.1. Taxonomy (GTDB): domain Bacteria; phylum Pseudomonadota; class Gammaproteobacteria; order Burkholderiales; family Burkholderiaceae_F; genus JALORV01. Next base: position 68,726 of record CAVRUR010000004.1, on the reverse strand, counting down.
GCGCTCGATCAGCGGGCCGGCCACGAGGCCGACCACGATGGCGGAGAGCGCCAGCAGCGCGAAGCTGCCGTAGGGATTGAGACCGCCGTTGAACCAGGCGCCGACCAGCGTCGCGGCCACGTAGGCGCCGAGCGCGTACAGGCTGCCGTGCGCCATGTTCAGGATCTTCATGACGCCGTAGATCAGCGTCAGGCCGACGGCGATGATGAACAGATACGACGAGTAGACGATCCCGTCGATCAGTACGGAAACGAGTCCGGCCATGGGCTCCTCGCCGAGTGCGGAACGCAGCGGCTCGGAGGCAGGCGCCGCGGTCGCGCCGCGATGCCCGCACTCCGTTTACCGCGCGATCACTTCGCGGTCTTGAACCCCGACTTGATCCAGTCCTCGCTCTTCACGCCGTCGGGCGGCGTGATGCGCGAGGCCGGATAGCGCTTGACGTTGGTGACCGTGACCTTGCCGCCTTCGTGCTTGACGGTGCCGTAGGCCGTGCCCTGCACCGCCTGGTGGCCCTTGCCGAGCGACATCGCGACCGGCCCGCCCGGCCCCTCGAACGTCAGGTTCTCGAAGGCTGCGATGACCTGGTCCTGGTTCGGACGCTTGCCGCCGTTGGCCGCCTGCGCCTTGTCGACGCCGCCTTCAGCCCGAGCAGCGCCTGCGCCATCTTGTAGGCCGGATAGCTCGGCACCACCCCGTAGCGCTCCTCGTACACCTTGCGGAACCAGCGGTTGAGCTCCGTGTCCGGCGCGAACACGTTGAACGGCCCGCGCGCGCCGATCACCGTGCCTTCGGGCACCTGCGTGCCGAGCCGCACCAGCGTCGGCTCGCCGGCCGTCATCAGCACCGTCGACTTCTTGAACAGTCCGCGCGGCGCACCCTGCAGGATCAGCGCCTCGGCGTCGCCGCCCCAGAAGCTCGAGTGCACGACGTCGGCGTCGCTGGTGAGCAGCGCGGAGATCTCGGCGCCGTATTGCCCGGCCAGCAGCTTCGGCATCTGCGAGGTGCCGATCTTGACGTCGGGCTTCAGCACCTTGATGGCCGCCTCGAAGTCGTTCCACGAATCCTGGCCCCAGGCGTAGTTCTGGTTGATCGCCGCAACGGTCTTCAGCTGCGGCTTCATCTCCATCACGTAGAGCGCTGCCGCAGTGTTGTCGATCGTCGCGGTCGCGCCGGTGCGGAACAGGTACTTGTAGCTCGCGTCCTCGAAGATGCGCGGCGTGCCGCAGTCGAAGAAGATCGTCAGCCGCTTCAGCTCCTCGGCCACCGGCGCCACCGCCAGGCAGTCGCCGCTGGAGATGTAGCCGATCACCGCGTCGACGTTGTCGCGCTGGACGAGGTTGCGGTACTCGTTGACCTGCTTGGTCGTGCCACCCGCCTCGTCGACGAAGCTCACTTCGATCGGCGCACCGCCCAGCCCGGTGCTGGCGTAGGGCGCCGGCACCTTGCCGGTGTTGATCGCCTCGACGATCACCTCGGCGCCGTTGCGCGCCGGCACCCCGAACGGGCCGGCGGCGGCGCCCGACAGGAAGGTGACGATGCCGATCTTGATCGGCTTCTCGGGAGCGGCTTTGTCCTGCGCCGAAACGGGCGTCAATGCAAATGCGAGACCGGCCGCGAGCAGGGCCCGCATCACCAACGTGTGACGAACCATGATGTCTCCTCGTGTGTTCTAGTTATTTATTGAACCGCGGCCGTCAGCATACGACTCTCAAGGCCGTCGTGCGGCGGATGCCCGACCGTCACGGTCGGCCATCGCAGCCGGCGGTGGGCGCGCGCCCGCCGTCGGCGGCTACTTTGCAGTCACGGCCAGCCTGACGTTTGTCTTCCTCTGCAGAGCGCCGAGGATGCCGAAGAAGTTCTCGGTGCTGGGATTGCCCTTGTCGCCGAGCATCCGATGCAAGCTCTTGCTGGGCTTGTTGATCTCGGCGGCGAGGCCCTCGAACCCGATCGTAGCCAGCGCAGGCGCTGTTTTAGGAAAGCGATTCAACCTAAAATAGCCAAGCCCACTGTTTTAGGATCCGCAGCCCATGCTCCGCTCCCCGCCAGGCCGTTACGTCCCCGTGCCTACTGCGGGCGAGCCCTTGCAGGCGTTCGTTCCGACGCCGCTGCCGCCGCAACCTCCACTGGACTGGAGCCCGGCGCTGCGCAGGCGCTTCGACGATGCGCTGGTTGCGCTCGGGCGGCTGGACGCGGTGACGGCGCTCCTGCCGAATGCGAAGCTGCTCCTCTACAGCTTTGTGCGCAAGGAGGCGGTGCTGTCGAGTCAGATCGAAGGCACGAAGTCGACGCTCGCCGACTTGCTCCTCTTTGAAATAGACGAAGAACCGGGCGCGCCGGTGGAGGATGCGCGGGAGGTAAGCCGTTACGTGGCGGCGCTGGAACGCGGCAAGAAGTTGCTGCGCTCGGGCTTGCCGATCTCGAACAGGCTCATCAGCGAAATCCATGGCGTACTGCTCGATCACCCGCGAGGACGGGGCAAAGCGCCAGGCGAGCTGCGTCGCTCGCAGATCTGGATTGGCGGCACGCGGCCGGGCAACGCGGCGTTTGTGCCGCCGCCCGCAAGCGAGGTGGGCGATTGCCTCGCGGCGCTCGAGCGCTTCATCAACGACGAGCCAGAGTCGACGCCGCCTTTGATCAAAGCGGCGCTCGCGCACGTGCAGTTCGAGACCATTCACCCCTTTCTGGACGGCAACGGCCGTATCGGACGCCTACTCATCGTGCTGCAGCTCTTAGCCGACGGCGTACTGCATGAACCGCTCCTGTATCCGAGCCTGTTCTTCAATACGCATCGCGCGCTTTACTACGAATTGTTGAACGAAGTTCGGCTGCGAGGCGACTGGGAGCGATGGCTTGAATTCTTCGCAGAAGGCATTGGCGTGACCGCGACGCAGGCGGTTTTGACCGCGCAGGCACTGCTCGAACTCGTGAACAAGGACCGCGACCGCATTGCCGGTCTCGGTCGTGCGGCTTCGTCGGCTCTGGCTGTGCATCAGGCGATGCAGAAACAGCCGCTCGTTACATCGGCTGCGCTCGTTAAGGCGAGCGGCCTCACACCCGCCACCGTCAATAAGTCTCTCGGCCATCTCGTCGACCTAGGCATCGTGGCCGAATTGACGAGGCGTCAGCGCGATCGGGTGTTCAGCTATCGGCGCTATGTGAAGCTGCTCAATGCCGAGCTGCCACCGACTTCGTCGTCGTCGGCCTAGCTGTATCGACATCATGCCCTGGGGATGTGCGCTCCGCCAAGACATGCCAACGAAGGAACTCGCGTGAAGACCATCGGCCTGATCGGCGGCATGAGCTGGGAGTCGACGGTCCCGTACTACCGACTTATCAACGAGGAGATCAAAGAACGCCTGGGCGGCCTGCATTCGGCGAAGGTCATTCTTTACAGCGTCGACTTTCACGACATCGAGCGGTTGCAGCACGCAGGCGATTGGGCCACGGCGGGTGCTCTGTTGGCTGCCACCGCGCAAACCGTTGAGAAGGCCGGCGCAGACTTCCTGGTGTTGTGTACCAACACGATGCACAAGGTCGCCCATGCGATCGAAGCGGCCGTGCGTATTCCATTGCTGCACATCGCAGATGCGACTGCCCAGGAGATCAGGGCGGCTGGCTGCGCGACCGTGGGCCTGCTCGGTACTCGATTCACGATGGAGCAGGGCTTCTACAAGGATCGGCTCCATCAGGACCATGGACTGCGCGTGCTTACGCCTGCCGAGCGAGATCGCGAGGTCGTTCATCGAATCATCTACGACGAACTGTGTCTGGGTAGGGTCATCGACCACTCGCGCGCCGAGTACCGAAGAATCATGGCGGAGTTGGTGAGCCAGGGGGCCGAAGCCATCATCCTCGGTTGCACGGAGATCACGTTGCTGGTCGAGCAGGCCGACTCGGCGGTGCCGCTCTTCGACACCACTCGCATCCACGCGCGCAAGGCCGCGGCATGGGCACTTGAGGATTGACCGCGCGGACCGCATCCCGAGGGTTCAACTGACGGTCCGATTTGCCGCAGTGCTCGGGTCAAACGCTTGAAGTCACGCGTTATTCACGCTCGACTCCGCGCTTTGACGATCCCGGTGATGGTTTTGTCGCCACGCGGTGTGTACCACCGGAACCAACGGGGCCAGACCAGCTCCGCTGCGGTGCGCCTCGGAAGTTCGGATGAGGTGGCGACTCTTCGTTCACGCGTTTTCAACCAGTTGCGTAAGCATGCGCGGCCGTTGCTGCGACCGCGAGTGACGAACCGGGCACCGTTCAGATGAGTCGAGGGGCATGGTCGAACACTCGACAGTGACGGGCATTTGATCTTCTTTTACTCGTATCACGACTAGCGCTTTGTCCTCTACCCTGAGTTCATCGCGTTTGCTTCATCGTCGGCCCACGGGGCAAGGAGGTCTTGATGAACGCGCCCACCGAGCTGTTCACAGCGTTCCGCGAGTCCTTCGTCAGCGCACTCGACGAAGAGATGGGGCTGGAAGACTTCCTGCGCTACTGCAAGAGCGACCGTATGGCGTACGCGAGTGCGCACGAGTGCGTGCTCGAGGCGATCGGCAAGCCCAGGCTGGTCAACACTGCCGATGACGCGCGCCTGTCGCGCATCTTCCAGAACCGGGTCATTCAGTCCTGGGATGCGTTCGCCGACTTCCACGGCATGGAAGAAACCTTAATGTCGCTGTACGCGTATTTCCTACACGCGGCACAGGGACTCGAAGAGCGCAAGCAGGTGCTGTATCTGCTCGGCCCGGTCGGCGGCGGCAAGTCGTCCCTTGCAGAGAAGATCAAGTCGCTGTGCGAGCAGTTTCCGATCTATACGCTGAAAGACTCGGTAACGGGCCGGCTGTCGCCGATGCTCGAGTCGCCGCTGGGGCTCTTCCCGCGCGACCGGTTCGGCGCAGAAATGGAAGATCGCTACGGCATTCCGCGTCGCGCGCTGACCGGCATCGCCACGCCGTGGGCGCTGAAGCGCCTGAAGGAATACAAGGGTGATCTGTCGAAGTTCCAGGTCGTGCGCCTGATGCCATCGGTGCTCAACCAGATCGGCATCGTCAAGACGGAGCCGGGCGACGAGAACACGCAGGACATCTCGTCGCTGGTCGGCAAGGTCGATCTGCGCATGCTGGAGCAGTTCGCACAGGACGACCCCGACGCGTACAGCTATTCGGGCGCGCTGTGTCTGGGTTCGGCGCGCTGCGTCGAATTCGTCGAGATGTTCAAGGCGCCGCTGAAGGTACTCAACCCGATCCTGACAGCCACCCAGGAAGGCAACTTCAAGGGTACCGAAGCGCTGCCGGCGCTGCCCTTCAACGGCTTCATCATGGCGCACTCGAACGAAGCCGAGTGGCTGAAGTTCCGCAACAACAAGGACAACGAGGCCTTCATCGACCGCGTGTACCTGGTCAAGGTGCCCTACTGCCTGCGCGTGGACGAAGAGGTGCGGATCTACGAAAAGATGCTGACGGCCTCGACGCTGTCGGAGTCACCGTGCGCGCCGCAGACGTTGCGCACACTGGCCGAATTTTCCGTGCTCTCGCGGCTGGCGGTGCCGGAAAACTCATCCGTCTTCAGCAAGCTGCGTTCGTATAACGGCGAGACGCTCAAGGATGTCGATCCGCGCAGCAAGAGCGTGAAGGAGTATCGCGACGACGCCGGCATGCAGGAGGGCTTCTCCGGCCTGTCGACGCGCTGGGCGTTCAAGACGATCTCGGCCGCCTTCAATCGCGACCCGAGCGAGATCGCCGCTGACCCCGTCAATCTGCTGGTCGTGCTCGAGGATCGCCTGGCGAAGGAAGACATCCAGGAGGAATACAAGCGGCGGCTGCGCGGTCACATCAAGGAATGGATCGTGCCGCGCTTTGCGGAGTTCCTCGAGAAGGAACTCCAGATGTCGTACCTGGATGCGTACGGCGAGTACGGGCAGAACCTGTTCGACCGCTACGTGACCTACGCGGACAAATGGCTGCTCGATGAGGACTGGCGCGATCCGGATACCGGCATGCAGTACTCGCGCGATGCCCTGAACGATGAGCTCGAGAAGATCGAGAAGCCAGCCGGCATATCGAACCCGAAGGACTTCCGCAACGAAGTCGTCAACTTCGTGCTGCGGGCGCGCGCGCACGGCAAGAATCCGCACTGGACCAGCTACGAAAAGCTGCGCGTCGTGATCGAGAAGCGCATGTTCAGCAAGACCGAGGACATCCTGCCGATCATCTCGTTCGAGGCCAAGGGCTCGCAGGAAATGGAAGAGCGCCACAAGAGCTTCGTCAACCGGATGGCCGCGCGTGGCTATACCGAGAAGCAGGTGCGGCGCCTGGTCGACTGGTACATGCACTTCAAGAAGTCGACCCAGTCGTGAAGACGTAGTCGCCACGAGGACTGAGTGTCCGATTCCCCCGCTCCGAGCCGCTACATGCGCGTCGTCGATCGACGCGCGGATCCGCCGGGGCGCAGTGCGGTCAATCGCGAGCGCTTCATTCGCCGCTTCAAGGACGAGATCAAGCGGGCGGTCGACGACGAGATCGAGAAGCGCGGCATCGCCGATATCGGCAAAGGCAGCCGGATTTCGATTCCCGGCCGCGGCCTCAAAGAGCCGTATCTGCATCACGATCACAAGTCCGGCAGCCGTGATTTCGTCTTGCCGGGCAATCACGAGTACGTACCGGGCGATTCGATCGCTCGCCCCGACGGCGGCGAAAGCGGTGGTCAGGGCAACGAGCCGGGCGAAGGCGAAAGCCGCGACAACTTCGGCTTCGTACTGTCACGCGACGAATTCCTGCGGCTCTTCTTCGATGACCTCGAACTGCCGAACCTGGAACGCACGCGCCTCGGCGATGTGACCTACATCCATACGCGGCGCGCCGGCTATTCCCGCGACGGCGTGCTGGCCAATCTGTCGCCCGCGCTGACGATGCGCATGTCGATCGCACGCCGCATCGCGTTGCGCGGCGGCATCGCGCGCCAGATCGATGACCTTGCGCGTGAGATCGACGAACTGGAACCGCTCGAGTCCGAGCGGCGCACTGAACTCGAGGAAGAAGTCGCGCAACTGCGCGCGCGTCGTGAACAGCTGCCGTTCCTCGAGGCGATCGATCGCCGCTTCCGCGCGCGCCAGCCAGTGGCCACACCCGCGACCCGCGCGGTGATGCTGTGCCTGATGGACGTTTCGGGCTCGATGGACGAGCGCAAGAAGGACCTGGCCAAGCGCTTCTTCTCGTTGCTGTACCTGTTCCTCGAGCGCAAGTACAGCGCGGTCGATGTTGTGTTCATCCGCCACACCGAGACCGCGCAGGAGGTCGACGAGAAGACTTTCTTCCACGATCCGCAGTCCGGTGGCACGCAGGTGATGCCGGCGCTGCAACTGGCGCAGAAGGTGATCGACACCCGCTACGCGGGTCCGGACTGGAACGTCTACATCGCGCAAGCGTCTGACGGCGATTGCGGCGAAGAAGATGCACAGCGTTGCGCCGGCTATCTGCAGTCCGAAGTGCTGCCGCGCGTGCGCTACTTCGCTTACATCGACATTCCGTCGAGCCATCCCAGCGGGTGGTTCAACCGACCGTCCGACCTGTGGCAGTGTTACGAGACCGTCGCCGACGCCGGATTCGCGATGCGCAAGGTGCATGACAGGCGCGATATCTGGCCCGTTCTGCGGGAGCTCTTCGCGCGCAAGGAGACGGTGGCATGAGGCGTCGCAGCCCTGCGCGTGCGGACGCTGCTGTCGCGAACCGACCGGGCGGACCCATGAATCCCTGGAACCTTGCCAGCGCTCGATGCGCCCGCACGGGCGCTCGCAAGCATCGCACCCGAGCGGCCCTGGCCCAGGCTGGTGTCGCAGCCCCGGGTACCGATGCCCGCTCCTGGAACCCGTCGCGTGGCCGCGCCGATCGCGACCGGCACAGAGTGGACGGTACCGCTGCTGGAGCGATTCGACGTCGCACTCGCTGCCCACGCACGGCGCCTGCAGCTCGACACGTATCCGATTCAGTACGAAGTGATCACCGCGGCGCAGATGATCGATCTGTGTTCGACCGTCGGCATGCCGGTGCACTACCCGCACTGGAGCTTCGGCAAGCAGCTGCTCGGCCAGGAGCACACGTACAAGAAGGGGATGAGCGGGCTCGCCTACGAAATCGTCATCAATACCAGCCCGTCGCTGGTGTACCTGATGGAGACCAACACGCTGGCGTTGCAGGTGCTGGTGATGGCGCATGCCGCCTACGGGCACAACGCGTTTTTCAAGAGCAACTACCTGTTTCGCCAGTTCACGCAGGCCGACGGCATCCTCGATTACCTGACCTTCGCGCGCAACTTCATTCTCGATTGCGAACAGCGCCATGGCTGGCGCGAAGTCGAGCGCATCCTCGACTGCTGTCATGCACTGGCGCCCTACGGCGTGGATCGCTACAAGAAGCCGACGCGACTGTCGGCGAGCCGCGAGCGGGAGCGCCTGGCCGAGCGACTGCGTTTCGCGCAGCATCACTACAACCCCGACGTTGCCTATCTGTACGAGAACGCCGAGGCCAAGCAGGAACCCGCGCCGGAATCCTTCGATCCGCAGGAAAACCTGCTGTACTTCATCGAGAAGCGCGCGCCGAAGCTTGCCCCCTGGCAACGCGAGCTGGTGCGCATCGTGCGGAAGATCTCGCAGTACTTCTATCCGCAACGGCTGACCAAGGTCGCCAACGAGGGTGCCGCGACCTTCTGGCATTACACGCTGCTGCACGAGCTGTACGACCAGGGCCAGGTGGACGACGGCTTCATGCTGGAGTGGCTGTCGAATCACAGCGACGTCGTCACTCAACCGCCTTTCGATGCCGAACACTATCGCGGCATCAACCCCTATGCGCTGGGCTTCTCGATCTTTCGCGACATCCGCCGCATCTGCGAACAGCCCACCGACGAGGACCGCGAATGGTTCCCGCGCCTGGCGGCGACCGACTGGGTCGAGGCAGTGCAGTTCGCGATGGCCAATTTCAAGGACGAAAGCCTGATCGAGCAGTATCTGTCGCCCAAGGTGATGCGCGACATGCGGCTGTTCATGCTGGCCGACGAAGAGAACGACCGCAGCAAGTACGCCGTGCGAGCGATCCACAACGACCAGGGTTACTCGACCGTGCGCCAGATGCTCGCCGCGCAGTATCGCCCCGAGGCGCACACGCCGCCACTGGCGGTCACGCGCTTCTCAGCCGACGGCGACCGTGCGCTGCTGCTGCAGCATCGTGTCGAGCGCGGCCGGCTGCTCGACGCCGATACCGCGACCGAAGTCCTCGGCTACATCAAGGAGCTGTGGCAGTTCGATGTGGTCCTCGAGGAAGTCGACGACAGTGACAACCGGTTGAAGATTCACCGGACATAGTCAGTCTGGATCGATAGTTCGGGTTGTCCTTGCCCTCAGCGAATGCAGGCCGGGCTGCTCGGACGACTGTCCCAAGTTGCTCGGAATTCAACGCTGTGTTGGCTGCATCCACGCGCATCGGCGAGGCTTGGCGGTCGCGTCGCCGTGTCGCAGGCCGGTGGACAATCGTCGGGTCGCATAACATTGCGGCGCCACTGCCCGAGGATTCCATGAAGAAGTCGGTACCGGCAGCAAGCCCCGATGCATACATTGCCTCACTGAGCAGCTGGCAACGCCGCTACGCCGAGGCCTTGCGCTCGGCCGTCGTCAACGCGGCGCCGCTGCAAGAGACAGTCAAGTGGGGGCACCTCGTCTACTTCTCCAATGGTCCTGTTCTCCTCATACGGGCCGAGGACAAGCGCGTCCTCTTTGGTTTCTGGCGAGGTCAGCGTCTCCGCGGCATCGAGTCTCGACTGAAGCCGGGTGGCAAGTACGAAATGGCAACGCTCGAGCTGGTGGAGGGAACTCCACTGGAGCGCTCCATTGTCGTCATGCTGGTCGAGGCGGCCGTAGCGCTCAACCGTACCGAAGGCGACCCGACAAGGCTTGCCGCCCCGGTGCGCGAGCGTGCTCGCTGACCTGCTTGTCTGAATTCGGCGGAAACCGGTACTGTCTGACCCGATGCGACATCGGCCGGTTGTCGCGACCTCTTCCCGTGATTGGCGTGTAGGCCCGTCCCTGCTGTGATGGGAATCACAGCAGCGGACATAATGGCCGCGTTGACATGCAGCCCATAGGCATTGCCTCCAGTAATCGATGTGCCTGATCCGGATCCGACGCGGCCATGACCAACGACGCTGACGTCAACTCGACGCAATGGATGGCCATCATTGCGCTGTTCCTCGTCTTGTTGGTGCCGATCGCCGTGGCGCTGGCCTGGTGGTTCAAGCAGCGCTATGCGCGCGCGGTCGTGCGCCTGCAGGCCAGTGTCGCGGGCGCGTCGGTGGCACCGGCGATAGCGGGGCGAGTGGGCAGCGCGACTGCCGTGGCGGAGCGGGCGCCGAGCGCGCCGCCGCTGGTGATACAGAGCATTCCCGCGGCGTCGATCAAAGCGGCGGGAGCCGACCCGACGGCGCCGGCGCGTCGGCTACGGCGCCGCGTGTTGTGGGTGCAGTTCACTGTGGGGCTGGTGTACTGGTTCAGTCTGCTGCTCACGTCGGCGATCGGCCTGGCGTACTACAGCGCGATGATGCAGGAGCCGGAGACGACTGGAGGCTCGTCGCTCGCCTCGACGATTATGTTTCTGCCGGTGTTGTTCGTGCCGCCGCTGCTGGCGTGGTCGCTGCAGGCGGGCACGCGGCAGGCGGTGGCGTGGTGGATCGTGGTGATCGGATCCATCGCAGTGGCGACCGGGCTGGCCTTGTCGGGGAACGGGATCGTGGCCGCGCTCGCCGCACCGGCGGTGCTGTCAGCACTCGGATTGATGCTGACCGCCTTCCTGCGGCCGTCGGTGCGGGGGGCAGGCCCGCCGCTCGTGGCCGCCATGATCGTCGGCTTCCTGGTGTTCTCTGCCTTCTCCATGGTCGCGGTGGCGCTGGATGACGGCAGCAGTGACGACATGGGCAGCTGGGTCGAGATCCTGGTGGCCATCGGCCTGCTGCTCGCGCTGGCGGCGCTTTCGGGCTGGGTCGGCTGGCGCATGCTGCTGCGCATCTCGCGCCGCTACACGAAGAAGCGCTTCAGCGAGCTGCAACTTGCGCTCGGGTCGTACTGGGGCCTGATGACCCTCATCATCCTGGCGTGTGTCATGGTTCTCGCCTTCGAGGAAAAGACCGGTGCGGCCATGGAGTGGGTCGGCCTGTTCGTGGTCCTGCAATGGCTGGCATGGCGTGTGGCACAGCGGCTGGCGCTGCGCTGGGCGGTCCGGCGCGCGGCGCCGCCGCGCTCGCCGCTGCTGTTGTTGCGCGTGTTCAAGCCGTCGGGCCGCTCGGAAGCGTTCATGGACCGCTTTCTCGCACGCTGGCGCTTTGCTGCGCCGGTGTGGATGATCGGCGGGCCTGACCTGGCCGGCGCGCTGATGGAGCCCGACGAGTTCTTCGCCTACCTGCGGCGCGCGCTCGCCGATCGCTTCATCAGCGAAGCCGGCCAGATCCCGGAGCGACTCGCCGCGCTGGACGGCGAGCGCGACCCGGACGGGCGCTTCCGCGTGAGTGAGCTCTTCTGCGCCAACAGCACCTGGCAGTCTGCGGTGCTGGCCATGATCGATCGCGCCGGCGTCATCCTGCTCGACCTGCGCGAGTACACCGAGAGCCGTGCCGGGACACGCTTTGAGCTGATGGAACTGCTGCGCGGAGCGCCGCTCGAGCGGGTGATTTTCCTCAGTGACGAAGCTGGCGACGCGCCACGATTACGCGGAATCATCGAAGAGGCATGGCAGGCCGTGGGACGTCGGTCCGGGCAGACGGTGCGCATCGTGCAGCTGCAGGGCGAATCCGATGCCGAACTGGAGGGGCTGTTTCGCGTCGCTGCGCAAGCCGACGGCTCGTATTAGGTGACCACCCGAAGGAGCACACCATGATCGGCGACGGACCGTGGCACGGCGAGACGCAGGTACCTGAAACCTTCAGTCCCATCTTCGTTGCGCTCGGCGACTCGTGGTTCTGGTATCCGAACAACAACCTCACCTACCCGCTGCAGCGCTTCCTCAACTCGAATGGCGCTCAGCCGATCCTTGTGCTGGGTGCGAGCGGGGCCGACGCCGAGGAGTACACGAAGGACACCTACATGCGGCAGATGGAGCGCGTGCTGGACCGCAACCTGGGCTATGGCCGTACGGTGCGGGCGGTGTTCCTGTCGGGCGGGGGCAATGACGTCGCCGGAACGGGCGATTTTCCGCTGCTGCTGAAGGCGGACTGCAGTGGCGCCCAGGCGGCCGAGGAGTGTTTCCGCGCCGGCGAACCCGGGCACACTGCACGAGCCATCACCGGGTACCTCAAGACGGTGCACGACCTGGTGCAACAGCTGCTCCCGGGCACGCCGGTGCTGATACACACGTACGACTACGCGATTCCGACCGGCAAGGGCTTCCTCGGCCTGGGACAGTGGCTGCAGGATCCGATGGACAGTGTCGGCGTGGCGCGCGGCCTGCAGCGACGGGTCGTGCGATTGCTGATCGATGCGCTGGCACAGGCGCAGCTGGACGCGATGACGCCGACGTTCCTGTCGGTCGAATCGCGCGACACGCTCGTGCCCGACGAGTGGGCCAACGAACTGCATCCCACGGTCGGTGGATTCAACAAGATAGCGCGGTGCTGGCGAACACCGCTGCGCCAGCTGGGGCTGGTCTAGTTCTGAAGTGGCGCTCGATCCGCGCTGGCCGGCGCGCGACGATGCCCGTCAATGCACCAGTGGAATGGCCCTGGCGGCTTCGTATCGCGCAACCGCCAGCATCTTGTTCTCGATCTGCATGTACCGCACCGCCTTGCGGGCGGGCAGCACCTTGAGCAGCTGCTTGAAGTGCTTCTGGCGCAACTGCGCCTCCTTGAGATTGGCCGCGAGGATCTGCTCGGCGATGCGCTTCGCATTGGCGTCGGTCAGCGAGTTCTCGGCCGCGACGTAGTCGAGGATGGCGAGGGTGGCCTCGCGTTGCGGCCCTTCCAGTTCGCGCTGGAACACGGCGTACTGCGGCCAGAACTTCTTCGCCTCGTCCGGCGTCAGGTTCATCGTTCGTTCCACGATGCCCTTCTTGTCGGACTGGATCTTCGCCAGCAGTTCAGCCGAGGTGAGTTCCGGCGCCTTCGGCTTTTCCTGCGCCCCGGCGGGCGCCGCAATCGAACAGGCCAGCACGCAGCCGAGTGCGCAGAGCAGCTTCTTCATTTGACTCTCCCTTGAATGTTGTCTGATGCCTTGCGTAGTGTTGGGACGCGGCAGCGTGATGTGAAACGACGTGTGAGCTCTTCAGTAGCCGACGGTGTAGTTGGGAACGTCGACCTTGATGACGTCGCGCCCGAGCAGTGCGGCGGCGTTCTTCGCATAGTCCGCCGCCCAGCCACTTTCGTTCCTGAAGCGGCGCGCGCCTGAATACTTGGCGACGCTGAGCACGCGGTCGGCCGTGAGCACCTTGCCGATCGGCGAAGCCACATCGCACTCCAGCGCGACGAACTCGCGATCGAACCACTCGCGCGCCGCGTCGATCGATTGTTTCTCCACGTCCTCGGACGCGAGCTTGAACTCGAACTCGCCGTCCTTGCCGAACGAAACGATCACGTGATGATGGCGCATCTGACTCTCCTGACGTGGCCTAAGGGCCCGCCGCAGCGGAATTCTAGCGGTGCGGCCCGCGCGGCGTGCCGGCACTAGCGCACCGCGCATCGGACGAGCTGCCGGTGACGCGGGCGGCCGGCGAGTGACAACGTTGCCACAATCGTCGCAACGCGGTCAGAATGCTCGTCCGCACCTTCCAGGGTACTGAGGGATGAACCCCGTCATGCCATCGAACGCGCCACGCGTTGCCACTACCGGCGCGATCGCCGAGGACGGCGTGCGGCCGTTTCGCGACTTTGCGGATGGCCTCGGCGCGCAGTCGCCGTTGCGCGCAGCGATCACCGCCGCGACCCGCCGGCCCGAGCCCGAGTGCCTGGCCTCGCTGCTGGAAGCCGCACGGCTGCCTGTGCAGCAGGCGGCGGCCGCACACGCGCTGGCCAGTGATCTCGCAAGGCGCCTGCGAGCACGCAAGGTGGGGTCCGGTCGCGAAGGTCTGGTACAGGGCCTGGTGCAGGAGTTCTCGCTGTCGTCACAGGAGGGCGTGGCACTGATGTGCCTGGCCGAAGCGCTGCTGCGCATTCCGGACACGGCCACGCGCGATGCGCTGATTCGCGACAAGATCGGCGATGCCGACTGGGAATCACACCTCGGCCGAAGCCGATCGCTGTTCGTCAATGCGGCCACATGGGGACTGCTGCTGACCGGCAAGCTGGTGTCGACCCACACCGAGCGCGGACTGGCCAGCGCGCTGGCACGCGTCGTTGCGCGCAGCGGTGAGCCGCTGATCCGCCGTGGTGTCGACATGGCGATGCGCCTGATGGGCGAGCAATTCGTCACCGGCGAAACGATTGCCGAAGCGCTGTCGTATGCGCGTCGCCGCGAGGCCGAGGGCTTCAGCTATTCGTACGACATGCTCGGTGAAGCCGCGATGACGGCCGCAGACTCGAAGCACTACCTCACCTCGTACGAGGAGTCGATCCATGCGATCGGACGCACGGCGGCCGGGCGCGGCATCTACGACGGGCCGGGTATCTCGCTGAAGCTGTCGGCGCTGCATCCGCGCTACAGCCGCGCCCAGCATGCGCGTGTGCTGGAGGAGCTGTATCCGCGCCTGCGCTCGCTCGCGCTGCTGGCGCGCAGCTATGACATCGGCATCAGCATCGATGCCGAGGAGGCCGACCGGCTCGAACTGTCGCTGGACCTCATCGAGCGGCTTTGCGCCGAGCCCGGGCTGGCCGGCTGGAACGGCGTCGGCTTCGTCGTGCAGGCGTACCTGAAGCGCGCACCCTTCGTGCTCGATTACCTGATCGACCTGGCGCGTCGCGGCCAGCGCCGGCTGATGATCCGGCTGGTCAAGGGCGCGTACTGGGACGCGGAGATCAAGCGCGCGCAGATCGACGGGCTCGAGGATTTTCCCGTCTACACGCGCAAGGCGTATTCCGATGTCTCGTACCTCGCCTGCGCGCGCAAGCTGCTGGCGGCCCCCGAAGCCATCTATCCGCAGTTTGCGACCCACAACGCGCACACCGTGGCAGCGATCTACCACGCGGCCGGTCCGGACTATCGGCGGCACCAGTACGAGTTCCAGTGCCTGCACGGCATGGGCGAACCCCTGTACGAGCAGGTCGTGCGAACGAAGGAGGGCGGCCTCGCGCGGCCCTGTCGCATCTACGCGCCGGTAGGTACGCATGAAACCCTGCTCGCCTACCTGGTGCGTCGGCTGCTCGAGAACGGTTCCAACAGCTCCTTCGTCAATCGCATCGCCAACGAGTCGATCCCGATCGACGAACTGGTGGCCGACCCGGTGATGACGGTGGAGCAGATGGCGCGGGCGGAAGGCGTGCTCGGAGCCTCGCATCCGGCGATTGCGTTGCCGCCGGCGCTCTTCGGCGCGGCGCGGCGCAACTCGCGCGGACTCGACCTTGCCAGCGAGGCGCGACTGACCGAGCTAGCCCCGGTGCTGCTCGACAGCGCGCAACAGCGTGGCTCGCGGCGCCGACAACAATCGAGTTGCATGCCACGCCGAGGAATGACACGCCGGGGAATGACACGCCAAGGCATGCCGCGGCGGCAGACGTGCGCAACCCTGCCGATCGACGCGATGTCGTCGGTTCCGTGCTTGAAGCGACGGCCGGTGAAGTCCGCGCGGCCGTGGCCGCGGCCGTGGCCGCGCAGCCAAGGTGGCAGGCGCGCACTGCGGACGATCGCGCGACGGCGCTCGAACGCGCGGCCGACGCGATGGAGGCGGATACGCCACGCCTGATCGGTCTCATCGTGCGCGAAGCCGGCAAGACCTGCTCCAACGCCGTGGGCGAAGTGCGCGAGGCGGTCGACTTCCTGCGCTACTACGCGGTGCAGGCGCGCAGCGAACTCACGGGTGCAGCGACCCAGCCGCTCGGCCCGGTCGTCTGCATCAGTCCGTGGAATTTCCCGCTGGCCATCTTTGCCGGGCAGGTAGCCGCGGCGCTCGCCGCCGGCAACACGGTGCTGGCCAAGCCGGCCGAACAGACGCCGCTGATCGCGGCGCAGGCCGTCGCCTTGCTGCACGAAGCGGGCGTGCCGCGCGACGTGCTGCAGCTGCTGCCGGGGCGCGGTGAGGTCGTCGGCGCCGCACTGGTGTCCGACGAACACATCCGGGGCGTGATGTTCACCGGCTCGACCGAGGTGGCGCGGCTTCTGCAGCGCAGCCTCGCCGGCCGGCTCGACGACCGGGGTCGTCCGCTGGCGCTGATTGCGGAGACCGGGGGTCAGAACGCAATGATTGTCGACTCTTCGGCGCTGCCCGAGCAGGTCGTCGCGGACGTGATCGCGTCGGCCTTCGACAGTGCGGGACAGCGTTGTTCAGCACTGCGGGTGCTGTGCCTGCAGCGCGATGTCGCCGATCGGATCCTGCCGATGCTCGAAGGAGCGATGCGCGAGCTGGCACTGGGCTCGCCGGACCGCCTCTCGATCGACATCGGACCGGTGATCGACGAGGACGCAAGGCGCGGCATCGAGGCACACATCACCGCGATGCGGGCGAAGGGCCGGCGCGTATTTCAGGCGACGCCCGTCACGGCCGACGAAGGACTGAAGTATGGCCACTTCGTGGCGCCGACGTTGATCGAGCTGGACAGCATCGACGAACTCGAGCGCGAGGTCTTCGGCCCGGTGTTGCACGTTGTCCGCTATCGGCGCGAATCGCTGCCGGCGCTGGTCGATGCGATCAATGCGACCGGTTACGGATTGACGCTGGGCATCCACTCGCGCATCGACGAGACGATCGACGCCATCGTCGGCCGCGCTCACGTCGGCAACCAGTACGTGAACCGCAACATGATCGGCGCGGTGGTGGGCGTGCAGCCTTTCGGCGGCGACGGCCTGTCGGGAACGGGTCCCAAGGCGGGCGGCCCGCTATACCTGCGGCGCCTGATGCATGCAGCTTCGGCCGTGGCGTCGCCCGCGAATGCGGCGGGCGAGGCTGTCGCTGAAGACGCACGCGTGGCGGCGCTGGCGCCACTGCGCGAACTGCGAGCCGCACTCGCACGGCGGGATCCGGTCGATCCGCTGGTGGCGGCCTGCGACGCGCTCGCCGCCGCCTCGCCGCTGGGCCGGGTCAACACACTGCCGGGGCCCACGGGCGAGCGCAACACCTATGCCCTGGTGCCGCGCGGAGCGATCCTGTCGATCGCTCAGGAACGGGGCGATCTGCTGTTGCAGCTGGCGTATGTGCTGGCGGCCGGCGCGCGCGCCGCATGGCCAGATGACGACCTGTCGCGGCGCGTGCTGGCCGAACTTCCGGCCGCGGTGCGCGGCCGTGTCGAACTGACGCGCGATCCGCTGGCAGCCGCCATCGATGCGGCGCTCATCCAGGCGGACGCCGAATGGGTGCGCGACTGGAGCCGACGCCTCGCGCAGCGAGCGGGTCCGATCATCACGTTGCATGCAGGCGAGCCGGGTGCGCGCCAGGCGGGGGCGTTCATCCTCGAGCGCCTGCTGGCCGAGCGGACGGTGTCGGTCAACACCGCCGCTGCGGGAGGCAACGCGACCCTGATGACGATAGTGTGAACGGCGTGCCTTGCAAGTGTCTGCGATGATGGATGCGCCATGACCGACACGACGCTGACCTATACCGCCCACGACGCAATGCCGCTTGGCGACGCGGCGCGGCTGGAACTGCGCGGATTCGGGCACGGGATCGTGAAGTACTCGATGGTGAGCGAGGCCGAAGCCTACGCCGCGAAGGCCGGGGCGTAGGCGATGTTGGTCGACGTGAAACTCGTCGCCATGGCCGCGGCATCGATGCTGGCGCAGGTCGCCGTTGCGCAGTCGCAGTCGCAATCGCCCTCCGAATCGCTCGATCCCGTGGTGGTCACCGGCACACGGGTCGAGGAGCGCGCCTTCGACCTGCCGATGTCGGTCGACGCCATCACGCGCGGTGAGATCCAGGACGGCAAGGCGCGCGTCAACGTGTCCGAGGTGCTCAATCGTGTGCCAGGGACCTTCGTACAGAACCGCGAAAATTTCGCCCAGGAACTGCAGATCACGATTCGCGGTTTCGGCGCGCGCTCGCAGTTCGGCACGCGCGGCATCCGGCTGATCTCCGACGGCATTCCCGCGAGCGCGCCGGACGGGCAGGGCAGCCCGGGCATATTCGACCTCGGCGCGGCCGATCGCATCGAAGTCCTGCGCGGTCCTTTCTCCGCGCTCTATGGCAATCACTCGGGCGGTGTGGTGCAGGTCTTTAGCGAGTCGGGCTCGACTCCGCCGTCGATCGAGGCCGACATGACCTTCGGCAGCTACGGCTTCCAGCGCTACGCGCTCAAGGGCGGCGGTGCCACGGGCGCTTTCAATGGCTTCGCCAGCGCGTCGTACTTCAGCATCGATGGCTATCGCGAGCACAGCGCGGCGCGCAAGACGCAGGCCAGCACCAAGCTGAGCTACGACCTGAACAGCAGCAATCGCGTCACACTGGTTGCCACCGGATTCGATCAACCGGATGCGCAGGATCCGCTCGGCCTGACTCAGGCGCAGGTCCAGCAGGACCCGCGGCAGGCGCAGCCCGTGGCGATCGCCTTCAACACGCGCCGCTCGCTCGAGAACCTGCAGGGTGGGCTGATCCTCGACAGCACGCTGACGCCGCAGGACACGCTGCGCCTCGTCGCCTATGCCGGCAGCCGCAGCAACGAGCAGTATCTGGCCGTGCCACTTGATGCCCAGGCGGCGGCGACGAGTTCGGGCGGTGTGTCGTCGCTCGACCGGCAGCTCGGGGGCGGCAGTGTGCGCTGGACACACCGGCGGGACGTGCTGAGCGGCCCGCTGACCGTGACCGCGGGCGCGGAGTACGACGGATCCACCGAGGCACGCCAGGGCTACCTCAACAATCTCGGCGTGCGCGGCGCGCTCAAGCGCGACGAGGACAACGACGTCGACAGCTTCGGTGCCTATATCCAGGGCGAGTGGCGCTTCCTGCCGCAGTGGTCGCTGTCCGCCGGCGTTCGATATACGAAGGTGGATTTCTCATCGGAGGATTTCTACGTCGTCAGCGGCAACCCGAACGACAGCGGCTCGACCAGTTACGGCGAGTGGACGCCGACGGTGGCGCTGCTTTATCAGGTCACCCCGCTCTTCAACGTGTACGCGAGCTATGGGCGCGCCTTCGAGACGCCCACCGCCATCGAGCTGGCCTACCGGCCCGATGGCGCCAGCGGACTGAACTTCTCGCTGCAGCCGTCGATCAGCGACCAGCTCGAACTCGGCGCGAAGCTGCTGCTCGGCGACAAGACGCGGCTCAACCTCGCCGTGTTCGGCATCCGTACCGAGGACGAGATCGTCATTGCACGCAACACCGGCGGACGCTCGTCGTTCCAGAACGCCGGCGACACGTCGCGCCTCGGCGCAGAACTGCTGCTTGAAAGCGAGTTCGGCGGCGGATTGAGCACCCATGTGGCGCTGACCCTGCTGAATGCGCGCTTCGACTCGGCGTTCCGGACCTGTGCACCGCTGGCAGCGTTCTGCAATCCGGTCACCGGAGCCAATACCGCCGTAGTGCCGGACGGCAACCGCGTTCCCGGCGTGCCCAACGCCACGCTGTTTGCCGATCTGGCGTACCGCAATCCGGCGCTGGGACTCTCAGGCGCATTCGAAGTCGTCGCCAGCGGGTCGGTCGCGGTGAACGACTTCAACTCCGCTTATGCCGCCGGATACACCATCGCCAACCTGTGGGCGGGTCTCGAGCAGCAGGCGGGCCGCTGGCGCTTCCGCCAGTTCGCGCGCGTCAACAATATCTTCGGACGCGAGTACATCGGAGCCGTGATCGTCGGCGATGGCAATGGCCGCTACTACGCGCCGGCACCGACGCGCAATGTACTGGCCGGTGTCGCTGCGACCTACGCCTTCTAACTTCACTTCCGCTGATGCAACTCGAGGCCGGCGATCAGTCGATCCATGTCGCGGTGAAAGTCTGGGTCAGGCCGCACGGCAATGCCGTTTCGGAACGTGATCGCCGCAAGGCTTGGCGGCAGGTCGCGCTCGGAAGGCAACTCGGCGCCGCCCACCAGTAGCGGTATGACCGGGATGTTGCGGGCGAGCGCGGCTTCGATCTCGATGCGCACGAAGTCGCCGACATCGTCCAGCCGACGACCGTTGGGTCCAACAACATTCAGCCACTGCGGGCCAATGATGGCGAGCAACAAATTGCAGCGCCCCACCACGTCGCCAAGATGCGCGCGAAAGTCGACGCCCAGCGGTATTGAGTCCACATCCTTGAACACCTGCTTGCGGTCGAAGCGCTGTGTCAGGCGGTCGTAGATCCGACCAGTGACGTCGGCACTGTCCTGACGTCGGTATGAAATGAAGATGCTGTCGGCCGCAATGCGCTTGGGTTCCGGTTTCCGCTCAGATGCGCGTGCCTGCTCGGGATCGGCCGGTGTGCGCGGCACGCTGGACGGAGCCGGTGCTTCGTCGGACCGGGCGGTTGCCTCGGCCTCATGGGTGCGGGACTCCGCTCTCGATTCGGAACCCATCGATTTCGCCTGTGGCGTCAGCTCTCTATGTGGCCGTGCTGAGGCTGCATCAGTGCTTCCAGTCGCCGAGGAGTCGGAATCGTATGAGCGCGCGAATGAGGCGGCCGCCAGCGGCTCCGATGGCGAGTTCAACCAGCTCGACCGCGTCTTGACGGACCGCCATGCCGCGCCGAAGCCCAGAGCCACCACGACCCAGAACGCGAAGATCGGGGCGTACTGGATGCCTCCATCTCGAGGAAAAAGCCAGCCGAGCAGCGGCAGGTGCGCCGTCGTCAACAATGTTGATACCGGCGGCATCGCGACGAGCGTTGCCGCGACCAACCGGCGTTCCGCGCCTGGCCAGTACGAGTACAGCTTGAAGAGAGCAATGCACAGGCCAGCGGCCAAGAACACCCAGACGAGTGCCCACATAAGCCAGAGACTGATCAGGCGGGAATTCCAGGACTCGGCGCTGTCCGGGACGCCTCCTTGTGCCCATGCCAGCCCCGTGAAGATCAAGGCTGCTGACGCCCAACCGACGGATCTCCACGGCATAACCGGCCTCCCTCCGCACCGACCGCTTCGTATTGAACACCCCCACGGGCGAGGACGCCAAGGACGTCCATGTCAAGTTTCTCAGCGCAGCTTGACTCTACGCCTTAGCTTGGCCGGCAGCGGTCGATTCCGTTTTAGACCGCCTAGCGTGTGTACTGATCGCGTAGCCGCCGGTGCAGGATCTTTCCGGTCGCGGTGCGCGGCATCTCGCTCTCGGCAATGAACGAGATCGAGCGCGGTCGCTTGTAGCCGGCGATCCGGTCGCGACACCAGTCGAGCACTTGATCCTCTGTCAGCGTCGCATCGGGATGCGGGACGATCACCGCGTGCACGGCCTCGCCCCACTTGTCGTGGGGAACACCGATCACCGCGACGTCCTTCACGCCGGGGCAGCGGCCGACCACTTCCTCGACTTCCGACGGATACACGTTTTCGCCGCCGCTGATGATCATGTTGCTCTTGCGGTCGACGAGGTGGATGAATCCCTCGGCGTCGCGCATCGCGAGGTCGCCGACACTGCAGTAGCCGTCGGGGCGCAGTGCCTCAGCCGTCTTCTCCGGGTTCTTCCAGTAGCCGTCGAAGGTGTAGGGCGTGCGCGAATGGAGTTCGCCGACGTCGCCGTCCGGCACGTCGCGTCCGTCGGGATCGAGCAGGCGCACCGGACCGGAGCCGGTCCATTCGCGTCCGACCGAGCCGAGGTGGGTGATCTGCTCGTCCGGCCGCAGCAGCGTGACCCAGCCGGCTTCGGTCGAGCCGTAGAGCTCGTACAGCTGTGAATTGCGGAAGTGCTCGAGGATCGCGAGCTTGGTGTCACGCCGCGCCGGTGCGGAAGAGATCATCAGCTTGCGCATGCTCGACACGTCATGGCGCGCCTTTGCCTGCGGCGGCAGGCCAAGCATCATGATGTAGTGCGTCGGGACCAGCGACGTGAAGGTGACACGTTGCTCGGCCATGGAATGCAGCAGGGCCTCCGGGTCGAAGCTGCGGCGGTCGTCTACAACGCAGGTCGCACCGAGATAGGTGAAAGTGAAACTGAAGTAGAGCGAGTTGGCGTGACACATCGGCATTACGAGCAGCGCGGTGTCCTGCCGTGTCAGTTCCATGTCGAGCGCCGTCACCAGCGAGATCAGCGCCGCGCCGTGATGGTTGCGGATCGCCCCTTTCGGCCGGCCAGTGGTGCCCGAGGTGTACATCAGCGCCCAGGTATCGGCGGGCTCCACCTCCACGGCGGGGACGCGCGCCGAGCCGGCCCGCACCAGCGCTTCGACGCCGCGCCAGCCGCGCGGCGTGCGCGGGCCGCCGAAGTGCACCCAGGCGTCCTTGCCGATCAGGGAAAGATTGGCGCGCACGGGCTCGATGCTCTCGAGCAGCGCGTCCTGCACGATCATCGCGCGCGCCTCGCAGTTGGCGACGATGTATTCGATCTCCGGCGGCGTCAGCCGGAAGTTGACCGGCACCGCGACCAGCCCGGCCTTGGCGAGCGCGACGTAAAGCTCGAGCCACTCGATGCAGTTGTAGGCCAGCAGAGCGACGCGATCGCCCTTCACGAGGCCGAGGCCGAGCAACGCATTGGCGAGGCAGTTGCTGCGTTCGTTCCATTGCGCGAAGGTCAGCGCGCGCTTCGAGTCGCGCGCACCGATCTTGTCCGGCTGCAGCCGCGCGTGTGCCGCGACGATCTGGCCAACGTTGAGCACGTCGTGCCGTGGGGCGCTTGCCGCCGCGGCACGTGCGTCCCTGGTCGTGCCGGGCCGGCTCATGTGCGCCGCGCGCGTTCGGCGTCGTCCCAGGCCGTCAGCGCCTGGAAGTCGCCGGCGAACGCCAGCCCCTTGCCCGCGTCCGAACTCAGCGCGTCGCGCGTGACGACGACGTCAATCAATGCCGGAGCCTTCTTGAACGCCTCGCGGATGGCGTCCGTCAGTCGCGCGGGATCGGTCACGCGCTCGCCGTGCAGGCCGAACGCGCGCGCCATCGCTGCGTAGTCGCTCCATGCCAGTTCAGTGCCGACCACGCGGCCGCCGTAGTTCATCACCTGGTCTATGCGCTCGATGTTCCAGGCGGCGTTGTTCGAGACGATGAACACGACCTTCGCGCCATGCCGCTGGGCCGTGTCGATCTCCATCGCGTTGATGCCGAACGCGCCGTCGCCGGTGACCACCACGACCTGACGGTCCGGATGCAGCAGCGCAGCGGCCACGCCGTAGGGCGTGCCGACGCCGAGGCAGCCGAAGGCGCCGGCATCGAGGTAGGTGCTGGTGTCCAGTCCGACGCGTGCAAAGCTCAGGAGGTCGCCGCCGTCGGCCACGGTGATCGCATCGGGCCGCAACACTTCGCGTAGAGCAGCGAAGATCCGGTTGGGATGCATGCGCCCATCCTTGCCGGCGGGGGCCTCGGCCAGCCCGGCCGCGACCTTTTTCGCGCGCCGCAGGTGCTCGCTGCGCAGGGCCTCGGTCCACGCCGCGTCGAGCGACGGGCCGCGCGCGGGAAGCGCACGTACCAGGGCCGCGAGCGCCGTCGCCGGGTGCGCGAACAGTTCGACTTCGCCGCGTCGGTTCTCGCGCAGTTCTTCGGCGTTGTCACCGATGCGCAGGAAGTGCGCCTTTGGCCACACGGCCGGCGAGCCATAGCCGGTCTGGTAGTCGAGCTTGCGGCCGATGACGATCGCCAGGTCGGTTTCCTGCATCGCGCGCGCACGTACGGCACCGATC
Source organism: uncultured beta proteobacterium (assembly GCA_963724365.1). Classification (GTDB taxonomy): domain Bacteria; phylum Pseudomonadota; class Gammaproteobacteria; order Burkholderiales; family Burkholderiaceae_F; genus JALORV01. Next base: position 44,886 of record CAVRUR010000004.1, on the reverse strand, counting down.
GTCGACGGATGCTCGGCGGGCACGAGGCCGCGACTTTCCTGGGTGTCGAGGTACACCGCGCCGGTGGCATCGAGGAATCGCACCAGTTCGGCACCTGCCCCCTGGGCGCCACGTCCGGTGAGCACCAGCGGACGGCGCGCCTGCGCGATCAGCGCCGCGGCGCGTTCGACCTCGGCGGGATCGGGCGGGATCCGGCGCGGCGCGCGCGCTGCCAGATACTCCGGCATCACGACACCCGGCGGCACGGTCTGTCGCAGTACGTCGGTCGGAATCTCGACGTACACCGGACCGGGGGCGTTGCCGTCGCCGAGCGCCGTCGCGGCGGCCTTGTCCAGGTCGCGCAGCAGGCTGCCGGCGACGCGCAACGTGCGCGCGCTGCGGGTGACCGGTCGCATGATGGACACGTGATCGATGCCCTGCAGCGGGCCGAGGTCGTCCTGTGGCACCGGCGCGCAACCGCCGATCAGCAGCACCGGAACGCGCTCCAGTTGCGCGTTGGCCATCGCCGTCACGCAGTTCGTCACGCCCGGCCCGGCCGTGACCGACGCAACACCGAGTCCGCCGCTGAGCACGGCGTGGGCGTGCGCCATGTGCACGGCCGCACCTTCGTCGCGCACGTCGACGATGCGTACGCCCTTGAGTGCGAGGTGGTCCCAGATCGGCTGGATGTGACCGCCCTGCAGACCGAACACGCGGTCGACGCCGCGCGCCACGAGAAAGTCGGCCACCCATTCGGCGACGGTGCGGGCAACCGCGGGAGCCGACTCATGAACTTTCTCCAGTTTTCTCCGATGACGAGTTGCCGGCGGAAACGAAGGACGGGTCAGCGGTTTGTCACTGTCCGTCGTCCGGAAAGGAGCGGCGATTATGGTCTCGGGAGCTGGGACTCGACTAGGGGGCTGGACCCCGGCAGGGCTGCAGTCCGGAGAGGCCACATCGCTGCGGCGCGGCAGCCGGTAGTCTTGTATCCGACATGATTTCGACTCGCGTCATCGCCCACCTCGACATGGATGCGTTCTACGCGTCGGTGGAGCTGCTGCGCTATCCGGACCTGCGCGGGCGGCCGGTGGTGATCGGCGGCGGGCGCGAGCACCAGCCGGGCTGGGAGACGGACCCGGTGAGCGGCGAACGACGCCGCCACTACGCCACCTTGCGTGGCTACGCCGGGCGCGGCGTGGTGACGACGGCCACCTACGAAGCCCGCGCGCTCGGCGTCAACTCGGCGATGGGCATGATGAAGGCGGCTGCGAAGGCGCCGGACGCGGTGCTGCTGCCGGTCGACTTCGACGAGTACCGCAAGTACTCGCGGCTGTTCAAGGCAGCCGTGCGGGCCGTGGCGTCGCTGATCGAGGATCGTGGCATCGACGAGATCTACATCGACCTGACCGAAGTCGTCGCGGCCCGGCTGCCGGACGACGACGAAATCATCGACCCCGATGATGCCGCGCAGAACGTCTGGTGGTGCGCGCGCGAGGTCGGCGCCGAGCTCAGGCAAGTCGTTCGCGACGCCACGGGCCTGACCTGCTCGGTCGGCCTGGCACCGAACAAGCTGATTGCGAAGATTGCGTCGGAGCTGGACAAGCCCGATGGCCTGACCGTCGTGACGCTGAAGGAGGTGGCATCGCGCCTGTGGCCGCTGTCCGTACGGCGCCTGCATGGCGTCGGGCCCAAGTCGGCCGCCAGGCTGGCGCGGCTCGGCATTGCCACGATCGGCGAACTGGCGCAGGTCGATCGCACCTGGCTCGCGGGACACTTCGGCGCCAGCTACGCGTCCTGGCTCGCCGATGCGGCGCGGGGTCGCGATGACCGTCCGATCGTCACTGAAAGCGAGCCCCGCTCGATCAGCCGCGAGACCACTTTCGATCGCGACCTGCATGCCACGCGCGACCGAGCGCAACTGTCCCGCATCTTCACCCACCTGGTCGAGCGGGTCGCCGACGACCTGCGCCGCAAGCGCTACACCGGCCGCACGATCGGCATCAAGCTGCGCTTTGAGGACTTCAGCACCGTCACCCGCGACCAGACGCTTGCGGCACCGACGAGTGACGCGCGGGCCATCCGCCGCGCGGCCGGCGAATGCCTGAAGCGCGTCGACCTCACGCGCCGTATCCGCCTGCTCGGTGTGCGGGTCGGGTCGCTGGAGCCTGCGGAAGGGACGTCCGAGGCAGCGCCGGCCCGGCTCGTCTGAGCCGGCGCGCGGATCGGCGCGAGTTCGAGACTCCCTTCTAGTCCGGAGACCACCGCCGGCGAGTCACGGTCGCGCAGGCGTGCTAGGTTGATCAAGTTCGCATCACGCTGGATTTCTGCGCCATGTCGTCCTATGTCTCTCCCTGGATGTCGCCCGAACTCGCCGTCTATCGCGACACCCTGCGCCGCTTCGTCGAAACCGAGATCGTCCCGCACGAGGATCGCTTCGCGAAGCAGCAGCATGTCGATCGCGCGCTATGGAGCAAGGCCGGCGACCTCGGCGTGCTGTGCGCCGACATTCCCGACGAATACGGCGGCGCCGGCGGCGACTTTGCGCACATGGCGGCGCTGTTCGAGGAACTCGCCGCGGCCGGCGACACCTCGTTCGGCGTGCACGTGCACATCATCATCGCGCACTACCTGTTGAACCACGGTACCGAGGAGCAGAAGCGCAAGTACCTGCCGCAACTTTCCAGCGGCGCGATGGTGGGTGCGATCGCGATGTCCGAACCGGCCGCCGGCTCCGACCTGCAAGGCGTGCGCACGCGCGCGGAGCGAGACGGCAGCGGCTACGTCATCAATGGTTCGAAGATCTTCATCTCCAATGGCTACCTCGCCGACCTGATCGTCGTCGTCGCGAGAACGGATGCAGCGGCCGGCGCGCGCGGCCTCTCGTTGCTGCTGGTCGAGACGAAGAACGTCGAGGGATTTCGCGTCGGCCGCATCCTCGACAAGGTCGGGCAAAAGGGGCAGGACACCTGCGAGCTCTTCTTCGACAACGTGCGCGTTCCGGCCGACGCATTGCTCGGCGGCGTCGAGGGCAAGGGCTTTGCTCAACTGATGGCGGAACTGCCCTACGAGCGCACGCTGATTGGCATCGGTGCGGTGGCGGCGATCGAGCGCGCGCTGCGGCTGACGGTCGAGTACGCGCGCGAGCGCAGCGCCTTCGGCCAGAAGCTGATCGAAATGCAGAACACGCGCTTCAAGCTGGCCGAGATCAAGACGCAGGCAGTGGTCGCGCGCACCTTCATCGACCGCTGCATCGTGCAGGTCATGGACGGCACGCTCGATACCGCGACCGCCTCGATGGCCAAGTGGTACCTGACCGACCTGCAGTGCAAGGTGGTGGACGAGTGCCTGCAGCTCTTTGGTGGCTACGGTTACATGCTCGAGTACCCGATCGCGCGCATGTATGTCGACGCGCGCGTGCAGCCGATCTACGGCGGCACCAACGAGATCATGAAAGAGATCATCGCGCGCTCGCTGTAGCGCCGGAGGCTGACATGTCTGAAAAGGTCGTAGTCGCCGGGGTCGGCATGATCCCCTTCCGCAAGCCCGGCGACCATCCGCCGTACTACGTGATGGGTGCTGATGCCGCGAAACTCGCGCTAGTCGATGCCGCAGTGGCGTATGCGCAGGTGCAGCAGGCCTATGTCGGCTACGTCTATGGCGACTCCACCAGCGGGCAGCGGGCGCTCTACGAGGTCGGCCTGACCGGCGTGCCGATCATCAACGTCAACAACAACTGCTCGACCGGTTCGACCGCGCTCTTCCTCGCGCGCCAGGCCATCGAAAGCGGAGCCGCCGACTGCGTGCTGGCGCTGGGCTTCGAGCAGATGCGACCCGGCGCACTAGGCGCCGTGTTCGACGATCGCCCGACCCCGTTCGACCGCTTCAACGAAGTCACCGACAAACTGGTCGGCGAGCCACAGATCCCGCTCGCGCTGCGCTACTTCGGCGGCGCCGGGCGCGAGCACATGCAGCGCTACGGCACGCCGCTCGAAACCTTTGCGCAGATCCGGGCGAAGGCGAGCCGCCATGCGGAGAACAATCCGCTCGCGCTCTTCCGCAAGCCGGTCACGGTCGAGCAGGTGCTGGGCGACGTACAGATCTGGCCGGGTGTGATGACGCGGCTGATGGCCTGTCCTCCGACCTGTGGCGCGGCCGCAGCGGTCCTCGTCTCGGAGCGCTACGCGCGCCAGCACGGGATCGACACGACGGTGCGCATCCTCGCGCAGTCGATGACGACGGATACCGCGAGCACCTTCGGGCGCTCGATGATGAGCCTGGTCGGCGCCGACATGGCGAAGGCCGCGGCGGACGCCGTCTACGAGCAGGCTGGCATCGGGCCCGACGATGTCGATGTGTGCGAACTGCACGATTGCTTCGCGCACAACGAGCTGATCTCCTACGAGGCGCTCGGCTTCTGCGCAGCGGGCGAAGCGGCTCGCTTCGTGGCCGATGGCGACAACACCTATGGTGGCGCGGTCGTCACCAACCCGTCCGGTGGCCTGTTGTCCAAGGGTCATCCGCTCGGCGCTACTGGGCTCGCTCAGTGCTTTGAACTGACACAGCAGCTGCGAGGTAAGGCGGAGGCGCGGCAGGTCGACAACGCTCGCCTCGGGCTGCAGCACAATCTCGGCCTCGGTGGGGCCTGCGTGGTCACGCTCTACGGTCGCGACTGACGCGCCGATTCACGTTCGATCTCACGCGCTCCGTGGCGCGCGAATCAGCAGCCGCTGAGCGGAAGGTCCATGGCCTGCAGCAGTCGCCCGTTCGGTGCCGACTCCTGTACGAAAGCGACGACCGCGTAGCGTCGCTCCGAACTCAGCGGCAGCGTCCATTGCAGCGGCGCAGGCGTCAGTGGCAGATGTCCGCTCCAGACGCGCACGACGCGATCGTTGCGCAAGGTCGCGCCGCGGTTTTCGCCGGCCTCAACGGCCACCGACAGCCCGCTTTCCACCAGCGCAAGCACCAGGCGGGGATCGCGTGTGCTGCGCAACGCGACCGCATTCGGCTCCACCGTCACCGTGTTGCCTGCGATCCGCGCCTTGAGCGTGATGCGCGCCTCGGCCGGCGTGGCGACGACGGCCCGGACCGCCGCATCGAAGCGCGTCGCCTTCGACCAGTCCGGCAACTCGTGCGCCTGCAGGAAGACGCCGGGCGTGTAGACGCTGCGGCTGCCGTTGGCGGCAGCGAGCTCGCGCTGTCTCAGGTTGAACTCCGTACGCGCATACGGGTCCTTCCAGCCGATGTAATCCCAGTAGCTGACGTGCAGCGCGATCGGGACGACCTGCGTGCGCGTGTAGCGCTGCTCCAGCTGCGACAGCCATCGATCGGCAGGCGGGCAACTCGAGCAGCCCTGCGACGTATACAACTCGACGAGCGCGGTCTGGTGTGCAGCGCTGATAGCGCTGCACCACTTCGGCGGCTCGATCGATGCGTTGACGGCCGCGGCGGCGAACATCAGGGTGGCGAGCATGGCAACGCGACTCCTTGATCAGACGTCCGGTCGCGTGCCGCCGCGTCGGCCGGTGCAGCGACGGGCTCGGCAGTGATGGGCGAGGCAATGATGGCTGGACAATGATGGGCCCCGGGGAGCGATTCCCAACCGCACCCTTCCCCGGGGCCGTGTCGGACTTTCGACGAGGGCTCCATTTGGAGCGACTGCTGGGGTCCGATGGCGTGACAACACGGCGGTGACTACGCGCCCGAATGAAGGTCGTTGATCAGCGACTTGAAGCCATCCTTGGTCATCGCATCGCCTTTCATCATCGTCGAATCCTTCGACGACTTCATCTTGGCCATCTTCATGTCGTAGGCCTTGCTCATGGCGTCCAGGAATTCCTGCTTGGTCACCATCGAGTCCTTGTTCTTGTCGGCCATCGCAAAGATCGCGTTGAAGGTGAGATCGCCACTGTCGGCGCGAGCAGGAAGGCTGACGGTGGTTGCCATGAGACCCAGGGTCAAGGCGGATGCTGCAAGAAGATATTTGTTCATGAAGTACTCCGAGGAAGTGGGACTGCAAGCGAGACCGGATCGAGTCGCTGTTGCGCTTTCTCCGGGTCCTTGGCCGACGCAGACTTCGCGGCGGCTCGCCTGCTTATTCGCTCGGACTGTCGGCGGCGTTACACAATTGGTTCGACTAAATTTCTTCGTGTCGGTGTAACCATGCAAGGGCGTGGGACGACGCGTTCCGCGCGGCGTGGCCTGGCGCGAGCGGGAGGGCATCACGGTGGCGTCGCAACTAACTTAGCCCGAGGCGAGCGTCGAGCGACACGCGTCCGGCACCGCGGCCGGCGAGATACAGCAGCGCCGTTGCCCACACCAGGTGCGTCGGCCACGCGGCCGGGTAGACGAAAATCTGGATCACGGCCGTCATGCCGAGCAGCGCGAGCGCAGACGCGCGCGTGAAGAGCCCCAGCACCAGCAGGATCGGGAACAGGTGTTCGGAGTACGCCGCGAGGTGTGCTCCCAGCTCGGGCGACAACAGTGGCACCTTGTACTCATCGGCGAACAGCGCCACGGCGTTGTCACTGATGGTGAGCCACCCCTCGACCTTGGTGCGGCCCGACAGCCAGAACACACCGGCGATGCCGAACCGTGCGGCGAGTGCCAGCAGATCATGGCCGATCAATGTGGAGAGCATTGCTGCAAGGCGGTTGTAGAGTGCGCGCGGCCCGGCCGGACCAATGGCCACGGAGCTTGTCGAGTTCATCATCGGGAGACTTCCTTGTGAGTCGGGGATTCGAGACCCGCGAAGGCACCGGCCTGCAGGCAGTGGCTGATCAGCGCGGGGAGATCCGCGGCGGGGTTGTCGTCGAGCGTTGCGGCCACGGCCTGCTCTATGTCGAGTCCGGCGGCACAGGCCGTGAGAAACGCGGTGCCTTCACGCGACAGAAACTGATGCATGACCGCGCCGTGCGGACGTGTCAGCAACACTCCCTCGCCGCGCCAGTCGACTTCGCGGGCGGAATCCGCCGAAGTGTCGCGATTGCGGCTCCACAGCGTGTAGATCGGGTGTTCGTCGCACCACGCCCAGCGCGCGGCAGCATGCGGTCGTAGCGTGATTTGCGCCATGTCGTCAGGCGCAAGCGTGGCGAGCGCGGCGGGATCGAGGAGGTCGTCGTCGGCAGCCGCATGCGCCTCACTCCAGAGCCGATCGACGCGCGCGACATGCGTGAGATAAGGCAGCTCGGCCGCGGGCTCGAAGTCCCTGAGGAAGTCAGAAAACTCTCGCCCGTACGTCAGCAGGGTCGGCGCGGACGGCAGTGTGCGTCGCACATAGATGGCCGCGGCGGCGCGGAACCACTCGTCACCGACCAGCCGCGCGACCGCCGGGAAGTTCGCCTGCAGAGCGTCGATGCAGCCCTTCAGGACCGTATTTCGGTAGACGGCGAAGCCGGGTTGAGCAACGAGATGAGCGACTGCAGCGGGAACACTGCTCGCATCGTCGGCGAGCAGCGCGTGCGCGAATGCATCCTGATAGTCGGCGAGCTGCATGGTCATGCGGCTCGCGCCAGCGAGACGTCCTGCATCAGTTGGTGCGCGTGCTCGCGTTCGTCCAGCAGATCGGCGAAGTCCGGGATGTGTTCGTCACGCTCGATCAGTGTCGGCCGCACACCGATGCGGGCGATCAGCCGCTCGTAAAGGGACCAAACGGCCGGCGCCACCGGCGCGTCGTGACTGTCGATCAGCAGTGCGGTTCCCAGTGCCGGGTCGGTGCTGTGCCCGGCCAGGTGGACTTCCGTTATCAACCCGGCAGGAACGGCATCGATGACGCCTTCGGCCCGATAGCCCAGATTGTTCGCGCTCACATGAACATTGTTGACGTCGAGTAGCAGCGTGCAGCCGCTGCGGCGTGCGATCTCGACCAGGAAGCCGACCTCGTCGTACTCGTGCTCGTCGAAGGCCAGGTAGTGCGACGGATTCTCCAGCGCGATCGGGCGCTGCAATCGATCCTGCACCTGCGCGATGTTGCCGACGATGCGCCGCAATGCGGGCAGCGTGCGCGGCACCGGCAGCAGGTCGGGCCGGTAGACGCCGCCCCAGGTGCTCCACGCCAGGTGCTCGGATACCAGCGCCGGCTCGAAGCGGTGAACCAGAATGGCGAGCCGCTCGAGGTGCGCTGGATCGGGTGCGCAGTCGGCGGCCAGCGACAACGCGACGCCGTGCAACGACAGCGGATGGTGTTCGCGCAGCGCGTCGAGCCACGCGAGGCGCGGTCCGCCGCCGACCATGTAGTTCTCGGGATGCACTTCGAACCACAATCCGGCGCTGCGAGAGGCAAGCGCGTCGCTGTAGTGCTGGGGCTTGAGCCCGAGACCGGCAGTCAGCGTCTGCATGATGTGTGCGTAAGGTGCCGCGGCCCGGGCGTTGAACCAACCCGCACCTTCCGGGAGAGGCAGTCGTGCAGCTTGGTCAAGCGCGCGTGCCGCGGCAGTCGTGTTCAGCTCTTCATCGGATCGAGGGTGCCCTTGCCCTTCGGGGTCGTCATCGTGGTGCAGGTGCCCTTCGGCACATACTTCCACGCGTTGGCCTGGTAGTCGGCCTTCGAGGTGCCGGCGCAGGTGGTGCCCGGTCCGGCCGCACAATCGTTCTGCCCGGCCTTGGCAACGCCATAGCATCGTTCCTTTTCGCCCTTGATCGATGCGCCCTTGTCCTGGGCCAGGGCGGCACCGGCGGTAATCGCGGCGAAGGCGAAGGCGGTGACGGCAAGTGTCTGCTTCATGCGGAAATCTCCTGACGGGTTGGGATGGGCCGGCGCGACCACCGCGGCGACCTGCCTGCTTATTCGTTCGGCGACCTCCGCGCGTTACAGTCCGCCGCAGGAATATTTTTGTGCTTGCCTGTAACCGCGCGATCGCGGCTGCCGAACCCATGGACAGGCCCACGTGAATCCGGCGAACGCGGCCCGCGAAGCGCGCCTGCACGACCTGATGGTCGCGGCACAGCGCGGCGACGCCGAGGCGTATGCAGGACTGCTGCGCGAAACGGCGTCGTTTCTTCGCCCATTTTTCAGGCGCCGCATGGCTCAACACCCGGACGATGTCGAGGACCTGGTGCAGGAAACGCTGCTGGCAGTGCACAACAAGCGCCTTACGTACGATCCGGACCAGGCAGTCACAGCCTGGATGTATGCAATCGCCCGCTACAAGCTGATCGACCTGCTGCGCGCGCGTGCCGGGCGCGAGGCGCTGCACGACCCCATCGACGAGGACCTCGACGAACTGGGCTCCGAGGCCGAGCCGGCGGCGCACGAAGCGCGACGCGACCTGCATGTTCTGCTCGCGCAGTTGCCAGACAAGCAGCGGCTGCCGATCGAGTACGTCAAGATCGAAGGCCTGTCGGTTGAGGAAGCCGCCCGGCGGACGGGCCTCTCGGCCTCGGCAGTCAAGGTCGGCGTGCACCGCGGGTTGAAGGTGCTGGCAGCCCGCATCCGGAGCGAGCGATGAAGACCGACGACCTGATTGCCGTGCTGTCCCGGCAGGCCGAGGCCGTTGATCCGCGCGCGCCGGTCCGACGCCTGCTGCTCGCATCGCTGCTCGGCGTCGCGGCGGCGTTGCCGCTGATGCTGTGGCGTCTCGGAGTGAATCCGGACCTCGCCACCGACATGCAGGTGCCGATGTTCTGGATCAAGTGGGGCTTCGTTGCGGTCGTGGCCGGTGCCAGTGCCGTGCTTGTGGCGCGGCTCGCCCGGCCCGGTGTCGACGCGCGCCGCGCTGCGCAGGCCGTGGTCGCACCGCTGGTGGCCCTCTGGGGGCTCGCCGCCGTCGTGCTGCTCGCGGCCGCACCGGCCGAACGGATGCCGCTCGTGATGGGATCGAGCTGGAGTTCGTGTCCGCTCAATATCGTGATGCTGTCGCTGCCGGCATTCGTGCTGCTGCTCGCCGCCATGCGCACACTCGCGCCGACGCGGCTGAGGCTGGCGGGTGCGGCCACCGGGCTGTTCGCCGGGGCACTGGGCACGCTCGCCTACCTGCTGCACTGCCCCGAACTTGCGGCGCCGTTCCTGGCGATCTGGTACGTGCTCGGCATGGCAATCCCGGCCGTCATCGGCGCTGCGATCGGGCCGCGCATATTGCGCTGGTGACCGGTGCCGGGGCGCGTTCCATGGCGCCGGCGATACCTGCTGTCACGGCGGCGCGGCCACTTCTCCGTTGCGCGACAGCAGCACGGCAATCGGCCGCGTCCCTGCAAACTCGGCGAAGACCATCGCCAGGCAGGCGGTGATCGGCACTGCCAGGAAGGCGCCCGGAATGCCCCATAGCCCGCCCCAGACCGTGATGCTCACCAGGATGACGAAGGGGCTCATGTTCAGCGAGCTGCCCATCAGCCAGGGGTCGAGAAAGAACCCGATCACGAACTGGCCCACCGACAGGGCGGCCAGCAGGGTGATCACGGTGCCGAGGTCGCCGAACTGCATTGTCGCGAAGGCGACCGGAAAGAAGATGCTGAGCACTGTCCCAACGTACGGAACGAAGTTGAGCAGGCCGATCAGCACGGCCCAGAAGGGCGCGAACTGCAGGTCGAAGTAGGCCATGATCGCCCACGCGACAACGCCCTGTACGACGCTGACGACAGTCTTGAGGGCGAGGTACGACCCGATCTTGCCGTTGATGTCGGCGATGATGCGGCGCAGCCGTGCAACGCGCGCCGGGTCGCTCGACAGGGCGTCGATCTTCGCTGCAAACGAGCGCTTCTCCAGCAGCAGGAAGGCGCCGTACAGGAAGATGACGACCAGGCTGGCGGCGATTGCGGACACCGATGCGAAGGTGGTTCCGATCGCTCGCTGCAGGCTGATCTGGGCCAGGAGGTCCCGGCGCAGCGTCGCCCAGGTGGGAGCGTCTTCCATGCCCAGCCGCACGGCCATCGCCTGGATCGCGTTGAGCAGCGAAGTCTCGTACTGCGGCGCCAGCGCGACGACATTGCCCAGGCTCGCGATCAGCATGCGCGTGACATACACGAGGATCACGGCGATCAGAACGATCGACAGCGCGTATCGAAGTTGCCCGGGAAGCTGCGGGCCAACGACGGGCAAGCGTGCGAACAGGCGCGCGAGGCCGTCGATCACGTAGACCAGGAGCACGCTCAGCACGATCGGCACGAAGATGCCCTTGCCGATGTGCAGCAGCCAGCCGGCCGCTACCACCAGGACCGTCGCGTTCGTCGTCGTTCGCAGCATGTCGTTCATGGATCAGGCCCGCGCCTGCCGAATCGAACGGCGGGTCCCGCTCGGCGTTTGACCGCCGTCGATGGCGGACCCGGCGCCGGCGGATCGTACCGCGGCCGCTGTTGCGCAAGGATCTCCGGTGGCGCGCCACCGACCGTGACACCGACTTGACCGTCATCACAAGCGCGCTGCCTCTCGGCATGATAGTTTTGACCTTCGGCGGCTGTCTGCGTCGAACGCCGCATGCGGCCGAATCCGCAAGATCCACCGCGTCAGCCGCGACGTACGCGGCCGATCACATTCACCTCCACCCACAGATGGGAGTCACCATGATGTCAAACGAGAAGAAGACCCGCCGCCAGTTCATCGCCTCGGCAGCGGCCGTGGCCGTTGCCGCCAGTGTTCCGGTCAGCGGCTCAGGCCCAGGGCAAGCCGGATGCCACGATCGAGTTCTCGCTGTGGCGCGCCGGGTTCATCATCGGCGGCAGCGGCGGCAGCGGCACCTTGGTCTTCAAGGACAACGGTTATCACCTGAACATCGGCGGCGTCAGCCTGGGAGCGACCATCGGCGTGGCGCGCACGGACTTTGTCGGCGAGGTCTACAACCTGAAGACGGCCAAGGACATCGAGGGCACCTACACCGCGATTGGTGCCAGTGGCGCGCTGGCAGGCGGCGCCGGCGTTGCCGAACTGCAGAACTCACGCGGCGTGCGACTGCGCGTATCGGGACGGCAGATTGGCCTGATGGTGTCGATTGATCTGTCCGGCATGCAGCTTTCGCTCAGGTCCTGACCGACCGCAGTCGATTCGTTCCACGCGGGTCCGGCGCAACGGACCCGCGGCGAGTTTTGAAAGCAGACGCTGGCGAGCGACCGCGAAGCGGCCATCGCTGACCGCTTCTTAGCGAGCCCCTTTGTCCGAACTGCCCGTGCGCGCCGCGACCGATCACGGCGTGGGCGTCAACGCAGGCATTAGGCAGGCGATCGGCCTGCACACCCCGCCGGCGCTTGCTGTTGATAAGCCGTCAGTCGCCGCTCACCATCGGGTTCACCAGCTCACGCACCTCGAACGGCTTCGGCGCCTCGGTCGGCTTCTTGGGCGCGGTGCCGGGCAGGATCTCGAAGTCGGGCGTGAACGGCACAAGGATCGCGCGTAACTGGTCGAAGCCCTTGCGGTCGCCCTCGAACTTCGCCTTGCCCGCCTTGATCAGGTCGTCGAACGACGCCTGCCCCATCATCACCTGGTTGAGATCGGCGCGGTTCACCGTGACCGTCAGGTCCGGGTTCTTCGCCTGTTCGCCCTTGATGGTCGTCAGCGTCGCGTTGCTCAGCTCGACCGCATGCTTCTCGCCGTTGTCCGGCGTCACGAGGTTGATGACGAAGCGGATGCCATCGGCCTTCTTCGGATCCATGCTGATGCCGACGAAGTCGAGCCACTGCTCGGTCGTCATCGCGCGGACCACGTCCGGGCCCGGTCGAGCGGACCGGCACGCCGCCCGGCAGGCCGTTGCGCAGCTCGTACGCGCCCTGCAGGAAGCTGTTGCGCACGCTGGTGCTCTCGGCCTGGTAGCCGAGTTGCTCGTAGGCGTCGGCCAGCAGCCGGCGGGCCGGCCTGGTTCTGCGGCTCGGCGAACACCAGCCGGTTCGAGGATCTCGGTGGCATGCAGGTACTTGCCCTGGGCCATCAGTTCCTTGCCCTTGGCGATGATCTTCGCCGAGCCGCCCATCATCTCGACGTAGAGCGGCGCCGAGTCCTTCGGCGACAGCGGGATCAGGTTGACCGGGTTGCCGTCGTAGTGGCCGAGGAAGCGGTTGATCACGCCGCGCGAGTTGTTCTGCACGTCGCCGTGGTAGCTGCGCGCGGCCCACTGCTGCTGCAGGCTCTTCGGCACCTCGTAGACGTTGTGGATCTCGTTGATCGTCACGCCCCGGTTGGCGTAGTGCAGCGCCTGGTTGTTGAGGTTGGCGTAGGCGTCGCGCTGCGCGCGCAGCACTTCCTGGATGCGGGCGTTGCCCCAGCGCGGCCAGCTGTGCGAGGCGAACATCACCTCGGCCTCCTGGCCGAACTTGTACAGCGCCTCGTTGATCTCCTTCGACCAGTTGAGCGCATTGCGCACGCGCGCGCCGCGCAGCGTGTAGATGTTGTGGATCGTGCCGGTGACGATCTCCGCCGACCAAAGCGCCTTGAACTGCGGGAAGTAGGTGTTCATCTCGACCGGCGCCTCGGTGTCCGGCGCGTTCTGGAACACCATCTTCACGCCGTCGAGCGTGATCTCCTCGAAGTCCTTGACGATCAGCCGGTTCGGCGCGATCAGCCCGACGTTGCCGCTCGCCACGTTCTTGCCGATCGCCTGGTCGACGTGGCCGAAGGGGTGGCGCTGCAGCAGCACGGCGTACTGCCACTGCGGTGCGCCGCGGTCATCGCGTTGCCGGCGAACACGTTCTCGGCGATCGCCGCATTCATGAAACCGTCGGGCGCGATCACCATCACCTTGCCGCTGGCGACGTCGGCCTCGTCCACCACGCCGCGCACGCCGCCGAAGTGGTCGACGTGCGAATGCGAGTAGACGACGCCGACGACCGGCCGCTTGCCGAGCTTCTCGTTGATGAACTCGAGCGCGGCGCGTGCCGTTTCCTTCGCCGTCAGCGGGTCGAAGATGATCCAGCCGGTGTCGCCCTTGATGAAGCTGATGTTGGCGAGGTCGAAGCCGCGCACCTGGTAGATGCGTCCCGGCACGACTTCATACAGGCCGTAGGCCATGTTCAGGACGGCCTGGCGCTGCAGCGACGGGTGGATGCTCTCGAAGTCCTTGCCGGTCAGCAGCCACTGGTAGCTGCCCATGTCCCACGCGACGTGGCCGGCGTCGGCCATGATCTTCTTGTACGGCGGCTCGGCGATGAAGCCTTTCTTCGCCTCGTCGAAGTCGCGCTTGTCGCTCGAACGGCAACTGGGCCTTGATGCCGTTGCGCAGTTCGATCGTGAACTTCGACGGGCGGCTGGCCGAGCGGGTCGAAGTGCTTGCCGATGGGCGCCCCGGAATCCGTCGGAGCCACTCCGCCACCGCCGGCGGCGTGGGCGGCCGCGATCATGCTGATCGTGACGGCCAGGGTGAGGGTCCGACATGCGCGGATCGTGAATGTGCTCATGGTCTGCTCCTGTATCTCGACTCGAGTTTTGTCCAGCGTAAGTACGCGCCGCGCAGCGTCGTTGATCCGTGTCAATGAGTCCAATGCATGGGGAACAAGGTCACCATATACTGAATGCATGGCAATCGACCTGCGGCAGATGCGCCATGTCCTGGCATTGAGCGAGCACGGCAGCTTCGCCCGCGCTGCGGTCGCACTGCGGCTGAGTCAGCCGGCGCTGTCGCGCAGCATTCAGACACTCGAACAGCAGGCCGGGACAGCGCTCTTTCTGCGCACGACAGTGGGAGTCGTGCCGACCGACGTCGGACGGGTCGTGATCCAGCGTGCGCGCCAGGTCCTGCTGCTCGCCACGGAACTTGACCAGGAGATCCTGGGCGACCGAACCCTTTGTTCCGGACATGTCAGCGTGGGCGGCGGGCCGTACACGGTCGCATCGACCCTGAGCCACGCGTTGTCGCGCTTCATCACCGCCTATCCGCAGATCAACGTCCGGTTGCAGGTGCGGGACTGGGATGAACTCCTGCGCCAGCTGCGTGCCCGCGAACTGGACTTCTTCGTTGCCGAGATCAGCACGCTGTTGAAGGAGAACGACCTGACGATCGAGGCAATGGCAGAGCATCCGCTTTACTTCGTTGCACGCACGGGACACCCGCTGGCTGCGCGCGGCCGCATCACGCCGGTCGACACGTTCTCGTATCCCTTCGTATCACCGGCCCGGATTCCCCCTCGATTGATGGAGCCGATGCTGGCGGCGAAGCGAACGGCGGATCCGGAAGCGGCCGCACGCGCCTTTCCGTCGCTCGAGTGCAATTCGTTCTCTGCCGTCAAGAGCATCGTCGCGGATTCCGACGCGATCACCGCCGCCACGCTGTCGAGCATCGCGACGGAGCTTGAAAGCGGAAGTCTTGCCCTGCTGGGGGCGGAGCCGTGGCTGACGGTGAACTATGGCCTGGTACGGCTCAAGGGGCTTCCGATGAGTTCGGCATCGGAGAAGTTCCGGGAGTTCGTCCTCGAAGCCGAACGTGCCATCACGGTCGAAGAGAACCGCTTGTCGGGCTTGTTGAAGCCCGCAACCTCGAAGTCGCGCGCGACTCGCCGTCGAGCCCGGCCGCGACGCCGCACTTGATGCACCACCGCATGTGATGGAGTCGGCGGTGGTAGGGCGCCGCTAGCCCCTGTTCCTGGGATACCGAAGTTCACGCAGCTAACCTGATCTCCACTAACCTCAGCGCCGCCCGGAGGAGGTGGTCCGACGGAGTTCACGCCGGACCTCGTAGAACAAAAGGTTGACTGTGCAACAGGTGACGCGGGCGTATCGTCGGATGAAAACGACAGCCGCGAGGCGCTAGCCACCTGCCAGACGCACAGGATGTGGGCGGTAGCGCGACCGACGGGAGGCGGGTGCGCATGATCAATTGGCGGGCAAGGGAAATCATGGCGTCGGCGCTGATGGCCGCGATCGGCGCCATGTGGATGTCATCGGCGTGGTCCGCGAGTGACTGGGCCCCACCGTACAACATCGCATTGAAGCTGGCGTTCGCGTTCATCTGCTTCGCCGTGGTCGCGAATCCCATCGTTCTGTTCGAACGGCTGTCTTTCAAGCGCATGTTAGCGAGCCGCGAGCCGAGTGCGCTTGCCTTTGCTTTCCTGGCCGGACTCGGCATGGTGTGCGCCGTCGCGGCTCTCCTGCTGTGGCTGAGCAAGCCGCTGTGGAGTCGCTGACCCCGCATCCGCATCGCCGGGTGGAATGCGGTCGTTGGCTTCGGACGCCGTCGAGCCTCCGGCCCCGGTTCAAATTCGCGCCCGGTATCATCGATGCAATCTCCGGACGCGGTCGACGCCGTCCACATTCCCTAGGAGCTTCTCGATGAATCGTCCTGTCCGTGCTGTTCTTGCTTCAATGTCCGCCCTTGTCGCCGCTGCGCTACTGCCCGCCGTGGCCGACGCGCAGTCGCGCGTGCAGTACGGTCGTATCACCAATGTCACGGCGACCACCGTCACAGACCAGACGTCTCGCACAGTGGGAACCTTGGTCGGCGGTGGCATTGGCCTGGCAACGGGAAGCGGCCAGTCCGGCAGCAACCGCGCGTTGCGCGGGATCGGTGGCGCCGCAGCGGGCCGAGGGGTCGGCTCGCTCGCCGGACGATCACAGGCGTTCGAATACACGGTGCTGGTAGGCGGCACCACCACGGTCCGCATCGTCTCTGATCAGGTGGGCAAGCGTATCGGTGACTGCGTGGCTGTCGAACAGGGCCAGTTCTCGAACATCCGCCTGGTTCCCGATAGCCGCTGCACGCCGGCCGCACAAGCTGCACCGGCGAAGAAGGCTGCGCCCGCACCCGCACCGGCCGACGTTCAGCAGGCGACGGCGTGCGAGCAAGCCAAGGACCAGGTCCTGGCTGCAGCGACCGACGAGGAGTTCAACGTCGCCGAGCGCCGCATGCGGCTGCTCTGCGGCGAATAGACCGCCTGCATGCAAAACGGGGCGCCAGCGGCGCCCCGTTTTGTTTTCGTCGAGTTAAAGCGGTTTACTTCACGGCCAGCTGCGCGTCGGGCACCAGCGTCCAGCTCTTGTCCGGGTTGAAGCGTGTCATCGCGCGCGCGGCAGCATCGGTACCCGGGCCGAGGTCCTTCTGGTACACGCGGCCGTCGTGGCTGATGATGAACGACATGATGCCGGTGTCGTTGAACTTCGCCGGCCAGGCGACAGCGGCGAAGCCCTGTGTCAGACGTCCATTCACCACATAGTCACGCGCGCCGCCACGCGCGTCCGGCCCCTGCCCCTTCAGGAGTCGGAAGCGATATCCGTGATAGACACCTTCCTTGGTTTCGTCCCCGTACAACGGGCCTAGCGGACTGGCCGGATCGTCAGGCCAGATCAGGCCGTCACGCTTGCCCGGGCTGCTGCGTAAGCGCTGCGCGTATTCGAGCACTCCGTCGCCGTTGCGGTCGGCCTCGGCGTACTCCTTTTGCGCGTCATACAGCGCCAGTACCGCCTGCATGGCCGACAGTTCATTGCGCCCGATGCGACGGATGCGCATTTCTTCCGCGCCGGCCTTCGCGTCGAAGCGCCAGCCATCGCCAGATTTCATCAGTGGAATGGGCATCGTCCAGCCCTCGCTCCCGACCGACAGGTGTGCGCGATTCGGCCCGTCGGCGATGACTTTGCGGCCCTTCGACGACGCGAAGAGGAACGCGGTGCGTGCGTCTGCCGTGACGGACTCCGGAGGGATGAAGCGGCGGAAATCCGCGCCGAGCAGTTCGCGCATCGCAACGTCATCGTTGGAGGCGGCTGCATCGATGAACGCATTGCCTGCAGCGTCGGGTGTCGGAAAGGTCTTCTGCGCCCAGGCTATCGACGGCGCCAGCGCAGCCGAGGCGGCCAGCGCCGCGACCGCGAGAACGGATCTGAGTTTCATCGACACACCCTTGCGGTTCGTCGTCGGGCTAGGGAAAGAGGATCTGGTTTTCATCGTCATGGCTCCTTAGCGCCGTCCGCCGCCACCGCGTCCACCACCGCCGCGCGATGCTCCACCGCCCGACGGACGTGAGGTTGGCGCAGAACGTGCTGCCGATGATCCGCCACGGTTCGCTGAATAACTGGCATTGCCGCGGTCGGCTGACTGGCGCGTATGCGCTGCATTGCCGGCACCGGAAAAGGCGCTGTCACGATTGCCGGCGGCTGGCGAGGAACGATCAGCCCCATACGATCCGCCGCCACGGTCCATGTCGCGCGTGCTGGCGCTCGGGCCGCCAGCGCCGCCACGATTCATGTCACGTGTGCTGGCGCTGGGACCCCCGGCGCCTCCGCGGTCGCCGGCACGGTCGCCCGGCCGGTCACCTGCTCGGTCGCCGGCACGGTCACCAGCGCGATCACCTGCGCGGTCGCCGGCCCTGTCACCTGCACCCGCACCGCCACGGCCGGTATCCACGCCACGGTCGCGCATCGCCTGATCGGCGCGCGCGCGGTCGGCGTCACGCGAGTCGGACTTGCCGCGGTAATCCTGGCGACCGTCGGCACCTGCCTTGCGGTTGTCGTACTTCTCCCGGCTGGCGTTGTCGCGATACGGAGCACCCTTGCGGTTCTCGCCGTTGTGGTTCCACTTGGTGTTGCCGCTGGCGTTGTTGATCTTGTTGTTGGCGTTGACGTTGTTGTACTTGTTGACGTTGATGTTGACGTCGTTGTTGCCCCAGCCGATGCCGCCCCACATCGCATTGCTGACGCCGATGGCGACACCCCATGCAACCCCTGTCGCCACCACCGCGCCAAAACCGTAGTACGGCGCGTAATAAGGGGTCGGATACCAGTAGAACGGCGGCGGATAGCTCGGATACCACCACGGGCCGTACACCACCGTCGGGTTGTAGGCCGGCACATACACCGTTTGCGGCTGCGCCGGCTCGATGATGATCTTCTGCTGTTCGACCACCACCTTCTGCTGCTCGTTGGTCTTGAGGTTGCCCGTGTCCTGCGCACGCTTGCGCAGGCCCTGGACCGTGTTCATGACGTCGTCGGGCTGGGCGAGGAAGGCGTCGCCCAGTTCTTTCGTCCAGTCGGGCTTGTCGCCCATCATGCCGAGGACCGAAGGGAAGGCCACCAGCGACTTGACCGCCGGGTCCCAGTTCTCGCCCTCGACCTTCTTGACCAGCTCGTCGCCCTTTTCCTTGTCCTTCAGGTGATCCTTCGACCACTTGGCCGCGGCAGCCACGTCGACGGGGTAGGTCGCGGCCATCAGTACCTGCGACAGCAGCGAGTCCGGATACAGGGCCACCGGCGCCAGCACCTGATCGAGTTGCTCCTGCTTGAAGGTCTTGTCCTGCGCCATCGCCACTGAAGCGAACAGCAGCGCCAGCGCCCAGATCGCAAGTCGTTTCAAACCCAGTCTCATCTTCATTTCTCCAATGCGCGTCGACCGCCGGGGCCGCAAGTGAAACGTTACAGGATTCATCTGCCCATGCCTTTGGTCGTGGTACATCGTCAGCCGGGCGGGATCAACGCAGTTCCTTCACCAGTGCGGCGATCTCGCGATCATCCGGATACGCCTGTGCCAGCCTGCCGACCGTGCGCCGGGCCGCGTCCGCCTGTCCGGCATCGCGCTGCATCGTCGCCAGCGCCAGCAGCAGATCGCGGTTGGTCGGCCAGCGCGTGGTGGCGCGGTCGAGCACCTTGAGGGCGTCGGCCGGGCGCCCGGTGGAGTTCAGTGCGACGGCATACACGTATGTGTAGCGCGGCTCCGCGGGCGCGAGCTGGGCCGCGCGCTCCAGTTCGCGCAGCCCGTCTTTCGGTTGCCCCAGGCGCACCAGGGTCAGGCCGAGCGCGTGATGCAGCGCTGCTGTCTTCGGGGCACGGGCAATCCCTTGCTCCAGCATCGTGCGCGCCTCGGTATCGCGGCCCTGGACACGCAATGCATCGGCGGCGTTGAGATAGGCCGGCACATAGGCTGCATCGAGCGTCAGCGCCTGCTCAAAGGCGGTCCGCGCTTCCGCGTCTTTCCCCAGCTGTGAGTAGAACGACCCGAGCGCCGTGCCCGCCTCCGGCCGGTCGGCGGTGTAGCGCAGCGTGGCCACGTACTCCTCGGCCGCGTTCTGCCATGCGGCGCGTTGGCCGGTCGTGAGCCCATCCTGCCGTCCTGCCAGAGCACGCGCAGCTTCGATGCGGATCGCGCGCAGCGGGTCCGTGAGCAGCGGCGCCAGTACACGCGACTGCTGCGGTGGCGGCAGCAGTTCGGCCAGGCGTACGGATGCGAGGCGCACCAGCGGTTGCGCATCCTGTGCCGCGCGCTGCGCGGTCGACGCGTCCGCGCTGCCGGTGAGCGTCAGTCGTTCGAGCGCCGATGCTCGGGCAATGGGCGATTGCGCGACATCGTTGGCGATCGCCGCCAGCGACGCCGCTGCACCCGCCTGCCCGGTCTCGGCCGCATGAAAGGTCGATGCAAATGCCTGGAAGCCGCGTGCATCGCGCCCGAGCCAGCCGCGTACCGCCGCAGCCGCCCAGCGCGCATCACGATCCGTATGGCACTGATTGCACGCGTTAGGCACGCCGAACGTGACGGACTCGTCGGGGCGAGGCACGCGCATCGAGTGGTCGCGGCGCGGATCGACGACCATGTAGGTCGTCCGCGGCATGTGACAGTCGGCACACTGCGAGCCTGCAGAACCGGTCGCATGTCGGTGATGCGACGGCGCATCGAACTTGCCCGGCGCGTGGCACTGGCCGCACACGGCATTGCCGTCGACGCGCAGCTTCTGCGAGTGCGGATCGTGGCAGTCGCTGCAGGTCACGCCCTGCCGATGCATCCGGCTCTGCAGCCACGAGCCCCAGATGAAGACCTCATCGCGCTGCTGACCATCGACGTGATACAGCCCCGGTGTGAGCAGCGACGGCAGGTAGTGGTCCATGAAAGCCTGGCCGGCGCGATAGCCTTCGGCGATCTGGGCGCGACGCGCGTGGCATTGCGCGCAGACCTCGATCTCGCGCTGACTAACTGAGCTGTCCTCCGCGCTGCGCGCTCCGGGGTTGAGCGCTTCGGAGCGGCCGGGCGCGCTCGCGCGCTCACGGGAGCGTGCGGCGTTGCCGGTCGTGGGGTCGATGTTCCAGGTGACGCCACGCCGCTCATCGAGCAGCACCGTCAGCCCCTTCGTCGCATCGGCCGGTCTCGCCTTGGTCCACGCGATGTGCGCGGATCCCGGCCCGTGGCAGGACTCGCAACCGACCGAAATCTCGTTCCATCGAGTGTCGAAGCTGTCCTTGCCGGCGTCGTAGCCCTTGCTGACCTGACTCGAGTGGCAGTCCGCGCACATGAAGTTCCAGTTCTGCGAACGCCGGGTCCAGTGCAGTTCATCACGGTGGTCGAGCTTCTCGTCCGGGTACTGGCGGAACCAGCGCTGGCCGCCTGCCGATTTCGGGCGGGTGTCCCACGTGACTGCAAGCGCCTGCAGGCGACCGCCGGGCAATTCCACCAGGTACTGCTGCAGCGGCTCGAGTCCGAAGGTGTATTTCACTTCGAAGTCCGCGAGCTTTCCGTCGGGTCCGTCGGTGCGCACGAAGTACTTGCCGTCGCGCCTGAAGAAGCTCGACGTCACGCCGTCGAAGCTGAGCTTCGCGTCATTGAAATCACCGAGCACGGTCTCGGCGGTCGCATGCTGCATCGCGCGCGCATGCTGCGACGAAGCAAACGCCGCGGTCTGCTGCACGTGGCAGGCCTTGCACTCGCCGCTGCCGACGAACTGTGCCGCGACCCGTGCCGCAGTGACGGGGGCGGAAGGCAACGCGGCTGGCAACTGTGCTCGATGCCACATCTGCGCGGCGATCAGGAGCGAGGCGAGCAGAGCGAGCGCCCCGATGCCCCAAGCCCAGCGCGGCACCGACACGCTGGCAGTGCTGCCGGGCGATTTGTCGGTCGCCTTCTCCGCTGAGGCCGGCCTGGTGGTAGTTCGTTTCCTGGACACGATTGCGCGGTGATCGAAAGTCAGCGCGACGGTTTCGCGGCGCCCGCATGTTACGACGCGGTTCGGCCTCGCCCACGTCCCTCAGCGTGTGCCGGGATAAACCGACTTCCAGTCGTTCTTCATGCTGATGATTGTCCAGCCGCGCTTCGCCCATTCATCGAGCACGCGCACGCTTGGCGGCGAGGCGCAATAGTCCAACTTCAACCGGAGCGCGGCATCGTTAGTGACGGCAACTCGTCTTGCCCTTTGGTGCAAGCGGCGGAGGGGTTAGGCCCGCCGTGCAGCTGCAACCTGAAACGAGGTCGCCGAGGTGAGGCGGACCCGGTGGCCCAACCCGTCGGCCCGCCCGCACGGTACACATTGGCCGAATCGACGACCCGATAGTCAAGTCAGGTCGCGCCGCCGGCGCGGCAGAACTCACGCGTCCGAGTCGAACACCACGCGCGAGAACCAGCCTGCAACGACGGCACCGACGATCGGCGCAACCCAGAAGAGCCACAGCTGGCCGAGCGCCCAATCGCCGACGAACAGTGCCGGTCCGGTGCTGCGCGCAGGATTCACCGAGGTATTCGTGACCGGGATGCTGATCAGGTGGATCAGCGTGAGCGCAAGACCGATCGCGAGGCCCGCAAATCCGGGTGACGCGCGTTTGTGTGTGGCGCCCAGGATCACGATCAGGAACATGAAGGTCATCACGACCTCGGTGATCGCCGCCGCGCCGAAGCTGTACTTGCCCGGCGAGTGTTCGCCGAAGCCGTTCGACGCGAAACCGGCCTTCAGGTCGAAGCCGGCCTTGCCGCTCGCGATCAGGTAAAGCACGCCGGCGGCGACCACGGCGCCGATGACCTGCGCGACGACGTACGGCAGCAGTTGCGACGCCGGGAAGCGGCCGCCAGCCCACAGGCCGAGTGACACCGCCGGGTTGAAGTGGCCGCCCGAGATCGGACCCAGTGCGTACGCGCCGGTGAGCACTGTCAGGCCGAAGGCGAGCGATACGCCGACGAATCCGATGCCCAGTTGCGGAAAGGCAGCGGCGAGTACGGCGCTACCGCAGCCACCAAGGACCAGCCAGAAGGTGCCGAGAAATTCGGCGGCGAGTTTGGGCGTCATTGTTCTTTCTTTCTTCGTTGAAGTTTCGGGTCGGACATTTCTGAATAGCGGCGCGAATAGCATACCGGCGACTTGAGTCCGGGTGAGTTCAGCCGCAGATCAGCTAGCTTGGTGCGGGTGCGTCATTGTTCGATCCGGCGATGACAATGTCCAGCAGCCGCACCAGCGCGCTGCCCAGGAAAGGCTTGGCGAGAAAGTGCTGTATGCCGCGACGTCTGATTTCGTCGCGCACGCGCGGCTCGTCGTGGGCAGTGATCAGTACGGTCGGTAATGCGACGCCGTGTTGGCTAGCCTGGAAGCCCGAGGCGCGCAGGACGCGTTCGAGCGCGCCGCGCAGGCCGCCCCGATTGCGGATGAATCAGCGAGGCCTGGCCGCGGCCCGCTCCAGTTCGCCGAAGCGGTTCTCCAGTCCCTTGATCGTCGTCGGCAGCGAGCCGAAATTGGTCCAGACCTCGTCCTCGGCAGGCGCGCTGAGCCAGCTTGAGTAGCCGAGCCAGGACGAGTCGTAGACCTTGACGTTCTTGTAGCCCAATTCGGCCAGCACCGCGGCACTCTGCGCCGCACGATTGCCGCTCTGGCAGTAGACGATGATTTCCCTCGCGGGGTCGAACTTCTCGTAGACCTTCGCCAGTTCTGCACGTGACTTGAGCGCCATGCCGGCAGAGTCCTTCACCGCGCCGCTGCGCAACTTGTTGCGCGTATCGGGATCGGCCCAGTTCTGCTCGAACGGCACGTTGACCGCCGCCGGAATGTGTCCACCGCGGATCGCGCGGATATCCTCGCCCTTGAACTCCTTCACGGTACGTGCGTCGAGCATCTGCACTTCCGGACGCTTCAGCGCCGCCACGACGTCCTTCGACTCGATCAGTACGCCGGGCTGTGCCTTCAGCTTCAACGCGACGGCCTTCGGCTTGGTCGGCGCATTGGTCAAGGCGAGACCCGCAGCGCGCCAGGCGTCGATGCCGTCATGGAAGACGCGCGCATTCGTGGCTCCGAAGTAGCGCAAGCGTCAGTTGTGCGAAATAGGTGGAGGGCAGGCCGCGGTCGCCGTAGACGATGATCTCGCGCGTCGGGTCCAGCCCGGCGGTGCCGAGCACTTTCTCCAGGTCCGCAGTCGGCAGATAGTCCTCGGTGAGCGAGTTGCGCAGGGACAGCGTCGGATCGCCGACATTGACGGCGCCTGAGATATGGCCCTTGGCGAACGCTTCTTCGTCGCGGGCATCCCACAGCAGCGCGCCGCGAGCGATCGCCTGCTTCACGAAGTCCAGATCGACAATCGTCTGTGCCATCGCTCCGGTGGCCGCCAGCGACAACAGAAAGCCCAACAGCCAACGTTTCATGTGAACCCTCCCGTCAGATGGAAACCGGCCCGTGGGCCGGTAGTTTCACGCATACACCCCCCAGTATATCCGGACGAAACCGCCGGGGTGCTGAGATAGCTCAACCCGGGCCGTTGTTTCCGGCCGCGACCAGGTCTTGGTGTTTTGAGCACAGGTGGCTCTCGATTGCCTGGGCGCTTGTGACGGCGTCGACGCCTGGGCCCGGCGAGCCCGGCCTACTTGTAGATGTCCGGCTCGTCCGCGAGTGCCCCGACCCGTTGCCCGTGCGGCGTGAAGGAAGTTCCCCGGCGGTAATTCTCGCTGTCCGAAAACGCTGCTTCGGCGGCCAGTGCAGCCGCCTCCGCGAACGGCACGGCGCTCTTGCTCCTTCCGATCTCGAGCCGCTTCGTCGTGTCGTTCACCTGGACTCTGTATCGGGCCAGGTTGTAGAGCAGATACATCGCATAGAGGTTGTCGGGGTCCTCGTACTCTCCCATTTCCTTGCGGAAGTCGCGGGACAACACCGACGGAAAGCGGTTCGGCAGGTCCTTGAACGCTACCTTGTCATCCTCACGCGGGTCGATGTAGGTCGAACCCGCGTACTTCCGGTACAGCACCGCGTCCAGGCCGTAGCCGCGCGCGTTCCACTCCTCGAGCAGCTTCATCGCCATCTCGGTGGGGATGTTGGCGTTGGCAGCGGCGACCACCCGTCGCCCCGAGAGAAACTTCGCGCTGGTGACTTCGAGGTCCTTGTACCCGGCGCCATGCTTGAAGGCCGCGCCGATGGTCTTGGCGCAATTCAGGTACAGGTAGTCGTACTTGATCTCGTCGTCGTGGTACTCGGTGTCCTTGGCGCGGCGGCGGTAGTCATCGTTGATGCGCTGGAAGAAATCTGCCAGGGCTGCCTTCTCGTCGGCCGGCACGCCATAGACACGGATGCCGATGACCGAGCGTTTGTAGATTTCGCCGTAGTCGAGGCCGAAAGATGCGGTGTCCCCCAGAGACGATCGTGTCCGGAACAGGTATTCGTTCTTCGGAATCCGGACCATCAGGTCATCGGTGTAGTAGCCCTGTGCATGCTCGCGCGAGCGGTCGGCATAGAAGTTGGCCGAGTAGACCTGCTCATCGCTGTTGGTCGCGTTGCGGATCGCCAGGGCAAGGTGGCCGGCGGAGCCGCCCTTTGATGTGCCGTAGCTGATCAGCAGTTCCATGTCGTACGGATCCTGTCGCAGGAAACCCGCAATCTCGTCGAGGTCCGCGGGCTCCGGTCCTCCCGGCGAGCCGAAGTCGGCGGCCGCAACATTTGTGGCCAATGCCAGGCATGTCACCAGGCAAAGGAGACTCGCTTTCATCATGGATGCCATGGATGCTCTCGCGACTCTGGCTTCGTGGAGAGGGAGGCGCGGCCGGGTCACGCGGCGACCGTCCGCACCGCCGGACGAAGTTCAGCTCGGCTGCGTCGGCCCGGCCGGCCGGGCTGGCAGCACGCGGTAGAACCACCACACCGACAGCAACGCTGCGATCAGGCCGAACAGCGCCGCGATGCCACTGAACAACGCACCGACCTCGGTCTGCTGCCGCTCCATCGCGAGCTTGGCGTTCAGGTTCTGGTAGACGGTGCGCAGGTCCGCGGCCGTGCCGGCATGGAAGTACTCGCCGCCGGTGACCTTGGCAATGGCCTTCAGGGTCTCTTCGTCGAGCCGCACGTAGATCTGATAGTCCTCGAAACCGATGGTCGTGCCTTGCAGCGTTCCGAAGCCGACGGTGTAGACGCGCACGCCGCGGTCGGCCGCCAGCTTCGCAATCTGAATCGGGTCCGGGCCGGTCGTGCGGCGCCCGTCTGACAGCAGGATGATCACGCCCGAGGTGTACGAACCGGGCGCCACCGGCTCGCGCTTCGGCCGTTCTTCTTCGGCACTGCGTTGGCGATCGAGCGAGACACCGGCATGCCGCATGGCCATGGCCACCGACTCGAGGTCGAGGCCGTCATCCGGGAACAGCATGCCGAGCGAAAGGATCAGGCCGCTGCCGGTGGCGGTCGCGCGCTGCAGCTGGAAGCGGTCGATCGCCGCCAGCATGTCCTGCTTGTTGTCGGTCGGTGTCTGCACGACGGCCGCGGTACCGGCAAAGGACACGATGCCGAGCCGCACGCTGGGCGGCAGTTCGTCGATGAAGGCCTTGGCGGCATTCTGCGCGGCCACCAGGCGGTTGGGCTCGACGTCGGTCGCGCGCATGCTGAGCGAGACGTCCATCGCCATCGCGATCGTCATGTACTGCGATGGCAGCACCACCGAGGCCGTCGGACGCGCGAGCGCCACGATGGCGGCCGCCATCGCGAGCAGGAACAGCGCCGGCGGAACATGGCGCCGAAATCGCTGGCCCGGGCCGATCGCCTCGCGTACCAGCGTGAGGCTGGCGTAGCGCACCGCGGTCCGCTTGCGCCGCCGCAGCACGACCACGTAGGCGCCCACCAGCGCCGGAATCAGCAGCATTAGCCAGAGCATCTCCGGCCACAGGAAGCGCATCGCCGGTCCTCGCAGAACCTTTCGATGAAACGCGGGACAAAGCCTGAGGCCGGTCCCGCGCGGGCACTCTAGCACTGACCACGTGGCCGCGAGAAAGTGCGACGAACGCCCGGAGTACGCTGCGAAAAGGGGCGTACCCGGCGCGCGCGAGCAGTGACATCGAGGTGACGGTACTGTGTCGGCAAGACCCCGGATCGTCCAAGGGCTTGGGGTTTCTGACCCCAATCCGGCTGCCCGAAGCACGCGCACCGTGATACTTTTTTCCCGGGACGATCTCACGGTGGCGATGGATCGCGGATGAAGAAGCCGGCGCTATACAGCAGCGCTCACCGGCAGGGCCGGAGCGATCGGCCGCCCGCGAGCGACGCGACGGTCCCGGACGCGGCAACGGCCCGACCTGCGACACAGCCGCCGGACGGCACGACAGCAAGCGCATGGCCACAGCCGCGGCACCTGCGCGGGCGGGGCGGCTGCGCGGTTTCGTGCAGCGGCACGATCGCACGCATGCTCTTCCTGGCCGGGCTGGCCTGTGCGCTGGCCGTCATCGTCGCGCGCGACCTGACCCGCCCCAAGCCCGCCGCGCTGACGCAGGAGGACATCGACAAGGCCGTCCTGCACACTTTCGAGAACAAGACGCTGCCTTCGCGGGCCGCCAAGGCGGCGGAACTCGTGATGCCGTCGGTGGTTCGGGTCGAGGGCTACAACGGCGAGGAAAACGACGAGCCCGGTTCCGGGATACAGATGCAGGGCGTCGGCTCCGGCGTGGTGATCGTCGACAACGGCATCATCCTGACCAACCTGCATGTGGTCGCCGGATCCAAGCGTGTGACGGTGAAGTTCTTCGACGGCAGCGAGTCGGAGGTCGATCTCGTGCGCGCGTACCCGGAGAACGACCTGGCGGTGATCAAGGCAAAGAAGGTGCCGGACGACCTGGAGTCGGCCACGCTCGGCTCCACCGCGAACCTGCGCCCGGGCGACGAAGTGGTCGCGGTCGGATTTCCGTTCGGCGTCGGCCCGTCGGTGTCGGCGGGCGTCGTATCGGGGCTCGATCGCAGCTTCCGTTCGCCGGAGGGCAAGCAGGTGATGACCGGGCTGATCCAGTTCGACGCAGCGGCCAACCCTGGCAACTCGGGCGGCCCGCTGATCACGATGGAAGGCGAGGTCGTCGGCATCGTGACGGCGATCCTCAACCCGACGCCGGCGCGCACATTCATCGGCATCGGCTTTGCGGCGACGATCGAGAGTGCGGGCGGGGCGGTGGGAATCCCGCCGTTTTAGTCGATCGCGCGAAAGTGCAAACCTACTTTCGCACGCTAGGAACGGAAAAATTCGCTGGCGGAGCCAGACGAATTTTTTCATCACAACTGCTGGAAAAGGCAAACGATGACTGAACCGTTGAAGGCGAAGGAAACCGGCGAGCTGATGCAGCGGGTGCTGTATGAAGTGAAGCGCATCGTCGTCGGGCAGGATCACTTCCTCGAGCGGGTGCTGGTGGCGATCCTGTCGCAGGGGCATCTGCTGGTCGAGGGCGTGCCGGGGCTGGCGAAGACGCTGACGGTCAACACGCTGGCGAAGACGATTCGCGGCTCGTTCAAGCGCATCCAGTTCACGCCCGACCTGCTGCCGGCCGACCTCGTCGGCACGCGCATGTACAACCAGAGGTCGGGCGAGTTCTCGACGGTGCTGGGTCCGGTGTTTGCCAACCTGCTGCTCGCCGACGAAATCAACCGCGCCCCGGCCAAGGTGCAGAGCGCGCTGCTCGAGGTGATGCAGGAGCGCCAGGTCACGATCGCCGGCGAGTCGCACAAGGTGCCCGAGCCCTTCCTGGTGATGGCCACGCAGAACCCGATCGAGACCGAGGGCACGTACCCGCTGCCCGAGGCGCAGGTCGACCGCTTCATGATGAAGGTGCTGGTCGGCTACCCGAACGAGGAAGAGGAGTTCGTCATCGTCGAGCGCGTCACCGGCCCGGCGACGGCGGTCTCGGCCGTGTGCTCGACGCAGCAACTGGCGGAACTGCAGCAGCAGTGCCGCAAGATCTACGTCGATCCGAACCTGATCCAGTACGCCGTCAAGCTGGTGGCCGCGACGCGCCGGCCGGGCCAGTACGGCATGAAGGACCTCGACCGCTACCTGACGTTCGGTGCCAGTCCGCGCGCGACCATCAACCTGATCGAAGGCGCGCGCGCGCTGGCCTTCCTGCGTGCGCGCAGCTACGTGCTGCCGGAAGACGTCATCGACATCGTGCCCGACGTGCTGCGCCATCGCCTGGTGCTGAGCTACGAGGCGCTGTCGGATGGTCAAACGGCCGACGCGCTGATCATGCGCGTGCTGCAGACGATCCAGGCGCCGGAAGCGCCGCTGGAAAGCCATGTTCGGGTGGCGACGGGCAGCTAGGCAGCCCGCCGTCGCGGGCACGGTGGCGCCGGGCGCCGGCGCGGCGGCGAACGAGTCCGCCGAGGCAGGTGCGCGCCCGCGCGGCCGCGTCGACCCCGAACGTTTGCTGCGCCGGCTCGAATGGACGGTGCTGCGCCGGCTCGACGGCCTGCTGCAGGGCGACTATCGGACGCTGTTCCGCGGCTTCGGCCTCGACCTGGCCGACCTGCGCGAGTACCAGTTGCACGACGACGTGCGCTACATCGACTGGAACGTCACCGCGCGACTGCAGACGCCGCACGTGCGCGAGTTCCAGGAAGATCGCGAAGTCGCCGCGTGGTTCCTGCTCGATCTGTCGGCGTCGATCGACTTCGGATCGCGCGAAGTGCGCAAGCGCCAGTTGTCGGCTGAACTGGTCGCGGTGCTGGCGCGGCTGTTCACGCGCTACGGCAATCGCATCGGCGCGGTGCTGCAGGCCGAAGGGGCGAGCGAGGTCATTCCGGCGCGCAACGGCCGTCGCCATGTCCTGCACGTGCTCGAACGCATCGGCGTCGTCGGTGCGCGGCCGCC
This sequence comes from uncultured beta proteobacterium, assembly GCA_963724365.1. Lineage (GTDB taxonomy): Bacteria > Pseudomonadota > Gammaproteobacteria > Burkholderiales > Burkholderiaceae_F > JALORV01. The sequence continues at coordinate 15,251 of CAVRUR010000004.1, read as the reverse complement.
GGTCGTACGCGGTGGCAAGGCGGTGGCGGGGAAGGTCACGGATCTTGCCGAGCTGCTCGCGTTTGCGCAGCCGGTCATCAAGCGGCGCTCGGTGATCTTCGTCGTGTCGGATTTCATCAGCACGCCGGGCTGGGGTCGGCGGCTGGCGCAGCTGGCGCGACGGCACGAAGTCGTCGCGGTGCGACTGTATGACCCGATGGAGGTCGAGCTGCCCGATCTCGGCATGATCGTGATGCAGGACGCGGAGACCGGCGAGCAACTGACGGTTGACACGCACGACCGCGCGTTCCGCCAGCGCTTCGCCGACGTGGCCGCGCGCCGCGAGGTCGAGCTGCGCGACGCGCTGGCCGAGGCCGGCGTCGACTGCCTCGAGCTGGCCACCGACGAGCCGCTCGACGCGGCGCTGCTGCGCTTCACGCAGTTGCGCAAGCGGCGCAGCCAGCTGGCTGCCGGTGGAGTTCCGGCCATCATCGCCGGGCTGCACGCGCGCTGAACCCAGCGAACCCGATGTTCGAATCGACCGCCCTGACGTTTCTCTGGCCCCGCCTGCTCTGGGTATTGCTGGCCATTCCGCTCGCGATGGCACTGTATGCCGCCGTGGTCCGGCGCCGGCGCCGCATGGCGGCGCAGTTCGCGAGCCTCGAGTCGGTGGGCAGCGGCGCGGAGGGTCGCTGGCGGCGCATGGTGCCGCCGCTGCTCTGGCTGGTCGGGCTGACCGCCATGCTGCTGGCCGTCGCGCGGCCGCAGGCCACGGTCACGCTGCCGTCGCGGGTGGAAACAGTGATCCTCGCGCTCGACATGTCCGGCAGCATGAAGGCGACCGACATCGCGCCCACGCGCATGGTGGCCGCGCGCGACGCCGCCAAGTCCTTCGTCAACGAACAGCCGGACAACGTGCGCATCGGCGTGGTGGGCATCGCTGCCGCCGCGGCGGTCGTGCAGTCGCCGACCACCAACCGCGAAGACATCCTGCAGGCGCTCGAGCGCCTCGAGCCGCAGCGCGGCACCGCGCTCGGCAGCGGACTCGTGATCGCGCTCGACACGGCGTTGCCGGCCGCGCGCATCGACGTCGACGGCTTCATCAACCCGCGCAAGGATCGCCCGCAGACGACTCGACAAGGAGAAGGATGCCGAAGCCAAATCGATCGCGCCCGGCGAGAACAGCTCAGTCGCGATCGTGCTGTTGTCCGACGGGCAGAGCAACGTCGGTCCGGAACCGATCAAGGCGGCCGAACTCGCCGCCAAGCTCGGCGTGCGCGTCTACACGGTCGGCATGGGAACACCGGAAGGCTCGATCGTGAAGGTAGACGGCTGGTCAATGCGCACGCGCCTCGACGAAGAGGCGCTGCAGAAGGTCGCGTCAACCACCCTGGGCGAGTACTTCCGCGCACCCAACGCGAACGAACTGAAGAAGATCTACCGCACGCTCGGCGCCAAGCTCGCGTTCGAGAAGCAGCGGCCCACGGAAGTGACCGCCGTGTTCGCCGGCATCGGCGCCCTGCTCGCTTCGGTGGCGGCGCTGCTGTCGATGCTGTGGTTCAACCGGATTCTCTGAACCGGTTTCGGCTGCTACCCGCATAACAGCAGGCCGGACTAGTGTGCGAGATGGGTTTCGAGGCCCGCGATCAGCCGGTCCATGTCGCGATGAAAGTCGGGGTCCGACCGCACCGACATGCCGTTGCGATACGCGAGCGCACGCAGGCTCGGCGGGAGCGCTGAATCGGCCGGAATCGTTGCGCCGCGCACCAGCACCGGAACGACGGGAATCCTGCGCTCCAGCGCCGCTTCGATTTCGATCCGGACAAAATCGGCTGCGTCGTCGAGCCGCCGCGCTCCGGCCTGGCCGGCATCGATCCAGCGGTCACCGATCACGACCAGCACGAGGTTGCAGCGCCCGACGACATTGCCCAGGTGCTCACGGAAGTCCACTCCGAGCGGAATCGAGTCGACGTCCTTGAAGATCTGCTCCTTGCCGAATCGCTGCACGAGCCGGTCGTAGATGCGGCCGGTCGCATCGGCGCTGTCGTCGCGGCGATACGAAAGAAAGATCTTCTCGATGGCGGCGGCGGCCGGCACCGTCGGCGGCCACGGATCCGGGTCCGGCTTGCGTGACGTCATGTCCGGAGACGGTTTGCGCTTGGCGAACTTCCGGCGCCGCTTCGGTGACTTCTGGAGTCGCGTCGCGATGGCTCACGCTCGGACTTTGCAGCCGTCGGCATGCGCGGGGCCGCGGTCGGGCTGGAGAGCAGCGACGTATTGAACTTCAGGAAGATCCACAACCCGAGCAGCGCCACCGGGATCAGCCAGATGAACCAGGGAGTGCCGAAGAAGTGTTCGGAAACGCTGCCGCCGTAGATGATGGGAAACACGATCAACGGATACAGCGCGAACAGGATCAGCGTGCCGGCAACAAGCCACCGTTCGTACTTCGGCCAGCGCGCAAACACCTTGAACAGGACGACGATGGCGACGATGAGCATCATGTCGACCATGAAGAATGGCGACTTCACATAGTCGCCTAGCGCCGTCGATGCCGGCGAGGGCTCGCTCGCGATCTGCGCCAGCGCCGGTCGCACGAGTAGATCGAGCAGTTCCATCGTCGCGCACCCCGTTGGAGTTGCCGGCTACAAGTAGACCGCCGCAGATGGCACGGAGTCAACCTGACAATGCGTTGCGGACGACCAAGGAGGTAAGTCGTTCCCCTAAACTGACTATTGCTGCCAGGTGCTGCGAAATCGTCGGAAACCGGGAGACCGCATGAAGTTTGGTATTGGACAGGCCATCACGCGGCGTGAGGACGACCGCCTGCTGACGGGGCAGGGGCGCTTCGTCGATGACATCCGGCGGCCCGATGCCCTGCATGCCATGTTCGTGCGCTCGCCATATGCGCATGCCCGCATTCGCTCGATCGATGCCGCAGAAGCGCATGCGATCGAGGGAGTTGTCGCGGTCCTGACCGGCGCGGACTTGCTGGCCGATGGCGTCAAGGCGTTTCCGGCCAACCCGATGCTGAAGCCCGCGCAAGGCAAGCCGCCGACAACCGCGCCGTTCCACCCGCTCGCGCTCGAGACGGTGCGCTTCGTCGGCCAGCCCGTCGCCGTCGTGCTGGCCAAGTCGCGTGCAGTGGCGGAGCGGGCGGCCAACGTGGTCATGGTCGACTACGAACCGCTTGCCGCCGTGGCCAGCCTCGATGCGGCGCTCGCGCCGGCAGCGCCGCTCGTGTGGCCGGATGCGCCTGGCAATGTCGCCGGCAGCGCGAGCTTCGGCGATCCCAAGGCCTGCGACCGTGCTTTCGCGGCCGCGGCGCACATCACGCGACTCGCGGTCGACAACCAGCGCCTGGCACCGGTCACGCTCGAGCCGCGCGGCTGTCTGGCCGAGTTCGACACCACCACCGGGCGCCTGACCTTTCACGCGACCTCGCAGAACCCGTCGGGCTGGCAGGGCACGCTGGCAAAGATGCTGAACCTCGCGCCGGAGCAGGTGCGCGTCGTCGTCGGCGATGTCGGCGGCGGCTTCGGGATGAAGGCCATGGTGCATCCGGAGGATGTCGTCATTGCCCATGCCGCGCGCAAACTCGGGCGGCCGGTGCGCTGGCGCGCGACGCGGCTCGAGGAGTTCCAGGCGTCCAGCCATGGCCGCGACCAGCGCGCGGAAGCCGAACTCGCCTTCGATGCAGACGGCCGCATCCTCGGAATGCGCGTGCGCATCACCGGCGCTATCGGCGCCTACGGCCACGGCGCGGGCGCGGCGATCCATCTTGCGATCGGTCCCAAGATCACGACCGGCGTCTACCAGGTGCCGGTGCTCGACCTGCAGTCGCAGGCGGTGCAGACGCACACCAACCTGATCGGCGCCTACCGCGGCGCCGGCCGACCCGAGGCGATCTACCTGATCGAACGCCTGATGGATCGTGCCGCGGTGGAACTCAAGCTCGATCCTGCCGAACTGCGCCGGCGCAATCTCGTGCAACCCGAACAGATGCCCTATCGCAACGCGATGGGCGAAACGTTCGACAGCGGCAACTTTCCCAACCTGCTCGACAAGGCGCTGAAGGCGGCCGACTGGGACGGCTTCGACGCGCGTAAGCGAGCGACGGAGGCGCGGGGCAAGCTGCGCGGCCGCGCGGTGTCCACCTTTCTCGAGTGGACCGGCGTCGTGCACGAGGAGACCGTGCGCCTGCACGTAGAAGGCGACGGCCGCGTGCGCGTGTTCACCGCGATGCAGGCGATGGGCCAGGGCATCGAAACCAGCTATGTGCAGATCCTGGCCGAGACACTGCAGGTCGATCCGGACCGCATCGAGATCGTGCAGGGCGACAGCGATGTCGCGCAGGGCCTTGGCAGCATGGGCAGTCGGTCGCTGTACATCGGCGGCTCGGCAATGCAGACCGCGTCGAAGGAGGCGATCGACGTGGGTCGCGACCTCGCATCGAAGGCACTCGAAGCGCCCGCGGCCGACCTCGTCTACGCCGAAGGACGCTTCAAGGTCGTCGGCACCGACCTTGGCGTCGATCTCACCGCGCTGGCGCAGCAGCAGCCCGAGCGGCGCATCGCGGTGACCACCGTGCAAAAGGTCGGCGGCCCGTCATGGCCCAACGGCTGCCACGTGTGTGAAGTGGAGATCGAGCCCGAAACGGGCCACGTCGAAATCGCGCGTTACACCACCTACGACGATGTCGGCCGCGTGATCAATCCGCTGATCGTCGCCGGGCAGGTACATGGCGGTATCGCGCAGGCCGTCGGACAGGCACTGCACGAGCGGGTGGTCTACGACGCCGACGGGCAACTGCTGACCGGCTCGTTCATGGACTACGGCATTCCGCGCGCCGATGATCTGCCCGACTTCGCCACGCACACCGACGAATCGCAGCCGTGCAGGATCAACCCGCTCGGCGCCAAGGGCGTCGGCGAACTCGGCACCGTCGGCGCCACGCCGACCGTCATCAATGCGATCGTCGACGCGTTGCGCCACCTCGGGGTCGACGACATCTCGATGCCGGCTACGCCCGAAAAGGTCTGGCGCGCGATCCGCGCGGCACGTGGCGGATCAGCCGGCCGAGAGGTTGCGGACCCGCCGCATCGCTCGGTATAACGTCCCGGTAACGCGCATGCCCAAGGATCGGCCCTGTCGATCCGGTCATGGAGGCGGATGTGCGCGACCTTGGGACGCGCGGGGCGGGGGCAGCAATCGAGCTGCACCGCTGGCTGCGCATTGCGGAGCTGGTCGTGCCGAAGAGCTCTTCCGTGGCTGCGGTGCCTCAGGTGCGGTTGCTGGCAGCGCCGGCGCTGGTTCTGGGCGGCGACGTGGTTGTCGCACTCGAACGCAAGGACGCGGCACTGCTGGCATTGCTGGCCGTTGATGGGCCGCTCCCGCGAGCGCGTGTGGCCGAGTTGTTATGGCCAGATGCCGAGCCGCAGAACGCGCGCAACAGCCTGCGCCAGCGTTTGTTCCGCTTGCGCCGCGCGGCTGGCTTTGACGTCATCGAGGAAGACGCCGCGCTTCGCCTGAGCAACTCGGTGAAGCACGACGTCGCGGACCTCCCGGTGCGGCTCTCACAGGATCCGTCAGCGGCCACCGGAGAACTGCTGGGGGCGTTCGGCTACGACGACTGCGGCGAACTCGCCGATTGGGTGCGCAGCGCCCGCGAAAAATTCCGGTCGCAGCGGCGCGATGCGATCGCGGCAGCTGCAGCACGAGAAGAGGGCGACGGCCACGTCGCCCGTGCGCTGGCGTATGCCGAACGGCTGCTCGCCGAAGATCCGTTGTCCGAGAAGGTGCACCGTCTGGCGATGCGCCTGCATTATCGGCGTGGCGATCGCTCGGCCGCGCTGGCCGCCTTCGCGCATTGTCGTCAGGTGCTCAGGAACGAGCTGGCAACGGATCCGAGCGCCGAGACACGCGAGCTCGCGCAATTGATCGAACGTTCGGGCGAACTTCCCGGTGCGGCCCTTCGCCCGATGCCTGCGGTCATCGCCCGCCCGCCGCTGCTGGTCGGGCGGGAACGCGAGTGGCGTGCGCTCGAAAGTGCATGGGATGCCGGTCGCGTCGTGCTGTTGAGCGGAGACGCGGGCATGGGAAAGACCCGGATACTCGGCGACTTCGCTCAGTCGCGAGCGATTCCGTTCATCGGCGCGCGTCCCGGCGATGCCCGCGTCCCGTATGCGTTGCTGACGCGGATGTTGCGCGCCATTTTCCAGCCCCTGGGTGACCGGGAGGGAAGCGCGCTGCTGCCGGTCGCGGCGCGCAAAGAGCTCGCGCGCCTGCTCCCGGAACTCGGCGCGCCACCAGCCGGCGTTCTGAGCGAGGTCCGGTTCCGGCAGGCGGTATGGGACGCGCTGGCAGCCCGCGCAGTCGCGGGGCTTGCCGGCGTCACGCTCGACGATCTTCACTTCGCCGACGAAGCGACGCTCGAACTGTTGCCGTCGCTGCCCGCAACCGGACTCCGGTGGGCGCTCGCCGTGCGTGGCGCCGAGTGTCCGACGCCGCTCGCTGCATGGCTGCATGCCGAAAGCGGCTCCGAACTGATTGAAGTGCCGTTGCATCCTCTGGTCGAGTCCGAAGTTCTGCAGCTGCTCGATTCGCTTGCACTGCCGGGATTCGATTCGGCTGCGCTGGCCGGTCCTCTGGTAAAGCACACAGGAGGGAATCCGTTTTTCATTCTGGAGACTCTCGGCGCGCTCGCGTCGACGAGTGGTGCCGGCAGCGACCAACTGCCGGCCACCCGGTCGGTCGGCGCACTGATCGAACGCCGGCTGGCACAACTGAGCCCGGCTGCGTTGCGGCTTGCGCGGGTGGCGGCCCTGGCTGGAGTGGATTTCAGTGCGGAGCTGGCCGCCGCTGTCCTGGAGCAGCATCCGCTGGATCTGGTCGGAGCGTGGCGCGAGCTTGAAGCTGCACAGGTGGTGCGCGAGGAGGCTTTCGCACACGATCTGATCGTCGAAGCGACCCTGCGATCGGTGCCGCGCCCGATCGCGCAGATGCTGCACAAGTCGATCGGGTCCTTCCTGGAGCAGCATGGGGCGCCGGCGGCGCGTGTTGCGCTTCATTGGTACGAAGCCGCCGAGTGGCACAAGGCCGCCCAGCAGTACAACGCGGCGGCCCGCACCAGCTTCGATGCGTCGCGCTTCCCGGAAGCGGGAGAGCACTTCCGCAGCGCCGCGGGCTGCTTCGAGCGTGCGGGCGACCAGGCGGAACAGCACCGGGCACTGCAGGAAGTCGCAGGCTGCCAGATCAAGGCCTTCGACCTGACCGGTGCGCGCGAGGTAGCAGAGCTGCTGCTGCGCATCTCGGCCGATGAAGCGCAATACGGCTGGGCGCTTGATCGCCTGATCGACACGCTCAACATGGGTCGCCAGGATGATGCCGCTGCGTCGACTGCCGCGGTCGAGATGCGACGGCGCGGACAGGAAGCGGGCGACCGTTGGATGGAATTCAACGCGACACGGAAGCTTGCGATCACGCTGGCCCATCGCGGCAGGTATGAAGAGGCGCTGGCGTTGTTCCGCACGCAGTCGGAGTGGGTCGACGCGAATCCGCACGAGTGGAACGTCCATGTGTGGATGTGCGACAACGCCTACGTGCTGGATCTCGCGGACCAGCTCGAAAGCGCGACCGCGGCCTATCGCCGTGCTGAGGCGCTGGCGCGACAGCACCAGAACTGGTGGGTTGTCTATGTCGCGTTGCGTAATGTCGCGTTGACCTCCGCGTGGATCGGTCGTCTTGATCTGGCGGTCACAACATCTGACGAAGCCGTGCACTTTTCCGGAAAGCTGGGCGATGCGCTGGTCGAACGCAATCCGCGTGACGCCGGGCGAAGGAGCGATCTGCTGAGACGAACAGGCCGCTTCGGCGACGCGCTGTCCCTGGTCCAGGAGGCCTGTGCCGTTCTGAAGCACGGCGGCAGCGACTACTGGCTCGCGAACTGCACGGACCAGTTGGCCCTGCTCTATGTCGATCTGGGACAACCCGGTCGGGCGCGGGAGATGCTGGAGCCGGCCTTGCCGCCGCTGCCGCCGGAATCCGAGATTTCGCGATGGATAACGAAGTCGCGCCTTGCCCGCGCGGCCGGGCGCGAGGCATCGGCGGCTCCGGGCGCGGCACTTGAGGCGATCAACGATCCATCCTGTCCAGCACGCTGGCTGATGCTCGGTTTGCTCGAGCGTGCGCGCGAGGTCGAGCCCGAAAGCGCGCTTGCGCTCTGTCGTCACGTCGAAGAACGAGCGCGGCAGTGCGGCCACGGAGGCATCGCGCTGCACGCCCTGGCGCTGGCTGCGGAGCGTGCCGCGCAATCCGGAGACGTCGGATCGGCCGGCAGTTTCGCGTCACAAGCCCTGACGATGTCGCAGCAGCTCTGGGCGGTCGGCATGCCGGTGCCCGAGGTGATGCTGAGCATCTACCGGGGTTTCAGCGCGGCAGGCGACACGGCGGGTGCCAGTGAGGCGCTGGCACGCGGCGTCCAATGGATCAGGTCATCGGCCCTGCCCCATGTTCCTTCCGAGTTCCGCGACAGCTACCTGCACCGCAACCCGGTCAACCGGGCACTTCTGACCGCAGAAAGCCGGCAGCGGTAACGGGCCGGTAACGCCAGGCTCGCTACGTTGCGATTCACGCCGGGTCGCGGCGAGCGTCTCACGTGATCTCACTGGAGCAGCCCATGCAAGCAAATCTGAAGAAGATCGTTTGTGCCTCGGCGTTGGCCTGGACGGCGATGTCGATGGCTGCCGACCGCCAGATCGGCGTCGATCCGATGCTGTCGGTGCACTGGAGCACGCTGACCGGTGGCCCGACGACGCCGGCCGCACAGATGGGCAACCACATGATGGTCGGTTTCTGGCAGCGCAGTTCGGGCGCAAAGGCCGGGGTCGGCTCGATCAACACCGGTGTGGTCGAGTTCCAGTTGCCGGAGAATCCGCCGCAGCGCATCCGCTCGGCCACGCTGCAGTTCAAGGCGCGTGCCAGCCAGTGCTCGGGCGCGGAGCCGGTCGTGTTCGAGGTCTTTGGTTACGCCGGTAACGGCAGGCCCGACCCAGGTGACGCGCTGTCCGGCGGGCGGCTTGCGCAGATCACGGCCAACTGTCCCGACAACCCGGCCTTCACACAGGTGATCGATGTGTCGAACCTGGTGCGGCAGCTGAGCGTGCCGTCCGGCCTGCGCTTCGTCGGCTTCAACGTGCGCAAGATGAATCACCGAGCCGGACCGAGCTACTTCGGGTTCAGTGCGGCCAAGCTGACGATCGTGGTCGCGAGCGAGGACCTGGCCATCGCGCCGAGCGCGCCGATGGTCGGGGGAGCCGCCGGAGCGCCCGGAGGCACTGCCGCACCGGGTGGCAACACCCAGCTCGATGCGAACAAGGTGATTGCCGGCCTCGCCGGCGCCGCCGCGACGATACTGCGCGGCGCCGGGCAGCAGCCGGCGCGCGAGCAGGCCAGGAACGAGGCCGCCACGGCGATCTCGAATCCGACGTCGACGGTGCCGGACTCGCCGTCCGGCCCCCGGGGGCGCACCGGCGCCTGCGGCGCAGGGTGCACCCCTCGACGTCGCCGCCTCCCCGGCACCGATGGCTGCTGCCTCCGCTCCGTCAGCCGCGATCGCCGCTCCTTCGGCCGCCGTGGCGTCCGCCATCAATGTCGACATCGTCGGCATCCGGCTGGGCATGTCGCAGGACGAAGTCAAGCGCGCACTGCAGGCCCACTCGCCGGGGATGCGCATTGATGAAACGCGCGGCATCGTCAACAACGTCGCGGCGACCGACTACCTCTCGTGGGTGATCGCGCGCGGCAACCAGCGCGGCTCCGACGGCTCGGGTGACGCGATCGGCGTGCACTTCCCGCCGCCGCCCAACGCCCATCGCGCCATCTTCGTCGAGCGCTTCACCGGCTTTCCCGCCAACCAGTACCCGCTGTTCGAGACGCTGAAGCAGGCGCTCGTCAAGAAGTACGGCCCGCCGAGCTTCGCTAGCGAAGGCGTGATGCTGTGGACCTTCAATGCGGCCGGGGTGCAGATCGTCGACAACAACGTGAACGCGCGCTGTGCCAAGTTCCCGCCGACCGATCCACCGGCGCGCGGGCAGAACGTGCTCTTCAACGGCTACAAGACGGCCGGCTGTGGAACGACGGTCTTCGTGCGCTACGAGCGCAACCGTGGTCCGTCGAACAGCGACACGGTGCGCTGGATGAGCGTGTCGCTGGTCGACGACTCGCAGTTCGAAGACATGCGGCAAGCCGCCGCACGCTTCGCCACGCAGGCGACGCGCGAGTCCGCCAGTCGCGTGGCCGCACCGAAACTTTGAGGAGAAACGCCATGCCCTCCGTCAGCCAGCAGCTTTCGTGCCGCCGAATCGCAGTCGTCATCGTCATTGCGCTGGGGGCGGGCTGTGACAGCGGACCCAGCGACTCCGAGTTCGTGAATGCCTGTCTCGCCGAAGGCGAGCGCGGCGCCAACAAGATGATGCGGCGGGAAATGGGCGTCAAGGGCGATGACTTCTGCAAGTGCGGCGCCCGGGAAGCCCGGACCGCCCTTTCGCCGGTGGCCCGACAGGCCATGGTTCTGGGGATGCAGGGCAAGAAGGCCGAAGCGCACGCAATCGGAGAAAAGATGAGCGAAAAGGACAAGGACGCCTACATGAAGGGCGCGATGGAGATATTCGGGAAGTGCGCCGGGAAGACGCGCTAGTAACGAACAGGAGATTTCATGAACCGTTTGATTCAATGCGCAGTGCTCATCGTCGCCGTTACCAGCTCGCCGGCCTGGGCACAGAGCAAGAGCGAGATACAGCGGATGCAGCCCTGGCTCGGCGTGCTGGCACCGGACTGTTCGAACTACCTGCTGCCTCAGCTCAAGACACCTTGGCGATTCGCTGGTCGTGCAGGACGGCGGCAAGGCGGTGCTGACCGGACGCAACGTGAAGCCCGCGCCCAAGTACTTCGGCGCTACACCTCCACCGGAATTCGAAACCGCATTTACGAGCGAGGTCGCGGGCGGTGAAGCGCTGGTGTTCGTGTACTACCGCAATGCTTCGGGTCTGTTCGCCGCGGTCGAGGGCGGACCGAAGGTGATGGCCGCGCTGCCGGCAGCATTCAAGGGCAAGCGCTCCCGGCACTGCGACCCGAACCGCAACGTCGTGCCGGGGGCGACGGCAGCGCAGCCGGCGACGCAGCGCAGCAGGCCGAATTCGCGAACAAGTTCAAGGGCTACGCGCTGACTGAACTGAGCGCGTCGGGGCTTCTTTACAACGCGAAGGCAAAGGAGACGTACTACAAGGCGCTCGGCCCGCTCGTCCAAGGAGTCGTGGCTCGCCAAGCTCGACGGCCCGAGTTCGGAGGGTCAGGCAGTGAAGGTGGCTGACGACGACTACGTGATGCTGTACACCTGCAAGAACCACGACTGCTACGACAACAACGTCGTCCTGCTGTGGTCGGGCATGCAGAATGTTGTGTACGGCAAGGTCAATCAGAAGGGCAAGTCGACCTTGATCGGCAACCCACCGCCGGCCGTCGCGGCCGAGCTCGAGAAGCTGTGGAAGAAGCAGTTCCGGTCGCAACCAAAGTAGCGCACATTGCGGAGATCGACACATCACCATCGTCTGGACACCCGTCGGCTCGACGCTCATCAGAAAGGAAAGTGACTGAGAAGAATGTGGGTGGTCACGAGTTTCCTGAAATGAGGCCTAACAGCATGACGATTGACGAGGCTGCCGATCCGCCGCGACGATGTGTCTGTGCGGGAGCTTGCCCGCGTTTGCCGCAACGCTTGGAGATATCGCGGCTGCGCTGGCCGCTCCGGCGGGTGCACCGCAGGCGACCAACGACTGGACGGCGTTCACCAAGCTGGCCGGCGCCAAGTGGCAAGGCAAGGCGCCCGCCAAGGGCGGCAACAAGTACTACTGGAACGGCAAGGTGCCGATCGACGGCGTCGGCTCGGGCGAGATCAGTCTCGTCGGCGGTCAGAAAGCGCTGGACTCGGCCACGGTCGGTTGGCCGAAGAACATCGAGCTCGCCGAAGTGCCCGTGATGCTCGCCGCACAGTTTCCGAAGGACACGAAGCTCGAGCAGGTGCGCGGCGCCTGTCCGGACGAGCGCCTCAGCGGCTCACGCATCTATCGTGCGACGCTTGCGGGCCGCAAGCCGCTCTACCTGCACATCCAGTACGCCGCGGCAGACCGCGGGGGCGCCACTTCGACGATCGAGATGGAGCCCCAGCGCAACAAGGGCTGGATCTGCTGACTCCGGCATGACCTCCGGTCGCGAAAACGTCGATGCGCGCGTGGATCCTCGGTTTGTTGATTGCCGGCGCGCAGCTACCCGCATGCGCTGCGACGCTCGGCGATTTCGCCGCCGCACTGGCGCCACCCGCGGCGGCGAGCTACTCAGCCAACAACTGGAACGCACTGGCGCCGATCAAGGGAGTGAAGTGGCGCGACACGACGTTGAAGGAAGCGCCCAGCGCCTTTGCCCAGGAAGGCGACTTCACGCTCGACGGTCATGGACGGGCCACTGCGCTGGTGGTCGGCGCGCGCCAGATGATGTTCGATGCAGAGATTGTTCTGTCGAAGTCGCTCGACAAGTTGGGTCTCGCTCGCACGCTCAAGGCGCAGTTTTCGCCGGCAACGCTGATCGAACAGATCGGCGGCGACTGCCGGACGGCGGCGGCGCCGGCGGCTGGCGGGTCTATCGCCTGACGTTGCCCGGTAAGCGGGCGCTGTTCATGCGGGTCGAGTTCGCTGCGGGCACGAACACCAAGATGCGACGGGACGCGACTCACCCTGTCGATCGACAACGAGCCGGCGTGGGCGTGCTGAGTCGCCAGTACGTTTACGAAAACTGGAGAACGAGGAATGACCAGAGGAATTCACCCCGGCGTGTCAGTGGTGCTTACGATCGCACTTGCTGCAGCCTGCACTGCCGCACTGGCGCAGTATCCGAATTGGGACCCGCGCAGTCCCATGTATTACGAACACCAGCGGCAGGAGCGGGAGAAGCAAGAGGAGAAGGACAAGGAGGATCGGGCGCGCAGTGAACGGCAGTCTGCGCAAGATGCCGAGAATTATCGGCAGTTCATGGCCAACCAGCACAAGCTGCAGGAGAGGCTCAGCGGCGAGGTCGAGCGCGACCGCGCTCTGTTCCTGAAGACACCGCCCATACCGCCGCAGAAGAACTCTTTGCTCGGTCAGTGGCGGCTCGACCGAACCAAGAAGAAACCGGCCAATGCCTTCGCGGAGATCAACGCGGCGATTTCGCAGCCGGCGTGCGAGATGGTGTTCGGCGACGGCATCTGGGATTTCAGGCCGAAGGCGCTCTATGGCATCGATGTCGGTTTCGGTGAGACAAAGCTGACCGACGTCGACTACCGGGGCAACGAAGGCATCATCGGCGTGATCCCCAAGGCGGGGAAGCTCTTCGTGTTCAAGATCCTTGGCGCCGATCGCGTGCAGGAGCTGACGTCGACCCGCATCGGCGCCGACCCCTGCAACTTCGTCCGCGTCGGTGCGAGTACGCAGGCTGCCAAGCGTCCGCGTCCGGTACGCGAGCCGCGAGCGCTTCCTCGTCGAACGCGTCGCCCGCCGCGGCAGCGCCAGGCGTGGCCCCGCCCGCGAAAGTCGCCGCCGCGGGCAGCGCCGGCGCCGTAGTCGACGGGGCAGCGTTCCGGTGCCGCGATGGGAGCCTGTTGCACGTCACCTGGTGCCAAGGCACGTCGGCCGACGCGACGTGCACGCTGACCGAACTGCAGAAGCGTGGAACCGGCACGCCGACCGCGCGCTCAGCCATCGCGGCGCGTGTGCAGGGCTGTGAGGCCGGCGGCATTCGCTATGGGGCCGACGACAAGCCGGTCTTCGTGCGTTGATCGAACTGCCCGGGTCAACCCTGCAGGAGGAACCACGCGTGAAGAGAACAGATAGAGCCTTGCTGCGCTGGGTCGTGCCGGCCGAAACAACCGTGCTGAGTGAGAGCCCGAATCAGTTGAATGCCAGATGACGACAGTTGGTTCGCGCGCCGAACCGACAAACAGGAGGCTGAAATGCGCACCGTTCTGAGCGCGATCGTGCTTGCTGCAGTGTCAACTGCCGCATTCGCTCAATACGACGCCTCCGATCCCCGGAGCAACATATACAACAACGAATCTCTGCGGCGCCAGGACGAGATAAGGAGGAACGAGGAAGCAGCCAGAACCAATCAGAACTCCGAGAACATGTATGGCTCGAAGCCGTCCTCACCATCGGGCGGCAGCAGCGCGGCTGCCGCCGGCCAGACCGACTACAGGGCGCTGGGGAAAGAACTGTTGCGTCTGCCGCCGCTGCCGGTCGAACGCAATGTGCTGCTGGGCAACTGGCGCCTGGAGGGTGGTGGCCAGCAGAGCGGGGTCCTTGAGTTTGGCCTCACGGGCAGGGGCGCTACCCCTGGGTTCGGCGAGATGATGGGATTCATGAAGAGTATCGAATCCGGACAGCTGACCTGCGACATGTCATTCGGGCGCGGCATTACCTTTACGCCTACAACATTCTCGAGCGGTGGGGCCGCCGGCATGGTAGGTGGACCCGTCGCCTACCGCAGCCGAAAAGGGAGTCATCGTGGCCATACCCGGCGACAGCCGCGCGAACCCGATGTTCTTCGAAATCGTAGGCCCGGATCGCATAGTGGCAGTGAACGTCGGCTGCCCACTAGTGCGGGTCGGTGCGCCAGCGGCCAACGCCGCGGCGAATGCGACGAGCGCGCCGGGCAATGCGCGTACCGGGGCTGCAAACTCATCTCCACCAGCTTCAAGTGCCGTGCCGCAAGTAGCCGCCGTTGCGCCTGCGCCTGCGCCGCCGCGGTCAACGCTGGCGCGGCCGTCGCCGGAGGTTTGCCGCAACAGGCTCCTCGACAAGCTCGGCGTCGTCGGCGTCAATCAGGTGCGGGCGATGTCTGACGCGCGCTTCAAGGAGCCCGCCATTGAAGGCAAGGAGCCGAATACAGGCAACCTGCGCATCGACCTGCGCGGCAGCGCCTGCGACGACCCGCGCATCAAGGCGACGCTGTACGACTTCGACGCCAATGCAATGCTGGTGTCGATCACCTACGTCTGGGATCGGCCGCCCGGGCCGGCGCCGGCGCCGATCTTCAGTGAACGCGTAACCCATCTGACGCGCGTCCTCTCGCTGCCGCCACCGCAGTCGCCGGGACGCCTGCAGGCCGACACCTCGGTGGGGCGCCTCATTCTGCAGGACATGCCGGAGCGCAATCTGATGCTCGAGGCCTACAAGGCGAAGCAGTAG
>CAVRUR010000003.1:0-465092 GCA_963724365.1 uncultured beta proteobacterium | reverse complement strand
AAGGGCAAGCTCGATCCGGTCATTGGACGCGACGAAGAGATCCGGCATGTGATCCAGATCCTCTCGCGGCGGACCAAGAACAACCCGGCGCTAATCGGCGAGCCGGGCGTGGGCAAGACAGCCATCGCCGAGGGGTTGGCGCAACGCATCGTCAACGGCGACGTGCCGGAGGGGCTGAAGAAGAAGCGGCTGGTGCAGCTCGACATGGGCGCGCTGGTGGCGGGCGCCAAGTTCCGCGGCGAATTCGAGGAGCGGCTCAAGGCCGTGTTGAAGGAAGTCACCGAATCCGACGACATCGTGCTGTTCATCGACGAGATGCACACGGTCGTCGGCGCGGGTGCGGCGGAGGGCGCCATGGACGCGGGCAATATGCTCAAGCCCATGCTGGCGCGCGGCGAGCTGCACATGATCGGCGCCACCACCATCGACGAATATCGCAAGCACATCGAGAAGGACCCGGCGCTGGAGCGCCGCTTCCAGCCGGTGACGATCCAGGAGCCGAGCGTGGAGGACACCATCTCGATCCTGCGCGGGCTGAAGGAGCGCTACGAGGTGCACCACGGCGTGCGCATCACCGACGCGGCCGTGATCGCGGCGGCGACGCTCAGTCACCGCTACATCAGTGACCGACAACTGCCGGACAAAGCCATCGACCTGATCGATGAGTCGGCGGCCCGGCTGCGGACCGAGATCGATTCCAAGCCACAGGCTCTGGACGAGGTGGACCGGGCGATCATGCAACTGGAGATCGAGCGCCAGGCCCTGAAGAAGGAAAAGGACAAGGCCTCGAAGGAGCGGCTGGGGACGCTGGAGAAGGAACTGGCGGAACTTCAGGAGCGTTCCAAGGCCATCACGGCGCGCTGGCAGGCGGAGAAGCAGGCCATCGGGGAGCTGCGCGGGCTGAAGGAAAAGCTGGAGCAGACGCGGCTGGAGATCGAACGGGCCGAGCACGCCACGGACCTGGAGAAGGCGGCGCGGCTGCGCTACACCGATCAACGCCAACTGGAGGAGCAGATCAAGACGGCGGAGAGCCGTATCAAGAAGATGCAGGCCGAGCAGCCGCTGCTGAAAGAGGAAGTGGACGCGGAGGAGATCGCCAGCATCGTGGCGCGCTGGACCGGCATCCCCGTGTCCAAGCTGCTGGAGGGCGAGACGCAGAAACTGATCCACATGGAGGACAACCTGCGCCTGAGGGTCGTCGGGCAGGAAGAGGCGGTGCGGGTCGTATCGAATGCGGTGCGGCGGGCGCGTGCGGGATTGCAGGACCCGAACCGGCCGATCGGCTCATTCATCTTCCTCGGACCGACGGGCGTCGGCAAGACGGAGTTGGCGCGCGCGCTGGCTGAGTTCATGTTCGACGACGAGCGGGCCATGATCCGCATCGACATGAGCGAGTACCAGGAGAAGCACACGGTCAGCCGGCTGCTGGGGGCGCCTCCCGGCTACATCGGATACGAGGAAGGCGGCCAACTCACCGAGGCGGTGCGGCGTCGTCCGTACAGCGTGGTGCTGTTCGATGAGATCGAGAAGGCCCACACGGAGGTCTTCAACGTGCTGCTGCAGTTGCTGGATGACGGGCGCCTGACCGACGGCCAGGGCCGCACGGTGGACTTCCGCAACACGGTCGTGATCATGACCTCCAACCTGGGCAACCAGTTGTGGGAGGGCGGGCACGAAGCCGACGCGGGATGAGATCACGCGCGCCCTGCAGGGTCACTTCCGCCCCGAGTTCCTGAACCGCATCGACGAGATCGTGGTGTTCCACAGCCTGAGCAAGGAGCACCTGGGCGCGATCGTGGAGATCCAACTGCGGCGGGTTGAAAAGCTGCTACAAGACAAGGGCTACGGCCTGACGGTGACCGCGGAGGCCCGGGGGTACCTGGCCGACGTGGGCTATGACCCGGACTTTGGCGCCCGGCCGCTCAAGCGGGCCATCCAGCGGGAGCTGCAGGACCCCCTGGCCCTGAAGTTGCTGTCCGGGGAGTTTCACGAGGGGCAGACGATACGGGTGGAACGAGGCAAGGACGGGCTGACGTTCAGCGCGGCGGCCGAGAAAGCGAAGAAGGTAGCCGGGTAGGGCCGCTCCTGTGGAGCGCCACGACGTGCGTCGGGCGGCGTCTGGGCCGGCGAGGTGCCATGGGCGGGGACAAGCCCCGCCCCTACGTGTGCAACGAAGACACGCCCTCCGATTGGAGGGCGTGTCTTTTTCGTGACGCTCCGGCTCGCGGCGACGACGGCGCTAGGGCCGCGAGGTCAGCGCGCGACGGGCGGCCGCGCGCTGGGATATGGAGGGCGGAGAGGACTAGCCGCGAGCGATGAAGTACGCGCCGACGGCCAGGAACGGCAGAGCCAGCATGAACAGCTTCGGCAGGCAGCCGTCCTTCTTTTCCGCTTCCGCGACCTTCTCCGCGCGCCTCACGTTCTTGTAGTCGCTGCGGTCATCGCGGCCTTGCGCCCGGGCTGCACGTTTACGGCTCTGGGCTGCGGTGACTCCCTTGCGCTTGCCTCCACCACGACCTGCTACTTTGCGTGCCATGATTCCTCCTTTGATTGACCAGATGGCATTATACGAGGTTCTGCGCTTCGGCGTGCGGGTCGATTCGGGCTCGCGGAGCGGCGGGGTGAGGCGTGCGCCTACACACTTTCGTGACAGATCACTGACGCGCCGTACTCGCGGGCGGCATAGACTGGCACGTAGACGATGACCAGGGCACATTCAAGGAGACAAACATGCCAACACAGAAGCCGTTCAAGCGAAAATGGATGCTTATCCCGCTGGTAATGGCGCTGTTACTGAGCGCCTGCAGCGCGATTGGGACCGTTACGAACACGACAGACCAGGCTGCAAGCCGCGCGTCGCTGCTTGCGTTGGGCATTGTGGGGCTGGAGGGCAGCGAGTTGGCGGTGGATGCGGCCGCGGCGGCTCAGTTGCTGCCGTTGTGGGAGCTGTTTGCGGACCTCAAGGCGAGCAGCACGTCTGCGCCGGAAGAGCTGGCGGCCACCGTGGAGGCGATCGAGGCGGCCATGACACCCGATCAGCTGGTGGCGATCGAAGCCATGGACGTCTCGGCCAGCGAGATCGAAGCGCAGGCATCATCGCGGTCGGCGCCAAACGCACCGGCAGCCAGCGGCGATATGCAGGTCACGGCGGCTGCAATGGACCCGGCGCTGGCAGGTGAAATGGGCGTGGAGGCGGCGGGCGGAATGCCCATGGACGGCGGGGGCCTGCCGGGAGGTGGGATGCCGGGCGGCGGATCACAGACCACGCGCGCAAACACGAGAACCACAAACCAGGCCGCGAGCGGCGTGTTCCGGATGGTGATCGAATTGCTGCGAAGCAAGACCCAGCCTGGCTAGGACCTGCGCGGGGAGGAACTGTGCCTGGGACCCGGAGTGCGCCGGGTACCCGGGCGCATTCAAGCGCCTACACAACTTCTACACAAGTGGACTACGGGACCTTGATGCCCCATTCCTATACTCTCCACGGTTAGGCGTGCTCGATCAGTCGGCAGGCGAGCGAAAGGGCTCCGCATGAAGCAAACAAGTACGGCAGCGCCCGGGGGAAAGACCGCCGGGGTCATGGCGTTCCTTCGAAAGTTGATCGCAAACCTTGGGTTTGCCCGGAAGGTCCCCCGCAGGCTCATGTTCATCGGAGGCGGGGTGATCCTGGTGGCGATCGCGGGGGCCGTGTACTACACGCGCGTCTACCTGCCAGCGCATACGAGTACCGAGCCTCAGATGCAGACGGCGGTGGCCCGAACAGGAGAGCTGGTGATTTCGGCGACCGGCTCGGGGACACTGGTGGCGCGGCAGGAGGTGAACCTCGCCTTTCAGACGACCGGCACAGTGACGCAGGTACTGGTCAAGGTGGGTGACCAGGTGAAGACGGGAGATGTGCTGGCGAGAGTGGACGACGAGGACGCAAAGACACAGTTGGCGCAGGCCAAGCGCGCACTGCAGGAGCTCACCTCGGATTCCGCCATCGCGACCGTGCTGGGAGACATCGCCAGCGCACAAGCGACGCTGGACAAAGCCAAGGGACACCTGGCGTACCTCATCAGTCCGAATGTCTATTACTGGGAGAACGAGATAGTAAAGCGGCAACAGCTGCTGAGCGATGCACAAGCGAAGGCCACGGCGAACTCGAAAGACAACGAGGCGCAGGCGGCTGTGACGGCCGCGCAGCAATCGTTGGAGGCTGCCCAGAAGAATCTTGGCGGCGCGCAGTACAGCTACGAGAACACCTACACCAAGAACAACTTCACGGTGACGGCCTACGTGGACAAATACACCGGAAAAGTCAAGAAATACGTGGAGGAGCCGAGCGAGGCAGAGATCCTGACGGCGCGGGCGGACGTGGCAGAGGGCGAGGCAGCGGTGGCGGAAGCCAACTACCACTACGCGGCGTTGACCGGCGGAGCAGTGCCGACGGACGCGACTGGGAGCAGCCTGACCGCCCTTGAGCAGGCGAAGACCGACGTGCAGACGGCGCAATCGGCGCTGGATGGCACGATGATCATCGCCACCATCGACGGCACAGTGATGTCAGTGGACACGACGGTCGGGGATACGGCCAAGAGCGGCACTTCGATGATCACCGTGGCGGACCTGAGCGTGCCATACCTGGAGTGCTATCTGGACGAATTGGATTGGGCCAACGTCAAGACCGACGCCGAGGTGGACGTCACCTTTGACATCCTGGAGGGGCAGACCTTCAAGGGCAAGGTGAGCCAGGTTGACCCGGGGCTGTACACGCAGAGCAATTCGTCGGTGGTGCGGGCGTATGTGGAGGTGACGGGCGACAACGCCAAGAGCCTGAGCCTGCCGCTGGGGACGACAGCGGCCGTCGAAGTGATCGGCGCGCGGGCGGAGAACGCGGTGCTGGTGCCGCTGGAGGCGCTGCACAAGACGGACAGCGGGACATATGCCGTGTTCGTGCTGGAGAACGGCGAGCCCAAATTGCGCGTGGTGGAGATCGGAATCCAGGACCTGCTGTACGTGGAGGTGAAATCCGGGCTTTCAGCGGGCGAGGTGGTGACGACGGGCATCACGGAGACGCAATGACCGCCGGGCACCGCGCCCCCGGAGGCGCCCTGCAGGGGACGGCAGGATCCTCGACTGCGTCGGCGACGGTCGCCGGACGGGCAATCATCGAGACGCGCGCCATCACCAAGGTATACGGCATGGGGGACGTGCGCGTGACGGCGCTGGGCGGCGTGAGCGTGCGCATCGATCCGGGCGAGTTTGTGGCGATCATGGGGCCATCCGGGTCGGGGAAGAGCACACTGCTGCACATCCTGGGCTGCCTGTCCCAACCGACGAGCGGGGAATACCTACTGGACGGAGAGGACGTGAGCCACCTGGACAAGGTGCAGTTGGCGGGCGTGCGCAACCGGAAGCTGGGCTTCATCTTTCAGTCGTACAACCTACTGGCGCGGACGAGCGCGCTGCGTAATGTGACGCTGCCGCTTCTATATGACCACGACCACCACAGCATGTCGGAGGAATCGGATGCGCGGGCGCGGCGCATGTTGGAGATGGTGGGCCTGGGGGAGCGGGTAGAGCACCAGCCGCATGAACTCTCAGGCGGGCAGCAGCAGCGTGTGGCGATCGCGCGGGCGCTGATCAACGACCCGGTGGTGGTGATCGCGGATGAGCCGACCGGCAACCTGGACAGTCACTCCGGAGCGGAGATCATGGGCATACTGCACGAGATGCACGACCGCGGCCGGACGATCGTGGTGGTGACGCACGACCCGGCGATCGCGGCGCACACCCAGCGCACGATCCACTTGATGGACGGGCTGGTGGCGGATGTGGTGCACAACGGGAAGCCATCCGCGACGGCCGGAGAAGGGGCGCGGCGATGAGACCCTCGGAGGCGATGCGCATCGCGTGGGAGGCGATCCTCAAGAACAAGGTGCGGTCGTTCCTGACCATGCTGGGCATCATCATCGGCGTGGCGGCGGTGATCATCATGATCGCCATCAGTGCCGGAACGGAGGCCACGATCCAGGAGCAGATCACCAGCCTGGGAAGCAACCTGGTGTTCGTGCAAGCGGCGTTCACGCGGGGCGGGCCGGGCCAGGCGCAGCAAGGGGGCCTGGTGTATGACGACGCGGCTGCGATCCAGCAGGGCGTGCAGGGCGTGAAGTCAGTGGTGGTGGAGCAACAGTCGAGCGAGACGATCAAAGCCGGAGATGTGACGCTCGAGGAGGTTGAAATCCTGGGCACGACCAGCGAGTTCCCTTCCGTGCGCGATATGGAGATCGCCAGTGGGCGGTACTTCACGGACGAAGAGATCGAGCGCAAGGCCAAGGTGGTCGTGCTGGGATCCGCCGCGGCGGAGTCGCTTTTCGGAACCGAGAGCGCCGTGGGGCAGTATGTCACCGTGGGCACAACCAAGCTGGCGGTGATCGGCGTATTCAAGGAGCGCGGGCTGGTGGGGAACACGGACTTCGATTCGCGGGTCTACATGCCGATCAAACTGGTGTTCCAGAAGTTCACGTTCAACCCATTTGCGCGCTTCCTGGGCGACCGAATCCGCATGATCTATGTGGAAGTCGACCCGAAAGCGGACCAGAAGACGATCATCCAACAGATCGAGCTGCTGCTGGTGAAGCGGCATGACGTGACCCTGGAGAGCGAGGACTTCACGATCACGACGCAACAGGACATCATCAGCACGCGCGAATCGACGACAGCCGCGTTCCGGTCGCTGCTGGGGTGGGTGGCCGGGGTATCGCTGATCGTGGGCGGCATCGGCATCATGAACATCATGCTGGTGAGCGTGACGGAGCGGACGCGGGAGATCGGACTGCGGCAGGCCGTGGGGGCCACACCGGCGGACATCCGGCTGCAATTCCTGGCGGAGGCGCTGCTGCTAAGCGTGATCGGCGGGATGATCGGCACGCTTGTGGGAGTTGCCGGCGGGTATACGTTTGGCGCGGTGAGCGACATGCGGACGGTGATCCAGCCCGCATCGATCCTGCTGGCGTTTGGATCGGCGGGGCTGGTGGGAGCCTTCTTTGGATATTACCCAGCGAGCCAGGCAGCGCAGCTCGACCCGATCGAGGCACTGCGGTATGAGTGACGAGAGCCAGCATGAAGGAGACTGAGATCCGAATGAAGCGAATGGCCTTGATCTTGATGGTACTGGGGTTGACCACGGCGGCATGCGGCACGACGCGCGCCAATCGACGGGCGGCATTCACAATGCAGCCGATCACGGAGTTGGCGGTGGGAACGCTGAAGCTGGATGGAACAGCGGAGGCCGTGACGGCGCAGCAGGCCAGTGAGCTGCTGCCGATGTGGGAGGTGTACAAGCAGCTTGTCTCCAGCGACACGGCCGCGCAGGCAGAGATCGACGGGCTGAGCGCGCAGATCCGTGCGAGCATGACGGAAGCGCAGCAACAGAGTATCACAGCCATGAAACTCGGCGAACGAGATGTGTTCGCTCTGATGCAGTCAGGGCAGGGGGGGACGACCGGCCCCGCGGTGCGCCCAAATGGCAGCAGTAACGGGCAGGGCACGCGACCTACAGGCGGAAACAACTTCTTCGTCGGAGGCGGACCGGGGGGCCCGGAGTTTGGCGGGTTCGCACCTGGAGGCGATTTCCCCGGAGGGGGTACCAACAATCAGAGCACGCAGGGGCAGAGCAGCAGACAGAGCCAGCCGCCGGGGGTGACGCAGCCCACACGCCCGCAGGTCCCGGCGCCAGTGCTCAACGCGTTGATCGAGTATCTCAAGAAGAAGGCGGGGTGAGCCCCCTCTGCGATTTCCTGGCGCCTTTGGCACCAGGAAATCGCGTCTCCCCCACATGGGCGAAGGAAGTGCTGGTGAAGCCCACGAGTGCTGAGCGCCAATGTAGGGGAGAAAAAGCGGAATGGATGGAGCCCCTCTGCGAATTGCTGCCGCCAAAGGGCGATGCCGTGTGAATGGGCGGGGACAAGCCCCGCCCCTACGGCGAGGCGAGCGGATCTTCGCCTGAGGCTGAACGTCAATGTGGGTGAGAGAACCGGAATGAATACGGGGATGCAGAATGCCGAATGGCGAGGGACAATGCCGTGTGAACGGGCGGGGACAAGCCCCGCCCCTACGGTGAGACGCGCGGATCTTGATTTGACGTGGAAGCACGGAACACAGGCAGAATGAACAGGGCGACGGTCTCATTGTGGGCTCGGACGGCAATCGAAAGAGCGCGCGGGTCGTGGGGAAGGCAGAATCGAGTGCGGCGATGGCTGATCCTCGGGGCAGGCAGCGCAGCGACTGTGCTCGTTCTTGGCGGGCTGGCGTATCTGCGCGGCATGCAAACGACGCCCAGCCAGGAAGCGGCGCTGCAGACTGCGGTGGTGCGACGCGGGGACCTGGTGATCTCCGCGACCGGCTCCGGCACATTGACCGCGCCCGAGAAGGACCTGGGATTCGCCGGCAGCGGTGACATGAGGGTGACGGCGGTGAATGTGAAGACTGGAGACCTGGTGCAGCAGGGCGATGTGCTGGCGGAGGTGGACAGCACCCAGGCGAGGCAGGATTACGAAGAGGCGCAGCGCGCGTACGCGGAATTGACGTCGATCAGCGCGCAGGCGTCGGCGCTGCGTGAGGTGGCGGATGCGCAGACCCAGCTACAACGGGCAAAGGGCACGCTGGAGTACTTGATCAGCCCCGAGGTGATGTACTGGGAAACCCAGATCACCGAAGGCGAAGACGAAGTTGACGGCGGCGCGGACCGAGATCGAGAAGGCTCCGGGCGAGGCGACTGCGCAGGCGGCCGCGGACAAGGCGGCGGCTTTTCTGGATTTCGCGCAGGACAAGCTGGCCGAGGCGAAGAAGACGTACCTGGACGAATACGTGCCGGCGACGTTCGGAATCAAGGAAGACCTGGACGTGGACACCTATAACGTGCCCTCGGAGCTGGAGATCCGGAAGGCGCACCTGGCGGTGACGGATGCGGAGAAGGCATTGGCGGACAGCCAGGAGCTGTACGACGCGCTGAAGAACGGAACGATCCCAGAGGACACGACGAACACGGCGCTCTTGCAGATCAAGAAGGCGCAGGAGCAGATGAAAGATGCACGGGCCAACCTGGACGGGAAGTCAGATCGTTGCCCCGTTCAGCGGCACTGTGATGAGCGTGAGCGTCACGGGCGGCGATGTTGTGTCGGGTGAATCGAGCAGTACATCGTCCGCGGCGAACGCGGCGACCTCGACGGACCCGTTCGCTGTGCTGCTGAACAGCGGCAGCGAGACAAGCACCTCGAGCTCAAGCGACGAGACTTTGAGCGCCGCGGGCGTGATGGTGTTGGCGGACACGAGCGAGCCCTATCTGGAGGTGTATTGGAGCGAGTCGGACTGGCCGCTGTTGAAGGTGGGAGGAGCGGTGCAAATCACGTTCGACGACAGGAAGGACTCCGTGTTCCAGGGGAAGATCACGGAGATCGACCGGCAGCTTTCCACGAGTTCCGGATCGTCGACGATAAGGGGGGAGGTTTCGCTGGACAGCCCGCTGAGGGAGTTGGCGCTACCGGTTGGGGCGAGTGCATCGGTGGAAGCGATGGCGCAACGCGCCGACAATGCGATCCTGGTTCCGATCGAGGCGCTGCATAAGACAGAGTCGGGCCAGACGATGGTCTTCGTGGTGCAGGATGGAAAGGTGGAGCTGCGGCAGGTGGAGGTGGGGTTGAGCACTGATACCTACGCCGAGATCACGTCCGGGCTGCAGGCGGGTGAGGTGGTGACGACCGGGACGGTGGCGACGCAGTAGGGAGTCCCTGCGCCGCACTTCGGCGCGGGACTTCGCCCTTGGAGGAGCACCCCCCAACGGGGATCTTCGACAAGGATCTTCGATTGATAGGAGTTCGCCCGTATCGCGGCCCGCGAAGGTGCCGTAATGTGGGCTTGGGGACGGGATTGGGGCGGTGCCAAGATCCGCTCGTTTTGAGACGAGCGGGCACGGCATCGCGGGCCAAGCGCAGGGCCGATCGGGGCCAGGCATGGGACGGTGTGGCCGCTGTATAATCCCGCGCGCAATCGATGAGCCCTGCCCCGCGTAAGAGCGCGTATTCTTCGGGGGGAAATGATCCCAACGTAGTCTCATCCCGCCTTCGATGCCATTCAATTCGCCGATCTTCCTCTTTCTCTTCCTTCCGGCCTTCATGCTTGTTTACTTTCTGGCCGGCCAACGAGCGAGGCTGGTGGTCGGCATTGCGGGCAGCCTGCTTTTCTACGCCTGGGGGGATCTACCTCACGTTGCCCTGCTGATCGGCTTGACGCTGGTGGCATTTCTCCTCGGCCGCGGCATCGATCACTGGCGGGGAGGACCCGCCGGGACCGCCGTGTTCTGGGCGGGAATCGGGCTCAACGTCGGGTTGCTTGTGGTCTACAAGCTCTTTTTTTCGGCCACCTACCCCCTGGGCCTGTCCTACGTCACGTTCCAGGTGATGGCTTACCTGATCGAAACCCGCCGCAGCCTGGCGCCGACGGAGACCGACCTACTGAAATTCTCGTTCTACCTGCTGTTGTTTCCGAAGATGCCCGTAGGCCCCATCGTTCGCTATAGCCAAGTACGAAGCCAGATCGCTGACCTGCGCACCGATCCCACGCGTGTGGCTGAGGGCTTGCGGCGCTGCTTCAGGGGATTGGCCAAGAAGGTGCTGATTGCGGATACCCTCGCCAAGACGATCAATCCCGTCTTCGCCCTGGCCTCGCCTTCTATTTCTCCGCCGATCGCCTGGCTGATCCTGATCAGTTATGCAGCCCAGCTGTATTTCGATTTCTCCGGCTACGCAGACATGGCCATCGGTATGAGCCACATGATGGGCTTGACGATCAGGGAGAATTTCAACTTCCCATACCTGGCGGGAAGCATCGGAGAGTTCTGGCGGCGCTGGCACATCTCCCTGGCAAGCTGGTTCCGCGATTTCGTCTTCTATCCCCTCGAGCGGCAGCGCATCCGGGGCATTGGGCAGGCGGTGAACACAATCATCGTCTTCGCACTGGTTGGGTTGTGGCATGGCCTGACGCGCAGCATGCTGGTGTGGGGGCTGTTCCACGCCGCGGCGCTGGTCGCAGAATCCACGCCGCTCGGGCGGAGGGTCACGGCGCTGCCGGCACCGCTGCGAAACGCCTATGCGCTGGCGGTGATCCTTTTCGGCTGGGTGTTCTTCCGCTCGCCCACGCTCGGCTTTGCGTTCCAATATCTGCTGAGGCTGCTCGGCGACACGCACGGAGCGCGGTCTCTCCCGTTCCAACTTACAAGTCCTCTTCCGATCATCGAGCCAACGTTCATCCTGGCGCTGGCTGCGGGCGTGATCTTCAGCCTGCCGGTGGGCCCGTGGAGCCGCCAACTCCTGAACCGGCTCCTGCCAGATTCCCATGCGGTGCAGCTGACGAGGCAGCTGCTGTACGACGGCGCAATGATCGGCCTGCTGCTGACCTCGATTGCAGCCATCGCCAGCTCCACGTTCGTGCCCGCAATCTATGGCAGGTTCTAGTTCCGGAACAGGCAGCTCATCGATGAACACGAGCACATCCGCAACCATCATTCCGGGCTATTCGAGGATGTTTGCGATCATCAGCCTGCTGCTCCTGTCCTCCTTCTTCACGCCCGCCGTTCTGTCAAAGGGCGCCAGCAACGAGGAATTTCGCTGGAGCCGTGACTTCATCGGTGCGTACGCGGCTTTCCGCAAGGCGGCCGGAGATCGGGTGTTCGGCTTGACGCTGGTGGGAGGCGACGGATGGCTCTTCCTGGCCAAGCGGACGACCATACAGGACTACCAGCATTCCGTCGGGCTGCGGACGGAAGTGCTGCTTGCATTGCAGACACAGCTCGATCGCCTGGATGCCGACCTGAGGAAGGAGGGTCGGATGCTGCTGGTCGTCGTTCCGCCCGACAAGGCCTCGATCTACCCTCGGTACATGCCGCCGGAGATACCGGTGTTCGAGCGCGCCTCACGGCTCGACGATCTGGTGGCCATGATGCAGAAGTCACGGCACGACACGCGTCGTGGACCTGAGGGCCGCGCTCGATCGCGGCCAGCGCAACGCACCCCGTCTATTATCGGACCGACAGCCACTGGAACGACCTCGGCGCGTACCATGCCTACGTCGAGATCATGAAGGCACTGTCCGCCGGCGATCCGAGGCTGGAACCACATGCATTGGCAGATTTTACGGAACGTACAGGCGCCAGCACCAACCGGGACCTGGCCCGGATCATGGGTCTGCGATCCCTGGTGGAACCCGACCTCGAGCTGATGCCGGAATTCCCCAGCGGCACCGAGACCGTCACCACTCAACTTCCCAACGTCGAGGATATGTGGGTCACGACCAGCCAGGATGCCAGCCTTCCCCGATTACTCGTCTTTCGTGATTTGTTCTACTTCTGGCTGGCGAAATTCGTCGAGCCGCACTTCAGCGAGACCACCGTGGTGCACTACAACCGGCTTGGCGACGGAGCCAGCATGAATGACTGGATCCGTAAGGCCG
The DNA here is from genome assembly GCA_963724365.1 of uncultured beta proteobacterium. Classification (GTDB taxonomy): domain Bacteria; phylum Pseudomonadota; class Gammaproteobacteria; order Burkholderiales; family Burkholderiaceae_F; genus JALORV01. Next base: position 452,606 of record CAVRUR010000003.1, on the reverse strand, counting down.
CTCCGGACATTGTCATCATCGAGGTGGTGGAAGAACTCGCTGGAGCAGATCCTGCCGCCTCTCGAGGGTCGGCCCTGAGGAGGCTGCGGCCGCGATGTTGCCACATGCCCGTGGCTGCCAGAATCCCCGGTCGCGCACACGCCCGCTCCAACCCGCCCAAGAACCTAATTGCATAGGGCGCGCCGCGGCCAGGGCAAAGGCCTGATGCCCGATGGCACCAGCCGCTTCTCGCTGAAGGGCAAGCCGCTGCTGCACTACATGGGCACGTCGACCTTCAGCAATTACATCGTCGTCCCGGAAATTGCGCTGGCAAAAATCCGCAGGGACGCGCCGTTCGAGATGGCGTGCTACATCGGCTGCGGAGTCACCACGGGTGTCGGCGCCGTCGTGTTCACCGCGAAGGTCGAGCCCGGCGCGAATGTCGTGGTCTTCGGGCTCGGCGGCATCGGACTCAACGTGGTGCAGGGCGCGAAGATGGTCGGCGCCGACAAGATCATCGGCATCGACATCAATCCGCAGCGCGAAGCGATCGGCCGCCGCTTCGGCATGACGCACTTCATTGACGCCAGCAAGACAACGAACGTCGTCGACGCCATCGTGCAGTTGACCGACGGCGGCGCCGACTTCAGCTTCGAATGCATCGGCAACACGGCGACGATGCGGCAGGCGCTGGAGTGCTGCCACAAGGGTTGGGGGCAGAGCGTCATCATCGGCGTGGCGGCGGCGGGGCAGGAAATCGCGACGCGGCCATTCCAGCTCGTGACCGGCCGCGTCTGGAAGGGCACCGCTTTCGGCGGCGCACGCGGCCGCACCGATGTCCCGAAGATCGTCGACTGGTACATGGACGGCCGCATCAAGATCGACGAGCTCATAACCCACCGGCTGAAGCTCGAGGACATCAATCGCGGGTTCGAGCTGATGAAGAGCGGCGAGTCGATCCGCTCCGTGGTCGTCTACTGACATCGTCTACTGAGATGTCGACCCTCACGGTCCTGAGCGAGCACGCGTGCTGGGGCGGCGTGCAGGGCTTCTATCGCCATGAGTCGACGGCGATCGGACTGCCGATGCAGTTCGGCGTTTATTTGCCGCCGCAGGCGAAGAGCGCAGCGGTGCCGGCGCTCTTCTATCTGGCCGGGCTGACCTGCAACGAAGAAACGTTCGCGATCAAGGCGGGCGCGCAGCAATACGCGGCCGAACACGGTCTCATCATCGTCACGCCCGACACGAGCCCGCGCAACACGGGCATCGAAGGCGCAGACGCGTCATGGGACTTCGGCACCGCGGCAGGCTTCTACCTCGATGCCATGCGACGGCCATGGGACCGTCACTGGAAGATGGAAACCTATGTGGCCGAGGAGCTTCGCGCCGTCATCGCGGAGCATTTCCCGGTGCAAAGCGATCGGCTCGGCGTGTTCGGTCACTCGATGGGCGGCCACGGTGCACTGACGCTCGCCTTGCGGCATCCGGGCCACTATCGCAGCGTCTCCGCCTTCGCGCCGATCGCGGCCCCGATGCGAGCACCCTGGGGCATCAAGGCATTTACGGGCTACCTCGGAGAGGACCGCGCACTGTGGCGCGAACAGGATGCAACCGAGCTGATCGCCCGCGGCGCCCGCATGCCCGAATGCCTGGTCGACCAGGGCACGGCTGACAAATTCCTTGATGAGCAGCTGCACATCGAGGCGCTGCAGAGCGCCTGCCTGCAGGCCGGTCAACCGCTGACGCTACGTCGCCACGCCGACTACGACCACGGCTACTACTTCATCGCGACCTTCGTCGGCGATCACATCGCGCATCACGCGCGGTTTCTCGGCTAGAGCGCGACTCGTCGCGAGTGTCGTCACGCCGCGGGCACTTCGTTTGCTACGGACGATCCCCGTCCAACGTCGCCACGAACCTACTGCAACAACCGGTATCCGGTGGTGTGGCATTCCCCCAAGCCGCATTGAATGACGACCGACACCAGGTTGACGACGCAGAGCAGAACGACATAAGCGCTCAATGCATCGGCCATCCTGTGAACGCCCTCTGGCATGCCGTCGAACTTCCATCGAACTGCTCCGCAGAGACATGAACCTTCAAGCATGTCGGTCACCGTTCAGGCTTGTTGTACGAGATCAATCAGTCGCGTACCAGCGCGAATCCGCCGGGGTCACGCGCGATCGCATTGTCATTGTTTCAGTTACGCTCACTACATGAAACAACTCATCACCTTACTGATGTTGAGCCTCGCTCTGGCAGGAATCGCCCGGGCCGAGCAGGCGGGCGGCCTGACCTGGACCGCTCCGCCCGAGTGGAAGGCGCAGGGCGAGCGGCCCATGCGTGCGGCCACCTACAGCATTCCCGCTGCCAAGGGAGACTCGGAGCCGGCCGAACTGGCCGTTTTCTACTTCGGCGAGAGCAGCGGCGGCGGGGTGGATGCCAACGTGAAGCGTTGGATCGACCAGTTCCAGAAAGCGGATGGCACGCTCCGCGGCGAAAGACGCGAAGGTGAAGAAGGAGACGGTCGCCGGGTTGCCCGCCACTGCGGTGGAGGTCAAGGGCACCTACATGGGCGGCTCGATGATGGGACCTTCGACGCCCAAGCCCGGCTATCGGCTGCTCGGCGCCATCGTCGAGGGACCGGGCGGCAACGTCTTCTTCAAACTCACCGGTCCCGAGAAGACGGTTTCGAGCGCGGAGAAGTCTTTCCGCAAACTGCTCGACGGTCTGAAGAAGAAGTAGGAGTTCGCGCGCCGCCATCGTCGCCCAGCCCCGCGAAGCGCGCCGCAGCAGGAAACCGCCCCATGCGTCAACTCAGCAAGAACGATGCGCTCTTCCTCGCCTCCGAGAGCGCCCACTCCAATTCGAACGTCAGCCTCATCACGATCTACGACCCGTCGACCGCGCCCGGCGGCCGGCTCTCGTTCAAAAGCATCCTCGCGCTCGTGGAGAGCCGGCTGCACCGCTCGCCGGTGTTCCGGCAGAAGCTGCGCACCGTGCCGTTCGGGCTCGACGAGCCGTACTGGATCGAGGACGAGAACTTCGACCTCGAGTATCACGTGCGCAACGTCGCGCTGCCGAAGCCGGGCGACTGGCGCCAGTTCTGCATTCAGACCTCGCGCATCCACGCGCGCCCGCTCGACCTCAACCGGCCGCTGTGGGAGCTGTACGTCATCGAGGGCCTCGACAGCCTGCTCGACCTGCCGAAGGACAGCTTCGCGCTGCTGACCAAGACTGCACCACGCGGCGATCGACGTGCGGCGCGGCACCGCGATCATCACGCTGCTGCACGACACGACGGCGCAGCCGTCGCCGCAGGAGCCGCCCGAGCCGTGGTTCCCGGAGTCGTCGCCGAGCTCGCTCGAACTCGTCACGCGCGGCCTCATGCACGCGGTCACCTCGCCCAAGCGGCTGGTGCGTCCGATTTCGAGTGTGCTCGCGAGCGTGGCGCCCGCCGCCCGCTCGTTCGCAGCCGACTTGCTGCAGAAGCACGACGGGCCGCCGGTGACGCGCTTCAACTCCGTCGTGTCGCCCTACCGGGTGTTCGAGACGCGACGCTTCCTGCTGAGCGAGTTCCGCGAGATACGCCGGCTGGTGCCCGGCGCGAAGATCAACGACGTCGTGCTCGCCGTGTGCGCGGGCGCGCTGCGCAGGTACCTCGAAGGCAACGACGAGTTGCCGGAGCAGGATCTGTCGACGCTGACGCCCGTTCTATGTGCGCGAGCCGGAGGCCGTGCCCGGCGCTCGGCCCGAAGTGGCGTGGGAGCGCGTGATGCTCGGCGTCGACATCGCCGACGCCCGCAAGCGGCTGGCGTTCATCAAGGGGCAGACCGCGTCCTCCAGCCTCATCTCGCGCGCGACCGGCGCGCGCGAGCTCACCGACATCGCAACGCAGGCGCCGGCCGCCACGCTGGCCATCACGGGCAAGCTGCTCGGCCGCGCGCTGCTCGGGGCCGGCCGGCGCGCGCCGATCGCCAACTGCGCGATCACCAACGTGCCAGGCCCCTCGGACGCGCTCTACCTCGCCGGTGCGCGCATGACGTACTTCTCCGCGATCATGCCGATCAACGACGGCCTCGGCCTCGTGTTCGCGGTGACGAGCTACGACGGGCGAGATCATCGTTTCGCCCACCTCGTGCCGCGAGCAGATGCCGGATCCGGAGGTCTTTGCCCAGTGCCTGCGCGATTCCTTCCAGGAGTACCTCGCGCTGGCGCGCCAGCGCGCGCGGGCCAATGCAGCGGCCCGGCCCAAGGCTAGGCCGGCGCGCGGCGGTAGGAAGTCGTCAGGCGGTAAATCCGCCCGAGCAGCCCCGCGGGCGCCACGAACGGCCGCCACTGCTCCTCGGGCTGCGCCAGGCGGTCGGCGACGATCCAGAGCACCAGCGGGTTGAACCCCAGCCCGAGGTGACTGCCCGGCACACGGATGTTCTCGTGCAGCGCCGGGTTGCCGTCGATGGTCGCCTCCTGCGGCGGCACCACGCCGTCCGTGAGCGAGTAGATGCAGGAGATCGGCACCGGCAGCGCCTTCGGCCGCAGGAGATACTTCGCGCGCGATTGCGCCAGATGCGCCGTCGTCCCCATCGGATGCGAGATCAGGCGATAGAGCGCCTTCACGAGCGGCGGCGACTGGCTGCCCCCGCGATCGAACGTCACCGGACTGCCGAGGGTGATGACCGAACGGACGCACTCCGTCGCCTCGTGCGCGCCGTACATTGCGAACATGCCGCCCAGGCTCCAGCCCACGAGGCTCACCTTGCGGCCGCTCTTGTAGTGCATGTAACGGATCTTCTGCTCGAGCGCGCTGGCGTGCCGGCTGCTGAATCCGACGTTGCGCCCGAAGCCCCACGTCTGGACCTCGTAGCCGCGGTTCTGCAGAAAGAGCTTGAGCACGATCAGCGTGCCCTCGTCCGCCATGAAGCCGGGCAGCAGCAGCACCGGGTGCCCGTCGCCGCGCGGCGCGCGGGCCAGCATCGGCAGGTTCCACGGCAGCGTGGCCATCTCGAGCAGCGCACGCGGCTCGATCACCTGATGCAGCAGGCGGGGCTTGCCGACGTAGGTTTGTCTTCGGGCCATCGGCTCATTATCCAAGAGAGTGCGTGCTCAAATGCCACGCCCCTTCCACCGAACGAAAGGCGCGCAGCAGATCTTCGACGGCTCCCCAAACGGGAAACGCCGCTACCTCCTTCTGCGTGGCGGCTCTCAAGGCGACAAATTCGTGGAAGGCATGGTCGTCTTCGGTCTGGCCGCCCGACAGCGCGTAAAGCGCCACGTACAGGGCAGGCACGCGGACCTGTTCCGCAACGAAAAAGCTGGAATCTTCCAGACAGCGTGTTAGGTCTTGTATCTCCAATGGGGTGGCCACTCCTGTGAGCAATACGCTTCCCCATGACTTGTAATTCGAGGCGTCGCGATAGAGGTACTCGAAAACCGAGTAAACGGAAGACTTCTGCGAACGGGCCTTAGCCGACATAGATCTCGGCCCGATGCCGTGCCAAAAAGTCGGCATGTGGCAGAAAGCGCTCAGGCTTTTCGATAGGCTGATCTTGCAGGGCGGTCAAGACCGATTTCAATGCTGAGCCGTCAGTGAGGTCTCGAAGCTGACCCGAGACCATGACTCGGAGGTCGTCAGTAAGTGTGATCAGCCCTTGGTCGAACGCCTTGTCGTGCAGCGCGGAAAGACACAGCCCGTTGCTGGGATTGAGGCGATTTGCTTTGTCCTTGCTCCACGGCACGATATGACTGGCTACTAGCAAGCGTGCATCGGAAAGGCCGGACATGCAGCACCTTCCGCCATAACTGGCCAGCACGGCGCGACGGAAAAACTGCTGCTTCAGGCGCTGCTCGGTGATCACTCGCCGCGTTTCGCCCGTGAAGTCGTTCAAGTCGAACGTGCCAAACGGGTCGGGCGTCGTTTCGATTCGAGGCTCCGGCCGAAGATGTTGATCGAGCGCCGCGCATTCCAACGCAAGCCTTTCCCAGTCGGCGTGAAATTCCTCCCACACTTCACGATCCAGCGCGGACGCGTTGCCTAGGCCGACGCGCCCGGATGCGGTAATCGCCGGGTCGAGGCTAGCGAAGTTGACTAATTTCATCGCGACGGCGGATGGCGTGCGTCCGATGAGTTGGGCAAGTTCAACGATCTCGGCGTTTCGGCTGTGCAACTTACCGAAAGGAAGCTGGCAATACAGGTTGAAAGCCAGCTTGAGTTGCTCTTTATTCCAGCGCCTTGACTTCACGGCTACTTCGTCGGTGTCCAAGAATCCCTTAGAGAGACGGCCAAATTGAACACGGGTGTCTGCGACGCGTGATCCTTGAGGTCCGCCACAAAGTACCCGTTCCTCTCGAACTGGAACTTGTCGTCCGGCTGCGCGTTCGCGAGTGACGGTTCGACGTAGGCCTTCAGCACCTGCTTGCTGTTCGGGTTAAGCAGCGCGAGGAAGTTGCCTTCGCCGGCGTCGGGGTGGGGGTCGGTGAACAGGCGCTCGAACACGCGCACTTCGGCGGGGATGCTGCCTTACACCGGCAGCCAGTGGATGGCGGTCTTGGTCTTGACGCTGTTCTGGCCGGGCGAGCCGCTCTTGGTTTCCGGCAGGTATTCGGCGTGCACAGCGGTGATGTGGCCGGCGGCGTCCTTCTCGACGCCTCGTCGCGCGGATCACGTAGGCGTAGCGCAGGCGCACCGGTTGTCCCGGCACGCCGTCCTTGCCGAGCGCAAGGCGGAAGTAGTCGGCCGGCGCGTTCTCCATGAAGTCGTCGGCCTCGATCCACAGCTCGCGCGCGAACGGGATCGTGCGCGTGCCCATCTCCGGGTGCTGCGGGTGCACCGGCAGCGTCACGTCTTCCGTCTGGCCGGCCGGGTAGTTGTCGAGGATGAGCTTCAGCGGCTTGAGCACCGCGGTGGCGCGCGGCGCGCGGGCGTCGAGGTCGTCGCGCAGCGCCTGCTCGAGCACCGAGTAGTCGATCCACTGCGTGCTCTTGCTGACGCCGATGCGGTCCATGAAGCCCTGGATCGCCTGCGGCGTGTAGCCGCGGCGGCGCAGGCCGACCAGCGTGGGCATGCGCGGGTCGTCCCAGCCGTCGACGTGGCCGTCCTGCACGAGCTGGATCAGCTTGCGCTTGCTCATCACCACGTAGGTGAGGTTGAGCCGGTTGAACTCGTGCTGGTGCGGCAGCATGAAGGGGTTGGGCCTGCCGCCGGTTGCAAAGTCATCCAGCGCGTGCTGCAGCAGCGGCGTGAAGCACTCGGTGTGCTCGGCGAGCAGCTTGAAGAACTCGTCGGCGTCCTGCGCGGCGAGGTCCGGGTTCTTGCTCCAGCTCGCGAACATGGCTTCGGCGCGGCGCTCGTAGCGGCTGGCGCCGAGCTTGTCGGGTCTTTCCGCGGCCACGTTTCGACAATGCAGCGCGAACTCGCGCTTGGCTTCGACGCCGGCCGCGCGGATCTCGTCGAGCTTCGCCTTCGCGGCCTCGTACTGCGGCTTGCGCAGCAGCGGCACGATGCGTTCGAGCACCCAGTCGTAGAACGGGCGCTGGTCCTCGAACTCGAGCGTGCAGATCGAGTGCGTGACGTTCTCCAGCGCGTCCTCGATCGGGTGCGCGTAGGCGTACATCGGGTAGACCTTCCACGCGTCGCCGGTCATGTGGTGCTCGGCAAAGCGGATGCGGTAGATCGCCGGGTCGCGCATGTTGATGTTGGGCGAGCCCATGTCGATCTTGGCGCGCAGGATCATGCTGCCTTCCGGCGTGCTGGCCGGCGCGCATCTCGCGGAACAGCCGCAGCGACTCCTCGATCGGCCGGTCACGGAACGGCGAATTGGTGCCGCGCTCGGTAAGCGTGCCGCGTGTCTCTCGCGTTTCGTCGGCGGTCTGCTCGTCGACGTAGGCGTAGCCCGTCTGGATCAGGTGCTCGGCAAAGCGATACATGTCCTCGAAGTAATCGCTCGCGTGATACAGATTGCTCTCGGCACCGTGCTCCCAGTCGAAGCCGAGCCAGCGCACCGTGTCGAGGATGCCGTCGACGAACTCCTGGTCTTCCTTGACCGGGTTGGTGTCGTCGAAGCGCATGTGGCAGCGCCCGCCGAAGTCGCGCGCCAGCCCGAAGTTCAGGCAGATGCTCTTGCCGTGGCCGATGTGCAGATAGCCGTTGGGCTCCGGCGGAAAGCGCGTGCGGATCTTGGCCGGGTCGGCCGGCGCTCTTGCGTGCAGGGTGTGGACGCCCGGCTTGCCGCTCCACTGGCGCGGCTCGTAGGTGCCGCGCGCCAGGTCGGCGGCGATGATGTTGCGGATGAAATTTGTCGGGACCGCAGGCGCAGGCTTGCCGCCCTTGCCCGGTTGTCCGCCTCCCTTGGGTGCGCCGTGATCGGCCGCCTCTGTTGTCCATGCTCGCTGCAATCGCTCGCTGCAATCGGAGTGTCATCCGATTGTAGCCACGGACATTGCATCGCAACACGCGCTGCGTCAGGCGATGCGCGCGAACAACAGGGGTGAAGGCAGCGTCCGGAGCGCGTTCCGAAGGCGCTTCAGCCCCTGTCATCCGGGTTTCGGCGCCTGGTTCTTGGCGGAATTGCGCTCCAGCGCGCTGCGGAACTCCTCGATCGTCGCGGTGCAGTCGTGCACGCTGGCAATGCACTCACTAATGCCAGTCGCCGATCTTGAGGTCGTCGGGCGCAGGCCTGCCCTGGCCGCTCTCGACGAGTTCCCTGAGGCTGAGGAGGAAGGTTGCCCACTTCGTGCTGCAGTGGGCGGTGAACTCCACTTCCTCGCGCCAGTTGCGGTGCCCGAACAGCACGACGGTGTAGCCGTCATTGCGGGAAAGAGAGAAGTCGACCTCGGTGCCGACCCACTCCTCAGGTCCGCCCTTGACGCGCCAACGCACGCGCTCGTCGGGGGACAGTTCGAGCACGTCCATGTCGAACCCTCCGATCTCGTCTCCGCCTGGCGTGTGGAAGCGAAAGGCAATGGTTCCGCCGATTTTCGAGTCGCCGGTCGTTGCCTTCGTCCACCAGCCCGCCAGGCCGTCGATCGTCGAAAGCGCCGAGTAGACCTTCGAGGCAGGCGCCTTGATTCCAACTCTGTGAACGATATCCACCATCTTTGTTCTCCTGGTCAGGGTTTCGGGCGGCGCACGGCGCGGACTTTTCCGCTCGCTCCGCCGCCGCAATAGAAAAGGCTTGCGCCGTCCGACTCGAGCCCGCTGACGCCGGTGCCGCGCGGCATCTCGAGCCGCTCGAGCACGGCGCCGCTCTGCGGGTCGATGTGCCGGAGTTCGCTCTCGTCGCCTTCCCACGTGCCGTGCCACAGCTCGCCGTCGACCCACGTCACGCCGGTGACGAAGCGGTTCGACTCGATCGTGCGCAGGATGGCGCCCGTTGCCGGATCGATCCGGTGGATCTTGCGATCGCGGTACTGCCCGACCCACAGGCTGCCCTCGGCCCAGGTGAGGCCCGAGTCCTGGCCGTGGCCAGGGGCCGGAATCGACGCGACGACGTTACCCGTGGCGGGATCGATCTTGTCGATGCGCGCTTCGGCGATCTGGTAGAGGTACGTGCCGTCGAACGCGGTGCCCGCGTCGCCGGCGCGATCGAGCGTGCGTGCGACTTCGCCACTCTCCGGATCGAACGCGATCAGCCTGGCTCCGGTCGCGGCCCAGACGCGCTGTCCGTCATGTGTGACACCGTGGATCTGTTCGGTGCCGGGGAAGGGTCCGTACTCACGCACGATCTCAGCTGCGCGCGCCGCTGATTGCGGCTTGGTGTTACGTGTGTTGCCACGGGTGCTGCTCATCGACTCGCTCCTCGGGGCGCTTGGGAACCGCGCCGTGAGAGCAATCTACCCAAGCGGCTGCGCAGCGGGGAGTAACAAGTTCGTCGTGAATTCGGCGAGCCGGCCCGCGCGCTGCGCTGGCAGTCGGCGCTTAGACCATGCGCCCCCGCAACCGCGCCTTGGCCAACTCGATCAGCGCGCGGGTCTTTGCCGGCGGCTCCATGCGGCCGGGCCAGGCCGCATAGAGTGCGATCGGCGGCAGTCGTGCGTCCGGAAACAGTCGGACGAGCCGCCCGGCCTCGACATCCGCGCGCAGCGTGAAGTCGGGTGCGCCGAAGATGCCGGCGCCGGCGAGCGCCAGTGCGCGGCCAGCCGACGACATCGAGGTGCTGATGCGACCTCGCACGCGCACCGTGACCGCACGCCTGCCGACGCGAAAGCGCAGCGTCCAGGGACTGGCCAGCCGCGAGAACGCAATCCATTCGTGTTCAGCGAGTTCCTCCACGCGGCGCGGTGCGCCGCGCGCCTTCAGGTAAGCGGGCGCGGCGACGCACCAGACCTGCATTTCGGCGAGCCCGGTGGCGCGCAGGCCGGAGTCGCGCGCGCCCGTCACGCGCAGGCTGACGTCGATGTTCTCCTGCACGAGATCCACGAGCTGATCGGTCGGCACATATTCCACGCGCATCAGTGGATGCCGCGCCGCGTACTCCGCGATCAGAGGCGCGACGAAGGACGCGCCGTCCACCGACGAAGTGATGCGCAACAGGCCGGACAGCTCCCCCTGCCGCGCGCGCGCCCGCTCGGCCACCTGCTCGGCATGCGCCAGCAGTGCACGGCAATCGGCGAGGAACGTTTCGCCTGCGCGCGTGATGGCGAGCCGCCGTGTCGACCGCTGCAGCAGTTGGACGCCGAGTTCGCGCTCGAGCGCCGCCACGCCGTGGCTCGCCGCCGACTTCGTCATCGACAGGCGCTCTGCTGCCGCCGTGAACGAACCCGCTTCAGCCACCGCAACGAACAAGCGCAGCCGTGCCAGTTCCATGGTGTCCCATTGTTCGATCGTGCTTGACGGTGAATTCTAGTTTGGCGTCTTTATCTCAACAATCTGTCCATGCAGCATTCGGTTTCGGACGATCCACCTTGAAAGGAAGAAGTCATGTACGTACTCATGGGCGCCAATGGCAACATCACTGCACGCGCCGCCCGCGTGCTGCTGGACGAGGGAAAACCGACGCGCGTGATCGGCCGCAACGCGGCAGCGCTCGACCCACTCAAGCAGCATGGCGCGGAACTCGCCATCGGCGACGCGCAGGAGCCGGACTTCCTTGCCCGTGCGTTCGCGGGCGCGACCGCGGTGTACGTGATGATCCCGCCCGCGTACGACGCGCCGGACATGCGTCGCTCGCAGACCCGGTTCGGCACAGCCATCGCCAGCGCGATCGCGCGCTCCGGCGTGCGTCGTGTTGTCAACCTTTCGAGCACCGGCGCCGAACTGCCCGCCGGTACCGGCCCGATCGCCGGCCTGCACGAGCAGGAGCAGCGGCTCGACGCGCTGCCGGGACTCGACCTGTTGCACCTGCGCCCCGGCTACTTCATGGAAAACCACCTGCACGCCGCAGGCGCAATCGCGCAGGTCGGCGTCTACCCGTCGCTGGAACGATCCGACGTGCCGGTGCCGATGATCGCCACGCGCGACATCGCCGCCGTCGTCGCACGCGAACTGGTCGAGCCCCGTGCGCGCGGCGTGCTCCACCTGCATGCCCCGCGCCACTACACGTTCCAGGAGGTTGCCACTACGCTCGGTCGCGCGATCGGAACGCCCGATCTGCGCCACGTGCAGGCGGAACTGGCCCAGGCCAGAGCGGCGATGCTGCAGGCAGGGATGTCGCCGGACGTGGCCGATCGAATGGCAGAAATGGCACGCTGGCTTAGCGAGTCGCGGCCCGGCGTTTCGTACCGGCCCCTGGAGACGGCGCCAACGACCCTGGAGGCCTTTGCCCCACGCTTCCGTGAGGTCTACAAGTCGTTTGCGCGGTCTGCCGTGGCGAAGCCGTCTCCTATCCCGTCGCCTACCCCGTCGCCTACCCAAGAGGCAGCGTAACCGGCAGCAGCAGGCTCGTCGTGAAGCCGACCACCGGCGGCGCGAGCCAACGCTGCGCGCGTGCGCGCCCAATGGAGCGCACGCGTGCGTCTTCCTCCAGTTCGACGAGCGCTCGCTGCACTGTGCGCTGGCTGGCGCCGAGAGCCAGTGCCAGGGCCGACGTCGACCACGCCGCGCCGTCAGCGAGCAGCGCGAGCAGCGACGCCTGATCGCCGTCGATGGGCGGCACCAGGACGACGACTGCCTGCTCGGCCAGAGGCACGAGCGCGTATCCGCGCCCGGTGGCCTCGATGCGCGCCAGCGGCGCGGCGAGCGCACGCAGGCGGCCCATCTCGACGCGCAGACGCGCCCGATGCGTTTCGTTCGGGCGGCGGGTGCGAAACGCGCGCGCGATCAGCTCGTTCCGATCCACATCGCCGGGCCATGCCTCGGCAAGTGCGCGCGCCAGCGCAAACAGCACCGGCCGGCGCGCCAGCGGCAGCCAGTTCGGGCCTGCGTGCAGGCCGCGACGGCAGGCGTCGACGACGAGCGCGCCCGACGCGAGGAGCGATTCGACTTCGTCGAGGCGCAGTGGCTGCTCGTGGCCGGAGTCGATGCGCCGTGCGGCGGGGCGATCGAGCGCAGCGCGCGCTTCGGCCACTTCAGCGACGAGCGCAGGCACGCGTGCGCGCTCGGCCGCTTCGCGCGCGCGGGCGAGCGCCGCCTGCGCCGGTGCCGTGCGCAGCGAGCGCAGCGCCAGTTCGGCCGTGGCCAGCTCGGCTACCGCCCGCAGCGTCGCTGGCGCGCCATTCGCGTCGAGTCCGGCCAGGGCCGATGCGGCCTCGTCGACACGGCCGAGCAGGAGCAGGCGGCGCACTGCGATCAGGCGTGCGTGCAGCGCGTTAGCGCGATCGGAGTTTTCCTCGAGCGTGGCCGCCGCCGTCGCCAACGTTCGTGGCGAGCCGCTCAGGTCGCGCATCGCGAGCGCCACCTCGGCTTCGGCGACGACACAGCGGGCGCGCGCCAGCGCTTCGTGGGCGCCAAAGCCGCGTGCGGCGCGCCGCAGCAGGTCGCGGGCACGCGGATGCTCGCCGAGTTGTGCCATCGCGATGCCGCGCAACGCGAGCGCCGGCGGGTCGTCGCGCAGGGCGACACGCTTGAGGGCGCCGAGCGCGTCGCCGGCGAAGAGGGCGCGCGCGGCCGCGGCGATCAGGGAGTCCATGACGACAGGCTACCTTGCGGCGCGTCGTCGAGCCCCTGGCGCCCGGGATCCGCGGGTTGGATTCGATGTCCGAGCGACCGTACGCGGTTGTCGATCCGCGTACCTCTCGATCGACGTAGACAGGAGAGCGTTGGCATCATTGGCCGAGTTGACCCCGCGTTACCTGAAGATTCATGGCAGCGATCGGGAGGTCGAGTGCGAAGTGCGCCCGCTCGACGAGCCATGATCCCGGTGCCGCGCCAGCAGAGGAGAAACGAATGTGCCGCAACATCAGGACGCTCTTCAACTTTGAACCGCCAGCCACCGAGGCCGAGATCCGCGACGCATCGCTGCAGTTCGTCCGCAAGCTGAGCGGCTTCAACGCACCCTCCAGGGCGAACGAAGCCGCCTTCGCCCTCGCCGTGGAGGAGGTTGCCGCGGCCGCGGGCCGGCTGATCCAGTCGCTGGTCACGAACGCCGAGCCGCGCAACCGCGACGAGGAAGCGGCCAGGGTGCGCGCACGGTCGACGCTTCGTTTCGGTGGGAACGACTGAGGCGTGCGGCGTTTCGAGTGGGTTGTCAGGCCGCTTTGATCGCGGTCAACATCCAGATCGGTCGTCCGGTTTCCACTGGCGCAAGGACGAACACCGGAGAAGAGACCGTGACCGATCCGATCGCCCCCTGGCGCGCGGAGCATGAGTACTTCGCTCGATTGCTGCAGCTGCTGCAGAAGCAGGTCGACGCATTTCGCGCCGGCGGCGCGCCGAAGTACGCGCTGATGCAGGACATCGTGTCGTATCTGCGCGAGTACTCCGACCGGTATCACCATCCTCGCGAGGACGTGGCGTTCGAGCGGCTGGCCGGGCATTGTCCCGACCTCGCGCTGGTATTGGCGCGACTTCAGCAGGAGCACCGCGTGATCGCGCATGCCGGCGCGACGCTGCTGACGCACATCGAAGCGGTACTGGGGGGAGCAATCCTGCCGCGCGAGCAGCTCGAAGCAGCCGCGGCGACCTACCTCATCTACTACCAGAACCACATCCGTACCGAAGAGTCCGCGATCCTCGCGCGCGCCTCGCAGCACCTGACTGCGGACGACTGGAAAGTCGTGCACGCGGCCGTTCCCGACTCGCCCGACCCGCTCTTCGGTGCCGATCCGCAGGACCGCTTCCGCGAATTGCGCCGCCAGATCGCGCAGGAGGCAGCTGCAAAGGAATAGTCCGGCTACGCCGCTGCGTGTCAGCCGCCCCGCGGCTTTAGCTGGATTACGCGCGACCTTGCGCGTGAATCGCCAGGATGTCGAACACCGCCGTGTTGAAAGGCGTCGACACGCCCAGCGTTTCGCCGCGGCGGCTCACGTCGCCGCTCAGCCACTCGACCTCCAGCCGATTGCCGCGCTCCAGGTCATTGTGCATCGAAGACGTCATCGTTTCGGGCAATTGGTCGCAGAAGCGCAACCGGTCCGCCGCGAAATCGCGAGCAAGCGGCACTCCCTGCGCGATGGCCACATCGACGACCTCCTGCATGACACCGGCCAGCAGCCTGCGCGAGTGGGGGTTGCTTCGTACCTTGCCGATGGGAAGGCGCGTGGTGGAGGTTGTCGCCGACAGCCCGACCAGCAGGACGAATTTTTCCCAGATCGTCTTGCGGATGTCCGCGCTGATCTCGGCGTCGATCCCCGCCCGCTGGCATGCCTGCAGGAACTGCTGCACGCGCTCCGAGGTCCGCCCGTCGTACTCGCCGAAGACGATCCGCTGCATCGTGCCCGTGTGCGCGATGACGCCGGGCTCGGCGATCGTCGCGGCGATGTAGCAGACGCCACCCACGACGGCGCGCTCTCCGAGTGCTGTCATCAGGATCTCGTCCTTGATCACGCCGTTCTGCAGCGAAATCACCGCCGTTTCCTTGCCGATCATCGGCCGGATCGCCGCGGCGGCGGACTCGGTGTCCCACAGCTTCACGCCGAACAGCACCACGTCGACGGGGCCGACGTCGCCCGGGTTGGCCGTGGCCTTCACGTCTGTCAGATGGAGGTCGCCAAGACTGCTGCTGACTCTCAGCCCGTTGGCTTTGATGGCCGCGAGGTGAGCGCCGCGGGCGATGAAGGTCACGTCGTCGTTGCGCGCCAGCTTCGCGCCGAAATAGCCGCCGACACCGCCTGTTCCCATCACAGCGATCTTCATAACGACCCTCCTTTCCTCAGCGTGGGGCAAGACGCAGGCGCCGCGACGTGACTGTCAGCGCGTGATCAGGAAGTCGAGCGCGATCACGTAGAGCGCAGAGACCGCGAGCTGCACGACGACCACCGGCACGCCGTAGCGCATGAAGCCGACGAAGGACACCGGGCGTCCTTCGTGCGCGCAGATGCCGACGCTCACCACGTTGGCCGACGCGCCGATCAGCGTTGCGTTGCCGCCGAGCGTGCCGCCGAACATCATCGCGACGAAAATCGGCAGCGCGGCGGCGGGCCAGTTGGCGAAGGTGGGATCGAGCGCCTGTTCGGGCACGAGCTCGGCGATGATCAGATAGCTCTTCGCGACGAAGAGCATGGCGGCGACGACGGGGATGTTGGCAAGCAGCGTCGATGCCAGACCGACGCCGACCAGCATCACCAGAGCCACGACCAGAGTCTTGGTGCCGAACGCTGCGTACAGCTGGTTCGAGAAGCTCTGCAGGACGCCGGTCTTGTTGAAGGCCTCGACCAGCGCGAAGAGCAGCACCAGAAAGAGAATCGTCTTCCAGTCCACCCGCTTGACCAGGTCGCCGACCGGCTCCACCTTCGCTGCCTGCACAACCAGCAACGCGAGCGCGGCGGCGACGATGGCCACCGCCGGCGGCGCGATCGCCCACGGAACGTCTTCGCCGAACAGGAAGAGCGCGACCATCACGACCAGCACGAGCAGAGCCACGGTGGCGAAGAAGGGCCGCGTGATGCTGGCCTTCGGCAGCTCGGCGGGCAGTTCGCGCTGCAGGTTCCAGATGTCGCGCATCAGCCACGGCAGCATGGCGGCAAGCGCAAGCAGGGTCAGCAGCCCGCCCAGGCTCACCTTCTGCAGGTATTCGCCGAAGCTCATGCCGATCGAGCTGCCGACGAGGAAGGTCGCCGGGTCGCCGACCAGCGTGAGCAGGCCGGCCGTGTTGCTGACGATGGCGGTCAGGATCATCGGCGGCACGATGTCGATGTCGAGCGCACGCGCGACGCGGATGATGACCGGCGCAAGCAACACCACGGTCGTCGCGTTGGGCAGCACGGCGCACAGCGCGCCGACGAGGATGACGAGCCCGATCAGGAAACGCTTGCCGCTGCCGCGGGTGAAACGCAGGTAGCGCGAGCCGACCCAGTCGAAGAGTCCCGTGGGCGCGAGGACTCCGGCGACGATCATGCCGCCGAAGAGCAGGGCGATCGGTCCGGCGGAGTTCCCTGTGATCTTGGCGACGTCTGGCGCCGAAAAGACGCCGACGACAATCAGGGCGGCCACGCCGAGCAGGGCGGCGAGGACCATGTCGACCACGTCGAAGGCGATCGCCAGGATGACCGCCGCGAACACGACGAGGATGAAGATCGTCTGGAACTGGGTCATGTTCAGCGTCCCGGCGGCGCGTAGAGCAACCCGCCCTCGGTCCAGAGCCGGTTCTGGCCGCGTTCCATGCGCAGCGGACTGCCGGTTCCGAGGTTGCGCTCGAAGATTTCGCCGTAGTTGCCGCCTGCCTCGATCACGCGCACGTACCAGTCTCCTTCGAGGCCGAGGGCTCGAGAGGCTGAGCGGATTTCGGCAACGGACCGGCGCAGGACCAGGTTGTTCGGATCGTCGAGCGCACGGCGGACAGTGGCGGCCGTGAGTCCCTGCTGTTCGGCGATGACGAGCGCGTTGAGCACCCAGCGCACGATGATGGTCCACTGCTCGTCGCCGCGGCGCACGACGGGGGCGAGCGGCTCGCGCGAGATCAGCTCGGGCAATATGTCGTAGCGCTCGGCACCACCGGGCGCGCGCAATCGCAGCGTCCACAGCGTCGAGTGGTCCGAGGTCAAGGCCTGGCAACGGCCCTCGAAGAACGCCGCGGTCGCGGTGGTCAGCGAGTCCTGTACGAGCGGCACGTAGGCGATCTTTCGGGTGGCAAACGCGTCGTCGAGTCGGGCGACGTGCGTCGTACTTTTCACGACACAGACTTTCGCGTCTTTGAGGTCCTCGAGCCGTCGCGCGCCGCCCGCCCGCGGCACGATGAACGCCTGGCTGTCGTAGTAGTAGATGCCGGGAAAGGAAAGTCCGATCCCGCCCTCGCGAGCAAGGGTCCAGGTGGTCGTGTGCGACAAGAGGTCGACCTGGCCCGAGAGCAGCAGCGGAAAGCGCGCCACCGGGCTCACCGGGGTGTACGCGACCTTGGCCGGATCGCCGAGGACGGCCGCTGCCACGGCCCGACAGAAGTCGACGTTGAAGCCGCGATAGCGACCGGAGGCGTCCTTCTCCGAAAAGCCGGCGAGGTTCTCGCCGATACCGCAGCGCAGGACCTGGTTGTTGCGTACGCGCGTGAGCGTTTCGCTGGCGGCCTGCGCCGGGGGCGCCAACAGGGCGCCGACGACGGCGACGCATACGGCCGCGATGACCGAGGTCTTCAAAGGGATGCCCCGTGGGCCATGGCCAAAGACGGCGACTCTACGCGTTTCCGGGCCTCCCGCGCGCAGCCGTTAGACTTCTGTCACAAGAACATCACATTGCACAGAACGTGAGTACCGTTCACCCGACCGTCGCCACATCGGCAACCGGTGCGGCCGCGCAGGGGTTGCCCTGGCGGCTCGCCGACATCGATTTCACTCGGCTCGAACCCGACCGGGTCCGCGGCGACGACACGCTGTACTTCGTGCTCGCGACCTCGGCGCTGGTCGAGGCGGCCACGCATCACTACGCCTCCAACCTGATCGAGTACTACGCCGGCGACGCCGAACTGGCCGCCTGGCTGCGCGCGCACTGGCAGCCCGAAGAGCTGCAGCACGGCGCGGCGCTGCGCGCGTACGTCGAGGCGGTCTGGCCGGAGTTCAGCTGGGAGCGCGCCTTCGGCGGCTTCTATCCGGAGTACGCGGCCGCCTGCACGCAGGAGGAACTCGAACCCTCGCGCGCGCTGGAAATGGCGGCGCGCTGCGTGGTCGAGACCGGCACCGCGACGATGTACCAGATGCTGCACGACTACAGCGACGAGCCGGTGCTGCGCGAGATCACCGCGCACCTCAAGAGCGACGAAGTGCGCCACTACTCCTACTTCTACGACGCCTACCGGCGCTACTGCAGCGCTCACGGCCGGCCGCCGCGCTGGCGCGTGGCGCGGGCTGAACTGCGGCGCGTGCTGGAGGCGTTCGACGACGACGGCGACATCGCTTTCCGACATGCCTGGAACGGCCGCTTTCCCGAACGGCCGTGCACGGCTGCGGACTACAAGGCATTCCAGCGCAACCTGCGCGCGCGCATCACGCCGAAGCTGCCGATCGCGATGTCGACCAAGATGCTGCTCAAGCCGCTGGCGCTGCCCGCACGCTTGAACGGATGGGCGGCGGCGCTGCTCGGTGGCGTGCTGCGGCTGGCGGCAGGGCGGCAGTAAGTCACCCTCAGTAAGCCCCCAGAGGCCACGACTTTGGCCCTGCATCAGTGCTGACGTCCGCATCGACCACCGTGGGCTGATCGAGATTTCCCTACGCGCTTCCTCCGGCGGCCGCTAGGTGACTGTCGGCGGGGGGCCCGCCAGGACCGGTCTCGAGTTTCACCGGCGAGCAGCCTTCAATGTCGCTCCTCCGCATGTGCCGGATCCCTATGTGCGCTACCGCACTGTTACTACCCCCGTGCCAAGCCTACGCTGCCTCGGGGTGGGGTTGGAATCGCATTTCCCTTGGTTTCGGCAAAGCGTTCAACGGGAGACTGGATGGGTACGAGCCAAGCTATTGGCAGCCCACGGGGACGGGATGACACGCGGCGGCGTGCGTCACTGTCCAGCACACTCAGCAGGCTTACTCCTGTCGCTGCTGTCGGTCGGCATCTGCGCTTGCAGCAAGCGCTTGCGCAAGTGGAGAGCCTCAAGCGAGCACTGGTTTCAAGCCAGCAAGCGGCCATTGCTGCACAGCATCTGGTTGAAGTCCTTACCAAAGCCACTGGAGAGCCCCGTAGTCAGGAGTCTAGGTGCGAGCACGAGGTGACTCGGAGCGCCGCGCCGTTTCCGACGTGGAAGCTGACCGACTCATGCTTCTGCGCCGGAGCAGAACCGGGAATGAGGCCATCCAGCAAGCGCCTGCCGGTGCCGACGCGGTTCCAGAAGGGAGATGTGCTGTTTCGAGTCGGGGACAAGTTCGATGCCCTGTATGCAATACGGTACGGTTCGTGCAAGACCGTCTTGCTTGCAAAAGGCGGGCACGATCAGATCGCTGGCTTCTACATGGTCGGCGAAATCGTTGGCATGGACGGTATTGCCTCTGAACTCCACGAGTGCGAGGCGATCGCGCTCGAAGACATGGAGGCCTTTCGGCTGCCGTTCGACGAAATCGAGAATCGGGCGCGACTCAGCTATGAGTTCGGCCACGACGTGCACAAATTGCTATCTAAGGAGTGCAGTCGAGCCTACGCCGTCATGCTCATGCTTGGAACAATGTGCGCTGAACAGCGGGTCGCATTCTTCTTGCTCGACTTGTCGCAACGGTATAAAGCCCACGGCTATTCATCGTCCGAGTACGTCCTGCGAATGACGCGAAAGGAGATCGGGAGTTACCTGGGCCTGAAGCTGGAAACCGTGAGCCGGATCCTCTCGCAATTTCAGCGCGCTGGGATGCTCGAAGTCGAAGGACGCAACGTGAAATTGCGTGACCGGGCTGCAGTGAGTCAACTCATCGAAAGTGTCTAGGCAGAGCGCCCGTCACTTGTTCGAGGCCCGGCATTCACCGGGGCGTTCACCCTGAAGTTGGTCCCCGCGGCGACCGGCGCTCAGAAGTGGGCGTACGTGACGATCTGGAACCGCATTGAAGCTGAGCGGGAGCGTCTACTTCCGCTTCAACCGATCGAGCAAATTTGGGCCGTACGCGGCGGTGCGCTCCGCGCTCGGGGAGCATGTCGAGCGATCGCCTGGGACGCCAGCCGACAAGCACCGGTCGTTGTGCTACGTTGTACTGCATGAACAAGCCCAAGCTGATCTACTTCGACGCTCCCGTGAGCCGCGGCGAGGAGTGTCGCCTCGCCCTGCACCTCGCCGGTGTCGACTTCGAAGACGAGCGCATCAAGTCCGCCGACTGGCCCGCGTTGAAGGAGCAGATGCCCTACGGCGCTATGCCCGTCCTCGTGCTGCCGGACCACGCACCGCTCGCGCAATCGAACGCGATCCTGGTGCTGATCGGCCGCCGCTACGGCCTCCACCCGATCGACGACTTCGACGCCGCGCGCCACGAAGGAATGATGCAGCACGTGGAGGATCTCCGCGCCGCCGTCGGGCCGTCCATGCGCATGAAGGACGCCGACGAGAAGCGGGCGGCGCGCGAGGCACTTGTCGCGGGCTTCCTGCCGGCGTGGGCGAGATCAGCGGAGAAGAACATTCTCGGCGAGCCATTCTTCGCTGGTGCAAAGCTCCATGTCGTGGACCTCAAGCTCCACATGGCTGTGCGCTGGTTCCTGGGCGGCAAGGTCGATCACGTTCCCGCCACGATCTTTGCCGCTTACCCCAGGCTGATGCGGGTGCACGATGCGGTGCGCGACCATCCGGGCGTGAAGTCCTGGTACGCGAAGACTTGAGCCTCTAGCTGACATCATCGACCGTAGCCCGACGGCTGCCGCACGAGGACCGAGGAGTCGACGCAGATGAGTAAAGTCTCCGAAAAGATCAAGGAAGAATTCCTTGCTCTGCTGCCACCCACGGTCTACTTCTTCATAGCGTTGCACGTCGTCGCCCTGGTCCGTTCGCTGATGGTGAAAGGCACCGGGCTGCCGATCATTTCTTCGGGGCAGATCGCGATGGGCGCATTGATTCTGGGAAAGGCGGTGCTGCTGGCCGACCTGCTGCCGGCGATCAACCGCTTTCCGGACAAGCCGCTTGCGTACAACGTCGCCTGGAAGACGGCGATCTATTTCGTCATTGCCACCTTCATCCACTACCTCGAGCGCCTCTTCGACTTCTGGAAGGAAGCCGGCGGCTTCGCGGCTGCCAACGAGAAGTTGCTCGCGACCATTATCTGGCCGCACTTCTGGGGCATCCAGATTGTCCTGCTCGTCCTGATACTCAATTTCTGCGTGCTGAGCGAGCTTGGCCGCGTGATGGGGACCGGCAAGCTGATGGCGACGTTCTTCGGCCACTCTGGCAAGGCGAAGGCCTGACTCGCACTGTCGAGGAGCGAACCGGGCAACCCGGACGCAGACGGTCTGCGCAGCAGCGGCCGGCGCGAGGAAGATCTCGCGCGCCCGCACTTCAGCCGGCGGATGAAGCGAGTTGCTTGTGCGGCAGCCTGCCGTAAGTCGCCAAGCGCCACGCGTACTCGAGCGGCCCCCAGCGATAGCGGCGCAGCCACAACATGCTCAGGGGGACCTGCACCAGGAAGAAGATCCCCAGCGCCAATGCCAGTTGGGCCGCCGGGCCGACCTTGCCCCACCATCCGAGCCCCCACCCGTAAAACAGTGCCGTGCAGATCATCGTCTGCATCAGGTAGTTGGTCAGAGGCATCTTGCCGGCCGCCGCCATCGGCGCAAAGCGGGCCTGCCACACCGGCAGCTGCGCCAGCCTCACGATCGTCATCACGTAGAAGAGCATCAGGCTGAGGCGGCTGAGTACGTAGGTAATGCTTCCCAGAACCTTCAGCGGTGACGGGCCGGGCGCACGCTCGATCTGGAAGATGGTTCCAAACGCCAGTGCGCAGACCAGCCCGACACCGAGCAGCCACCACTGCAGCTTGCGCACCCACGGCATCAGTTCCGGAATGCGCCGCTCGAAGTGATGCCGGCCGATCAGCACCCCGATGAGCATCGTCGTGGCCATCTGCACGTAGAAGCCCAGGTTCGCCCACAACCCCCAGACGTTGTCGTAGTTGTAGACGAACTCTCTAATGTGCTCCCGGGCGGCAGCTAGAAACGAGCCCTGGCCGTAGGCCAGGTTGTTGGAGGCTTCGAAGGCCATGGCCTCCGCCACCAGGCGCGCCGTGATCTCGGGCGTCATCACCAGCAGTCGTGTGACTCCGGAAAACGCCGGATACAGCATCAGCAGGATGATCAAACCGATGATCATCCGATCGCTGGCGTGCCGCAGCACCAGCAGCAACAGCAGGCCGAGTGCGGCATAGACGTGCAGCACGTCGCCGGTCCAGAAGAATGCCGCGTGTGCCAGTCCCGCCGCCAGGAGCACGAGCAGTCGACGCAGGTAGAGCTGCGTGGCGTGCCCCGGGGCCAGTTCCTGCATGCGGGCGAACTGGATAGTGAAGCCGATACCGAACAACAGGCTGAACATGCTGTTGAACTTGCCCGAGAACAGCATGTCCCGGATCACCTCGGCCGCCCGATCGACCGGGTCGCTCCAGAGGTGTGAGCCGTCGGCTTCGATGAAGAACGAATTGGCGAAGCCGGGCATGTTCATGATGAGGATGCCGAGCAGCGCAAAGCCGCGCACGACATCCAGCGTGAAGATGCGTTCCGTGGGGGACAGCGGGCCTTCGAGTTGGCGCATGGCGCCTCCTTTGCTCGAATGCTGCTTCGTGGCACTTCGGACAGGGCAAGCTCCGACCTGCGGCGTTGAACCCCCGCGTGCTGGCCAGGAGGCCTGCAATCTTGCGACAACTGCCGGGGCGGCGCCAGTGCTTTTTCACCCGATGTCGGAGGCCGGACGGAATGCGGCCGGTCGCCTCCGAATTTCCCTGCGGTTGACTTCGAAGTCCAGCCGGGTGAATTCGACGGCGCAGCTGCCGGTCTACAAACCGACAGCATCGCTTGGCGGATAATCCGCGCCCTAATTGTTCACGGAAGACCGGTCATGAAATCCAGTGCACGCAACCAGTTCAGAGGGGTCGTTACCGCAGTTCGGAATGGCGCAATCAATGACGAGGTGGAGATCGAGTTCGCTCCCGGTCAGAAGCTCGTGTCGATGGTCACGCACGAAAGCCGCCGGGCCCTCAAGCTGGAGGTCGGCGCAAAGGCCATCGTGCTCATCAAGGCATCGTCGATCCTGCTCGTCAGTGGCAGCTCTGGCATGCGCTTCTCGGCGCGCAATCAGTTGAACGGCAAAGTGGATGCCGTGAAGGAAGGCGCGGTCAATTCAGAAGTGCTGGTTCGACTGCCCAGCGGTGCGATGGTGGTTGCAGTCGTCACCAACGGCAGCGTCAGCAGCATGGGTCTGCGTAAAGGTGACGAGGTCACGGCCATGTTCAAGGCATCGAGCGCCTTCATTGCAGTCGACGCCTAGCCGGAGCTCGAGCCGGGGAGTCGGATGACGTAAGGACTCAAGTTGGCAGCACAGAGAGCACGGCGCGACCCATACCCCCGCGATAGCCCGGCGTCGATATGTCCGGGCCAGCATAGGTCGGAGGGGAACCGGGGGCGCCGAGTTCTCCTGGCGGGCTTACGCTGGTGAAGATGTCACCGCAGGCCATCCGCTGCTGCGTGTACTCGTCACAACTTCGACTCCGGAGTCCGCCGACATGTTGAACCGCGCCCATGCAGCGGCGTTTCTCGCGTGCCTGATCGTTCCGATGACTCCGTCTGCACAAGCCGCGCCGAGCGAAGTTCGCGTGCATGCCGCCGGCAGCCTGCGTTCCGCATTGACCGACACCGCGTCGGCATTCGAAGCCGCCCGGCCGGGGGTCAAGGTCAAGCTCACTTTTGGCGCTTCGGGCCTGCTGAAGGACCGCATCGCCGGTGGCGAAGCCACCGATGTATTTGCCTCGGCAAACATGACGCATCCCGAGGCGCTGGCGGCTGCCGGCCGATCCGGTCCGGTACAGCGCTTCGCCCGCAATGCCATGTGCGTGCTGGTGCGGCCCGGACTCGACGTGACGCCTGACACCCTGGTGCAGCGATTTCTCGACCCGGCGCTCAAGCTTGGTGTTTCCACGCCGCGCGCAGACCCGGCAGGCGACTATGCGGTTCAGGTGTTCGAGCGCATCGAACAGAGCGGCGTGGCCGGTGCGGCCAGCAAACTATCGGCCAAGGCGCTGCAACTCACGGGCGGGCCGAACTCACCGGCACCGCCGGCCGATCGCAGTATTTATGGCGTGCTGGTCGCGCAAGGCGCAGCCGACTTGTTCCTCACCTACTGCACGAACACTGTGACCGCCGTCCGCGAGCAGCCCGGTCAGCGCAGCGTGCCGGTGCCGGAAGCGATCAACGTCAGTGCCAGCTACGGGGTGACCGTCCTGAATGGCGCGCCCGACGATGCGCGCCGCTTTGTCGACTTCGTGCTGTCGCCCGCGGGCCAGGCGGTGCTGGCTCGACACGGGTTTGCGCCGCGCTGATATGCGCCTGAACGTCGGGATCGGGCCCTGTGTTCGACGTTTGCCGAAGGCAGGGTGGTGCTCTACAGCACCGTGGATCTGGGTGAGCCGATTGCGAGTTCTTGCTGGCGAGATTGAGATGCCGGCAAAGGTCCTGTGCGTCGTTGTCGCGTGGTCGATCGGCGCAACGGCGTGGGCCTGCCCCACCGATGCGCAGCCGCGCGCGGAGGCGACTGTGTTGACCGTGCAGGTTCCTGGTCAGGCGGTGCGAACCCTGAGTATCGCTGCCCTGGCCGCCTTGCCGCAGACCAACCTCAACCAGCGGCTGACGGTCTCATCGAGCGGCAACAACGTGACCGAACGCGGTGTGCAGTACTCGGGTGTGCTTCTGCGGGATGTCCTGACGTCCGTCGGCTTTGCTTCGGCTGCCGATCGCAGTGCGCGGACAAGTGTCGTCGAGGCGGTCGCAAGCGATGGTTACCGGGCAGTGTTTAGCTGGGGGGAGTTGTACAACGGCTCGGTGGGTGAACAGGTATTGATCATCACTGCTCAGGACGGCAAGCCCCTGAGCGCCGCCGCCGGCCCGTTGGCACTGCGTTCCCTTGCTGACACGCGCCCTGGGCCTAGACATGTACGCAACCTTTGCGCGCTGATCGTGCCCGCTCGCTAGAGGCGTCTGCAAGGCACGCTGGAGACTTGGGCCGAATCCTTCACGCGGCTTCAATCTGCGGTCGGCAGAAAACCAGGCGGTCTTCAGGGCTCCAGAGGTCGTCCGGTGCGGAGCGGTAGCCTCGCAACCAGAGCACGCCATCGATGCGGCGCAGGTAGAAGCCCTTCGGAGTGTTGTGATCATTTGAGAGCTGACGAGATGCCACCGTGATGGAGCCCGGCGGCGCCCGGTGTCTTGATGGCGGGTGCCCGAGTTGCCCTTCTGGCTGATCAAGCAACTGCAGCCTGAGGTGTGGACCGAGTTCGAGAGGGCACAAGGTCAGGCCAAGCTCGGTGGCTCGCTCATGAATCCGGGCGATGGCCGCTCCCCGCGCATAGCCGAGATTGGCGACGGCAAGTTCGATGGTCGCAATTTTCGAGATGACCGGTGATGTCGTGAACTCGCTGTGTGCGAAGAGGATACGGGCGTATTCGTTGAGCTGGATACCGTTGCTCTGAAGCTCGGCAAGCAACTCGCGCTTGCTCATGCCGCCCACACGCACGGTCCTGTCCACCGTGCGGCAGTTCGGGTAGATGGCAACGCCCGGGACTTCACGCTCGGATTTCATGCGGCCTGACCTGAAAGAAATGCGGACAAGGCAGTCTGCATCGCGGTGATTGGAGCAGTCCAGGTCGACGGCCGGTCCTGCCGGCTTTCAGTCGGCCACACCGGCAATCACCGTCAGCGGCATCCTGACCTCGCGCACTCGTTCCGGTCCGCCCCATGCCTGCTCCATCTGATTGCAGGCTGCTTCGAAGAACCTGGGTCCTTCGGCCTGAATCGCTCGCCGTGTTGCGGACCACGTATGCACGTACGCCATGTATTGCAGAAGCGTCCAGTCCATGCGGATCGAAAACGCTGGCACGTCCACGGCTTTGAAGGGCAACTGCACGTTCCTGTACTCGTCCCACAGCGATGCGTTCTGAGCCGCCCAGTATGTGTGTATCGGCTCGAGGATCGTTGCCTGCATGACTGCATCGATGGCCGGCTCGACGTGCGACCAGCTGTAGCCCCATGCGCAAAAGAAACCGCCAGGCTTCAGCACGCGGCGTGCCTCCGGGAAGAACCGGTCCAGATCGAACCAGTGCAGGGCCTGTGCGACCGTGATCGCGTCGACACTCTGGTCGGCAAAGGTCACCTGCTCCGCAGGCTGCACGGAGTAGGTGACACCGCTGCACGCAATCGCGTGGTCGATTTGAGCCTGGCTGGGATCTGTCGCCCAGACAGTCTTGAAGTGCTGTGCGAGGTCGACGGCGGCCTGGCCGTTGCCCGTTCCGCAATCCCAGGCGACGTCCAGCGATGGCGATGACCGGGCGATGAAGTTGATCAGTGCATCCGGGTACCTTGGGCGCGCGGAGGCATAGAGATCGGCACTGTCCGAGAACAAGTCGATGAAGGACACAGCTCTTCGGCACTGCGTAGGAGTTCAACGATTCAGCTTAACGGGTGCTCAGTCGATCAGGCCTATCCACCAGGCCAAGTGCGTCCCTCGCTGTTTCGCTTCTCCGCAACGTCTTTTCTCGATCTCGAACCTTTCTCCTAACGCAGGAGTTCGCTCGTCTCGGGGTCTGAATGCTGCTTTGCATCAATGGGTTAAAGCCGACAACGGTTTGGTCGATGTCTTTGATTTGAAAGAATGATTAGACAGCTTTCGACAGCGACGGCATCTTCGGTTTGTGCATTGCATCACCCATCCACCGTTCGGTGCGACGAAGGTTCTCCCGTACCAAATTTGAGAGGTGACTCTGTGAACTACCCAAAGACAAACACGAACTCCGCTCCTGTCGACGTTAATGGATCTCACTACGCGCTCTTCGCCTGCGGCCTCTGGTTGCGCGTTGGAGCGATCGGCGCGATCGGTCTGGCGGGCGTGCTGCATCAATTGTTCAACGGCGAAATGCAGCCGCTGTCGGCTCTGGCGCTGGTGGCCGGCTCTTGTGTGCTCATGGCAATGAGTTGGTGGCGCGCCCGTGCCGCGCTCAACCGCGACGATGAAGCGGCGCTCGCAACAGCCGCAGCGACTTTGCCTGCCAACGTGGCGGTCGGCGCTTCGGTCGCCTGAATCGCTGGCCGCTCAGGCGCGTGCGGGCTGCTTCCGGCGCACGACGCTCTTCGCTGTCGCGATGAACGCCCGCAGGGCGGGCGAATCGTCGTCGCTGCGCCATGCCAGGGCGGTGCCGACCTGCGGTGACCGCTCGGCCAGTGGACGCAGTTCGACGCCTCGCAACCTTATCTCCTGCGCGGAGGAGGGCACCAGCGCGACGCCGATACCGGCCGACACGAGGCCGATCACTGCGTGGGTCTGGCTCGCTTCCTGCACAACGTGCGGCGAAAAGCCTTGCTGCAGGCAGAACTTCAGAACGATGTCGTGCAGCACGAGCCCGGGTGAGCGCTGGAACATCACGAACGGCTCGCGCGCGAGCGACTGTGCGCGAACGCGACGGTTCCGGGTGAGCGGATGGCCGGAGGGCAGCGCGGCCACCAGCGGCTCCTGCAGCAGGATCGCGGAGGAGAACTCCGCCTCCATCGGCTGGGGCCGGATGAAGCCGACATGGATGTCGCCCTTCTCCAGCGCAGCGAACTGTTGCGGCAACGTGAGTTCGCGCAGTTCGAGCCGCACGCCAGGATGGCTCGACGCGAACTCGCGCAGGGTTAGCGGCAGCACCGTGTAGATGCTCGCCGACATGAACCCGATGGCCAGCCGCCCGGCCTCGCCGCGACTGGCGGCCCGCACCGTCTCGATCGCATCCGAAGCACGGGCGAGCACGACCCGCGCCTGATCCAGGAACGCTCGTCCAGGTTCCGTCAGCGCAACGCGCCGCCGGTCACGCACGAGCAACTGCACGTCAAGCTCGTTCTCGAGGTTGCGGATCGCGATCGACAGCGGCGGCTGCGTGATGGCGAGTCGACGGGCCGCCCGACCGAAGTGCAGTTCCTCGGCGAGCACGACGAAGTAACGCAGCGATCTCAGTTCCATGGGGTTTCCATTGCGCGCCTCCCGGCCGTGATATCGAATTTGAATCACGGAAGGCCAAAGAATATATTGGACGCCCAGTTCGGGCGGGCCTAGGCTGCGTCGATTCCCGGCCTGAGCAGCTGCGCCGCAAGAGCGCCGATGGCCGGCAACCCGTCCTCAGGAGACACCCCATGAAGACATCGTTGCGCGCCCTTGGCCGTGGCGTCGCTCGGCCTGCTTTCGTGTATCGCACCGGCGCTGGCCGCCTATCCGGAAAAACCCGTCACCATCATCGTGCCGTTCCCGCCGGGCGGCTCGACCGACATGGTGGCCCGCGCCATTGCGCCCAAGCTGCAGGAAAAGCTCGGTCAGCCGTTCGTGGTCGACAACCGCGCCGGTGCCACGGGCGCCATCGGTGCCACCGCCGTGAAGAACGCGGCGCCGGATGGCTACACGTTCCTGGTGGCGTCGATCGGTGTCTACGCGGTGAACCCGTTTATCCAGAAGAAACTGTCCTACGACCCGGTGAAGGATCTCGATCCGATCACGGTCGCGGTGCGCGCGCCCAACGTGCTCGTGACGCGACCCGACTTTCCCGCCAGTTCTGTTGCGGAGTTCGTCGCGCTGCTGAAGAAGCAGCCCGAGAAGATCACGTTCGCAACGTCGGGCGCCGGCTCGTCGGATCACCTGACGGCGGCGCTTTTCTGGCAGAAGACGGGCACCAGTGGCATTCACGTTCCGTACAAGGGGGGCGCACCGGCGATCACCGACCTGCTGGCCGGCCATGCCGACGTCTCGTTCCAGAACATCAACGCGGTTATCGGCCACATCAAGGCGGGAAAGCTCAAAGCGCTCGCGATTACCAGCGACAAGCGCTCGCCGCAACTGCCGCAGGTGCCCACGCTGGCCGAGTCCGGCGTGCAGGGCGTCGACGTCTATTCGTGGCAGGCGGTTGCCGGCCCGAAAGGCCTGCCCGCTGATGTGAAGAAAAAGCTCAACGAATCCATCGTCGCGGCGCTGAATGATCCCGAGACCCGCAAGCGGATGGAGGACCTCGGCTTCGAGATCGTCGCCAACACGCCGGAACAGATGGCGGCCTTCCAGGCGAAGGAACTCGAGCGCTGGAAGCAAGTGATCGAGGTCGGCAAGATCACGCTCGAATAGGCGAGCCGCAGCCACGATGGACGGGGCAACGTCGATGAGCGCGGTGCGCGGGACGCCCAGAGTCGCCGGGATGCGTGTGATCCCGGTGGCGGGGCGCGACAGCATGCTGCTCAACCTGAGCGGCGCACACGGACCGTTTTTCACGCGCAATCTCGTCGTCATCACCGACAGCGCGGGCCGCACGGGCGTGGGCGAGGTGCCGGGCGGCGAGAGCATCCGCCAGACGCTGGAGGATGCTCGCCCGATCGTCGTCGACCGCCCGATCGGCGACGTGCAAACGCTGCTCAATGAAGTGCGCCGACGCTTCGCAGATCGTGATGCCGGCGGCCGCGGGGAGCAGACCTTCGACCTGCGTACCACCGTGCATGCGGTGACCGCGCTCGAGTCCGCACTGCTCGACCTGCTCGGCCAGTATCTCGAGGTGCCGGTCGCGGCCCTCCTCGGCAACGGCATACAGCGTCGCGAGGTGCCGGTGCTCGGGTACCTCTTCTATGTGGGCGACCGGCTCAAGACCGACTTGCCGTACGTCGAAGCGCCCGCGTCCGGCGATGACTGGTTGAGCCTGCGCCATGAGCCGGCCCTGACGCCGGAGTCGATCGTGCGCCTCGCCGAGGCCGCGCACGCGCGCTACGGCTTTGTCGACTTCAAGCTCAAGGGCGGCGTGTTCAGTGGGCAAGCCGAAATCGAAGCCGTGACGGCACTCGCCGAACGCTTTCCGCAGGCGCGCGTCACGCTCGACCCGAACGGTGCCTGGTCACTTGCCGAAGCAATCCGCCTGTGCCGCAACCTGCACGGCGTGCTTGCGTACGCAGAAGACCCGTGCGGTGCAGAAAACGGATACTCGGGCCGCGAGGTGATGGCGGAGTTCCGGCGCGCGACGGGCTTGCCGACGGCGACCAACATGGTCGCGACCGACTGGCGCGAGCTCGTCCATGCGTTGCAGCTGCACGCGGTCGATATTCCGCTGGCCGATCCGCACTTCTGGACAATGCAGGGTTCGGTGCGAGTGGCCCAACTGTGCAGCGACTGGGGCCTGACCTGGGGCTCGCACTCGAACAATCACTTCGACGTATCGCTGGCGATGTTCACGCACGTGGCGGCGGCGGCGCCCGACCCGATCACCGCCATCGACACGCACTGGATCTGGCAGGACGGCCAGCGGCTGACGCAGCAACCGCTGCGTATCGAGGGCGGCCGCATCGCGCTGCCCGAGAAGCCCGGGCTCGGCATCGAACTCGACGAAGAAGAAGTCGAGCGGGCGCACCGCCTTTACCTGGAGCACGGCCTCGGCGCGCGCAATGATGCAGTGGCGATGCAGTACCTGATCCCGGGGTGGAAGTTCGATCGCAATCGGCCTTGCCTGGTCCGATGACGCGTTGACAACGGCAACCGCGGCCGTCAGAGCCGCGGCGCCAGGGGAGAACCGATGTCGCTCCACATCCGCAGCCCGAAGGACTTTGGCGCGGGGCTCTTATATGCCGGCTTCGGTCTGACCGCGATCCTGATGGCGTGGGACTACGGCATGGGCTCGGCATCGCGCATGGGCCCCGGCTATTTTCCGACCGCACTGGGCGCGTTGTTGCTGCTCATCGGCATCACGTCGTTCGTGCGCTCGTTCCTGGACGACGGGGCGCCGATCGGTGCGATTGCATGGAAGGCGGCGGCGCTTGTCACCGCAGGCACGGTCCTGTTCGGACTGCTGCTGCGGCCCGCGGGTCTGGTTCCTGCGCTCGTCGTACTCATTCTGGTCAGCGCGTCGGCGAGTGCGCGGTTCCGGCTCCAGTGGCACGCCACTGGGCTGATGCTGGCTCTCATCGCCTTTTGCGCGCTGGTATTCGTCAAGGGTCTCGGCCTGCCGGTGCCGCTGCTCGGCCGCTGGCTTGGAGGGTGAGGCCTGGCGATGGAACTGTTCGAACACCTGGCGCTAGGTTTCTCGACCGCGGCGAGCTGGGCCAACATCTTCTATTGCCTGCTGGGCGTATTGCTGGGCACCGCCATCGGAGTGCTGCCGGGCCTGGGTCCCGTTGCGACCATCGCGATGTTGTTGCCGGTCACGTTCGGGTTGCCACCGGTCACCGCGCTGATCATGCTGGCCGGAATCTTCTACGGCGCGCAGTACGGTGGCTCGACCACGGCGATCCTCGTGAACCTGCCCGGCGAGTCCTCGTCCGTGGTGACGGCACTGGACGGCTACCAGATGGCGCGCAAAGGCCGGGCGGGCGTGGCGCTGGCGACGGCCGCGATCGCCTCGTTCTTCGCCGGCACCGTCTGCACGTTCCTGATTGCGCTGGCGGCACCGCCGCTGTCGGAAATCGCGCTCAGCTTCGGGCCTGCGGACTACTTCTCTCTGATGGTCCTGGGGCTGGTCGCCTCGATCGTGCTGGCAAGCGGCTCATTGCTGCACGCGATCGGCATGATCGTGCTGGGTCTGCTGCTGGGCCTGATCGGCACCGACGTGAACTCCGGCACGTCCCGATTCGCCTTCGACCTGCCGGAACTGCTGGATGGCGTGAGCTTCGTGGTGGTCGCGATGGGTGTGTTCGGTCTCGGCGAGATCATTGCCAATCTGGAGGACGAATCGCCGCGCTCGCTGTCGCTGACCCGCGTGACGGGGCTCATGCCGACGCGAGAGGACTTCAAGCGCATGGTTGCGCCGATCCTGCGCGGAACGACATTGGGATCTTTCCTCGGCATCCTGCCGGGCGGTGGTGCGATGCTCTCTTCGTTCGCCGCGTACTCGCTCGAAAAGAAAGTCTCGCGCTACTCAGCCGAATTCGGCCAGGGAGCGATCGAGGGCGTGGCCGGTCCGGAGTCAGCCAACAACGCCGGAGCGCAGGCATCGTTCATTCCGATGCTTACGCTCGGCATTCCGTCAAACCCGGTGATGGCACTGATGATCGGCGCGCTGATCATGCACGGCATCCAGCCCGGACCGGGTGTGATGGTCGAGCAGCCCGCGCTGTTCTGGGGACTGGTCGTGTCGATGTGGATCGGCAACCTGTTCCTGCTGGTGCTCAACCTGCCACTGATCGGCATCTGGGTGAAGATGATCTCGGTGCCGTATCAGCTGCTCTTCCCGGCGATCCTCGTGTTCTGCGCGATCGGCGTGTTCAGCCTGTCGAACGCGCAGTTCGACATCTACCTGATGGCACTCTTCGGCATCCTCGGCTATGTGTTCCGCAAGCTCGGCTGCGAGCCGGCGCCGATGATGCTGGGCTTTATTCTTGGCCCGATGATGGAGGAATACCTGCGGCGTGCGTTGCTGATGAAGAAGGGCAGTGCAATGGTCTTCCTGACGCGACCCATCAGCGCAACGTTGCTCGCCATCTCCGTCATTGCCCTGGTCATAGTCCTGCTCCCCGCGCTGCGCACGAAGCGCGAGGAAGCGTTTCAGAAGTGAGGTTTCCATGACGTCGATCGCGCCGTACACCGGCATCCCCAACCGCTTTCGCCAGGCGCTGCTCGCACGTCAACGCCTGATCGGCTGCTGGTGCTCGCTGGCCAATCCGGTCACGACCGAAGTGCTGGGCCTGGCCGGCTTCGACTGGCTGCTGCTCGATGCTGAGCACGCACCAAACGACGTCACGACGCTGATACCGCAATTGCTCGCGCTGAAGGACTGCTCCAGTGCCCCGGTGGTGCGGCCGCCGTGGAATGACACGGTCATCATCAAGCGGCTGCTCGATGCGGGTTTCTACAACTTTCTCATTCCCTACGTGGAGTCGGCCGAGGAGGCACGCCGCGCGGTCGCGGCCACTCGCTACCCGCCCGCCGGCGTGCGCGGCGTGTCGGTTTCGCAGCGACAGAACCGCTACGGGACCGTGCCCGACTACCTGAAGTCGATCAACGAGAACATCGCCCTCATGGTGCAGATCGAAAGCAGCGCCGGGCTGGCCGCCGTGGATGCCATTGCGGCGGTAGACGGCGTGGACGGTATTTTCGTCGGGCCGTCCGACCTGGCGGCCGCGATGGGACATCTGGGCAATGCCGCGCAACCCGACGTGCAGCGGGCGATCCGCCACATCTTCGAGCGCGCGCGGGCCGCAGGCAAAGCCAGCGGGATCCTCGCGCCGGTCGAGGCCGATGCGCGCCGCTATATCGAGTGGGGGGCTGAGTTCGTCGCTGTCGGCAGCGACCTCGGCTTGTTCCGCAGCGCGACCCAGGCCTTGCGCGACAAGTTTGCCGCGTCGGCTTGAGTGTTCGCGCCGCGCGCGAACGGTAGTTCCAAGCCGTGCGTCATAAAGGAAGGCGGCGCGGCAGCTACTGCTGCCGCGTCACCGAGGCTGCACCTGCCGACGTTGCATCAGGCGCCGACTTTCTCCGGCGGCATCGCGGCGAGTTCCTCCAGTACCTGTTCGCGCGTGACCGTGGTCGGAGTGAACTTCAGGCCCGCCAGGAGTTCATCGACGTTCGGGTTGTAGTCGCGACGATCGAACTCGGGGACGGTCACTTTGGCGTTCTGATCGATCGCGAATACGGTGTAAATCTCGCCCGACGGTGCGTCGGCGTGCGCGGCCAGTGGCGCGGCGAGTGAAGCGAAGGCGAGGGCGGCAATCAGGGGGCGGATGGTCATTTTGTGGCTCCTTAGGGTGGGTTGAGGTAGTTGGCACGGCGGGGGTTCGATTCGACGACCTTTCCGTACGCCACCGTTGGTCGATGCGCTGCCGCGATTGCTTACCCGCGGGCCAGATCGATCCGCCACTTGTTTATGCCATCTGCATCTGTAAGAAAACGCGCGACGGAGCGACGCGCGGACAGCATCTGGCCGCCATCCGACGACTCCCCAGTCTTCCGAATCCGCCGGAAAGCAGACACAATCCACAGAGGTCACAACCGCCAGCGACAGGAGGTCGTGGTGTCGATCACTTGTGGAAGCGGACGAGGTCGAGGTTCTCGTGCTCGTCGACAACGTCACCGACAATTTGTCGACGACGCCCCTGTTTGTCGAGAACGAATGGCCGCGCCTGTGGAAGCGCGGGATGCGGGCCTTGTCAGGACGCTGCCTGTGCTGTGCAGCGCATGGGCTTTCCTGTGCAATTACGGTGAGGCACGGCGGTCGGGCGCGGACGCTGCTCTTCGACACCGGACCGGACGAAACCGTCTTCGAACGTAACGTCGAGCGATTGGGCTTCGACATGGGACAGGTCGAAGGCGTCGTGCTGTCGCATGGTCACTGGGACCACTGTGGCGCGATGTTGCGTGCCCTGCAGATGATTCGACAGCGCAATGGCGGTCGCGACGTCCCGACCTACATGCATCCCGGGATGTACCGGTCACGCGCGACGAAGGCGGCGGACGGCGCGTTCCGGTTATTCGAGGATGTACCGAGCGCTCATCAACTCGCTCAGCACGGGGCCGAGGTCGTCCATGCGACCCAGGCCCAGTCGATACTGGACGACTGCTTCTACGTCAGCGGTGAGATTCCGCGCGTAACAGAATTTGAAATCGGATTGCCCGGCCAGCACCGCCGGACGGCCGACGGCAGCGGTTGGGAGCCGGATCCGCTGATCATGGACGAGCGCTTCGTCGCCGTCGCGGTCAAGGGCAAGGGGCTGATCGTTTTCACCGCCTGCTCGCACGCGGGAGTGGTCAACGTCCTCAAGCACGCCCGCGATTGCTTTCCGCACATGTCTGCCCACGGCGTGATGGGCGGCTTCCATCTGTCGGGTACCAACGAGCGGGTGATCCCCGAAACCGTCGAGGCCATGCACGAGTTCGACCTGCGGGTAATCGCCGCCGCCCATTGCACCGGCTGGAGAGCGACCGCTGCATTGGCAAGCGACTTTGGCGATGCCGTCGTTCCATCGGCGGTTGGAAAGCTATACAGGTTCTGAGTTCGGCCTCGGCCGGCAGCGGTCCTGGCGCCTGTCAGCGTAAATTGTTCAGCAATCGACAGCGGTCGGTGTGTTGCTTGAATTGCCCACTCGCCAGGAGTGACCGATGGCCAAGGGATACTGCATCGCCTCCTATCACACCGTGTCAGACCCGAGTGTGCTGGCGAAGTACGCCGAGGCCGCAACGCCGGTGCTCCCGTCGTTCGGAGCCCGCTTTCTCGCTCGTTGCATGCCGACCGAGGTGTATGAAGGCGGTGCCGCTCAACGCTGTGTCGTCATCGAATTTCCGAGCGTTGAACAGGCCATCGCCGCCTACGAGAGCCCGGCATATCAAACCGTCCTCGCCATCATGCGCGATTCTGTGAAGCGCGAGGTACGGATCATTCCCGGTGTGGAGTAAGTCCTATTCAGGGCGCCACCGGTGCCGGTCGCGTCCCCAGCAGCAGCGCTGCCACGGGTGCGGCCACACCGATCAGTGCCGACGACGCGAACAGCAGCGCGCCGGTGCGACGCGCTGGCGAGTCGGCCACAGTCGAGTCGTTGATTGGCGCCAACCAGAGAGCGTCTTTGCCCGGCCTGCCCGTAGCCTTTCAGCCGTGAGTGCGCGGCGGTTTCCCCGTGGACCGGCCCCGTGCTTTCAGAACAGTCTGAGATCCTGTTCGTCCAGCAACTGTTGCCGTTCGCGATCCTTGAGTCGAAAGTGCAGGTTGTCGTTCGCGTCAATGTCGACAACTAACTGCAGCACACTGTCTTCCACTGGCAGGTCAGTCTGAAGTGTGGAAAGCAGACACGTGGGTTGCGCCGCTTTGTCCAACTCGAGCAAGTCGATACTCAAGTGGCCCGGACCGCTTGCTTTGAACGTGAGCACGCGAATGGTAGGGATAGACGTATCGGCACTTATAAGTGAAGCGATCTTCTTGTTTTTATCAGGCGACAAGGAAATTTCATGCGTGGGCTCCAGCTTGTCGTCAGTTGCAGCCAATTCATCCCGATATCGTATTCCGACGCCACGCGTGGTGCAGTTGATCAGGAGCAGATCCCCGCGGCGTCCGTCGAGCACGGCGGACTGGCTGGAGAGTCCTAGCGAGACAGCGTTCTCCTGGTACTGCTTCTCAATGTCTATTCCTACGAACCTGCTCTGCAGCGACTCGGCGATTGTCCATAGCTTTGACCCCTGCCCCCCCAGCAGCACGGCTCCAATGGTAGGTGGCCCTGCGGTCCCTTGAACCTGCCTTATTGCCGACAAAGCGCCGTCGATAAGCTTGTGTAGCCGCGCGTCGAGCGCTTTCAATGCACCGGTGAGCGACGAACGATCCACGTCGAGGGTCAGTGTTTCGAGCCGCCCGGGTCGGGTTTCCACATCAGGTATCACGATCGCGCAGTGTTCACTTCGAGAGAGGGCTTCCTTGGCTTGGCGCACGTACAACAATAGGCGCTGGTCATCGATCGGTGTCCAGCACATACCTTTGCGGACCAACGGATCGATGATCGACTCCCGGATGAACGCGTGGATTGCCGAGTCGTAGTCCATGCCTCCGAGCTCGTTGTCTCCGATCGTCACCAACACCTCGAACTGCCGGTCTTCTTCAATGGAGGCGACCTCCACCACTGAAACGTCGGTGGTACCACCACCAACATCGACAACCAGCACCACGACGTCGTCGTCCCCATCGTTCTTCCGCGGACTCAAGTGCGGCCGTTCACGCAACCAGTCGCTCGTCAGTAAAGCGGCGGCAGTCGGTTCGGCGATCAAGCGCGCAATCTTCAACCCCGCCTGTTCGCAGGCTCGAACGAGCGCGGCCTTCTGCGGCTGGGAATAGTCGGCCGGCACAGAAGCGACGACGCGCTCGACCGGTACACCCAGTTGCCGCTCGGCGCAGGCTCGCATGTGACGGATCACGAGGCTGGCTATCGTTACGGCATCGAAACGCTTGTGGCCAATGCCGATTTCTGCGTCCCTTGCGAGCAGGCGCTTGATGTGCGCTACGGAACGCTCGGGCCGGCGCGTGGCCGCATCAGCGGCTTCCGCGCAAACCCAGTAATCCCAGTTGTCGGCAAAGGTAACCACGGAAGGGTGGAACGATCGCCCGTCCGACCCGCGTATTGCCACCCACTCCAGGTTGTCGCCCCTGTAGGCCAACAGGGATTGCGAGGTGCCGAAGTCGAGCGCGAGCAGTGGGGCCGCGGTTCCGGATATCCGCGACTGTTGCGCCGGTAGTGCGTTCAGACAGCGCCCGAACGAGCGCTCCGGACTCACGGTCTCAAGGATGCGACGCATGCCGTCGGCCCATTCCGGCGACATCGAAACGCAGTGCAGTGCTCCAAGAACCGGATCCGTGAGCAGCCCGACACCGCCGGGAGTGCAGCCGTTAAGCAACAGCGGGATGAGCCATGACCGATCTTCACGGCGCTGAGCCATCAGGGCGCGGGCCACCACCAGTTCCTCGTCCATGTAGGTTCGCTCCCGGCTTGCGTACTCCTTGCTGAAGCAGGCGAGGAAGAAGCCGCCGGACTCAATCCCGGCCACGATGGCCTCGGCCCAGCGACTGCCAGCTTTGAGTGAATCGCGGTCGTACCAGACCTCGACCCCGGCCGAGCGCAGGTCCCGCACGAGGCGTTCAACCTCGGACGAGTTGTCCCTCACATAGGAAACGAAGGCATGCGGCATATCAGGCGAAATGACACGATCGAACGAGCGGCACGAGAAGAGTAGCCGGCGGTGACAGGAGCGCCAAGAAGAATGCGGGTCTTGTTGCGACGATTGGTTGGCGCCCTAGTCTGCAGCGGGTGGTCTCGCCCGCAGTAACAGCGCCGCCGCAAGCGCGGCCACGCCGATCAGTGCCGACGATGCGAAGAGCAGCGCGCGCGCCCCGTAGCGCTCGGCCAGCACGCCGCTGATGAGTGCTCCGACGAGCGTCGCCATGTAGCCGAGCGTGCGAACACTCGCATCGACGCGCGCGAGGAACTCGGGCGCAGCGTGAGTCTGGCGCAACGTGCGATCGGCAATCCCGTAGGCCATGCCGCCCGCGTCACCGACGATCTGCTGCGTGGCGATCAGCACGATGCCGATCAGGCCGGCGGAGGTCGCGAGCGGTGTGGCCACGCTGCCGAGTGCCCACAGCGCAAGGCTGCCGACCAGCCAGGACCGTGCATCAATGCTGTTGGCGGTGCGCGCGGTCAGCCACGAGCCGAAGAGCGACCCGATGCCACCGAGCGCGAACAGCAGGCCCAGCGTGCCTGTCGGAAAGGCGACATCGCGCGAGACATAGATCATGTACGTGGTGCTGGCGAAACTCATCGCGAAGGCGACCAGCGTCGCGACCATGGCCAGTCCACGCAGCACGGGATCGGCCGCGACGGCATGCATTCCCGCCCGCACTTCCGATACCAGCGCCTGCACGCGTCCCCGCAACGTGGTGGCTGCCGGCGTCTCTTCCTTCAGTGGTGGTGGCTCGCTGATTTTCACCAGCAGCAGCGCCGATGCGACGTAGGTCAGCGCATCGGCCACCATCACGACCACCGCGCCGAGCCACTGGAAGAGCCACCCGGTAAGACTGAACGACACCGCCTCGGTCGCGGCGCCGCCGGCAGCCAGTGCGGAGTTGCGTTGCGTCAGGTCTTCATGCGCAGTGCTGCGCGCGATCCAGGCCGACTGCGCCAGTTCGAACGCCACCGTCAGCGCGCCGTTGACCGCGACAACGACGACCAGCCAGCTGATCGAGAGCCGGTCGAGCAGGGCCATCACGGGTACGGTGAAGAGCATCGCCGCGCGAACGAGGTCGGCGGCGATCATCGTGCGTCGCTTGGGCCAGCGGTCGACCAGTGCGCCGAGCAGCAGCGCCGCGAGCGCGCCGGCCGCGACATCGGCGACAGCCAGCAGCGCCATCGCGGTCGGCTCCGCCTGCAGCACCAGCACGGCGAGCCACGGTATCGCCAGCCGGCTCATCAGCGAGCCGAAGGTGGATACCACCTCGGCCGCGAAGACGCGGCGGAAGTCCATAGACGACATGGGCGGCGATGCTACGCCGCGGTTCTGTCCCGGCGCACGGAGGTGCCGACAAAAATTTACGCCGTCTTGACGCGCGCATCACTAGATTGTTCTCCGTCGGACCCCGCTCGGTCGTGAAGCATCCAAGCGTCGAGCGCACGGCGCCGGCCACTGAAGGAGATCCATGCAAGCACAACGTCAGATCACCGCCCAAACGCAATCTGCCGTGCCGACTCAAGTCCGCGCACGGTCGCGGCTGTCCGTGACGGTAGCCGCCAGCGACGCCGAACCCCTGCGACGTGTGCTGTTCGTCGCGCTGGGTGGCCGCATCCAGCGGCTCGTGAAGACCGAGGTCAAAGAGCCGGGTTCGCTCGAGACGCTCGCCTCGTTGCACATCGTCCTGGACCGCGAGGCCGTGGACGAAGCGATGCACCTGGTGATGTCGTCGACCCGCAGCGCCCAGTTCGGTCGTGTGCAACCAGTCTGCGCCCCAAATACGTCCACGGCTGTCACCCGCGGCGGTTGAGCGGGAGGTGCCGGGCATAGACTGGCGCCGCCTTTCACTTCCCGGAGCGCTTCAATGCACGGCGGAGACGTCGGTCAGGAAAATCGGGTGCGGCAGTTCCGGCAGATTCTGCTGTGGCCGCTGCAATTGTTGCCGCTCGACACCAGCAGCCAGATCCAGCGCCACTGGGAGGTGCTCGAAGCAGGTGGCCCGGACTGTCCATGGCATGAAGTGCTCGACGAATTCACCGGCGATCCGTCCAAGTTCCAGGAGCGCCACTACAGCGAGTTCGTGACCTTCCTGCCCTACGTGCAGCGCTTTCTGTACGGCGAGGGTCGCAAGGAGCATGGGGATCTGCGTGGCGGGGAAGGCAATGCGCGTCCGCCGGGCTCGTCGCCAATGCGCGTGTTCCGTCGCGACGACGTGGCGGCGGTGCGACTGACGACGCGCGCCGGCGAGCCGCCGTTGATCCTTCGCATCGCGCACGTCGACCTCTACTTCTTCTACGACATCGACGTCGTGATGCTTAACGTCGAGGTCTATGGCGCTGATCTGACGCTCACCCAGGCGCAGGAGATGCTTTACCGCTTCGGGCGCGCCTACCCGGCCAGTTGGGACGAAGACGGCGAGGGACTGCACTCGATGCACAGCGTCGAGTGGTTGGCGCCGAGCGGCAAGGTGCTGGCGACGTCGGACACGGGCGAGCGCGAGCGCTTTCTAGCGTTCGTCGGCGAGCACCGGACTCCGCGTATCGGTTCGCATTGGGCCTTTCTGCTCAAGCCCCTGCTGCCCGAGCACGTCGACGTCAAGGGCTTGATCCGCTATCGCCAACTCGAGTACTACCGCATGCCGCTGATGGGTTACCTGGCCGTCGACGACCCGCGCGCGCTAAGCCGCGCCGACTTCATCCGCCTTGGTCTGGTGACCGGCGCGGGTGACGAAATGCCTTACTCCGAGGCGCATCTGGGCGACTTCGAGGCACGTTACTGCTACGACCGCTACTGGTGTTCGGTAGGACGGGCTCCGCAGACGCGCTACCTGAGCTGCGGTCACGCATTGGTCGTGGTCGGCGACGCGCATTCAACGTTCTTCCTGAATCCGGAGGCCGGTGTGCTGGGGCAGTTTCGCCACCAGCACTTCCTGCTGTTCCTGATCGCGCACTTCCAGAAGGCGGCGCTGCTGATGTTCTCCGACCGCCTGGCCGAAGAGCTGAAGCAGCTCGATATCGGCGACCCGAATCGCGTGCGCCGGTTCAAGCGCGCCATCCGCCAGAACTTCGAGATCTTTCTGCGCTTCACGCACCGCTACTGGTTTCACGAGGTCTCGGAGCAGGCGCAGGCGCGTGCGCTGTTTCAGCTTTGTGCCGGCCACCTCTCGCTCGATCCGCTGTATGCCGAGGTAAGGGAGCGCATCAGCGACATGAACGCCTATCTCGATACGGACAGTCTGCGCCGCCAGGCCAGTACGGTGGTCAAACTGACCGTGGTGACGATCCTCGGCTTGATCGGCACGGTGGCGACCGGCTTCCTCGGCATGAACCTCCTCGCGGAAGCGGACAGTCCGCTGGAGCGGAGGCTGCTCTACCTCTTTGTCGTGGTGGCCGGAGCCGCCGCGCTGACGACGTATTCCGTCATCAAGGCGAAGCGACTGTCGGACTTTCTCGATGCGCTGTCGGATGAACGACTTTCCGCCAGAGGGAAGTTCCGGGCATTTCTCAGCGTCTGGCAGCGCCCGCACCGAAGACTGAAGTGTCGCCGGACTGACAGGGCGGAGAAACGCCAGATCCGGCTTGCTAAGGCGCGAGTCGGACCCGACGTAGCCCGCTACATGGCGTACAGCAGGTTCGGCTAGTTAGGACGCTGCGGAGACGCTGCGTGCCAAGTCAACACCCGGCGACTTTCGAGACTGACGCCTAACCCTAAAGCGCAAATCTTGACGGCGTCTTTACGCCGGGCTGCCTAGTCTGTACCCATCGACAAACTCGTTGAGGTGCATTCAATGGATCTCATTTTTCTTGGAGCGATCCTCGGCCTGGCCGGACTGACCGCGCTGCTGGTCGCATTGTGTGACCGGCTGCTGCACACGCGCGGGGAGCAGCGATGAGCCTCTGGCACGCCGTGGGTCTCGCACTCGCTGTTGCGGTGGCCGTCTATCTGGTCTGGGCCCTGTTGAAGGCGGAGGACTTCTGATGAGCGGTTTCGGAGCATTGCAGGTCATCCTGTACTTCGCCGTACTGACGGCACTTGCCTGGCCACTGGGCGCGTACATCGCCCGCGTCTACACCGGCGAGAAGACATTCGCCAGCCGCGTGCTCGGACCGGTCGAGCGGCTGATCTACCGGCTGAGCGGAGTAGGCACCGACGACGACATGGGCTGGAAGCGCTATGCCTTCGCGGCACTGGCGTTCAACCTGCTCGGTGCGCTGGCCGTCTACGCGCTGCAGCGCCTGCAGGGCGTCCTCCCGCTGAATCCGCAAGGGCTCGGCGCGGTCTCGCCCGATTCGTCCTTCAACACCGCGATCAGCTTCGCCACCAACACCAACTGGCAGGGCTACGGCGGCGAATCGACGATGAGCTACCTGACGCAGATGCTGGGTCTCGGCGTGCAGAACTTCGTGTCGGCAGCGACCGGAATGGCGGTGCTCGCCGCGTTCATCCGTGGCTTCGTGCGCAAGCAATCCACGGGAATAGGCAATTTCTGGGTCGACCTGACGCGCTCGACGCTGTACGTGCTGCTGCCCTTGTCGCTGGTGCTGTCGCTGGCGCTGGTGTCGCAGGGCGTGGTCCAGAACTTCAATCCGGCGGTCGACGTGCCGCTCGTGCAGTCGGTCGAGGTGGTCACACCGGCCAAGGACGGAGCGCCGGAGAAGAAGGAGACGATCGCGACGCAGTCCCTGCCGCAGGGACCGGCCGCATCTCAGGTGGCCATCAAGCAGCTCGGCACCAACGGCGGCGGCTTCTTCAACGTCAACTCGGCGCATCCCTACGAGAACCCGACACCGTGGTCCAACTTCCTCGAAGTGCTGGCAATCCTGCTGATCCCGGCAGCGCTGTGCTTCACCTTCGGACGGCTGGTCAACGATGCACGCCAGGGGTGGGCGGTGTACGGAGCGATGAGCGCGATCTTCCTGGTGCTCGCCTTCGCGGCCGTGGCCGCGGAGGAAACTGCCAATCCGCAGCTCTCAGTGCTGGGCGTGGAAACGAGCGCCGGCAATCTTGAGGGCAAGGAAACGCGCTTCGGGCCTGCGACCTCGGCGCTGTGGGCGACGGCGACGACGGCCGCGTCGAATGGCTCGGTCAACTCGATGCACGACTCGTATACGCCGCTCGGTGGCCTGGTGCCGATGTGGCTGATGCAGCTGGGCGAAGTGGTGTACGGCGGCGTCGGCTCGGGTCTGTACGGCATGCTGGTGTTCGCGATCATCGCGGTGTTCATCGCCGGCCTGATGGTGGGCCGCACGCCGGAGTACCTCGGCAAGAAGATCCAGGCGTACGAGATGAAGATGGCGTCGCTGGTGATCCTGATTCCGCCATTCGTGGTGCTGGTCGGCACCGCGCTGGCGGTGGTGATCGAGCCCGGCGTATCGAG
Source organism: uncultured beta proteobacterium (assembly GCA_963724365.1). GTDB lineage: Bacteria > Pseudomonadota > Gammaproteobacteria > Burkholderiales > Burkholderiaceae_F > JALORV01. The sequence goes on along the minus strand of CAVRUR010000003.1, from coordinate 409,415 downwards.
CATGTCCAATCCCGGCGTGCACGGATTCTCGCAGGTGCTGTATGCATTCAGTTCGGCCGGCAACAACAACGGCAGCGCGTTCGCGGGTCTCTCGGCCAATACGCCTTTCTACAACTCGGCGCTCGGCGTGGCGATGTGGCTTTCGCGTTACTGGCTGATCGTGCCGGTGCTGGCGATCGCCGGCAGCCTGGCTGCCAAGAAGTTCATACCGGCCTCGAGCGGAACGCTGCCGACGCATACGCCGCTGTTCGTCGGGCTGCTGATCGGCACGGTGCTGCTGGTGGGCGCGCTGACCTTCGTGCCGGCGCTGGCGCTCGGACCGATCGTCGAGCACCTGATGCTCTTTGCGAAGTAGGCAGGACACTGACATGACGACACACAAACACGCAATCCGCACGTTCGAGCCGGCGCTGATGGGCCAGGCGGTGGTCGATTCGCTGAAGCGCATGACACCCATGGCGCAGTGGCGCAACCCGGTGATGTTCGTCACCTGGCTGGGCGCGCTGCTGACCACGGTGCTCGCGATCGTCGATCGCGACGGATTCACCGCAGCGATCTCGGTCTGGCTGTGGTTCACGGTGCTGTTCGCCAACTTCGCGGAAGCGCTGGCGGAGGGACGCGGCAAGGCCCAGGCGGCCAGCCTGCGCGGCGCCAAGAAGGACACGCCGGCCATCAAGCTCGATGGCACGCGCCGCGATGCACCGCATAGCACGGTGAACTCGAGCCAGCTGCGCAAGGGCGATGTGGTGCTGGTCGAGGCGGGCCAGATGATGCCGGGCGACGGCGACGTCATCGACGGCGTGGCCTCGGTCGACGAGTCGGCGATTACCGGCGAGTCGGCCCCGGTCGTGCGCGCGGCCGGAGGCGATCGCTCGTCGGTGACCGGCGGCACGCGCGTGCTGTCCGACTGGCTGGTCGTGCGCATTTCCGCCAACCCGGGCGACAGCTTCCTCGACCGCATGATCGCGATGGTGGAAGGCGCCAAACGGCAGCGCACACCGAACGAGATTGCACTCGCGATCCTGCTGGCGGCGTTGACGCTGGTCTTCCTGATCGCGGTGGCCACATTGCTGCCGTTCTCGGTCTACGCAGTCGCCAGTTCCTCGCAGGGGCAGGTGATCGGGCTGACCGTGCTGGTGGCTCTGCTCGTCTGCCTGATTCCGACCACGATCGGCGGGCTGCTCTCGGCGATCGGCATTGCGGGCATGGACCGCATGATCCAGGCGAACGTCGTGGCGACGTCGGGGCGCGCGATCGAAGCCGCTGGCGACGTCGACGTGCTGCTGCTCGACAAGACCGGAACGATCACGCTGGGCAACCGTCAGGCCGCGAAGTTCTGGCCGGCGCCGGGTGGCGTTACGGAGCAGGAGCTCGCGGACGCGGCGCAACTCGCCTCGCTGGCCGACGAAACCCCCGAGGGCCGCTCGATCGTCGTGCTGGCGAAAAGCTTCGGCATCCGTGGCCGCGAACTGCACGAGATGAACGCGACCTTTGTGCCGTTCACCGCCCAGACGCGCATGAGCGGCATCGACATCGGCGAACGCCGCATCCGCAAGGGCGCACCCGATGCGATCGAAGCGTGGCTGAAGTCCCAGGGCAAGGCGCTCGATCGTCAGCTGCGCACCCATGTCGATCAGGTCGCCAGCAAGGGCGCGACGCCGCTGGTGGTGGCCGAAGGCCCGCGCGCGCTCGGTGTCATCGAGCTGCGCGACATCGTCAAGGGCGGCATCAAGGAGCGCTTCGCGCAGCTGCGCCGCATGGGTATCAAGACCGTGATGATCACCGGCGACAACCGTCTCACAGCGGCCGCGATCGCCGCCGAGTCCGGCGTCGACGAGTTCCTCGCCGAGGCGACGCCGGAGGCCAAGCTCAAGCTGATCCGCGACCAGCAGGCGCAGGGTCGTCTGGTTGCGATGTGTGGCGACGGCACCAACGATGCGCCGGCACTCGCGCAGGCCGACGTGGCCGTGGCGATGAACAGCGGCACGCAGGCGGCCAAGGAAGCCGGGAACATGGTCGACCTCGATTCGAACCCGACCAAGCTGATCGAGGTGGTCGAGATCGGCAAGCAGATGCTGATCACGCGCGGCTCGCTGACGACGTTTTCGATCGCCAACGACGTCGCCAAGTACTTCGCAATCATCCCGGCGGCGTTCGCGGCGACCTACCCACAACTGAACGCACTGAACGTGATGGGGCTTGCGTCGCCGTCGTCGGCGATCCTGTCGGCGGTGATCTTCAATGCACTGATCATCGTTGCGCTGATCCCGCTGGCGCTGCGCGGCATCGCCTCGCGCGCTGACACGGCCGCCTCGCTATTGCGCCGGAACCTGCTGATCTACGGGCTCGGCGGGCTGATCGTTCCCTTTATCGGCATCAAGGCGATCGACCTCTTGCTGGTCGGTCTCGGCCTGGCCTAGGAGTGAAAATGAAACGCGACATCTCCACCGCAGCAATCGTGTTTGTTCTGCTGACGATCGTGACCGGGCTCGTGTATCCGGGCGTCGTCGCCGGCATAGCGCAATTGACGATGCGCGACACGGCCAACGGCAGCCTGATCGTGCGCGACGGCAAGGCGGTCGGCTCGACGCTGATCGGCCAGCCGTTCTCGGATCCGAAGTACTTCTGGGGCCGGCCGTCGGCCACCGGTCCGCAGCCCTACAACGGGCTGGCTTCGAGCGGCTCGAACCTGGGCATGACCAATCCGGCCCTGGCGGACGCCGTAAAGGAGCGCGTTGCAGCTTTGAAGGACGCCGATCCGGATAACAAGGCGCCCGTTCCGCAGGACCTGGTCACAGCATCCGGCAGTGGGCTCGATCCGCACATCGGTCCGGCAGCCGCCGAGTTCCAGTTGCGCCGTGTTGCGCGCGTGCGAGGCCTGGACGAAAACAAGGTACGGGCGCTGGTGGCCGCCTACACCGAACCGCGTCAGTTCGGCTTGCTGGGTGAAGCGCGCGTCAACGTTCTGCAGTTGAACATCGCATTGGACGCGACCAAGTGACCGACGCGTTGACGTGGGATGACGTCATGGTGCTGGTCACCGCTGCGGCGCTGGTGCTGACGCTGCTGGCGGTGCGCTTCCGGATGCGGCGGCGCAGTCGCCACCTGCGGCTGCCGCGCGATCGACTACGCTGACGGGATGGAAGACCGCCGCGCCGACCCCGACGCCCTGCTCGCACACGTCGAGTCCGAGGAACGGGCGGCACGGCGCGGCAAGCTGAAGATCTTCTTCGGCGCGACGGCTGGCGTCGGCAAGACCTTTGCGATGCTCGAGGCGGCTCAGCGGCAGAAGGCCGAAGGCGTCGATGTCGTGGTCGGCTATGTCGAACCGCATGGACGCCCGGAAACCGAGCGCCTGCTCGAGGGCCTGGAGGCGATCCCGTTCCTGCTGCTGCTGCCAGGGCCCGGCTCAGGTGCGCGAGTTCGATCTCGACCGCGCACTTCAGCGCAAGCCACGTTTGCTGCTGGTCGACGAGCTCGCCCACACCAACGCCGCTGGCAGCCGTCATGCCAAGCGCTGGCAGGACATCGAGGAGCTGCGCGACGCCGGCATCGACGTGTGGACGACAGTCAACGTCCAGCATCTCGAGAGCCTGAACGACGTCGTCGCAGGCATCACGACAGTGCGCATGCTGGAGACCGTGCCCGACACGGTGTTCGAGTCCGCCGACGAGGTCGAACTGGTCGATCTGCCTCCCGACGATCTGCTGCAGCGACTGCGCGAAGGCAAGGTGTACGTGCCGGAGCGGGTGCGCGTCGCGCTCGAGAACTTTTTCCGTAAAGGCAACCTGATCGCGCTGCGCGAGCTGGCGCTGCGCAAGACGGCGGAACGCGTCGATGCGGCGATGGACCGCTACCGCGCGACCGAGGGCATTGGCGTGCCTTGGGCGGCCGGGGAGCGCATCCTGGTCGGCGTTGGCCCGCGCAGCGATGGAGAAACCCTGGTGCGCGCCGGCAAGCGTCTGGCAGCGGCGCTGCATGCGGAATGGATCGTGGTCTATGTCGAAACGCCCGACCTGATCCGTCTTCCTGAGGCTGAGCGCGACCGGCGCATCGCGTGGCTGCGACTGGCTGAGACGCTCGGCGCCGAAACGGTGACGCTCGGTGGCCCCTCGGCCGGTGCCGAACTGGTGCACTACGCGCAGACGCGCAACGTGACGCGTGTGCTGCTGGGCGAGCCGAGCCGCAAGGGAGTGGCTCGCTGGCTGTGGCCCTCGACGGTCGATCAGGTCCTGGCGCACATCCGCGGCATCGACGTCACTGTCGTCAAGACGACAGAGACGATGCGCATCGCCAAGAGCCCGTTGCTGGCGCGCAGCGCGGCCTATCTTGATGCGCCGCCGTCGGGCAAGCGGCGCTGGCCGCGCTATGCGTGGGCCGGCGTCGGCGTCGCTGTCGCCACAGCGCTCGGTTGGGTGACGACGTCGGTGTTGAACGAGCCCAACATCGTGATGATCTACCTGCTGTCGATCACGCTGATCGCCTGGCGCTATGGCCGCGGCCCGTCCGTGCTCGCCGCGATCGCGAGCACGCTAGCCTACAACTTCTTCTTCGTGCCGCCGCTGTTCACCTTCAATATTGCGGACGGCCAGTACCTGATCACCTTCGCCGTGCTGACCGCTGTCGGCATCCTGATCGGTACCTTGATGGATAGCGTACGGCTGCAGGCGCGCGTGGCCGGCCACCGCGAACGGCGCACCGCTCTGCTGTATGCGATGAGCCGTGAACTGGCCGCGGTGCGCGGTGTCGATGGCATGACTCGTGTTGCCGTTCGCCACATTGGTGAGGCATTCGAGTCGCAGGCCGTCGTTCTGCTGCCGGATGATCAGGGCGCGCTGCAGGTGCCGCGCTCGGCGCCGGAAGCGGCCTCCTTGCGCGGTGCGGATGTACCGGTGGCGCAATGGGTGCAGGAACATTCGCAGCCTGCCGGCCTCGGCACGAACACGCTGCCGGGCACCCCGGCGCGCTATCTGCCGCTCGTCGGAAGCGATTCTGCACGCCGTGCCCTCGGCGTACTGGCGGTGCTGCCGGCGAATCCACGTCGCATCCTTCTGCCGGAACAGGCGCACCTGCTGGACACGTTTGCCGGCCAGCTTGCACTCGCACTCGAGCGCGCCCGCCTGGCCGACCGGGCACAGGCGGCGACGGTCGCAGCGGAAACAGAGTCGGTGCGCAACAGCCTGCTGGCGGCGATCTCGCACGACATGCGCACGCCGCTGGCAGTGATCAGCGGCGCAGCGAGCAGCCTGGCTCAACCGCAATCGCGGCTGGACTCCGAGGCCCGGCGCGAGCTCGCGCAGAGCATCGTCGACGAGTCGACGCAGATGACGCAGCTGATCGCCAATGTGCTGGACATGACGCGGCTGGAGTCCGGTCGTTCAGTTGCCAAGCCTGAATGGGTGCCGCTGCAGGAACTCGTCGGAGCGGCCTTGCATCGGCTGCAGCATCTGCTGGCCGACCACCTCATCGAAACGCGACTCGACGATGCACCGCCACTGATCTTTGCGGATCCGGTGCTGCTCGAACAGCTGTTGTTCAACCTGCTCGAAAACGCCGCGAAGTACACGCCGTCGGGCAGTCGCATCGTCGTCAGTGCGCGCCGGCGCGAAGGCCAGGTCGAGCTGAAGGTGGTCGACAACGGTCCGGGCTTTCCGCTGGAGGTAGAACCGGAAGCACTCTTCGAAAAATTCCATCGCGGTCGGGTCGAAGGCGCAATCGGTGGGGTCGGGCTGGGACTGGCGATCTGTCGCGCCATTGCGCGAGCCCACGGCGGTGACATGCGCGCCGAGCGAGTAAGCGGCGGCGGCGCGTCGTTCGTGACGACGCTGCCGATGCCTGAGGATGCGCCGGTGCTACCCGATGAGGAGACTGCATGACCGACGCGGCCCATGCCGTGCTGGTGGTGGACGACGAGCCGCAATTGCGCCGCCTGCTGCGCACGACGCTGGCGGCCGAAGGTTTTCGCGTAATCGAGGCTGATACCGCGCGGCGCGGCCTGATCGAGGCGGCCAGCCACAAGCCCGATCTGGTGATCCTCGACCTGGGTCTGCCGGACGCCGAGGGCCACACCGTGGTTCGCGGCATCCGCGAGTGGTCGTCGCTGCCGATCGTTGTGCTGTCGGCGCGTGTTGACGAGCAGCAGAAGATCGCGGCGCTCGATGCCGGCGCCGACGACTACGTGACCAAGCCGTTCGCTGTCGGCGAACTGCTCGCGCGTGTGCGCGCGGCGCTCCGGCGAGCCGCGCGGCCGACCGAGCTCGATCGGCCGCTGCAGCTCGGGCAGGTGACCATCAACCTGACGCAGCGCACTGCACAGGGTCCCGCCGGAGCGATTCACTTCACGCCGCTGGAGTTTCGCCTGCTCGCTGCACTCGCGCGCCACGACGGTGCGGTGGCGACGCAGCGGCAATTGCTGAAGGAGGTCTGGGGCCCCGATCGGGTCGACCAGCCGCACTACTTGCGCATCTACATGAAGCAGCTGCGCGAAAAGATCGAGCCGGATCCCGCTCGACCGCGCTATCTTCAGACCGAAACAGGGGTCGGCTATCGACTCGTGCCGGCTGAAGGCGATTAGGCAGGCGGATCAGTCTGCTCTGCGAAGCGATGCAGCCGCCCATGTCACAGTATGGGACAGGGAGTTCCTCGCCTGCGATTCAACGATCGCAATGCATCGGCCGCATCCCGGCGGCGCCTCGCGACACACCAGGAAGCGAGATCCCCGCAGCGCGACTGCCGCGGCCGGCTGGAGGACCAGCCGGGCAGCCGCGCGCGGGAAGAAGCGTGGAGCGGTACTAGCGCTTTTCGTTGCTGGCGACCTTCTGCGTGTCCGCGACGGGGTCTTTCTGCGCAGCCGTCTTGCGACTCTGCGCCTCCCAGGAGTTGGCCCGCTGTTCATTGACGTAGTCTGAGAACTGGATATTGATACGGATCGAGTTCATGTTCTGGACGAAGCGTCGCAGGGCATCGGGACCCTGATCGGCGGCCTGGCAGGCGCTGCGGTCGACCCAGCTGGGCGCTGTGTCGCAGCGGTATTCGGCCTGCGCACTGGCGGTGAACGCCGCCGCGAGGACAAGCGCTGAGGCGATGCGGGTGGTGGTGGCGATCATGGCAGGGTTCCTTCCACATAGACGGTTCAACACATCAGCAAGCAACGAGCCTGCTGTCCGGGAGCATCGGGCGGATGCCGGGTGCTCTTGATGGATAGGACGCCGAATCGATTCGAAACCGGACATCGGACCAGATAAATCTGTTTGCAGGCCGGATCCGGTATCGGTCATCGGTTCGCAGATTCTGCGCGCCGGAGCGAACAGCGAAAGCGCCACGCGACGAATTGCAGCAGGGTGGGATGAATTGCGCGTGGACAGGATGAAATCTGAAATCGCCCCTAAATCGCGACGAACGCTCCACTGCAGTTCACGCCGCGATTTCTGCGGCCCGTCGCAATGCGCTCGAAAGCGGAGGCGTACGTGCCTACAGTGCGCCCATCGACAATGCAGGCCGCACTAACTACAGAGGGATTGCATCATGTACGCCACCGACACCGTTTCCGTCGCTGCCAAGCTCGCTGCCTTCGCCATCGCCGTCATCACGAGCGCCGTCCTGTTGGGCAGCACCGTCGCCGGCATGCAGCCACGCGAGGATGCGCTTCAGAACGTGGCGTCCGCGCGTGCGACCGTTACAGCCACACGTACCAATTGATCGCCACGCGCGTGGCGTGCTGAACTGGTCCTGCCGCCTCCCCCGCGGAGGACACGTAGGGCAGAGCCCGGCTTCGGCCGGGCTTTGTTCTTTGTACGCCCGGCTTGGCGGAGTGGGAGCCGAGTTACTGCAGGTCGCTACATCAGGTAGCTGTTTCAGGAACCTACTTCATCAGCACGTACGTTCCCGGCGCGTCACCCATGGCCGCAAAGTCGGCATTGCCCATCGACGGCGGCTTGGCGGGTTTGCCCGAGCGCTCCGTGAGCCACGTCTGCCAGGCTGGCCACCACGAGCCATCGAGCGGTGCATGGCGCGAAAACCACTGGTCCGGGTCGACGTACCGATCTGTCGCCTTCTTCGTTGCAATCCGGTAATGCCGCGGAGGCCCCTCGACGTCGGGCGGATTGACGATGCCGACATTGTGGCCGCCGCTCGTAAGGCAGAACGTGACGTCAGCATCGGCGTACAGGTTCAGCATGTAGACGGACTTCCACGGCGCGACGTGATCGCGTTCGGTGCCGACGAGAAAGACCGGCGCGCGTATGTCGGACAGCGCGATCGAGCGGCCGTCGTAGCGCATCCGGCCAGAAGCAAGGTCGTTGTTCAGGTACAGCTTGCGCAGGTACTCGGTGTGCATGCGGTGCGGCAGGCGGGTGGTGTCTATGTTCCATGAACTCAGGTCCGTGACCTTCTGGGGCTCGGCCATCAGATACTGGCGCACGATGCGGGACCAGATCAGGTCATTGGAGTTCAGCAGCGTGAACGCGCCGGACATCTGCTTGCCGTCGAGGTAGCCCTGCTCCCAGGTCAGGTCTTCGAGATACGCAAGCTGGCTGTCGTCGATGAAGATCGAAAGCTCGCCCGCTTCGGTGAAGTCGACTTCCGTGGCGAGCAGCGTCAGTGACGCGAGGCGATCGTCCCCGTGGCTCGCCATTGAGGCCGCGAGTGCCGCGAGAAAAGTGCCGCCGAGGCAATAACCGACGGCGTGCAGTTTCTGCCGCGTGATCGCCGTGGCCGCATCAATGGCAGCACGTATGCCCAGACGCAGGTAGTGATCGACCCCGAGCTCGCGATCGCGCGCGTCGGGATTGCGCCACGACAGCATGAAGACCGTATGGCCGTGGTCGACCAGGGACTTCACCATCGAGTTGTGCGGCGACAGATCGAGGATGTAGTACTTCAGGATCGGCGAGGGAATGATCAGCACCGGCTCGGGGTAGACGGTGGCGCTCGTCGGCGTGTACTGCATCAGCTCGATCAGATCGTTGCGCTGCACGACCTTGCCCGGCGTGATGGCGACCTGCTCGCCCGGAGTGAACTTCAGACCATCGGCTCGCGGCTTGCCCGATGCCTGCGACAGCGCGTCGGCCCACCAGTCGCTCAGACCCTGAAACAGGTTCTGTCCGCCGGTTTCCAACGTCCGCGCCAGAACCTCGGGGTTGGTCCAGACGTAATTGGTCGGGCTCACCATGTCGAGTGCCTGGCGCGCGGTGAACGTGACCATGCGCTCGTGATGGCGACTGACACCGACCACGTTGTTGGTCGCATTCCAGACCCATTGCTGCATCAGCAGGAACGACTGATGAATCATGTTGAACGGAAACTCCTGCCACGCTGGGTCCCTGAAGCGGCGGTCCTGCGGCAGGGGATTGATGCACGGCGTGCTGTCACCCTGCGCACATTCCGATGCGTACAGCGCGAACCGGGCCGCTTTGCGCTGCGCCTTGCTGGCCAGCTCCATCTGCTTGCCGGGAGCGGCTGCCAGGTGCCGGTACCAGTCCGCCCAGGCCGATACCAGCGACGGCCAGGCGATGCCGCGGCTGGCTCGCGCCACTGCAGCGCGGATCGCGCGGTCGTAGTTGGCGAGCGGCATGGGCTCGGCCAGGTATTTCTCGGACGGCGGCTCGATGGCCTTGATCGGCGCGCGCGACGGCGCGGCCTGTGGGACAAGTTTCAGGCTGGGTGTGGGCATCAGGAGCTCCCTGCCGGTTCCGGGGACGCGGCGCGCGGGATGCTGCCGCGGCGGCCAGCTCGGTTCATAAGCATGGGAGCCTCAGGCTGGAACGCGTTGATGCGACGCAACACATGTCGTCATGTCCATGCATTCGCGCGGCCGACGGACTCCCGCCGGGTTGGCGGCAGAGGCGAGCGAACAGTGGAGCCGGCGCGGAGGTGCCGCGGCTTGGCTGTCCAGCTAGGATGCGCAACGCAAAGCGCGCGACAGTCAATTCATGACTTCGTCGAGCAACCCTTGGGACTTCCATGCCATTTTTCCTCGCCACACTCGTTCTGGCTGCGGCTGCCGCGACGGTTGCCGTCGATCCCGGCGAAGGCGGGCGCTTCAACGCCTGGCTAGACAGTCACTGGGAAGAGACCCTGGTCCGTGAGCCGATCAGGGCGACCTTCATCGGCGACCCGCGCTACAACGATCGCGTTGTTGACTTCACCACGGCGGCATGGCGTGACGACAACAAGCGCACCATCGAGCGTCAACTCAAGGAGCTTGGAGGATTCAATCGCCAGGCATTGACGGGCCAGGACCGCCTGTCCTACGACGTCCTTCGGCACGATCTCGAAGAAAAACTCGAAGGCGAGCGCTTCCCGGACTGGATGCAGCCGCTGAACCAGGGCCGCAGCATCCTGAACTTCGTCGCGATGCTGGGTTCGGGCGATTCGGTCCAGCCATTCCGTACCACCAAGGACTACGACGATTGGTACAAGCGGCTGTCGGGCACGGTGCCCATGATGGACGGAATGATTGCCAACATGCGCATCGGCCTTTCCAGCGGAGTGATGCAGCCGAAGCCGATCATGGAAAAGGTGCTGCCGCAGATTGCCGCGCTGATCGTGAGCGATCCGGAGCAATCCCTGTTCTGGAAACCGATGACGAAATTCCCCGACACGGTGTCCGCCGCGGATCGCGAGCGGCTGACGGCGGCTTTCCGCACCCTGATCAACGACCGGGTGATGCCCGCCTACCGGCGCATGCACGACTTTGTGCGCGACGAGTACATCCCGCGGGCTCGCACAACGACGGCCTGGTCCGACCTTCCGGACGGCAAGGCGTGGTACGCGTACCGGGTCAGGAACGACACCACGACCGACATGACTCCCGATGCGATCCACGCGCTTGGCCTGCAGGAGGTAGCGCGGATCCTGGGCGAGATGGACGCGGTGCGTCGTGAAGTGAAGTTCCAGGGCGACCTGAAGGAATTCTTCCAGCACCTGAAGGACGATCCGAGCTACTACTACAGCCGGCCCGAAGAGATCATTGCGGGCTACCTCGATCTGCAGAAGAAGATCAACGGCCGATTGCCGAAACTCTTCGACATCGCGCCCAAGGCCGACTACGAGGTGCGCGCGGTTGAACCGTTCCGTGCGCGAAGCGCGGCCGCGGCCTCGTACTGGCCAGCCTCGGCCGATGGTTCGCGCCCCGGGATTTTCTATGTCAACACCTTCGACCTGAAGGCTCAGCCGACATACCGCATGGAAGCTTTGTCGCTGCACGAAGCCTCGCCTGGCCACCACTTTCAGCATTCGATCGCCCAGGAGGTAACGTCGCTGCCGAAGTTCCGCCGGTTCGGCGCGTCCTACGTGGCGTATTCGGAGGGTTGGGGGCTGTACGCCGAAAGCCTCGGCAAGGAACTGGGGCTCTACACCGATCCGTACCAGCGCTACGGCTACCTCTCCGCCGAACAGTTGCGCGCCATGCGGCTGGTCGTGGACACCGGCCTGCATCACAAGGGCTGGACGCGACAGCAGGCAATCGACTACATGCTTGCCAACTCATCGCTGGCCGAAAGCGATGTGATCTCGGAGGTGGAGCGCTACATCGCCAATCCGGGGCAGGCGTTGGGCTACAAGATCGGCCAGCTCGAGATCAGCAGGCTGCGGCGCGACGCCGAGGCGGCACTCGGACCGAAGTTCGATGTCAAGAAGTTCCACCGACTGGTGCTGACCTCCGGCCAGTTGCCGATGGATGTACTCGCGATCCAGGTTCGAGAGTGGATCGCCGCGGAGAAGGCGCAGCGCTGACGTGGACCGGCGGGTGAGGGGTTGGTAAAAGAAAGTGCTTGACAAGCGACCGATCGGTCGCTAATGTGCCGGCCATGCAACGAGGTGATGAAGCCAGGTTCGCGTTGATCGACGCGGCGATGAGGGAAGCCAGCCGGATCGGCGTGGCGGCCCTGACGATCGCGCCGGTGGCCGAGCGCGCCGGCTGGTCCAAGAGCGGCCTGCTGCGGCACTTCCCGACCAAGGAAGCGCTGCAGCTCGCAGTCGTGCATCGCACCTCGGAGCTGTTTCGCGAGCGCGTGCTGCTGCCGGCGCTGTCGGTGCCCTCCGGTGCGCCACGGCTGCGAGCGATCTTCCGGAACTGGCTGGGCTGGATCCAGAACACGGGTCTCGAAGGCGGCTGTCCGCTCAATGGAGCGCGACTCGAATTCGACGACCAGCCCGGCGAAGTACGCGACGCGCTGGTGGCGAGCTGGAACGAATGGCTGGCTTACCTCGAGCGCCAGGCCGCCAAGGCGATCGAACTGAAGCAGGTCAGCACGCCCCTGTCGCCGCGCCAGATCGTGATGGCGGTGATGGGGCTGGCCGCGGCCAGCGACAGCATGATGCGACTGCTCGGCCAGCGCGACGCGCTGCGCGAAGCCGAGCGCGCGTTCGACCAGTTGTTCCCCACGAAGTCTCACTGACGTCCCACTGAATTCCGCAGGAGGCCCTCCATGTTCACTCATACCCTAAAAGCGACCGGTCGGTCGCTAATGTTTTCCGCTGGCCGTGCCGGCATCCGTGTCGGTTCGATCGTCACGCCGCGCCGTACGGCGCAGCACGTTGCCCGCCGCTTCTTCACGACCGAACGTGCCGCGCCCGAGCGCCGGCGCTTCGCTACTGAAGCGCCGCGAGTGACAACGTTCCAGTTGACCGATGGTCCGGTCGTGACCTACCGCTGGGGCGACACGACCCGCGCACCGACCGTGCTGCTGGTGCACGGCTGGAACGGCTGGGCGCAGCAGCTCGAACAGTTCGTCGAACCGCTGCGGGCACAGGGTTACGCAGTGCTGGCGTTCGACCACGTGGCGCATGGCGCGAGCGCGGGCGAGCAGGCCACGCTGCCGATGATGATCCGCAGCGTGCGGGCATTGCTCAGCGACATGCGCAGTCCGGCGGGCGTGATCGCGCACTCGCTCGGCGCTGCCGCCGCGGCCGCGGTGCTGGCCGAGGCGTCGGCGCTGGTGCCGGCGGCGGTGCTGATTGCCCCGCCGACCGACCCGCGACCGTTCCTGCGCTGGATAGCGCGCGCGCTCGGCACGCCGGACACCCTGCTCGACGATGTGCAGCGCGAAGCCGAAGCGACCGCCGGCGTCCCGATGTCGCAGCTGGTGGCCGACAACGAGTTCGCACGGCGCATTGCCACGCCGCTGCTCATCGTGCACGACGCCAAGGACGCGGAAGTCCCAATCACCAACGGCCACGTGTATGCGCAGGCGCCGAATGCCCGCCTGCTCGTCACCGACGGACTGGGCCATCGTCGCATCCTGCGCGATCTGCACGTGGTCGATGCGTCGGTCCGTTTCATCGTCGAGCGGCGCGAGTCGGTGCCGCTGCAACTGGCCGCGCCGGCCGCCCAAGTGGTCGCGCAGAAGCCCGCCGGGCGCGAACATCGCGACATGCTCACCGATGTCGGTGCAATGGCCTGACGACCGCGTCGGGACCCGACCGCGCACTGGCTAGCGCCTGTTCACGGCCTAGATCGGCGCAGTGCGCTCCTGCAGCCACTGCGCCGCGGCGCCGGAGACATGCCGGCTTACGCGACGACGGACCTCGTCGTGATAGGCGTTGACCCAGCCAATCTCGTCGGGCCGCATCAGCGTGCGCTCGATCAGCCGCGTATCGATCGGACACAGCGTCAGCGTTTCGAAACGGAGAAACTCGCCGAACTCGCCCAGATCACCCGGGACGTTCAGCACCAGGTTCTCGATACGCACGCCCCATTGTCCGGGCCGGTAGATACCCGGCTCGTTCGACGTAATCATCCCGGGTTCCATCGCGGTCTGCGGCTCGGGCGCGAGGTGCGGGGTGATGCCGTGCGGACCCTCGTGCACATTGAGGAAGTAGCCGACGCCGTGACCGGTGCCATGCCCGAAGTCGATGCCGGCCGCCCAGATCGGCGCGCGCGCCAGCGTGTCGAGCAGCGGGCTTCGGGTGCCGCGCGGAAAGCGCGCCACCGACAGCGCGATCATGCCCTTGAGCACCAGCGTGTAGTCGCGGCGCTGTTCGGACGTGGTGGTGCCGACGGGCACCACGCGCGTGATGTCGGTCGTTCCGCCCAGGTACTGGCCGCCCGAGTCAATCAGCAGCATCCCGTTGCCGGTTGCGCCGGCCGTGCCGATCGTCGCATGCGACTCTTCGGTTGCGCGGTAATGCGGCTGTGCACCGTTGGCGTTGAACGCGGCGATGGTCGTGAAGCTCGGGCAGACAAAGCCCGGACGCCGTGCGCGCGCGCCGATGATTTTTTCGTCGATGGTGAGTTCGGTAATCAGCTCCTTGCCGAGCGCCGACTCGAACCATGCGAAGAACTCCGCCAGCGCGGCGCCGTCCTGCTCCATCGTTGCACGGATGTGTGCGGCCTCGGCCCCCGTCTTGCGCGACTTCGCCATCGTGGTCGGATTGATCGCCTCGATGACCTCGACTCCGGAGGCCACAACCTGGCGCATGCCGAGCGTGATGCGGCGCGGATCGACGAGCAGTGTGGCGGCGGGAGGCAATGCGGCCAGCGCAGCGCCCGCCTGCGTGTACGGTGCGACCTCGATGCCATCGGCGGCCAGCCGGGACTTCAGGCCGTTCTCGATCTTGCCGTCGGCGACAAACAGGCGCGCACTGCGTGCATCGAGCAGCAGGTGCGCGACGAACACCGGGTTGTAGCTGACGTCGGCACCGCGCAGGTTGGTGAGCCACGCAATATCGTCCAGCGTCGAGATGAAGTGATGGGTCGCCGCGGCCTTGCGCATGTCTTCGCGCACGGCGGAAAGTTTCGCGCTGCGTGGAGTGGTCGCGTACGGCGGCACGTGTTCGTAGATCGGCGGGATCGGCAGCGACGCGCGGTCGGGCCAGATCTCGGACAGGATATCGAGATCGGTGCGCAGGCGGATGCCCTTGGCGGTGAGGGCCGCTTCGAGTGCGCGGCCGGCGGCCAGCGCGAGGACCGTGCCGTCGACGGCCACCGTGTCGCCACGCTTCAGTGTCGTCGCGAGCCAGTCGATATGCGCGAGGCTCGCCGTGCCCGGGAGCTTCATCAGGTCCACGCCGGTACCTGCCAGCTGCACTTCAGCCTGGGTCCAGTAGCGGCTGTCGACCCACACGCCAGCGGCATCCCGCGTGACCACCAGCGTTCCGACGGAGCCCGTGAACCCGCTCAGGTACTCGCGGCCCTTCCAGCGGTCCGGCAGGTACTCGGAGAGGTGCGGATCGCTCGACGGCACAATGACGGCGGCAAGGCCGTTGCGCGCCATCGCCTGACGCAACGTGTCGATACGTGTGCGCACGGTGGCGCGGCGGGAGTCGAGAGTGTCCATGGCGCTGGGCGGAAGCCGGAGTGGGGCGAAGTGTAGGGCCGGCGGCTTCCGACGGGTGCGAATGGTCCGGTTGCCGGTCCGGTTTTTTGGATGAAGAAGAAGGGGACAACAGGATGAAGGCAGTCGAGGAGTGGCACCGGATCGTGCGCGAACGCGACGTCGATGCGCTCGATGCGCTGCTGGCCGACGATGTCGTGTTTCATTCGCCTGTCGTGCACACGCCGCAGCGGGGCCGGCCGATCACGATGATGTACCTGGCGGCCGCGGTGGCGGTGTTCGGCAACGCGAGCTTTCGCTATGTGCGCGAACTCGTCGGTGCGCGCGAGGCGGTGCTCGAGTTCGTGGTCGAGATCGACGGCATCGAGGTCAACGGCGTCGACATGATCCGCTGGAACGATGCCGGCCGCATCGACGACTTCAAGGTCATGCTGCGGCCGCTGAAGGCGATCAACCTGATCCACCAGAAGATGGGCGCGCTGCTGCAGTCGAAGCGGTAGGGCAGATCAACGCGCCGCCATGAGGGAAGGCGATCCTGCGCGCTGCTCCCATTGCGCCGTATTCACGCCCTTCACGATCAGCCACAGGCAAAGAGACAACTCACCGACAAAGGCAGGAACCAGGATGCCAGGTTGAATCGATGCGGCAAATGAAGGGTCAAGAAGTAGCGCGAAGCTGTTTATCAGGTAGCTGAGTCCCGCAATCAGGATGAAGATCCCAAGGAACTTGGGCAAGTAGCCGGACCTGACGATCAGATAGCCCCGGACAAGGCAGGCGAAGCCGAAGAAGATGAGCCCGATGCCAAAACCAACCCCATGCGCCTTGACTGCCAGGTAGGAAAGCACATGGAGCTGTTCCAGTGAGAATGACTTCAGGTAACCGACATCTTCCTGAAGGAACAGGGGAGCGAGGAGGATCAGTTTGTTGGTGGCCAGGACTGCGGTCTGAACCGAGATTTAAGAGTGTTGCCAACAGGGCGAGGCTCTCGCTCACCGGCCTGAGCAACAGGTAGAGGATCAGGATCACGGGTATGTCCAGGACATGCATCAGGAGGTCGCCGGCAATGCTGCTGCGCCAAAGGAACGGCGAACGCAGAATGCTGTTCGCGGTCGCCATCGCGTCGCCAGAGACGACGAACGTTCCTCTTACGAACAACTCACCGAAGATGCCAAGGCCAATGATGGCGAGGTACAGCAGGCCGCCGAGCCGCGCATAGAACTGCGGTGACCGTTCAAAGGAAGGGAACATGACGTCGAGACTCATCTCTTGGGGGACCACTGTGATCGCGGTCTGCAGGAGTTCCACTGCCCTTCCGGCCACTCCTGAAGGGTTCCGCTCTTAGCGCTTCAGGGAGTTCGATTCTCCGGAGGGATCCAGCTCCAGTGCAGCGAAGCCCTGACCAAAGTTCAAAGCGGCAGTCAGCCGCTGCATGGTTGATCCGGACTTACCGTCGTCGCTGAAGAGTTGCAACGATTCTTTCGCACCGCTGCCGGTCGCGCGACTCCGCGATGCCCGGCAGCGCGCACCAGTGAATCAGGACCTCGAGGGCGCTGCCCGTGTTGTCCGATGTCGTGCGCTTGAATCGGTCACGCAAGTGCTTGACCTGTACCGCGAGACGCTCCTTCTGCAGATCGGCCGGGCTTTCCAGGCCGAGCATCAGTTCCAGTTCAAGCAACGCATCGCGCCGTGCTGCCACGCACTTCTTGATGTCATCGGCGTGGTCCTCGCGCGCATAGGCATCCGCGAGCGGGGCGAGTGCATTCAGCGTTGTGTCACGCCGCTTGAGCAGCTTCTGCTCCCAGTCGGCGGCCAGCGGTGGCAGGGCGGACCAGCGTTGCTGGACGGACTCTCCGATCATTGGGTCTGCATCGGCTCCACTGAGTGCGAGGGTATCCAGTTCCTCGCAAAGCTGTTCCTTGGCGAAGAGCGCCTGCCAACCCGCCGCTTCGCTTGCGCGGGTCCGTCCGCGCAACAGGTCCTCGACGGCGGTGCGCGCTGTCTTGAAGCGGGCCTCGATCGCTGCTGCGGGTCCGCCTTCCGTGATCGCCTTGCGCCACTGCTCCTGCAGTTCGCGCAGGGCGCCGCGAACCTTCGTCTCGTCCGCGTCGCCTGGTTGCGCCAGCTGTTCCATCTGATCGCACAGCGCTTCGAGCGCCTTGCGCTGGACGTTCCTGCGCTCGTCCGCCTCCTTGCGCGAGCCGGTGCGGGCGTCAAACACCGCGTTGCATGCGGCGCGAAAGCGCTCCCACAGGGTCCGCTCATCGCGCTGCGCAAGCACGATGGACTTGGCATGCGTCTGCCAGCGCGCCTGCAGTTCCTTGACGCGCGCCGGCGTGTCGCGTTCCGCGGCCCTGGCTCCCAGTGCTTCCGCTTCGACAATCAGTGCCTCGCGTTGCTGCCGCGCCTGCAGCCGCGCCGCGGTCAACGCTTGTTGCAGCGGTGCCAGCGACGTCTTCAGGCGGGCGTCGAGCTTCTTCCATGCACCGGGTTCGACGCTGCCCAGGCTGGGTCCCCGCCAGGTCGCCTCGGACTCGCGCAGCCAGCGCTCGACGGCGCGCCAGTCGTGCGGCTCGACAAGCAGTGTCGGCGCATGCGCGGTGCAGGCCGCAATGAAATCCTCGCGCTGCTTGCGCGACTGCCGGTGCTGCGCACTCTGCTCGGCAAAGTGCCGCGCCGCGGGTGCGTAGGCTCGTTCGCAGGCGCTGTCGAAGCGCTCCCACAGTGGCTTGGGCACTCCGGCATGCTGCTCGTCGAGCTTTTTCCACTCGGCGCGCAGCTGCTGCACCTCGCGCGCGAGTGCAACCGGATCGACCGTCTTCTGCACAAGTGCTTCGGCGCGTTCGCACAACTGGACCCGGGCACTCTGCTGACCGAACTGTTGCCATCGCTCGAGTTCCACCAGTTGCTGCACGACCCGGCTCAGCCGCTGCACGCTGGGTTTAGGCAGCAGGCCCGCGTGCACTTTCAGCGCGCGGGCGCGGTCGGCGGCGGCCCGGGCCTCCTGCAAGTGCCCTGCCGCCAGCGCCTGCTCGGCCTCGTGCAATGCGGTGTGCAGTTGCTGTCGCGCTGCGCCCTGCTCCTGCTGGGCCGCGCGGACGATCGCCAGCCGGCGTTGCTCGATCACGAGCAGCGCTGCCTCGAAACGACGGGTCAGCGCTGGCGTCCGGGCTGCGAGATCCAGCGCCTGCCAACGGGTCGGCAGTTGTGCATCGTCGATCGGCGTTCCGGTCGCCAGCTGCTCGGCTTCCACCACGAGCGCCTCCGCGGCGGCGAGCGCCGGAGCCGCCTGTTCCCACTGCGCGAGCTGCCGCTCGGCCTGCTCCAGCTGCGCCAGGGCACGACCGTCATTGTCGTTGCCGGCTTCAGCGCGCAGGGCGAGCAACTGTTCACGCAACACGGGCAGTGCGGTTGCCGGAGGAGGCTGTAGCGCAGCGAGCCATTCGCCAAGTCGTTGCTCGAACCGAGCGTGCGCGCGTTGCTCGTCGAGTTCGCGATCGAAGCGTTGCTGCATCAGTCGGCCGACCGCGTCCCAGCGCGCGCGACGGTTCTCATCGTCGCCCAGGACCAGCGCCTTCCAGCGTCGATCGAGTTCGACGGCTGCTGTCACGATCGGGCCAGGCTGGGACACGAGCGCCTCGGCCTCACTCAGGATCGCATCGGCAGCATCCGCGTTCTCGATGCGCCGGTTGATCGCGTCGAGCCGCTCGCGCGCAAGGCGAGCCACGCCGCGGTCCTTGTCACGTGCTCCTGTCAGCAGGCGGCGCAGCGGTTCGGTCGCATACACGCGCTCGGCCGCGGCGATCCGCACCGAGGCGCGTTCGGCGCCGAGCGCGACGTCCACCAGCGCATGCTCGTCGGCAATGCCGTTCAGTGCTTCTCGGCGTCGCTCTTCGTCCTGCGTCTGCAACGCGACTTGCGCGCGCACAGCATCCGGACACTCCTGCGCCGCAAGCATGGACCGCACGATACCGGTGTCTGCCGTTGCGGCCAGGACCTTGCCCAGAGAAGCGGCGATGGCCAAACGTACGGACAGCTCGGCTTCCGCTTTCAGCGCGGCTGCGAGCACGGCCGGATCAACGCAATGTGTGGCCGCAGCGCGACGGACGTCGGTCGACGGATCGGAGCCGAGCAGCTGCGCCAGCACTTTCGAATCCGGCGGCAGTGCAGCCACGCCGAGCACGCGTTGTGTCGCGTCGGCGTGTTCGTGCAGAGGGGAACCAAAGATCTTGTCGAGCACGTTGAATCTGTGTGTGGGAGTCGGGATCGGTCGGATGTCTACGACGCTACAGTCAGGATGGTACCGAGTGCGGCATACCGGGCCGTCAGCCTCCGGCTTCTCGGGTCTTCGACCAGCTGCAGGAGGACCTTTCGCCGGGCGGCCCTTCCGGACTTTACCTCTCGATTCCGGGACCGGCCGTCTCGGCGCGCCAGCGCGTCCATCCCGGAATGCGCCGTTCCATCACGCGGCCGAGGTGATCGCTGGCGCGCTGGCGGGTAGCCTCGTCCACGGTGAGTGCCGTTGCCGTGCGCGGCACCGACGTCGTCGCGGCACGTGCAGCGCTTGACGCTATCGAGCGCGCGAAGACGGCAAATACGTCCGTGCGGTTGGTCGTGCTGCCGGTGGTGCGCACATACACCGGAATGAACACGTTGCCATTCGCCGCGAGCCCGAAATAGTCGCCGATGAAGTAACCGCCGGCCTGCGGGGCGGTGACGAGATCGAAAGTCGGTGTCAGTCGGACTTCGGTCCAGCTCACCGTATCGGTCGAGCGGGCCAGTATCAGCTCGGTGGGCAACGTTGTGGTGTCAGCCGTGTTGCTGCGCAGGTCGAAGTAAGTGATACCGATGGTGCCATCGGCGCGCGCCCGTATGGACGGCGTGAACGCCGCCACTGCGCGCGCGCTGTTGACCTGCACCGGCGTACTCCAGGTGAGTCCGCCATCGGTGGAGCGTGACAGCGCGATGCCGTCGACCGTGCCGCCGCTGAAGCGCGCGTCCTGCCACACGATCAATGCGTTGCCGTTGGGGGCAACCGCAATCTCAGGAATGATCGATCCATCGCGGATCGGAAGCTGGGTGGCCGGGTCACGCGCGCCGACCGCAAGCAGGTCGGCCACCTTGATCGAGGCGCTCCAGCTGGCCCCGCGATCGGTGGAGCGGATCACGCGGATCGATGCCGCGTTCGCGTTGTTGGCGCCGGTATCGATCTGCGTGAACACATTGACCAGAGTGCCATTCGGCAGCACGGCGATCTGGTTGCCGATCGTCTGCGAGCGCACGCCGGGGTCGTAGATCACCGTCGCGGCTTCCCACGTGACACCACCGTCGGTGGTGCGCGCCATCATCGCCGGGCCGCCGCCGGCGAGCGCGAGTCGGTCCCACACCGCATAGACGTATCGCGCGTCCGTGGGATCGGCGGTGATGCTGTTCTTGTCGTTGAAGAAACTGCTGTCGCTGACGATCAGCGACGTGATGGGACCCCAGCTGCGCCCACCGTCCGTGGAGCGCGCCACCAGCATCGCGCTGGTCGAGCCCGGCTGCAGTGAACCGCCGTTGAATGCGAGCGCCATCTGGTAAGCGACACCGTTCGGCGAGAAAGTCACCCACGGATCGGTCGCGCGCGCGTAGTCGCCACCGTTGGCGGCGTTGCCACCGCCGCAGCGCGATGCCGGCAGTGCGGCGCGGCTCCAGGTGACACCGCCATCGGTCGTGGTCGCGGCCACGACGCCGCTGGCGCCGCCAGCAGACCAGCGGTCCTGCTGCCAGTTGATGATCAGGTTGTTCGGATCGAGCGGATTGATCGCGACCTGGGGTTCGACCTCGGCATTGCGGTACTCGGTGCCGCTGCCAGTCGAGCAGCCGGCGGCGAAGGTCGAATCGGCGGAGACACGGACTTCCGCGTCGGTCACCAGGGGCGGCAATGAAATCGGCGGCGGTGCCGGCACCGGCGGTGGGTTGGGCGCCGGAGGTGTCGGGGAACTTGACGATCCGCCGCCACAGCCGCTCACTGCGAGCGCCGAAACAGCACTGGCCAGAAGGATTCTGCGAAGCCGCATGGGGCAGGGTTCCGGGGGGCGAGGGCCGGATTGTGCGCGATGACGGCACGGGTGGCGAGATTCCGCTCCGCAGGCCAACAGTCGCTTCGCGGCCCGGCGTCGGTCGTGCCGGCGCCGTTCGTCGGCGTTGATATGAGTCAACGGCCGCCGCGCAGTTCTGCGTAGTGTGCACTCCGAGTTGCTTTTGTTCTCACGCGGCGCCGCAAGGGAGGGGCGCATCGGGTACGCTGGCGCGGTTCCCGATGCGTTTTGCGGTCGCCGCATTTTCTTTTCTGCATGCCATCCGAGCTGATACGCAAGGCCAAGGTGTCTTCCTTGGCTGGACTCGATGCAACTCCCTCCGTGCTGCCCGCCGAGGGCGTCTGTGACCATTGCGGCGACTCGCTCGCCGGACTCAAGGTCGTGCAGCGGCAGGTCGGTGCCACGTTGCGGCCGTTCTGCTGCCACGGCTGCGCCTTCATTGCCGAACAGCTTTTTCTCGCACAGGCCGGTGCACGCGACCGCGAAGCGCTGAGTGCTGCGCTGGCGCCAGGCAGCGACGCGGTCAGCGCGACTGCCGTGGCGTCCGCGGCCGCGCAGACCCGCATCGATGTGCGCGGCATGGTCTGCTCCGCGTGCGGCCTGCTGATCGAGTATCGCCTGCGGCGGCTGCCCGGCGTGGTGCAGGCGCATGTCGACTTCGCGGCACAGCGCGCATTCGTTGCCTTTGACGACAAGCTGCTGTCGCGCGACGAGGTGCTGCGCGAAATCCGGCGTGCCGGATACGAGACCGGCACCGCGGAGCGCGACGAACGCCATGCTGCGCGCATCGATCTGCTGCGCGTGCTGATCGCGTGGCTGATGATGATGCAGGTGATGATGCTTTCGGTGCCGATGTACTTCGCGACGCCGGGCGATGTGGCTCCGGACATTGAGCAGCTGCTGCGGCTTGCCAGCCTGATCCTGACCCTGCCGGTGGTGCTGTTCAGCGCGCAACCGTTGTACCGCGCGGCGTGGAGCCAGTTGCGCATCGGTAGCATCGGCATGGATGTGCCGGTGGTGATCGGGCTCGGGGCCGCCTTCGGCGCCAGTGCGCTGTCTACTGCAACGGCAAGCGGCCACGTCTATTTCGACTCCGTCACCATGTTCGTTGCACTGGTGCTCGGCACACGGTGGCTGCTGGCGCGCGGACTGACCGCGGCGCGAGGGCACATCGAAACGGCACGCCGGCAGTCGATGCTGAGCGCGCAACGGCTGGTGGCGTTCCCGTCATCGCTCGCGACGGAATCGGTAGGCGCCGAGCGTCTGCGCGTGGGTGATCGCGTGCTGGTGCCGCCGGGCGAGACGGTTCCGGCCGACGGAGTGGTCGTGCACGGCCGCTCGAGTTGTTCGCAGGCGTGGCTGACCGGTGAGTCGACGCCGATCGAAAAGTCGGCGGGTGCCCCGGTACTGGCGGGCTCGGTCAACCTCGACCAGCCGATGGTGGTCGAGGTCACGCGGCGCGGCGAGGCCACCTCACTCGCTGCCCTGCAGCGTCTCGTGGATGAAGCGGGACGGGAACGGCCGCGCGTGGTCGAGTTTGCGAATCGTGTCGCGGGGTATTTTCTCTGGGCGGTCATGGTGATCACGGTTCTGACCGTGGTCGGGTGGTGGCTGGTCGATTCGTCCCAGGCGCTGCCGAATGCCATTGCGGTACTGGTCGCGACCTGTCCCTGTGCGTTGTCACTGGCCGCGCCCGCGGCGTTCTCGGCGGCGACGTCGGCACTGGCGCAGCGGCGCGTGCTGCTGGCGCGGACCGCAGCGCTCGAGACCCTGGCCGAAGTCGATGTACTCGCGTGTGACAAGACGGGCACGCTGACGACCGGTGACCCGGCCTTGCTCAAGCAGCTGTTGCTGCGCGACGTCGATCCCGAGCGCATGCTCGCGGTCGCCGCGGCGATGGAGACGATGTCGACGCACCCGTATGCGCGTGCCCTGCTGCAGGCCGCGCAGGCGATGCCGGTCACGCTGCCGGCAGTGACCGAGGGTCGGGTCGAGGCGTCGGCTGGCATCGAAGCCACGATCGGCTCGCAGCGTTACCGCCTGGGAAAAATCGATTTCGCCCTGCCCGAGAAGCTGTCGCCGCAGCGCAGTGGCGTGGCCGCCATCGTCGCGCAAGAGGGCCTGTCCACCGCGAGCTACGTCGTTCTCGCCGACGATGCGGGTGCGCTCGCGGTGTTCGCTTTCGGCGAGCGCCTGCGTGACGATGCCGCGGCGCTGGTCGATGCAGCGACGGATCGTTATGTCGAGGTCGTGTTGCTGTCGGGCGACCGGCGCGAGCCGGTGCAGGCCGTGGCGCGATCACTCGGCATAGAACGCGCGCTCGCCCACCAGACCCCCGACAGCAAGCGCCACTGGGTGGCGGGACAGCAGGGCGCGGGCCATCGCGTGGCAATGCTGGGCGACGGCATGAACGATGCACCGGTGATCGCGCAGGCCGATGTGTCGATCGCGCTGGCCGGCGGCTCGATGCTGGCGCAGGCGCGCGCCGACTTCATCGTGCTCAATTCGCGGCTGGCCGACGTCGAGTTCGCACTGGCGGTCGCGCATCGCGCGCGTCGCATCGTGCGCCAGAATCTGGCGTGGGCCTTTGTCTACAACGTAGTCATCATCCCGCTGGCCGCGTTCGGATACGTCTCGCCGGCGGTGGCCGCGGCAGGGATGGCGCTCAGTTCGCTGGCGGTCATCGCGAACGCCCTGCGCGCGAAGAACGTCGTCACCGGTGGCGCGTTCTCTCGCTGAGTGCCGATGGACTCGTTGTATCTGCTGATCCCGCTGTCGGTCCTGCTGATTCTGGCGATTGCCGCCATCCTGGTGTGGGCGGTGACCACCGGACAGTTCGATCGGCTGGACGATGTCGGCGCACGGGTGTTGCGCGAAGACCCGGATGCCGATGCCGATGCCGACGCCGATCATCGGTCGGCACCGCGCACGTGATTCGCCCCGCCCCTGCCGGGCACGGGCGGCCCGGCGCACCCGAATGGGGCGACGTACCGCTAAATTGGAGGGTATCGTCTGGCCGGGCCGCGACAATCCAGTCGCCGCGGCGGGGTCGTTTTGTCGCGGTTGACCTTTGTCAATCGCGATGTAGCAGCGGGTTTTGTAGCATGCGACCCGGGTATCGGAGCACGGTCGCCGCGTCGGCCGTGCAGACAAGTAGGCGGACAGCCCATTTCACGTCGGCCCGCGCATGCGCCAGTTCGCGCGGTCGCACACGTTTTTCTGCACGAGGACTACATGAACTCAGCCGTCACTGCGGACACCTATAACTACAAAGTCGTGCGGCAGTTCGCCGTGATGACGGTGATCTGGGGCATCGTTGGCATGCTGGTCGGCGTCATTATTGCCGCCCAGATGAGCTGGCCCGAACTGAATTTCGGGATTCCCTGGCTCAGCTTCGGCCGGCTGCGACCGCTGCACACGAACGCGGTGATCTTCGCATTCGGCGGGTGCGCGCTATTTGCCACGAGCTATTACGTGGTCCAGCGGACTTCGCAGGCGCGACTGTGGGGCGGACCGCTGGTGGCTTTCACGTTCTGGGGCTGGCAACTGGTGATCGTGGCGGCAGCGATTACCCTGCCGCTCGGCATCACGACCTCCAAGGAGTACGCCGAGCTGGAGTGGCCGATTGACGTCCTGATCACGCTGGTCTGGGTCGCCTATGCCGTCGTGTTCTTCGGCACGATCGTCAAGCGCAAGGTCAAGCACATCTATGTGGCCAACTGGTTCTACGGCGCCTACATCATCACCGTCGCCGTGCTGCACCTGGTCAACAGCGCCGCCGTGCCGGCGGGGTTGTGGAAGTCGTACTCGGTCTACCCGGGCGCGACCGACGCGATGGTGCAGTGGTGGTACGGGCACAACGCGGTGGGCTTCTTCCTGACCGCCGGCTTTCTCGGGATCATGTACTACTTCGTGCCCAAGGCTGCGGGCCGTCCGATGTTCTCGTACCGGCTGTCGGTCGTGCACTTCTGGGCGCTGATCTTCACTTACATGTGGGCCGGCCCGCATCACCTGCACTACACGGCGCTGCCCGACTGGGCGCAGTCGATCGGCATGGTCTTCTCGCTGATCCTGCTGGCACCGTCGTGGGGCGGCATGATCAACGGCATCATGACGTTGTCGGGTGCGTGGCACAAACTGCGCGACGACCCGATTCTCAAGTTCCTGATCGTCTCGCTGTCGTTCTACGGCATGTCGACCTTCGAAGGGCCGATGATGTCGATCAAGACGCGTCAACGCGCTCAGCCACTACACGGACTGGACCATCGGCCACGTGCATTCGGGCGCGCTCGGCTGGGTCGGCCTGATCTCGATCGGCGCGATCTACTACCTGCTGCCGCGGCTGTATGGGCGCACCGAGATGTACAGCATGCGGCTGGTCACCACGCATTTCTGGGTCGCCACGATCGGCATCGTGGTCTACATCGCCGCCATGTGGATCGCCGGCGTCATGCAGGGACTGATGTGGCGCGCGGTCAACGACGATGGCACGCTGACCTACACCTTCATCGAGAGCGTGAAGGCGACCTATCCGTTCTATGTGATCCGCCTGCTCGGAGGCTTGCTGTACCTCGGAGGCATGTTCCTGATGGCCTGGAACATGGTGAAGACGATTGCAGCGGGCAAGGCGGTCGAGGCGCCGATTCCCGCGGCGATGGCACACGCCTGACCCGGTGCGCACCGGAACCCGAGCAAACCTAGGAACCACGATGAAACTCACCCACGACAAGATCGAGCAGAGTGTTCCGCTGCTGATCGTCCTCGTCATCCTTGTCATCGCCGTCGGCGGCCTGGTCGAAATCGTTCCGCTGTACTTCCAGCGCGAGGTCACGCAGCCGGTCAAGGGCATCAAGCCGTACGAGCCGCTGCGGCTGGTCGGCCGCGACATCTACATCCGCGAGGGCTGTTACAACTGCCATTCGCAGATGATCCGGCCGTTCCGTGCCGAAACGCTGCGCTACGGGCACTACTCGGTGGCAGGCGAGTTCGTCTACGACCACCCGTTCCAGTGGGGCAGCAAGCGCACCGGACCGGACCTGGCCCGCGTGGGCGCGCGCTACTCCGACGACTGGCACCGCATCCATTTCAACAATCCTCGCGACGTGGTGCCGGAGTCGAACATGCCCGCCTATCCGTGGTTCGAGAAATCGAAACTCGATGGCACGGACATCCAGGCGCGCATGAAGGCCCTGCGTATCGTCGGCGTGCCGTATAGCGACGAGCAGATCGCGAAGGCGCCCGAAGCCCTGAAGGGCAAGACCGAGCTCGATGCGGTGATCGCCTACCTGCAGGGACTCGGCGTCGAACTCAAGGGTCTGCGCTAAGCCATGGACCTGAACGACGCACGCGCACTGCTGACCGTGCTGGGGTTCATCGGTTTCATCGCCATCGTGGCGTGGGCCTACAGCAAGGGTGCAAGGAAGGGATTCAAGGAAGCATCGGAGCTGCCGTTCGCGGACCACGAGGAAGCGCAGCGCAGCGGTGAACAGGGGAACAACAAATGAATGACGTCGGAGCGAGCGGCTTCTACAGCGCCTTCTGGGACTACTACGTCGCGATCATCACGATCGTGTCGGTGCTCGGCTGCGCGGTGTTTCTGTGGTCGCAGAGCCGTCGGACGGTCAAGGCCAAGGTCAACGCCAAGGGCGAGATCGAGACCACCGGCCATGTCTGGGACGGTGACCTGCAGGAGTATCACAACCCGATGCCGCGCTGGTGGATCTGGCTGTTCTATCTGACGGTCCTGTTTTCCGTCATCTACCTGATCCTGTACCCGGGCCTCGGCACGCAGTGGCAGGGCGTGCTGAAGTGGACACAATCGGGTCAGTACCAGGCCGAGGTCAAGGCGGCCGAAGCCCGCTTTGGCCCGAT
Source organism: uncultured beta proteobacterium (assembly GCA_963724365.1). GTDB lineage: Bacteria > Pseudomonadota > Gammaproteobacteria > Burkholderiales > Burkholderiaceae_F > JALORV01. The sequence continues at coordinate 382,192 of CAVRUR010000003.1, read as the reverse complement.
CTTTGCCGCGTATGCGGCGCAGCCGATCGAACAGGTTGCATCGGATGCGCGCGCGCGCCAGATGGGCGAACGCCTTTTCCTCAACAATTGCGCCCAGTGTCACGGCTCGGACGCACGGGGCTCGCGCGGTTTTCCGAATCTAGCCGACGCGGATTGGCTGTACGGTGGGACACCCGAGGCGATCCTGGCCTCGATCACTGACGGACGCAACGGTGTCATGCCGCCGATGGGTGCGGCGGTAGGCGGTAAGGACGAAGTTGAAGACGTCGCGAACTACGTACTTTCACTTTCGGGGTCTGCGCATGACTCGGCGAAGGCGGCGCGCGGCAAGGCCAAGTTCGAAGCTGTATGCGCGGCTTGCCACGGTCCCGAAGGCAAGGGAAACCAGGCACTCGGTGCGCCGAACCTGAGTGACAAGATTTGGCTGTACGGTGGTACCGCACCAGCGATCTCGCAAACGATACTTACGGGTCGGGGAACGAATAGCCTGTCGCCAGGCCTGAGCGCAATGCCGGCGTGGAAAGCCACTCTGGACCCGGCGCAGATTCATCTTGTTGCTGCTTACGTCTGGTCGCTATCCAACAGCGGCAAGGTACCGGCGGTGCCCGCAGCGCCCGCCAAGTAATTGCGCGCATGATTGTCGCGGCGCTCTGCCATCGGGGCGCCGCGAATGCGCTTACAAGGCAGTAACCCCATGGATAACGCGGTCGAAGTCAAACGCGACGCCCCGTCTGCCCCGGATGCGCGGTCGGAACCCGTCGCCCCTGCACCGCGCGAGATCGAGATCCAGCTGTATGCGAAGCGCGAGGAGATCTATCCGCGCCAGCGCATTGGCGATTCGCTCGCACTGTTCCAGAAATGGCGCTGGGCCACGGTGTGGATCACGCAGATCGTTTTCTACGGGCTGCCATGGCTGCAGTGGAACGGGCGCCAGGCGCTGCTGTTCGACCTCGCGGCGCGCAAGTTCTACATCTTCGGCATGGTGATGTGGCCGCAGGACATCATCTACCTCACCGCCATCCTGATCATCGCGGCGCTCGCGCTGTTCCTGTTCACGGCGGTCGGCGGGCGCCTGTGGTGCGGCTTTGCCTGCCCGCAAACGGTCTACACCGAGATCTTCATGTGGATCGAACAGAAGATCGAGGGCGATCGCGCCCGACGCATGAAGCTCGACAAGGAGCCGATGTCGGTGCGCAAGTTCGCGCTCAAGGCGGCCAAGCACGGAGCGTGGATCGCGGTGGCACTCTGGACCGGCTTCACCTTCGTCGGCTACTTCACGCCTATCCGCGGACTGTCGATCGAGGTCGCCACGTTCGCTGCCGGCGGATGGTCCCTGTTCTGGATCCTGTTCTACGGCTTCGCGACCTACGGCAACGCGGGCTGGCTGCGCGAGCAGGTCTGCAAGTACATGTGCCCCTATGCGCGTTTCCAGAGCGCGATGTTCGATCCGGACACGCTGATCGTCACCTACGACCGCGAGCGCGGCGAGCCGCGCGGCGCCGGCAGCAAGCAGTCGACGCGTGCCGAGCAGAACCTCGGCGACTGCGTCGCGTGCAAGTTGTGTGTGCAGGTCTGCCCGACCGGCATCGACATCCGCGACGGACTGCAGTACGAGTGCATCGGCTGCGCGGCGTGCATCGATGCCTGTGACTTCGTGATGGAGCGGGCCGGGATGCCGAAGGGACTGATCCGCTTCTCGACCGAGCGGGCACTGAAGGAACACTATGCGGCGCGCGGTATCTGGGGCCACGTGCTGCGGCCGCGCGTGTTCGTCTACGCCGGGATACTCGCGGCGGTCACGGTCGCGCTCGTCGTGGCGGTCGGCATCCGCGTGCCGCTGAAGGTGGATGTGATTCGCGATCGCGGCGCGCTGGCCCGTGAAGCCGAGGATGGGCGCATCGAGAACACGTATCGGCTGCAGGTAATGAACACCAGCGAGCGCGGTCAGGCCTTTGCGCTCAGTGCCGGTGGCCTGCCGGGACTGCAGATCGCCTCGGAGCCGACGTTCGAGATGCCAGGCGCTTCGACGCGCTCGATCCTGGTGCGGCTGCGGGCACGCCCGGAGGACATTGCGCCGGGCTCCAACAAGATCGTGATCGGCGTGAAATCGGTCGACGATGCGAAAGTGGCGGTGGAAGAGAAGACCGTCTTTCTCGGGCTGCGACGCTGAGCATGCCAACGATCAAGGAGCAAATCGTGAGTACGCAGGCCGTTACACCGTGGTACCGCCAGCCGTGGCCCTGGTTTTTGATCGCACTGCCGGCGACCGCGGTCATTGCCAGCATCGCGACTGCCATCATTGCCGCCCGTGGCTTCGATGGACCGGTGGCGGCCGACTATTACAAACAGGGTCTTGCAATCAATGACGAAGTGGCTCGTGCGCAACTTGCGCGCGACCTCGGCCTGGTGGCGCGCATCGAACTTGCCGGCATCACCGATGGTGACCGAGTGCGCGTGGAACTCGACGCCAGCCGCGCCTTGCCGCCGGAAGCGGCGGTGCGACTGCGGCTGGTGCACCCCGGCCGGCCGGGTGAAGACCGCACGGCTGTGCTGTCTCGCCAGGACGTTGATCCGGAAAATCGCCAGGCGGTGTACGTGGGGTCGCTGCAGTCTGTCGCGCCCAAGTCGGGTTACGGGGGAGCCGTCAGCTGGCAGGTCATCCTCGAATCGCAGCAATGGCGCATCGATGATTCGTTCACCGCCGGCGGCGGCGGACGCTTCACGCTGCAGGCGCGTTAGTCCTTCAGAAGACCGCGGAGCGGCGAAGGGGAGACATGACAGACAGTTTTGCGCAACGGCTCGGCTGGGTTCTGTGGCCGTCGTTCCTGGTGGCCTGTGCGGCCGAACTGGCGTTCTTTTCGCTGTTCGATCCGCGCGACCTTCATCTGTTCGGAGCCCCGGTGGAGGCCGACCGGATGCTGGTCTACACGCTGGGATTCTTCGCGCTGTGGGCGCTGGGCGCGATATCGAGCGCGCTGACTGTCTTCCTCGCGCGTTCGCCATTCGAGGTCAACCGATGCACGTTGCCGGCGGAGGATCGGCCGGACGGCTGCCCGAAGCGGGAAGGTGTATCGGATGTCGCGGCAGTGCCGCTCGAACGCAGCTAGCGCTGCTTCAGTGCGTGGCCGTCCATGCGGCCCGGCGCTAGTTGCCCTGGCCGGAAATGATCTGCCGCAACCCATCCGGATTGACGATGCGGACGTGTTTTTGATTGACGTCGATCAGCCCGTCCTGTGCGAAGCGTGACAGCACACGGCTCACGGTTTCGAGCTTGAGGCCGAGGAAGCTGCCGATCTCGGCGCGGGTCATGCGCAGCACGAACTCGGTGCGCGAGTAGCCGCGCGCCTCGAAGCGCTGGGACAGGTTGAGCAGGAAGGCCGCCAGGCGCTCCTCGGCATGCATGCTGCCCAGCAGCAGCATCACGCCGTGCTCGCGCACGATCTCGCGGCTCATGACCTTGTGAAAGTGGTTGCGCAGCACCGGCATGGCGGAGGCAATGTCCTCCAGCCGGTCGTAGGGAATCACGCAGACTTCGGTGTCTTCGAGCGCGACCGTGTCGCACGAGTGGGACTCGGTGCTGATGCCGTCGAGGCCGACCAGCTCGCCTGCCATGTGGAAGCCGGTGACCTGTTCGCGGCCGTCCTGCGACATGACCGTGCTCTTGAGGAATCCGAGGCGGACGGCATACAGCGATTCGAATCGATCCCCGGCGCGAAACAGCGCGTCGCCCCGTTTGACCCGCTTGCGCGTTGCGACCAGTTCGTCCAGTCGCTCGACGTCCTTCAGCGACAGGCCGACCGGAAGGCACAGTTCGCGCAGGTTGCAGTTGGAGCAGGCAACCCGCAAGTTGGCGATGTTGATCGCTGGCGCGTTCATACTGTGAAGAACTCCTTAGCTCGCCGCGGCTGGACCGAGGTCGAACGTCGAACTTGAAAAACCATGACGCTCTTGTGGCCCGATTCCCCGTGGCGTCCAATGCCGGCCGGCTGGTTGGGCACCTCAGGACCCACCCCGTTGACCCCGGTCAAGGCGAGGCATACTCGGCCCGAAATAATACCCTGATCGGCCGGCATGAGCCCGGCCAAGGAATTGGCAATGCTGATGACAGCTCGTGGCCAGGTGACATTGCCGGATCCGGCCACACTTCGGCGGTTCGATGTTCCCGGCCCCCGCTACACCTCGTACCCGACAGCCGACCGGTTTGTCGAGGCCTTCGAAACAAATGCGTTCTCCGAGGCACTGGCCGCGCGCGAATCGGCCGTCGCGGCCGCATCGCTGTCCCTGTACGTCCACCTGCCGTTCTGCAACACCGTCTGCTACTACTGCGCCTGCAACAAGGTCATCACGAAGGACCACAGCAAGGCCGGTGAATACATCGGCTACCTTGAACGAGAAGCGGATCTCGTCGGGCAACGGCTGACCGGCAGCCGCGAGATCGAGCAACTGCACTTCGGCGGCGGCACGCCGACGTTCCTGTCGAATGATGAACTCGCACAGCTGATGGCCCTGCTCACCGCGCGTTTCCCGCTGGCGGAGCGCGGCGAGTACTCGATCGAGGTCGATCCGCGCTCGACACCGCCCGACAAGGTCATGGCGCTGGGGAAGCTCGGTTTCAATCGCATGTCGGTCGGCGTCCAGGACTTCGAACCTGAAGTGCAGCGGGCAGTCAATCGGCTGCAGAGCTTCGAGATGACGCAGGCGACGGTCGATGCCGCGCGACAGGCCGACTTCAAGTCGGTCAATCTCGACCTGATCTACGGTTTGCCGAAGCAGACGCGCGAGACCTTCGCGCGCACGCTCGACAAGGTGATGGTGCTCAGCCCCGAGCGCATCGCGCTGTACCACTACGCGCACCTGCCGGACCGTTTCAAGCCGCAGCGACGCATCGAATCCGCCGAGCTGCCGTCACCGGAAGAGAAACTGAACATCATGCTCGATGCGATCCGGCGCCTGAGCGATGCCGGCTACCACTACATCGGCATGGATCACTTTGCCAAGACCGGTGATGACCTGGCGCGCGCGCAGCGCCAGGGACGGCTGCATCGCAACTTCCAGGGCTATTCCACACGCCCGGACTGCGACCTGATCGGACTCGGCGTGTCGGCGATCAGCAAGATCGGCCCGACCTACTCGCAGAACGTCCGCACAATCGAGGAGTACTACGATCGCCTCAACCTCGGCACGCTGCCCACGGCGCGCGGCATCGCGCTCGATCGCGACGACATCCTGCGGCGCGCGGTCATCATGGCGCTGATGTGCCACTTCGAGGTCTCCAAGGAGGCGATCGAAACGACGTACCTGATCAAGTTCGACGACTACTTCAAGACGGAGATCACCGAACTGAAGCTGTTCGAGGACGAAGGGCTGGTCGAAATCACGCCCGAATGGATCACCGTGACGCCGAAGGGCAAGTTGCTGGTGCGGGCCGTGGCGATGACCTTCGACCGCTACCTGCGCGCCGATCAGCGCGCGCGCAGATACAGCAAGATTGTCTAGGGGCGCTCCTCGTGTACGCGACCGCTGCGCGGTCGCACGTGCACTCGGAGCGGAATTGTTAGTCGGCTCCTCTTCGGAGCGGCCGGGCGCTCCGCCGATGTACAAGGGCATGGCACTCCCCCTGCCCCCTCGCCTTGCGAGGGGGTGTTACCAGTTCTTAGATCGGCCAACGCCTCGCGCCTAACGGCCGGTCGTCCATAGAGCACAATCGCTGTCATGCTGGATCTATTGACCACCCAGGCCCTTGCCGCGTTCACGCTCGCCCTGCTGGGCGGGCTGCACTGCGCCGGCATGTGCGGAGGCTTCGTCGGGGCGCTGCAGGTGCATCGTCCGCACACGGTCCCGGCGGCACGACTGGCGGCGGGCTATCACGCAGGCCGCGTCACCAGTTACACGCTGGCGGGTGCACTCGTGGGCACTTTGGGTGGGGCGCTCTATGCGGCGGATGTGCTGCCGTTGCAGATTGGTCTGCTGGTCGTGGGTTCGCTGATGCTGCTGGCAATCGGTGCATCGCTCTTCGGGCGGGCCGCGTGGCTCAAGCGGCTCGAGCCGCTTGGCCTGGGAATCTGGCGTCTGATTGCGCCCTACGCCCGCCGCGTGTATCCGCCTCGTTCCGGTTCGCAGGCGCTGCTTGCGGGACTCGCGTGGGGCTGGATTCCCTGTGGGATGGTGTATGCCGCGTTGCCGCTGGCGCTGGTCGCGGGCGGCCCCTGGCAGGGCGCTGCCGTGATGCTGGCGTTCGGTCTGGGAACCTTGCCCAACATGCTGGCGGTGGACGTGGCCGTAACGAAGCTCGGAGGCAGCGGCAATGCAGGCCACTTCACCAGTGTGCGCGCATGGCTGAAGCCAGCAGCGGGTGCCCTCATCGTTGTCTTCGGACTGTCCGGGCTCGCGCACGCGGCGCGCATCGCGGGTGCCGGGCATCCGACCATCGAGGCGCTGGCGTCGATCTGCCACCGCTGAGGGCGCACGCCAGACCGTCGGCAGCGCGCAAGTATCATCCCCGCAAGAGTCATCCAGGAGCGCGGCATCCCCCGCGCCGTATGCAGTCATGAAAAGCGCCGAAATCCGCGAACGATTCCTCAAGTACTTCGAGTCCAAGGGCCACACGATCGTGCGCGCCTCCAGTCTCGTGCCGGCCAACGATCCGACGCTGCTGTTCGTCAACAGCGGCATGGTGCAGTTCAAGGACGTCTTCACCGGCCGCGAGCAGCGCCCCTACAAGCGCGCGACCACGTCGCAGAAATCGCTGCGTGCGGGCGGCAAGCACAACGACCTCGAAAACGTCGGCTACACGGCCCGGCACCACACGTTCTTCGAGATGCTGGGCAACTTCAGCTTCGGCGACTACTTCAAGCGCGACGCGATCCGCTATGCGTGGGAACTGCTGACCGAGGTCTACAAGCTGCCGAAGGACAAGCTCTGGACCACCGTCTACATCGACGACGACGAGGCCTACGACCTCTGGACCAAGGACATCGGCGTTCCGCCTGAGCGCTGCATCCGCATCGGCGACAAGCCGGGCCAGCCGAAGTACGTGTCGGACAACTTCTGGCAGATGGCCGATACCGGCCCGTGTGGGCCGTGCTCAGAAGTCTTCTACGACCACGGCCCGGAAGTCGCCGGCGGCCCGCCGGGATCGCCGGATGCGGAGGGCGACCGCTACATCGAGATCTGGAACCTGGTCTTCATGCAGTTCGATCGCGATGCCGCGGGCGTGCTGACTCCGCTGCCCAAGCCGTGTGTCGACACCGGCATGGGGCTCGAGCGGCTCGCGGCGGTGTTGCAGCACGTGCACTCGAACTACGAGATCGATCTGTTCCAGAACCTGATCAAGGCCGCGGCGCGCGAGACCGGTGCGAAGGATCTCGGCAGCAACTCACTGAAGGTGATTGCGGATCACATCCGCGCCTGCGCGTTCCTGATCGCCGACGGCGTGATTCCGGGTAACGAGGGGCGCGGCTACGTGCTGCGCCGGATCATCCGGCGCGCGCTGCGGCACGGCTACCAGCTCGGCCAGACCCAACCGTTCTTCTACCGGCTGGTCGCCGACCTGACGAAGGAAATGGGCGCGGCCTATCCTGAACTGAAGGAGCAGCAGGCGCGCATCGAGGCGGTGCTGAAGCAGGAGGAGGTACGCTTCGGCGAGACGCTCGAACACGGCATGAAGATTCTCGACGGCGCGCTGGGAAAGATGAGTTCTGGCGACCCGAAGATGCTCGACGGCGAGACCGTCTTCCTGCTGTACGACACCTACGGCTTCCCGGTCGATCTGACTGGCGACATCGGCCGCGAGCGCGGCGTGTCGATCGACCACGCCGGCTTCAACGACGCGATGGAGCGGCAACGCGAGCAGGCGCGCGCAGCGGGCAAGTTCCGCATGTCGGCCGGTGTCGAGTACGCGGGCGACAAGACTCGATTCACCGGCTATGCGTCGCTCGCTGACGACGGCAAGGTGGTCGCGCTTTATCACGAGGGCAGCGCGGTGCCGCGGCTCGAAAAGGGGCAGAGCGGTATCGTGGTGCTCAATTCGACGCCGTTTTACGCGGAGTCGGGAGGCCAGGTCGGCGATCGGGGCGTGCTCGAGGCCATCAGCGACGGCCACGTCGTGCGCTTCAATGTGGCCGACACGCAGAAGATCCAGGCGGATGTCTTCGGCCATCACGGCATACTCGAGTCCGGCACGCTGTCCGTTGGCGATGTCGTGCAGGCACGCGTCGACGCGGCCACGCGCGAGCGCACTCGCAACAACCATTCGGCCACGCACCTGATGCACTCGGCGCTGCGTACCGTGCTCGGCAAACACGTACAGCAGAAGGGCTCGCTGGTCGACGCCGATCGCACCCGCTTCGACTTTTCGCACGACAAGGCGGTCACGCCGGACGAGATCCGTCGTATCGAGGACATGGTCAACACGGCGATCCGTGCCAATGCGCAGGTCACGGCCAACGTGATGAAGTACGACGAGGCGATCAAGGCCGGCGCGCTGGCATTCTTCGGCGACAAGTACGGCGACGAAGTGCGCGTGCTGGCGATGGGTAGTCACTCCACGGAACTGTGCGGCGGCACGCATGTCGCGCGCACCGGTGACATCGGCCTGTTCAAGATCGTTGCCGAAGGCGGCGTGGCGGCCGGCGTGCGGCGCGTCGAGGCGGTGACCGGGAAGGGAGCGCTGGAGGTGGTTCAGGCGCTCGATCGTGAACTGCACGAGGCCGCGCACCTGCTGAAGGCGCCGGCGTCGGAACTGACACAGAAGATCGCGCAGGTGCAGGACCACGTGAAGGCGCTCGAAAAGGAACTTGCGCGCCTCAAGAGCAAGATCGCGTCGAATCAGGGCGACGATCTCGCCGCGCAGGCGATCGACATCAAGGGCGTCAAGGTGCTGGCGGTGGCACTCGACGGCGCGGACGCGAAGACCCTGCGTGAGACGATGGACCAGTTGAAGTCGAAGCTGAAAAGCGCGATCGTCGTGCTCGGTGCGGTCGAGGCCGGCAAGGTTCAGCTCGCGGCCGGCGTCACGCCCGACGCTGTTGGCAAGGTGAAGGCAGGCGACCTCGTGAACTATGTGGCGCAGCAGGTCGGCGGCAAGGGAGGCGGCCGGGCCGACATGGCCATGGCCGGTGGCACCGATCCGGCGGGTCTGCCCGCCGCGCTCGCGAGTGTTAAGGCGTGGGCGGACGAGCGGCTGTGAGCTCACTTGCGGGCGTCGAATTCCGTCGCGCGTCGCTTGCCGATGCTGAAGGATTGACGCGCCTGATGAGTCAGCCCGAGGTGCTGCGCAATACTCTGCAGTTGCCGCTGCCGAGTGGCGAGGTGTGGCGCAAGCGACTCGAGGCACAGGTTGCGGATCCGCTGCAAATCCATGTGCTTGCCGTTCACGGCGTTGAACTGATCGGTAGCGCGGGGCTGCACCCGGTCAGCGGCAGCCTGCGTACGCGCCACGCGGCACATCTTGGCATGTGCGTGGCGACGGCCTGGTGGGGCCGCGGCATCGGAACGGAGTTGATGCGACGACTGCTCGACTGGGCGGACAACTGGGCCGGGTTGCTGCGGATCGAGCTCGGTGTCTTTTCCGACAACGAACGGGCGATCGCGCTTTACCGAAAGTTCGGCTTTGAACTCGAAGGGTGTCAACGCGCGTGGGCGTTGCGCGATGGTGAGTATGTCGACTCACTGATGATGTCTCGCCTGCATCCGAAACCGCCCCAGCTACCGGCATCCGGGACGTCTCCTTGAGCTTCGCGCGCTGGCCGCGGACCGCGCGCTGAGATGTCCGCCGCCTATCGTTTCTGTCCTCAGTGCGCCACGCCTCTGATGCCGCGCACTGTGGCCGAGCGCGAGCGCCCCAGTTGCCCTTCGTGCGACTGGGTGCACTGGGACAATCCGACCCCCGTCGTCGCGGCGCTGATCGAGTACGGTGGCAAGGTCCTGCTGGCGCGCAACCGGGCCTGGCCCGAGAAGATGTTTGCGCTGGTAACAGGCTTCCTCGAACGTGACGAGACCCCGCGGCAGGCGGTGGAACGCGAGGTGGCGGAGGAGACCTCGCTCGCGACGCGAGCGGCGACACTGATCGGCGTCTACGAGTTCATGCGCAAGAACGAGGTCATCATCGCCTACCATGTGGAGGCCGACGGCGAGATCCGGCTCGGCGAAGAGCTGGTTGACTATCGACTGATCGAGCCTGCGCGGCTGCGTCCCTGGCCACTGGGTACGGGGCTCGCCATGGCCGACTGGATGCGCGGGCGCGGTCTGCCGGTAGAATTTCTCGCTTTCCCACCGGCAGCAGCCTGAAGCGTCCAATGGACACCCCCCCGACAGCCGACAAGGAAATCGATACGCGCGGCCTCAACTGCCCGCTGCCGATCCTGCGCGCGAAGAAGGCACTGGCGGACATGACGAGCGGCCAGGTCCTGAAGGTCCTCGCGACCGATCCCGGATCGGTGCGCGATTTCCAGGCCTTTGCGAAGCAGACCGGCAACGAACTGGTCGGCCAGCAGACCGTGGCGAAAGAATACGTGCACTATCTGAAGCGCCGATGAGTACTCCGAACCCAGGCCCTGCATCGAATTCGAATGCTTCGCGGCGCGCGCCGTCGCGCCTGAAACTCGTTTTCTGGCTGCTGATCGTGCCGCTGGCGCTGGTCGCGGCGTACTTCGCCATCGTGCTGAACTGGAACTACTCCAACGGCGAACGCGCGGGCTGGGTGCAGAAGTTCAGCAGGTCGGGCTGGCTCTGCAAGACCTGGGAAGGCGAAATGGCGATGGTCACGATGCCCGGGGCGATTCCGGAGAAGTTCCTGTTCACCGTCTGGGACGACAACGTGGCGGCACAGATCAATCGCGTGATGGGCAAGCGCGTGACGCTGCACTATGAGCAGAAAGTCGGCCTGCCGACGACATGCTTTGGCGAGACGCGGCACTTTGTCACGGGTGTCGTGGCCGTCGACGAGGTTCCGCTGGGAGGCATCGGGGTCCCGTCACCGGGGCAGGCGCCCGCCGTAACGCCGCCTGCCGCTCCAACGCCCGCGCCAACGCCGACGTCGCCCGCGCCTGTGTCATCTCCGCCGTCCGAGTACACGATGCCGGCGCCGGCTGAACCGGCTCGGCCTCCGGCTGTGCCGGGTGCGCCGCCAACCACGCCGGTATCACCGCCCGCCGCGAAGTAGCGGCGCGGTACACCGTCCGGACCAACACGACGCGGGTAACTCGCCGGCCGTCAGGCCGCTGGCAGGCGCTCGAACTGCTCACGCACCTTGGCGAGCGTGGCGCCGAAGCCGGCCAGTCGCTCCTTCTCCTGCGCGACAACGGCCGCCGGTGCACGCTCGACGAAGCCGGCGTTGCCGAGCTTGACCTCGGCCTTGCGGATCTCGTTTTCAAGCCGCGCAATCTCCTTGCCGAGCCGATCACGCTCGGCCGCGACGTCGACCTCGATCTTCAGCATAAGCCGGTACTCGTCGACGACCTTGATCGGAGCGGCCGCCCCCTTGGCCGCTGCATTGACGTCGACGACGATCTGGACGTCGGACAGCCGCGCAAGGGCCTGCAGGTAGGGGGAAAACGACGCCAGCGTCGCGCTGTCACCTGATGCCAGCAGCGGAACCTTCTGCGCCGGCGAAAGATTCATCTCGCTGCGCAGGTTGCGCAGCGCATCGACCATGCGCTTGAGCAACGCCATCTGGCGATCTGCAGACGCATCGACTTTCTCGGGCTGCGCGCGCGGGAACGGCTGGATCATCACCGACGACTCCGCATCGGCGGTGCGCTTGCCGGCCAGCACGGAAACGGCCTGCCACAGCTCCTCGGAGATGAACGGGATGATCGGATGCGCCAGGCGCAGTGCCACTTCCAGCACGCGCACCAGCGTGCGGCGCGTTCCGCGCTGCTGCTCCGCGCTGCCGGACTGCAGCTGCACCTTGGCCAGTTCGAGGTACCAGTCGCAGTACTCGTTCCATACGAAGCCATAGATCGCATTGGCGACGTTGTCGAGCCGGTACTGCGCAAAGCCCTCGGCGACCGCGGCCTCCGTGCGCTGCAGTTCGCCGATGATCCAGCGGTCGACCGGCGACAGCTCCACCGGCAGTTGCTCGTCGAGGCCGCAGTCATGGCCATCCGCGTTCATCAGCACGAAGCGTGTCGCGTTCCACAGCTTGTTGCAGAAGTTGCGGTAACCCTCGCAGCGCTTGAGGTCGAAGTTGATGTTTCGCCCCAGCGTTGCATACGCTGCCATCGTGAAGCGCAGCGCGTCCGCGCCATAGGGCGCGATGCCGTCGGGAAAGTGCTTGCGGACCTTGGTTGCTACCTTGGGTGCATCCTCGATCTTTCGCAGACCGGTCGTGTTCTTCTTCACCAGGGATTCGAGGTCGATGCCGTCGATGATGTCGATCGGATCGAGCGTGTTGCCCTCGCTCTTCGACATCTTCTTGCCCTCGGCGTCGCGCACGATGCCGTGGATGTAGACGTTGCGGAACGGCACGCGTCCGGTGAAGTGGGCCGTCATCATCACCATGCGTGCGACCCAGAAGAAGATGATGTCGTAGCCGGTGACGAGTACGGTCGACGGCAGGTACAGGTCGTAGGCAACGCGCTCCTCGCCCGATGACTGCGTTTCGACCTCAGGCCACCCCAGCGTGGAGAACGGCACCATCGCCGACGAGTACCAGGTGTCGAGCACGTCGGGGTCGCGCGTCAGCCGCTTGCCCGCACCGGCCTTGGCCTGCGCTTCGACTTCGGAGCGGGCGACGTAGACGTCTCCCTTCTCGTCGTACCAGGCCGGGATCTGGTGGCCCCACCACAGTTGCCGCGAGATGCACCAGTCCTGGATGTTTTCGAGCCACTGGTTGTAGATCGTGCGCCACTGTTCTGGAAAGATGTGCACGTCGCCGCGCGCCACGGCGTCAAGCGCGACCTGCGCGATCGACTTGCCCGGATGGCGCGTGCGACTATCGGCAACTGCGGGGGCAGGCTTGCTCATCGCCATGTACCACTGCTCACTGAGCGTCGGTTCGACCACTTCGCCGGTGCGACCGCAGCGCGGCACCATCATCTTGTGTGGCTTCTCTGAGACCACCAGTCCCGCGGCCCGCAAATCCTCGAGCACGCGCTTGCGCGCGACATAGCGATCGAGGCCGCGGTAGTTCTCCGGCGCGTTGTCGTTGACGGTCGCCGTCAGCGTGAAGATCGGGATCGGCTCGAGGGCGTGGCGCTGGCCGATCGCGAAGTCGTTGAAGTCGTGCGCCGGTGTGATCTTCACGGCGCCGGTACCGAACTCGCGGTCGACGTAATCGTCGGCGATGACCGGGATCGTGCGACCGGTCAGCGGCAACACCAGTGCCTTGCCGACAAGTGCGGCATAGCGTTCATCGTCCGGATGCACGGCCACGGCGACGTCACCCAGCATGGTTTCCGGTCGGGTCGTTGCGACGACGACTCCTGAATTTGCGTCATGAGCACCGTCGACGGCCGGATAGCGGATCTCCCACAGCTTGCCGTCTTCCTCCTCGGTCTCGACTTCAAGGTCCGAAACGGCGGTCTGCAGCTTCGGATCCCAGTTCACCAGCCGCTTGCCGCGGTAAATCAGCCCCTGCTCGTACAGCTGCACAAAGGTCTCGGTCACGACCTGCGACAGTTTGTCGTCCATCGTGAAATAGGTGCGCCTCCAGTCGATCGAGTCGCCCAGGCGACGCATCTGGTTGAGGATCGTGCCGCCCGAATACTCTTTCCAGTCCCACACCTGCCTGATGAATGCGTCGCGCCCCATCGTGCGGCGGTCGACGCCGTTGGCTTCGAGTTGGCGCTCGACGACGATCTGAGTCGCGATGCCGGCGTGGTCGGTGCCCGGAAGCCACAGCGTGTTGTGGCCGAGCATGCGGTGATAGCGCGTCAGCGCGTCCATGATCGTGTGGTTGAACGCGTGCCCCATGTGCAGCAGGCCGGTCACGTTGGGCGGCGGCAACTGGATCGAAAACGCGGGCTTCGAGGGATCGAGTCCGGCCCGGAAGTAGCCGCGCTGCTCCCACACGGGTGACCAGCGCGCCTCGATGGCGGCAGGCTCGAAGGCCTTGGCGAGCGGCGTGCCGGACGGTGATGCGATGTCGTTCATTGCGACGCCAGCGGGCACGCTGGCCGTTGAAGCGGAAACGGAATTTTACGTGTGCTGCGCGAATGCCGCCGCGCCGGGCGTCAGCCGCGATCGCGCTGGCGTGCGAGTTCGGCGGCGACAACGCGTGCGATGGTCTCACGCAGCCGCGCGTCGAATGCCTGGCGCAGCTCGGCGGTTGCCGCGAGCAGCACGCGCTCGATGGCGGGCTGCAGCCGCTCGCGCAGCAGTCGCCCGGCCTCGTCGGCCAGTGCGGGCTGCAGCTCGCGGATCAGCGCGTCGCGCATCGACTGCTCGATGCGCAGCCAGTCGATCTCGGGCACGGGCGGCGGCGGGGCCACCTCGGCCGGCGTCGACGCATAGGTCGGGATCGCCGGTGCGGCCGCAGTTCGTAAGGGCGCGCTTGCGGGAGTCGCTGCGGGTCGCATGGCGCTGGCTGCCGGCGGTGCCGGAGGAGGCGATGGTGGTGGTGGCGCGGGAATGGGCGCAAAAATGGGTGCGGCGGTGGGAGCCGGCAACGGTGACGGTGCGGGCGACGCGACGGGGGCGCGTGCGGGAACCGGAGCTGGGACCGGGGCCGATACCGGGGGAGGCGGCTTTGGCAACGAAATATCGAGATCGAGCGAAGGCAGCGTCAATCGCTCGGTCAGCACCGGGATCGTCTCGTCGTCAGAGATGGGCCGGCCGCCAGGACGTGTCAGGCGATCGAGCGGATTGCTTTTGTCACTCACCGGTGCCCACCTCATGCATGGTCGGCTGGAACCCGTTCTCCCGGTACGCCTTGAGACGTGCCCGTGCGCGGGCGCGATCGTCATCAAGTCGCGACACGACTTCGATCACTCGCTCGTAGCGGGTGAAGAGTTCCATGAACGTCGGCGGTGCCTCGTCGTCGAGCGTCAGCAGAACATCGCTGGCCGGCGCGCGCGGAGCATCGAGGGTCAGTAGCACAGGTGTGGCGGCGGCGAGGGGTGAATCGACATACACATGCGGGAGGAAGTCGAGCGCCGAGAAGGTCCACAGCGCCGCATCGAACTGTGCCAATCGATCGGCCTCGCGCGCATAGACGACCAGCCGCTTGCCGGCGGCGCGCGCCTTGCGCGTCACGCGGCAGGCGTAGTGGAGCCGGTGCTCGGCGTTGAAGTGGAAGTCGATCCGTGTCATGCACAAGCGACATGCCGCATGCGCGCGGTCCGGCTGCCGCGCCGCGCCCCGCCGAGGCAAGGCAGGTACTTGTCACGGCAGCAGTGCGAAAGGCTCATCCCGCGCGTTGGATCAGGAACTGCGACAGCAGCGGCACCGGTCGGCCGGTGGCCCCCTTGGCGGCACCGCTCTTCCAGGCGGTACCCGCGATGTCGATGTGCGCCCACGGATACGCCTTGGTGAAGCGCGAGAGGAAGCAGGCCGCCGTGATGGCGCCAGCGTTGCTGGGCGTGCCGAGGTTGGCCATGTCGGCGAAGTTCGTCTTCAGCTGCTCGTTGTACTCCTCGCCGAGTGGCATGTGCCAGGCCGAGTCGCTGGCACTGCGGCCTGCATTGAGCAGCTCGTCGGCCAGCCTGTCGTTGTTCGCGAACAGTCCCGAGTTGACGTTGCCGAGAGCGACTACGCAGGCACCGGTCAGGGTCGCGACATCGACCACGGCAGCGGGCTTGAAGCGCTCGACATAGGTGAGCGCGTCGCACAGGATCAGTCGACCTTCAGCATCGGTATTGAGTATCTCGATGGTCTGTCCCGACATCGAGGTGACGATATCGCCCGGGCGGGTCGCGGTCCCGGACGGCATGTTCTCGCAGGCTGCCACGACACCGATGACATTGAGCTTCAGTTTCAGCTCTGCCACGGTGCGCATGGTCCCGATCACGGTCGCCGCGCCGCACATGTCGAACTTCATTTCGTCCATCGCGGCACCCGGCTTGAGCGAGATACCGCCGGAATCGAACGTAATGCCCTTGCCGACCAGCACCACGGGCGCCGACTTGCCGCCGCCCTGGTGTTTCAACACGATCAGGCGCGGTGGTTGCGCGGATCCTCGTGCGACGTTGAGGAACGAGTCCATCTTCAGCGCTTCGAGCTGCTTGGTCTCGAGCACGTCGACGCCGAGCTTCCAGTCCTTGGCCAGCTTGCGGGCTTCGTCGCCGAGGAAGGAGGGCGTGCAGATGTTGGGCGGCAGGTTGCCCAGCCGCTTGGTGAGAGCCATGCCGTTGGCGATGGCCATGCCCTGCTTGAGTCCGCGCTCGGCGGAGTCGCCAGCGCCATGCAGCAGTAGCGCACGCGCGAGGCCGTTGGCATCATCCTTCTTGCTCTTCAGTTCATCGCTGCGAAACACGGTCTCACGTGCCGCGATCGCGAACTGGCACGCGTGCCATCGGGGGTCGCGGCCCTTCACCTTCCATTCCGTCGCCGCCACGGCCATCGCCGCGATGCCGGGACTGGCCTTGACCGCCGCGCGCACGGCGTCGGCATAGGCACGGTCGCCGAAATCGTCGTGTCCGCCCAGGCCGACCAGCACGACGCGCGGAGCTGCGACGCCCGCGAGGTTGCGCAGCGTGACGAGCGTGCCGCGCTTGCCGGTCATGTCGCCGGACTGGATCGCGGCCTTGATGGCGCCGCTCGCGGACTTGTCGAGAGAGCGCGCACTCGGGGTCAGTTCGCCATCGGCAAACACGCCTACAGCGATGGCATCGGCCCTGACGGCCTCGGCGCGCACGGTCGTTGTGCTAAATTCCATTGCAGTTTTCCCTCTGAAAAGTCTCGCGATGGCAGCGTGTGGTCGGCCGGCGAGGCGACTCCCGGCACAGCAGTGGCATCCGGCGCGGCCCGTCGCGCGAGCCGGGCAGTATATAGCGGCGGGTTACGCAGCAGAACCGGCAGCAGTATCAGCGGCAGAATCAGCGCCTGCGTCGCCCGTATCCCCGGAAGTTTCCTGAACTGGCTCAGATGATCTTTCGCCGCTCGATCGTCGCCGAGCTGACCAGCACCGCCAGCGCGGTTTTCACGGTGCTCTTCTCGATCCTGTTTTCGGTAGGCCTGGTCCGCATCCTCGGCCAGGCCGCGGGAGGTCGGGTCGACAACCAGGCGGTGTTCCAGCTGCTCGCGCTGACTGCGCTGACGTGGCTGCCGGTCGTGCTGACGCTGACGCTCTTCATCTCGGTGCTGATGACTCTGTCACGGGCGTACCGCGACTCCGAAATGGTCGTGTGGTTCGCCTCGGGCCAGAGCCTGCTGTCCTGGCTCGGTCCGGTGATGCGCTTTGCCTGGCCGATCGTCATCGCGGTCGCGCTGCTGTCGATGTTCGTCACACCGTGGGCCATCTCCCAGGTCGAAGATCTCCGCGAGCGCTTTACCCGGCGCGACGACGTCAGTCGTGTCGCACCCGGGCGCTTCATCGAGTCGGGTGGCGCTGACCGCGTGTTCTTCGTCGAATCGGTCGACTTCGAGAGCAGCCAGGTCCGCAACGTCTTCGTCAGCATGCGCAGCCAGGGACGCGACGGCGTGATCGTCGCGTCCAAGGGGCTGGTCGAAGTGGCACCCAACGGTGATCGTTACCTCGTGCTCGAGCAGGGGCGGCGCTACGAGGGCCGGCCGGGTTCGGCCGAGTACCGAACCATGGAATTCGAGCGCTACTCGCTCCGCCTCGAGAGCCGGCCCGACCGGCCGCTCGGTGAACGCAGTGCCAAGACGCGCACGATGCGGGAACTGCTTGCCGAGCCGACGCCATTCGCCAAGGCCGAAATCCTGTGGCGCCTTGGCATCCCGATCGCGGCGCTGGTGGTCACCTTGCTGGCCATGCCGCTCGCCTATACGAACCCGCGCGTCGGCCGATCATTCAATCTGATCATCGCGGTACTGGCGTTTGCCATCTATCTGAACGCGCTCAACACCGTGCAGGCATGGGTGCAGCAGGATCGCGTCGTCTTCAGCGTCGGCGTCTGGATCGTGCATGCGGTCGTGCTGCTCTTCGTCGTCGCGCTCTTCGCGCGTCGCGTCTACCTGCAGCGGTGGTGGCCGCGGCAGACTGACCGCGGCGCGGCGTAGCGCTGGCGTCCGGCACCGCACGGCGCAGGGTGCCAAGACGCTGCGCCGCTACCTTTGGAAGGAGGTCGCGACCGCGACCGTGTTCGTGCTGTTCGCGCTGCTTTCGCTGTTCCTGTTCTTCGATCTCGTCGCACAGCTCGATGAAATCGGGAGGCGCGGTTTCAAGCTGCGACACGCGTTTTCCTACGTAGCGCTGACCCTGCCGTCGCGCACCTACGAGCTGATGCCGATCGCCGCGCTGATCGGGACGATCTATGCGCTGTCGAAGCTGGCGGCGAACTCCGAGTTCACGATCATGCGCGTGTCGGGCATGAGCACGCGGCGACTGCTACAGACCCTCGCCGGCATCGGCCTGATGATGGTGGCAATCACGTTCATACTGGGCGAGTTCGTGTCGCCGCCCGCCGAACAGCTGGCACAGCGAGTTCGCCTGAAGGCGACCGGGAGCCAGATCAGCGTGCGCGACTTCCGCTCCGGCGTCTGGGTGCGTGATGTCGTCAAGGAACCGGACGGC
This sequence comes from uncultured beta proteobacterium, assembly GCA_963724365.1. GTDB lineage: Bacteria > Pseudomonadota > Gammaproteobacteria > Burkholderiales > Burkholderiaceae_F > JALORV01. The sequence continues at coordinate 363,555 of CAVRUR010000003.1, read as the reverse complement.
AGCGTCGGGGCTTACCGCTTCATCAATGTGCGGCAGGTCTCGCCGGACGTCGGCACGCGCGGCTGGCGCATCCTCGAATTCGACGGCAACTACCGCCTGCAGTCGATCCTGACGGCGGAAGTCGGAACCTATGTGCCAGGCGTTGGCTGGGAACTGAGCGATGTCGTCGAAACCAAGGTGCCGCAGATTTCCGTCGGCGCAACACTGCCGACCGACGCGCGGACCGAAGTAACCAAGCTGGCGCAGTTCCTGTGGCGCTCGGAACTGAAGCCCGACATCTTCGGCGTGCTGCTGGTGCAGCCGGAGCGCATGGCAGGCTGGGATCTGGTCCAGTACATCCGCCACCTTGCCGAGAACCGCCAGCAGACCGAGCGCTACGAAATCGCCTTCTGGGGCAAGCTCTTCTACCCGTGGGCAGTGCTGGTCATGATGGCGCTCGCGCTGCCGTTCGCGTATCTCCATGTCCGCGCCGGAGGCGTGAGCTTCAAGATCTTCACCGGCGTGATGCTGGGCGTGGGGTTCTACGGCATGAACAAGCTGTTTGCCCACATCGGCTTGCTCAACACCTGGCCGCCGCTGGCGGTGGCGGCGCTGCCTAGCCTGGTCGTGCTTACGCTGGCCCTCGGGGCGCTTTATTGGATAGAGAGGCGTTAGGAGCTACGCGTGGCGGCAGCGCGAGCCGACGCCAGTTGCTCCACCTTTGCAATTAAGTGCCGCGCGAGAAAGCCGAGGTCGCAGACGTCGGTTCGGCAATCAGGACGCGCATCAGCGATCGACTGCCCTGGGTTTCTTTGTCGGGAAGGGGTAGGCTCCGCCGCCCTGGCCGGGCTTGGGCGGGAATTTCAGGGACAGCACCATCGTCACGGCGAGCACGGCGACAGTGACGCCGAGCGACCACACGACCGGGATCTTGTAGACATCGAGCAGCAGCATCTTGGCGCCGATGAACACCAGCACGATCGCCAGGCCGTATGAGAGCAGGTGGAAGCGCTCGTGCATGCCGGCCAGCAGGAAGTACATCGCACGCAGGCCAAGGATCGCGAACACGTTCGAGGTCAGCACGATGAACGGATCGGTGGTGATCGCGAAGATCGCCGGGATCGAGTCGACGGCAAAAATGATGTCGACGATGCCGATCAGCACGATCACCACGAACAGCGGTGTGTAGTGGCGTTCGCCTTGGAGGGTCGTGGTCAGGCGCTCGCCATCAAAGTCCGGCGCAATGCGCAGACGGCCGCGCAGCCATTTGAGCACCGGATTGGCTTCGAGGTCCGGCTCCTGCCCGGCGGCCCACCACATCTTCACGCCCGTGAACACGAGGAATGCGCCGAAGACGTACAGGATCCAGTCGAAGCGGGCAATCAGCCACGCGCCGACCAGGATCATGCCCGCGCGCAGCACCAGTGCACCGAGTATGCCGATCATAAGTACGCGCTTCTGGAACTCGGGCGGTACCGCGAAGTACGAGAAGACCATCAGGAAGACGAAGATGTTGTCGACCGCCAGCGCTTTCTCGATCAGGTAGCCGGTCAGGAACTCGAGGCCTTTGGCGTTGGCCAACTCGCGCGAAACGATTGCGTCGAGGTACCACCACAGACCTGCAAGGAAGACGAACGAAACGGCGACCCAGACCAACGACCAGACCGCCGCCTCCCTGATCGAGACGCGATGTGCCCCCTGCCGGCTCATCGCCAGGAAGTCCACGAGCAACGCGACGAGCACAAAGGCCGCGAACAGCGACCACATCAGGGGATTGCCTATGGATTCCATAGCGACACTTTCGATCGTGTGACGCGGCCGGCGCACCCCGCGGCGGGGTATCGAAAGTGCCTCGTGGTCTGGCCTGAAGCCCACCTGTCGGTGGACCGCTGCGACGCCGGGCGGCGAGATTGCGCCGGTGCCAGCCGTATTGACGACGTCGCATGTAGGGCGGGCAGGTGATGCCGGCGCCTACGGGCTACTCCCCATGAAGGGCGGACGAATTAGACCAGCGCCGTCGGCCCCGGCATAGCGGGGAAACCCGGGTTTCGAGTAACGACTCGACGTTGCTCTATCGCGTCAGCTGCAGTTTCCCGTCGCCCCGCACGCGGTACAGAACTCGCAGCCGTCGCGCTTGATGACGGCGGCGGCGCCGCAACTGCCGCACACCTTGCCCTTGATCGGCGCCGTTTCGTGTTCGATCACCTTGACTGCATCAGGCAGTGCCAGGATGCCGGCCGACTGGATCGCGCGGCCGTCGTCGTCGAGGATGCCGAGCACTTTGTAGCGATGCAGTAGCAGCGTGGCGATGTACGCCACCGTGCTTGGATACAGCGCCGAGCGCTCCTCGCCCGGCACGGCAGCCCAGAACTCGCCGTTCTGCTCGCCGAAGTTGAGCAGCTTCTTGAGCTTGAGCCCGATCCAGTTCGCATCGACCACGCGCATGTCGAGCGAGATCAGCTTGCACAGCCCGTCGAGGACCTTCGGATACTCGCCGGCGAGCCAGATCGAGTACGGCCGCCGGCTGCCGTCGGGCAGATGCAGTTCCTTCACGCCGAGCACGAAGTCGTCGCCGGTGTTCGCGTTGGCGATATCCACGGTCCAGCTCATCGTGCCGAGCGGGCCGGCCTTCGGCTCCTTCTTGGAGAACAGTGCATTCAGCACCGGCGTGGCGTGCTGATCGAGTTCCCCGAACACGCCGCAGCTGTTCGCAGCGCCAGCGCACGATGTTGGCAAATGCCGAGACGACGCCGTTCTGCCACAGCTTGTCGCCGGTCGGCGGCATCGGGATCGCGAAGCCCTGCTCGTCGCGCGCCTTGGCGAGCGCGTCGAGCTTCATCTTCAGCCAGGCGCGATCCTCGCTGCGCATGTCCATCGACAGCGCCTTGGCGATGGCGCCGAGGCCGCGCGGCTGCTCTGCCCCGTTGACCCACACCTCGAACGGCACGGCCGGATGTCCGACCTGGCCGATGAAGATGGCAAAGGACTCCTTCCGCTCGGGGATCTCGACCATGTAGGTCCAGGCGAGATTGCCCTCGGCGAGGTCCGGGCGTCCCGGCCACTTGAGGCTCGCCAGCGCCGGCTGCGGCGTCGAGTCGAGGCGGACGCGGCGGTCGGGGTCGTCCTTGAGGTCCTGCGGCGACGCGCTGTGCGACAGCGCCGGCTCCCTGATGGCCTCGAGCACCGAGCCGATCACGTTGTTCGGCCGGTATGTCGTGATGCCCTTCAGACCACTACTCCAGGCCGCGAGGTACAGGCTCTTGAAGTCCTCGAACGGGTAGTCCTCGGGGACGTTCACCGTCTTGCTGATGGCGGCGTCCACGTAGGGCTGCACCGCCGCGATCATCTGCATGTGGTCGCTCGCGCTCATTTCGAGCGCGCTGACGAAGGCTGGCGTCAGCTTGCTTTCGTCACCGCCCATGCGCTTGAAGAGTCGATAGGCGTAGTCCTCGACCACGTATTCCTGTTTGCTGCCATCGGGCATGCGCTTCTTGCGGATGTAGGTCCACGAGAAGGTGGGCTCAATGCCGCCCGAGGCGTTGCCCGCGAACGCGAGCGAAATCGTTCCGGTCGGCGCGATCGACAACAGGTGGGAGTTGCGCACGCCGTGCTTGCGGATCTCCGACTTCAGTGCGTCCGGCAGGCGCGAAGCGCAGTGCGGCTCGGCGAGGAATTTTTCAGCATCGAAGAGCGGGAACGCGCCTTTCTCCTTTGCGCCTTCGATCGACGCCTCGTAGGCGGCGTCGCGCATCACCCGGCTGATGTCGGCCGCGAGCGCGCGCCCCGGTTCGCTGTCATAGCGCAACCCGAGCATCGTCAGCGTGTTGCCGAGCCCGGTGAAGCCGAGGCCGATGCGCCGCTTGTTGTCGGCTTCCTGCGCCTGCTCGGGCAGCGGCCACAACGTGGCGTCCAGCACGTTGTCGAGCGCGCGGATCGACACCCGTGTCACTTCGCGGAAACTGTCCCAGTCGAACGTCGCCTGCTCGCCGAACGGATCGATGACGAAGCGCGTGAGATTGATCGATCCGAGGCAGCAGCAGCCGTACGGCGGCAAGGGCTGCTCTCCGCAGGGGTTGGTCGCCGCGATCGTCTCGCAGTACGACAGATTGTTGTCGCCGTTCACCCTATCGATGAAGATCACGCCGGGCTCGGCGTGGCTGTAGGTCGACTGCATGATCTGATCGAACAGGTCCCTGGCGCGTGCCTTGCGGTAGGTCCATGTGCCATCGGCGCGCTGGAAGCCGGACGATTTATCGAACGGCTCCGCCATGTGCCAGAGTTCGACCTCGCCGTCGCGGTCCACCGCCTGCATGAAGGCGTCGGTCACGGCCACGGACATGTTGAAGTTGGCGAGCGAGCCGTCACGCTTGGCGTGGATGAAGTCCTCGATGTCCGGGTGGTCGCATCGCATCATCCCCATCTGCGCGCCGCGACGGGCGCCGGCGGACTCGAGCGTCTCGCAGCTCTTGTCGAACACGCGCATGTAGGAAATCGGGCCGCTGGCGCGCGAGTGCGTGCCGTGCACCAGCGCGCCCTTCGGGCCGGATCGGCGAGAAGTCATAGCCGACGCCGCCGCCGCGCCGCATGGTCTCGGCCGCCTGGTTGAGCGCGAGGTAGATCGACGGCACGCCGTTGCGGGTGCCGCTGATCGCATCACCGACCGGCTGCACGAAACAGTTGATCAGCGTGGCCGAAATGCCGGTGCCGGCCGCGGAATTGACGCGCCCGCCCGGGATGAAGCCATCGACCATGGCGTCATAGAAGCGCTTTTCCCACAGATCGCGCACCTCCGGCTTCTCGACCTGCGCCAGACCGCGCGCGACGCGACGGCGAACCTCGTCGACACTGCTTTCGTCACCCTTGGCGTACTTCTCGAGCAGAACGTCGATCGAGATCGGCTGCTCGTCGAGCAGTACCTGTGCCTTGTCCAGTTTCATTGTCGCCTCGGGGAGTCAGTTCGCCGCGTCGGAACGATTCACGACGTCGCCGGACCGATCGAAATTATAGGCAGTCCGCCGCGCGCTGCAGTCCGGATGCTGATCTGCCGAAGGTGGTAGATCGTGATCCCTGTTAAGCAGTGGCATCGAATGTGGAAAGAATCTTCCTTGCAAGGCGCGAGTATAAAATGCTTCACCGATGTAACGGAGAGTCATGTGAACCTGCAGCAGTTTCGCTTCCTGCGTGAGGCGGCACGCCACAAGTTCAGCCTGACGGATGCGGCACGAGCGCTGCACACCTCGCAGCCCGGCGTGTCAAAGGCGATCATCGATCTCGAAGAGGAACTTGGCGTTCCCATCCTGGCGCGCCATGGCAAGCGGGTAAAGGGCCTGACCGCGCCGGGACAGGTGGTACTCGACGCCGCCGAGCGCATCATGCTCGAAGTCGACAATCTCAAGAAACTGGCGCGCGACTACGCCGGTAGCCCCGAGGGTACGCTGCGGATTGCGACGACGCACACGCAGGCGCGCTACGTGCTACCGCAGGTGATCCAGCAGTTCGCGCAGAAGTATCCGCAGGTGCGACTCAAGCTGTTGCAGGCGAATCCGCCGCAGATCGCGTCGATGCTGGTGCATGGCCAGGCCGACCTCGGTGTCGCCACCGAGTCCCTGGCTGATGCGCCGGGACTGCTGTCGATCCCGGTATACGACTGGCAGCACGTCGCCGTGGTCAAGACGGACCACGCATTGGCAAAGTTCGCGGCCACGCCCGGCAAGCTGACGCTCAAGGACCTGGCGCGTCATCCGATCGTGACCTACGAGCACCAGTTCGCCGGTCGCGGCAAGATCGACGATGCCTTCGCCCAGGTCGGGATCGAGCCGTCCATCGTGCTCGAGGCGATCGACGCCGACGTGATCAAGACCTACGTGCAGATCGGCATGGGCGTGGGCATCCTTGCCGGCGTTGCGGTCGATAGCCGCCGCGACAATCTGGTGGTGCTGCCCTGCGGGCATCTCTTCGGGCGCAACGTCACGCGCCTGGCGGTCAAGGAAGGGACGTACCTGCGCGGTTTCGTCTACTCCTTCGTCGAGATGCTGGTACCCGGCTGGGACAAACGCCGCATCGAAGAAGCTTTCCGCACCTAGGCCGGTCCCGGGTGCGAGTCGCCATTGTCGGCGCCGGTTCGATCGGCGCAGTCATCGGAGCCAGGCTTGCCGCCAGCGGGCACGAGGTCGTGCTGGTCGCACGCGGCGCGCATCTCGACGCGATCTGCCGTGACGGACTGCGGCTGGTCGATCATGTCGGGACAGCGAGCGGCGTCTACCGCCTCGCGGCCAGTGCGGAGCCTTCGGCGTTCGGCGCGCAGGACCTGGTCGTCATCGGTCTGAAGGCGCATGCGATCGGCACGATGCTGCCGCGACTCGCGCCGCTGGTTGCCCCCGGCACCACCGTCGTTCCGGCGATCAATGGCCTGCCGTGGTGGTACTTCCATGCCGAAGGCGGCGCGCTCAACGGCACGACACCACGCGCGCTGGATCCGGCCGGAACGATGTTCGCCGCGCTCAATCCGTTGCACATTCTCGGTTGCGTCGTGCACATCGCCGCGGAGGTGAGGGCGCCCGGCGAAGTCCATCACACCGGCGGCACGCGACTGATCCTGGGCGAACCGGACCGCTCGCTGTCACCACGCCTCGCACGAGTCGCCGATGCCTTCGACGCCGCGGGGTTCGCGACCGCGCGCTCGCCCGATATCCGCCTCGATGTCTGGGTGAAGCTGCTGGGCAACCTGTCGTTCAACCCGGTCGCGGCGCTGACGGGCTACCTGATGAACCAGATCGTGGCCGACGACGACGTGCTCGGTGTGATACGCGCGCTGATGCTCGAAGGCATGGCCGTGTCGAAGCATTACGGCTACGTGATGCCGATGACGCCGGACCAGCGCATCGACCTGGCACGCCAGCTTGGCGCGGCGAAGATATCGATGCTGCAGGACCTCGAGCAGCGCCGCCCGCTCGAACTGGCCGCGATCGTCGGCAGTGTGATCGAGCTTGCCGACCGGGCCGGGATTGCGGTGCCGACGATTCGGCATGTCCACGCACTCACGCTGGCGCGCGCGCGTGCGCTGGGAATCGCCTAGTCGGGATCGATCGGCTTCAGCCGCGGCGCCGGGTGTTGCGCACCAGTTCCAGTGCGGCATCGAACAGCGGTGACGCCGGATTCGCGAGTTGGTCGATCACCGTCAGGTGGTTGCAGCCGGGTATCGGGATATTGCGTGCGAGGACCGGCTTCCAGGCGCGACCGATCAGTGCCGTCTGACGCTGGAACTCGGACGACTCCAGCGCGCCTGTAGCGGTGACGAGCGGGGCCGATGTGGCCGGTGGGAGATGGATCGGCGACAGCGCGCGCACACGCTTTGCATCAAGGTGCAGGTCGACGTTCACGAAGGGCGCCTCGAGCAGCGGTTCCAGGTCGTAGATCCCGCTGATCGCAACGCCGGCCTTGACCAGCGTCGGGGGCAGGTCGGCCTCATAGATCGGCCATAACGCCGCCATCATCATGGCGGTCAGGTGCGCGCCCGCCGAGTGGCCGACGACCACGATCCGTTCCGGATCGAAGCCGAGGCGATCGCCGTTGCGATACAGCCAGGCCAGTGCCTTCAGCTGTTGCCGCACGATGTCCTCGATCGGCGTTGCGGGTGCGAGGCCGTAGTTCGGCAGTGCCAGCGCGACGCCGTGCTGCACGAACGGCGGCGCGAGCCAGGAGAAGTCCGACTTGTCGAGCGATCGCCAGTAGCCCCCGTGGATGAACACCAGCAGCGGCGCGGCGTCCTGGCGCGAGGGGAAGTAATCGAGGCGTTCGGGCGGTGTTTCACCGAAGGGAAGGTCGATCAGGCTTGCACGCAGCCGACGTGTGATCGCTGCCTGCTCGGTCCACCGCGCGAAGATCTGCTGATGCTCGGGTATGGCTGCGCGCGCGTTGTACTCGCGCTCGTAGAACCCGGTGTCGTGCTTCATCGGTGCTCCTGGAGTCGCGCAAAGTGTAGCGGTGCCACTCATGCAACCGCCTCGTTTGAACGCAACGGCGCGCCGACCTATAATCCGCGTCCCGCCGGGTGCTCGACGATTGTTCTGCCCGGCGACCGCATTCCGGGGAAGTAGCTCAGCTGGGAGAGCGCTGCGTTCGCAATGCAGAGGTCGGGAGTTCGATCCTCCTCTTCTCCACCACGATGCCAGAACGACGAGGGCCGCGAACTGCGGCCCTCGTCACTTCTTCGGGTCGAAAAACTCAGCGGCCCCGCTGCAGCAGTGAACTCACTTCGTTGACGTTTTCCATGATCCGGCGACGCACGATCTCGAAGGCCTCGGCCTGGGATCGGGCGGCCAGCTCGCCGAGTTCGCGGATGTTTTCCAGCGCCATCGTGAAGGTCTGCTTGGCCACTTCGTCCATGCGTCCGAAGCCCTGGCCGGCGCCGCGCGATGACATGCCCTGGGCCATTGCCTGCCACTCCGTGACGGCGTTCTTCAGCATCGCGGTCTGGCGCGCAACGACAGCCTGCAGTCCCTCATAGGACTTCTTGTTGGCGGCCACCAGGGCGGCGAGGTCCTTGCGCCGTCCTTCCGCAATAGTGCCAGCCACGCCCGAGAGGTTGAGACGCTCGAGCGTTTCGCCCAGGCCCCCCATGGACATGGTGAACAGTTTCTCGGCGCCGGCGGCGGCGCGGGTCGCGGCCGGTTTGCTGGCGGTGCGGGTCGTGCGCTTCGCACTCGTTGCCTTGCGGGCGCCGGTCTTGCCAGCGGACTTGCGAGCTTTGGTTGCCATCTTTTCCCCTCCTTTGATCGACTGAACGATAACAGTCCGGCGGCTGCACGGACCAGTTATTTCCGCCGTTCCTCACGCACCAGCGTGAGCGCGAGTTCGAAGGCTGCCGCCACGAAGGCGAGCACCCGCGCGAACTGCGCATCGCTGAGGCGGCGCGCCTCGTCACTGGCACGGTAAACGTTGACGAACTCGCGCTCGCGGCCGGCGTGTGCCACCAGTCGCCCGACGCCGAGGTCCTCGAGCGCTTTCCACAGCTCAGGGTTGTAGGAACGCGTGAGATTCATCACGAACGCCACCGGGTCGCGCCGGCCGAGCACGGCGGCGAGCCGCAGGATGATCTCGAACGGGAGGGCGATCCGGCCGCTTTCGGCCTCTTCGAGCAGAGTCGCGTCGCGCAGGTTGATGGCGCGGCCGAGTTCCTGTGCCGTCAGGCCGGCCGTCTCGCGCATGCCCCTGAGCAGTACGCCGGCCCGTTCGATCGTCGCGCGTCGCTTCGGCCCGACTGAGGACTTGGCCAGTGCGAGGGACATGTCGGCTGCGCTGCCGGCCAGACCCCACGCGGTGTCGGCCCAGGACCGTACCTGCCGCGCCAGCGCCAACACCGGCTTCTGAGGCGTGGCCGCCACTTTGGCCGGCTTGGCGGTGCGCTTGTTGGAGGTCGTCCGGGGCTTGCGTTGCGTCGATTTCATCGCAGCTTCGATTGGGGGCGAGGGAAGGTGGCAAAGCCCGTGCTGGCCTGGTTTCCGCGGCATCTTGAACGCCGCCGCTGGCAAGCGCAAGCAGCACCAGGACGCGCTGAGTGGCGCAAGCCATCTGCGCCGGGGTCAGCCGAGTGGCTGATGGCACTCGAATAGCCGGGCTGGCTCGGCCGTAATCCGACCTTCGCCGGCGCCCGTGCGCGCGGAAACTGCCCTTTGCCGTGCGCTGACGATCGTGCGGAATTTCGAGCTATCGGGATTGGGGATTGCATGGGCCAGACCGCCGAAGACCTTGTCACCTCGCTGAACAGCCGCGACGTGCAGCGCCGCCTGCAGGAGTACCGCGCGCTGCTGGCCAATGACGCGGTTGGCATCCTGGCGATCTGCGATGGCGAGGTGATGCAGTGCAATCCGAGCGCCGCGCGCCTGTTCGGCTGGGAGCCGGAACGGCTGCTCGGTCAGTCGGCAGCGGTGTTCTTTTCGTCCGACGAGGAGTTCCAGGGATTCGCCAATCGCATCGGCGATGCCCTCAACGCCGGAGGCTCGCCCGCGGTCGAGTGGAAAGTCCGGCGCAGTGATGGCGCCGCTTTCTGGGCCCGGCTCCTGGTGAAGAGCATCACGCCCGGCGGCCCGGGCGGTGAAACGATCTGGATGGTCGAGGACATCACGGCGCGCAAGGCGATGGAGACGGCACTGTCGCGCGTGCGCGAGGAACTCGAGCAACGCGTGCGCGCCGCGCACGATGAACTCGCGTGGTCGAACGAACGCCTCGTCGCGGAGATGTACGAGCGCAGCGAGGTCGAGGAACGGGCGCGGCGGATGTCGCTGTACGACGCGACCACCACGCTGCCCAACCGGCGCCTGCTGGAGTCGCGCCTCGACGAAGCAGTGCGCAACCATCAGATGGGCGGGGATCGTCTGGCGGTGCTGGTCATCGACATCGACGACTTCACCAAGCTCAACGATGCGCTCGGGCACCGCGTCGGCGACTCGCTGCTGCAGCAGGTCGCGGGCCGGCTGATCGAGACCGTGCGGACGTCGGACCTGGTGGCGCGCGTCGGCTCGGACGAGTTCGCGGTCGTGCTCGGACGCCTGCGCCATACCGATGATGCCGAACGCGTGGCGACCAAGCTGGGCGAACTGCTGTCGGAACCCTACGAAGTCGATGCCGAGCAGGTGACGGCAACGGTCAGCATCGGCGTGGCCTGTTTTCCGACCGACGGTGCCGGCCCGGAAATGCTCCTGCGCAATGCGGATGCCGCGCTGTCGTATGCAAAGTCGCGTGGCCGCGCGAATGTGCAGTTGTTCGAGCCGCGCATGAATTCGGATCTGCTGCGTCGCCTGCAACTCGAGGCGGCGCTCCGGTGTGCGATCGACCGGCGCGAGTTCGAAGTGTATTTCCAGCCGCGCATCAATTTGTCGACGGGCCGCGTCGTCGGCGCCGAGGCGCTGCTGCGCTGGCGTCATCCGGAACAGGGCGTGCTCGAGCCGTCGAGCTTCATCGCAGTGGCCGAGGACAGCGGCCTGATGCAACCGATCGGCGAGATCGTGCTGCGCGCGGCCTGTGAAGCAGCGAAGGCCTGGAGCACGGCCGGACTGGGCAACCTGGTCGTCAGCGTCAACCTTTCGCCGCGCGAATTCCGCGGGCGCTCGCTGCTGCCCATAGTGAGCCAGGCGCTGATCGACTCGGGGCTCGACGCCGAGTATCTCGAGGTCGAGATCACCGAAGCCAGCCTGATGCGCGATCTCGACAAGGCCGAGCAGGTCCTGGTCGGCCTGCAGGCAATGGGCGTGCGCATCGCACTCGACAACTTCGGCACGGGATACTCCAGCCTGTCGAACCTGCGGCGCTTTCCTCTGAATGCTCTGAAGATCGACGGCCAGTTCGTGCGCGCCGCACCGGACGATGAAGCCGATGCGCGCATCGTGGCCGCACTGGCGGGACTGGCGACCGGCCTGGGCCTGCACGTCGTGGCCGAGGGCGTCGAGACCGAGCAGCAGTTCCAGTTCGTCAAGCACTGTGGTTGCGACGAGGCGCAGGGCTATCACCTGAGCCGCGCGTTGCCGCGCGACCAGTTCGAGCAATTCGCCCGCCAGCGCGCATAGCCTGCCGTCGCCCCTCACGCGGCAATCGCGCTGCGCTCTGGCGGCTGCAGACTGCACCCTTCGTCGACGTGCGCCGAAGGGGTCGCCATGAACAAGGAAATTGTCTCCACGCCTGCGGCGCCGGCCGCCATTGGGCCGTATTCTCAGGCCGTGAAAACGGGCCTCGTCGTGTTCACCTCGGGCCAGATCGGACTGGATCCCCGGACCGGCGAAATGGTCAGCGCGGAGTTCGAGCCACAGGTCCGCCAGGCCTTTGCGAACCTCGATGCGGTGGCGCGCGCCGCCGGCGGTTCACTGGCCCATGCCGTGAAGTTCTCGCTTTTCCTCACCGACCTGTCGAAGTTCGCGACGGTCAACCAGATCATGGGTGAGCTGGTGCCGAAGCCTTATCCGGCGCGCTCCACCGTCGGCGTGGCGAGCCTGCCCAAGGGCGCACAGTTCGAAGTCGAGGCGGTACTCGTCCTCTAGCGGCGGCAGGGCAGCTTGGCACGCGCAGGCTCGGCGCAGACGGCGACCGATCGCGGCGGCCGTGATATGGCCGCGCGCCTTGCCGCGATCGGCTTGCGCAGCGACTGGGACTTTGTCTTTCACCTGCCGTTGCGCTACGAAGACGAGACCATCGTCGTGCCGATCGACGCACTGCGCGAGGGTGGCGAGTCGCAGATCGAGGCGACCGTCACGGCCGCCGATGTCGTCTTCCGCGGCCGCCGCCAGTTGCATGTCACCGTGCAGGATGAAAGCGGCACACTGGTCCTGCGTTTCCTGCACTTCTACCCGTCGCAGCTGAAGCAACTCGCGGTCGGACAGCGCATCCGCGCATTCGGGGCAGCGCGGGGCGGGCTGGCCGGCATGGAGATGGTGCATCCGCGCGTACGCAGTGTGCGTGCGGGCGAGGCACTGCCGAACGCGCTGACACCCATTTATCCGACCACTGCCGGAGTGCCGCAGGGGTGGTTGCGCCGGCGCATAGCGCGCGCGCTGCGCGACGTCGAACTGCGCGACCTGCTGCCCGACTCGCTGCGCGAGCGATGCAGCCTCGAGCCATTGCGTCCGGCGCTCGAGCGCCTGCACCATCCGCCGCCGGACGCCGATGCGGCCGCGCTGGCCGACCGCACCGACCCCGCCTGGCATCGGCTGAAGTTCGACGAACTGGTGGCGCAGCAGATCGCACTGCGCCTGGCGCGTGCGGCGCGCCAGAAGCGGCGCGCGCCGGTGTTGCGGTCGGACGGGCTGACGGCACGCCTGCTGGCGGCACTGCCGTTCGCGCTGACCGCGGCGCAGTGTCGTGTCTGGAACGAGATCGAGCGCGACCTGGCACGCGCACATCCGATGCAACGCCTGGTGCAGGGGGACGTGGGCAGCGGCAAGACCGTCGTGGCCGCGCTCGCGGCCGCGCGTGCGATCGAGTCCGGTTGGCAGGCGGCACTGATGGCACCGACCGAGCTGCTCGCCGAGCAGCACTTCGGCCGCATCGCGCAGTGGCTCGCGCCGCTCGAGGTCGGGACGACCTGGCTCGCCGGCCGCCTGGGTGCCGCTGCCAGGCGCAAGGCACAGGATGACATCGCGCGCGGTGCCGCGCAGCTCGTCATCGGCACGCACGCGCTGATCCAGGAGGCCGTGAACTTCGACCGGCTCGGACTGGCGATCGTCGACGAGCAGCACCGGTTCGGGGTCGCACAGAGGCTGGCACTGCGCGGAGCCGACGCCGACCTGGCACCGCACATGCTGATGCTCTCGGCCACGCCGATTCCACGCACGCTGGCGATGAGCTACCTCGCTGACCTGGACGTCTCGGTGATCGACGAACTGCCGCCCGGCCGGCGGCCCGTGGTGACGAAACTGGTCTCGACCCGCCGCCGCGATGAGGTGATCGCCCGTATCCGAGCGGACGTGGCCGCTGGCCGGCAGGCGTACTGGGTGTGTCCGTTGATCGAAGCGAGTGATGCCGTCGAGGCCGCCGCGGCCACCGAGACGCACGCGCGTATCACGCAACTGCTGCCCGAATTGCGTATCGGGCTGCTGCACGGCCAGTTGCCGCCGGCGGACAAGACCGCTGTGATGCAGGAATTCAGCGCGCGCGCGATCGACGTACTGGTGGCGACGACCGTCGTCGAGGTGGGCGTCGATGTGGCGAACGCGACGCTGATGGTGATCGAGCACGCCGAGCGCTTCGGGCTCGCGCAGCTGCACCAGTTGCGCGGGCGTGTCGGCCGTGGAAGCGAGCAGAGCTACTGCATCCTGCTGTTCGAGGAGCCGCTGTCAGAGTCCGCGCGCGAGCGACTGAAGATCGTCTTTGAGACCAGCGACGGCTTCGAAGTCGCCCGGCGCGACCTTATGATGCGGGGTCCGGGCGAGTTTCTCGGAGCGCGCCAGTCCGGAGTCCCGCTGCTGCGCTTCGCGGATCTGGAGCGCGATGCACCGTTGGTCGAGCAGGCGCGTGCGGCGGCCGAAGCCATGCTCGCCGAGGACGCCGCGGCGGCGCGCGAACACGTGCGGCGCTGGTATGAAGGGCGATACGAATTTCTCTCAGCATGACGCGCAGCATGACGCGCACGCGTGCAGTTTGTGTGCAGCACATTGACGCATGACCCTGACTGAACTCAAGTACATCGTTGCAGTCGCGCGCGAGCGGCACTTCGGTCGCGCGGCCGAGGCCTGCCACGTCAGCCAGCCGACCCTATCCGTGGCGATCAAGAAACTGGAAGAGGAACTCGGCACGCAGATCTTCGAACGGCGCACCAGCGAAGTGACGACGACGCCGGCCGGCGAGCGCATCGTCGGCCAGGCACAGAAGGTCCTCGACGAGGCGGCACGCATCAAGGAGATCGCGCGCCAGGGCCGCGATCCGCTGGCCGGTCCCTTGCGGCTGGGCGTGATCTACACGATCGGACCGTACCTGCTGCCGGGACTGGTGCGCCAACTACTGAAGGACGCGCCCGAGATGCCGCTGCTGCTGACCGAGAACTTCACGGTCAATCTGATGGAACGGCTGAAGAATGGCGAGATCGACGTGGCAATCATGGCGCTGCCCCTGCCGCAGATCGGACTGCTGGTGCGGGCCGTCTACGACGAGCCGTTCATCGTCGCGATTCCCCGGAATCATGCGTGGTCCCGGCGCAAGAGCATCCCGAGCGAGGACCTGAAGAAGGAAACCATGCTCCTGCTCGGCGCCGGCCATTGCTTCCGCGACCAGGTGCTCGAGGTGTGTCCGGAACTGTCGAGGTTCTCCTCGTCGGCCGAGGGCATCCAGAAGACGTTCGAGGGATCCTCGCTCGAGACGATCCGCCACATGGTGGGCTCCGGGCTCGGCGTCACGGTGCTGCCGGCGACATCGGTCCCGGAGAAGCCGTCGCGCGACTCGTTGCTCGAATACATTCCCTTCAAGTCGCCGGCGCCCGACCGGCGCGTGGTGCTGGCCTGGCGCAAATCGTTCACGCGGGCGCCTGCGATCGAGGCGCTGCGGCAGGCGATACTCAAGTGCTCGCTGCACGGCGTGACGAAGTTGCCGGACTCCCCCATCGAAACCTGGTGACCCGTTTCCCCTGCGGCTATCGACGGCGTAGGAATTGTCGATTGGTCAGCGCGGAACTGAACGGTTAGGATCAATTCAGAAATTCAAAGGAGAACGCAATGGCAAAGAAACGCAAGGCAACGCTGGCGGCGCATGGCGCGCCAGGCATCGACATCGGCATCGCCGACAGGGACCGGGCGAAAATCGCTGAAGGACTGTCGCGTGTACTGGCCGACACCTACTCGCTGTACCTCAAGACGCACAGCTTCCACTGGAACGTCGAGGGTCCGATGTTCAACACGTTGCACCTGATGTTCATGGACCAGTACACCGAACTGTGGAATGCGCTGGATGCCATTGCCGAGCGCATCCGCTCGCTCGGCTACCCCGCGCCGGGCACCAACAGCGAATTCGCGCGACTGACGTCGATCGACGAAACGCCGGGCGTACCGGATGCGATGGAAATGGTGCGGCTGCTGGTCGCCGGACACGAAGCCGTCACCCGCACCACGCGCGCTGTCTTCCCGGCGGTCGACAAGGCCAGCGACGAGTCGACCGCCGACCTGCTGACCCAGCGCCTGCAGATCCATGAAAAAACGGCGTGGATGCTTCGGAGTTTGCTGAAGTAGTCACCCGCCGTTTTTCGGCGAGGCTAATCTCGCGCAGCGAGGTTAAGGCGCGCAGCGCCGGCCGGAGCCAAAAAACCGCGTGGATGCTGCGCAGCCTGCTGAAGTAGTCTGGATCAGCTGCGCAGTTTCCAGACACCGTCGCCGCTGCGGCAGGCCACCTTCGTGCCCCATGACTTCTTGCTGCCTTCGCTGGCCTCGAGTTTGAATTCGCGGCAGTCGGTGCCGACACTTTTCATCGGCAGCAGCATCAAATTCGCCCCGCTGGCACTGGTCCAGCGTACGGACTGGCCCTGCGGCGCCAGTTCGAGCGCGTGGCCGATGCACGCTTCGTCACCCTGGTCGAGCTGGCGGCCGATGCTGGACCCGACGATCGCTCCGAGTGCCACACCGACGATCGTCGCGACGGTGCGCCCGTTGCCGTCGCCCACCTGCGAGCCGACCACGCCGCCGACCGCGGCGCCGGCAACGCCGAGGATGACATCCGTCTGACAGCGCCCCGAGACCACGCCGTAGTCCTGTGGCCAGGCCTTGCCGGTGTAGCCGATATAGGTGGGGTCATTCTTCTTGCGCCAGCCATGAGCCTTGGCGTGAGGCGGCGGATCGGCCCAGACCGGGCTCGCAAGGCCAATGGCGAAAAGCGCGGTCAGGCGAAGGGCAAGGAGGCGCATGGATGCTCCAAGGCAGTCGGACGTAACTGCATTTACGGCATCAGTGCCGCGGAGCTTGACTGTCGGACGGCGGGTTCCCTGTGCAAGACCTCACGTGCCTGCGGTATGCCATTTCGCGCGTATGGCCTCGATGCGCGCGCGATTGGCGCCGAAGTCCTTGCGGCCGAGCCGGGATGACGAGCGTACGTGGATGACGCGGCCGGCCGGGTCGAGCCAGAACTCCGCATCGTCGACGAAACGGAGCCAGCGAGTGCTGAACTCGGCGCGCAGATAGTCCGGTTGCTCCTCGACGATGCGTGCACCCGGCCAGGCGGCGACCAGCATGCGCAGCTTCGTCATCGCCGTCGCAGCGTCGCCGCGCAGCGCCAGGGGCTCGATCTGCGCATAGTTGCTCGCGTAGTCGCCGTCCGGCCAGAGCATCGCCTGGCTGCTGACACTGTTGGGCGTGCGCGAGGGTGGCTTGAGCTTGCCGTCCTTCACGCCGAGGCCCGACGGCGCCTTGCCTGTGAGCAGACCCAGCTGTCCCGCCGCCAGCAGCAGCAGGGGCACGACCACGAACAGCAATGCCAGGACGACGAGCGCTCGCATGATCACCTCAGCCATGGCGGAACTGCGCGATGAAACCACGATCGATGCGATCCTTCCAGCGCCACACCCAGTCGCCGTTCCAGGCGAGGCCGTTCCACGAAGCGATGGCGTGTCGCGGTCCTGTCGCCAGCAGGTAGAGCGCGGTCCGCTGCGGCGTATGCGTCCGCAGGCGCTGACCCAGGGCCTGTCGAATGAGGTTGTCGGCGAGCGGTGGTCCCGCGCGGACTGCGTAGACCCCCGAACGCGCGCGTGGCGCACCGACCATTGTCGCTACATCGCCTGCTGCAAAGACAGTGTCGTGCGACACCGATCGAAACCGGCGATCAACCTGGATGAAACCCGCGGCGTCCAGCGCCAGTCCGGTACTGCGCAGCCAGGCCGGCGCGCTGGCGCCGCTGGCGAGCAGGGTCAGGTCGCTTGTCAGCGAGGCGCCCTCCCGCAGGTCGACATGATCACCGGTGACTTGCGTGACGGTCGAATCGAGCAGACGCACGTTGGCACGGACCAGCGCCGAGCGAATCTTCTGTCGCGCAGAGTCGCTGTGTCCCGGCAACAGGTTTCCGCCGCTGACGAGCTGGACCTGGGTGTCGTTTCCCGCGGCACGCAGGGCGTAGGCGATGGCCATGGCCACCTCGACGCCGCCGGCCCCGGCACCGATCACGACGATCTTGGGTCGATCCGCTTCCGCCAGTCGCGGCGCAAGCACCGTCCACTTCGACACGAATTCCTCGATCGGCCGCAGTGGCAGCGCCCATTGACGAGCGCCCTCGATCGCGTGGGCGGCAATGTCCGAGCCGGTCGCGAGCGAGATCAGGTCGTACTCGAGGGTCGTGCCGCCAGCGGTGACCACCTGCCGTTGCGAAGGATCGAGGCTGACGATGCGATCGAGCAGTCCACCCGCGCCGGCCGCCTGAAGCAAAGGACGCAGCGGCACGGCGAGCTCGTCGGTCGTGTAGTGCCCCGCGATCCAGCCGGGCAGCATGCCGCTGTAAAGCTGCCGGTCATGGGGAGTGACGAGCATGACTTCGAGGCCCGCCGGCCGCCGCCGCGCGAGTTCGCGCAGTACGAAGGCATGCGCGTGTCCCCCGCCCACGAGCAGCAGTCGCTTCATTCAGGCACCAGCAGGATGTCGCCGAAGTAGGCGAGCGCGCTGCTGCCCGTGTTGTCGGCGTCGCTGGCAAAGGCGATCGCACTGACTGGCGGCAAACCGCCGGCCGCCTCGGCACCGAACGCGCGCTCGAAGTCGGCGCGCAGGTCGCGTCGCTCATTGAACCAGCGCCCCTGCTCGCCGGCCGCCTCAGAGCGCAGCACCAGCATGCGCACCCGGTCCGTGTACACGTTGGGCAGCCACGTTCCAGGCGCGAGCGTTCGGTCCCACAGATAGCACACGGTGGCGGCTGGCAAGTCCAGCTTGAACAGTCGCCGCCCGAGTTCGATCTTGAGGCGATCGAACAATCCAAGGCGATCCAGCGGAAGGTCGAAGAGCACGCATACCTTGGCCGCCACGTCGTCACCGGCCTTGAGCGATAGATCGCTCGTCGCCGGGAAGCGATCGACGCGCCAGCTCCATTGCAGGAAGGGTGTAGTCGCCAGGTCGGCATGCAACGGGTGCACGACGTTGGCGTAGGACCCGTCGGCCTCGGCCTTGACGACGCGCTTGCCGTCCACGGTGACGATCTCGTATTTCGTGTGCCGCGGAATCTTCGGCAGGGTGATCACCTGCCACGGGGGCGGCACATGCGAGTCGGGCGCCGACGAAAGCGGCGTAGGCGCCGCGGTGGCCAGCGTTGCGCAGCACGCTGCGAAAGTGAAGGCGACGATGACCCGGATCATGACCAGGTCCCGCGCTCGAGCCAGCCATTTTGCAATGCAAGGTCCATGTCGTCGGGTCGATCGAGATCGGGCAGGGGAGTCAGCTCCGCATATCGGAGTCCGAGGGCCTTCAGGCGCTGGCGTGTCGTGTCGAGCACTTTGTCCGTGCCCCAGTCGATCCGGGAGAAGAGGTCGCGCTGTGGCTCTCGCATGCCGATCAGCACATAGCCGCCGTCAAGGGCGGGTTGAAGTACAACCTCATGGCTGGCAAGCAGCATACCTGCCTTGAGGAGGTCATCGGACTGCTGTGCGGGACAATCCGTGCCGATGACGATTCCGATCCGGTCACACTGCTGCGCATGGACCAGGGCGGCGAGCATGCGCGTTCCAAGGTCGCCTTCCGGCTGCACGCGCACATCCGCATTCCATGTACGCGCAAGTTCCAGCGTCGACTTATCGGGCGCACCGTCGAACCACAGCACGACGTCGGCGCCGGAGGCGTGCGCCCGTTGCAGTGCGCGTTCCGTCAGGTGGGCCTGAAGTGCCGCGGCACGCTCGGCTCCGAGCCGCGGGATCAGACGTGTCTTGGCCGCCCCCGGCAGAGCGGCGCGTGCCAGCACCGCGATCTGCAGGGCTGACATCAGCGGACCTCGCGATAGTCACGCGCCAGGACGGCCGGGTCGACGCCGCGGTAGTAGCGCCACCGCAGCGTCCACATCTGCAGCACGGTGCGTCCGACGCCGCGTTGCTCCCAGCGGCGTCCCGAGGTGATCGCGGCCGGCCGCAGCGCGACCGGCCACGCGATAGGCCGCGCGCGTCGTGAGAAATCGATGTCTTCCATCAACGGCAGGTCGCCGTAGCCACCGAGCGTCTCGAACAGCTTGCGCTCCACGAAGATGGCCTGGTCGCCTGTGCAGATGCCGCTCCACTGCGACCGCCGGTTCATCAGGCGCGCCACGACTCCCAGCCAGGGCGATCGACCGCTGATGCGGACGTCGAAGCGGCCCCAGCGAAGGCCGCGGGCGATGGCCGCGGCGATGAGGTGATCGGCGTTGTCCGGCAGTCGCGTGTCGGCATGCAGGAACAGCAGGACATCGGCTGCGCCCCCCACGTGAGCCGCGCCGGCATTCATCTGCCGCGCGCGACCGCGCGGCGCGGTGATGACGTCGTCGGCGAGCGTGTGCGCCTGTGTGCACGTGTCGTCGTGGCTTCCGCCATCGACGACGATGACCCGCACGCCGCGCGCGCGCAGCGCCTGCAGCGCTTGCAGCGACGCTGCAATGATGCCGCCTTCATCGAGGACGGGAACGATTATCGCGAGCCGCATGCCTGCTTCCTGACTGCGACCGAGAGACGACGCCCGACGGTGTGCTGCCCGACCATCATCAGCGCAGCCGTGGCCGCTTTGGCGCAAGGCTGGGCAACGTCTCTTCGACTATGGCCAGCAGATCGCGCGCGCCGATCACCTGAACGCCGGCTCGGGCACGCTCGACGGCCGTGAGGATGGCCAGCGCCGCCGTGCGCGGACGCAGGGCCTGCACGCCGGCCGGCAGCATGATGTCCAGCACCGTACGGCCCAGTGAGCGCACAGTGCGGCTGATCCAGGGTCCGCTGCCCTCCGCCAATTCGTCCTGCGTCGGACGCACGATCACGAGCGACTCGAACTTCATCGCCACCAGTTCGAGTTCCTGTTCGCTCGACACCGTGTGCGAGGCAGAATTCATCTGCAGCAGCGCCGACAGCGGCGCAATCAGTGCCAGACGACGAACGCCCGCGTCCCGCGCGATGCGGGCGGCTTCGATGATGTGGTCCGCGTCGATCGGCTGCACTGGCGATGTGCGCGGCACCCGCGTGTCCGGCCCGGTTACGCACAGGTAGGCGTCGTCGGCGGTGATGACCGAGGTCCCGATCACCCAGGGCCGGTACTTGGGGGCAGCTGATGCGATTGCCTGCTTCAGCGCCACGTGAACCAGCCGATAGCGCGGTGATGCCACCAGTGCAGCCAGCAGTTCCTCACCCAGCGCGCCGGCCATGCCGAGCGCAAGTGCGACGCGAGGCGCCTGGTTTTCGACGAGGCGACCACGCTGCGCGGCCGCGAGGGCGGAATCCGGCGTCATGCGTCTTCCCGAAAACGATCCATTACTTATGTTCGGCGGTGTAGGCAGGGCGCTTGTCGCGAAGGAGCGCCGATACGCTGCCGAAGACCGCGCCAAGGCCGGTCGCGCCGCGCCGCCATGCCTGGAATGCCTCGAGAAAACTCCACTGTCCCCGTGTAACCGTCGAACGCTTCCATGCGCCCGCCGCGTACTTGTTCGCTTCCGCCAGCGTCGGGTAGATGTGGATCGTGCCGAGGATCTTGTTCAGGCCCAGACCATGCTTCATCGCCAGCACGTACTCGGCGATCAGGTCGCCCGCGTGCTCGCCGACGATGGTGACACCGAGAATCCGGTCGGTGCCAGGATGCGTGAGCACCTTGACCAGTCCGTGGGCTTCCCCGTCGGCGATGGCGCGGTCCAGGTCGTCGATACCGTAGACCGTCACGGCATGCGCAATTTTCCTTTCCTTCGCCTCGGTTTCGTTCAGTCCGACGCGCGCGACTTCCGGCTCGGTGAACGTGGCCCAGGGGATCACGCGGTAGTCGGCCTTGAACCGGCGAAAGGTTCCGAACAAGGCATTGACCGCCGCGTACCACGCCTGGTGCGCAGCCGTGTGCGTGAACTGATAGGGACCAGCAACGTCACCGCAAGCGTAGATGTTCGGATAGATCGTCTGCAGGTAGTCGTCGGACTCGAGCGTGCGTGCCTTCGTCGTACCGATGCCGAGTTCCTCCAGTCCGTAGCCCTGGGTGTTGGCCACGCGGCCGACGGCGACGATCACCGCGTCGAACGGGATGCGGACTTCGTGCCCGGCGTGCTCGGCGATCAGCACTTTCTCGCCGTTGTCGACGAGGAACTGCTTGGCCTTGTGCCCGGTGAGCACGCGGATGCCTTCCTCCTCGAACCGTTTCTGCACCATCGCCGAGACCTCGGGATCCTCACGCATCATGATCCGCGGCAGCATCTCCACCTGCGTGACCTGCGAGCCGAAGCGTGCGAAGGCCTGCGTCAGCTCCGAGCCGATCGGCCCGCCGCCCAGCACCACCAGCCGCCGCGGCAGCGTGCGCAGGTCCCACACGTTTTCGGAGGTCAGGTAGCCGACATCCTCGAGACCCGGAATCGGCGGCACGAATGGCCGCGCGCCGGCAGCGATCACGATGCTCCTGGTCGTCAGCGACTTCGGCCCCGTGGCAGTCTGCACCTCGACCGTCCACGGTGAGGTGATCCTCGCGCTGCCTTCGATGACGTCGACGCCCAGGCCGGTGTAGCGCTCGACCGAGTCGTGCGGTTCGATCGCGGTGACCACCCGCTGCACGCGCTCCATCACGTCGGCGAAGTCGAAGCTTGCGCTGGCGTGCGCGATGCCCAGCTCCCGGCTGCGAGCGATGTGTGAAAGCAGCTTGGCCGAGCGGATCATCGCCTTGCTCGGAACGCAGCCGGTGTTCAGGCAATCGCCGCCCATCCGATGCTTTTCGACGAGTGCCACCCTGGCCTTGGTGGCGGCCGCGATGTAGGCCGACACGAGTCCTGCGCTGCCGGCGCCGATCACGACCATGTTGTAGTCAAAGGACGTGGGGCGCCTGCTCTCCCACTTCGCGTAGACCTTGCGCGCCTTCAGGCTGTCGACAATCCGCTTGGCGATCAGCGGAAAGATGCCGAGCAGCGCGAACGAAACGAGCAGCGTCGGCGACAGCACGCCGCTCAGTGTCTCCACCTGTGCCAGCTGCGTGCCTACATTCACGTAAACGGCGGTTCCGAGCAGCATGCCGACCTGGCTTACCCAGTAGAACGTGCGGGCACGGATCGTCGTGAGCCCCATCAGCAGGTTGATGATGAAAAATGGAAAGACCGGCACCAGCCGCAGCGCGAACAGGTAGAACGCTCCGTCGCGCTCCATGCCGGCGTTGATCGCCGCGAGCTGGTTGCCGAAGCGCCGCTGCACCGGGCCGCCAAGTACGAAGCGTGCGGCCAGCATCGCCAGAAGTGCTCCGATGCTGGAGGCGAACGACACCACGATGAGTCCCGTCCAGAATCCGAACAGCGCCCCGCCGGCGAGCGTCAGCACCACGGCGCCCGGAAGGGACAGTGCGGCCGTTGCCACGTAGATCGCAAAGTAGGCGGCGAGCGTCAGGACACGGTTTTGCGCGTACAGCGCGGCGAAGGACGCCTGCTGACTCTTCAGGTACGCCAGGGTGAAGTAGCGTCCCAGGTCGAACACGAAGAACAGTGCGATCGCTGCGGCGATCAGCACTAGCATCACGAGCTTCCTGTTCATGACAGACCCTTCGACCGCGCAGGGCGGCGCGGTTCGCGACGGGGGCCGATGTTGGACCCGATTCGACGCCCATTCGACACATGGAATCCGTTCACGTCGGCGCGGGCTGCGAAACCTTACCAGTGAGCCGGCGGCCGCGGCGGCGCAACGGATTCGCGTGGCGTTCCCGGTCTCAGGCGGCGCAACTCACCGGTGAGCGTCCGAGCGCGTGGTCGATCGCGTAGTCGGGGCCGGCAACCATGCGTGCCCGGTACGAGACCGCCGCCGGGGACCCGGCGGGCCACATCGCGTCGAATCGGCGCAGCCAGGCGCCGAGATCGAATTCGATCCTGAGTGCATCGACGACACAGGCGCGTTGGCCAATCCAATCATTGAGGCCGTAGAGACGGAGCGGCTCGAGTGCGCGGGGCAGGGCGCGCGCGGCGATGCGCGTGATCACGCCATGGGTCGTTCCGGCAAAGTTGGCCATGCCGGCGGCGCCGTTGTTGATCACGAAGCCACGTGCCGTGGTCTTGAGCGCGGGCGCGCAGGTATGACTGCATGCATAGCCGTCCACCGCGGCCAGCTCGAACGCGGCATCGAGCGCTGCATCAGGCACCGCATTGCGCACATCGGCCGACGCGCTGCCGTGCAGCCGGTTGTGGGCGAAGCGCCAGCCGGCCAGCGACCAGGCATCGCCGTGAACGATGGCGATGCGTGCGCCGCCCACCTGTGCGACCGCATGCATCGCCAGGTCCTTGAGCGCGGTCTGACTGCCCGCGACCTGTGCAGCCACGTCGCGCAGCCGGGCGAGGATGGCGTTGCTGCGGGCGACGTCGTCGTCGGGCACCGACTCGGGGTAGGCGCAGCCGCATCCCGCCGCATTGTCGTCCGAGGCGACCTCGGTTTCCACATTGCCGCGCAGCGCCGTGCAGGCCAGCACGCGGCGCTGGATCTCATCGAAGTGGCCGGGATCGGCGTCGAACCAGTGGAAGTCGCCGTTGAATGCCAGTGATGGAGCGATGGACTCGTGAGCCGCCAGGCGCTCGATCGCATCGAGTGCAAACGCATTCCCGTAGAGCCCGCCGATGACGTAGAGCACGTCGGCAGTGACGTCGGCCGGCCGCGCGAATATGCGCGGCGAATAGGCATACGAAGGCGGACAGGACCGCCCCGGCGCGTCGGAGCGGAGGGTGTGACTGTCCTCAGGCAAGTGCGCCTCCGCAACTCGACCCCTGCCCTGCGGTACATCCGTAGCAGTGGTCGGCAACGACGATCGGGTTGTCCGTGAGGTCCAGTTCGAGCCAGTCGGCGAGGTGCAGTCGCCCATGGCCGAGCCGTCCCTGTGCATCGCCTTCACGCAGCGGCATGCCGAGCATCTGGTTGAAGTCGCAGTCATAGAGGTAGCCCTGCCAGTCGACCGAGACCAGGCTGCGACACATCACCTGCTCGAGGTTGGCCGGCTGGTGCGCGCCGCGCAACGTCGCCATGTAGTCGCGGAACTGCCCTTTGCTGATCAGCGTGGAGCCGAAACGGGCGATCGGCATGTTCGCCAGCACCAGCAGGCGCGTGAAGACGATGCCGAAGTTCGCTCCGAGCATGCGCCGGTAATCGGCTTCGAGTGCGGCCTGGGGCGGTGGCAGGCTCGGTCCCTGCGGGTTGTACACGAGCGACAGCGGCAGGCGCGGGTCGCGGCCGTAGCCCAGCGCATTGAGCGCCTGCAACGCGCGGATGCTCTTGTCGAACACGCCGTCGCCGCGCTGACGGTCGACGTTTTCCTGCGAATAGCAGGGCAGCGAGGCGACAACCTCGACCCGATGCTCCGCGAGAAATTCCGCGAGGTCGGCCTGCCCCGGCTCGAACAGGATCGTCAGGTTGCAGCGGTCGATCACGTGCACGCCGGATGTGCCGATCGCGCGCGCCTCGCGCACCAGATCGCGAAAATGCCGATTGAGTTCCGGCGCGCCGCCGGTGAGATCGAGCGTGCGGATGTCCTTCGCGACGAGCACGTCGAGCACCGCGTCGATCGTCGCGCGGTCCATCTGCTCGGTCCGGGTCGGCCCGGCGTTCACGTGGCAATGCAGGCAGCTCTGGTTGCAGGTGTAGCCGAGGTTGACCTGCAGCGTGTCGACGGCGCGACGGCGCAGGGGCGGGAAGTCGGTTGCTTTCAGCAGGGGCAGGGTGGCGTGCAATCGAATCTCCGGTCGGTCAATGCGAACTCGTTCTCTAACCTGAACCACCGTGCTTGCGCTGCCGGCCCACGTCGACGCCATCGGCAGTTGCGTCGGCGCGAAGAGTCATTCGCTCACGCGCTTCATCGCCTCGCGCAGGAACTGCATCTGGCGCCTGAAACGGGTACAGCTGGTGCAGGCGATGAGGTGCAGGCGCACGCGCAGCCGGTCGCCGAGCGGCAGTTCACGATCGAGCTGTTCCGCCACCAGCCGATGCGCTTCCTTGCAGGTCAGGCGGACCAGCGAATCACCCACTTCAGGCACTTTCCTTCGCGTCGAACCAGTTCAGTGTCAGGCACTCGCGCAGCCGCATGCGCGCTCGATACAGCATCACGAAACAGTTGGTCGGGCTGATGCCGAGTTCCTTACAGATATCGTCGGTATCCTGCTCCAGCCACTCCCGCATCATGAAAATCCGGCCGAGCGCCGGCGGCAGTTTGTCGACACAGGCTTGCAGCACCTGCAGGAACTGCGTCTGGCCCAGGCTGGCCTCTGGACTGGCCCACGGTTCCACCGGCGTGGCGAAGTGGCCGTTGGCGTTGAACAACTCGTCGTAGGACTCGGCACCGGCCGCCTCGACCTCGGCCTCGAGCGAGATTTCGCGATGACCGCGCCGGAAATGGTCGATGATCTTGTGCTTCAGGATGCCGACCACCCAGGTTTTCAGCTGCGATTGCCCGGTGAAGTTGGACGCGCCCTCGAGCGCCGCTATCAGCGTTTCGGACACGACGTCCTCGGCCCACGCGTCATTGCGAAGCTGCAGCCGGGCAATTCGGAGCAGCATCGGCTGCAGCGGAGCGAGTGCGTCATGCAGTTGGGCGTCAGGCATGGGCGGTAGTCCGGGTCGCACTGGCATTCGACCGAGTCCGAGGAGGGAAGTGCCCGCTTCCCGGCGGAAGCGCAGTGGCTTGCAGGCTCAATCGCCCTTGCGCAAGCGCCGGATCAGGCTCGAGGTATCCCAGCGCTGGCCGCCCATGGCCTGTACGTCGGAGTAAAACTGGTCGACCAGTGCCGCGACTGGCAGCGGTGCGCCGTTGCTGCGCGCTTCGTCGAGGCACAGTCCGAGGTCCTTGCGCATCCAGTCCACGGCGAAGCCGAAGTCGAACTTGTTGTCGATCATGGTCGGCCCGCGGTTGTCCATCTGCCAGCTCTGCGCAGCACCTTTGCCCAGGACCTGAAGCACGAGCTTCATGTCGAGGCCGGCGGCCTGGCCGAAGTTAATGCCCTCGGACAGGCCCTGGACCAGACCGGCGATGCACAGCTGGTTGACCATCTTCGACAGTTGCCCCGCGCCCGTTTCGCCGATGCGGGTCACGGCCTTCGCGAAGGCCATTGCCACCGGGTGCACGCGTTCGAACGGTGCGAGGTCGCCGCCGCACATCACGGTCAGCGCGCCGTTGACCGCGCCGGCCTGGCCGCCCGACACCGGGGCGTCGATGAAGTGCAGGCCTCGACCGCGGGCCTCGGCATACAGCTCGCGCGCCACGCGGGCCGAGGCCGTCGTGTCGTCGAACACGATGGCGTCCTTGCCCAGGCCGGCAAATGCGCCGTCGGCACCCAGCATTACGCTGCGCAGGTCATCGTCATTGCCAACGCACGAAAAGACCATCTGGGCATCGGTGGCCGCCTCGCGCGGTGTGCGCGCCGCCCGGCCGCCGTACTCCTCGACCCATTGGTCGGATTTCTTGGCGGTGCGGTTGTAGACAGTGACGTGATGGCCCGCGCGGGCCAGGTGACCGGCCATCGGATAGCCCATCACCCCGAGTCCGAGGAAGGTGACGTGGTGCTTGGGTACGGCGTCGTAGGTCTTGGTCGTCATCGGCTCGGCATCCGTCGTTGCGTTGAGCGGCTGATTCTACTGATCGACCGGACCTTCGACCTGTGACCGAGGCCTGCGGCCGCCGGCCAGTCTCAGTGGCGTCGGGCGGCGCGAGGGACTGCCCGGCCGGGACATTCAGGAAGAGACGGTCGCCTCGGCAAAGCGCGGTCCCATCAACCCAGGTTCGGAGGTGTCGTGCGCATGCTTGCGTGACCGGATCTCGTTGACCATTTCCAGCGCTGTGCGGGTGCAGGGCGGCAGATCCGCGTCGGTGGTACCGAGCGGCGTCACGCGCTCGCCCCAGCGCACGAGGTGCGAGCACAGCGTTAGGCCGCCACCGAAGCCCGGCATCAGGATCGTGGCGCCGGGCTTCACCCGGCCTTCTTCGAGCGCATCGACGAGGGCGACCGGCACAGTCGCCGCCGACATGTTGCCGTAGCGCTGCACCGTGAGGAACACCTTTTCCATCGGCAGTCCAGTGTGCTTGGCGACCGACTCGATGATGCGCAAGTTGGCCTGGTGCGGGACGACAATGTCGATCTGATCCGCCGTCACGCCGCACTTTTCCATCACCTTGTGCGAGGCCAGGGCCATGCCCTTGACGGCCTTCTTGAATATTTCCTGCCCGTCGAAATCCCACAGCGTGTCGCCGAACTGCACACCGCGGTTGGCATAGGTGCATCCCATGCCGCGCACGCGCAGGATGTGGCGTGCATCCGCGTAGCAGCCGAGCTGTTCACCGAGCAGGCCTTCCTTCTTGTCGCTCGCCTGGATGACGACCGCCGCGCAGCCGTCGCCGAACAGCACGGCGACATTGCGGTTGGTCCAGTCCATGTAAGGGGAGATCAGCTCGACGCCGATGACCAGCGCGTTGCGGACCGCGCCCGTACGCACCATCGCGGTCGCGCACGACAGGCCGTACAGGAAGCTTGTGCACGCGGTATTGATGTCCATCGACGCGGCGTTGACAGCGCCCAGCTTCACCTGCACCCCGGAGGCGCTGTTCGGCACCTGCTCGTCGTTACTGCAGCTGCCGTAGACAATCAGGTCGATGTCCTCGGCGGCCAGCCCGGCGCAGGCCAGCGCGCGGGCGCTCGCCACCGTCGCCATGTCGATCGCCCCGACGTGCGAGATCCGGCGCTCTTTCATGCCGGTGCGGGACATGATCCAGTCGTCGGTCGTGTCGAGGAACGTGGCGAGGTCCGGATTGGTCAGGACGGCCGGCGGCATGCATTTGCCCCAGCCGGTGATGGCAGCGTAGGTCATGAGGTTCCTTGTCTCTGGCCGGTCCGTTCGTGGCGTGCCGGTCCGCGAAGCGGCATTCTCTCAAAAAGCCGGGAGCGCGCTGTACGGAACGACGGCGACGTCCTGCTCTTAGACCGCGCGCTTTGCCCCATCGCTTGGATCGACGTGGCCCCTTGTGCTGATCAATCGATCTGGCTTTCGCGCTCGTTCATGACCCATTGTGCTCGGTGCTGCCCCCGATTCAAGTCCAGTCGTTTGCTTGCATTCGAGTGCCGTCAGAACGCGCGATAGCCCCGCCGGGATACCGCTTCTATGAAGCGCGGCTGCCGAGGATGGTCAGCGAGCACCTTCCGGACCTCGCTGACGGCGGTCTTCAGTACCGAGTCGCTGACGAATTGGTGGCCCCAAACTTCGTCAAGCAACGCGTGCTTCGTGAGCAGGGATCCGGGTCGTCGTGCGAGCGCGCAGAGCAGCGCGAATGGCCTTGGCGCGATTGCAACGGCCTTTCCATTGTGCAGCAGGAGGGCATTCGACTCATCAACTTCAAATGCGTCGAAGCGCACGCGAACCGTATCGAGGCCAACCGGGAGTGCGATTTCAATGAACTGTCACGACAACAGTGACTAGAAACACCTATTCTGGCTCGATTCCCGCTGCCTTGACTACCTTGCCCCACTTGACCGTATCCGCCGCCTGGAACTTGCCGAGTTCTTCGCTCGTCGTGCTCCATGCTTCCACGCCGCTCGACTCGTAGAACGAACGAGCCGGCGCGCTGCGCGTGGCGGCGACGAGCAGCTCGTTCAGGCGGCTCACGACGGCCGGCGGCGTTCCGGCGGGCACGTACGCGGCGAACCAGAAGCCCATCTCGTAACCCTTGACGCCGGCCTCGTCGATGGTCGGCACGTCGGGCAGCAGCGCCATCCGTTTCGCGGTCGACACGCCGAGCGCGCGCAGCTTGCCGGCCTTGACCTGGGGTGCGCCGGTCGCGGTGTCGGTGATCATGAAGTCGATCTGCCCGCCGAGCACGTCGGTCAGAGCCATCGGGTTGCTCTTGTACGGCACGTGCAGGATGTCGACGCCGGCCAGCTGCTTCAGCATCTCGCCCGCTACGCGGCTCGACGAACTGCCGCTGCCAAACGTAAGCTTGCCGGGATTTTTCTTCGCGAACGCGACGAGGTCCGCGACCGTCTTGTACGGCGCGTCCGGACGGACCACCAGCACCTGTCCGCCCTTGCCGAGCCCAGTGACCGGCACGAAGTCCTTCACCGGGTCGTAGGACAGTTTCTTGTACAGGTGCGGGTTGGCCGATTGCGTCGTGTTCGTGGTGATCAGCACCGTGTAGCCGTCCGGTGCGGAGCGCGCAGCCGCACTCGCCGCGATCTGGCCCCCACCGCCGGCCTTGTTGTCGACCACGACCGGCTGCTTCGTCTGCTCGGTGACCGATTGCCCGATTGCGCGCGCGAGCTGATCGGTCGCGCTGCCCGCCGCGAATGGCACGATGAATGTCAGGTTCTTTGACGGGAAGCCCGTGCCCTGCGCGAATGCAACCGATGCGGCCGAGGCCAGGACAGTCACGAGCAGGGTGCGGCGGAAGGTGTTGATCGTCATCGTGTGTTCTCCATGAATGTTGTTGAAGCATCGGGTCCCCGCAGCAACGGGGTCAGTTCGGTCGGAAACCGCACGCGCAGATCGAGAAGCAGGAAGGAAAGCGACTTGCCGTGGCTGTCGAGGTTGAGCGAGTCGTTGACGCCACCGTCGAGCACGTCATCGATCACGAAGTTCATCGCAGCGAGCTTCGGCAGAAGGTAGCGCGTCACCGCCGTGGGACGGCGGAACGCGAACAGGCGCAACACGGCGGCTTCGTCAACCTGGTCGACGATCAGCGGGTAGAACGCCGGCTCCCACGCAATCAGGCTGATGTTGGAGCGGTTGCCCTTGTCGCCGCTGCGGGCGTGGGCGATGCGCCAGACGGGGACAGTCATGGTCGCCATCTCAAGCCAGCAGCTCGAAGCGGGTTGTCACGAGTTCGCGCGGCAACAGGCACGAGCGGGTGCCGAGCGTCGGCCGCAGGCTCGTGCGAACGCCGCCGCCTCCGGCCGGACCGCAGCAGTAGAGGGCTAGCACTTCGCGTTCGAGCCGCTGCGCGTCGTTGCGGTCGTCGTGGCGCAGGGCGACGCGCAGCCTCACGTCGCTTGTGGCGCGAGCGCTGGTGGCAGAAAGCAGGTGGCCGTCGTCGTCACCGAACACACTGCAGCTGCCGATCAGGTCGACGCGAAGGAGGCCCACATCGGCCATCCGTTCGCGGATCGTGTCGGCCGCCAGGCGCGCACGCGCATCGGCGCGCGGACCCGCGTAGGAGATCTCGCCTTCCGCCTGCCACCCGCTCTCGAAGCAGACGTTTACCTTCAGCGCATCGGGCCGTCGGTGACCGCGCACGCCGACGAGCCGCACGCGGTCCGCTGCCAATTCCTCGACTTGTGCGTCGCCGATGTCGGCGACGACGTCAGGTGTCAGGTACGCGCAAGGATCGTGAATCTCGTACAGCAGTTGCTCCTTGACCGTGTGCGCATCGACACGGCCGCCACTACCGTCCGGCTTGGTGATGATTGCCGTGCCATCGTCGGCGATCTCCGCGATCGGATAGCCCAGCCGCGCCATACCCGGAACGTCCTTGAGCCCCGGGTCCGCGAAGTACCCGCCGCTGACCTGCGCGCCGCACTCGAGGAGGTGGCCGACCATCGTGGCGCGACCCAGCCGATTCCAGTCGTCGGCACGCCAGCCGAAGTGCGCCATCGCGGGTCCAACCGTGAGCGACGGATCGGCCAGCCGACCGCCGACCACGATCTGCGCGCCTGCGGCCAGCGCCTGCGCGACCGCTTCCGCGCCGATGTAGGCGTTGGCGCTCACGATGCTGCGCTCCTCGAGCGACGATGAAAGCGCTGTTTTGAGCACCGCCCGGTGTCCAGGTCCCGACACATCGTCGCCGTGGATCACCGCAATGACAGGGGGCGGCAGGCCGAGTTCCAATGCGAGGGCGTGGATGCGCCGCGCGGCCCCGGTCGGATTGGCCGCTCCGAAATTGCTGACGATCCGGATGCCGTGCCGCAGGCAACGCGCCAGCACGGGTTGCAGCATGTCGACGAGCAGTGGCTCGTAACCGCTGTCGGGGTCCTTCCGCCGCGCGAGCTGCGCGAGCGCGAGAGTGCGCTCAGCGAGTGTCTCGAAGATCAGAAACGACGGCCCGCCCGCCGCGATGAGCGCGTCGACCACGCCGATCGCCGCATCGGTACGGTCGCCGGAGAAACCGGCCGCGCATCCGATCCTGAGGACTTCCATTCAAGCAATCTAGGCCGATGGCGTTGATCTGTGAATTCCAAAGTTGAGATACATTGATCTGGTATGCAGATCAATATTTCCACCCGTGCGCTGCGCGCCTTCATTTCCCTCGTCGAGCAGAGGAGCTTTACGCGCGCGGCCGCCTCAATCCACCTGTCGCAACCCGCCTTCTCCGCGCTGATCCGCGCACTCGAAGAGGAAGTCGGAGCGCGCCTGTTCGAACGGACGACACGCAGCGTCGAACTCACCGCCGAGGGGGAGGTGTTCGTCGACCCGGTGCGACGCCTGCTGCACGACGCCGAGGCGGCAATGACGGACCTTAGCGATCACGTGGCCCGGCGGCGTGGACGCGTAGCGATTGCGGTGCTGCCGTCGCTGGCTGCCGGCTGGCTGCCGCCGCTGCTCGCCCGATTCCATAGCGAGCATCCGGGCATCGAACTCGACGTGGCAGACGCGCTGTCGGACGAGTGCACATCGCGGGTGCGCCTGGGCCGCGCCGACTTCGCGCTCGCGGCGACCCAGGTCGAGGCCACCGAACTGCGCACCGAGCGCTTCTGCACCGACCGGTTCCATCTAGTTTGCCGCAGGGACCACCCACTGGCGCGCGGCCGCGGCCCGGTGACCCTGAACGACCTGCTGCCTCATCCGATCGTCCAGCTCGCTCGCTCGAGCAGCGTGCGGCAATACATCGAGTCCACGATCTACCCGCGGCAGCTGCGCACAGTCCTAGAACTCGAGCAGCTCAGCAGCGTGGCGGGCATGGTGCGCGCGGGACTGGGAGTCACCGTTGTGCCGGCGCTGACGCTGTTCCATTTTGCCCATCCGGACCTGGTCTCACGACTGGTGCGGGCGGCGGGATTGACGCGGGAGGTCTTCCTCGTGCGGCGGAGCGATCGGGGCCTGTCGCTCGCGGCGCAGGCACTCTGCGATTTGCTGATGAAGCACCGGCCGGTTCGATCTTGAATCGATCGCTGTGCGGCATGCTCTCGCCGAGCCGACGCTTCCGCATCGGCGCCTCGCTGACGAAGAGCCAACCTTCCAGAATTCATTGGTCCGAAGTAACCGGGCAGGTCACCGACAGTCTTGCCGTCGTTTGTGTTGCATCGGCCCCACCGCGGCGCCGGCGTTCAGTATCCCGCGGCCAGGCCGTCGCGGCGCGAGTCGCTCGCTGCGACGTAGCCGTCGACGCCGGCATCGCCGAGCCGCCAGATGAACTGACCGGAGCCGAAGTCCATGTAGCTGTCGTTGCCGCTGGTGACGCGGTGGCCGCGCCGCTGCAACTCGCTGACGACGCCAGCGGGCATCGAACCCTCGACCTCGAGGGCGAGGCCGTCCATGGTCTTCCAGCGCGGGGCATCACAGGCGGATTGCGGTTGCTGGTGCCCGAGCAGCATGCGGATCAGCGTCTGCACGTGACCCTGCGGCTGCATGTTGCCGCCCATCACGCCGAAACTCATCTGCGGCGCGCCCTGGTTCATCAGGAACGCCGGAATGATCGTGTGGAACGGCCGCTTGCCGGGGGCGACGACATTGGCGCTGGCCGGATCCATCGAGAAGCCGTAGCCGCGGTTCTGCAGCGAGATGCCAAAACCCGGCACCACGACGCCCGAGCCGAATCCCATGTAGTTCGACTGGATCAGCGAGACCATCATGCCGCTGGCATCGGCCGTCGTCAGGTAGATCGTGCCGCCGCGCGGAGGCGTGCCGGCCTCAGCCACCTGCGCACGCTTCATGTCGATGCGCTGCGCCCGCGCCGCCAGGTAGGCGTCGTCGAGCAGGTCGGAGGGGGTCAGGCGCATCGTGCGCGGGTCGGACACATAGGCGTAGGTGTCCGCAAAGGCGAGCTTCATCGCCTCGATCGCAACGTGGTGCCAGTCGGCACTGTCGATCGCGCAATCCGCCAGCCCTGTGTTGCGCAGAATGCCGAGGCACGACAGCGCCGCGAGCCCCTGGCCGTTCGGTGGAATTTCGTGCAGCTCGTGGTCATGAAAGTGCGTGCTGATGGTGCCGACCCAGCCGTGCTGCTGCACGAAGTCCCAGTAGGCCGAGAGATCCGCGGCCGACAGCACGCCGCCGGTGGCGCGTGCATGGCGCTCGATGGCATCGGCAATCTCGCCGCGATAGAACGCTTCGGCGCCGTGCTCGGCGAGCAGCCTGAAAGTGCGCGCCGCGCCGGCCAGCGTGAAGTGTTCGCCGATGGACGGTGCTCGTCCCCGCGGCATGAAGTGTTCTGCGTAGCCGGGGCCGTCCTTCAACAGCGGCGCGGCGCGCTGCCACTTTTCGTGCACGATCGCCGAGACGGCGAAGCCGCGCTCGGCATACTCGATCGCCGGCGCCATGACGTCGGCAAAATTCAGCCTGCCAAGCCGACTATGCAGCAGCCCCCAGCCGGCCACCGCGCCAGGCACGGTGACCGTGTCCCAGCCTCGCATGGGCCGGTTCTGCGCGAGGTCGCTGCCGTACTTGCGGCGGAAGTAATCGAGCGACCAGGCGGCGGGCGCGGTGCCGCTGGAATTCAGTCCCAGCAGTTCGCGCGACGCGGGATCCCAGACGATCGCGAAATTGTCCGCGCCAAGGCCGTTGCTGCAGGGCTCCGTCATCGTGATGACGGCAGCGGCGGCGATGGCCGCGTCCACTGCATTGCCGCCGGCCTGCATCATGCGCAGCCCGGCCTGGGCAGCCAACGGCTGGCTCGTCGCCACCACGTTACGGGCAAATACCGGCGTGCGGGTGGTCGGGTAGGGGTTGGTCCAGTCGAAGTGCATGTCGGTTAGGCCCTGTCGCGATCCGCCCGGCTCTGTCGTGCGTGTTCGCTCTCGCCGAGTCGTAGAAGGCTGCGTAGCGCAGCGTGACGGCTGATCGGCCTCAGTCGACCTCGTGAAATGCCTGTTCCCGGGTCTTGCTGATCTGCGGCAACGCGACGATGACGATGAGCGCGGCAGCCATCAGCAACAGCGTCAGTGACAGCGGGCGGGTGAAGAACACCGTCGCGTCGCCACGCGACAGCAGCATGGCCCGGCGCAGGTTTTCTTCCATCATCGGACCGAGGATGAATCCCAGGATCAGCGGTGCCGGTTCGCAGCGCAGCTTGTAGAAGAGATACCCGACCACGCCAAAGGCCGCGGTCATCGTGACGTCGAATGAGTTGTTGTTGATCGAGTAGACCCCGATGCAGCAGAACACGAGTATCGCCGGATACAGGAAGCGATAAGGCACTTTCAGCAGCTGCACCCAGATGCCGATCAGAGGCAGGTTGAGGATCACCAGCATCAGGTTGCCGATCCACATCGAGGCAATCAGGCCCCAGAAGAGCGATGGATTGCTGGTCATCACCTGTGGGCCGGGCTGGATGTTGTGGATCGTCATCGCACCGACCATCAGGGCCATCACCGCGTTCGGCGGAATGCCGAGGGTCAGCATCGGGATGAAAGAGGTCTGTGCGCCTGCGTTGTTGGCCGACTCCGGCGCGGCGACACCGCGGATGTTGCCCTGTCCGAAGGGAATCTTCGGGTTGCGTGTGACTTTCTTCTCGACGGTGTAGGCCGCAAAGGACGCGAGCAGCGCGCCGCCGCCCGGCAGCACGCCCAGGATCGAACCGAGCGCAGTACCGCGCAGCACCGCCGGCAGCGCCTCCTTGAATTCCGCCATCGTGGGAAGAAGTTTTCCGACCTTGTCGGTGAAGACCAGCCGTTCCCCCTTGTGCTCGAGGTTGGCAATGATCTCGGCGAAACCGAACACGCCCATGGCGACGGAGACGAAGCCGATGCCATCGGCCAGCTCCGGTATTTCGAAGCTGAAACGTGCCACCCCCGAGTTGACGTCGGTGCCGACCAGTCCGAGCAGCAGTCCGAGCAGGATCATCGCGATCGCCTTGACCAGCGAGCCCGAGGCCAGCACGACCGCGCCGATCAAGCCCAGCACCATCAGCGAGAAGTATTCGGCCGGTCCGAACTTGAACGCCAGTTCGACCATCGGGCCGGCCAGCGCAGCAAGGATCAGCGTGCCGACCGTGCCGGCAAAGAACGACCCGAGCGCCGAAATCGCAAGCGCCGAACCGGCGCGGCCACGCCGTGCCATTTGATAGCCGTCGATGCAGGTGACGACCGACGACGACTCACCCGGCAGGTTCACCAGGATTGCGGTGGTCGAACCGCCGTACTGCGCACCGTAATAGATGCCGGCCAGCATGATCAGGGCCGATGTCGGCTCGAGCGCGTAGGTCGTCGGCAGCAGCATGGCCAGCGTGGCGATCGGACCGATGCCGGGCAGCACGCCGATCAGCGTGCCGATCAGCACGCCGGCGAAGGCGTAAGCGAGGTTGGCAAAAGTCAGCGCGGTCGAAAAGCCGAGCGCGAGATTGCTGATCAGGTCCATGCGGCTCGCCTCAGTCCCGCATGAAAGACGGCAGTACGGGGACCGTCATCGCGAGCCCATAGATGAAGACGACGAGGACCAGGATTGCCAGTCCGACCGTCAGCAGCAGCACGTCACGCAGCCTGAACTCGTCGCTGCCCAGGCTCGAAATGATCACCAGCGCCGCGATCGATACCACCAGGCCGGCGGGACGCAGCAACAGGCCGAACGCAACGACGGCACCGAGCACGAGGACCAGTGGCTTGAAGTGGAACTGCGCCACTTTGCCGTCGTTCGTCTGGGCCATGAGCCCCTTGATCGATATCACGACACCGAGCAGCAGCAGCAGTCCTCCCAGCATGGTCGGAAAGAAGGCTGGTCCCATGCGTGCTGCGGTGCCCATGTCGTACTGGCGCGAAAACATGACAAAGCCCAGGCCGAACGCGGCGAACATCACCCCGGACCAGAAGTCCTTCGCATCCTTGATCTTCATGCGTGTTCCCTGGGGACTCAGTCGACGCGTGCGCCGGAAAACTTCACGATCTTTTCGTACTTGGCGAGTTCGTTGCGGATCAGTTCGGCGAACTGCTCGGAAGACATGGGCGCAGGCTCGGCTCCCATGCGCGCCAGTCGCTCACGCATTTCCGGAGTCTTCAATGCGGCCGTCAGTGTCTGGTTCAGCCGGCTGACGACGGGTGCCGGTGTACCGGCCGGAGCGAAGACGCCGAACCAGGTGGACACGTCGAACCCCGGCAGGCCGCTCTCGGCCATCGTCGGAACGTTTGGCAGCGATGCGGCACGCTGCGGCGTGGTCACCGCGAGAGCTTTCAGCTTGCCCGCCGTGATCTGCGCCGACGCCGAGGCGAGGTTGTCGAACATGAAGTCGGTCTGCCCCGCCAGCAGTCCGAGCTGGGCCGGTCCGGCGCCCGCGTACGGGATATGGACCGCCGAAACCCCGGCCTGTGATTTCAGCAGCTCGCCGGCCATGTGTCCCGCACTGCCATTGCCGCCGGAGGCATAGTTGAGCTGGCCTGGATGACTGCGCAGATAGTCGACCAGGTCACGGGCGGAAGCCACCTTGAGCTGTGCCGCTCTCTCCGGCGTGATCACCAGTACGTTGGGCACGTGCGCAATCAGCGTGATGGGCACGAAATCCTTGATCGGGTCGTAAGGCAGCTTGCGGAACAGCCACGGATTGACCGCGTGCGTCGCCACTGCGCCGATGGCCAGCGTGTAGCCGTCGGGCGCCGACTTCGCGACCTGATCGACACCGAGATTGCCGCCGGCGCCCGGCCGGTTTTCCACCACCACGGTTCCGAGGCTGTCCTTGACGCGCTCTGCCAGGGCACGGGCCGCGGTGTCGAGCGGCCCGCCTGGCGGATAGGGAACGATGAGCCGGATCGGACGCGTCGGAAACGGGGCCGTCTGGGCGGTCACGGCAGCGGCCACAGCGAACAGCGCGACGGCAGCCAGCGCGTGCAGGGCGCGATTCACGAGTTGTCTCCTTGCACCGATAATTGTTCTGAGTCCGAATTAGAGCGGAAAACGGCCATGCCGTGTCGCTGATCACACTTCACCTCGTTGGCCATGCAGATCACATCCCTGACGACCTCGCGCCTGACACTGGAGCCCATGGCAGCCGCGCACGCCCCCTTGCTTGCGGAGTTCTTTCATCGCAATGAGTCGCACCTGCAGCCATGGGATCCGCCGCGGCCGCGTGGCGTTACCGAAATCGGTTACTGGGAAGCGGAAGGCACGCGCGCGGCCGAGGACTTTCGCGACGGCGCAGTGGTGCGGTGGCTTATGTTCCGGCTGAGCGGCCCCCGACGCATCGTGGGCAGGATCAACTACACGCAGATCGTGCGCGGGCCGTTCCAGTCCTGCATGCTCGGCTATGCCGTCGATCGCGACGTCGAGGGCCAGGGGCTGATGTTCGAAGCCTTGCAGGCCACCCTGGGCCATGTCTTCGACGTGCTGCGGCTGCACCGTGTGCAGGCGAACCACCTGCCGCAGAACCACCGCAGCGCACGTCTGCTGCGGCGACTGGGCTTCCGCATCGAGGGGCTGGCGCGCGACTATCTTTACATCAACGGCGCCTGGCGCGATCACGTGTTGACCGCGTTGACCACTCCGCAGTTCGATGTGAGCATCTACGCGCCCGGATCATGAACCGCGCATGGTGCAGGGCGACGCGTTGCCGATGTCACGCCGACGGTCGCATCTGAAAGCCACTGCCGAGTGCGTCGTCCTCCTCGGCAGCGCTCGCCGCCCTTGGTGTCACCGCGATCACGGTCGCACCGGCCGGTCCTCGACGTGACCAGGCGTGCAACAGTTCGACCTGCTCGGGCGGGCCGACCACCACGGCCTCGACGCTGCCGTCGCCGCAGTTCCTCACCCAGCCCTCAAGGCCGAGCGCCTCGGCCTGCCGGCACATGGAGTGCCGGAACCCGACCCCTTGGACACGGCCATGGATCAGCAGGTGCAGCGCGGCGATCACACGACCCCGGCGGCGCGCAGACGCGCGATGTGATCCGGTCCGAACTGCAGCAGTTCTCGCAGCACTTCGTCAGTATGTTCTCCCAGCAGCGGGGGCGGCCGTCCGTACGAAGCCGGCGTGTCCGAGAGCTTGATCGGATTGGCAACCAGCGGTACGAATCCCGCGAGTGCGTGCGGCAGGTCGATGCGCAACCCGCGCGCGGCCACCTGCGGATCGGCGAGCGCATGCGCGATGTCGTTGATCGGCCCGCACGGCACTCCCGCGGCATCGAGTGCATCGACCCACGACGACATCGTGCGCTCGCGCACGATCGTTTCCAGCAACGGGACCAGCGTGCCGCGATGGCGCACCCGGTCGGCATTGCGTACAAAGCGCGGATCGCGCGCGAGTTCCGCTCGGCCTGCCACCTCACAGAACTTCACGAACTGCGCGTCGTTGCCCACCGCGACGATGATGTGGCCGTCCGCTGCGGCGAAGACCTGGTACGGCACGATGTTGGCGTGCGCATTGCCGGCGCGGCCGGGCGCGCGGCCGCTGGTCAGGTAGTTCATGTTCATGTTGGCCAGCATCGCCAGCATGACGTCGTACAGCGCCAGGTCGATGTACTGGCCGGTGCCCGTGCGGTCGCGGTGTGCAACGGCCGCGAGGATCGCCACGGTGGCGTACATCCCGGTCATCAGGTCGCTCACTGCCACGCCCGCCTTCTGCGGTCCGCCGCCGGGCCGGTCGTCGCGCTCGCCGGTGATCGACATGAAGCCGCCGCTGCCCTGGATGATGAAATCGTAGCCCGGGCGGTCGCGATGCGGGCCGGTCTGCCCGAAGCCGGTGATCGAGCAGTAGATCAGGCGCGGATCGAGGCCGGAGAGCGACGCGTAGTCGAGTCCGTATTTCGCCAGCTGATCGACCTTGTAGTTTTCGACCACGATGTCGGCCTGCCGCGCCAGCTGGCGCACGATGTCCTGGCCCTCGGGCCGCGCGATATCCACCGTGATCGAGCGCTTGTTGCGGTTAGCCGCGAGGTAGTAGGCCGCCTCCGACGTGTCTTTGCCGTCCGCATCGCGCAGGTAGGGTGGACCCCAGGCACGCGTGTCGTCGCCGCTGCCGGGCCGCTCGACCTTGATCACATCGGCGCCGAGATCGGCGAGCAACTGTGTGCACCAGGGTCCCGCGAGCACACGGGTGAGGTCGAGGACACGCAGATGGCCGAGCGCGGTTGTCATGCCGCGCGAGGTTAGCAGCGCCATGGCGTGGCGGCGAGATCCCGATGTCGGCGCTATAGACTTGGCCGATGGCTGGCGCAATTCTGACGGGCATGGCATCACCGGGCTGGCTGCGGCTGCGCGCAAACCTGTGGCCACCCTTCATCGGCGCCGGCATCCGGGTCGAGCACATTGGTTCCGATTTCCGCTCGATCACCGTGGCACTGCGGCAGCGCTGGTACAACCGCAGCCTCCTCGGCATGACCTCCGGCGCGCCGCTTTATGCAATGACCAGTCCGTTCTTTGCACTGATGGTGAGAAAGTGCCTCACCTCGGACTACATGGTGTGGGACAAGGCCGGATCGATCGAATACCTCGCGGCGGCGCGGGGCCGGGCCTGGGCCCGGCTCGAACTGCTCGAGGAAGACATGCAGCAGATCCGGCACATGACCGCGAACGGCGACAAGCACCTGCACCTGTTCTCGGTCGATGTGCGCGATGACGAGGGCATGGCAATCGCGCGCATCGAGAAGATGATCTACGTGCGCCGCAAGCGGGGCACCGCGTGAGTCATTTCCGCGCCTGGCCCTGGCCGCGCGTGCTCGCGCATCGCGGCGCCGGAACGCTTGCGCCCGAGAACACCCTGGCCGCACTGCGCGTGGGCCATGAGCGCGGGTTCCGCGCGGTCGAGTTCGATGCGATGGCGCCGCTGGACGACGTGCCCGTACTGATGCACGACGCGACGCTCGAACGCACGACCGGCGTCGCAGGCACTGTCACGGCGCGCCGCGCTGACGAACTGGCGTTGCTGGACGCCGGTGCCTGGCATTCGAGGGACTTTGCACGCGAGCCGGTGCCGCTGCTGGCGCAGGCCCTCGACTACTGCCGGGCACGCTCGATCTGGGTCAACGTCGAGATCAAGCCGTCGCCGGGCCATGAAGTCCGGACCGGGGCGGTGGTTGCGGAGGCTGTTGTCCGCGCCTATGTCGACCTGGTGCGACCCGGCGGGGACGACGCGGCGCGACTCGATCCGCGCATTCCCTTGCTGTCGTCGTTCGCCGAGGAAGCGATCGTCGCTGCACGCGGGGCGGCGCGTGACCTGCCGCGCGCGCTGCTGGTCGATGCCGTCCCCGATGACTGGCGCGAGCGTGTCGATCGCCTCGGCGCAGTCAGCCTGAATACGAACCAGGCCTTTCTCACGCCGCCGATCGCCCGCGCGGTGAAGTCCGCCGGCTACTGGCTCTTCTGCTACACGGTCAACGATCCGCAGCGTGCGCGCGAGTTGCTTGAGTGGGGCGTCGATGCGTTCTGCACGGACCGCATCGACCTGATTGGCCCCGACTTCGCCTGAACGGCGCCGGCAGAGCGCGCACGGCTACTTCGGTGGTTGCGTCTCGATGAACGAAGGGCGCGCGATCAGCTTTTCGTAGAGGCGCGCAAGATTCGGATACTGCCCGCGCCAGTCGATCGAGCCAAAGCGGAAGTCGATGTATCCGAGCGCGCACCCGACCGCGATGTCGGCCAGCGTGTACACATGGCCGTTGCACCAGGGCTTCTCGCCGAGCCCGTTGCTCATGGCGGCTATCCCCGCATGGATCTTGCCCATCTGGCGGTCGATCCACTTCGGACTCTGCTGCTCGGCCGGTCGTTGCGTCATCTCGAGCCGGACCAGTATCGACGCGTCGACCACGCCGTCACCGAGGGCCTCCCACGTGCGGACTTCGGCGCGCTCCCGGCCTGATGGCGGGATCAGCTTGGCCAGCGGCGTCATGCCATCGAGGTATTCGACGATCACGCGCGAGTCGAACACCGCGCCGCCGTCCTCCATGATCAGGCACGGCACCTTGCCCAGCGGATTGGCCTCGAGGATGCGCGTGTCCGGCGCCCAGACGTCCTCGAGTTCGAGGTGATAGTCGATGCGCTTCTCGGCCATCACGATGCGCACCTTGCGCACGTACGGGCTGGTCAGTGATCCCAGCAGGCGGATGTTCTTGGACACGCGGGAAAATTCATTTCGTGTGAATTCGGGTAATTGAGTATATCGGGACCGGTGGCCGCGTCGCCCCCGATGTCGCTTGCGGCGGATCGAGTGATGCTCCTTTGCTACACTGCCGCGAGCCTGGTCCTCATCCCGACCGGGCGCGAAATTCATTTCCGACAGGCTGCGCGCCTGCCGACACTCCGTGTCCCTAGAACTGCTCTCCCTGACCGCCCTGTCCCCACTGGACGGCCGTTATGGCCGCCAGACGGCCGAGCTCAGGGAAGTGTTCTCCGAGTTCGCCTTCATGCGCGAGCGATTGAGGGTCGAAGTCGAGTGGCTGGTCAATCTCTCGATGCTCGGCCTGCCGGAGCTGCCGCGCC
The DNA here is from genome assembly GCA_963724365.1 of uncultured beta proteobacterium. Lineage (GTDB taxonomy): Bacteria > Pseudomonadota > Gammaproteobacteria > Burkholderiales > Burkholderiaceae_F > JALORV01. The sequence continues at coordinate 321,416 of CAVRUR010000003.1, read as the reverse complement.
TGCCGCGCGAGGCCGAGGCGCGTCTGCGACAGCTGGTCAGCGACTTTTCCATCGATGACTGCACCGAGATCAAGGCCATCGAGGCGGAGACCAACCACGACGTCAAGGCGGTCGAGTACTTCATCAAGCGCCGGACCCAGGATGTCGCTGCGCTGGCGCACGCGGCCGAGTTCATCCACTTTGCCTGCACGTCCGAGGACATCAACAATGTCGCACACGCGCTGATGCTCGAGCGTGGACGTTTCGTGCTGCAGGGCCGGCTGCGGGGTGTGCATGCGCAGCTGCGCGAGTACGCGCACGGCTACGCCGAACTGCCGATGCTGTCGCGCACGCACGGCCAGCCCGCCAGTCCGACGACGGTCGGCAAGGAGTTCGCCAATGTCGCCGTACGGCTCGCCGCGTCGATCGACGCGATTGCACGCGTGCCGTTGCTGGCCAAGATGAACGGGGCGGTCGGCAACTACAACGCACACCTGGCTGCGTATCCGACGATCGACTGGGAAAAATTTGCGCGCAACGTCGTCGAAGGCCTCGGACTGACATTCAACCCACACACGATCCAGATCGAGCCGCACGACTACATTGCCGAACTGCTCGATGCGATCGCGCGTGCCAACACGGTGCTGCTCGACCTCGACCGCGACCTCTGGGGTTACATTTCGCTGCGCTACTTCAGGCAGAAGCTCAAGGCCGGCGAGATCGGATCATCGACGATGCCGCACAAGGTCAATCCGATCGACTTCGAGAATTCCGAGGGCAATCTGGGGCTGGCGAATGCGTTGCTGCGGCATCTGGCCGAGAAGCTGCCCGTCTCGCGCTGGCAGCGCGATCTCACGGACTCGACCGTGTTGCGCAATCTCGGCGTGGCTTTCGGCTACTCCATGGTCGGCGTCGAATCCTGCCTGCGCGGCCTCAGGAAGCTCGAGGTCAACGAGGACCAGTTGCGCTCCGATCTGAACGACGCATGGGAAGTCCTGGCCGAGCCGGTGCAGACCGTGATGCGACGCTATGGCGTGCCGAATCCCTACGAGCAGCTCAAGGCGCTCACCCGCGGTAAGGGCATCACCCGCGACGCGCTGCAGGAGTTCATCCGCTCCCTCGCGATTCCCGCCGACGCACGGGAAGCGCTGCTGGCGTTGACGCCTGCAAGCTACATCGGCAAGGCCGCCGAACTGGCGCGGCGGGCCTGATCGAGCCCGGGTTTGCCTGATTCGAATTCATGGCCGGCTGCGGAATAATCGCGACGGCCTGGCTGTTCGGGCTGTTGTCTGCCGCCGTTCGATCAGTCACCTGACGTAGGGAGAGCAAATGAAGTTGTCGAAGACCTTGTTGGCTTTCGCTGCAACAGCCGCTGCGGTTGCGGGGGTGCCGGTGCAGGCACAGTTTTCCAAGCCGGAGCGGGCGGTGCAGTACCGGCAGGCCGCGTTCACCATCATGAACAATCACATGGGCCGCATTTCCCAGGCCGTCCAGGGCAAGGTCCCTTACGACAAGGACGCAGTCCTGCGCAGCGCCGAGATCGTCGAGATCGTCGGCAAGCTTCCCTATGAAGCGTTTGCGCCGGGCACTGACCTGATGGAATCCAAGGCGAAGCCCTCGATCTGGAAGGAAGAAGCCAAGTTCAGGCAACTGGCGACCGACATGCAGGCGGAGACTGTCAAGCTGACCGCAGCTGCGAAGACCGGCAACCTGGACAACGTGCGCACCCAGTTCCGTGCCACGGCGAAAAGCTGCGACGCCTGCCACGACGCCTATCGCGAAAAGTGATCCGGGGGTCGATTACAGCGTGACGCCGTAAGCCACCAGCGCCACCGACAGCGCCAGCAGCACAAGCGCACGCATGCGCATGGCCGTGTCGTCGATGGCCGGGTCGGCGTCGATCCCTACCCTGTCGCCGCTGACCATGCCGCGCAGCAGCGCGTCGCGTCGCCTGACTATGTGCCATGCGACGGCGCCCAGGTGCAGCACGACGAGCGCAAGCAGGACCCAGCGGTTGTAGCGGTGGATGCTGGACACCAGCTTCACGGCGGATTCCGATATGAACCGTGCCCAGGGCCCTTCGGTGAAGTCGCCATCCGAAGCAAAGAATCCGGTAAGCGCCTGCACTCCGGCCACGATCAGCAGCGCATAGACGGACAGCGCACCGAGCGGATTGTGGCCGGCCCATGGCCGCGGCGATCGCAGGTACCCGAGCGCGCCGCGCCATGATGGCGCGAAGCTCGCGAACCGCGCATACCGGTCGCCGGCGAAACCCCACAGCAGCCGAAACACCAGCAGGGCGAGGATCGCGTAGCCGGAGCGGAAGTGCCACTCGAGCCAGGGCTGCCCGCCAAACTGGCCGCTGAGCCACGAAGCGGTCACCAGCCCCGCCAGCGCCCAGTGGAAGAGCCGCGTTGGCAGATCCCAGACGCGGACGCGCTGAGCGACAGGCGCATCCATCCGCATTGCGGCCCAATGCGTCTCCCGCATTTGGCGTGAACAGGCCCTAGGGGACCAGCTGCTGTTCTTCGTCTTTCTTGATCGGCTTCACCAGGTCCTCGCGCTTGACGCCGAGGTACATCGCGATCGCCGCAGCGACGAATACCGACGAGTAGATGCCGAAGATGATGCCGATCGTGAGCGCCAGCGCGAAGTAGTGCAGCGCCGGTCCGCCGAAGAAGTACATGGCCAGCGTCATGCACAGCGTCGAGCCGTGGGTGATGATGGTGCGCGAGATCGTCGCGGTGATCGCACTGTCGATCACCTCGACCGTTGTCATCTTGCGGTACTTCTTGAAGTGCTCCCGTACGCGATCGAAGATGATGACGGACTCGTTGACCGAGTAACCGAGCACCGCCAGCACCGCCGCCAGCACCGGCAGGGAAAACTCCCAGCCGAAGATGGCAAACATCCCGATCACCAGGATCACGTCATGCAGGTTGGCGACGATCGCCGCGACCGAGAACTTCCACTCGAAGCGGAAGGCGAGGTAGATCATGATGCCGGCGACGACCAGCAGCAGCGCGAGTGCGCCGTCGTGCGCGAGTTCCTCGCCCACCGCCGGGCCGACGAACTCCACGCGCTTGAGCTCGACCGCCGGGTCCTGCGCCTTCAGCGTCTGCATTACGCGTTCGGCCTGCTCTCCGGCGGTGTGGCCTTTCTCGATCGGCAGCCGAATCAGTACGTCGCGCGAGGTGCCGAAGTTCTGCACCTGAAATTCGCCCCAGCCCTTCTGCTCGATGGCACCTCGAATGCGCTCGAGATCCGCGGCCTGCGGGTAACTCACCTCCATGACCGTGCCGCCGGTGAACTCTACCGACAGGCTGAGTCCCCGCGTCGCCAGGAAGGCGACGGCAATGCCGAACGAGATGAAGCTGATCGCATTGAGGATCAGCGAGTAGCGCATGAACGGAATCGTGCGCTTGATTCTGAAGAATTCCATGGAAAGGTTCCTTCGCGGCCTGTTACTTCGCGCCAGCGTCCGCAGTGCCCGGCCGCCAGATCTGGCCGACCGAAAGCGCTGCCAGCTTCTTGCGGGAGCCGTACACCAGGTTGACGATCGCGCGCGACACGAACACTGCCGAGAAGATCGACGTCAGAATGCCCAGGCAGTGCACCACCGCAAAGCCACGCACCGGTCCGGAGCCGAAGATCAGCAACGCCACGCCGGCGATCAGTGTGGTCGTGTTCGAGTCCAGGATCGTCGCGAAGGCCTTGTCGTAACCTTCGTAGATCGCCTGCTGCGGACTTCGGCCGTTGCGCAGTTCCTCGCGCACGCGCTCGTTGATCAGCACGTTCGCATCGATTGCCATGCCGAGCGTCAGGGCGATGGCCGCGATGCCCGGCAGCGTCAGCGTGGCCTGCAGCAGCGACAGCAGCGCGATCAGCAGCATGACGTTGACGCTGAGCGACACCACCGAAATCAGGCCGAACACGCGGTAGTACGCGATCATGAAGATCGCTATTGCGCTGAAACCGTAGAGCGTCGAGCGGAAGCCGCGCTCGATGTTCTCCTTGCCGAGGCTCGGGCCGATCGTGCGTTCCTCGATGATTTCCATCGGCGCCGCCAGTGACCCCGAGCGGATCAGCAGCGCCATGTCGGTGGTCTCCTGCACCGAGAAGTTGCCGGTGATCTGGAACTGGTTGCCGAACTCGCCCTGGATGCGGGCGACCGAGATCGCTTCACCCTTGCCTTTCTCGTACAGCACAATCGCCATCAGCTTGCCGATGTTGTCGCGGGTGATCGCACGCATCGCGCGGCCGCCGGCCTCGTCCAGCCGCACCGAAACGGCGGGACGCTGCGTCTGGCTGTCGATCGTGGCCGAGGCATTGTTGAGCTGGTTGCCGGTCACCACCACGTCGCGCTTCAGCGTCACCGGCGTCACCGTGCCGTCGCTCTTGCGCTCGGGAACCGTCAGCGCACCACTGCCGCCCGCGGCCATGGCGTCCTGGTCGACCATGCGTATCTCGAGCGTCGCTGTGCGGCCGAGGAGCGACTTCGCCCGCGCGACGTCCTGCACGCCGGGCAGCTGCACGACGATGCGGTCGGCGCCCTGTTGCTGGATGGTCGGCTCGGCCACGCCGAGTTCGTTGACCCGGTTGTGCAGCGTGGTGATGTTCTGCTTCAGCGCGCTGGCCTGGATTTCCTTCTGTGCTGCGGGCGACAGCGTGGCGAACAGCAGGTAGTCGGGACCGGTGCCATCTTCGCGCAGGGTCAGCTCGCGGATCTGGGCGCGAATCAGGTCCTCCGCACGGGCGCGGGTCTCGACGTCGCGGAACTTGATCTCGATCTCGGTGGCCGACTTGGTGATGCCAGAGTGACGGATGTTCTTTTCGCGCAGCAGCGTGCGGATGTCGGAACTGAAGGTCTCGAGGCGTTTGTCGACCGCCGCCCGCATGTCGACCTGCAGCAGGAAGTGCACGCCGCCGCGCAGGTCGAGGCCGAGATACATCGGCAGCGCATGCACCGCCTTCAGCCAGGAGGGCGTGTTCGAGATCAGGTTCAGCGCGACGATGTAGGCCGGGTCGTCGGCATTCGGATTCAGCGCTCGCTGGATAGCGTCCTTGGCCTGCAGCTGAATGTCGGTGTCGCGAAACCGAGCACGCACCGTTGCATTGAGCCCCACGGTGTCGAAGAACACGCCGCTGGTCTCGAGCTTGGCGTCCTTCAGGATGGTTTCGATCCGGGCGAGGAGCGCGGTATCGACCTTGATCGTCGGCTTGCCGGACGACACCTGCACCGCGGGTGACTCGCCGAAGAAGTTCGGGAGCGTGTACATCGCGCCGAGCAGCAGCGCGACCGCGATGACGATGTATTTCCAGAGGGAGTAGCGGTTCATGTTTGAGTCGCCCTCGTGTAGGCGCCACTGCGCGGCGCACGTGCACTCGGTCGAGCTGAGTTAGCGGGCCGGGCTTCGGGCGGCCGGGCGCCCGGCCCGATGGCAACGGCACGGGCGAGGCGGGACATCACTGCGAACAACGGACGGTGCGATTGATGGGCCTTTGCAGCGTCAAATCGACTTCACAGTGCCCTTGGGCAGCAGTGTCTGGACGGCGGCGCGCTGGATCGACAACTGCACCGGCTGGCCGTTGACAGTGGCGACCTGGACGGTGATGTACTGGTCGGCAAGGTCTGTGATCTTGCCGACGATGCCGCCGGCGGTGACGACCTCGTCGCCCTTGCTCAACGCCTCGACCATCGTCTTGTGTTCCTTCTGGCGCTTGACCTGCGGGCGGATCAGCAGGAAGTAGAAGACGATGAAGATCAGCACCATGAAGCCGATCGACATCAGCGAAGACTCGGCGCCGGGCTGTGCCGCCGGCGCGGCCTGGGCATACGCATTGGTTATGAAAAACATCGGATTCCCCGCGGGAAGATGTGGAAGCGGACCGCTCGCGCAGGGCGCGGTGCGGTGAAACCGGCGGATTATAGGGCGCGCAGAGGAGGGCGCCGGAGCGCCCCGAAGCGCAGCGCTGAGCCGCGCCGCGCCCATCCACCGGGCGATCACGCGCGGGCCACGCGCCGCCGCACTAGATCCCCTGCGCCCGATCCTTCGCGAACTCCCTGCGGAACGCCTCGTATCGACCCGTCTCGATGGCGGCACGCGCCTCGCGCATCAGCCCAAGGTAGAAGTGCAGGTTGTGCACGGTATTCAGTCGCGCTCCGAGGATTTCGTTGACCCGCTGCAGGTGGTGCAGGTAGCTGCGGCTGAACTGCCGGCAGGTCGGGCACTGGCAGGTCGGGTCGGCCGGTCCCAGGTCGTCACGATAGCGGGCGTTGCGCAGCTTCAGGTCGCCGTGCCGGGTGAAGAGCCACCCGTTGCGTGCATTGCGGGTCGGCATCACGCAGTCGAACATGTCGATGCCGGCCGCGATGCCGTCGAGCAGATCCTCCGGGGTCCCGACTCCCATCAGGTAACGGGGCCGATCGCGTGGCAGTCGGGGCGTCGTATGGCCGAGCACGCGCAGCATGTCCTCCTTGGGTTCACCGACTGACAGTCCACCGATGGCATAGCCGTCGAAACCGATATCGACGAGCCCGGCGAGCGATTCGTCGCGCAAAGGCTCGTACATGCCCCCCTGGACGATGCCGAACAATGCGTTGCGGCGACCCTTGGCCTCGCTCTGGCGATCGAATTGGTCGCGGCTGCGCTGCGCCCAGCGCAGCGAAAGTCGCATCGAGACGGCCGCTTCGTCCAGCGAGGCCGGCCGCCCGTCCATCTCGAACGGCGTGCATTCGTCGAACACCATCGCGATGTCGGAATCGAGCACGGTCTGGATGCGCATCGATTCCTCCGGTGTCAGGAACAGCCGGTCGCCGTTGACGGGCGAGGCGAAGCGCACGCCGTCCTCGGCGATCTTGCGCAGCGGACCGAGCGAAAACACCTGGAAACCGCCGGAATCGGTCAGGATCGGGCCGCCCCAGCCCATGAAGCGGTGCAGGCCGCCATGCGCCCCGATCACGTCGAGGCCGGGTCGTAGCCACAGGTGAAAGGTGTTGCCCAGCACGATCTGCGCGCCCGCGTCGACAAGCTCGGTGGGCGCCATCGCCTTGACCGTGCCGTACGTGCCTACCGGCATGAAAGCCGGCGTTTCCACCGTGCCGTGTGCCAGCGTCAGGCGGCCGCGTCGCGCGGCCCCATCGCTGGCGACGAGTTCGAAGCCGGTGCTCATAGTGCCTGCGGGGCCCGTTCGAGCAGCATCGCATCGCCGTAGCTGAAGAATCGGTAGCGCGCGTTGATTGCGTGTTCGTAGGCCGACCGTATGCGGCCCGCACCTGCGAAGGCAGAGACCAGCATCAGCAACGTCGAACGCGGCAGGTGGAAATTGGTGATCAGCCGATCGACCACGCGGAAGCGGAAGCCGGGAAGGACAAATAGTGAGGTCTCGCCTGCGCCGGCCCTGACCTGGTCGGCGCCGAGAGCGGCGGATTCGAGCGCGCGCAGGCTGGTGGTACCGACCGCAACGATGCGCCGACCGGTCCGTCTTGCATCATTGATCGCCGCCGCAGCCGCCGGTGGCACGTCGTACCACTCGCTGTGCATCCGATGGTCGTCGAGCCGCACGGTCCGTACCGGTTGAAACGTGCCGGCGCCGACGTGCAGCGTCAGCTTGGTCGACTGGACTCCCTGTGCATGCAGTCGGTCGAGCAGCTGCGGCGTGAAGTGCAGTCCGGCTGTCGGCGCGGCCACCGCGCCCGGGCGTTGCGCATAGACCGTCTGGTAGCGCTCGACATCCATCGGACTGTCGGCGTGGTTGATGTACGGCGGCAGCGGCACATGGCCGTGACGATCGAGCACCGACAGCACATCGTCTTCGAATCGCAGCACGAAGAAGTCGTCGTGTCGCCCTTCGACCGTCGCCTGGACCGACTCGTCGAAAATGAACGAGGCACCGATGGCGGGTCGGTGGCTGGTACGGACCAGTGCCAGCGCCAGCTTAGGTTCCAGCACGCGTTCGATCAGTGCCTCGACCTTTCCGCCACTGGGCTTGCGCCCCAGCAGCCGCGCCCTGATCACGCGGGTGTCGTTGAACACGAGCAGATCGTCAGGGCCGAGCAGTTGCTCCATGTCGGCGAAGTGCAGGTCGCGCAGCGCGGTTGGCGTGACGTGCAGCAGGCGACTTGCGCAGCGATCGGCCAGCGGGTGCTGCGCAATCAGCTCCGGCGGCAACTCGAAGTCGAAATCGGCGAGCGTCAGCTCACGTTCGGCGATGGCTTGACTGGCCATGCGTGTCCTCTGGCGCGCAATGGGCGCGGGAGTCTTGGTGCCGGGAAAGGGAATCGAACCCTTACGGTATTGCTACCGGAACCTGCGAATGCTCCGGCTTCGCCTTCGCAGTTTTGTTTCCGGCCGCTTGCTCCACACGCTTAACCTCGCTGCGCGAGGTTAGCCTGCAACGAAATCCCGCGGAACGCGGCTACGTTCAGCTTGGTGCCGGGAAAGGGAATCGAACCCTTACGGTATTGCTACCGCGGGATTTTGAGTCCCGTGCGTCTACCAGTTCCGCCATCCCGGCTGGGCGGCGAATTATCTATGAAAGCGCGCGCTCGACCAAACCCGCGCTCAGTGCGCGGCGCTCGATGGGCGGTCCTTCACCACCACGGTACCCGCGAGCTTGTCGTGCCAGCCCTGCTTGCGCGCATCGAACGCCACCCAGATCAGGCCGAGGCACAGCGGGATCATCGAGACGTAGTAGCCAAGGTAGCGGCCGACGAGCTGGCCCGTTGAGGCTGGCCGGCCGGTGCGCGCATCGACGATGCGGGCACCAATCGCGATCTTGCCGGGCGTGGCCTGGCGGTAGACCCAGAACAGAATCACTGCGACTGCTGGCAGCACCCAGTTGAGCAGCAGGTCAGCGGCGCCACCCATCATGTCCGGTTCCACGAAGTATCCGGGGCCATAGATCCAGTAGAGCAGGGGCACGATGATCAGCAGCAGCAGCACGGTGTCGATGAGCGCCGCACCGACGCGTGCCCAGAAGCCGACATACTCGGTCCCGGCCAGTAAGTCCGTGTCGGTGGCCATCAGATCTCCAGGTTGTCGATCAGGCGTGTCGCGCCCAGCTTGGCGGCCGTCAGGACCACCAGCGGTTCGCCGGACTCGACTTCACCAGCGGCAGGGGCGTTCAGGTCGCGTTGACGCCTTACTGAAACGTAATCGACCTTCCATCCGCTGGCCGCCAGTTCGCGCGCGGCGTCGTGCTCGATGCGTGCCACGTCGTGTTCGCCGCTGCGAACGCGGTCGCGCACAGAATTCAGCGTTGCGTACAGGCGCGGAGCCTCCTTGCGTTCGGACTCGCTCAGGAAGCGGTTGCGTGACGACAGGGCCAGTCCATCGGGGTCGCGCACGGTTTCGTGCGGGATGATCTCGGTCGGCAGTGCGAACTGGCGGCACATGTTGCGCACGATCATCAGCTGCTGGTAGTCCTTCTTGCCGAACACGGCCACGCGCGGCTGCACGCAGGAGAAGAGTTTCAGGACAACGGTGGAAACGCCTATGAAAAACCCCGGACGAAACTCGCCTTCGAGAATGTCACCGAGGTCGTGCGGCGGCTGCACCCGGTAACTCTGCGGTTCCGGATACATCTCCGATTCGTTCGGCGCGAACAGTACATAGACGTGGTTGTTCTTCTGCAGCTTGTCGATGTCCTCCTGCAGCGTGCGCGGATATTTGTCGAAGTCCTCGCTCGGCCCGAACTGCAGCCGGTTGACGAAGATCGATGCCACCACCGGGTCGCCGTGCCGGTGCGCCATCGCCATCAGCGACAGGTGAGCCGCGTGGAGGTTGCCCATGGTCGGGACGAACGCGATGCGGTTCTGCCCGCGCAACTGGTCGCGCAGCGCTTCGATCGAATGAACGACTTTCATCGTGTCGGAGCCCGTCGATCGGGCGCGCGGAAGGCAAGGCCGCGGATTGTAGATCGTGGCCCGGTGTCAGGTGGCGCCGGTCGGCGCCTGGGCAAGCCGACCGCCGCGGCGGCGGTCAAGGGTACCGGTTCGAGGTCAGGCGAATCTCAGTAGCCGTGCTCTGACGACGGGAAGCTGCGGTCCTTGACCGCGGTGACGTAGGCCGCGACCGCCGAGGCGATGTCGGGTTGACCCTGCATGAAGTTGCGCACGAAGCGCGGCTTGCGGCCGGGGTAGACGTCGAGCATGTCGTGCAGCACCAGCACCTGCCCCGAGACCTGGCTGCCGGCGCCGATGCCGATTGTCGCCAGCGCCACGGCGTCCGTCACGCGCGCCGCCAGCGCGGCCGGGATCAGTTCCAGCACCATCATTGCGGCTCCCGCGTCATCGAGCGCGTGCGCATCGGCCAGCAGCCGTTCGGCGTCGGATTCGCTGCGCCCCTGAATGCGATACCCGCCGAGCGCGTGCACCGACTGTGGCGTCAGCCCGAGGTGTGCGCAGACCGGAATGCCGCGTTCAACCAGGAAGGCAACGGTGGGCGCGAGCCACTCGCCGCCTTCGAGCTTGACCATCTTCGCGCCGGCCTGCATCAGCTCGACGGCGCTGTCCAGCGCCTGCTCCGGACCGGCCTGATAGCTGCCGAAGGGCATGTCGGCGATCAGCCAGGCGGCCGACAGGCCACGCGCGACGCAGCGCGTGTGATACGACACTTCGTCCATCGAGACCGGCAAGGTCGAGTCGAGGCCCTGGATCACCATGCCGAGCGAATCGCCGACCAGCACGCAGTCCACGCCCTGGGCGTCCAGCAGTCGCGCAAAGCTGGCGTCGTAGCAGGTCAGCATCGCGATTGGCTCGCTCGCGGCGCGCATCTCGCGCAGCCGCGGCAACGTGACCGGCTTGCGGCCGGCGCTGGGTGGAGGCTGCGGATGAGTGCTCATGCGAAAACTCCGTGTTGCGTACTGCGGTTCTTGCCTTTGGGACGGCCCCCTGGGCTCAGGCCGCGAGGTTGAAGTATTCGCGGCGGCCGCGCAACTTGCCGATCCGGTCCAGCAACAGATGAAAGTCGGCGTCGCTGTCGATCGGATTCAGGTGTTCGGTATTGACAATCAGCACCGGCGCCTCGTCGTACTGGTGAAAGAACCGCGTGTAGCTGTCTGCGAGCGCAGCAAGATACTCCTCGCTGATGCGCGACTCCGCCGGATTGCCACGCCGCGCGACGCGGTCGGCCAGTGTCTCGGGGCTTGCCTGCAGGTAGATGACGAGGTCCGGCGCCGGGGTCTGTGGCCGCAGCTGCGCCAGGATCTGCTCGTACAGCTTCAGCTCGTCGTCGGCCAGCGTGAGCCTGGCAAAGAGCGGGTCCTTGTCGAGCAGGAAATCGGCAAAAAGCTCGGCGCGGAACATGTCGAGCTGGCGCACGTCGGCCAGCTGCTGCACGCGCTGGAACAGGAAGAAGAGCTGTGTCGGCAATGCAAAGCGTGCCCGGTCGCTGTAGAACCGCTCGAGAAACGGATTGGCCTCGGGCCTTTCGAGCAGGGTGTGCGCGTTGAAGTGCTGTGCAAGTCTGCGCGTCAACGAGGTCTTGCCCGCGCCTATCGGTCCCTCGATGGCGACATAGCGGTAGCGGTCGGCGATCATTTACCGTGGCGCGCTTCCATGGAACGTCGACGCGTCGACGACCGGCACGACTGACATTGAAACGATGCCGGGTGTTATGGCGCGGCGGCCTCGACCGGTTCGATCTTCTGGTCGTCGACCGATTCGAGGAAGGCGGAGGCCGGCCCCTGGCCGGGAATGCGGATGTCCGGCGCCAGATCGACCAGCGGTCGCAGCACGAAGGCGCGCAGATGGAGCCGCGGGTGCGGCAGCGTGAGCGGTGTGCTCTGGATGATCATGTCGCCCAGCAGCAGCAGGTCGAGATCGACGTTGCGCGGCGCGTTCTTCTTGAGGCCGCGCCGCTTGCGGCCGAGCATCAGCTCGATGTCCAGCAGATGCAGCAGCAGCGCATAGGGCTCGAGCGAGGTCTCGACCTTGACGACGGCGTTGAGGTAGTCGGGTCCGGTCGCATCGATCGGGGCGGAGCGATAGTACGGCGAGACCGCGACGAACTCCGTCTGCTCGATCGAACGCAGCGACTCGATCGCCGAGTTCAGTGCCTCGACGACGTCTCCCTGGTTCGATCCCAGCCCGATGTATGCGATCCGTTTCACTGCCGATGTACGCCGTCGAAGTTCAAGCCAAGCCCGTTTCGCTGCTCGTGTCCGTCGCTGCGCTCAGCGCACCGCCCTTGCTGCGCGTGCGGCGCCGCCTCTTGCGCCCTGGAACCTCCGCCACCCCCGTCCGCGCTGCCTCTTCAACCAGCCGTTCGCGTTCTTCCTCGTTCGCGTGCGAAAAACGGGTCCACCAGTCGGCAAGTTCGGCGGGAATCTCGTCGGCGGCCGCCCGCAGCAGCAGGAAATCATAACCGGCCCGAAAGCGCAGGTGCTCGAGCAGGCGGAATGCCGACCGCCCGCTGCGGCGCTCGAAGCGAGGTTGCAATCCCCAGATCTCGCGCATGTCCGAGACAAACCGACGCTGGATCGACAGCTTCTCGGTCTGGGCATCGAGCGTGTCGTCGATCGCCGCATTGAGCGCCGGAATGCGATGCTCGCCCCGGGCCGTGCGTGCGTTCCATTTGACCAGCACGTCGTGCCACAGCAACGTGGCAAAGAGAAACCCCGGTGAAATCGACTTGCCGCCCAGCACGCGTTCGTCGGTGCGTGCAAGCGCCTGCAGAACGAAGCGCTCTCCGGCCGGTTGCTCGAGGATCACGTCGAGCAGCGGCAGCAGGCCGTGGTGCAGGCCTTCCATGCGCAGCCGCGTGATGCACGCGACCGCGTGTCCGCTCGTCAGCAGCTTCAGCATTTCGTCGAACAGGCGCGCCGCAGGGACGTTCTCGATCAGGCGTGCCAGCCGGGGAATCGGCTCGCGCGTCGCTTCGTCGATGTCGAAGCCGAGTTTCGCGGCGAAGCGAACCGCGCGCAGCATGCGCACCGGATCCTCGCGGTAGCGCGTCTCGGGTTCTCCGATCATGCGCAACCGCTTCCGGCGGACATCCTTCACGCCATCGTGATAGTCGATGACCTCGCGCGTCGTCGGGTCGTAGTACAGCGCGTTGACCGTGAAGTCGCGCCGGGTGGCGTCCTCGTGCTGTTCACCGAACAGGTTGTCGGCCAGCACGCGCCCGTGCTCGTCGGTCTGCCGGTCCGGGTTGTCCAGCGCCCTGAAGGTCGAGACTTCGATTGTCTCCTGGCCGAACATCACGTGCACGAGGCGGAAGCGCCGGCCGATGATGATGGCACGGCGGAAGTGCGACTTGACCTGCTCGGGCGTGGCATCGGTCGCAATATCGAAGTCCTTGGGCGCCACGCCGAGCAGCAGGTCGCGCACGGCACCGCCAACCAGGTAGGCGCGATGCCCGGCTTTCTGCAGCGTTTCGCATACCCGCAGCGCCGAACGGGCGACCAGTTCCTGGTCGATGCCGTGCTCTGCGGCAGGGACGCGCTTGGGCTCGCGCGGTTTGCGCGACTTGCGCGAGAACAGCGTCGAAACGCGTTCGATGACGCGCTTGATCATGCGATCCTCGCGCGCCGGCTCGGGGCCAGGTCAGGCATGGGCGGGATCGAAGAGCTGCAGGGTTTTCCAGCCGCGTTCGCGCGCGATGGCAAGCAGGCGTGCATCGGCGTTCGTCACGACCGGGTGGGTCACCCTCTCCAGCAGCGGCAGGTCGTTGATCGAGTCGCTGTAGAACGTCGTGATCGTGTCGGCGAGCGTGCGGCCGCGGGCCGCGAGCCACTCCTCCACCTTGCGCACCTTTCCGTCCTGGTAGGTGTGGGTGCCGACGTGCCCACCGGTGAAGCGTCCGTCGGCCTGCTCGGGCTCGACGGCGAGCACGTGGTCGATTCCGAAAGACCGAGCGATCGGTGTCACAACGTAGGCATTGGTGCCGGTGACCAATGCCAGTTCATCTCCGGCAGCGCGGTGCTGCTCGACGAGTGTGCGCGCCTGTTCGCGGATCGCCGGGCTGACGTGTCGCTGCATGAACTCGCGATGCCAGTCGTCCAGCGTTGCGCGCGGAAACGCGGCCAGCAGTTCCATCTGGAAGCCCACGTAGGCGTCGACGTCGAAGGTGCCGGCGCGATACTCGTCGGCAAACCGACGGATGCGGGCGCCGTAGTCGGCCGGATCGAGTCCGCCGCGCTCGACGACATGGTGTGACCACGTGTCGGCGCTGTCGATCGGCAGCAGTGTGTGATCGAGATCGAAAAGCGCAAGATGCATCGGCGCGATTCTACGCACTCGCACTTGTTTGCAATCCCTGTGGTTTGCAAGCCGGGCGCTATGCACGGGCCTGTGCTGCCCACTCGCGCACGAGAGGCACGGTGATCGCGCGCTTGGCCGCCAGCGCATAGGCGTCGAGCGCATCTAGGATCGCGACCTGCGTGCTCAGGTCGCGCGGCATGTGGGTCAGCAGGTAGCCGAGCACGTCGGCCGACAGGTCGATGCCGCGCGAGGCGGCGTGCGCGCGCAGTGCGTCCTCCTTCTCGGCGTCGGAAAGGCCGTGAAGCTGGTAGACAAGACCCCACGCAAGCCGCGTGCGGACGTCTTCGCGCAGCACGAGCTGGGCCGGCGGGGCGCTGCCGCTGGCAACCAGCGCACAGTTGCGCGATGCACGGATCTCGTTTTGCATCACGAAGAGCTGCTGCTGGCGTGTCGGGTCGTAACGATCGACGTCGTCCGCCAGGTACAGTCGTACGGAGGTGTCGAACTCCACGGGTGCACTCGCGCTGTCGAGCCAGCGGCTGGCGTCGCTTGCGGCGATTGCCTGCAACAGGTGGGTGCGGCCGCTGCCTTCACCGCCCCAGAGGTAGACAAACCGCTCGGCGCCGCCGGCGGCGAGGTTGCGCAAGGCCGCGATCACCTCGGCGTTGCGGCCGACGACGAAGTTGTCAAGCGAAGGTCGCAGCGGCTGGATCAGGTCGAGCGCCAGCTGTTGGTGGGGTGAATTCCGATAGGGTGAACTCATCAGTCGACGGAGGAAACACGGCTGGGCCGCGCCTTACAATCCGCTTTCCCTTCCTAGGTGCATTGAGCACGCGGCCAGCGGGCAGTCTACCGGGCCACGCGAGGTCGACCCGTCCATGAATCCACTCGACTACAAGCAGGCGGGCGTCGACTACGCCAGTATCGATCCCCTGAAGATCCGGGCGCAGCAGTCCGCGGCGGGAACCGCCGGCAACCTGGCGCGGCACGGCCTGGTCGAGGTCGCCGCGTCGCGGGGCGAATCGGCCTATGTGGTCGACTGCGGCGACTTCTACCTAGCCTCGATCACCGAATGCCTCGGCACCAAGGCGCTGGTCGCCGACGCGATGCGGGCGATCACCGGCCGCACGTACTACGACCAGATCGCGCAGGACACGCTGGCAATGGCGCTGAACGACATCATCACGGTCGGCGCGACGCCCGTGTCGGTGCATGCCTACTGGGCGACGGGTGGCAGCGACTGGTTCGCCGACGCGGCGCGCGCGCGCGATCTGGTGGACGGCTGGCGCGCGGCCTGCGATCGCAGCGGCGTGGCCTGGGGCGGCGGTGAAACGCCCGCGCTGGCCGGCGTCGTCGAGTCCGGCCGCATCGACCTGGCGGCTTCGTGTGTCGGGCTGGTCCGACCGAAGTCGCGCCTGACGCTGGGTGAGCGGCTGGGTGACGGTGATGCGATCGTCCTGCTGGCGTCGAGCGGCATACACGCCAATGGCGTTTCGCTGGCACGCAAGCTGGCCGAGCGGCTTCCCGACGGCTACCGCACACGCCTGTCCGACGGAACGATGTACGGCGAAGCCGTGCTGGTCCCGACCGTGCTGTATTCACCGGTGACCGAAGCGCTGGCGGCCGCCGGGATCGTTCCCCACTACTGCGCGAATGTCACGGGACACGGCTGGCGCAAGCTGATGCGCCATCCCGGCGACTTCGCATATCGCCTGCACACCCTGCCGACGATTCCGCCGGTGCTCGATTTCATCCGCCAGCAGGCGGGCATCAGCGACCGCGAGGCCTACGGCAATCTCAACATGGGCGCAGGCTTCGCCCTGTACGTCGCCGCGCTGGACGCGCCGCGCTGTGTCGAGATCGCTGCCGCGTGCGGTGTGACGGCCTGGCATGCCGGGACAGTGGAGTCGGGTGCGAAGCAGGTCGTGATCGAACCACTCCAGCTCGACTTCGCCGCCGCCGACCTGCACGTTCGCGCCTGAGGCGGCGGACCGCCGGACGGTTTTCTACAGGGTCGCCGACTCCTGCATTGACAGGTAGCGCGCTGGCACCGGCAGCGAACGCTCGACATCGGCGGCCGACAGCAGGGCATGGTCGGGTGCGGCCGACGGTGCCTTCCCGACGAAGACCGATTCAGCGGCCCGGTTCGAAAACTGCATCTGGAGCGCGCCATCCCCGGCGGTCGCGTGCTGCCCGACGTGGTGTCCGACCAGCGCACTCAGGGCCGGTGCGATGACCAGCGCCAGAACGAGCTGCGTGCGCCGCATCGGCTTCCTGGCATGACGATCATCTGGTTTCATTCTGACCTCCGCAAGCCGCATCGGTTGTCCTCTGCAGCACGGCGCCAGTGTGCGCGGGGACGGCGCGCGCGCGCACCCCGAAAATCGGGGTATGCAGCCCGGATTGAGCCGTGCCGCGACTGTCGGAAATTCACGAACGGACAGCGGCAGCGGATATTCACGCGCCGTGCGATTGAACAGTTGCCGCCGGCCTCGCATCATGTTTGCCTGGAAGGAATGGCGATGCGATACCGCGAGATCACAGCGCGCGATGTGCCGGACTGCGTGCGACTTCTGCAGGCGCACGGAGGTCTTGCGCTCAGCGCGCGCGTGTGGCGTTCCCTGCCGGCCCTGTGGTCAACGCTATGCACGTCGACTGCTCCCAATCCGATGATGCTGATAGAGGACGCGGAGGGCATGGGTCATCCCCTGGTCTGTGTCGTGCCTGGGCACTTCGTTCGGCCCGCGTTCATCGCGCGGTATCACGATTCTCCGCGTCCGTACCTGCTTGCGGCGATCTACGAGGCCATGCTGGATGGCGCGGTCCCGCTCATGTCGCTCGACGACGTTCGCACCTCGAACTCCGGTGACGGGCTGCATGCGGTCATCAGCCAGCCTGCCCACGAGCCGCAGTCCACGGGTGATGCGGGGCTCGAGCGGATGCGTCGTGTCGCTGCGCTTGGGTTCATTCACTGCTTCGGCGGGTATCGCATCCGCTCGCTGCACTACGAGGCCTACGGCGACGCCGCCGCAGCGACCCTGCGGGCCGGCGGATTCCGGCTCGAGCACGACTTCTCGTCGGCCGCACGCGCGGCGGGCTGCGATCCCGCCCGGCTGCCACGCATGTTCGTGAAGTACCGTGACGAGGTCGAGCCCGGCGCCATCGATGTCATGGCAGCACACATCTTCCACTTTGCCGAGCCGCGACTGGGCCTGACGCCGGCCGAACAGCGTGTCGTGCAGCGTGCACTGCAGGGCGAGTCCGATCGGCGGATCGCCGAGGCCCTGCACCTGTCGACCGAAACGGTGCGTTCGGCGTGGGACTCGGTCTATGGCCGCCTTGCGCGCGTGGTGCCTGCGGTATTCGAGGACGACATCATTGAGCACTCCGGTCGCGGCGCGGAAAAGCGGCGCCTCGCGGTCGAGTATCTGCGCCAGCACATGCATGAGCTGCGTCCGCACCGCTGCGGCGAGCGACCGGCGCTACGCCCGCCCGAGTGCCGCGAGGCGATCTCCTAGCGGTCCGCGTCCGTCGATCTGCAGCGGATCAAACGTGCTATCGGCGGACAGTGAACGCAGCCAGGTCAGTTGCCGCTTGGCGAGCTGGCGCGTCGCGGCGATCGCGGCTGCACGGAACTCCGCGTACGAGCTGACACCTTCCAGGTGAGCCCAGGCCTGGCGGTAGCCGACGCTGCGCATCGACGGCATATCGGGCGTCAGGTCGCCGCGTTGTCGCAACCTGGCGACCTCGTCGACAAAGCCTTGCCTGAGCATCTCGTCGAAGCGCTGTTCGATGCGCCGGTGCAGCGCGGCGCGATCGTTGGGCATCAGCGCGACGACGTCGAGCCGCAGCGATGATCTGCGCCCCGGCGCGAGCAGGCTCGACATCGGCACGCCGGTCACTTCGATGATCTCCAGCGCGCGCTCGATGCGCTGGGAGTCGTTCGGGGCGAGCCGTGCCGCTGTCGACGGGTCGACCTGGACCAGTCGCGCATGCATGGCCGGCCATCCGATGCGGCGCGCGTCCTCTTCGAGCGCGGCGCGGATCGACGCGTCGGCCGACGGCAGTTCGGACAGTCCGTCGCGCAGGGCTTTGGCGTACAGCATGGTCCCGCCCACCAGCAGCGGCAGCTTTCCCCGCGATCGCACCTCGGTTATGGCGATCCCGGCGTCGCGGACGAAGTCGGCGGCTGAATACCGCTCCGCGGGGTCACGCAGGTCGATCAGGTGGTGGGTGACGGCGGCGCGCTCGGCAAGGGTGGGCTTGGCGGTACCGATATCGAGACCGCGGTACACCTGCGCCGAGTCGACGCTGATGATCTCGATCGGGTACTGCCTTGCGAGTTCGAGCGCGAGGGCGCTCTTGCCGCTGCCGGTCGGACCGAGCAGCATCAGCGCGTCGACGATGGGTACCTCGGGCATGGTCGAACGGGTTGTCGCGAGAAGGCGCGAAGGTTCCATCGAAGCCGAGATTACCTTGATCGACGCGATGACCGGCGGGCGGGACGGCTGTACAGTTTTGGGGTCGACTCACTGCGATGTAACACTGATGACGAACTGCGGGCCAGGTTCAATGCGGAGAGCCGAGGAAGCCGGCGCATGACGCAATGATCGACGCGGAACTGTTTCGCACCGAAGGCGTGCTTACCGTGTTTCCGACCGGTGCACTGTCCGAGCGCGACTTCACTGCGCTGGCCGGGCTGGTCGATCCGTACATCGAGGACCATGGAGCGCTCAATGGCCTGATGATCGTTGCCGAGCACTTTCCGGGCTGGGAGAGTTTCGCCGCGCTGGTCACGCACATCCGCTTCGTGCGCAGTCACGAAAGCCACATCCGGCGCGTCGCAGTGGTCACCGACTCGGCGCTGCTGGAACTGCTGCCGGCACTGGCTCGCCACTTCGTACAGGCCGACGTGCGCAGCTTTTCGTTTGTCCAGCGCGATGGCGCATGGGCTTGGCTCTTGTCGCGACCCTGATCGCGAGGCCCGGAACTCGGCGCCGTGAACGCCGGTGCTACCTGCCGCGCAGAAACATGCGATCGAGGTCCGCGATGCTGAGCTGGACCCAGGTTGGCCGGCCATGGTTGCACTGGTCGGCGCGCTCGGTGGCTTCCATTTCACGCAGCAATGCGTTCATCTCGTCGATAGTCAGCCGGCGGTTCGCACGCACCGCGCCGTGGCAGGCGAGCGTGGACAACAACTCGTTGCGATGTTCCGTCAGCACGCGCGAGCCGCCGAACTCCCGTAGGTCGCGCAGGATGTCACGCGCCAGCGTCGTGCCGTCGGCCTGGGCGAGCAGCGCCGGCACCGCGCGCAGGGCCAGTTGCGTCGGTGAAACCGGAGCGAGGTCGAGACCCAGGCGTGCCAGGAGTTCCACCTCGTCGATGGCCGTAGCCAGGTCGAGCGGCGAGCCGGTGAAGACCTGCGGGATCAGCAGGCGCTGTTGCGGGATCGCGCGCGCATCGAGCTGCTGTTTGAGTTTTTCATAGACGATGCGCTCATGCGCGGCATGCATGTCGACGATGATGAGCCCGCGCTCGTTCTGCGCCAGCACGTAGATGCCAGCCAGCTGGGCGATCGCAATGCCCAGCGGCAGGGCTTCCATGGCTGCGCCGGGAGCTGTCCCAGATAGGGCCGGTCGCTCGGCCAGCACGGCCAGGTAGCTGGCAACCGACTGTTCGACGCCGAGCCGCGTCTGCTCGGCCGGTGCGCGCCAGCTCGACGTTGGTGCAGGTGCCGTCTCGTCGGGGAGCACGGGCATGGCCATGCGCGCGGATTCCGCCAGCGTCGCCTGTACCGCGTGCAGCACGAACTGGTGCACGGCCGACGAGTCGCGGAAGCGGACCTCGACCTTGGTGGGGTGCACGTTCACGTCCACGCGCCGGGGATCGATCGACAGGTGCAGGCAGTACATCGGCTGGCTGCCGCCGTGCAGAACGTCGGCGTAGGCTGCACGCACTGCATGGGTCAGCACGCGGTCGCGCACATAGCGGCCGTTGACGAAGAAGTACTGGGCATCGGCGCGCGCGCGGCTGGCGGTCGGCAGTCCCACCCATCCATGCAGCCGGATACCCGGTGCTGCGGCGTCGACCTCGCGCTGGGCGGTCGAGAACTCGTCCGGCAGCAACTGCAGCGCGCGCTCCTGTGCTGACTGGGGCGGCAGCGCCAGCAGGGTGCGGCCCTGGTGCACCACGGAGAAGGCAACCGACGGATGCGC
Organism: uncultured beta proteobacterium; assembly: GCA_963724365.1. Lineage (GTDB taxonomy): Bacteria > Pseudomonadota > Gammaproteobacteria > Burkholderiales > Burkholderiaceae_F > JALORV01. The sequence continues at coordinate 301,016 of CAVRUR010000003.1, read as the reverse complement.
GGCCGCGATGCGCTCGACCTGCGTGATGCAGTGCGCGAGCTCGGTCGCCTCCGCGCGCAGGAACTTGCGCCTTGCAGGCGTCTTGTGGAACAGGTCGGCGACCTCGATCCGCGTCCCTGTCGATCCTGCTGCGGGAACGAGTTCTCCGCTGTTGCTGATCGACCAGCCGTTGTCGGACGCAGGCGTGCGCGAGGTGATGGTGACATCGGCGACCGAAGCAATCGACGCCAGCGCCTCGCCGCGAAATCCCAGCGACTCGACACCCTCGAGGTCTTCGAGGCTCGCGATCTTGCTGGTCGCATGGCGCGCCAGCGCCAGCGCCAGTTCGTCGCGCGGGATACCGCTGCCATCATCGGCGACGACGACGCGCTTGATGCCGCCTCCGTCGAGGCGAACCTCGATGCGGGTCGCGCCGGCATCGAGGCTGTTCTCCAGCAGCTCCTTGACGACCGAGGCCGGGCGCTCGACGACCTCGCCGGCAGCGATCTGACTGATCAGCACATCGTCCAGCGGACGGATCGGCAGTCGGTCGAAAGAGGAGGTCATGGCAGCGAATTATAGGAACCGAACGCGGGACTGCCCGAGAGAGGCGACGTGGGCCGTCGCGTATGATCCGCGCGCTTCTTCACCCCTGCCGCTGCCGCGCTGTCCACATTCCCATGGAAGGCATCAACTGGCTTGACCTGTTCAATGCGATGGATCGCTTTCTGGTGGCGATCGTCGAACAGAATGTCCTGCTGGTGTACGTGACGCTCGCGGCGATCTTCTTTTCCGAGACCGGCCTGGTGATCATGGCGTTCCTGCCCGGCGACTCGCTGCTGTTCGTCGCCGGCGCCGTGTCGGCACTGCCGCAGGCGCAGGCCAAGGGGCTCAGCGTTCACCTGCTGGCGCTCGTCATCACGATCGCTGCGGTGCTGGGCAACACCCTCAATTACGCCATCGGCGCGTGGCTCGGCAAGAAGGTCTACGACGGCACGATCGGCTGGATCGACCAGACGGCATTGAAGAAGACACATGACTTCTACGAGCGGCACGGTGGCAAGACGGTGATGATTGCTCGCTTCGTGCCGGTCGTGCGTTCGTTTGCGCCGCTGGTTGCGGGAGCCTCGGGGATGGATTTTCGCCGGTTCCAGATCTACAACATCCTGGGGGCGCTGATCTGGGTGGTGTCGCTGCTCTACGGCGGCTACCTGTTCGGAAATGTCCCGATCATCAAGGACAACCTCGGCATCATCCTGATCGTCGGCATCGCCGCCGTCGTCGGTCCATTGCTGCTGGCCGCCCTGATGCGGCTGCTACGCCGCCGTTCTACCGCCTGAACTGCGCTGTATCGCGCCGACATCGGCCGTCACGCCATGTTTCAGCCCGCACAGTCGCCGACCCGACACACGTTCTTCGAGGACGCGCAGGCGCTCGTGACGGCGACGTTGTTCATCGCGCTCGGTGTCGGCATGTACAGGCACGCGGGGCTGCTGACGGGCGGAACCGCCGGCATTGCGTTTCTCGTGCATTACGCCACCGGCTGGCGCTTCGGTCCGGTGTTCTTCGTGATCAATCTTCCCTTTGCATGGTTCGCCGTGCGAACGCTGGGGTGGCGCTTCACCATCAAGAGCTTCATCGCGGCTGCACTGCTGTCCGTCCTGACCGAGGTGCTGCCGCTCGCGGTGCGGTTCGACTGGCTGCAGCCGGTCTATGCGTCGATCATGGGCGGTTTCCTGATCGGCGTCGGTCTGTTGATGCTGTTCCGGCACCAGGCAAGTCTCGGTGGCGTCAATGTTCTGGTGCTGTGGTTGCAACAGCGGTTTGGCTGGCGCGCCGGCACGGTGCAGATGGGCATCGATTGCGCCATCGTCGTGGCGGCGCTTGCGATCGTCGATCCGGCGTCGGTCGCGATCTCCGTCATCGGTGCCGTCGCGCTAAACCTCGTGGTGGCCATCAACCACAAGCCGGGACGGTACCTCGGGGTTTGATATCGAACCCGCCGCCCGGGGCCACCCGTGATGGTCGACTCCGCGCGGAAGGCAGGACGACGTCGGGCGCGCTACTTCTGATTGCTGCCGATCTGTCCACCGACCACGGTACCGATCACCGCCCCCGATGCAATCGCCACGGTCCGTCCCGCGCCGCCGCCGATCAGGGAACCCAGCGCCGCACCGGTGACGCCCCCGACGATCTGGCCGGTCGCCTTGTTCTGTTCCTGCGGCGTCATGTTGGCGCAGCCGCCGAGCGCAAATGCCGCGATCGCGCAAGCGATCGCTGTGGCCGATCTTGAAGTGACCTTCATTTGAATTCTCCTAATTGCGCGCGCTGCGCACTTTGATGACATACACGCGAACCTCTTCGAATGTGACGACGCCATTGCGGTCCGTATCGGCTTCGAAGAACTCCCAGACGCGGTCCGCGGCGACTTCACCGACGGAAAGCCTGCCGTCGCCATCGCGGTCGGCACGCTGCACTCGGTTCGGGTCATAGCCCGGCAGTTCATCCTTCGACAGGTGCTTATCCCGGTTCTTGTCGAGCGTGGCGAAGATGAGGATCGCGTCGCCCACGGCTTCGTCGATGTTGATGACGCCGTCCTTGTTGTCGTCGGCGGCGGCGAAGGCCTTGCGCAGATCCTCGTCGCTCGGGGGAGCCGACCGCGTCTGGGCCACCACGGCTCCGAACGCGAACGTCGCCGCCAGCAGCGCAGTGCCGGCCATCGTCCAGGGGGAAAGTGAAAGTCGCGAACTCATCAGGTCTCCTTCGCGGGGTACAGATCGACGTTCTCTGTGGCAAGGATAGCCTTGTCAGGTCAGTGCCGGGACAGTTGAAGACGGTCCCTCGCATCGTTCCGAGGCGAAAGGGCGTCGGCACGAGTTCGTCGAAGTTGCCGGACCTCGGCGGCGCGTGCTGCTAGGTCAGCGGATTGCGCGCCAGTGGCGGATTCTTGGCGAAGTAGCGCTTGATGCCGGCGAGCATGGCTCGCGCCATCTGCTCCTGGTAATCGTCGTCACGCAGGCGCGCTTCCTCGTCCGGATTGCTGATGAAGGCGGTCTCGACCAGGATCGACGGAATGTCAGGTGCCTTCAGCACCGCGAAGCCGGCCTGTTCGACGCGCGGTTTGTGCAGCCGGTTGACGCGCTCGAGTTCGCGCAGCACCGAACTGCCCAGCTTCAGGCTGTCGCTGATCTGGGCGGTGGTCGACAGGTCCAGCAGTACGCGCGCCAGCTGCTTGTCGTGCGACGCGAGGTTGATGCCGCCGATCAGGTCGGCGTCGTTCTCGCGCCGCGCCATCCATGCGGCAGTGCTGCTCGATGCGCCGTTTTCCGACAACGCGAACACCGACGACCCGCGCGCGTCCGGCCGTATCCAGGCGTCGGCGTGGATCGAGACGAAGAGATCCGCCTGCACCGCCCGCGCTTTCGACACGCGCGTGCGCAAGGGAACGAAGTAATCGCCGTCGCGCGTCAGCGCGGCGCGCATGCCACTGTCGGCGACGATCATCTCGCGCAGGCGGCGCGCGATCGAAAGCGTCACCGCCTTCTCATAGGTGCCGCGCTTGCCGACGGCGCCCGGGTCTTCGCCGCCGTGGCCCGGGTCGATCGCTACCGTGACGATGCGCTGGACATCGGAGTCGCTGCGCCGACGCGTGGGGCGCGAAGGCGCACGCGCGATCTTCTGGTCACCCGCGCGGTCGGTCGCCGGTGGCGGCAGCACGGAGCTGAAGTCCGAGTCGCGCGGTGTGGCCTGCTCGCGCAGCAGTGCCATCAGGGGGTCTGGCGGATTGACCGGGTACAGGTCCATTACCAGCCGATGCTGGTAAGGCCCGACCGGTTCGAGCGAGAAGACCTGCGGCTTGATGTCCTCCTTCAACTCGATGACCAGACGCACGACCTTGGGCCGGTTCTGGCCCACGCGGATCATGCCGATGTACGGATCGTTCGGCTCGACCTTGGCGACACCTTCGCGGAACGCCGGTGTGAGATCGATGCCTTCGACATCGACCACCATGCGCAGCGGGGGTGTGTCGCGGATCAGGAAGTGCGTGAACTTGAGCGGCTCGTCGTGCTCCAGCGCCACGCGGGTGTAATCGCGAGCAGGCCAGACGCGCACACCGAGCAGCGTGGCGCCGCGTGCGATATGGATTGGAGTCAGCGCGAGCACAAGCGAGCCGCCCGCCGCCTGCATCAGGCGGCGGCGGTCGTGTCGAACTCCTTTGCTGTGCTCTCCAGGCATGCGCGCCCCAGTTCACCGGACGCGGTCAGGAATGCGCGACGTCCGGCGTCTTCGACTTGCAGGGCGATCGCCAGGTCCGCGACGGGCAGGCGATCGCCGGCTTTCTCGGGCCATTCGATTGCACAGATGCAACGCGGCCCGAACAGGTCACGAAAGCCGATCGTAAATTCAGAGGGATCGGCAAATCGATAAAAATCAAAGTGATAGAAGTCTAATCTCGAAACATCCTGAGCTTCAAGTCCGGAGTGACCAGCGGTGGCTGAGCGATGCAACGACACCACATACGGCTCCAGCACCGCGAAGGTCGGACTGCGGATTGGACCGCTAATGCCGAAGGCGCGCAGCCATCCGCGCACCAGCGCCGTCTTGCCAGCGCCGAGATCACCGCTCAGGTTGACCTGCAGTCCGTGCGTCGCGATGGCCGCCGCGTGCAGGCGGCAAGCCGCCGCCAGCGCCCGACCAAGTCGAGCAGTGTCCGCGGGTGTGGGCAGCGTGCGCACGATCTGCGCCGTGAGGGATTCTTGCGACACCTAGAATGGCCAGCATGAATTCAGATCGCGGCGAGGATACCCGCGCGCACCGGTTCGACGGTGTGAAGCTGGTCGAACGCATCCGTGCCTGGGCCGCTGAACTGGGCTTCGCGCGCGTTGGCATCGCCGATGTCGACGTCGCGGAGGCATCGCGGCAGCTGCAGGCCTGGCTCGGTGAAGGGCGTCACGGCGCGATGGACTACATGGAGCGCCATGCCGGCCTGCGTGCCGATCCGGCGCAGTTGCTGCCCGGAGCGTTGCGGGTGATCAGCGCGCGCATGGACTACCTGCCCGCGACCACGCCACCTGACTGGGCCGGGCGCGAACTGCGCCGGCTGCGCGAACCAGGCGCGGCCGTGGTGTCGCTATATGCACGCGGCCGTGACTATCACAAGGTCCTGCGCGCACGCCTGCAATCGCTGGCCACGCGCATCGAGGGGGAAGTCGGCAACTTCGGCTACCGCGTCGCGACCGATTCGGCGCCGGTGCTCGAAGTCGAACTGGCGCGCAAGGCCGGCATCGGCTGGCGCGGCAAGCACACCTTGCTGCTGACGGAGGATGCGGGCTCGATGTTCTTCCTTGGCGAGATCCTCACGGATCTGCCGCTCCCCGTCGACGCGCCAACGATCGATCGTTGCGGTACGTGCTCACGCTGCATCGACATCTGCCCGACACGCGCGATAACCGGTCCGTACCAGCTCGATGCGCGCCGCTGCATTTCGTACCTGACGATCGAGCATCCGGGGCCGATCCCGGAAGACCTGCGGCCTCTGATGGGCAACCGTGTCTACGGCTGCGACGACTGCCAGCTCGTCTGTCCGTGGAACAAGTTCGCACAGCGTGCGACGCTGCCCGACTTCGACGTCCGTTACGGGCTCGATTCGGCCACGCTGATCGATCTGTTCGCATGGAGCGAGCAAGACTTCGTCGCGCGGACCGCCGGCTCGGCGATACGCCGCATTGGCCACGAACGCTGGCTACGCAATGTTGCGGTCGCGCTCGGCAATGCGCCATCGTCGCCCGCGATCATTGCGGCGCTGACGTCGCGCCGCTCGGATCCGAGCGCGCTGGTGCGCGAGCATGTCGAATGGGCGCTCGGGCGCCACGGATCGACAGCCGCCATCAGCGCGGCGCCAGGCTGATCCACAGGGGCAAGGTCACCATGGCCAGCAGAGTCTGCACGGTGATCGCGTAAGCCACTGGGGTTGCGCGGCCGCCCATGCGCGCGGCAAGGATGTACGCGCTCGACGCGGTCGGCAGTGCGGCGAACAGCAGCACGATCGTCGCCGGCACGCCGGACAGTCCGAGCAGGTGGATCAGCCCGAGTGCAATCGCCGGCTTGGCCAAGAGCTTCACGCCAATCAGGTACCCCATGGTCGGGCGCTCTTCGTGCACCGAAGCGAATGTGAGTCCTGCACCGATGCACAGCAGACCCAACGCCAGGCTGGCCGAGCCGAGTCGCAAGAGAAAGGTGCCGAGCAACGCCGGCAGTTCGAATCCCAGCTGATTCACCACGAGTCCCGACACCGTAGCAAGGATCAGCGGATTCACGGCCATTTCGCGCAGCACGCCGGTCTGGCGATGGCGAGCCAGCGCGTAGACGGCAAACGTGTTCGCGAGCGGAACGCAGACGGCGATGATCACCGCCATCAATGCCACGCCGCGGGGACCGGCGAGAGACTGTGCCAGCGCGAGCCCGACATACGAGTTGTAGCGAAACGATGTCTGTACGCAGCTGGCGAAGAACGCCGGCTGAGGGCGAAAGAGCCACCGTGCCGCAAATCCCAGCACCACGGCCGCCAGGAATGCACCGACCGCAGCGGCCAGCATGCGCCCCTCGCTGGCGAGCGAGAACTTGGCATTGACGATCGAGGTGAAGAGCAACGGCGGAAACAGCGCGTAGTACACAAGCCGCTCGGCGCCGTCCCAGAAGTTTCGCGCGAAGCCGAGGCGGCGCGCCAGCACCGCGCCCATCAGGATCAGCCCGAAATCGGGCAGCATCAGAAGCGCGTTGTTCACGCCGGGACCGCCCGGTTCAAAATTGCCGCCGTTTTGCGTGCCCCGTATAATCCGCGGTTCGCTTCAAGGCTGCTGTAGCTCAGTTGGTAGAGCAACTGATTCGTAATCAGTAGGTCGGACGTTCGAGTCGTCTCAGCAGCACCAGTAACACACCGGAACTCAGTTCCTCGCGTCATGCCAGCGGCCCTCCGGGGCCGTTTGTCTTTTCCGTTCGCATCGTCGCGAGTGCTGATGCGACGGTCGGGTACAAAAGCCGGATCTTCAGATCTTCCTTGAGGCGGCGGTTCGCAAGCCGGCGCGACTCCGTCATGAACGAATACATCATCGGCGACACGGCTGCCTTCAGCGCCTCGCGCGGCAGGCGTGGTGGGTGCGGCAGGCCGAATGCGTCGGCGACCACGTCGAAGTATTCAGCCATCTTCATCTCGTCGTTGTCGCAGGCGTTGTAGATGCGGGCGGCCGCGCCGCGCACCAGCGCGGCGATCGCAATGCGTGCCAGGTCGTCGGCATGAATGTGGTTGGTGTACACGTCGTCCGCGTCAGCCAGGGCTGGCAGGCTCTGGCGCAGGCGGTCCAGCGGCAGCCGATCGTGCGCGTAAATGCCGGGCACGCGCAGCACTGCGGCGCTAAGCCGACTGCGCATGAGACGTTCGGCATCGACTCGCCGTATGGCGCGTTCATTGACCGGTCGCAGGCGCGCAGTCTCGTCGATCCGCTCACCGCCATGATCGCCGTAGACACCCGTTGTGCTGATGTAGACGGCGCGATGGTGGATGGCACGGTGCGAGGCTCCCCCGAGTGCAGTGACGAGATGCCGTGTGCGCGTGTCCTGTGCGCCCGCATTGCCCGGCGGGGCGAGGTGGATGACACGCTCTGCCAGACCCTGCAGCCGACGCAGGGATGCCGGCTGATCCAGGTCGCCGACGATCGGCACCACGCCAGCAGCGCGCAGCAACGGGGCGCGTGCCGGCGTCGACGTCAGCGCGATGAGTCGGAAGCGCGTGGCGAGGCGTGAGACAATGCGCAGCCCGACATCGCCGCAGCCGATGATCAGCAGGCGCGGTCGACCCAGCTTGCGTGGCTTGCGGCTCCCGAGGCGACTCGCGTGCGGTGACGGCGCGGGCCGAATGAGTTCCATCGCGCGATTCTATGAGCTTCAAGGTCACGGTCCGCCCGAGCGGACGATCCTTCACCGTCGAAGGCGACGAAACCGTGCTGGCCTCGGCGCTGCGGCAGGGCGTCGGCATTGCGTACGGCTGCAAGAACGGAGCCTGCGGCACCTGCCGCGGCAAACTGCTTGAAGGCCAGCTTATGCACGGTCCGCACTCGACCTCGGCGTTGTCGGCGGCGGACGAAGCGAAGGGCCTGGCACTGTTCTGTTGCTCGCGCCCGCAATGCGATGTCGTGATCGAGGCGCGCGAGCTGACCGGCTTTGGCGACATTCCGATCAAGAGAATGCCGGCTCGCATCGCGCGCATCGAGCGCGTGGCGCCCGACGTGGCGATCGTGTCGCTGCAACTGCCGGCGACCGAGCGGCTGCAGTACCTCGCGGGCCAGTACCTCGATTTCATCCTGCGCGATGGATCGCGCCGCCACTATTCGATCGCCACACCGCCGCATGCGGATGAACAGCTGCAATTCCACATCCGCCATATGCCGGGTGGGGTGTTCACCGACAACCTGTTCGGCACCGGGCCGCAGCCCGTCAAGGAACGCGACATCCTGCGCGTCGAGGGGCCGATGGGCACGTTCTTCCTGCGCGAGGACAATCCACGTCCGATCCTTTTGGTGGCCGGCGGTACCGGCTTTGCCCCGATCAAGGCGCTCGCGGAGCACATCTTTGCCGAGGGCATCAACCGCGAGGATTCGGGCAAGGTATTCCGCCCGGTGGTGTTCTACTGGGGTGCACGTTCCCGGCAGGACCTTTACGCCGATGAATTGCCGTTGCGCTGGGCGCGCGAGCAGCCGAACTTCCGCTACGTGCCGGTGCTGTCGGAAGCGCGCCCAGAAGACTCTTGGACCGGGCGCAGTGGCTTCGTACATCGCGCGGTGATGGAAGACTTCCCCGACTTATCCGGTCACCAGGTCTATGCGTGCGGAGCGCCGCCGATGATCGCAGCGGCGCGCCGCGACTTCTCGGCGCTGTGCGGGCTGCCGGAGGACCAGTTCTTCGCGGATGCCTTTACTTCCCAGGCGGACCTGGCTGACGCCGCCTGACACTTGGCAGCGCGACACATTCCAGTACACTCGCGCCCATGAGCAAGAACCTTTCAGTTCGACGTGACCGACGTTTCCGCGCCAGCGGCGAGGGTCGTCGCGCGTCCTGAGACTGAATACCGGCGTCGAGCCGGAGCAACCAGGCCGCGGCAATCCCGCGGCCTTTTTGTTTTCTGGACCCAAAGACAGCCTTACAACCCGCCATGGACATCGAAATCAGCAGCAATCCGGACTGGATCGACATCGATCGGGTCTGGCGCTTTCTGCGCGACGACGCGTACTGGTCCCTCGGTATTCCGCGTGATGTCGTGCAGCGCGCCGTTGCCCATTCGCTGGTCTGGGGTGCGTATGCGAGCGAATCTTTAGCGACCGGGCCGTTCTCGCGCAGCCAGATCGGCTTTCTGCGCGTCATCTCCGACCGGGCGACCTTCGCGTATCTTTGCGACGTCTTCGTGCTGCCGGAGTGGCGGGGACGCGGCATCGCGCAGCGCCTGCTGAAGGCAGCGCGCGAACATCCGGATTTGCAGGGCCTGCGACGCTGGCTGCTATTCACGCGGGACGCGCACGCGCTGTATGCGCGGGCGGGGTTCACGCCGCTGACGGACCCGCGGCGCGGTATGGAACAACTGGACAGCAACGTTTACGCATCGACAGCAGCGTCGCAACGGGTAATGGCACCGAGCGGAGAGCGGACATGAGCAAGCCCACAGTCTTCATCGACGGCGAACACGGCACGACGGGTCTCGAAATACGGGAGCGGCTGGCGCGCCACGCCGGCGTGCAGTTGCTGAGCCTGCCTGCCGAGCAGCGCAAGGACGCTGCTGCCAAGCGCGCGGTCGTGGCAGCCGCCGACATCGTGATCCTGTGCCTGCCGGACGATGCCGCGCGCGAGACAGTCGCGATGATCGGTGATGCCAAGACGCGCGTCATCGATGCCAGCAGCGCGCATCGCACCGCCGCCGGCTGGGTATACGGATTCCCCGAACTGACGGCAACCCAGCGAAACGCGGTGGCACAGGCGCGCTTCGTATCCAATCCCGGCTGCTACCCGACCGGCTTCCTGTCGATCGTGCGGCCGCTGCGCGAGCGCGACCTCCTGCCGGCCGGCTACCCGGTCAGCGTGCACGCGGTGTCGGGCTACACCGGCGGCGGGCGCAAGCTGATCGAGCGCTATGAGCAGGCGGGTGCCGAGGTGCCGCCGAACTTCGTCGCCTACGGACTCAACCTGGCCCACAAGCATCTCGGTGAAATGAAGACGCACGGCCTGCTCGAATGCCCGCCGGTGTTTGCACCGTCGGTCGGTGACTTCCGCCGCGGCATGCTGGTATCGGTGCCGCTGCAGACGGCCTTGCTGCCGCGCCGTGTGATCGGTGCGGAGCTACACGCAGCCCTGGCCGAACACTATGCGGGCGAGCACTTCGTCAGCGTTCGGGCGCTCAACGATGCGACGGCGCTGCGTGACGGGGCCTACCTCGATGCCGAGGCACTGAACGGCAGCAATCGCCTTGAAGTCTTCGTTTATGCCAACGACGCCCAGCAGCAGGCGCTCTTGATCGCGCGGCTCGACAACCTCGGTAAGGGCGCCAGCGGTGCCGCGGTGCAGAACCTCAACCTGATGCTGGGCCTGCCTGAATCGACGGGCCTCGAGTGATGCTGTACACGCCCGCTCACTTTGCGTTGCGCCAGCGGGAACTCGCTGGCGCGCTCATGCGCGCGCATCCGTTTGCGACGCTGATCACGCCGATGGCGGAGGAACCCTTCGTCACTGCACGCGCCGCTGCTGCTCGACGATCGCACCGATCCGTGGCAGTTGCACGGCCACGTGGCGCGCGCGAATCCGCACTGGCAGGCGTGGCGCGACGGCGATCACCTGTTTGCCATTTTTCACGGCGGAGATGCCTATGTTTCGCCGTCGCTGTACTCGGCGCGCAAGGCGGTGCCGACCTGGAACTATGCGGTCGTGCATGTTCGCGGCACGGTTGCAGTGACACACGACAGCGAGGGCAAGGAGCGGGTGCTGAAGGCACTGATCGACGCGCACGACCCGCCGTACCGCGAGCAGTGGAACGAGCTGGATCTCGCGTTCCGTGAAGGCATGAAGGAAGGGATCGTCGCGTTCACCATCACGATCGATCGGGTCGAAGCGAAGTTCAAGCTCAGTCAGAACCGGCCGCTCGATGATCGTGAGCGGGTGCGCGGCGCGATGCTCGCCGGTGGCGACAAGGGACGCGAGCTGGCCGCATGGATGCAGCAGTTGAGCGCGGAATAGCCGGACCGATCCGACGATGACCCGGCACCTCGAGGTCGAGCACGTCACGACCTATCGCTATGCAAGACCGGTACGGTTCGGGCAGCACCGCGTGATGTTCCGGCCGCGCACCGGCAATGACATCCGGCTGCTCGATGCGCGCATCGAAGTCAATGTGCCTTCAAGGATCGATTGGGTGCTGGACACCTATTCGAACTCGGTCACGCTGGTCCAGCCGCAGCAGCACGCCAACGAGCTGCAACTCAGGTGCAGCATCCGCATCGAGCACGACGGTGTTCGGGGAGTGACGGAGCTGCCGCTCGCGCCGCATGCTCAACGCTGGCCGTTCGACTACACGGCCGACGAGCGCCGTGACCTCGGGGCCCTGCTCGAACGGCACTACCCGGATCCGGATGGAAGGCTCTTCGAATGGTGCCGGCCATTCCTCGCGCCGAGCGTGCGACCCGATACGCGCGAACTGCTGACCTCGATCGCGACAGCGATCAAGGCCGGTTTCCGTTACGAATCGCGCGACGAGGAAGGCACACAGACGCCGGACGAGACACTACAGCGCGGCGCGGGGACCTGCCGCGACTTTGCCCTGCTGATGATGGAAGTCGTGCGGCGACTCGGCATGGCGGCGCGCTTTGTCTCCGGGTATCTGTACGACCCGACGCTCGACACGGGCGACGGTTCGGCCGCCGACGCGGTCCTAAGTGGAGCCGGCGCCACGCATGCGTGGTTGCATGTGTACTTGCCGGGCGCCGGCTGGGTGCCGTTCGATCCGACCAATGCTCTGTTCGGTGGCTCGAGCCTGATTCGCGTTGCCTATGCGCGAGATCCCGGCCTGGCGGAACCGATCGTCGGCAGCTGGTTCGGCGAGGCGGAGGTCTTCAAGGAGCTGACGGTCCACGTCGGCGTGCGCAGCATCCCGGCCTGACGCACGGGCGATCACGATGCGCGCCGCGGATCCGCAGGGCGGGTCAGGCTGCTTCGCCGAGATACGCCTCGCGCACCTTGGGGTCGGTCAGCAAATCGTGCGCGTCGCCGCTCAACGTGATCAGACCCGATTCCATCACGTAGGCGCGATGCGCCGCCTCGAGGGCCAGGCGTGCGTTCTGCTCGACCAGCAGCATCGGCACCTTGCGTGCCGCGACGGTGCGGATCACCTCGAAGACTTTTTCGACCATGATCGGCGACAGGCCCATCGAGGGCTCGTCGAGCAGCAGCAGCTTCGGCTGGCTCATCAGCGCGCGTGCCATCGCCAGCATCTGCTGTTCGCCACCGGACAGCGTGCCGGCGAGTTGCCTGGCGCGCTCCTTCAGGCGCGGGAAGATCGTGAACATCTCGTCGATGTCGCGCTTGATGCCGGCATCGTCGTTGCGCACGAACGCGCCCATCTGCAGGTTCTCGGTCACCGTCATGCGGGCGAACACGCCACGGCCCTCCGGAACCATCGCGAGACCGCGCGCCAGCAGCTGGTACGGACGCCTGCCCGCGCGTCGTGCTGCCCATGTAGTCGATCTCGCCGGCCCACGCCTGTGTGCTGGTGATCGCCTTCAGGTCGAGGTCTTGCCGGCGCCGTTGGCGCCGATCAGCGTGACCAGTTCGCCGGCATGCACCTCGAGGTCGACGCCCTTGACGGCCTGAATACCTCCGTAGGCCACCTTAAGGCCAGCGACGCGAAGGACGACATCAGCCATGCGAGATTCCCGCAATGCGAAGGACGACGTGCTCACTCTCAGGCCGCCTTCGTTGCCACGTCCTTGTGGCCGCCACCCAGATACGCCTCGATCACGGCCGGATCGCGCTGGACATCGGCGGGGGCGCCGACAGCAATCATCTTGCCGTAATCGAGCACGGTCACACGGTCGCACAGGCCCATCACCAGCTTCACGTCGTGCTCGATCAGCAGGATCGTGATGCCGTCCCGGCTGATCGCCTCGAGCAGCGCGCGCAAGGCGAGTTTTTCAGTCGCATTCATGCCGGCGGCGGGTTCGTCGAGCGCGAGCAGCTTGGGTTCGGTCGCCAGGGCCCGCGCGATCTCGAGCCGGCGCTGGTCGCCGTAGGCCAGCGTGCGCGCCTGGTAGTCGGCGTACTTGCGTATGCCGACGTACTCGAGCAACTCGAGCGAGCGCGCCTTGATCGCACGCTCCTCCTCGACGGTCCTGCGCGTGCGCAGGATCGCCCCGAGCGCGGTCGCGTGCGTGCGTACATGGCGACCGACCATGACGTTCTCGAGCGCTGTCATGTCCGGGAACAGGCGGATGTTCTGGAACGTGCGTGCGATGCCTGCCTGGGCGACCCGATGCACATCGGTCGGCGAATACGGCTTTCCATCGAGTTCGAAAGTGCCGGAGTCCGGCGTGTAGAGGCCGGTGATGACGTTGAAGAAGGTCGTCTTGCCGGCCCCGTTCGGGCCGATCAGCCCGTAGATCTCGCCGCGGCCGATCTCGATGCCAACGTCTGACAGCGCCTGCAGGCCACCGAAGCGCTTGTTGACACTACCCACCCGCAGCACGAGCTCGCGCATCACGCCCTCTGCGTTGCGGTGCGGCTGGCAGGATTGACGCCATGCTCGGGCGCCGGCCACAGTCCCTTCGGCCGGTACAGCATGACCAGCACCATCGCCAAGCCATAGAGCATCATGCGCAGGACTTCCGCGTCGACGACGACGTGACCGAACAGGAACGTCTGCACCGGCACGACCGTGTGTCGCAGGACTTCGGGGAACATCGAAAGCAGGATGGCACCAAGTACAACTCCCGGGATGTGTCCCAGCCCACCGAGCACGACCATTGCCAGCACGATGATGGACTCGTTCAGCGTGAATGACTCCGGCGAAACGAAGCCCTGGAATGCCGAGAACATCGCGCCCGATACGCCGCCGAACGTCGCGCCCAGCGAGAACGCGAGCAGCTTGACGTTGCGCACGTTGATGCCCATCGCCTTGGCCGCGATCTCGTCCTCGCGGATTGCCATCCAGGCGCGGCCGAGGCGGGAATCCTGCAGCCGCACGCAGATGACGATGGTGATGATCGTCAGCACCAGGAACAGGTAGTAGTAGAGGTACACGGACGGCAGGCTGATGCCGAGGAGATTCTGGGACTTGCCGAAATTGACGCCGGCGATCGTGATCGGATCAATCAGCGTGATCCCCTGCGGCCCGTTGGTGATGTTCAGCGGCGCATTCAGGTTGTTCAGGAAGATGCGGACGATCTCGCCAAAGCCGAGCGTCACGATGGCAAGGTAGTCGCCGCGCAGCTTCAGCACCGGCGCACCGAGGATGATGCCGAACGTCGCCGCGATCCCGGCGCCGAGCGGTATCACGACCCAGATCGAGTTGTGCAGACCGGTCGGGAACATCTGCGCGATCCACGGGAACGTGCTGGTGAGGTGCGGCGAGGCGAGCAGCGCGTACATGTACGCCCCGACCGCATAGAACGCGATGTAGCCGAGGTCGAGCAGCCCGGCAAAGCCGACGACGATGTTGAGGCCGAGCGCCAGCATCACGTACAGGCATGCGAAGGCGAGCGCGCGGACCCATGCATTGCCGAGTTGACCGACGATGAACGGCAGCAGCAGCAGGACGATGGCGATCGCAGCCGTCGCCAGCCACACGGTGGAGCGGTTCTGCGACAGGCGCGGCAGCAGGTTGCCCATGGTCAGGCGCGGTCGGCGACGCGTTCGCCGAGCAGTCCGGACGGCCGGAAGATCAGCACCAGCACCAGGATGGCGAACGCGAACACATCCTGGTAATGGCTGCCGAGGATGCCACCCGTCAGCTGTCCGATATAGCCCG
Source organism: uncultured beta proteobacterium (assembly GCA_963724365.1). Lineage (GTDB taxonomy): Bacteria > Pseudomonadota > Gammaproteobacteria > Burkholderiales > Burkholderiaceae_F > JALORV01. The sequence goes on along the minus strand of CAVRUR010000003.1, from coordinate 285,985 downwards.
CGCCCAACGCTTCGATCAGCCCGAGCAGCAGTCCCCCGAGCATCGCACCGGGGATGTTGCCGATGCCTCCGAGCACGGCGGCAGTGAACGCCTTGAGGCCAGGCAAGAAGCCCATGTAGAAATGCGCCACGCCGTAGGTTGCCGCCAGCATCACGCCGGCGAGCGCCGCCAGCGCGGCACCGATTGCGAACGTCGCCGCGATCACGAAGTTGGGGTTCACGCCCATCAGTCCCGCCACGCGCGGGTTTTCCGATGTGGCGCGCATCGCGCGGCCGAGCTTGGTGCGGTTGACGAGCAGCATCAGGCCCGACCATGACGATGGCCGAGAGCGCAATCACGAGCAGCTTGGTGATCGTGACCGTGGCGCCGCCGATCTCGATCGGCGTGTTCGTGATCAACTGCGGGAAGGTCAGGTAGTTGCGGCCCCAGACGAGCATCGCGACGGTCTGGATGACGATCGAGACGCCGATCGCGGTGATCAGCGGCGCCAGGCGCGGAGCATTGCGCAGCGGTCGATAGGCCACGCGCTCGATGACCAGGCTCAGCACCACACAGACCGGGATCGCCGCCAGCAGGCCGGCCGAGATCAGTACCCAGCCCGGAAGTCCGGGAAACAGTGCCTGTAGCAGCAGGATCGTCGACAGGGCGGTGAGTGCGCCGACGGTCAGCACATCGCCGTGCGCGAAGTTGATCAGGTTCAGGATCCCGTAGACCATCGTGTAGCCGAGCGCGATCAGCGAATACATGCTGCCGAGCACGAGGCCGTTGAGGATCTGCTGGATGAACGTTTCCATCGACGCCTTTTGAAAGCGGCTGGAGGCGCTATCGGTCCGCGCGATCGCGCATCGTAGCAAGGCCCTCGAGGCGTGACGGGATGCACAAAGAAAACGGCACCCGAGGGTGCCGTTTTCGTGGAGCTGACAGGTCCTAACGAACCGTCGAGAGGTACTCGAGCTTGTCGCCCGTGACCTTGAACATCGAGATGGCTCCGTTCTTGATGTCGCCCTTCTCGTCGAACATGATCGTGCCGGTCAGACCCGGGTAGTTCGTCGCCGGCACAGCAGCCGAGATCGCAGCGCGATCGGCCTTGCCGGAGCGCTTGATCGCGTCGGCGATGATGTACACGGCGTCATAGGAATACGGCGAATAGATCTGCACGTCCTGGCCGAATTCGGCCTTGTACTTGGCCTTGAACTCCTCGCCCTTGGGGAGTTTCTCGACCGCCTCACCGGCCATCGAGCAGTGCATGATGCCGGCGGCATCGCCAGCCAGCTTGATGAACTCGGGCGAGCACACGCCGTCACCGGCAAGCAGCACCGACTTCAGGCCGAGTTGCTTCATCTGCTTGGCCATCGGGCCGGCGGTGGCGTCCATGCCGCCGTACATGACGACGTCGGGCTTGGCGCCGCGGATCTTGGTCAGGATGGCATTGAAGTCCGTCGTCTTGTCGGTGGCGAACTCGCGGGCGACGATCTTGATGCCCTTTTCCTTCGCGACCTTCTCGACCACGTCGGCCAGGCCCTGGCCATAGGCGGTACGGTCATCGACGATCGCCATGGTCTTGGCCTTGAGCGCGTCGTGAGCGTAGTTGGCGAGCACGGCGCCCTGCTGGTTGTCGTTGGCGACGACGCGGAACGTGGTCTTGAAGCCCTGTTCCGTGAGCTTCGGGTTGGTCGCCGACGGCGAGATCTGGGTCATGCCGGCGTCGGAGTAGATCTTCGAGGCCGGGATCGACGTACCCGAGTTCAGGTGGCCGACAACGGCAACAGCGCCGGAATCAACGATCTTCTGCGCGGCGAGCGTGCCTTCCTTCGGGTCGGCCTTGTCGTCTTCACCGAGGATCACGATCTCGAATACCTGGTCACCGATCTTGATGCCGCCCGCGGCATTGATTTCCTTGGCTGCGAGCTTGGCGCCGTTCTCGTTGTCCTTGCCCAGATGGGCAATACCGCCGGTCAGCGGGGCCACGTGGCCGATCTTGATCTGGCCCTTTTGCGGGGCCGCTGCCGCGGCCTTGGGGGCGGCAGCCTTGGGTGCTTCCTCTTTCTTGCCACAAGCGGCAAGCGCGACCGCGGCGGCAATCGCCAGCGGTACAAGCTTGATGATCCGGTGATTCATGACCTTTTCTCCTCTATGAGTGTCGGCCGACTGGTGATGTGTCCTTGGGAACTGTTCTTGGGGACGTGGGCCCGGTGATTCTTCGCGGCGGCACCCGTTACTTGTGACAGGAGCGCTAGCCTGCGAAAGCGCAGGATTGTACTCAGGTGCGAACCTCCTGCAAGGCGGGCCTCCCGGGCTGTGTGCCGGTATTGCGCGGACGACTCGGCGTTGCTGCCGCCGGCAATCCGCCGGTACTCCGCTGCGACTCCTTAGAATCGCGCTCTGTTCCGCTTTGTCACGCTCTGTCCACTGAATCCGGATCACGAAGTGCGCGTACTCGTCCTCGGCGCCGGCGTCGTCGGTGTGGCCAGTGCGTGGTTCCTGCGGGAAGCCGGCCACGACGTCGTCGTGGTGGATCGACAGCCCGGCCCGGCACTCGAAACGAGTTTCGCTAATGGCGGACAGATCTCCGCCAGCCACGCAGAACCCTGGGCCAATCCAGCCGCTCCGGGCAGGATCCTGCGCTGGATCGGACAGCCGGATGCACCGCTGCTGGTCCGGCCGCGTGCGGAACTGCAGCAATGGCTCTGGGGCGCCGCCTTCCTGCGCGAGTGCCTTCCGTCCCGCACTGCTGCAAACATCCGGACGATCCTTGCGCTCGCCTTGCACAGCCGCGACGTCGTCAAGCGTCTGCGGCGCCAACTCGCGCTCGAGTACGACTGTGTCGAGCGCGGCATCCTGCACTTCTATACCGATCGCCGGGAATTCGAGGCGTCGCTGGCGCCGGCGGCCCTGATGCGGGAGCTGGGCTGCAGCCGCCGTTCGATCTCGCCAGCGGAAGCGGTCGCGCTCGAGCCGGCGCTGGCAACAGTCGAGCACCGGATCGTCGGTGCGGACTATTGCGCCGAAGATGAGTCCGGCGATGCACACCGGTTCACGCAGCAGCTCACGCAGCACTGCGTCGAGCGGGGTGTGCAGTTCCGGTTCGGCTCGACCGCGACCTCGATCCTGCTGTCCGACGGACACGCGTGCGGCGCCGTGCTGCGCGATGCGCGGGGCAACCTGTGCGAGCAGCCGGCGGATGCGACTCTCGTGTGCCTCGGCGTGGAGTCGGTGGCCCTGCTGCGCGGAGTGGGCCAGCGCCTGATGATCTATCCAGGCAAGGGCTATTCGGCAACGTTCGATGTCGTCGTTCCTTCGAGGGCGCCACAGCTCAGCCTGACCGACGACGAGTTCAAGCTGGTTTTTTCTCGTTTCGGCAGCCGGTTGCGCGTTGCCGGGACTGCCGAGATCGCGGGCTGGGGCATGGAACTGGATCCACGCCGGTGCGAGGCCCTGACGCGCCGCACAGCGCAGCTCTTTCCCGGGGCCTGCGACTACGAGAAGCCAAACTACTGGGCAGGGCGGCGCCCGGTTACGCCGTCGAACGTGCCTTATCTGGGGTCGACCCGGATCGCCGGGCTGTTCCTCAATACCGGACACGGCACGCTGGGCTGGACGCTCGGGCCGGGAAACGGCGAGCTGATTGCTCAGGCCATCTCGGGCGCCGCGACCGGCATCCCACTACCGGCGGACCGCCGCTGACCTGCGACGTCCGGAAAAACGAAAAGGGGCGCCGAAGCGCCCCTCCTGCATTGTCGACAGCCGACTACTGCGACAGGACCCACTTCGCGAGCGCCATGGCTTCCTGCTCGTTGACCTGCGGGTTGGCGGGCATCGGGACCTGGCCCCAGACGCCCACGCCCCCTTCGCGGATCTTCTTGGCGAGCTTGGCGAAAGCGTCTTTGTCGCCCTTGTATTTCGCGGCAACGTCCTTGTAGGACGGCCCGACCAGCTTCTTGTCGGCTGCGTGGCAGGCAAGGCAATTCTTCTGCTTGGCGAGTTCCTGCGAGGCGAACACCGGGCCGCTGGCAACAGTCATGCCGAGTGCGGCGAGGACGAGGAATTGCTTCATGGAGGGTCTCCGTTGGGGTCTGTGAAGAGGGGCCGTGGAAAGCCGAGAATTTGCTATGGATTCGGGTAAAAGCCTGAAGATTCTAACGGCTTGCCCGCTTTTGCGTTGACTGCCCACCTTCAGTTGCGGGGCGGGCGCGACTATAGTGTCCTGGTCGAATCTGCGGGAGAAAGCGCGTGTGGTTGCTCTGGCTCGGTGTTGCGCTCGTCATCCTCAAGGTACTCGAGATCAGCGTTTTCGCGAACCTGTCGTGGTGGTGGATCACCGTGCCGTTCGTGCTGTCGATGATCTGGTTCGAGATCTTTGAGCGGCGGCTCGGACTGGACAAGAAAAAGGCGTTCGACGAGATGGAAGCGCACAAGAATAAGCGCATCAAGGACGCACTGGAGTCCAGCAAGCGCATCCGGCGCTGATCATGGCGACTCCGCCGGTGCGACTCAGCCGAACAGGCGTTCGTCGGTGATCGCGCCCTTGCTGGCCGTGGACGCCAGCTTTGCAAACTTGGCCAGCACGCCTTTCGTGTAGCGCGGCGCCGGCTGCTTCCAGGCCGCGCGGCGGCGCGCGATCTCGGTCTCGGCGACATTGAGTTCGAGCAGCAACCGGTGAGCGTCGATCGTCACCGAGTCGCCTTCCTCGATCAACGCGATCGTTCCGCCTACGTAGGCCTCGGGCGCCACGTGCCCGACCACCATGCCCCAGGTGCCGCCGGAAAAGCGGCCGTCGGTAATCAGGCCCACGCTTTCGCCGAGCCCCTTGCCGATCAGGGCCGAGGTGGGCGAGAGCATTTCGCGCATGCCAGGCCCGCCCTTGGGGCCTTCGTAACGGATGACCAGCACGTCGCCAGGGCGGATGCGGTCCGCCAGGATGGCCTCCATGGCGGCGTCTTCCGAATCGAACACCCGGGCCGGGCCGGTGATGACCGGATTCTTGAGTCCGGTGATCTTGGCCACGCATCCTTCCGGTGAAAGGTTGCCCTTGAGGATCGCCAGGTGCCCTTGCGCGTACAGCGGCCGTGAAATCGGATGGATCACATCCTGGGATGCCGCCGGTTCCGCGGGGATGTCAGCCAGCATCGCCGCCATCGTCTTCCCGGTGATCGTCATGCACTCGCCATGCAGCAGTCCGTTGGCCAGGAGGATCTTCAGTACCTGCGGCACGCCGCCGGCCGCATGCAGGTCGGTAGCGACGTACTTGCCCGAGGGCTTGAGGTCGCACAGCACTGGCACCTTGCGGCGGATGCGTTCGAAGTCGTCGATCGTCCAGGGTATTCCGGCCGCGTGCGCGATCGCGAGGAAGTGCAGCACCGCGTTGGTGCTGCCGCCGACGGCCATGATCAGGCTCACCGCGTTTTCGATCGATTCGCGCGTGATGATGTCGCTCGGCCGCAGGTTGTTCTTCACGGCCGCGATGAGCACGCGTGCCGCCTCGCGCGTACTGGCGACCTTGTCCTCGTCCGGGTTGGCCTGTGTCGACGAATACAGCAGGCTCATGCCGAGCGCCTCGAACGACGAACTCATCGTGTTCGCGGTGTACATGCCGCCGCAGGAGCCGGAGCCGGGAATGCAGCGCCGCTCGATCTCCTTGAAGTCGGTCTCGTTGAGCCGCCCCGCGGTGAACTCGCCGACCGCCTCGAACGCCGAGACGATGGTCAGGTCCTTGTCCTTGTAACGGCCCGGCTTGACGGTGCCGCCGTAGATGTAGATCGCGGGCACGTTGCAGCGGGCGATGCCCATCATCCCGCCCGGCATGTTCTTGTCGCAGCCGCCGATGACGATGACGCCGTCCATCCACTGGCCGTTCACGCAGGTCTCGACGCAGTCGGCGATGACCTCGCGCGACACCAGCGAGTACTTCATGCCCTCGGTGCCCATGCCGATGCCGTCGGAAATCGTGGGCGTTCCAAAGACCTGTGAGTTGGCCTTGCAGGTGCCGATCTCCTCGCACGCGGCATCGGCCAGCTTCTGCAGGCCGGAGTTGCACGGCGTGATCGTCGAGTGACCGTTAGCCACGCCGATCATCGGTTTGTCGAAGTCCTCGTCCTTGTAGCCCATCGCGTAATACATCGCACGGTTGGCGGAGCGGGCGACGCCCTGGGTCACGTGCTTTGAACGGTCGTTGTGCGGCATGGGCTGGGGCTGAAAGCAGGCAGGTGGGTGAGCAGGCAATAATAGGCCAAGCCACTATCCAGACGCTTCATTCCACTGCGAGACCCGCGTGCCCCTCATCCATCACTTCGATCCCGTTGCGTTGCAGCTCGGGCCCCTGGCCATCCGCTGGTACGGGTTGATGTACCTGATCGGCTTTGCGCTGTTTCTTGTGCTGGGCAAACTGCGTTCGCGCGATGCCTGGCGGGGCATGAGCTCGCAGGACGTGGACGACCTGCTGTTCTACGGGATGATCGGCGTCATCCTGGGTGGCAGGCTCGGGCACGTGATCTTCTACGGCCCGCTGTCGTATTACCTGTCTCATCCGCTCGAGATATTCGCCGTCTGGAAGGGCGGCATGGCCTCGCACGGAGGCATCCTCGGCGTGATCGCTGCAATGGCGTGGTTTGCGCGCAGCCGCGGCAAGTCCTTTCTTCGCGTCGCTGACTTCGTTGTCCCGCTTGTACCGCTCGGACTCGCCGCGGGGCGCATCGGCAACTTCATCAACGGTGAACTGTGGGGCCGCGTCGCCGATCCGGCCAGCGTTCCGTGGGCGATGATCTTTCCGCAGGCGGGAGACAACCACCCGCGTCATCCGTCGCAGCTTTACCAGTTCGCCCTCGAAGGACTGCTGCTGTTCGCGATCCTGTGGATCTACTCGCGTCGCCCGCGGCCCGTCGGCACGGCCGGCAGCCTGTTCCTGATCGGCTATGGAGTGCTGCGCATCGTCGGTGAGTTCTTCCGCGAGCCCGAGGCCCTGTACGGTGCGATGCCGCTGGGCCTGTCGGCCGGGCAATGGCTGTCGGTGCCCATGGTCGTGATCGGCATCGCCTGCTTCGTCGTCTTTCATCGCCGGGGACTGTCGCCCACAGCGGCCGCAAGACGCTAAAGTAGCGGGCCCGATCGCCGGACCAGCGTGCGGGACACGCGCGAAAGAGCATGCGCCGTCAGAGCGCAGCATCCACACTTGCCAAGGAGACCCACGTGACCTTTCGTTCCCTGATGATTGCCGTGCTTGCAGCCGGTGTGATTGCTGCTGCGCCGGCGGGCGCCCAGAGCTGGCCGAACAAGCCCATTACGCTGATCGTTCCGTTCCCGCCCGGTGGTGGCACCGACGCTTTCGCGCGGCCGCTCTCGGCGCAGCTGACCAAGCAACTCGGCCGGCAGGTGATCATCGACAACCGCGGCGGGGCCGGCGGCACGGTCGGAGCGTCGCTGGCGGCCAAGGCTCCACCGGACGGCTACACCTTCTTCGTCGGTGCGGTCCACCACGCGATCGCACCGAGTTTCTATCCGAAGCTCGACTACAACATCGAGACCGACCTGGTGCCGCTGACGGTGATCGCCAATCCGCCGCAGATCGTGGTGATCAATCCCGGCCGCGTGAAGGTCGATGACTTCAAGGCGTTCATGACGCTGCTGCGCGCCAACCCCGGCAAACTCAACTACGCCTCGGCCGGCAACGGCACCTCGCACCACCTGGCGGGGGAACTGTTCAAGCAGCAGAGCAACACCTTCATCGTGCACATCCCGTACCGAGGCGCCGGGCCGGCCCTGCAGGACCTGATCACCGGCAATGTCGACATGATGTTCGACGGCCTTGGCTCATCGGCCCAGCACATCCGGTCCGGCCGGATCAAGGCGCTGGCGGTGGCCGCACCGAAACGCTCGCCGGCGTTTCCCAACGTGCCGACGACGGCCGAAGTCGGTCTGCCCGACTATGTCGTGTCGACCTGGTACGGCGTCTGGGGCGTCAAGGGCACGCCGAAGGACATCCTCGACCGCATGCATGCCGAACTCGTGAAGGCGCTTGCTTCGCCGGAACTGCGCGAGATCTGGGCCAGCAACGGATCGGACACGGCGACGATGTCGCAGCAGGAATTCGCGAAGTTCCTGAACAGCGAGATCAAGCGCTGGGCGGCAGTCACGAAGTCGTCCGGAGCCAAGCTCGACTGAGATCGCCGGTGAGCGGCGTCGTCCATCTGCGCAGCGCCGGCGAAACGGCGACGGTGGTCCTCGAATCGCCGGGCAAACTCAATGCCATCAGCGAGTCAATGTGGCAGGCGCTCGCACGCGTGTTCTCGACCTTCGCGGAAACGCCGGAGCTGCGAGCCGTCGTCATCCGCGGCGCGGGACACAACTTCGCCGCGGGTGCGGACATCGAGGAGTTCGAGCGCGTCCGTGGCGAACCCGCCGACGGGCGCCGCTATCACCTGGAGACGATCGCCAATGCCCTGGCTGCGATCGGAGCTTGTCCGGTACCGGTTATCGCTGCGATCGAGGGCGTGTGCGTCGGCGGTGGACTGGAGGTGGCGATCGCTAGCGACCTGCGCATTGCGGCGGACAACGCGCGCATCGGCGCCCCGGTCGGTCGGCTCGGCTTTCCGTTTGCGCTGCCCGAGCTCGTGCCGTTGTTGCGGCTGGTGGGTCCGGGCGTCGCCGCTGAACTGCTGCTCGAAGGGCGACTGTTCGACGCGCACGAGGCTGCAGCGCGTGGTCTCGTCACGCGTGCGGTCGCCATCGGACGCTTCGACGCGGAATTGCGTGACTGCGTGAGCCGCATCGTCGCCGGCTCTCCGCTGTCGGCGCGCGAGAACAAGGCAAACATCCGCCGGCTGACCGCCACCGGGGGCGTCTATACCGAGCATGAACTCGACGCGAGTTTCGCGTTCCTGCAGTCCGAGGACTACCGCGAGGGTGTTGCGGCGTTCCGCGCCAAGCGGCCCGCGCGCTTCACCGGCAAGTAGTCGAGGTAATCACATTACGCAGAACCCGGGCATGGCGAGCGACTCCAATTTCTATTCGCTGATCGAGCGGCGCTTTCCTTCAGACCTCGATTCGGCCTGCATCGAGACCGCTGACGGTCTCGTATACAGCTGGAATGACCTGCACCATGCCAGCGGACGCCTGGCCCACTGGCTGGACTCCTTGCAATTGCCCGCCGGTGCGCGGGTCGCGGTTCAGGTCGAGAAATCGCCGGAGTGCCTGATGCTGTACCTGGCGACGCTGCGTGCCGGGCTGGTCTACCTGCCGCTGAACACTGCCTACCAGCAGGCGGAAATCGAATACTTCCTCGCCGACGCCGAGCCCGACGTGCTGGTCTGCACGCCCGCCCGATTAGCCGAACTCGAACCGCTGGCGCGGCGCGCGCGCTGCCGGCATGTCGTCACCCTGGGCGAGGCGCGCGATGGCTCGTTGCTCGACGCCGCAGTGCCGTTTGCGGACGCGTACTCCACCCGTTGGCGCGCGGCCGACGATCTCGCGGCGATCCTGTACACGTCGGGCACGACCGGGCGCAGCAAGGGGGCCATGCTGACGCACGGTAATCTGGCGTCCAACGCCCTGACACTCGACGAGTTCTGGGGCTTTGCGGCGGCGCGCGCGGCGGGGCGCCAGGATGTGCTGTTGCATGCGCTGCCCCTGTTTCATGTGCATGGCCTGTTCGTGGCATCCCATGCTGCGCTGCTCGCCGGCGCGCGAACCTTGTTCCTGCCGAAGTTCGACGTGGCCCAGGTACTCGAGCGCCTGCCGCGTTCGACCGTATTCATGGGGGTGCCGACGTACTACACGCGGCTGCTGGTGGAGCCCGCCTTCGACAAGGCGCGCTGCAAGTCGATACGACTCTTCATATCCGGGTCCGCACCGCTGCTCGCGGAAACGCACCGCGACTTCGAGGCGCGCACCGGGCACCGCATCCTCGAGCGCTACGGCATGTCGGAAACCGTGATGCTGGTGTCGAACCCTTACTTCAAGGAACAGGGCTCGCGAATCGCCGGCACGGTGGGGCAGCCGCTGCCGGGCGTCGGTGTGCGGGTCGTGCGCGAGGACGGCTCCGACTGCCCGAGCGGTGAAATCGGGGCGGTCGAGGTGCGTGGCCCCAATGTCTTTGCAGGGTACTGGCGCATGCCGGAGAAGACGGCCGAAGAGTTCACCGCCGACGGCTGGTTTCGCACCGGCGATGTCGGCCACTTCGGCGGCGCCGGCGTACCCGACCACTACCTGACGCTGGTGGGCCGGTCCAAGGACCTGATCATCTCCGGCGGCTACAACGTCTATCCGAAGGAGATCGAGGGCTACATCGACGAAATGCCGGGCGTGGTCGAGTCGGCCGTCATCGGCCTGCCGCATCCGGACTTCGGTGAAGCGGTCGCCGCCGTCGTCGTGGCGCGCCGTCCAGGCGCGCTCGACGCAAGTCACGTGGTCGACGGCCTCAAGGGACGGATTGCGAACTACAAGGTTCCCAAGCGTGTCTTCGTGGTCGACGACCTGCCGCGCAACACCATGGGCAAGGTGCAGAAAAACGTGCTGCGCGAGCGCTACAAGACCACGTTCACGCCGCAAACGCGAAGTGCGGCCTGAAGCTGGTGCCGCGCACCGGACTGCGGCCCGGCATCGCCAGCACCGCCTCGACGAAGCCGGACTTGCCGTTCGTATAGGCGTCCCGGTCAAGGCGGAAGCGTGCGGCCAGGCGGCGCTTGAGTTCGGCGTAGCGGGCAGCGAGCCATGCATCGGCGCGCAGGTTGTCGCGGAACTTCACATAGCGTTTCCAGTACAGGCCATTGAGTTCTACGACATGCACGTGGTGCGTCCGCACGCCGCGCACGACCCGCTTGAAAAAGCGCCGATCCGGCAGCACGCGTTCGTATTCCGGGATGTATTCGTAGCCATAGATCGACAGGCGGTCATAGTGGCGCTCGAACTCGTCGAGCGAGCGGACACCCACCAGCATGTCGATGATCGGCTTGGCCGCCAGGCCCGGCACCGAGGTGCTGCCTATGTGTTCGATCGCGGGACGCAGGTCGCTCAACGCGACCTGGATCAACTGTGACTCGATGCGGAAACGGGCGGGCCACGCAGGGTCATAGGGTGTCACGACGATCTGGTCGGTCATTCGGGTCTCCTTGGAGGGCATCGGGGCGATCACGCCGGGGCCGGGTTTGTAAGGTCACTGTACGGGGGCGGGGAGTCTGGGTCAGCGGCGTCTGCCGCGGCGCCAATGCCGCAAATTCGACAACCGGGGTCTTCAGCGCGCCAGGGTGGCTGCGGGCCCCAGGGCGCGCTCGAGCGAGCCCAGCACGATTTCCTCGGGCAGGGGCGCCTCGATCAAGGCCACGAAAGCCGCGCCGGCCACACAACCGGCCAGAAGCACCAGGACCACCGGCAACCGATGTTCGCGGCGTTGCATCAAGGGTTGTGACTTACGCACCACTGCGGGGGTAGGTAGCGCGGTCGGGTCGTGCATGACGGCCTCCGTGGGCAGGGCGTTTCGGCCCGGTAAGAACACGGTAGGCGACGACGGCGGCGAACGCAGCAGAGGCTGCCGCCGTTACAGCGTTGAAAATTCACGGGCGCTAGCTGACGCTGGCGCCGGTCGAAGGACGAAGGACGAAGGCGGGCGCGCTGGTCCGCCGCTCACCAGCGCGCCGGCGGCTTGCGATGGATCGTGATGGTGCGGTTCTCGATCGTGACGTAACCGCCGATCGTCAGGTCCTTGAAGATGCGGCTGATCATGTCGCGCGAGGCGCCGACTCGGTCGGCGATGTCCTGCTGCGTCATCCGTTCCGGCACGACCAGCTTGCCCCCGTCTTCTTTCGCCAGTGACAGCAGCAGGCGAGCAACCCGGCCGTACACGTCCATCAGCGCCAGGTTCTTCACGTTATCGGTCGCAATGCGGGCGCGGTCGATCAGCGTGGTGATCAGTGCCATCGCGATGTCCGGATTCGCGCCGATCGCGCTGCGCAGTTCGTCACGGGTGACCACCGAGCAGCTGGTCGGCTCGAGCGTCATCACCGAAGCGGCGCGCGGACGGCCGTCGAGCGCCATCTCGCCGACGTAGTCACCCGGGCCGTAGATGTCGAGGATCATCTCGCGGCCGTCGTCATCCGAGACGTAGACCTTGACCTTGCCCGTCAGGATCACGTAGAGGCTGTCGCCGCGATCGCCCTCGTTGATGATCACCGCGTTCTTCGGAAACGTGCGCACCTGACCGCGCGTCGCCAGTTCGCGCACCATCGGATCGCCGATCTCGCTGATGGCCTGCTCGCTTGCTGTCATGGTTGTTCCGCCAAGTCTCGTTGTCGCGCCATTATGCGGCGCAGTGCAGTGGCGGGGAAGGTGCCGGGCTGCCGCTAGTACGCCCGGGCGCCCTTGTACGCCATGTAGCCCGCCAGCAGGAACAGCAGGATGGCGAACACGCGTTTCAGCGGCTTGGTATCGAGCGAATGGGCGACGCGCGCACCCAGCGGCGCCGTCAGAACGCTGGCAGCGGCGATCGCCAGCAGCGCCGGGAGATAGACGAAACCGGCGGTCCCTGGCGGCAGCGACGCCTCGCCATGGCCGGCGAGGACGTAGCCGAGGGTTCCGGCGGCGGCAATCGGGAATCCGAGCGCAGCCGAGGTCGCGACGGCGTTGTGGATCTTCACGTTGCTCCAGACCATGAACGGCACGGAAATGAACCCCCCGCCGGCGCCGACCAGGCTCGAAATGAACCCGATGGCACCGCCGACACCGAACATGCCCGCGCCCTTGGGCAGCTCGCGCGTCGGTCGCGGCTTGCGGTCGAGCAACATCTGCAGGGCAGAAAAGCCGACGAAGGTTGCGAACACGACCGACAGCCAGAAGGTCGGCAGGCGTCCGGCGATCTGGGCGCCGATGAGCGACCCGACCAGGATGCCGGGCGCCAGCAACCGGACGACCGGCCACAGCACGGCGCCGCGCTGGTGGTGCGCACGCACGGACGACACCGAAGTGAACAGGATCGTCGCGAGCGACGTGGCAATCGCCATGTGCACAATGTGCTCGAGCGGAAAGCCGCGCCAGGTGAAGAGCAGCGTCAGGAACGGCACCATCAGCATGCCGCCGCCGATGCCGAGCAGGCCGGCGGCAAATCCGGTCCCCGCGCCGAGCGCCAACAGCGCGGCGATGAACCCGACTTCCATCAGGCGCGCTCCTTGAGCAGTCGGCTAACGATGAACGACCACTCCGCCGCAGGTACCGGAGTGATCGACAGGCGGTTGCCGCGTCGCAGTACGGCCATGTCGGCAAGCTCGGCGTGCGCGCGCAGTTCGGCGATCGGGATCAGCCGCGTCTTCTTGCGCGCGCGGACGTCGACCAGCAGCCAGCGCGGCGCGTCGCGCTTGGACGCGGCGTCGTAGTACTTGCTCTTGCGGTCGAACTGCGTCGGATCCGGATAGGCAGCGCTCGCCACTTCGGCAAGGCCGGCGATGCCGGGCTCGGCGCAACTCGAGTGATAGAACAGCACGCCGTCGCCGACCTTCATCTGGTCACGCATGAAGTTGCGCGCCTGGTAGTTGCGCACGCCGGTCCACGGCACGGTCTGCGCCGGCGCCGCGAGCGCGTCATCGATCGAGCACTCGTCCGGCTCGGACTTCATCAGCCAGTAGTTCATGCGCGGTCGATGCAGCCGTGGGGTCGATGCGGCGGGTCGCCGTCGACGTGATCGGCACAGGACGGATCATCGAACGGTCAGTGGGTGTAATGCGGAGTGCCGTCCGGCGAAGTGCAGGCCGCCGCAGGATGCAGTCGCACTGCGTCTACGCTCGCCGGTCCCAGACTAGCAGTGTCCGGACGCCAGCGATGCGCGCGAGTGCGCGCGAATAAGATCCCCGCCTGTGCCGCCCGGCCTGATGTCCTGAACCATGGGTTCAGGGTGGTCGCTGTCCGCGTCGTTTAGGTTCAGCAAACGCGTGCCGATCGCACCACGACGCGAGCCCAGCAACCTTGCGCATAGCGCATCGGTTCAAGGAACTAACGACCTTTGCGCGAGCACCGCAGGGAAACCCTTTGTGCACTTCGCGCTCATCAGATCGGCGCGCGAGTGCAATTCTAATTGCATTGTAGCGCCGCTGTGCCGGCGAATCGTTGCGGCAAAGGCGGCTAGAACAGCTTTTCCTGCGGCAGCAGCGCGTCGTCGCAGGTCTGCAGCATGTCGCGCACGCGACGCCGCAGATCACCGAGGTCGACGCCATCGCCGCTGCGCGCCGAGAACAGTTCGTGCGCGATCTGCAGTGCCGCCATCACGGCGATGCGGTCCGCGCCCATGACCTTGCCCGCCGAGCGGATCGCCTGCATCTTGCCGTCGACGTACGCCGCGCATCTGCAGCAGCGAGTCCTTTTCCTCCGGCGTGCAGGCCAGGCGGTACTCGCGCTCGAGGATCGTGACGGTCAGGTGTTCCATGGGACCTTCAGCGGAGTTCGCGTGGCGTCGGCAGTCGTTCCATCAGTCCGTCGAGGCGACGGCTCGCTTCATCGACGCGACCGCGCATCGTGTCGAGCTCGACCGATGGCGTGGCACAGCTGCGCGCGCAAGCTGCTGGTTCTCGGTGCGCAGCGACTGCACCAGCCGGGCGAGTTCGCCCACCTTTCCGGCGAGCAGATCGAAGTCTTCAAGCATGCGAATAATCGTAGCACCGCACCATGCAGCCAATCGGCCGGAGTGGCGGCCTCGCGCGCAGGCTTTCCTGGGCTAGACTTCCTGCCGCTGATGGTGCCGAAGGTCTCGCCTTCGGTGAAACGGGAAACAGAAGGCATGCCGCTGTCTGGTGTGCCCAAGCTGTGCTGCCCCCGCAACGGTAAGCAGGTGCGCATTGCGCACGCTTCGCATATGCCACTGCGTCTCACGGACGCGGGAAGGCGCGAAGCACATCCTGCAGCCCGGAGACCGGCCATCGGCAGGAGGACGAGCCGCGGGGTACCGGCCAGCCGGACCGCGTCGTGCGCCCCTGCTCAGCCCCACTCCCGGTCGTTCGAGACTGAACGACTGCCGGCGGAGGGCCGGCGCAAGGGAGTTCGCATGAGTCAGTCCAGGCGCAGGCGCGCCGCGTCGCCGGTGACGAGCGCACTTGCACTGGCCGTCGGTGTGTCGAGCGCGCAGCCGGCCTCCGAACTTCCCCCGACCGTCATCACCCCGTCGCGGCAATCGCAGTCGATCGACGACGCGCTGCCGGCCACATCGGTCATCACGCGCGCCGACATCGATCGCTGGCAGGCGGTCGACATCGTGTCGATACTGAGTCGCGAGACCGGCGTGCAGTTTGCGCAAGCCGGCGGCCGCGGCTCAGCGGCGTCGCTCTTCGTTCGGGGCGCGAATTCTTCCCAGGTACTGGTCCTGGTCGACGGCGTGCGGCTGAATGCCGGCACCAGCGGCGCTGCGGCCGTCGGTGGCATTGCGCTCGACTCGATCGACCGCATCGAGATCGTGCGCGGCAACCTGTCGAGCCTCTACGGGTCGTCGGCGATCGGCGGCGTCGTGCAGATCTTCACGCGGCGCGGCGCCGAGGAGGGCGTGACGCTCAGCGCCGAGGCGGGCCAGGGCCGGACCGTCAACGGCCGTGTCAGTGCCGGCATCGACGCCGGCCCGGTCAGGCTGGGCGGCGCCATCGGCGGCGGGACCACCCAATCGTTTTCCTCGATCGATGCGGCGCGAGTCGTGACGAGCCCCTTCGCGCCGGGCGCGAATCCCGACATCGACGGCAACGACTATCTGTCGGCCTCGCTGGGCGCGACCTATCGGTCGGCGGCGACACGCTGCTCGCGCGAACGGCTGGATCAACCGCAACCGCACCGAATTCGACAGCACTGCCGACGGGCCTAGCGCGACGCACCTGGAGAAGTCACAGCTGGCGGCGGGCAACGCGAGTGCCCGCACGACGGTGACGGCAGGCTGGGTGACGCAGCTTGCCGCCGGCGTCAGCCGTGATCGCAGCACCAACGTGGTCAGTGATCCCATCTCATTCAACAATGGCGAGTTCAGCGCTGACAATCTCACGGTGAGCTGGACCAACGACGTCGACATCACGAGCACAGTGCGTGCGCAGGTCGGCGTCGAGTATCTTCGCCAGATCGGCGAATCGACGTCCTACGACCCAACCTTCAGTGGTCAGTCCCAGAGCTTCACGCGCTCCGCAGGAAGTGCCTGGGCCGGGCTGAGCGGGGACCAGGGACCGCATCAGTTCCAGCTGAATGTGCGCCGCGACCAGTACTCCGATGTCGATGGTGCCACCAGCGCACTCGCGGCCTATGGCTACAAACTTGATTCGTCATGGCGCGTGACTGCGCAACTGTCGAATGCCTTTCGTGCGCCAAGCTTCAACGACCTTTACTTTCCCTTCTTCGGCAATCCCGAACTTGAACCCGAGCGTTCGGCCAGCGGCGAACTGGGGCTGCAGTACGTCGGCGAAAGGACGACGCTGCGCCTGGCGATCTACCGCACCGACACGCGCGATCTGATCGTCTATGACCCCGCGACCGCACGCGCGGAGAACATCGACGAGGCTCGCGTGACCGGCTTCGAACTCGGTGGCAGCTGGCGCAAGGGGCCGTGGCAACTGTCCGCCAACGGCACGGTGTCGCGCGCCGTCAACGATGAGACGGGCGAGCGGTTGCTGCGTCGCGCCTCGTGGGTGATGAACCTCGCCGCGGGCTTCGATCCGGGCGCGTGGAATGCCGGTTTCGAGATCTCCATCGTTGGCCCGCGCGATGACCTCGACATCAATACCTTCGAGCGCGTGCGCTTGCCGAGCTATGCCCTGGCTCGGCTCGTCGCTGCGTGGCCCCTGGGCCGCGGCGTGACACTGCGTGCGCGTGTCGAGAACCTGTTCGATGCGGACTACGAGACCGTCAGCGGCTATAACGTCATGCCACGCACCGCCATCGCCGGTGTGGACCTTCGCTTCTGACGATGATCAACGGGCGCTCCGTCGTCATCCTGGGTCTGTCCGCCGCTACCGTGGGCAGCCTGCTGTTCGCGCTTGCCGTTGGCAGCGTGGGCCTGTCGTTGCCCGAGGTATGGAGTGCCCTCGGGTCCACCGATGCACCGGGCGCCGATATCGTGCGCGGCCTGCGGCTGCCGCGTGCGGTGTCCGGCCTGGCCGTTGGCGCGGCGCTCGCCTTGTCGGGCGCACTGCTGCAGGCGCTCCTGCGCAACCCGCTGGCCGATCCGTACGTGCTGGGCATTTCCGGTGGCGCTGCCGTTGCCGCGCTGCTGGCACTGATCGTCGGCCTGCAGGCGGTGGCCGTGCAGGCCGCGGCGGTCGGTGGCGCCCTGGTCACGCTGGCGCTGCTCTTTGTGCTCGCGCGCCGCTCGCTGTATTCGAGCGAGAGTGGTAGCGGCGAGCAGGCGATGGGCTCGGTGCTGCTGACGGGCGTGATGCTGGCGTCGTTCGCGGCCGCGCTGATGAGCCTGATGCTGTCGCTGGCGCCGGATGGAAGGCTGCGCTCGATGATGTTCTGGCTGCTGGGCGATCTGTCCGCGGCGACGAGCCTGGTGCCTGCACTGTTCGCACTGGCGCTCGCGGGGGTGCTTTATCTGCTGGCACGCGTCGATGCGCGTGCGCTGAACCTGATGTTGCGCGGCGACCTGCAGGCCTACACCCAGGGTGTGCGCGTCGCCGCGACACGACGGCGGCTGGTGCTGATCGCTGCGGTAGCCACGGCGAGTGCGGTCACGCTGGCGGGAGCGGTCGGATTTGTCGGCTTCGTTGCGCCGCATCTGGTCCGTCGGTTGGTCGGCAATGACCAGCGGGTCGTGCTGCCGGCGTCGATGCTGCTCGGCGGCGCGCTCGTCGTCGTGGCCGACACCATTGCCCGCAGCGCATTTGCACCGCTGCAGCTGCCGGTCGGTGTCCTCACGGCGCTGATTGGAGTGCCGGTGTTTCTCTGGTTCCTGGGGCGTCGATGATCGCTGCGGACGCTTTGCTGAACCTGCGCGACGTGACGCTGCGGACCGCTGAGCGCGTGCTGGTCGATTCGCTCAGCGTCAACATTGCACTGGGCGAGCGATGGGCCGTGCTGGGTCCCAACGGTGCCGGCAAGTCGACGCTGCTGGCCGCGATGGCCGGTGCGCGAGCTGTCGACGGCGGCGACATCGTCCTCGGCGGGCGCACGGTACGCAATCAGGGTGCAGACGAGCTGGCTCGCGAGCGTGCGCTGCTGACCGATCGCTGGACCGACCCGTTTGGCAGCACGGTGCTCGAGACGGTATTGACGGCCCGCTACGTATTCCGGGATGAGCGCGCGGGCGATTCCATCGCGCGGCAGTGGCTACATATGCTGGACTGCGACGCTCTCGCGGATCGCGATGTGCGACGCCTGTCGCGCGGCGAACGCCAGCGAGTCGCAATCGCCACGGCGCTGGCGCAGGACACGCGGCTGGTGCTGCTCGACGAGCCCACCGCGCACCAGGATCCGCGGCACCAGGCGCTGGTCATCCGCGAACTCGCGACGCTTCCCGGGCGTGGTCTGATCGCCAGCCTGCACGACCTGAATGCAGCCGTGCGCTTCGCCAGCCACGCCCTGCTCCTGTGGGGTGACGGACGCACAAAGAGCGGACCGGCCGCCGACGTGTTGACGCCGTCGTTGCTGTCGGACCTCTTCCAGACACCGATCACGCGTGTTGAAGCCGACGGCGAGGCGTTCTTTCATGTGCACCGAAGCGCAACGTGACAGCCCGCATTTGGCGTGAACAGGCCCTAGACTCGCCTCATGCCCATCATCCTGATTGCAAATCCCAAGGGCGGCGTCGGCAAGAGCACGACCGCGACGAACCTCGCCGGCTACTTTGCGCGTCGCGGTCACGCGACGATGCTTGGCGACCTCGACCGCCAGCAATCGGCGCTGGCATGGCTCAACATCCGGCCCGCGACCCTGCCGCGGATCGATTCATGGGACCGCACGGACGACAAGGTTGCGAGGCCGCCGAAGGGTGTCACGCATGTCGTGCTCGATTCCCCTGCGGGCATCCACGGTCATGCATTGAAGGATGCGCTCAAGCTCGCGGACCGCGTGATCATTCCTCTGCAGCCATCGCTGTTCGACATCTACGCGACGCAGGCCTTTCTGGGCAAGCTGGCCGAGCGCGAAGTACTGAAGGGTGACGGGCGTGTCGGCGTCCTCGGCATGCGCGTCGACGCGCGTACACGCTCGGCGGAGCAGTTGCAGCGTTTCGTCGACGACCTGGGTCTGCCAACGCTCGGCTTCCTGCGCGACACGCAGAACTACGTGCAGTTGGCCGCGCACGGCCTGACGCTATGGGATGTTGCGCCGAGCCGCGTCGCCCGCGACCTCGAACAGTGGCAGGCGCTACTCGACTGGGTCGAGGGCTAGGGCCCCCGTCACTTTGCCTTGACGGTGAACTCGCGCGAGGCCACGGTCGACGACTTGGTTTCGTCTTTCAGGTACAGCGGCACGTGCACGACGATGCGCTCGGTTGCCGGGACCTTGAACTCGATCTCCTCGGCGACGGTTCCGCTGCCGCCGGCGACCTGGGTGAGCTTGTTCGCGATCAGCGCGTTCTTGCTGTCCTGAACGACGATGCCGACGCCGCCGCCCTGCGCGGGCAGGGTGTAGGCGGCACTGATCGCCAGTTTCACCGTTTCCCCGGTTTTTAGCGTGCCGCCGTCAGGCTTGATGGAGGTGATCTTGATCTCGCGATCGGTCGGCGCGGTCGGTGGCGTCACCGGTGTGCCCGCAACGGGCGGTGCCGCGGTCGCGGCCTTGTCCGGCGCCGCGTCCTTCTTGCCGCAGGCGGTCAGGGCTACGGCAGCGACGATGGCCAGCACCGTCGCGACACGCACGGGGATTGTATGAATTCGAGATGTCATGGGAACCTCAGCCAGATACTCTGCGCCAGCCTCGCAATTTACTTGATCGAGACGGCGCGGGTCCGATCAATTGCCGCACAGAGCACGGCGATTTCGTCGGCCAGCCGCGGGCCATGCCGATTCATGCGGTCGGCATCGAGCGTGACGAACTGCCCCCGACGGGTCGCGGCCAGGGTCGGGAAACGCTGCCACATCGCCAGGGCGTCGCCAGCGCGCGCGCCAGGCTCGGCCGTGATGATGACCTGGGGGTCCGCGGCGACCACCGCTTCCATGGACACCTGCGGGGCGATGGGAGCAAGTGCGGCGAAGACGTTGCGGCCGCCACATAGGGTGATCGCCTCGCTGATCACGTGACGGCCCGAGAGTGTCATCAGCGGTGTCGCCCAGACCTGATAGAACACCCGCACCGGCGGCCGGCCCGCGTACTGCGCGCGCAGCGCGGCGACTTTGGCGGTGAAGTTCGCGGCCACCGGCACTCCGTCGCGCCCGGTCAGCGTTCCTAGCCGCTCGAGCGATCGGGCGACGTCATCGAGTGTCCGTGGTTCACTGACGAAAACCGGCATGCCGAGGCGCCGCACCGAGTCGATGGTGGCCGGGGGAAAGCCGCTGCCCCAGATCACCACCAGATCCGGCTTCAACGACGCCACGCTCTCGAGGTCGACGCTGTGTGCGCGGCCGACGCGCGGGATGGCGAGTGCGGCAGGTGGGTAGTCCGCGTACTCGGTCGTGCCGACGATGCGGTCGCCGGCCCCGATCGCGAACAACTGCTCGGTCAGGTGCGGCGCGAGGCTGACGACGCGCACGGCGGGCCGCTGCAGCGTGACCGTCGTGCCTTCATCGTCGATGACACTGATCGACGCGGCCACGCTCGTCGCGCCGAGCAGCCACAGCAGCGCCAGCGACGCCTGCGCTGCGCGCGTACCCACCTTCACGGCCGTGCCGGCGACGCGCCGGGCGCGGGCTCCGTGATGAAGCCGATCTTCGTCAGTCCGGCCTGTTGCGCTGCCGACAGCACGAACGCAATTCGTTCGTAGCGCGTGGCCTTGTCGGCGCGCAGGTGCAGTTCGGGCGCGAGTGGACTGCTGCCCGGCGCCGGCGAGGCGCGTGCGCAACTGGTCGTCCGTCAACACATCGGCGTCCCAGTAGACCTGCCCGGCGGCATCGATCGACAGCTTTACCGTCGCCGGCGACGATATCGGAGGCCGGAGCGGCGTCGTTCGGCAGGTCGAGCCGGATCGCGTAGGACAGCAGCGGCGCCGTGATAATGAAGATCACCAGCAGCACGAGCATGACGTCGACCAGCGGCGTGACGTTGATCTCCGCCATCGGCTGATGCGTGCCGCCGTGTCGTTCAAAGCCGCCGAATGGCATCTGCCTGGCCCGTCAGGAGTGTGTGGCCAGGCGCGACCCGGTCGTCAGCGTCGCATGCAGGTCATGGGCAAAGCCGTCGAGCTGGCCGAGCACCATCCGGTTGGCGCGCGTGAACGCGTTGTAGGCCAGCACGGCCGGGATCGCGACGGCCAGTCCGAATGCCGTCATGATCAGCGCCTCGCCCACCGGACCCGCGACCTTGTCGATCGCGATCTGCCCCGACGAGGCGATGGTGATCAGCGCGCGGTAGATGCCCCAGACCGTGCCGAACAGGCCGACGAACGGGGCGGTGCTGCCGACCGAGGCGAGAATGGTGAGGCCGGCTTCGAGCCGACCGGCCGCCTCGTTGATGCGTTGGCGCAGAGCGCGCGTGATCAGTTCCGAGCGGTCGATCTGCGCGGCCAGGCTGTTTTCGGCGGCCGGATGGATCGCGGCATTCGACGCACCGACCGCCAGCGGCACGAACACGCCTTCGGCGTCGACCGGCTTGAGCGTGGCGATCGCGACCTCGATCGTCGGCGCGCTCCAGAAGGCATCCAGTTCCTTCGAGGCGCGGCGCACCCGCCACCAGCCCCAGGACTTCCAGAGGATCAGGAACCAGCTGACGACCGACATGCCGAGCAGCAGGTAGGCCGTGAAACGAATGACGCCGTCCGCCTGCTCCCAGAAGTGCGCCAGGCCCAGTGCGTTGTTCATCGCGCCAGACCCAGGACATCGAACATGTCGTACAGGCCGCTCGATTTGTCGGCGAGGATAGCGCGCGGCACGCAGGCTTCCGTTGGCGTACGACGACGCGGCTGCCCGAGCGGTGCGTGATCTCGATCCGCTCGCCGGCCCCGGCGAACATCACCGTGTGGTCACCGACGATGTCGCCGCCGCGAATCGTCGCAAACCCGATCGAGCCCGGACGGCGCTCCCCGGTGTGACCTTCGCGCGCATATACGGCGAGTTCGTCGAGCGGGCGGCCGAGCGCCGTGGCGACGACTTCACCCATTTTCAGTGCGGTGCCCGACGGCGCGTCGACCTTGTGCCGATGGTGGGCTTCGATGATCTCGATGTCGTAGTCGTTGCCGAGCATGCCCGCGGCCAACTCGACCAACTTGAAGGTCGCGTTGACGCCGACGCTCATGTTGGGTGCAAAGACAATCGCGATGCGCTGGCTTGCGGCCCGTATCGCGCGCTTGCCGGCATCGTCGAAGCCGGTGGTGCCGATCACCATCTTTACATGGGCCGCGACGCACGCATCGAGGTGACGCAGCGTCGCTTCGGGCCGGGTGAAGTCGATCAGTACATCGGCGCCCGCCAGTGCCGAAAGCTCGGACATGACGCGCGCTCCGGTGGACCGGCCCATCGTTTCAGCACAGTCACGTCCGAGCATCGGGCTGTCGGCGCGATCGAGCGCCACGCCGATCGAAAGATCCGGCTGCGCCAGCGCGGCTTCTATCAGCATCTGGCCCATCCGGCCGGATGCGCCGGCGATCGCAAGCTTCATCGGGGTAGACGACCGTGTGGGCGTTGGGAAGGTCAGTTTGAGCCCGGAGCCGGCGTCGAGACTTCCGGCATCGGAATCGCCGGCTGATTCGATCGACGGGCCACACGCTTGACGTTCGTGCCGAGAATCAGCGCATCGGCCTCGTCTTCGCCCGGCATCGGATCGGCATTGAACTTGTCGAGTCGATTGTCCTTGAAGTAGAGCGTCAGCCGCCGGTTCTGCACAGGCCCGCGCCGCGGATTCAGGTAATAGATGTAGTCGACGCGGTCCTTGCGGAACTCGCTCGTCATCAGCGGTGTTCCCAGCATGAACCGCACCTGCTCGCGCGTCATGCCGATGCGCAACTGGTCCACCATTTCCTTGGTAATGATGTTGCCCTGGTGCACGTCCGGACGGTACGGACCGAGGAACGTCGGGCCCCAGGAAGCGGCGGCCGAGCCCACGTCGGACAGGGTCTGGCAGCCGGCCAGCATGATCGCGGCGGCGAGCACCGACAACCGGCGGCGAGGCGCCTGCGAGAGTGCGGAAGGGCGGTCGTTAGGCATCGAGGCCGTATGATACTCATGCGGCATGCCTGACTTTGCCGGCACACTCCAACTGCACAACTGCGATCCGCCTGTTGCATCCTGCCGAAATGCCGAACCGCTCGTCCACTTCCAGCGACCTGAAGAACATCGGCCTCAAGGCGACGGTGCCGCGCCTCAAGGTGCTGGAAATCTTCCAGCGCAGCACCGCGCAGCGCGGTATCCGTCACATGAGCGCCGAGGACGTCTACAAGGCCCTGATCGCCGAGCACATCGACGTCGGGCTGGCGACCGTCTACCGGGTGTTGACGCAGTTCGAGCAGGCCGGGCTGCTGTCACGCAATCATTTCGAGGGCGGCCGCGCGATGTTCGAACTCAACGAGGGATCGCATCACGATCACCTCGTGTGCCTGAACTGCGGGCGGGTCGAGGAGTTCGTCGACTCCGACATCGAAGCGCGACAGCAGCAGGTTGCCGCTCAGCGCGGGTTCAAGCTGCACGACCATGCGCTCGCTCTCTACGGCGAGTGCACCAAGGTCAATTGCGAGTACCGGCCCAAGGAGTAGGGTCGGGGTCAGACCGCGATCCGCTGTCGGGTCGACGCGTCGAACCAGTGCATCGCACTGGCAGGGAATCCAAGACTGAGGGACGAGCCCGGTGCCGGAGAGTTGTCCGGACCGGTCCGCACGATGACGTCATGGCCGGCTACCACGCCGTGAATCAGGTGCTCGGCCCCCAACCGCTCCACGGTTTCGACGGACATCGACAGGCCCTCGCCACCCAGGTTCAGATGCTCGGGGCGCACGCCCAGGACGAGTACTCGCCCGACAAGCGCGCTGACCGCGACCGGCAGGGCCATACGCACACCATCCTTGGATTCAAAGGAACGGCCGTCGGCCACGACACGACCTTCGAAAAGGTTCATCGGCGGTGATCCGATGAAACTGGCGACGAACGTCGTTGCCGGGCGAGAGTAGACATCTTCCGGCGTGCCCACCTGCTCGGCGCGGCCGGCGTTCATCACGATCATGCGCTGCGCGAGTGTCATCGCCTCCACCTGGTCGTGCGTGACATACAGGCTCGTCGTGCCCAGACGGCGGTGCAGCTTCTGGATCTCGAGCCGGGTCTGCACCCGCAACTTCGCGTCGAGGTTCGACAACGGCTCGTCGAACAGGAATACGGCAGGTTCGCGCACGATGGCTCGGCCCATCGCCACGCGCTGACGTTGGCCCCCCGACAGCTCGCGCGGCTTGCGCTGCAGTAGTTCTTCCAGTTCGAGGATTCCCGCGGCCTGGTGGACGCGCCGTTCGATGTCGGGCTTGGGCAGCTTGCGGATCTTCAGGCCATAGGCCATGTTGTCGTAGACACTCATGTGCGGATACAGCGCGTAGTTCTGGAACACCATCGCGCAGTCGCGATCCTTCGGCTCAAGGTCATTGACGATGCGCTCGCCGATACGGATCGTGCCGCCGGAAATCTCCTCCAGCCCGGCCACCATCCTGAGCAGAGTCGACTTGCCGCAGCCTGACGGGCCTACCAGTACGACGAACTCGCCGTTGTTGACGGTCAGGCTGATTCCGTGCACGACCTGGTTGCTGCCGTAACTCTTGCGAACGTCCGCAAACTCGATCGATGCCATGACTACTTTTCCGTTTCGACCAGACCCTTGACGAACCACTTCTGCATCAGCAGCACGACCAGGGCCGGCGGCAGCATCGCCAGCATTGCCGTGGCCATCACGAGGTTCCACTCGTTGACGGCATCGCCGCCCGCGATCATGCGTTTGATGCCCATGACGACCGGGTACATGTCCTCCTGCGTCGTCACGAGCAGCGGCCACAGGTACTGGTTCCAGCCATAGATGAACTGGATGACGAAGAGCGCCGCGATCGAGGTGCGCGACAAAGGCAGCAGCACGTCCCAGAAGAAACGCATCGGTCCGGCACCGTCCATGCGGGCAGCCTCGGCCAGTTCATCCGGCACGGTCAGGAAGAACTGGCGGAAGAGGAACGTCGCGGTGGCCGACGCAATGAGGGGCACCGTCAGCCCCGCGTAACTGTTCAGCATGCCAAGGTCGGACACGACCTGGTAGGTGGGTGCGATACGCACTTCGACCGGCAGCATCAGCGTGACGAAGATCGCCCAGAAGAAGAAATTGCGGAAGGGGAATCGGAAGTAGACGATCGCAAACGCCGACAGCAGCGAAATCAGGATCTTGCCGAGCGCGATTCCCAGTGCGCTGACCAGGCTCACCCACATCATCCGGCCCACCGGCGCAGACGAACCGGCGCCCTTGTCGCTCCCCGTCAGCACCGAGGCATAGTTCTTGAAGAACTGGTCGCCGGGGACCAGCGACATCGGCGCCTGCACAATCGCCTCGGCGGTCTGGGTCGACGCCACGAAAGTGACGTAGACCGGAAACGCGACGATGAGCACTCCGACGAGTAGCACGAGGTGGGTCAGCACCGAAAGCGCGGGGCGGCGTTCAACCATCTCAGCCCCTTCCTGCAATCTGCCAGGCCGTGGCGGTGTCCGCTTGCCTCCGGCGTTCGCGTCTCATGAGTACTGCACCTTTTTCTCGACGTAGCGGAACTGCACGACCGTCAAGGTGATGACGATCACCATCAGCACAACCGACTGGGCCGCGGAACTGCCGAGGTCCATGCCCTTGAAGCCGTCGTAATAAACCTTGTAGACGAGAATCGTCGTGGCCCGACCCGGTCCGCCCTGGGTTGCAGCGTCGACGATCGCGAAGGTCTCGAAGAACGCATAAACGATGTTGATCACCAGCAGGAAGAATGTCGTTGGCGACAGCAACGGAAAGATGATGGTCCAGAAGCGGCGCCAAGGTCCGGCGCCATCGATCGCAGCGGCCTCGATCAGCGACTTCGGGATCGACTGCAGCCCGGCCAGGAAGAACAGGAAGTTGTAGCTGATCTGCTTCCACACCGCTGCCATCACGATCAGCGCCATCGCATCATTGGCGTTCAGCAGATGGTTCCAGTCGAAACCCGCCGCTCGCAGCCAGAACGACACCATGCCGATCGACGGCGCGAACATGAAGAGCCACAGCACGCCGGCCACCGCGGGCGCGACCGCATAGGGCCAGACCATCAAAGTCTTGTAGACCGCCGCGGCCCGGATCACGCGGTCGGCGAAGACCGCAAGCAGTAACGCGAAAGTCAGTCCCAGGCCGGCGACCAGCAACGAAAAGATCGCGGTGATCCTGAACGAGTCGAGATACAGCTCGTCATTGAAAAGCCGCTTGAAGTTCTCCAGCCCGACGAACTCAGTCGAGGTGCCGAATGCGTCCTGCATCTGTACCGACTGCAGCAGCGCCTGCACAGCCGGCCAGAAGAAGAAGACGGTAATGATGGCAAGCTGCGGCGCCAGCAGCAGCCAGGGCAGCCACGCCGAACGGAAACGGACGCGCTTTTCCATCGCGCGCCTAGCCGCACCGCGCGAGCCGACTAGCCCAGCGCCGCCCCGCGTTCCGACGGGCTGTCATCGAGCAGGCCGATTGGCCGTGTTACTTGTTGGCCTTCTCGAACCGTTCCAGTTGCTCGTTGCCCCGCTTGACCGCCGAGTCGAGCGCCTCCCTAGGAGCTTTCTTGCCGGACCAGACCTCCTCCATCTCCTCGTCGACGATCGTGCGGATCTGCACGAAGTTGCCGAGGCGGATCCCGCGCGATCTGTCGGTCGTTCTACGGATCATCTGCGTCACCGGGACATCGGCACCCGGATTCTTCTTGTAGAAACCCGACTCCTCCGTCAACTTGAAGGCGGCCAGTGTGATCGGCAGGTAGCCGGTGCGCTGGTGGCTGGCGGCCTGTACTTCGGGCCGGGAGATGTAGTCGAAGAACGACGCCACGCCCTTGTACTCGTCCGGTTTCTTGCCGGACATCACCCACAGGCTGGCGCCGCCGATCACGGTGTTCTGCGGCGCACCCGGGACGTCCGGGTAATAGGGCAGGGTCGAGAGGCCGGCGGCGAACTTCGCATTGCGCTTGATCGCACCCTGTAGCCCGGAGGACCCGGTCATCATCGCGCACTCGCCCGACGGAAAGGTCGCATCGGCAGCGTTGTCGCGTCCCTTGTAGATGAACAGGCCCTGCTTGGACATGTTCGCCAGGTTCTCGATGTGACGCTGGTGCAGCGGCGAGTTGAACGCCAGCCGCGCGCTCATGCCGCCGAAACCATTGTTCTGGGTCGCGAACAGCGTGTCGTGCCACGCGGAGAAGCTCTCGAGCTGGGTCCAGCTGATCCAGCTCGTCGTGAACGGGCACTTGTGGCCGGAAGCCTTCAGCTTGGCGGCGGCCAGTGCCACCTCCGGCCAGGTCTTCGGTGGCTTGTCCGGATCGAGGCCAGCGGCCTTGAACGCGTCCTTGTTGTAGTGGAATACGGTTGTCGAGCTGTTGAAGGGCATCGACAGCATCTGCCCGTTCGGCGCGGTGTAGTAGCCGACGACCGCCGGGATGTAGACCGCCGGGTCGAACTTGTAGCCCGCGCCCTTCATGACCTCGGCCACCGGCTTGATCGCGCCCTTGGACGCCATCATCGTCGCCGTGCCGACCTCAAAGACCTGCAGGATGTGCGGAGCGTTGCCGGCGCGGAACGCGGCGATTGCTGCCGTCATAGACTCCGTGTACGTGCCCTTGTAGACCGGTACAACCTTGTATTCCTTCTGGCTTTCATTGAATCCCTTGGCCAGGTCGTTGACCCACTCCCCGAGGGCGCCGCCCATGGCGTGCCACCACTGGATCTCGGTCTGTGCCATGGCGCCGGTCGTGCCCAAGGCCAGGACGGTGGCTAGTGCACTCTTGACGAGCTTTCTGCTGAACATGTGTCTCCTCCGGGTCTTTCTTGATTTTTGGACAGACGTGATTCTGCTGTAACAAGCTGACGCGCCTGTTACGATAGCCCGCCAACGGTTCCCGAGCAAAGTGTTCCGGCGCGCATGATCTCGACGGGCCGTCTTCCCCTCTATGCCAGCCTCGTCCGGCTCGACAAGCCGGTCGGGACGCTGTTGCTGCTCTGGCCGACGCTGACGGCGCTGTGGATTGCCTCCTCGGGCGTTCCGGCGGCGCTGCTGCTGGCAGTCTTTGCGCTGGGCACTTTCCTGATGCGATCGGCCGGCTGCGCCATCAACGACGCGGCTGACTTCCGCTTCGACAGAAAGGTCAAACGCACGTCCGACCGGGTGGTCGCGCGCGGCGATGTGAGCCCGCTCGAAGCCGTGGCTGTCTCTGCAGCGCTCGGCGCGATGGCGGCGCTGTTGTTGCTGTTTCTTAATGAAGCCGCCATGCGCCTGGCACTGGTCGCGGCCGCGGTTGCTGGAACCTACCCGCTGGCCAAGCGTTTCTTCCCGATCCCGCAGCTCTACCTGGGTGTGGCGTTCTCGTTCGGCATTCCGATGGCGTTCGCCGCCGTGGAAGGGCAGGTGCCTTCTCTCGGCTGGCTGCTCTTCGTCGCGAACATGTTCTGGGTCGTCGCCTACGACACCGAATACGCCATGGTCGACCGGGACGACGACCTCAAGCTCGGTATCCGCTCGTCTGCGATCTTTTTCGGGCGCTGGGACGTGGCGGCCGTGATGTTTTGCTACGGCGGTTTCTTCTCGCTGATGCTACTGGTTGGCCATGGCATCCATGCACAGTGGCCGTACTACGTCGGCTGGGCCTTCGGTGTCGCCTGCACGATCTACCACCATGGCCTGATCCGCACACGCACCCGCGAAGGCTGCTTTGCGGCATTTCGCCACAACAACTGGGTAGGTCTGGCGCTGTTCGGCGGTACGGTGGTGCAGTACCTCATCTGAATCTGGCTCGGCTCCCCGCCGGCGCCTACGCTAATCGAGGTCGAACTCTTCACCTAGCTTTGCAGCGCGATCGCGGGCGGCGCGCGCGGCTTCGACGATGTGGCTGCGGACATCGTGCTGGTCCAGTCGCGCCAGCGCGGCCGCGGTGGTGCCGCCCTTCGACGTGACCCGCTCGCGCAGTACCGATACCGGCTCGTCCGACTGGCGCGCAAGCAGCGCCGCCCCTGCGAATGTCTCGACGGCCAGCGCCCGAGCCTGGGCCGTGCTGAATCCCATGTCGACTGCTGCGTCCTGCAGCGCCTCGATGAAGTAGAAGACGTAAGCCGGACCGCTGCCGGAAATGGCAGTGACGGGATCGAGCAGCGCTTCATCGTCGAGCCACAGCACCGTGCCGATCGACTGCAGGATGCGATCGGCGTCAGCGCGCTGCGCGTCGGATACGCCGGGCAGGGCCACGGCGCCGGTGATCCCTTTTCGAATCAGCGCCGGCGTATTCGGCATCGCCCGCACGATGCGTTCATGGCCGAGCCAGCGTGCCAGCGTCGCGCCGCGGACCCCGGCAGCGATCGAGACAACCAGGGGCGTGGCCATGTACGGCGCGGCGGCCGCCACCGCCTCATGCGCCTGCTGCGGCTTGACCGCCAGCACGACCACGTCGGCGCCGCGCAGCCAGTCCCCTGCGCTGATGTGCGCGACAACGCCGAACGCGCGTTCCAGTTCGATGCCCTTGGCGCCGTCAGGCTCGAGTACGTGCATTGCCGTCGTCGACATGCCACTCTCGCGCATGCCGCCCAGCATGGCGTGAGCCATATTGCCGCCGCCGATGAATGCCACGTTCACGCTGCCGTCCTTTCGCGTTCGCCGAATATTGCGGTGCCGATGCGCACCATCGTCGAACCCGCCGCGATGGCGGCCTCGAGGTCTGCCGACATGCCCATCGACAGCGTGTCGCAGGTCGGATGATCGCGCCTGAGCGCGTCGAAGAGCGAACTCATCCGCGCCAGCGGGTCGTCCTGTCCGGCCGGGTTGGCGCCGGGCTCCGGGATCGCCATCAGTCCACGCAGGGTCAGGTTGGGCAGTGCGGCGACCGACCGGGCCAGGTCCGGGACGGCTTCCGGCGCGACGCCGCTCTTGGTCGATTCGCCGCTGATGTTCACCTGCAGCAGGACATTGATCGGCCCGAGCCGAGGAGGCCGCTGTTGCGACAGTCGTTCCGCCACCTTCAGTCGATCGACCGACTGCACCCAGTCGAAGTGCTCGGCGATCGCGCGTGTCTTGTTGCTCTGGATCGGGCCGATGAAGTGCCAACTAGCGGCCAGCCGCGGCGCCAGCTCCCGCACTCGCGCGATCTTGTCGAGGGCCTCCTGGACATAGTTCTCGCCGAACGAACTCTGGCCGCATTGACCTGCCGCGATGACGGTTTCTGCCGGAAATGTCTTGCTGACCGCCAGCAGCACGATGTCGTCCGGCGATCGTCCTGCGCCTCGCGCAGTCCGGGTAATGCGCTCGTGAACCCCCCGCAAATTGGCTTGCAAGGTATCTCGCAACCTGGACATAATCGATTACAAAGCCGCTAGAGACTTATTTTTTCTGGCTTTTTTGCCGTTCCGCCGATGCCGGCGGGGCCTACGCTAGCCCCTTTAGTGGCTCTACCAAGCCTTTGCCCACGTCGGGACGGGCTGCCCGATCGCCAGAACTGCCCAGGAGCACACGCGTTCCGCCATGGACATCTCAGAACTGCTCGCATTCTCCGTCAAAAACAAGGCGTCCGACCTGCACCTGTCGGCCGGGCTGCCGCCGATGATCCGTGTGCATGGCGATGTCCGGCGTATCAACCTGCCGCCGCTCGAGCACAAGGACGTGCACGGCATGATTTACGACATCATGAATGACTCGCAGCGCAAGCAGTACGACGAGAACCTGGAGACCGACTTCTCGTTCGATCTGCCGGGGCTCGCGCGCTTCCGGGTCAATGCGTTCAACCAGGATCGTGGAGCGGCCGCCGTGTTGCGGACGATTCCATCGCGCGTGCTGTCTCTCGAAGAACTGCAATGTCCGCGCATCTTTGCGGATTTCTCGCTGAAGCCGCGCGGGCTGGTGCTGGTGACTGGGCCGACGGGCTCGGGCAAGTCGACCACGCTGGCGGCGATGGTCGACCATGTGAACAACAATCTTTACGGCCACATCCTGACCATCGAAGACCCGATCGAGTTCGTGCACGAGAGCCGCAAGTCGGTGATCAACCAGCGCGAGGTCGGACCGCATACCCTTTCGTTCGCAAACGCGCTGCGATCCGCCCTGCGGGAAGACCCGGACATCGTCCTCGTCGGCGAGTTGCGCGATCTGGAGACGATCCGGCTGGCGCTGACCGCAGCGGAAACGGGTCACCTGGTGTTCGGCACGCTGCACACGTCGTCGGCGGCCAAGACCATCGACCGCGTGGTCGACGTGTTCCCGGCGGCCGAGAAGGAGATGGTGCGCGCGATGCTCTCCGAGTCCGTCGTCGCGGTGATCTCCCAGACGTTGCTCAAGGTGAAGGACGGCAACGGCCGGGTGGCGGCGCACGAGATCATGGTCGGCACGCCGGCCATCCGCAACCTGATCCGCGAGAACAAGGTGGCGCAGATGTACTCGATGATCCAGACGGGACAGCAGCACGGCATGCAGACACTTGATCAGACGATGCTGGAACTGGTTCGACGCAATGTCGTCTCGATCGCCGAGGCGCGGCAGTACGCGAAGACGCCCGAGACCTTTGTCGGCTGAGGCAGAAGGAACAAGCAACGATGGAACGCGACCAGGCCACACGATTTGTCCACGACTTGCTGCGGCTACTGCATAGCAAGAAGGGATCGGACCTCTTCCTTACCGCGGACTTTCCGCCGGCGTTCAAGATCGACGGCCGCGTGCTGCCGGTATCGAACCAGCCATTGACATCGCAGCACACCAGCGAACTGGTGCGCGCGATCATGAACGACCGCCAGGCGTCCGAGTTCGAAAAGACCAAGGAGTGCAATTTCGCGATCAACCCGACCGGCATCGGCCGCTTCCGGGTCTCGGCCTTCATACAGCAGGGCAAGGTCGGCATCGTCTTCCGTACGATCGCGGACCACATTCCGACCACCGACGAACTCAACCTGCCGAACCTGGTCAACGAACTCGCGATGGCCAAGCGCGGCATCATCATCGTGGTCGGCGCGACGGGTTCGGGCAAGTCGACCTCGCTGGCGGCGATGGTCGGCTACCGCAACGAGAACTCGAACGGCCACATCATCACGATCGAGGACCCGATCGAATACGTCCACCCGCACAAGAACTGCATCATCACGCAGCGCGAAGTCGGCGTGGACTGCGAGACCTGGCAGATCGCACTGAAGAACACGCTGCGCCAGGCGCCCGACGTGATCCTGATCGGCGAGGTGCGCGAGCGCGAAACGATGGAACACGCGATCGCCTTTGCCGAAACCGGCCACCTGGTGATGTGTACCTTGCACGCCAACTCCACCAACCAGGCGCTCGACCGGATCATCAACTTCTTCCCCGAGGAGAAGCGCTCGCAGCTGCTGATGGACCTGTCACTCAACCTGCGCGCGATGGTGTCGCAGCGGCTGATCCCGTTCAAGGACCGCAAGGGCCGCATCCCGGCCGTCGAGATCATGATCAACAACCCGCTGATCTCCGACCTCGTGTTCAAGGGCGAGGTGCACGAGA
Source organism: uncultured beta proteobacterium (assembly GCA_963724365.1). GTDB lineage: Bacteria > Pseudomonadota > Gammaproteobacteria > Burkholderiales > Burkholderiaceae_F > JALORV01. Next base: position 253,252 of record CAVRUR010000003.1, on the reverse strand, counting down.
TCAAGGAAGTGATGAAGCGCGCGCGCGAGCAGGGCATGCAGACCTTCGACCAGTCGCTGTTCGACCTGCACGAGCGTGAACAGATTTCCTACGAAGACGCGCTGCGCAACGCCGACTCGGTCAACGATCTGCGCCTGCAGATCAAGCTCAACAGCAAGCTCTCGGGCGGCGTGGCGGGCATCCACAAGGGGATCGAACACATGGGGCTCGCCGGATAGGCTCGGCGCGTGGCAATACCCAACGGGGCGCACTGCGCCCCGTTTTCATTTTGCGGCCGACCTCGGCCGCTACACTTTGCCTCTTCGCTTTCGGGGACCACCATGACCACTGTCTACGACTTCAGCGCCAAGACCATCGATGGCAAGCCGCGCAAGCTCGCCGACTACAAGGGCAAGGTGCTGCTGGTGGTGAACACCGCCAGCAAGTGCGGCTTCACGCCGCAGTACAAGGGGCTGGAGGCGCTCTACAAGAAGTACAAGGACAAGGGCTTTGCCGTGCTCGGCTTTCCGAGCAACCAGTTCGGCCAGCAGGAGCCCGGCCCCGAGAGCGAGATCGCCGAGTTCTGCGAGATGAACTACGGCGTCACGTTTCCGATGTTCTCCAAGATCGACGTCAACGGCGACGCCGCGCATCCGCTCTTCAAGTACCTGACGAGCACCAAGAAGGGCCTGCTCGGCAGCGAAGGCATCAAGTGGAACTTCACCAAGTTCCTGGTCGGCAAGGACGGCAGTGTGATTGAGCGCTATGCGCCGACGACGAAGCCGGAGGAGCTTGAAAGGGATATCGAGAAGCTGCTGTCGGCCTGAGGAAACGTCGCTCAGCGTCGCGTCGGCCAGCGCGTTGACGTCGGCTTTCGCAATCCGCTGCCAGCAATCGGGGCCTTGGTACCGACCGGTATCGGCCAGAGTACATGCTGTCTGGGCGGAGCGAATGCTCCTGCCGGCAGCGCGGGACGCTTCTTGTTCGCCACCCATAGATCCGCAAGCCGGCAGGCCGCCTGTGGCGCGGCAACGCTGCTGCCGTTCATCGCGACGACCGAGCCCGAACGGGTACCTGCCGCCAGGACACCTCGACAGACTACCGAGTCGTCGCTGATCTCAAGCCAGTTGGGGACACCCGAGCCGCGCATTGCGTTCAGGTGCGGACCCTGTGACGAGTACTCCGCGGGATGTGCGAGCGAGGCGACATAGCCGCCGATCGAGCGCGTGTGACTGCCGGTCGCGATGCCGCTGTCGGTGCAAGCCCGTTCAACCACGCTGGTGGCCGACGCTTGATCGAACTGTTCAGGCACTCCACCCGGCAGGAAGCGCACGTAGTCGGGCTGATCGAAGTAGGACTGGCGGCCCTTCGCCCGTCGGCCGGACAACGTATCCGAGCGCCTGATCCAGGCGTGCAGGTCCAATTGCACCGCACTGCGGCTCCTGAAAATTACCTGCCAGAGTCCGGACCAGGCCATGGCCTGTCCCCACCCTCCGGCCGGATCGAGCGCGGTCCGGGCGATGCTCAGCGTTACATGATCGCGACTCGCACCGCCCGTCGCGATGACATATTCAGCGGCAAACAGGATGTTTCCTGCTGCATCCTTGAAATCATCGTGGGTCTTCGTCGGGGAGACCGTGATCGACGGACTCCCCGGAGCTACCCAGCGGTGCGCGCAAGGTCACATCCAGCCCATTGCCCAGACCGGGCGGCAGCCAAATCTCCATCATGCTCGGCGTCAGTCCCGCCGGCTGGAGGCGCCAGCGAACCAGTTTGCGCCGTGTGGGAACGAGCTCGATAAATGCGTGCGTCCGCGACTGGCGGAAATTGCCGGCTGCGACCACGATGTCCAGCGGCGTCGGCGATTTCAGCGACGCTTGATGCAGTGTGTCCATGATCTGTTCCAGCGGAGATGAACCATCGTGCGGTCCCTCATGCGGGCCGTAACTGATGTTCACCACGATCGGAAGCCGCTCGTCGGACTGACGCAGCGCTTCGGCCTGTGCCAGGATGTACACAAGCCCCCAGAAGACATGGACCGCCAGCGATGAGCCGGCCGGATCGCCCACGGCATCTTCCGGCATGTCGACGGCGATGATCGGATGCTTCGTGACATCGGCGTTGGACGTCGCCAGATCGAGGACATGCGTGCCGTGCATGCGACGCCTCGCCAGCGGCTTGAAGCCATCGGTCCCGAAATCCAGCCCACCCAGCGTCCGATAAACCGACTCGTCGCCGCCGCCGTTCGCGCGGGCCGAGTTGGTTGCGGCATCGATCGCAGCGGCCGACAGGAACTGGCCCGGCGAGTTGGCGACCGCAACGGCCGCCGCGGCCATCGTCGTGCCGAGGAAGTCCTGTTGCCAGAGTCCGGTGATGCGCGTCTGTCCGGCGATTGAGAAGCGCGCGTTGGCGAAGGCGATGCCCTGGTCGATCACGGCAATCGCTGTGCGCCGGATCTTGAGTGCGGGCGCCGGGCTCGGGCTGGACGGCCCAGGAGGCGGTGGACCGGAGGGCGGCGAGCCGGTCAGTCCGGGCTGCAACGGTCCGGCGGGCGGCGGCGTTGTCGCGCCGGGCGGCGTCGATCCACTCAAATGCAATATCGAGGAACCTTTGTGCGGAGGTGACGGCAGATCGATCGGCGGGCCCAGTTGGGCGCGCAATATTGTCCGCTGCCACGGTCCCGAACGGCAAAGCGCTGCCGCGGATTTCCGATGGAGCAGCAGGACGCAGAAGTTGAATTTCCTCTCCACCTTAAGGACCGGCGGCAGACCCTCAGCCGTGAAGTGATAGGGCACCCGCAACGCGTCGTCCAGCGTCCTCGGATCGTCGCTGAGCCACTGAAGGCGCGTGAATGCGTTCAGGTCCGTCTCGTCGCTTTCGACTCGAAGACCCTTGGGCTCGAACTCCACGAGCAGTGTCAGCCACTCCCCATCGCGCAGGTAAGTGAAGTTCGTCGCGATCGCCCAGTCCAGCTCGGGCTGCGCTGTGCGGCCGGCCGGCTCGTGGCTGCTTCCCAACGGTCCCGTGGGGTCGTGCACTTCACCACTCCGCTGCAGCTTGATCCCACAGCCAATACAAATTGGCGGAGCCGTTGACGCTCGAGGTGACCGGTGCGGCAATGCCACCGATCGGCTGTGCGTAGACCTGTGACTGTCGCTTGCCCGTCGCGGGATTGACTAGTTCGCTTCCCGTGAAGTCCGCGCTCGACAGAGCCGCTTGCGATCCATCGAACTCCCAGCCGTCGACTGTCGTGATGGTGCCGGGAGTCTTAAAGCGGGCAAGGATGTATTCGGCCACACTGAGGCCAAGCATCTGACCGGCGAGACTGTCCACCGGATAGTGGACACCCGCAACCGTGCGGTTGATGGCGATGCGTGCCGCCTGACGCAACAGCAGTTCGCGCAGCAGCTGCTCGGCTGCGGCGTTTGCGCCGGTAATGCGGACCAGTTCATACAGTACGCGGGCCACCGCATGCGCTTCGGTACTGTGTCCGCTCGGCAACGAGCCGTGGATCGGCGTCTGGATCATCGGCTGGATCTGCGGCGAGTATTCGTGCGGGCGGCGGACGCACATCGCGTGTTTGAAGTTCATCTCCGCATATTTCGCGAGCCGCAGGACGATGCTGATCACTTCGAGTGTTCGCTGATGCCGCGCCCGATACAGCGGGACCACCGATCCCCAGAACGCATACTGCGGCGACATCTGCGCCAGTATCTCGTTCGCCCGATCGCCGCGGAGGTCGGCATAGCCGTTGACGAGCTTGAGCTGCGCCTTGAGTACCTCGGGATCGGGACGCGTCATCCTGACGAGCGGGGTCCATGTTCCACTGGGCGCGACCTGTCCGGTCGCATCGCCGGACTCCTTAAAGGCCCACAGCGTGCCCCACTGCTGAGCGCCTCCCGTGCCTGAGGGAGCAATGTCAACGGCGAAGTACAGCGAGTTCAGCAGTTCCGATTCGAAGACGAACCGGCGGATCCTCGGATCCCAGCGTTTGAGGTTGGCGGCGACTCCGACTCCCAGTTCGCTGGACTCCCACGCCGTTCCCGCGCTGGTGCCGGCCCACGGCCCTGCGATTCCGTCGCGGTGCGCATTGAGGACATGGGGGTTAACAAAGCGTGACCCGGTCGAGAACCTGCCGGCGCCTTCCGCTCCTTCTGCTCCCTCCGCACCCTCTGCGCCCTCAGCTCCTTCAGCGCCTTCCGCACCCTCTGCGCCTTCAAGCAGGCTCATTGATGTTCCTTTCGGGCGGTTTCCTCGTTGCCATCAAGCTTGCATCGGTACGCCCGCGTCCGCAAGGGCCGAGGCGACAGCATGGCCCAGTCTGTAAGGTGCGCCCGGCGAGCGCTCCATGTATCGGCCGACGCTGAAATTGGGCTCGAGCGACAGCAGCTGGGCCACATGTCGACGCGCGTCTTCGAGCCGACCCAGGCGACACAAACTGGTGATCAGGACACGCAGCGTGGAAGCATGGGTCCGGTTCAGGCGCAGGGAGCGCGAGGCGAGCTGCAATGCCCGTGCATCGTTGCCGGCGGACAGTTCGGCCGTGGCGGCGAGCGAGTCGAAGTAGTACTTCAGCGGATCGAGCGGCGACAGTCTGAGTGCGTGCCGCGTGTGCCGCACTGCTTCCTTGCCCTCGTCACGGAATGCATGCAGCGTGCCCTTGAGCAGCCAGGCGAGCGAGTCGTTGGGATTGGACTGGAGCGCCTGCGCATACATCTGCTCGGCGACGTCGAGCCGCTTAAGGATGTAGGTGTTCACCTGGCCCTCGACCGTCATCGCCAGGGACGAGGTGGCATCGCGGTCGAGCGCGCGCTTGGTGTTGTCGAGCGCGGATTTGCCGTCGCCCTGCGCATCAACCGACCAGCCCTGCGTCACGCGCAGCACGTGCCACTTGGCGAGCCAGGCGTAGGGCGCCGCCAGGCGGGGAGTGCGTTCGATCAGTGCCCGCAGCAACTGCTGTGACCGTTCGAAGGCAAGCGGCGAAATGCGATGCATCAGCGTAATGCTGCTCAACAGCAGCGTGCGGCTCTTCAGGCTTTGCGGCGCCTGCCCCTGCGAATGCTGCAGTTCACGGACCATCATCGCCGAGCAGGCCTGGGATACCACGTGGTTGGCCAGCGGGTCGTCGCCGGCCACGATGCCGCTGACGCTGCCCCGTAGCGCCTGGCTCCAGACGACCTGCATCGTGCGCGTTTCCGCCATCTCAGCCTTCAGCATCACGCGATCCCCATCGACGTGATAGGAGCCGGAAACAACGTAGTCGGCGCGCAGATGCGCGCTGACATCGTCGAGTTTCAACTCCCGGCCCTGGAAGGCCGAGGTCGACAGCCTCGACACGACGTTGACTTCCGACGATCGCGACAGCGCCGAAATGACTTCGTCGGCCAGCAACTGGCCGAGGACATCGTCAGCACCTCCGAGCGAACGCGGCCGGAACGGAATGACTGCAATCGTCGCGCGCAAGTCCTCGGCAAGGCTGCCGCACTCTATGATCGGCTGAGCGCCCGGTGCGCCGAGGCGGAATGCGCGGACCGGATGATGCACATGCTTGACATAGCAATCGCCGAGGTCCTCGACTTCCGCGTCGAGCGCCGGTGTGAGCTGATCGCGCACGTCACCGGAGACGACGATTTCGTCGGGTCCGGCAAGAGTAGTCAGCCGGGCCGCGAGATTGACCCCATGGCCGTAGACGTCGCGCGCGTCTGCTGTCAGTAGGCTGACATGGATGCCGATGCGCAAGTGCAGTCGGCGGCTGGCCGGCAGGGCGGTGTTTGATTCCCCGATTGCCTCTTGCATGGCGAAGGCCAGGCTGACGGCGGCTCCGACGTGCAGGAATTCGAGCATCAGGCCGTCGCCCAGGCTCTTGACAAGGCGGCCGTCGGTACCTGGCAGCAACCGATTCGCGACGTGATCGACGAATGCACACCAGCGCCTGATGGTTCCCGCCTCGTCTTCCTGCATCAGGCGCACCGACTCGACCACATCGACCACTAGCACCGTGCGCACCACACGCACGGGTTCGTCGACGCAAGTAAGCCGGCATGCGGCCAGCGACTCGTTCGCGCTCGGTGCGAGTGTTGCCAATGACCGACCGCGACTTGGGCGACTGGCGGTTGAGTCCGCCGACACGGACAGCGACACGGATGCTCCTCCTTGAAATCGATCGCTCGATTCTGCGTCGTTATGGTGGCCAACAAGTGTGGAAATTCGGCATGCGCAGTCCGGCATGCGCCACATCGGCGTGAAGGCCGGCTCCGTCCCGCACTGACCCCGGCGTGTCGCCCCCCTCTTTTTTCCTTGTGTCGCCGGAGTACAGTGCTCGCTGATCCGGACGGTCGTCGGTGACGGGTCACCCAACAGGATCGACCAGTTCCCAAACCACATGGGTCTCGCAGACGTTCGTCCGATCGCTCTGGTCGTTCTGCGCGGTGGCGACCAGCTGTCGATGACTCTGACCGACGGCTACCAGGTCGCCCGCGGTGGGTCGACGCCGTTCTCGGCCGACCAGTTCGACCGCTTCATTGCCGCTGCTCAAGACCGCAGCAACGCTGACCTCAGTCCGGACGAGGCCCGCCGCTCGGGCGGCCGCTTCTGGGCGCTGTTTCCCCCGTCGATCCGCGATTTTCTTTCTGGATCGCCCCCGCGGCAGCTGCGGCTCATGCTGGACGATGAGCTGATCGCCATCCCCTGGGAGCGTGCGTTCGACGGCCGGGCCTGTCTCGGCGAGAAGTTCGCCGTTGCCCGACGGATCCTCGCTGATCGTGACGAATCGGAGCAGTGCTGCCCCGAGCCGCGCAGCGACGGATCACTGCGTGTGCTGGTTGTCGCCGCCGAATCCTGTGATACAAGCGGCGGACTCTCTGCCCTCAGGAGCGCTTGCGCGTCGGCCGATGGCGTCGATCTGGAGATCGTGCCGCGTGATGAGGTCGACGTCGGCCTTTTCCAGCGCCGTATTGGGCAATGCGATGTCGTGTGCTGGTGGGGTGCAGAGTGCAGCGATCTCATCCGACAGGATCGCCTTCCTCCGCTGATCATCCTCAACACCGCCGCGGCATGCCCGCCCCGGCGCGTTGTCGCCGACGTCCTGGCTAGGGTCGCCGGCGGCGGCTCCAGCGTGATCACATTTGATCCCGCAGAGTTTGACGACGTCGGGCTCGAGATGGCACTGCTGCAGGGTGTTGCCGACGGCATGACCCTGGCCGAAGCCGTGCGGCAAGCGACAGACCCCGGACGGTGGGGAGCAATTCCGTTGCTCTATGGTGATGGCTTTCGGGTGTTGCGCCGCACCAGCGACCCCATGCGCGGCGAAGACAGTTATCGCCAGGTCTCCGCCCTCTCATACGACATCGCGGACTCGACACGACTGCTCGCATCGCTGGGTGCCGAGTCCTACAGTGAACTGCTTGCATCCTGCCACCAGCGCTGCGCGGCGATCGTGGCGTCGCATCGTGGCGTTGCCGACGACGCCCAGGGCGACGACGGCGTCATGTGCTACTTCGGCTTTCCGGTTGCTGCCGAGGACTCAGCGATGCGTTGCGTGCAGGCGGCGCTGGAGCTCGTCGATGCGGCGTCACTGCTTGGCATCAGGTTGCGTGTCGGCATCAGCACCGGCAAGGTCGCTATACACGGCAATCAACCGGTCGGCGTGACAATCCACCATGCTGCTCGCCTGCAAGCGCGAGCCCAGCCGGCGAGCATTGTCGTCGCGGAGGCGACCCGACAGCTTGCGAAGAGCCGCTTCCGCTTTGAACTGATCGAGGCGGCGCCCGAGCTCAAGGGCATCGAACATCCGGGCGGGATGTATCGCGTGGTGGGCGAGCTCAGTCGAGAGGTGGAACGCGTCGACCATGGGCCGGGATTGACCCCCTTTGTCGGGCGTGAACAGGAACTGCTCTTGCTGCGCCAGCAGTGGATCGACTCGTCGGCCGGCCACCTGCATGTGGTGCTGGTCATCGGGGATGCCGGAATCGGCAAGTCGAGGCTGGTTCGCGAATTCCGGCACAAGGTCGAGAGTGAAGGGCGCAACGTCATGGAATTCCGCTGCGCGCCGGACCACTCGAACAGCACCTTCCACCCGGTCATCGACTACCTGCGCCGGGCGCTCGACCTGCAGGAGCGCGATACGCCGGAACAGAAGCTGGCGAAGCTGGAGCGCGGCATCGCAAGGGTCGATTGTGGTGACGACGCCTCGAGTTTGATCGCCCGCCTCCTGTCGTTGCCGGGCCATGAGGAAATCGGCGCGTTGGCGTACTCCTCGGAGAGGCAGCGCGAGCGCACGCTCGATGTGCTGGTGGGCTGGATCGCGCAGATCGCGATGGCGGACCCAACCTGCGTGATCGTCGAGGACGTGAACTGGATTGATCCATCCTCGCGCGAACTGGTCGGCCGGCTGATTGCCCATGCGGGGTCAGTTCCGCTGCTCGTCCTGCTGACCGTGCGGTCGGATGCCGTGCGCGTGATGGAGTTGCCGTCGGCCGCGACGCGCGTCGAACTACGTGGGTTGGGACCGGAGCAGGCGCGCTTGATGGTCAGGGCGGCCAGCGGCGACGTGAGTTTGCCGAACGAGACGGTGCGCGCGCTGGCCGCGAGGGGCGACGGGGTTCCGCTCTTCATCGAGGAATCGACGCGCATGGTGATCGACGACGGGCCAGGTGCGGCAGCCGCAGAGGCGACCGCCAGGCTCGCGATTCCCGCGACGCTTCAGGACCTGTTGATGGTGCGGCTCGACCGTCTCGGTCCGGCCCGGCAGATTGCGCAGATCGGGGCGACCATCGGCCGGGAATTTCCCCTGGCGCTGCTTGAGGCGGTGCTGGCACATCGCCGCGCCCCGATCCGCGTCGACGATCTGCGCGATCGGATCGAGGTGCTTGTGGCCTCGGGCATGTTAGTCGAGAAGGGCAATTTGCCGGATCGGCTCTACTACTTCAAACATGCCCTCGTGCGCGAAGCCGCATACCAGAGCCTTTGGGAGCGTGACCGCGCGCTCCTGCATTGCGCTATCGCCGAAGTGATCGCGCAAGAGTTTCCTGGGCTGGCTGACAGCCAGCCGGAACTGCTCGCCTACCACTTCGCCGAAGCGCGACTTGAGGCCAAGGCGCTGCAGTACTGGGAACTGGCCGCCCGGCGTGCGGCGTCGCGTTGGGCAAACGACGAAGCCATCAGTCATGTCAAGAGCGCGCTTGCGCTGGTGCCGCGCGTTGTCGCGGGCGACGAGCGCGACCGTACCCAATTGCGCCTGCTGCTCCTGCTCGCATCGCGCTTGGTCGCCTCCGAGGGCTACGGGTCAGACCAGGTCGAGGGCGTATACCGGCATGCGCTTGCGATCGCCTCTCAGCTCGGTGATAACACCGCTCTCAGCAAGGTGCATCTGGGGCTGGAAGGATTCCATTTCATGCGCGGCGATTTCGCCGAGGCCGAGAAGTTCGCGCGCGCGGCGACCGAACTGGTCGCGCACTCAGTCGACCCGATGCCGCGTTTGCAGGCGCGCTGGGCAGTGGCGAACATCCTGTTTCACCGGGGCGACGTCGCCGCGGCGGTCGATCACATGGATGCGTGCCTCGAGTCCTACGAGGGCCTCGAGCACCGGCCGAGCGCGCTGCAGGATCCGCGCGTGATGTGCCTCTGTTACTCGGCCTGGGGCCTGTGGGAACTGGGCTACCCGGATCGTGCGCTGGAACGTGCGATCAAAGTGGTGGCATTGGCAGACTCGCAGAATCACAAATTCAGCATGGGCGAGGCGTATGGTTTCCGCACGACGGTTCACTACTTCCGCGGCGAGTTCGATGCCGCGAAAGCCTGGGCCGAGAGCGCGATCCGGATCTGCGAGGACTCGGGCTTCGTCGTTTGGCTGGCCCATGCGCGCGTGATGTACGGGCGGGTCCTGGCCGAGTTGGGCGACCCGGCAACTGGAGTTGACGAAATGCAGCGCGGATTTCACATGTGGAGTCAGAGCGGGGCCGTGGTCACGCGGCCGTTCTACCTGGCGATGCAGGCCGAAGGCCTGGCGCTGGCCGGCCGATCCGCCGAGGGCATCAACGTGCTGGTGCGCGCGCTTGAATTGGTCGAAGCGCATGGCGAGCGGTACTACGAAGCCGAAATCCGCCGCTTGCGCGGTCTGCTCCTTTCGGGCCAGGAATCGTCCGCCAATCGGGTCGCCGAAGCGGAGAGTTGGCTGCTGGATTCCATCCAGGTGGCTCAGTCGCGGCAGCTGCGCTCGCTCGCGCTGCGCGCAGCAAACGACCTGGCAGAACTCTGGCTGCGAGCTGGCCGGAAAGACGACGCCTATCGCCTCCTTGAGCCGGCCGCACGGGCCATTTCCGGAGGCCTGGAGACGGCAGACCTGAGGCGTGCCCTCGGTCTCCTCGGCGAGGCTGCCACAGGCGCGGTTCTCCATCATTGAGCTTTGCTGGATGCTGCCCCCATGATGGCAGCCCAGATTGTCGAATCTTCCTGATGACTTGAGCCGGCATTTCTGCAATGCTGATTGCTCGGTAGGGTGGCGCGGCAACGGGGCGGCACCGGCGTGACTTTCGCTTGACTGACCGCCGCGCGCGCATCCTGAATAACCATAGGCTGCCGAAGATCGGAGCCGGGAGGGCGCCGATGAACAAGCTGCGTGAGTTCGATCAAGCATCCGACTATGCCGCCAATCAGCTTCTTGCCGGCTGGCTGGACGACGACGCCGAGCGCTTCGCGCTGTACGGCGAAATGGCGAGGGCTCGACGCAGCACGCTGAAATTCAAGACGCTGGCGTTTTACGAACGCGTACAGCCGGGCAAGCTCGAAGACGCCTACCTGGTGACTGCGGCCGCGGACATCGAGCATGCGCTGAAGTCGCTCAGCGTTGCGCCCTACGCGGCGCTCGGTGGCGGTAAGTTCATGTTGGCGATCGATGCCGGCGCGGTGCACGACGCGCAGCGCGCCTACGCGCTGAAGCTGCTGGACTTCACTCCTGCGCAGTTGGCAAGTTGTGCGCAAATCGCATTTCGCCGCGCGGCGGTTCTACCGCTGAAGAACAGAAACGGTGACCTCGATCTCGCCGCCCTGGCCGAGGCGGTAGCGCTGCGCTATGTCGCTCTGCTTTACGGCCTTCCCGATGAAGCTTACGGCGTGTTGCAGGGCACGGCGGCGCGACTGTACCGGGAGCTCTGCTTCGAAATTCTCGGCCGGCACTTCTCTGGAGAACCACTGCCGCCGCGACAGCCGGTGCCCGGCGTTACGCCGCTGCCCGGCTGGCTCGACGAGCTGCTTGCCGGAAAGAAGGCGATCGTTCAAGACGGTAGCGAAGGCATGGATTGCGGCAAGCCGATCCTGCAGAAGATGCGTGATGACGATGGTGGTTACGACGTCGATACCCTCAAGGTCATCGTACTGGGGCTCATCACCGGCACGGTGGGCAACATCCAGGCCGCTATGTGCATCGCGCTCAGCGAGTTCTTCAACCGCCGCGACAACGTCGGGATGCCGCTGATCGTCGACGCACAGCGTGCCGCCGCGGCGGACGATGACCGCGCGCTCGGCCACATGATCATGGCCGCGCTGACGCGCAATCCGCCGGCCGCATTCTTGCCGCGGCGGGCCGACGGCCGGCAGCTGCAGTGGACCGACCCTGAGGGCGCGTCGCATCCGATTCCGGATGGCGCGGATCTCGTACTCGCTCTTGGCGCGGCTGATCGGCACGACCTGGTCTTCGGCGGCGTTGCAAGCGACCCCGCATGGATACATCAGTGCGTCGGCCAGGGCATCGTGTATCCGCTGCTGACGCATGCGCTGAAACGTGTGCTGCTGCTGCCTGATCTGGCGCAGTCCATAGATCGCGTCACTGGCGCGCCGCGCCCGCTGGTCAAGCACCGCGCGATGATTTGTGAAAGCTATCCGCTGACGTTCGACCGCGGCCGCATGCTGCGCCAGCAGCCGCTGGCGGTGATCATGGACGTGAAGCCACCGATCGCGGAAAACGCCGAGCGGCTGAAGCGGATCATCGCCGCCGGCGCGCCGGCGATTGAGGAATCGCTGCGCCGTGCCGGCCACGTTCACCACGCTTTTTTCATACTGCTCAATGACGGTCGGCAGCTGGGGCTGTTTACCGTATTCGACGGCGAGTTCAATGCCTACATTGAACATTTCGCGCTGAACGTGCCGCTGTTCGACGTGCTGTTCGAATTCATCGAGGGCGCGCCGCCGATGCCGGTGCGCGAACACCCGAAGGAGTTCGTCGAGAAGATCCGCCATCACGACGTCGCGCCCTATGGCGGCTATTTCTACAGCGCGCTGCCGCGGCTGACGGTGGCGCGCGCGCTTGGTCTGCTGCCGGGGGAGGCGCCTCATGACTAGCCCGCTGCCACGCGCCGATATCCAACGCCTGGCTCTGATCGGCTTCGACACCGAATGCTGCCGCTACTTCGTGCTGCGCGTTGCCGACCCGGCTCTGGCAGTGGAGTTTGTGCAGAAGCTAGCCGCGCAAGGATGGATCAAGCACGCGGCCAGCGCGCCCGGGGCAAATCAGCCATTGGCTGGCACGGGTGCGGTTACCGCGCTCAGCATCGGGTTCACCGCGCACGGATTGGCTGCGCTCGGCCTCGATGCGCGCATCGGCGCCGCCTTCACGGAACTCGCGCCGGCATTCGCGGCCGGCGCGCGCGCGCGCGCGGCCCGGCTGGGCGACACCGGCGCGAGCGCCGCGGAATACTGGGTGCCCGAGTTCGCACACGACCATGCGCACGTGCTGATTTCCCTGCACTCCGACGATCCTGCTGCGCTCGACCGCGCTGCAGAAACGGTGCGCGCGCTGACGCCAAACGACGGCGGACTGGCCGGCTGGGACGCGCCTCTCGATGGCAAGCAGCTCAGCGCCGACGACGACGGCGCGGCCGGCAAGATCCGCACCGCGCACTTTGGGCTGCGCGACGGCATTGCGCGGCCGGCGATCGTCGACCCGCAGCCGGCGCAGGACCGTCACGCCCATGGTGAACTGCTGCTGGGACATCCGAACGATGCCGGGACCGATCGCTGGACGACAGTGCTGCCGACCGAACTGGCGGCGTTCTTCCGCAACGGTAGCTTCGCTGCGTTCCGCAAGGTGGCGCAGGACGACGCGGCGCTGGCGAAGTATCTCGACGACACGGTGCAGGCGCTCGCCGCGCGTGGCGTGAACGTCAGCGCCGAATATCTGAAAGCCAAGCTCGCCGGCCGCTGGCCCAACGGCGCACCGCTGTTGCCCGGCGTCACCACACAACCTGCGGCCGGGCCGCGCGACACGCTGAACAACTTCGACTTCACCGCCGATCCGGGCGCCGAAGGCTGTCCGTTCGGCTCTCACATCCGACGCAACAATCCGCGCGCGGATTCCACCGTGCACAAGCGGCGCCGCCCGATATTCCGCCGCGGCATGCCGTATGGACCGAAGTTCGATGGCACGAATGCGACCGCGCCGCGCGGCCTGCTCGGCTTGTTCTTCTGCGCGAGCCTCGAAGACCAGTTCGAACACGTGATGGCCGAGTGGGTAGACAAGGTGCCGATCGCGCCGGGCGATCGTGGCGATGCAAAGGACCCGCTGGTCGGTCACCACGACGATCTGCGGGCGCAGTTCTCGATTCCGCGCGCCGCCGGTGAGCTGCGGCTCTCGGGCATGACGCCGTTTGCGACGACGCTCGGCATGCTGTACGCCTTTTATCCGAGCCTGAGCGCGCTCGGCAGGCTGGTAGAGCTGGCGTCTGCTCCGCTGGTACCTGCAGTTGGCAGCGCGCAGTACAGCCTTGCGGGCGGGACGACGCGCACAGTCGCGCGCGGCACGGCGCGCAGCGTTTCGCAAGCCGCACCGGCACCGGCCGCGGCATCGCCGGCTATTTCTGCCACGCACCATGCGCCTGCGCCGCCGAGCGGCGACGACACCGCGCCGCCAGACCGCTATTGCGACCTTGTCATGGAGGGCGGCATCACCAGCGGAATTCTGTATCCGCCTGCAGTGGCCGCGCTGGCTGAGCATTACCGCTTCAAGAACATCGGCGGCAGTTCCATAGGCGCGTTCGCCGCCGCGGTCGCGGCGGCGGCCGAATACGCGCGACGCCACGGCTCGTTCGAGGGCTTCCGCACTCTTGCGCGGCTGCCGCAACTGCTGGCCCGGACGACAGAAAACGAAACCTTCCTGTACTGGATGTTCCGTCCCGAGCCGCGCACGCGCAGGCTCTTCAATGTGTTCGTCGCGACACTCGGCCACACCTCTTCGCTGGTGCGCATACGCGCAGCGGTGTGCGCCGCATTTGGCGAATACCGCAGGGCTGCATGGACCGGGGTTGCAATCGCGGCGTTGCTCTTCGGAGTTGCGCTCGCGCTGGTGATCGCGCTGGGCATCGGCGGCGTGCTGGCCGGGGGACTGCTGACCACGCTCGGACTGCTGTCGATCATCGGGTCGGTCGGCGCGATCGCCACGCTCGCGGTGGTCGCGGCGGCGTTGGGCGTCACCGTGGCCGCGCTCTCCGACGTGACCGGCGGCCTGGTGCCCAATGGCTACGGCCTGTGTATCGGCGGCCCGCGCACCAAGGCCGATACCGGCGCGCCCGACCCTGAAGGCGAGGCCGCGCCGCTGACGGTCGCGATGCATCGGTTGGTACAGGCCTGCGCGGGGCGCCAGCCTGACGATGCCCCGCTTACTTTCGAAGACCTGCGCACCGCGCCCGGATTCCCGCCGGCGTGGCTGCCGCCACGCTCGGACGACCGCTCGATCAACCTGCAGGTCTATGCCACCAACATTGCACACGGCCGGCCGTATCGGTTTCCGCTCGACGAAGCGCAGGACCTCGGTCGGCTGTTCTTCCTGCGCAAGGATCTGGAGCCCTACTTCCCGCAGTCAGTGTTGCGCGCCATCGTTGGTTATGCGAAACCATATGCGCCGCTGGGGCCGGAGGACCCTCCGAAGGTCAACGTACCGGAAGAGTTCCTCGAACTGCCAGTCGAGCGCCTGCCGATCGTCGTCGCGGCGCGCCTGAGCCTGAGCTTTCCGCTGCTGGTTTCGGCGGTGCCGCTGTGGGCAATCGACTACGAGCCGGAGCAGAGCCAACGCCGGCTTAAGCGCTGCTGGTTCTCCGATGGCGGGCTTTGCAGCAACTTCCCGATCCATCTGTTCGATGCGTTCGTGCCGAAATGGCCGACCTTCGGCATTACGCTGCAGACGCGCTCGACTGTGCAGAACAACCAGCGTGTGTGGTTGCCGCAGTTCCACAAACAGGGCCGGGGCGACATGCGCAACCCGTCGGACCCGGAACTCGACGCTCCCCCGCTGGAGAAACTAGGGAACTTCCTGTCGAGCCTGTGGCTCGCCACGTGGCGCTGGAACGACATGTCGATGCTCCGGCTGCCTGGCGTGCGTGACCGCGTGGTGCGCATCTTCCTGAAGGAAAACGAAGCCGGCATCAATTTGAAGCTGTCCCCGACGGAGATCACAAACCTGGCGCGCGACTACGGCAGGCCCGCGGCCGATGCCTTCATCGCGCGCTTCGTGCACGGCCGCGGCTGGGATGAGCAGCGCTGGGTGCGCTCGGGCGCCTTGCTCGCGTCGTTGCGCTCATGCCTGCGGACGATCACGATAGCAATCAACCAGCGCCATCACGCCGTCCCGCTGCATTCGCAGGTCAACGACGCCAAGCAGCAGCCGCCGTTGTCGGGGAACGGCGAGCTGCCTATCACCCGCAATCAGGCGCGCGAACTGCATCAATTGCTTGCGGCGCTCGAGCAGCTCGAACAGACGTTCGCCACCGCGGGCGACTTCAAGCCGTATGTAGCGCAGCCGCAGCCGGGGCTGCGCCAGCGCCCGCCGAGCTGATCGCGGCGCCGCCGGATTCTCAGGCGATGGCGTCGCGCGGCCGATAATTGCCGCCGACCAGCTCGAAGCGGAAGAACCGGCACTCGAGCGCCCCGTTGTAGAGCACCGGCTTGCGGGTTTCGGCCAGGCGCATCTGGCGCGGCAGGTTGCGGTCGGAGGTGAGGAACCAGGCGTGCCAGCCGGGGAAGACAGCCTTGAGTCGATCGCCGATTTCGCCCATCATTTTCGGCACAGTGGCGGAGCGCGGAGCGCTTTGTTCGCCATAGGGCGGGTTGGAAATGATCATCCCGTGCTCCGCCGGAGGCTCGGCCTGACGAGCATCACGGGTCTCCAGGCGCAGGCGGCCGCCGGCGGCGCCCTCATGGCGGAACCGCCCCTTGGCCGCGGGTTCACCGCGCATGCACGTCAACGGAAGTGGCAAGTCGGTAGTCGGCTGGGCGGCAATTTCTGTCGTGCAGAGCCGATTCTGGGCAAGCGGACAGACACGCCGGGGCCGACGGCCGAGACGCACCTTGCGCGCCGGGTGGAACCGGGCCATCCTACGTTCACCATGGATCAAGGAAGACTCCTATGCAAGAACATGACCTGCGCCACCTGATCGAGGACGTCCGCGAAGGCCGGCTCCCGCGCCGCCAATTCATCGGCCAGATGGTGTCGCTCGGCCTGACGGCCCCGATGGCAGCCTCGATGCTGATGCATTCGGGCCTGGCCCAGGCCCAGGCACCTTTCACCTACAAGCCCACCAAGCGTGGCGGCGGCGGCGCGCTGAAGGTGCTTTGGTGGCAGGGCGCCACGCTGCTGAATCCGCACTTCGCCGGCGGGACGAAAGATCAGGAAGGATCGCGCATCTTCTACGAGCCGCTCGGCAGCTGGGACGCCGATGGCAACCTATTGCCGATCCTGGCGGCGGAGATTCCGAGCCGCGAGAACGGCGGACTTTCCGCCGACGGCAAGACGGTCACCTGGAAGCTGAAGCGCGGCGTCACCTGGCACGACGGGCAGCCATTCACGGCCGACGATTGCGTCTTCAACTGGGAGTATGTGCGCGACCCGGCCACCTCGGCGGTGACCAGCGGTGTTTACAAAGACGTCACGGTCGAGAAGATCGACTCGCACACGATCCGCGTCACGTTTCCGAAGCCCACGCCGTTCTGGGCCACGGCGTTCTGCGCGGCCGAAGGCATGATCATCCCGAAGCACTTGTTTGCTGCCTATGTCGGCGCCAAGTCGCGCGACGCGCCGACCAACCTGAAGCCGGTAGGCACCGGACCCTACAAGTTTGTCGACTTCAAGCCGGGCGACATGGTGCGCGGCGAGATCAACACCAGCTACCACATGCCGAACCGGCCCTTCTTCGACACGATCGAGATGAAGGGCGGTGGTGACGCCGTTTCGGCGGCGCGCGCGGTGCTGCAGACAGGCGAGTACGACTACGCCTGGAACCTGCAGGTCGAGGACGAAGTGCTCAAGCGCATGGAAGAAGGTGGCAAGGGCCGGGCCTACGTCGTGCAGAGTGGCGATGTCGAATTCATCCAGCTCAACCCGACCGACCCTTGGACCGAAGTCGACGGCGAGCGCGCCAGCATCAAGTCCAAGCATTTTGCGTTTAGTGACCCCGCGGTGCGCGAGGCGATGGCGCTGCTGGCCGACCGCAAGGGCATCCAGGAGTTCATCTACGGACGCACCGGCATCGCGACCTCCAACTTCCTGAACAACCCGCCGCGCTTCCGCAGCCCGAACACCAGGTTCGAGTTCAACATTGACAAGGCCAATGCGCTGCTCGACGCCGCGGGCTGGAAGAAAGGTGCCGATGGCGTGCGCGAAAAGGGCGGCAAGAAGATGAAGTTCGTCTACCAGACGTCCGTCAACGCGCTGCGTCAGAAGGAACAGGCCGTCATCAAGCAGGCGGCGCAGAAGGCCGGCATCGACCTCGAGCTGAAGTCCGTGACGGCATCGGTGTTCTTCTCGTCCGATGTCGCCAACCCGGACACTTACCAGAAGTTCTGGTGCGACATGCAGATGTACACCACGACGATGACGCAGCCCGACGCCGAGCGCTTCATGGACCAGTACCTGACCAGGGAGATCTCCTCCAGGGCCAACAAGTGGCAGGGTCGCAACATCGCGCGCTACGTCAACCCGGAGTACGACAAGACTTACGCGGCGGCCGAAGATCGAACTCGACCCGGTCAAGCGTGCGGCCTTGTTCATTCGGCTGAATGACCTGGTGGTCAAGGACAACGCAGTGATCCCGCTCATCAGCCGGCCACGCGTGCGCGGCTCGAACCTGAAGCTGGCCGCGCCTCTGACAGGGTGGGATCTGGACTTTTCCGGTCTGCAAAACTGGTACCGCGAAGCCTGATCGACCGCTAACCGGGCCGACCGGACAGACCGGCGTTGGGCTCCTACCTCCTGCGGCGGCTGCTGATCGCGCTGCCCAGCCTGCTGGGCATCAGCGTCGTGCTGTTCACCGTGCTTGCGCTCGCGCCGGGCGACCCGTTCGAGGAGCTGGCCAACAATCCGAACGTGCCGGCCGAGGTCAAGCTGATGCTGCGCGCCAAGTTCGGGCTGGATGACCCGGTCTGGCAGCGCTACTTTCACTGGCTCGGGGCCATGCTGCAAGGCGACTGGGGCTACTCGTTCATCAGCCGCGTCGACGTCGACACACTCATCCTGCGGACGCGTGCCGATCACACTGGCGGTAATCGGCGCCTCGCAGGTGCTGGCGCTGCTGATCGCGCTGCCGGTGGGCATCATGTCCGCCGTGCGGCCCTACTCGTGGTTCGACCGCATTGCCAGCACGCTGGCCTTCATCGGCTTCTCGTTGCCGACCTTCTTCACCGGCCTGCTGCTGATCCTGCTGTTCTCGATCACGCTCGACTGGTTGCCCTTCGTCTATCGCGCCGACATCGCCGGCAGCGGCTGGCCTTGGTGGCGCGCGCACATCCTGCAGGCGATCATGCCAGTGACGGTTCTGGGCCTGTTCCAGGGCGCGAGCTGGACGCGCTATGTGCGCTCGGCCGCGCTGGACGTGATTCGACTCGACTACGTCACCACCGCTCGCAGCAAGGGCCTGCCCGAACGCGTGGTGATCATGAAGCACGTGGTGCGCAATGCGCTGATCCCGGTGGTGACGCTGGTGGCGCTGCAGATGCCGGCAGTGTTCGGCGGCGCCATCGTTACCGAGCAGATCTTCCGTATACCCGGCATCGGCTCTCTGCTGATCGATGCCATCCTGCGCAACGACACGCCGGTGATCATGGCCGTGGCCTTCGTCTTCAGTTGCCTCGTGATCCTCTTCAACCTGATCGCAGACCTGCTCTATGGCTGGCTCGACCCCCGCATCAGCTATCGATAGCGGCGCTGTCGTGCGGCCGCGCTCCGCCACCTCGCCCTGGCACGAGGCCTGGCGGCGCTTCCGCAGGCACAAGATGGCGGTGGCAAGTCTCGTCGTTCTGGGACTGATGGTGACGGCTGTGGTCTTTGGGCCGCTGCTATGGAACGTGGCGATCAACGACATCGACTTCAGCGCGCGCCTGACGAGGCCCTCGTTCAAGCACCCGCTGGGCACCGACGATCTCGGGCAGGACATCCTCGCGCGCATCCTGTACGGCGGACGCATCTCGATCGCCGTGGGTCTTGCAGCCATGATGATGGCCATCTTCGTCGGGGTCCTCATCGGCGCCATCGCCGGCATCTCGCGCGGCTGGGTCGACACCGCGCTGATGTGGCTCACCGATCTCTTCCTGTCGCTGCCACAACTGCCGCTACTGCTGCTGCTGATTTACCTGTTCCGCGATTCGCTGAAGGCCGTATTCGGCACCGAGGTGGGCGTGTTTCTGCTCATCGTTCTGGTGATCGGCGGCTTCCGCTGGATGCCGGTGGCGCGGCTGGTGCGGGCGCAGTTCTTCAGCCTGCGCGAGAAGGAATTTGTTGAGGCCGCGCGTGCGCTCGGAGCCAGCGTGCCGCGCCAGGTCGTGCGCCATATCCTGCCCAACTCGCTGGGGCCGGTGATCGTCGCCGGCACCATCGACGTGGCCGCTGCGATCATCGCCGAGAGCACGCTCTCGTTTCTGGGGCTGGGCTTCCCGCCCGACATTCCCACCTGGGGCCGCATACTGTTCGACAGCAAGGACTACCTCGACATCGCGCCTCACTGGGCACTGGCCCCGGGACTGGCGATCTTCCTTACCGTGCTGACGATCAATTTCGTCGGCGACGGTCTGCGCGACGCACTCGACCCGCGCAAGGTGATGTGATGGCGTTGCTCGAGATCAAGGGGCTGAAGACCCACTTCAAGACCGACGACGGCTGGCTGCACGCGGTGGATGGTGTCGACATCGCCATCGACGCAGGCGAAACCGTGGGCGTGGTGGGCGAATCGGGCTGCGGCAAGACGGTCACTGCGATGACCGTGCTCAAGCTCATCCAGATGCCGCCCGGAAAGATCGTCGCCGGTCAGGTCCTCTGGCAGGGACGCGACCTGGTGCCGCTGTCGGCCGACGAGATGCGCAAGATCCGTGCGAAGGACATCGCGATCATCTTCCAGGAACCGATGACCTCGCTCAACCCGGTCTACAGCGTAGGTGAGCAGATCGCCGAGAGCCTGCGTCTGCACGAAGGCCTGTCCAGGAAGGACGCGATGGACCGGGCCGTGGAGATGCTGCGCCTCGTGCGCATACCGACGCCTGAGCGCCGTGTGCGCGACTACCCGCACCAGTTTTCCGGTGGCATGCGCCAGCGCGTGATGATCGCCATCGCGCTGGCATGCAACCCCAAGTTGCTGATCGCCGACGAACCGACGACTGCGCTGGACGTAACCATTCAGGCTCAGATCCTCGACCTGGTACTTGAACTCAAGTCGCGCCTGGGCATGGCCGTGATGCTGATTACCCACGCCATGGGGGTGGTGGCCGAGACGGCGCAACGCGTGGTCGTCATGTACGCCGGCAAGGTCGTCGAAGAGGCGTCGGTGGAAGAACTTTTCGCGCGACCTCGGCACCCCTATACGCAGGGGCTGATCCGCAGCATCCCGCGCATCGACGTCGCGGCCACGCACAAGGTACGGCTGGAGGCCATCTCCGGTACGGTACCCAGGCTCATCGCGCCGCCCGAAGGTTGTCGTTTCGCGGCGCGATGCAGGTTCGTGATGCCGGAATGCACGACTTCGACGCCGCCACTGCGCGAAGTGGTACCGGGGCACAAGGTGGCGTGCATTCTTCCGAGCGCAGCCGCATGACGGAACCGCTGCTGAGGGTCAAGGACCTGGTCAAGCATTTCCCGCTCAAGGGCGGGCTGTTCAGTCGCGAGATCGACCGCGTGCGCGCGGTGGACGGCGTGAGCTTCGAACTTGCTGCGGGCGAAACGCTCGGCGTGGTGGGCGAGTCGGGCTGCGGCAAGAGCACCACGGGCCGCTGCATCCTGCGGCTGATCGAGCCCACCGCGGGCGAAGTGTGGTTCGAGAGCAGGAACGTCATCGCCGCAGGCAAGGAAGAACTGCGCGCGCTGGCGCGCGACATGCAGATCATCTTTCAGGACCCGTACGCCAGCCTCAACCCGCGGATGACGGTGGGTGCCATCGTCGGAGAGGCGCTGACCATCCACAAGCTCACCAGAACCGCGCGCGAATACGAAGACCGTATCGTGCAACTGCTCGAGACCGTCGGACTGTCCGCCGATCACATGCGGCGGTACCCGCACGAGTTTTCCGGGGGCCAGCGCCAACGGATCGGCATCGCGCGTGCGCTGGCGGTGAGCCCCAGGCTCGTGGTCTGCGATGAAGCGGTATCGGCGCTAGACGTGTCGATCCAGGCACAGGTCATCAATCTGCTCGAAGACCTGCAGGCCAAGTTCAGCCTGACCTACATCTTCATCGCGCACGACCTTTCTGTGGTGGAGCACATCAGTGACCGCGTGGCGGTGATGTACCTCGGCCGCATCGTCGAGATCGCGCTGGCGCGCGACCTCTACACCAGTCCGCTGCACCCGTACACCGAGGCGCTGCTGTCCGCGGTGCCGATTCCGGACCCGAAGGTCAAGCGCAAGCGCATCATGCTGCAGGGTGACGTGCCCAGTCCGATCCACCCGCCATCTGGCTGTCCGTTCCACACCCGCTGTCCCATTCGCCAGTTGCCACTGTGCGCGAGCGAGGTGCCGGCTCTGGAACGCAGCAGCGACGGGCACTGGGTGGCGTGTCACCTGCGCCGCTAGCGGATCGCGCGACCCGGCGGCACAGCGGGGCGGCGGTGTTCACGAAGGATCGCCGTGTTCGTCGTGCGAGAGGTCGCTTCCAAGGATGCTGGCTCGTGGCCGATACTGCCCACCCACTACCTCGAACCGGAAGAACCGGCACTCGAGCGCCCCGTTGTAGAGCACCGGCTTGCGGGTTTCGGCCAGGCGCATCTGGCGCGGCAGGTTGCGGTCGGAGGTGAGGAACCAGGCGTGCCAGCCGGGGAAGGCAGCCTTGAGTCGATCGCCGATTTCGCCCATCATTTTCGGCACAGTGGCGGAGCGCGGAGCGCTTTGTTCGCCATAGGGCGGGTTGGAAATGATCATCCCGTGCTCCGCCGGAGGCTCGGCCTGACGGGCATCACGCGTCTCCAGCCGCAGGTGGCCGCCGGCGAGTAGGGCATCGAGACCGGCAAGTCCTGCGTTGGTGCGTGCCTGCTCGACCACGCGAGTCGAAATATCCGAGCCGACGATCACGGCGGGCACCGCATCGTTCACCGCGCCCTGGGCTCGGTCGCGCAGGCGGCGCCACGCGGCGCGGTCGAAGTTACCGAGCCGCTCGAACGCAAACGACCGGGCCAGTCCGGGTGCCCGCCGGGCGGCGATGGTGGCGGCCTCGATGACAATCGTGCCGCTGCCGCAGAACGGGTCCAGCAGCGGCACCTCCGGCGTCCAGCCGGACAAGGCGAGCAATCCGGCGGCGAGATTTTCCTTCAGCGGTGCTTCGCCCTTGTCGGCACGCCATCCCCGCTTGAAGAGCGGCTCACCTGACAGGTCGACATAGAGCGTGACGGTGCGCTGATCGAGGTAGGCGAACACGCGCACGTCGGGAGCGGTGCGATCGATCGATGGACGCGCGCCGGTCAGGTCGCGCAGCCGATCGACGATGCCATCCTTGATCCGCAGCATCGCGAATTCCAGGCTGGCGAGCGGCGAGCGAGATGCGTTGACGTCGACGCGCAGGGTCTGCTGCGCGGACATCAGGTCCTGCCAGCGCACTTCCTGCGTGGCGTCGTACAGGTGCTGCTCGTTGGTATAGCCACGGCGGCCGACCTGCCACAGGATGCGACTGGCGATGCGCGAATGCAGGTTGGCCGCGTAGCCGGTCTCACGCGTCGCGGAAAATGCGACGCCGCCGCTGTCCTGGCGAACGGACTGGGCGCCCAGGGCTTCGAGTTCGTCGCCCAGCGCCGCTTCGAGACCGCGCGGGCAGACGGCAAAGTAGGTGTCGAGGCGGGCAGTCATCGGCGCGGAGTGCGCAGCGGCTCGCGCCAGCGCGGACGGAGCATCAGGCGCGAGCGAGCGCGCGATCCAGGAAGTCGAGCCGGTCCTGGCCCCAGAACAGTTCGTCCCGCAGCACGTAGGTCGGTGACCCGAACACGCCGCGTGCGATCGCTTCCTGCGAGTGCATGACATACCTTGCCGCGACTTCCGCGGATGTGGCGTGCGCCAGCAACGCTTCGGCGTCAAGCCCGCGCGCCGCGACGATCTCCTGCAGCGTCGTGCGTGCGGAAATGTCTCGGTCCTCGGCCCAGATGGCGCGCAGGCAGTCGCCGGCAATGTCGAGCGCGGACTCGACGCCGTGGCGCGCGAGCACGGCGAGGATCAGCGTGGCAGCCGCTTCGGCCGGGACCGGGAAGAATTTCGGCTCGAGATTGAGCGGAAGCGCCAGAAAGTCGCGCCAGCGTTTCAATTCCATCATGCGGTACGCACGTCGCTGCGGTGGACGATCCTTCAGTGCCAGGCCGCCCGATGCCGGGAAGACCTTGCCAAGATCCATCACCCGCAGGTTGATCTGGGCGCCGTGCTGCCGGCAGATCTGGCGCAGACGCTCGTGCCCCATGTAAGTGAACGGGGAAACGGGCGTCATGTAGTAGTCGACGGCGACGGACATGGCTAGCTAACGGAACTCACTCGAAAGGGTTTACCGGCGGCAAACGCGATCGGGAACAGCATGAGCACGAGTCGCTCATGGAACCTGCGAAACGACACGCAAGACCGCGCATTGCCGACGTTCGAAGCACACGGATACAGGATCGCACAGTAGGCTTGATGGACCACCGGGCCAAGCACAGCATCAATCTTGGCATGCATCACGGTCACATTCTTTCCGACCCGTATCCGCGCCACAACACCGGCCCGTGCGCGACCGGCGGGTTGGCTCGGATATGCGGTAGATCATGGAAGATCCCCAGTCGGCGACGATGAGTTCCAGGCGCTGTTACTCGGGCCAACGTCGGAATTCATCGTGCGCTGCGTGGGGGGCCGCTCAGCGGCGTATCTCGCCCTGCCCGAACACGACGTACTTGAGCGACGTCAGCCCCTCGAGTCCGACCGGCCCGCGCGCATGCAGCTTGTCGTTGCTGATGCCGATCTCTGCGCCGAGGCCGTACTCGAACCCGTCGGCAAAGCGCGTCGAAGCATTCACCATCACTGAAGCGGAGTCGACTTCGCGCAGGAAGCGCATCGCCGCCGCGTGGTCCTGCGTGACGATCGCATCGGTGTGCTTGCTGCCATAGGTATTGATATGGCCGATGGCATCGGCAAGTCCGGAAACCACCCGGATCGACACGATCGGCGCAAGGTACTCAGTGCGCCAGTCGTCTTCGGTGGCCGCGTCGCAGGCGAGTCCGGCGCCAGACAGCAGCGCGCAGCTGGCTGGATCGCCGCGCAGTTCGACGCCTTTGTCAGCGTAGATGCGTCCGAGCGCTGGCAGCACATCGGCGGCGATCGGTTGTGCGACCAGCAGTGTTTCCATGGTGTTGCAGGTGCCATAGCGCTGGGTCTTGGCGTTGTCCGCGATGCGGATCGCCATAGCAGGGTCGGCCGCGGCATCGATGTAGACATGGCAGATGCCATCGAGGTGCTTGATCATCGGCACCCTGCTGTCGCGCATCAGCCGCTCGATCAGCCCCTTGCCGCCGCGCGGCACGATGATGTCCACGTACTCCGGCATCGATACCAGCAGGCCGACGGCGTTGCGGTCCGTGGTGTCCACGAGTTGCACAGCGTCGTCGGGCAGCCCCACGGCCGAGAGCGCGGCGCCGATCAGACGCGCAAGCTGACGGTTGCTCTCGATCGCTTCGGAACCGCCGCGCAGGATCGTTGCGTTGCCGCTCTTGATGCACAGCGCCGCCGCATCGACGGTCACATTGGGCCGGCTCTCATAGATGATGCCGATGACCCCGAGGGGCACGCGCATGCGTCCCACGCGGATGCCGCTCGGTTGCGGGCGCACGTCGAGGATTTCGCCGATCGGGTCCGGCAAACGGGCGACCTGCTCGACACCGTCGGCCATCTGCTCGATGGCCTGGTCGTCCAGGATCAGCCGATCGACCATGGCCGCGGCCAGACCGTCTGCCTGCGCGCGCTCCACATCGCGTGCATTCGCGGCGAGCAACGTGGCGCGCTCGGTCCGCAGGCAACGCGCAAGCTCGATGAGCGCTGCATTGCGCTGCGCCGTACCTGCCGCGGCCATCATGGCCGCGACGCTGCGTGCAGTGTGACCGACATGCGCCATGTAGGCGGCCAGATCGCCGCCGAATTCGGACTGAACGCGATCCATGGTGCGCTTGCCGGCAGGGGCTTGCGACGCGAGTCGAGTGTCGTTCGGAGCGTTCAAGGGATCCTCAAGGCGTCCGTGGCCGCCATGATGTCAGTGTGCGACGTCCTCAGCGAGCAACGTCCAGTGCGATTTCGGTCAATTCTAGCCATGGGTCACTGTCCGCGCGCGGCGCGCGCAGTCCCTTGGCGAGCCGATCGACATCGGCGGCGCGCGCGAGCGCCCGACCGAGGCGCTCGACGTCGAGTCGCCCGAGTGCGCGCTCGACCAGCCTTTCGCGCGGTCCCCAAACCCGATTTTCGCGTGCGGCCATCGCAAACGGACGTCCGGCGTCCACCTGCGACTTGACCCGAAGCAGCGTCCGCAGTTCCTCGGTGATCGCCCAGAGAACGAGCGGGATGGCTTCGCCCTCGGCGCGCAGGCCGGCCATTGTTTTTCCGACCCGGGCGGCGTCGCCCGCGACCATGGCGACCGGAAGCTGAAAGACGTCGTAGCGGGCGACGTTCATGACGGCGTCGTGGACCTGCTCCAGCGAGACCTCGCCGGCCGGATACAGCAGGCTTAGCTTTGCGATCTCCTGGTGTGCCGCAAGCAGGTTGCCCTCGACGCGCTCGGCGATGAACTCGAGTGCCTCTGCGGAGGCCTTTTGCTTCTGGTGCGCGAGCCGCTGGCCGATCCACTGTGGCAGTTTCGCCCGTTCGATGGTGTCGATGTCGATCCAGACGCCACCGCGTGCGAGCGCACTGGCCCAACGCGAGTCGCGTGCCTTGCGATCGAGGCGCGGCAGCGAGATGAGCAGCAGCGTGTCTGCGACGGGTCCTGCGCCAGCGCCTCGAGTGCCGTGGCGCCGGTGACACCGGGCTTGCCGGTCGGCAGTCGCACTTCGACGATGCGTCGCTCGGCGAACAGCGACAGCCCCTGTGACGCCTGTGCCAGTCGCGACCAGTCGAAACGCGCATCGGTGTTCAGCACCTCGCGCTCGCTGTAGCCCAGAGTGCGCGCGGTCGCGCGGATGGCATCCTGGGCCTCGAGGGACAGCAGCGCCTCGTCGCTGCTGACCGTGATGAGCGCCGGCATGCGGCGCTCGCGCTCGGCGCGAGCAAGCAATGCCAAAAGGTTCTCGCCCCTGGGCTGCATCGCTCAGTCGGCGCCGGGCCGCTCCCAAGCCGACTGATGGCCCCCTCGGGGGGCAGCGAACGAAGTGAGCGTGGGGGCAAACATCACTATGCCGCTTCGGAACGCATGCCGGACAGCCGATTCACCATCTGGCGCACCAGGTCGCTCTGCATGTCGCGATACAGCAGTACTTCCTCCGACTCCTTGGCCAGCAGGTCCGACTCGTTGAACGTGATGTCGCGCCGGGCCATCAGATCGGTTGGCCCGATCAGTTCGAGCTGGTTCTTGTCGAGCACGCGGAAGCGCACGCGCAGGCGCAACTGGTACTCGGTGGCGCGACCCTGCGCATTGATCGCCAGCACCTCGCGCTCGCGGTTCTCGCCCAGCAGTTCGAAGACGGCCTGTGCGTCCTTGCGATCGGTCACCACCTTGGCATTGGTGGACGAACGCAGCAGGCGCGACATCTCGGCGCCGATGACCGAGTTGACCGGCAGCGCGAGGTAGATGGTCTCGACCGGCAGGGTCTGTTCGCCGCGCAGCTTGAAGCCGCACCCGACCAGCGGCGCGGCGACAAGCGCCAGCAACGCAGGCCGAATTGACGCCGTCGCATCAGACGACGACGTTGACCAGCTTGCCGGGCACGACGATCACGCGCTTCACCGCCTGGCCGGCGACGAACTTCTGCACATTGGCGTCGCCGATCGCCGCCTGCTCGATCGTCCGTTTGTCGGCCGACGCCGGCACGCGGATCGACGCGCGCAGCTTGCCGTTGACCTGCACGACGAGTTCGATCTCGTCCTGTCGCGAGCGCCGCCGGATCGGGCTGCGGCCAGGGCGCATCGATGATTTCCGCGCCGAACTCGGCCGCGTAGCCGAGTTCGTTCCACAGCGCATGCGTGATGTGCGGCGCGATCGGGTAGAGCGTGCGCAGCAGGATGCCGACGCTCTCCTGCAGCAGTGCGGTGTCGGCCGGCGCTGCGCCGAGCTTTGCGTCTTCGAGCGCGTTCAGCATCTTCATCGCGGCCGAGACGACGGTGTTGTACTGCAGGCGTGCGTAGTCGAAATCGGCCTGCCTGAGGTTCGCGTGGATGTCGCGTCGCAGCGCCTTCTGCCGGCGGCTCAGTGCCGCGGCGTCCAGCGAGCTGCGCGACTTCAGCGCTGCCTGGCGCTCGTTGCAGAAGTTCCACAGCCGGCGCAGGAAGCGGTACGTGCCTTCGGCGCCGGAATTGCTCCAAGCGGCGCTCTGGTCGGGCGGACCCGCGAACATCACGAATGCGCGAGCCGTGTCGGCACCGAACTTCGCGATGATGTCGCGCGGCTCGACGACGTTGTTCTTGCTCTTCGACATCTTCTCGATGCCGCCGAAGTTGACCGGCTGACCGTCCTCGCGCGCCGTCACCTTCAGCGGCCGGCCCTTGTCGTCGTACTCGATGTCGATCTCGGCCGGATAGAACCAGCGCTTCTTGCCCGCCGCATCCTCGCGGTAGTAGCAGTCGTGCGTCAGCATGCCCTGCGTGAACAGCCGCTTGAACGGCTCGTCGAACTTCACCAGCCCGATGTCGCGCATCACCTTGGTCCAGAAGCGCGCGTACAGCAGGTGCAGCACCGCGTGCTCGATGCCGCCGATGTACTGGTCCATCGGCATCCAGTAGTCGTTGCGGGCGTCGACCATCGTCCGGGCGTCCGGCGAGCAGTAGCGCATGTAGTACCAGGCCGAGTCGACGAAGGTGTCCATCGTGTCGGTCTCGCGCCGCGCCGGCTTGCCGCACTTGGGGCAGGTGCACTTCAGGAACGGTTCGTACTTCGCGAGCGGGCTGCCGCTGCCGTCCGGGACCAGGTTTTCGGGCAGCACGACCGGCAGGTCCTTCTCGGGCACCGGCACCGTGCCGCACGTCTCGCAGTGGATGATCGGAATCGGCGTGCCCCAGTAGCGCTGGCGCGAAATGCCCCAGTCGCGCAGGCGGTACTGCACCTGCTTGTCGCCGAGTCCCTTCGCGTTCAGGTCGGCTGCGATCGCGTCGGTCGCCGCCGCGTAGTCGAGGCCGTCGTACTTGCCCGAGTGGACGCAGACGCCGCGCGACTTGTCGGCGTACCACTCCTGCCAGCCGTCGAGCGAAAACGTTTCGTCCGGCACCCCGATGACCTGCTCGATCGGCAGGCCGTACTTCTTCGCAAACGCGAAGTCGCGCTCGTCGTGCGCCGGCACGCCCATCACCGCGCCTTCGCCGTAGCCCATCAGCACGTAGTTGCCGATCCACACCGGCACGGCGGCAGCCGGTCAGCGGGTGCGTCACCGCGAAGCCGGTGGCGACGCCCTTCTTCTCCATCGTCGCGAGGTCGGCCTCTGCGAAGCTGCCGCGTCTTGCACTCGTCGATGAACGCGGCGATGTCGGGCCGGCCCTGCGCCAGCCGCGTCGCGAGCGGATGCTCGGCCGCGATCGCCATGAACGTCACGCCCATGATCGTGTCGGCGCGCGTGGTGAACACGCGCAGCAGCTTCTTCTCGCCGTCGAGTTCGTACGGGAAGCCGAAGTTGACGCCGACGCTCTTGCCGATCCAGTTCTCCTGCATGGCCTTGACCTGCGGCGGCCAGTCGAGCCCCTCGAGGTCGGCGAGCAGTTCCTCTGCGTACTGCGTGATGCCGAGGTAGTAGCCGGGAATCTCGCGCTTCTCGACGATGGCGTTGGAGCGCCAGCCGCGGCCGTCGACGACCTGCTCGTTGGCGAGCACGGTCTGGTCGACCGGGTCCCAGTTGACGATCTGCGTCTTGCGATAAGCGATGCCCTTGTCGAGCATCCTGAGGAACATCCACTGGTTCCACTTGTAGTACTCGGGCGTGCAGGTCGCGACCTCGCGCGACCAGTCGAAGGCCAGCCCGAGCGGCTGCATCTGCGCCTTCATCTCGGCGATGTTGCCGTAGGTCCACTCGGCCGGTGCGACCTTCTTGTCGATCGCGGCGTTCTCCGCCGGCAAGCCGAACGCGTCCCAGCCCATCGGCGTCATCACGTTGTACCCGCGCATCCGCAGGATGCGGTACATCACGTCATTCAGCGTGTAGTTGCGCACATGGCCCATGTGCAGCTTGCCGCTGGGATAGGGCAGCATCGAGCAGACGTAGAACTTGGGCTTTGGCTGCCCGTTCGCGTTACTGACGTGTTCGACCGCGCGGTAGGCCTTCGTGCGCTCCCAGTGCGACTGCGCTGCGCCTTCCACCGCCTGCGGGTCGTACTTCGGTTCCATTGCTGTTCTAAGTCTTTGATTCAAGAGAGTGATTATAGGGGCCGCTACACTCGCGGCCGATGATGAATCTGCTGCAGAACCTCAACGAGCAGCAGCTCGCCGCCGTCACCCTTCCGAACCAGTCCGCCCTGATCCTCGCCGGTGCCGGCAGCGGCAAGACGCGCGTGCTGACGACGCGCATCGCCTGGCTGATCCAGACCGGCCAGGTGTCGCCGCAGGGCGTGCTGGCGGTGACCTTCACCAACAAGGCGGCGAAGGAAATGCTGACGCGGCTGGCCGCGATGCTGCCGATCAACGTGCGCGGCATGTGGATCGGCACCTTCCACGGCCTGTGCAACCGCATGCTGCGCGCGCATCACCGCGATGCCGGGCTGCCTTCGACGTTCCAGATCCTCGATTCGGCCGACCAGCTCGGAGCGATCAAGCGCCTGCTGAAGGCCAACAACATCGACGACGAGCGCTATCCGCCGCGCAACCTGCAGCTGTTCATCAACAGCTCGAAGGAGGCCGGCCTGCGCGCGAAGGACGTCGAGGTCAACGACGATTACAACCGCAAGTTCGTCGAGCTCTACTCGATGTACGACGCGCAGTGCAACCGCGAAGGGGTCTGCGATTTCGCGGAACTGCTGCTGCGCTGCTACGAACTGCTCGACCGCAACGAGATCCTGCGGCAGCACTACCAGGGCCGTTTTCGCCACATCCTGGTCGACGAGTTCCAGGACACCAACAAGCTGCAGTACGCGTGGCTGAAGCAGCTTGCCGGGGGGCCGGGAAACGCCTCCCAACCCGGCGAAGGCAATGCGATCTTCGCGGTTGGGGACGACGACCAGTCGATCTACGCCTTCCGTGGAGCGAACGTCGGCAACATGGCCGACTTCGAGCGCGAGTTCCGGGTGCGCAACCTCATCAAGCTCGAGCAGAACTACCGCTCGGTCGGCCACATCCTGAACGCCGCCAATGCGCTGATTGCGAACAATGCGCGCCGGCTCGGCAAGGAACTGTGGACCGACGCCGGCGAGGGCGAGCCGGTGCGGATCTACGAGGCGCAGACCGACGGCTACGAGGCGGCCTGGCTGGTCGATGAGGTCAAGGGCCTGATTGCCGAAGGGCACACGCGCTCCGAGATCGCAGTCCTGTATCGCTCGAACGCGCAGTCCCGCGTGATCGAGCACGCGCTCTTCAATTCAGCCATTCCGTATCGCGTCTACGGTGGCCTGCGCTTCTTCGAGCGAGCCGAGATCAAGCACGCGCTCGCCTACCTGCGGCTGATCGAGAACCCGAGCGACGACACGGCGTTCCTGCGTGTGGTCAATTTTCCGCCGCGCGGCATCGGTGCGCGCTCGCTGGAACAGCTGGCGGATGCCGCACGGCCCGGCAATCTGAGCCTGTATGCAGCGGTCGGCAGCATGACCGGCAAGGCAGGTACGAACCTCGCGGCCTTCGTGAAGCTGATCGACACGCTGCGCTTCGAGACCGCGCAGCTGCCGCTGTCGGAGATCGTCGATGCCGTGATCCAGCGCAGTGGCCTGATTCCGCATTATCAGAACGAAAGGGAAGGCCAGGAGCGCATCGAGAACCTGAATGAACTGGTGAACGCCGCAACGGCGTTCGTGGCGGAGGAGGGCTACGTGCAGGACGCTCCCGCCACACAAGCCAATGAGGCCGACAGTGCGTCGCAACTGCCGTCGCCGCTCGCCGCGTTCCTGTCGCATGCCTCGCTCGAGGCTGGCGACAACCAGGCCGAGGCCGGCCAGGACGCGTTGCAGCTGATGACGGTGCACGCGGCCAAGGGACTCGAGTTCCACGCCGTATTCATAACCGGGCTCGAGGAGGGACTGTTTCCGCACGAAAACAGCCTCAACGAACTGGACGGCCTCGAGGAGGAGCGGCGCCTGATGTACGTCGCGATCACACGGGCGCGCCGCCGGCTCTACGTCAGCCTTGCGCAGAGCCGCCTGCTGCACGGCCAGACGCGCTATGGCATCCGATCTCGCTTCCTCGAGGAACTTCCGGAAGCCGCAGTGAAGTGGCTCACCCCGCGCGTGGCGGTCGCCGCCGGCGGACGGTTCGGACAATGGCACGACAGCGGCGTGCGCCCGGCTTCGCCGGCCGTGCCGCCGCCGCGGACGGCGTCATCGCACGGGGTTCGTGTCGGCCAGGCCGTGCGTCATGCGCGCTTTGGCGAGGGCGTCATCGTCAATCTGGAAGGCAGCGGGGACGACGCGCGCGCCCAGGTCAACTTCGGACCGCAGGGCGTGAAGTGGCTGGCGCTTGCCGTGGCCAAGCTCACGCCGGCCTAGGCTATTCGCCGCTCACATACGCGACGCGTTCGGCGCGCGATCATCCGGGGCGCTAGGTCGTCGTTGCCGGCGGGCTTGTCAGCACCGATGGTGGCTCGAGCACCGCGCGGTAGATCGGGTACTGGGTCGAGTAGGCCACGCTCGTCAGCAGCAGGGCGATCGGCGCGAGCAGCATCGATCCGAGTTGCGGCGAGACGCCGAACAGGTTCATCAGCAGCGATGCAATCCACGAAACGGCGATGATCAACGCACCGAGTGCCACCGTCAGCACGAGAAACGGCCAGCGATTGCGCCAGCACGCAAACAGCGAGAAGAACAGCGCCTTGCCGACCGCGTAACGGTGCCAGGCCACGAGCTGCGGCGCAAACCAGGTCAGCATCAGGATCGGCGTGTACACGAGCGTCGCCACCCCGATGGCGTCCCAGGGGACATTGCCCGCGATCGAGGCCGGGTCCACCTGGCCCTCGACGACTTGCCAGTTGGCCAGTTCGTCGCGCGCGAAGAGAGTCGTCACCCCGACGAGCAGTACGACCAGCCCGGCATGGACGGCGCCCAGTCGCAGCAGCGCGTTGCGCTGTGCCCCCTTGAAGCCATCGATCAGCAGCGATGGCAGCGGCATGATGTTGCGCTCGGCGTCGCGCCCGGCCGCCGTGATGCCGAGCGTCCCGAACGGCACCAGCGCGGCGGCCAGTGCCAGGCCGACGACCGGCACGCTGGCGATCAGCATCAGCGCCATCGAGTAAATGATGACGAGCGCGGTGAACGCGAACGCCTGGCGCCTGTACAGGGCCAGTCCTTCGCGCAACCAGGCCCATCCGGCAGCCGCCGGCAGCGTTCTGACTTGCATGGGCTGGATTCTATCGGCGCGTCATCACGCGGCGGCCGAGGCCCACGGCAACGTGGCATCGGCGATGCGGTGCGCGAGGATGCGTTCGAAGTGGGTCGGATCGTGCGGCGTCAGCACTTCGGCCGGGCGCGGCAGATAATAGTCGTACAGGCGCGAGATCCAGAAGCGCAGGGCCGCCGCACGCAGCACCGTGCGCCAGCACTCGTGCTCTTCTTCGGTCAGCGGTCGCGCCGCGTGATAGGCGTCGATCATCGCCTGCGCGCGCGCCGCGTCGAACGCGCCGGTCGCCAGGTCGATGCACCAGTCGTTCATCGTGACCGCGAGATCGAAAAGCCAGATCGAGCAACCGGCGAAGTAGAAGTCGATCAGGCCGCCGATCGCATCGCCGGTCGGCGTCGGCACGATCAGCACGTTGTCGCGAAACAGGTCCGCGTGGATCGGGCCGGCGGGCAATCGCTCGAAGCGGGCGCTGCGGAAGAACGAATCCTGGTAGATGAGTTCGTCGGCCAGTCGATGGAACACATCGTCGGGAATGTGCGGCTCGAGCTTGGGCACCGAATCCTTCCACCATCCGATGCCGCGCAGATGCGGCTGGAACAGCGGAAAGTCCGCGCCGGCCATGTGCATGCGCGCGAGCACATCGCCCACGAGCGCACAGTGCCGCGGCGTCGGCTGGACGACGGCCTTGCCGTCGAGCCGGGTCACGATGGCTGCCGGCTTTCCCTTGATCTCCGAGAGCAGCGCACCGCTGCGATTTTCCTGCGGCGCCGGGACCGGGAGCCCGCGGCGGGCGAGGTGCTGCATCAGTTCGAGGTAGAACGGCAGCTGCTTGAACGTCAGGCGCTCGAAGATCGTCAGCACGTAGCGCGCTTGCGTTGTTGTCAGGAAGAAGTTCGTGTTCTCGATTCCCGAGGCAATGCCCTGCAGCTCGGTCAGTTCGCCGATGGAGAACTGCGTCAGGAAGCTCGCGGCTTCGGCGCGAGTAAGCGCGGTGAAAACGGCCATCGGGTCGGGCCGGTGGACTAACGCGGAGTGGAAGAAGGGGGCGGGGGCAGCGCTGCGGCCGGGCGTTCCGTCTGCCGGCCGAATTCGAACGTGAAGAACTTCGGCACGGACAGTCCGGATGTCGTGTCGGTCGCCGTGGTCGGCTGCCGGCCCTCGCGGTTGGTCATGATGTAGGTATGGCCGGTCATGGCGGGCGTCACCCGGATTTCGGTGATGCGATTGGAGGTCCTGATCTGCTCGATCACGTTCGCGGGCTCGTCGATGATCGTGGTGCTGGCGTCGTCCGTGTTGGGAAGCAGTTCGTTCCGGGTGGGCGTCGTCGGGCGGTTCTCGGACTTGCCGCTTTCAAGCGCCTGCCGCTCCGCGGGGGGCAGCTCGATGCGGGTCCGCGGACCTGGCTTGCTTGCCGGCGTGCCGCCGTCTGATGTGGCCTGAGTCGGTCGCACAGCCGACGGCGCGGCGGGCGCCGCCTGCGCCAGAACCATGGCAGGCAGCGCGACGCCGATCGCCAGTGCGATCACCACGAGGGTCAGTGGCCTGCGCCCGATCGGGCGCTCAGGATCCGTATGTCGCATGGGAATGATTCTAACCGGGCCTGTGCGGCGAACCGCCCTGCTTGCGTCAATCATTGTGCGCGCTCACAGATACAGCAATTGTTCGCGCTCGGTCGCGCTCTGCTCGAAACCACGCGCATCGTAGAAGTCAAAGAGTGCACTGACGACGGCATCGCTGTCGTCGACCACACGCATCATCTCGAGGTCCGACTCGCTG
The DNA here is from genome assembly GCA_963724365.1 of uncultured beta proteobacterium. Taxonomy (GTDB): domain Bacteria; phylum Pseudomonadota; class Gammaproteobacteria; order Burkholderiales; family Burkholderiaceae_F; genus JALORV01. The sequence goes on along the minus strand of CAVRUR010000003.1, from coordinate 218,387 downwards.
ATCATGCCTTCGGTCGCCAGTGTGCTGCGCATCCACTGCAGCAAGCCGCTCCAGAATGCGGAACCCACCAGCACCACCGGCATCTTCTTGCCCTTGCCGGTCTGCATCAGCGTCAGGGCTTCGCTCAGCTCGTCGAGCGTGCCGAATCCGCCGGGCATCACGACATAGGCGGCCGCGTACTTGACGAACGCGACCTTGCGCGCGAAAAAATGGCGGAAGCGCAGCGAGATGTCCTGGTACGGATTACCCGACTGCTCAAATGGAAGCTCGATGTTCAGTCCGACCGACGGCGATGCGCCTTCGAAGGCGCCCTTGTTGGCCGCTTCCATAATGCCCGGACCACCGCCGCTGATCACGGCGAAGCCGGCGTCCGACAGCTTGCGCGCGATCTCGACTGTCAGTTCGTAGTGCGGGGTGCCTGGCTGGCTGCGCGCGCTGCCGAAGATCGAGACGGCGGGGCGGATCTCTGACAGCCGCTCGGTCGCCTCGACGAACTCTGAAATAATGCCCCACAGCTGCCATGACTCCCGTGCCTTCTGGCTGGTGGCGCGCTCGGGCATCGTGACTGCGCGCAGGCTGGGTATGTTCTTGCGGTGGTCGAGCATGGTCCTGCATCCTCTATGAAAACGTTGCTGCTGCTCGACGGATCGAGCTATCTGTACCGCGCCTTCCACGCGCTTGCCCGACCTGCGCACGGCGGCGGGCGAGCCGACGGGCGCGCTGCGCGGCTTCATCTCGATGCTGCGCACGCTACGCCAGCAGGTCGCGGCCGACTACCTGGCGTGCGTCTTCGATGCCAAGGGTAAGACGTTTCGCGACGACCTTTACGCCGAATACAAGGCCAATCGTGCCGCCATGCCGGAGGATCTGGTGGCACAGATCGAACCGATCCATGCCGCGGTGCGGGCGCTGGGCTGGCCGGTCATCGAAATCGAGGGTATCGAGGCCGACGATGTGATCGGCACGCTGGCGCGCTACGCCGGCGAGCATGGCCTGCGCACCGTGATCTCGACCGGCGACAAGGATCTCGCTCAGCTCGTCAACGAGCACACGACGCTGGTGAACACGATGAGCGGCGAAACGCTCGATCCGGCCGGGGTCGAAGCCAAGTTCGGCGTGCCGCCGGCGCGCATCGTCGACTACCTCACGCTGGTCGGCGACAGCGTCGACAACGTGCCGGGCGTGGACAAGGTCGGGCCGAAGACCGCGGCAAAGTGGCTTCAAAGTTACGGTTCGCTCGATGCACTGGTCGAGCGGGCCGGCGAGGTCGGGGGTGCGGTCGGCGAGAACCTGCGCAAGGCGCTGCCCTGGCTGCCGACCGGCCGCGCGCTGGTGACGATCAAGACCGATTGCGACCTGACGCCGCATGTGCCGTCGATCAACGCGCTCGCGGTCGGGAACGAGGACGCGGAACGGCTGCGCCAGTTGTTCGAGCGCTACGAGTTCAAGTCCTGGCTGCGCGAGTTGTCCGCGCAAGACCCGGCCGCCGACCCGAGCGATGCGGCGAGCGGGCGACCGCCACAGGATCCGGAGGTGCGGCCCGAGTACGAGATGGTCACGACGCGCGCCGAGCTCGATGCCTGGCTCCAGCGTATCGGTGCGGCCGAGCTGACCTGTGTCGACACCGAGACGACCGCGCTCGATCCGATGGCCGCGCGCCTGGTCGGGATTTCGCTGTCGGTGGAACCGCTCAAGGGGCTGCTACATCCCGCTCGCGCACCGCTATGCCGGCGTGCCCGAGCAACTGCCGTTCGACGAGACGCTCGCCGCACTGCGGCCCTGGCTCGAGAGTCCGCATCATCGCAAGGTCGGCCAGCACCTGAAGTACGACATGCATGTCTTCGCCAACCACGGCATTCGGCTGGCCGGCGTCGCCCACGACACGCTGCTCGAGTCCTACGTGCTCGAGGCCCATCGCAGTCACGACATGGACTCCCTGGCCGAGCGTCACCTCGGTCGCCGGACCATCACCTTTGCCGAAGTCTGCGGCAAGGGGGCGAACCAGCTGCGTTTCGACGAAGTGGCGCTGGACCGTGCGACGGAGTACGCGGCCGAGGATGCCGAAGTCACGCTGGCGCTGCATCACTCCATGTGGCCTCACATCGAGCCGAACGAAAGGCTGCGCGCTGTCTATGAAGGCATCGAGCTGCCGGTGGCGCAGGTGCTGTTCGGAATGGAGCGCACCGGCGTGCTGATCGATCGCGAGAAGCTGGAGGCTCAGAGCCGGCAACTGGCACAGCGCATCGCCGAGCTCGAGCGCGAGGCGATCGAACTGGCCGGCCAGCCGTTCAACCTCGGCAGCCCCAAGCAGATCGGCGAGATCCTGTTCGGCCAGCTGAAGCTGCCGGTGGTGAAGAAGACCGCGAGCGGTGCACCGTCGACCGACGAGGAAGTGCTCGAAAAGCTCGCCGAGGATTACCCGCTGCCGAAGCTGCTGCTCGAACACCGCGGACTGTCCAAGCTCAAGTCGACGTACTGCGACAAGCTGCCGCTGAGTGCCGACGCGCACGGCCGCGTGCACACCACGTATGGACAGGCGATCGCGGTGACCGGGCGGCTGTCGTCGTCTGACCCGAACCTGCAGAACATCCCGATTCGCACGGCCGAGGGTCGACGCATCCGCGAAGCCTTCATCGCGCCGCCGGGACATCGCATCGTGTCGGCGGACTACTCGCAGATCGAGCTGCGCATCATGGCGCACATCTCGGAAGATTCCGGGTTGCTCGACGCGTTCTCGCGCGGCGAGGACATCCATCGCGCGACGGCTTCCGAGGTTTTCGGGGTACCCGTCGGTGACGTGACGAGTGAACAGCGCCGCTATGCCAAGGTCATCAATTTCGGCCTGATCTACGGGATGAGTGCCTTCGGGCTCGCGTCCAACCTCGGCATCGAGCGCGACGCGGCACGAAGCTATATCGACCGGTACTTCATGCGCTATCCGGGCGTGGCGAAGTACATGGAATCGACGCGCGCGTTGGCCAAGCGCCAGGGGTATGTCGAAACCGTATTTGGCCGCCGGCTGTGGCTGCCCGAGATCAACTCGCCCAACGGCCCGCGCCGCGGCGGCGCCGAGCGCGCGGCGATCAACGCGCCGATGCAGGGCACGGCGGCGGACCTGATCAAGCTGGCGATGATCGCGGTCGCACAGTGGATCGAGTCGAATTCGTTGGGCACCCGCATGGTGATGCAGGTCCACGACGAACTCGTGCTCGAAGTGCCGGACGCCGAGGTCGAGCTGGTGCGCGAGCGCATCCCGGCGCTGATGGCGGGCGTTGCCGAGCTGCGCGTTCCGTTGCTGGTCGACTCGGTGTCGGCGACAACTGGGACCAGGCGCACTGACCCGACTGGCGGCTTGCCACCCCTGCGGACGTTGCGCGAGTTCCGATCCGATCCATAGGTCCACTTGATGCGGAATCGACACTTCGACTTGAGAATCGCCTCGCGCACTTGTGCGCGTTCGGTCTTCGCCGTGTGGCCTCGAACGGCGCGCGCAGGACAAGCCCCCGATCGTCGCAGCAGCGAGTCTGCAGATCGCGTTCGCGGAGATCGGGGCGCGATTCAGGCCGACACCGCGCGCAAAGTGAAACTGAACGTTCGGCTCGTCCAGCAACCTCGCGCGCCAGATCCAGCAGGGTGCGCCATTCGAGTTGTCTCAAGTGCCGACGAGCACTGGGTGGATTCCTGCAGATGCGCAACCTGACTCGCGACCGGGCAGTTGTACGAGGCTGGTCGCAACGTGCTGTACGTGCTCCTGGGGTCGAAGCTCGTCTCGACGGAACTGAACGGGCTTACTGGCGGGCTGGTCGGTGACGGCCGCAGGGTGGCGATCGCCAACCCCGATGGGCCGTACGCGCACGTGCCGCCGACGAACTGGCGCCTTGCGTTCGCTCAATCGGGCCTCGTGCAGCCAAAGCTCGTGCTGGGTGAAAAATCGCGCAGACCGCGCAGTTCGTCACGAGACGACGCAGCCGTTCGCAGAGGGGGCATCATCGCCCTGTCGCTGGCATGGCACCGCAACTGGCACGCCAGGGCGACCACGTGCTGCTACCGGAGTCGCTGCACCAGCCGCTCCTGCAGTGGATGGTGCTGACCGCGGGCGCGTGAAACGACCGCGAGTTCTACAAGTACCTGCAGGAGCCGGCTGCCCGTGCGATCCTTGCGAAACACGGCTTCGTGCTGCCTGGGGAATGAGTGGACTGGACTGCGACACGGGTTTCGCTGTGGCTGGCGACCGCCACCTGTGTGCTGCTGCTGCCCTTGCGCTTTGGCTCGGTCGCCGCGCTCGCGATCGATGAGGGGCGGTTCGAAGTCGCTGATCGAAGCGGCACTGATGCTGCCGCTGCTGCTGCCGCCGACGGTGGTCGGCTTCTACCTGTTGCTGGTCTTCGGCGGAGCCTCGCCGATCGGGCTGGCTCGACCAGTGGACCGGATTGCGCCTGGTATTCACCTTCGAGGGTCTGCTGGCGGCGAGCCTGCTGGTCAACCTGCCCTTCATGGTGTAGCCGGTGCAGCGTGCGTTCGCAGCAATCCGCTAACAGTCTGCGGGAGGCGGCGTGGGTCTCTAGGCCTGAGCGACGATGGCAGACGCTCTGGCGCATCGAACTGCCGCTGCGCTTGGCCAGGGATCGTCGGCGGGATCGCGTTGACCTTCGCGCACACCCTGGGTGAATTTGGCGTGGTGCTGATGGTCGGAGGCAGCATTGCCGGCGAGACCCGGACGCTGTCGATCGCCATCTATGGCCGCGTGCAAGCGTTCGACGACGCGGGCGCGAACGTGATGTCGCTGCTGCTGGTGGCGTTCACGCTGGTGGCGCTATCGATCGTCTTCGCGACCGGACAGCGCAGCAAGCGTGCGCTGCTGGAGCGCTGATGCCGGCGATCTCGGTTCGACTGCAGCAGTCGGCGCCGATTTCCCTCGATGCCGAATTCACGTGCGAGGCCGGTGAATTGGTCGCGCTCGTTGGGCCGTCCGGCAGCGGCAAGACGACGATCCTGCGCACGATTGCCGGACTGGCGCGCTGTGCAGACGGACGGATAGCCGTCGGTGACGACGTTTGGCTGGATATCGGCCAGCGCGTCGATCGTCCGCCACAGCAGCGACGTGTCGGGCTTGTGTTCCAGCATTACGCGCTGTTTCCACACCTCACGGCGATGCGCAATGTCTCCTTGGCCAGCGCTCATGCCGACGCCGATGCACATGCCGAGCAACTGCTGCGGAGCGTACGGCTGGAGGGCTACTCACGGCGACGGCCGTCGCAGTTGTCCGGCGGGCAGCAGCAGCGTGTGGCACTCGCGCGGGCGCTGGCGCGCGAGCCAAAGGTGCTGCTGCTCGATGAGCCGTTTTCGGCCGTCGATCAGGTGACGCGCCAGGATCTGTACGTTGAACTGGCGGCATTACGTCGGACACTGTCGGTGCCGATCGTGCTGGTGACCCACGATCTGGCCGAAGCGCAGAGGCTGGCCGATCGCATCGTCATTCTCGACGCAGGGGCCTCGCTGCAGTCAGGCGCACCTGCACACGTCATTGCGCATCCGCGCAACGCACGCGTTGCTCAACTGCTCGGCCTGCGCAATCACTTCGAGGGAATCTTTCATCGCGCGGCTCCCGGGGAGAGGTTGGGCCTGTTGACCTGGGGCACCGCGAACGATGGCCCGCGGCTGCCGGTCCTCGACAAGCAACGGATCGACAACGGCGTGCCCGTCACGTGGGTCGTTCCCGGCGAATGCTTGTCTCTGTCATGGGATCAGGACGGAACAGCGCGATCAGCGGCCTTCGGAGGCCTCGCTGGTGGCGAACGCGGGTCGGCCGGGTCGCCGCGCTGAGTTCCGCAAGGGCAGCCTGGGCAGCGCTGCCGGCCCGACGTTCGGCGGCGCGATAGAGCGCCACGATGCGCTGGCCGAACACTGTGACCTCGGAGGCGCCGGCCGTATTGCGACCTGGCAGGGTGACGACCACCGGTTCGCGGAACATGTGGTTCATCGTGTCGCACGAGTTCCCAGGCACGCTTGTAGGACATCTCCATCGGCCCGGCGGCCGAGATCGGCGCTCGCGAGCGATGTGCTCGAGCAGTTCGACCTTGCCGAGGGCCGAGCGTCCGCCGGGGAAGTCGATTCTTAGCGAAAGGTGCGCCGTTCCAATGGACGGGGCACCAGACGCTGCGCGCGTGCCTAGTGGGGCCTGTGGCCATTGCAGCCCGCACTCAAGCTCGGCTGCGACAGCCTGATTCCGCGGCACGGCAGCCGCGTCAGCGCAGCAGATACCCCAGCGGGCGCCACGCGCCGGCCTGGTACGTGAGCGTCACGATCTCGTCCGCGGCCGGGTTCTTCTCGTAGTCGCCGATGAAGCGAACGGTCACGTAGTCGCCGTCGGGAGCCCCCGGTAGGTCCTTTCGATAGGCGGCACCTCTGAGCTTGCGTGACTTGAACTGGCCGTAGTCGGCCCGGTTCTTCGGCACGCCATCGAGCCATTGCTGGCGCGTCACCTTCTCGCGGAATAGCGGCGCGCACTCATCCCAGGCCTTGCCGTAGTCAGCGCTATCGATCAGTTTCAGCCACTCGGCGGCGACCCGGGCAGCAGCCTCCTGTTTGGCCTCGGTCACGGGATCAATGATCGGTGCGGCGGGGGCGACTGGGGCGGCCTGAGGCTTCGGCGGCGACGTGCCGAGGTCCGCAGGCGGCTTGAGCTGAGCGTTCGCGGTGCCGGCGGCGACCAACAGCACGGTGGTCAAGACTCTTGCGAGCATTGCAGTCCTTTCATTGACCTTGGCGCGCTGCCAGGTCAGGTGGGTGTGTAGGCGAGGCGCACGTAAATCGGCGCAAACGGCGTGGCCTGTGTGATTTCGATCAGCGCCTCGCGTGCGAGTTCCAGCAGCGCGAGGAAATGCACGATGGCCACCGACGCGCCGCGCGCGGGATCGAAGAGATCCGCGAATTCGACGAAGCGCGTGTTCTGCAGTCGTCGCAGGATGAAGCTCATGTGTTCGCGTACCGACAGTTCCTCGCGAGCGATGCGATGGTGCGCGTTCAGCTGTGCGCGCTTCAGCACGTCGGCCCATGCATCGCGCAGGTCGATGACGTTCACGTCGGGGAAACGACGCTCGAGCGACTGCTCGATCGTGACGACCGCACGAACGAAGTCGCGCCCGATGCGGGGCAGCTGGTCGAGTTGCTGCGCGGCGAGCTTGATGCGCTCATATTCGAGCAGACGGCGCACCAGTTCGGCGCGCGGGTCCTCGACCTCGTCGCCCGTGTCGGCCTTGCGCAGCGGCAGCAGCATGCGTGACTTGATTTCGATCAGCAGCGCCGCCATCAGCAGGTATTCGCCGGCGAGTTCGAGATTCTTTTCGCGGATCTGGTCGATGTACGCCAGGTACTGGACCGTCAACGGCGCCATCGGGATATCGAGCACGTTGAAGTGCTGCTTGCGGATCAGGTAAAGCAGCAGATCGAGCGGACCTTCGAATGCCTCGAGGAAAATTTCGAGTGCATCGGGCGGGATATACAGGTCGTCCGGCAGGCGGAACAACGGCTCGCCATAGAGGCGGGCCAGCGCCACGCCGTCGACAATGTCAGGCGTGGAGTCCGTCACCTGCGCGAGCGCGGCGTCGGCGTCAACCGCGTGCGCCGCGCTGTTCGGCGCGTGGTGGGCGCTCGGGTTCAACTACTTCGCCTTCGGCTGGTAGACGTAGGCAGGCTGCGGGACGCGCGACTGGCGGAAACGCCGGTACAGGTCCGGATCCGGGTTCCTGTCCCAGAAGATCGCCCGGCCTTCGCGCTGACCGGACTCGATCGTCGGATCCTGCTGCTTCAGTTCGCGCAGGAAGCGCGTGATTTCGGATTCGTAGGCTGCCATGACGGCGGATGCGTCGCTGTGTAATCTCCAGTGGCGAAGTTTACGCGAGCGGGAGACGTGCGATGGGCTGGCTGGCTCGATCATTGGCCGTGGTGGCCGCGCTGTTCACGGCAGTTGCCTGTGATCCAAGCGGCAAGGTATACGAGGACGTGCGACTGGCGCGGCTAAAGGAGGGCGAGTCGACCGAACAGGATGTCCGCAAGCTCTTCGGTAACCCCCAGTCCGTGCGCGAGATTGCGGGCGGCAAGGGGCTGGTGTACCCACTCGGTCCGGAAGGTGCTTACACGCTGCTCATCAGGATCGGCCCCGACGGCAAGTACAACGGTCGTGAAAACCTGCTGACCCGTGCCAACTTCGGACGCGTGAACACCGGCATGAAGCAGGCGGAGGTGCTGGCCGTGCTCGGGCCGCCGGGGCGCAGCCAGGAATACAAGCTCAAGAACGAAACCGCGTGGGAATGGCGTTTCAACGACGGCGCCGAGACGCGCATGTTTGTCGTCATGTTCAATGCGGACGGGTAGGTGGTGTCGACCGCAATCGAAGAGGACCCGCGCCGCATGGGCGGCAGCTGAAACGCGAGCTGACTGCCGGCGATCGACCGCCTCAGGCTGCAGTGCGGCGCACTGCAGTCAGGATGCCGCGCAGTATCTCCAGCGGTCGCGGCGGACAGCCCGGCACCGCGACGTCGACCGGGATCACGTTGGCGACCTTTCCGCAGCTGGCATAGCTTTCGCCGAAGATGCCACCGTTGCAGCCGCAGTCACCGACCGCCACCACCAGCCGTCGGTTCCGGCGTGGCCTCGTAAGTGCGTCGCAGCGCGACCTGCATGTTGCGTGCGACCGGGCCGGTGACGAGCAGCATGTCGGCATGACGCGGACTCGCGACAAAGTGCATGCCGCGGCCCTCGAGGTTGTAGTAGGGATTGTTCAGCGCATTGATTTCGAGTTCGCAGCCGTTGCAGGAACCGGCATCGACCTGGCGGATCGTCAGAGCGCGGCCGAGCAGCGCCAGGAGGTCGGTCTGGATCTGCTCGCCGTCCACGCGCCATGCGTCGTTGGGTTCGGGCATCGGCTCGGTGCAGATGCCGGCCCTGAGAATCTGTCTGACCAGCAGTAGCATCAGCGGTCCACTCCGGAATAGCTCAGGTTGAACGACTTGTTGATCAGCGGGAAGTCAGGAACGATGTTGCCGATCACCGCATGTTCGAGCACCGGCCAGTTCTGCCACGAGGGGTCGTGGCAATGGCAGCGCCGCAGCAGGCCATCGGAGTCCGACTTCGAGCGCGACCAGGACGTCGCCGCGCCAGCCTTCGACCCAGCCGACGCCCAGCGCGCCATCGAGCGCCACGGTTGGCAGCGAGCAGAGCACCTCACCGGCCGGCAGTCGCTGCATGATCGCGTCGATCAGTCGCAATGACTCGAACAGTTCGTCGAACCGCACCGCCACGCGGGCCGCGACGTCCCCGCGCCCGTCCGACGCGATCCGGACGTCCAGCTGGTCGTAGGGTACGAAGCGACAGTCCACGCGTAGATCGTGCACCTGTCCGCTGGCTCGCCCGGCAAGGCCGCGCAGGCCGAGCTGTGCGGCAAGCTCCGGGGTCACCACCCCGGTGTTGACGAAGCGATCCTGCAGTCCCGGATGTTCCTCGTAGATCGTGCGCAGTGTCATTACTTCGGTGGCGAGTTCGCTGCACTGGCGATGGAGCCGCTCGAGCTGGCTGGCGTCCGGGTCGATCCGGGTCCCGCCGGGAACGATGCAGTCCATCAGCAACCGGTGGCCGAACACCTCGTCGTTGCACCTCAGCCAGAGTTCCCGCAGACGGGAGAACTGAGCAAGTCCGGCTGCCAGCGCCGCGTCATTTCCGAGCGCGCCGAGATCGCCGAGGTGGTTGCCGACGCGCTCGCGCTCCAGCAGCAGGGCGCGCAGCCAGGCAGCGCGCGCCGGCACGATCGCGCCCGTGGCCGATTCGGCGGCCATCGAATAGGCCCACGCATAGGCGACAGTCGAATCACCCGACACACGACCGGCGAGGCGGACTGCCTGGTCCAGCGGCATGCCCTCGAAGCGCTTGTCGATGCCCTTGTGGACGTAACCCAGTTGCTCTTCGAGCCGCAACACTTTCTCGCCGACCACCGAGAATCGGAAGTGGCCCGGCTCGATGATGCCGGCATGCACCGGACCGACCGGGATCTCGTGCACTCCGTCGCCGGTGACCTTAACAAAGGCATAGTGATCCTGCATCAGTTCGAAGGAGCTTGCCCCATCGGTATCGCGCCGCAGCGGGAAGAAGTCTGCCGGCCAGGCGCCGTGACGCAGCCACGGACGATCGTCGTCGCCCAATGCGCGCGCTCCAAGCAGGTCGAAGACCGTGCGCTCCATTCGATTGGCAGCAGGAAACTCAGCGCTGATCGACGGGAACTCGTACGGGCTCGCCGGCATGGATAGGCGCAGGCACAGCAACTGGCTTCCGCGTGAGTAAGCCGCCATGACGACCAGTCCATCGCCCAGGTCGCGCCGATCCGAGCCCCACAGGGAAACGAGCGTGGCGCCGCCACGTGCGAGCGCCTGCGCAGCCGCGCGCCACTGAGCAGGATCCACACTCGCCCAGCCGACCGACAACTCACCGCCCAGTCGCGCGAACCTGAGTTCTCCGGTTTCGGTCTGCAATCGGAACATCGGTCAGCTTCCGGCGACCAGGCGTGCCGCCTGCTGGTACCAGCCCTCGAGGTAGGGCGGTATATACAGGCCCAGCAACAGCGCAAGGGCGAGGTGCACGAAGACGGGGATCAGCGCCGGCGGATGTGCCAGTGGCTTCACGGTGGTCTCGCCGAACACCATCGGCTGCACCTTGGACAGCACCGCAGCGAACGCGACACCGAGCGCCAGCAGCAGGAACGGCGTGGTCCACGGGAACTCGCGCATCGCGGTGGTCAGTATCAGGAACTCGCTGGCGAATACGCCGAACGGTGGCATGCCGAGAATGGCGAGCGAGCCGATCATCAGGCCCCAGCCGACGGTGGGATTCACGCGGATCAGTCCGCGGATCTGGTCCATCAGCTGAGTGCCCGCCTTCTGCGAGGCGTGACCGACCGTGAAGAAGATGGCGGACTTCACCAGTGAGTGCACGGTCATGTGCAGCAGTCCGGCAAAGCTGGCGATCGGGCCGCCCATGCCGAAGGCGAACGTGATCAGTCCCATGTGCTCGATCGACGAGTACGCAAACATGCGCTTGATGTCGCGCTGGCGCGAGATGAAGAACGCGGCCAGCACGACCGAGAGCAGGCCGAAGCCCATCATCAAGTCACCGGCGAAGCGGGTGCCGAGCGCGCCGTCGGTCAGCACCTTGCAACGCAGCACGGCATAGAGCGCGACGTTCAGCAGCAGGCCCGAGAGCACCGCAGAGATCGGCGTCGGGCCTTCGGCATGCGCGTCGGGCAGCCAGTTGTGCAGCGGGGCCAGGCCGACCTTGGTGCCATAGCCGACCAGCAGGAACACGAAAGCCAGCGAAATCACGGTGGGCTCGAGCTGCCCTTTGGCCGCATCCAGGTAGGTCCACAGCAGGCCGCCGCCCTCCGGCGCCGATCACGCGCTCGGCCGCGAGGTAAAGCAGGATCGTTCCGAACAGCGCCTGCGCGATGCCGACACCGCACAGGATGAAGTACTTCCATGCGGCCTCGAGGCTGGCCGGCGTGCGGTACACGGCCACCAGCAGCACCGTGGCCAGTGTGGCCGCTTCCATTGCGACCCACAGCAGGCCCATGTTGTTGGTGGTCAGCGCCAGCAGCATCGTGAAGCTGAACAGCTGGTACATGCTGTGGAACAGGCGCATGCGCGGCGGTGTCATCTTGCCGTGGTCGCGCTCGATGCGCATGTAGGGTCGCGCGAACAGCGCCGTGGTGAACGCGACGAGCGCCGTCAGCGCCACCAGGAAGACGTTCAGCGAGTCGACGAAGAACTGCTCGTGCAGCACGAGGATCGGACCGTCGGCGATGATCTGGATCGTCAGCACCACCGAGGCGATGAAGGTCGCCAGGCTGAAGGCCACGTTGACCTCGGACGCGCGATCCTGGTGGCCGATCAGGCCGAGCACGGCGGCGCCGGCGAGCGGGATTCCGAGGATGGCGAGCAGCGCTTCCATCACTCTTCCTTCAGCCTTTCCAGATGCCGGATGTCGAGGCTGTCGAACTGCTCGCGGATCTGGAACATGAACACGCCGAGGATGATCAGTGCCACCAGCACGTCGAGCGCGATGCCGAGCTCGACCACCATCGGCATGCCGTAGGTGGCGCTGGTCGCGGCGAAGAACAGTGCGTTTTCCATCGCCAGGAAGCCGATCACCTGCGGAATCGCCTTGGTGCGGGTGATCATCATCAGGAACGACAGCAGCACGCAGGCGAGCGCGATGCCGAGCGTGCCGCGCGCGACCGACTGCGACAGTCCGGAGATCGGCAACGCGAGGTTGAAGGAGAAGATGACCAGCACGATGCCGAGCAGCATCGTCGTCGGGAATGTTGATCAGGGTCTCGACGTCCCAGCGCACGTTCAGCCGCTCGATCATCCGGTGCAGCAGCCAGGGCATCACGAAGACCTTGAGCACGAGCGTGATGCCGGCGGACCAGTACAGGTGCGGCTGGCCGGTGAAGTAGGCCATCGTCGTCGTCGATGCCGCCAGCACGAGGCCCTGCAGCGTGAACAGGTGGATCAGCGACAGCACGCGACGCTGCGCCAGCAGCCCGAACGACAGCAGCAGCAGAACTGCTGCGAACAGGTTGATCAGCTGCGTGACCAGCTTGGCATCGCGTCTAGGCTCCCAGCAGGAAGTGCACGAGGATGCCGATCACCGCCAGCAGGAAGGCGCCGGCGAGGAACTCGGGCACGCGGAAGATCCGCATCTTGGCGGACACGGTCTCGATCAGCGCCAGCGCTGCGCCGCCGATCGCAAGCTTCAGGATCAGCGCCGGTGCCGCCAGCAGCATGCCGAGCGGATCGTGTCCGTGGGCAATGCCCCAGGGAAAGAAGATCGCGAGCCCGATGCTCGAGTAGGCGAAGAGCTTCAGGCTCGCGGCCCACTCGAGCAGCGCCAGATGACGGCCCGAGTACTCGAGGATCATCGCCTCGTGGATCATCGTCAGTTCGAGGTGCGTGGCCGGATTGTCGACCGGCACGCGCGCGTTCTCGGCCAGCGACACCATCGCGAACGCCACGCCGGCGAAGGCGAGGCTGGGGTAGATCGCGAACTCCTGGTTGGCGATCGTCTCGACGATGTTGGCGAGCGACGTCGACTGCGTCAGGAACGCCGCGGTGAACAGCACCATCAGCAGCGCCGGTTCGGCCAGAAAGCCGACCAGCATCTCGCGGCGCGCGCCGAGCGTGCCGAACGCGGTGCCGATGTCCATCGCGGCCAGCGCGATGAAGACCCGTGCCAGCGCGAACAGGCCCACCAGCGCGATGGCGTCGGCGGCCGGAGCGAGCAGGCAGATCGGTCGACAGGCTGGGCACGATGCTGCAGGCCAGGACCATCGCGCCGAAGACGATGTAGGGCGCGATGCGGAACAGCGGGCTCGCGTTCTCGGCGACGACCGATTCCTTCCAGAAGAGCTTGTGCAGCGTGCGGTACGGCAGCAGCAGCGGCGGCGCGCTCTTGTTCTGCAGCCAGGCACGGCACTGGTTGACCCACCCGGTGAGCAAGGGCGCGCCGAGCACCGCGAGCAGGATCGCGAGCACCTGGGCGATGACGCTGTAGACGGTCATCGGAACACCAGCACCAGCATCACGAGCAGCGTGACGAAGCTGTACATCAGGTAGGTCGAGATCCGGCCCTGCTGCAGCATTCCGACCAGGCGCGACGTCGCCTCCGTCAGACGCGCGACCGGCAAGTACAGCCAATGCCAGAAGTGATCGCCCGCGGCGAGGTGGTAGTAGGGCTGCTTGTCGAACGGAGTCGGCAGGTGCCGCTCGATGCGGAAGAAGGGTTCGAACACCTGGCGAATCGGCTGCCCGAAGCCCTCGGCCGTGTCCTGCATGCGCGCAGTCTGCAGCGGGTAGCCGCAGTCCCACGGTGCGGCGCGCCGCACGCGACCGTGGTAGAGCCAGCGCACGAGCACGAACGCGAGTGCGAAGCTCGTCGCCATCAGCAGCAGGAACAGCAACGGGCTGTAGCTGGCACGGTCCGGGTCGACCGGAGCGAGGATGAGCCACCCGTGGGCCGCCACCTGCGGACCAATGCCGTCGCCGACCAGGGTCCGTGTGACCGGGTCGATCAGCGCGATGACCTGGGCGGGCAACAGGCCGAGCGCGACACAGCCGATCGCCAGCCACACGAGTCCCGCCCGCTCCCACGAGACTGCGTCATGCGATGCCGCGAGCCGCGCCTCGCGCGGCTGGCCCAGGAAGATCACGCCGAAGAACTTCACCATCACATAGCCGCCGATCGCGGCGACCAGCGCGATACCCGCCGCGACGACGGGCACGAGGTTGTTGACGAACGTGCTCTTGAGGCCGAGCGTGAAGAGGAAACTCTGCAGCAGCAGCCACTCGGACACGAAGCCGTTCAGCGGCGGCAGGCCGGCCGCGGCCAGCGCGCCCGCGAGCGACAGCCAGCCGACCCATGGCATGAAGCGCAACAGGCCGCCGAGCTTGCCGAGGTTCCGCTCGCCCGTGGCGTGCAGCACGGCGCCGGTGCCGAGGAAGAGCAGGCTCTTGAAGAATGCGTGGTTGAGCGCGTGGTAGAGCACGGCAGTCAGCGCGAGAGCCGCCATTGGAGCCATGCCGTAACTGACAAAGAGCAGTGCCAGTCCGATGCCGACAACGAGCAACCCGATGTTCTCGATCGACGAGTAGGCCAGCAGGCGCTTCATGTCCGTCTGGATCGCCGCGAACACCACGCCGAAGAGCGCCGTCATCAGCCCGATCGCCAGTGCCAGCACGCCCCACCACCAGAGCTGCGTCTGCAGCACTTCGAACCCGATGCGCAGCAGGCCATAGATGGCGGTCTTCAGCATGACCCCGCTCATCAGCGCCGACACCGGCGAGGGCGCTGCCGGGTGCGCTTCCGGCAGCCAGATGTGCAGCGGCACGATGCCCGCCTTGGCACCGAAGCCGAAGAACGCCAGCAGGAATGCGACCGAGGCCCAGAACGGCGTCAGCTGCTGCGCGCGCATGTTGGCGAAGGTGTAGTCGCCGGTGTTGGCTTGCAGCACGCCGAAGCAGAGCAGGATTGCCAGCGCTCCGATGTGCGCGATCAGCAGGTACAGGTAACCGGCGCGCCGGATTTCAGGGATGACATGGTTGGCCGTCACCAGGAAGAACGACGACAGCGCCATCAGCTCCCACATCACCATGAAGACATAGGCGTCGTCGGCCAGCAGCACCATCGCCATGCTGGCGAGGAACAGGTGATAGAGCAGGCACAGCAACCCCGGTGGCGTGCCTTCACCCTTGCGGAAGTAGCCGGAAGCAAACGCCGAGACGCCGGCGCTGGCGCTGCCGAGCATCAGCAGGAAGAAAGCCGACAGCGGGTCGAGTCGAAGGTGAAACGGCAGGCCCGGCAGGCCCAGCGGCAGCACGGCGGTCTCAGGCGCGCCGGCCACGGCGATCGCGGCGCACACGGCAACGGTAATGCTCACCAGCGCGCCCAGCGGAAACAGGACGCGCGCAACGACGTAGAAGCCGTGCGGCCGCACCATGCCCGCCGCACCGATGGCGATCCACGCAGTGATCGCCGCCAGCAGCCAGTCGATGGCCAGCCAGTCGGCCGGGGCAGTCACGGCTTGTACGTCCGGCGCGGGTTGCCCGCCTGCTTCGACGCGACGATCAGCCAATGCGGCAGCGGACGGTTGCCCGAGTGGTCGATGATGTACTCGCGGATCAGCTGCCGCACGACCTGCGACGGAGTCAGGTCCTGTTCCGCGCAGATCTGCTCGAACATCGCCTTCTTGCGCGGATCGAGCAGCAGCGTCAGGCGTGCAGTCTTGGATTCTGTCTTGGCAGGCATCGCGGGCGAGGGGAGGCCGTCAGGTGCGCATATGTTAATCATATGTGCATCAAAAGCGAATGACGAAATTGTCGCCGACAAGCGGACAGTTGCCGAAGGTGATGGTGCCGCGCGATGCAATGGTCGCTTGATCGCGGTCAAGCGACAGTGAATGGTCGAGGCCTACCGTGGCTCTTGCCATTCCAGCCATTCAAGCCGTTCACAAGGAGACATCGAATGCAATCGACCAAGCTTGCCCTGCTGCTGCTCGCGGCGTGTGCCGCGTCGGCCACAGCCCAGGAACTGACGTGGCGCAAGGACGTCGGTCCGATGGTCGCCGCCAAGTGCGGCGCATGTCACGGCGCCAACATGCCCGAGTTCAGCGACTGGATGCTGCTGGGCGACGACAAGCGCAAGACTGTCGCCCCGCGGATCGATTCCTACCCGACGTTCATGACCTACGTGGTCTGGCCGGGCACCGGCGCCATGATGCGTCGCCTGGACGACGGCAAGGCGGCAGGCGGCAAGCCCGGCAACATGTACCAGTACCTCGGCACCAGCGACGATGAGCGCGCCAGGAACCTGCAGATGGTCAAGACCTGGCTGGGCGACGGCGCGTGGAACCTCAATCGCTGGAAAGCGCGCGGCGATGTTCCCGGCGTGACCAAGGAGCAGCTCGAGAAGGTCCAGGCCAAGTACTGAACGCGCGTTTCGACTGGCGCCCGCCTGATGGGCGCCGCCGCGAGCGTCGATCGCGGCGGCGTTTCCGCGCAGGTTGGAGGGTCGGCCGGCTACTTCACGCGCATACCGGGTTGTGCACCCGGATGCGGGTCGAGCAGGAAGAGTCCCGGGATTGGACTTTTCGTCGGCGTGGCTGGCGGCAAGCACCATGCCTTCGCTGACGCCGAACTTCATCTTGCGCGGCGCGAGGTTCGCGACCAGCACCGTGAGACGTCCGACCAGATCCTCCGGCTTGTAGGCCGACTTGATGCCCGAGAAGACGGTGCGCTCGCGCCCTTCGCCGGCATCGAGCGTCAGCTTCAGCAGCTTGTCGCTGCCCTCGACGTGCGACGCGGTGACGATCTTCGCGATGCGGAAGTCGAGCTTCGCAAAGTCGTCGATCGTGATGGTGTCGGCAATGGCGGCTCCGCCCGGCAGCGGCACGGCGACTCGCCGCCTCGGCAGGCGGCTCGAACAGGGCGTCGATCTGCTTGGTTTCCACGCGAGTCATCAGGTGTTTGTAGGGGGCGATGTGGTCAGGTGTGGCCGTTAGATCCGACCACGCAAACGGTCGATCCATGCCAAAAAGTTCGCGTGCGACGCGTTCGGCCGTCGCAGGCAGGATTGGGGCCAGGTAGATCGACAGGACTGCGAACGCGCGTACACACGTTAGAGCACACGAGTTGAAGTTCATCGTGGCGCGCCGGATCCTTCGCCAGTTCCCAAGGTCGTGCGGCGTCGAAGTATTCGTTGACGCGGTCAGCGAGTCGCCATGATTTCGCGGAGGCCTGGCCGAATTCGCGCTCTTCGATGCTGTCGGCTGATGTCTTCTTCTGCACCGAAAGCGCGCAACACTGGACTCGGCTAGCGTGGTTGTGCCAATCATCTCTGGCAGCGGCGACAGAGCGCCGTCGAAGTATCGGATCAGGAAGCTCGCCGCCCGGCTGGCGATGTTGACGTACTTGCCGATCAGGTCGCTGTTGACCCGCTGCATGAAGTCGTCCGGGTTGAAGTCGACGTCCTCGACGTGGCCGTTGAGCTTGGCGGCGACGTAGTAGCGGAACCACTCGGGGTTCATGCCGAGTTCGAGATAGCGCAGCGGGTCGATGCCGGTGCCGCGGCTCTTGCTCATCTTCTCGCCGCTGACCGTGATCCATCCATGCACGTAGATGTTGTCCGGCACCTTGCGGCCGGAGAATTGCAGCATCGCCGGCCAGAACAGCGTGTGGTGGTAGATGATGTCCTTGCCGATGAAGTGGATCTGCTCGACATCGGCGGCGGCGACGAACTCGTCGAAGCTCCGCGACTCGCCGTTGGCCTTTGCCTTGCCGCTCGTCGAAGTACGCCTTGCAGCGATGCCAGGTAACCGATCGGTGCGTCGAACCAGACATAGAAGAACTTGCCGGGCGCGTCCGGGATCGGGATGCCGAAGTAGGGCGCGTCGCGCGAGATGTCCCAGTCCGCGAGACCCTTGCCGTCGGGTCCGAGCCACTCCTGCGTCTTGGCATAGACCTCCGGCTGCAGGTGCGCCTCGCCGCGCCGGTTGCGGCCCGCGGTCCAGCCGCGCAGGAACTCGACGCAGCGCGGGTCCGACAGCCGGAAGAAGTAGTGCTCCGAGCTGCGCAGTTCCGGCCGCGCGCCGGTCAGCACCGAATAGGGTTCGATCAGGTCGGTCGGCGCATAGGTCGAGCCGCAGACCTCGCAGTTGTCGCCGTACTGGTCCTTCGCGCCACACTTCGGACAGGTGCCCTTGATGTAGCGGTCGGGCAGGAACATGCCCTTCACCGGATCGTAGAACTGTTCGATCGTCCGCGTGTCGATGAGGCCTTCGGCCTTCAGCGCGCGATAGATCGACTGCGACAGCTCGACGTTCTCGGGCGAATCGGTCGTGTGCCAGTGATCGAAGCCGATGTGGAAGCCGTCGAGGTAACGCGGCCGCGTGGCGCGCACATCGGCGATGAACTGCTGCGGCGTCTTGCCGGCCCGCTCGGCCGCGATCATGATCGGCGCGCCGTGCGCGTCTTCGGCGCCGACGAAGTGCACGGCGTGGCCGCGCATCTTCTGGAATCGCACCCAGATGTCGGCCTGGATGTACTCCATGATGTGGCCGACGTGGAGCGGGCCGTTGGCGTAGGGCAGGGCGGTGGTGACAAACAGGCTGCGGCGGGTCATGGCTTCAAGGCTCCGATGTGCGTAGTGCCGCGAGTGCGATCGCGGCGGGCTGTCAGTACGACAGCGGGCACATTCGTGCGGGCACGCGGCCGCCGACCTGCGAGGGTCGGAGGATTCAGCAGGCGGGGCCGGCGTGTTGTATTCGTCATGTCGGGGCAAGTCCGATGAGAAGGCATTCTAACAAGGGGGTCTTGAGTCGAGGCGGTCCGCTAGACTGAGCGGCTCGACTCATTGCACAGCCAGGACGTTTCACCATGGCCATCAGCGTTGACCGCGTCAATCAGGTGCTTGCGGGCATCATCGATCCCAACACCGGCAAGGACCTCGTCAGTTCCCGCTCGGCGCGCAACGTGCGCCTGGAAGGCGACGACGTGAGCGTCGACGTCGAACTCGGCTATCCGGCCGCAAGCCAGATTGCCCCGATTCGACGCGAGGTGATCGAAGCGCTGAAGGCCGCCGGTGCGGCCAACGTCAGTGCCAATGTCACGATGAAGATCGTGGCGCATGCCGTGCAGCGCGGGCTCAAGGTCATGCCCAACGTCAAGAACATCATCGCGGTGGCCTCAGGCAAGGGCGGCGTCGGCAAGAGCACGGTCGCCGCCAACCTCGCGCTGGCACTCGCCGCCGAGGGCGCGCGCGTCGGCGTGCTGGATGCCGACATCTATGGTCCCAGCCAACCGACGATGCTGGGCATCACGGGCCGGCCGGAGTCGGCCGATGGGCAGACCATCGAGCCCATGGAGAATCACGGACTGCAGATGAGTTCGATCGGCCTGATGATCGACGCCGACCAGCCCATGGTCTGGCGCGGACCGATGGTGACGCAGGCCCTGCAGCAACTGCTGGGGCAGACGAACTGGAAGGACCTCGACTACCTCGTCGTCGACATGCCGCCCGGCACCGGTGACATCCAGCTGACCCTTGCGCAGCAGGTGCCGGTGACCGGCGCGGTCATCGTGACCACGCCGCAGGACATCGCGCTGATGGATGCCAAGAAGGGACTCAAGATGTTCGAGAAGGTCAGCATCCCCATTCTCGGCATCGTCGAGAACATGGCGGTGCACATCTGTTCCAACTGCGGCCATGCCGAACACATCTTCGGCGCCGACGGCGGCAGGAAGATGGCCGAGGAGTACGGTGTCGAGTACCTGGGCAGCCTGCCGCTCGACATCCGCATTCGCGAGCAGGCCGACTCGGGACGTCCGACCGTCGTGGCCGAGCCCGACAGCGCGATCACGCAAACCTACAAGGCCATCGCGCGCAAGGTCGCGGTGCGCATCGCCGAGAAGGCAAAGGACATGTCGCTGAAGATGCCGACCATAAAGGTGTCGAACACCTGAGGATGTCGACACGGCGGCGGGTCGGCTTCCGGTCGCGTGGTCTGGAGACGGTCAGAGCAAACGCGCCCACAAGCTTCCGGCACCAGGAGGCGTCCAAATCGCCCTCAAGCGGACGACCCGGCCGGTCTGGACAACGGACATTCGAGCGGGTGAAATGACACAGGATTCGGTGCGGCGAACCATGGCCACCAGACCCTCCACGCCCTCGAACGTCGACCAGTACATTGCGACGTTCGCACCGGAGATCCAGGCCGTACTGCAACAGGTGCGTCAGGTGGTACGTAATGCTGCCCCCGACGCGCAGGAGGTCATCAGCTACCGGATGCCGGCGCTCAGGCTGAACGGCATCCTCGTGTACTTCGCGGCGTTCAAGAACCACATTGGCTTCTACCCGCCCATCAGTGGCGATGCACGCCTTGAGAAGGCCGCCTCTCTCTATGCAGGCGAGAAAGGGAATCTTCGGTTTCCCTATGGTCAGCCGATGCCCTTTGGCCTGATACGAAGGCTGACCGAGCTTCGTGTGAAGCAAGACCTCGCAAAGGCTGCCGCAGGCAACCGGAATCGGCGCCCATGACCGGGGACGATGCCGTCGTTAGGCGATGCGGCACCTTGCAGTGGTTGCTCTCGCCTTAAGGCTAGTCACTTCGGGCACAACTCGGCACTTCGGTCTTCGCGGCGCAGGTAGGTCACTAGAGCTTTCCTATCATTCGCGTTCTCGACGCGACCCCAGGCGTCCATCGAAGTGCCCGGGACGAGCTTGCCCGGATCGCGCAGGTACGCGTCCAGGGTCTCATCGTTCCAAACAAGTCCCGAGGCCTTGAGTTCTGCCGTGTACTGCCTGAAGTCAGCAACGCTGCCGGCGGTGCGGCCGAACAGTCCTTCCAGCTTGGGACCCTGCCGATTGCAGGTAACCGAATGACATGCACCGCACTTCACTCGAAACACGGTGGCGCCGAGCTCGAGGCTCTCGTTGCTTTGCGCATTGCAGATGTTCGAAGCGAGGAGAACAACGGCAAGAATGTGCAGGTGGGCTAACCGCATCGTCTTTCCTCGTAGGACTTTGTTCGCTCATTTTCGTGAGGTAGCCGAAAGCCCGTCAAGTCGACAAATGTGGACCTTTCCCAACGGGGTCCTGGTGGGTCGCCTGGCGCCCCGATCCGGTCACTCCTGGTCCCGATTCGGAATCGCTCGAACGGGACAGTGAAAGCAGCCGCCCGACTTGCACTGCAGGGTCCAAGCTATGCTGCTTTGGCGACGCGCACCGTGTCACGTTAGCCCCACCCAACGAAGGAAATTCGATGCGAACACTGTTGGCGATTGCACTTCTGGCGCTTGCTGGTTTGACACTCGCGGCAGATCAGCCGTACGACGAAGGCGCCAACGCAAACGCTGAAATCACGAAGGCATTGGCCCAGGCCAAGGAAGCCAAGGTGCCGGTTCTCGTCGTCTTTGGAGCCAACTGGTGCGGTGACTGCAAGATGCTGGACATGGCTTTCAAGAGCGGATCGAGTGGTCCACTGATCAACAAGAGCTTCAAGGTAGTCAAAGTCAACGTGGGTCGTTTCGACCGGAACGTCGATGTCGCCGAGCGCTATGGCGTTCCTCTCAAGATGGGAATTCCGGCCGTCGCTGTTGTGGCTGCAGATGGGAACGTCACGTACTCAACGCGGGCAGGCGAACTCGCAGATGCCAGGAAGATGGGCGAAACCGGCATATACGACTTTTTCGTCAAGGTAGCGGCCACAGCCAACAAGTGAATTACATCGGGGAGTGCCATGCGTGGGGCTAACTCCCCCATCGAGCGGACGCACCAATGCAAGCCGGGAACTGCTGCTGACGCCTGTCGTTGGGAGTCCGAATCGACGTGAATCTCGCGTCCGCTTTTCGGCGACGCACATGCCGGCAGTGAGTCGAAAGTCGTCCTGAAACGATTGCACTTCGACCGCCCTAGGGACGCTCCCTGCTTCGACCGCAGGTTCAGGGTCCGCCTGGAATCACCACGCCCCAGGGCTGCTCGCCCACCTTGATCTGCTTCAGTTCCTTTTTCGTGGTGGTGTCGATTGCCGAGACGGTGTTCGAACGACCGTTGGCGACGTAGAGCTTGCTGCCATCGGCGGTCAGTGCCATGTTCCACGGCCGGTTGCCGACCTTGATCGTGTGGGTGACTGCGTTGCTGGCGGTATCGATCACCATCACCGTGCCGTCGGCTCCGTTGGACACATACACTTCACGTCCCGAGGGATGCACCTTGATTCCGTTCGAACGGACTCCGGCCGGTATCGTCGCCAGTACCTTGCGCGTCGGAACATCAATCGCGTAGACCGTGTTTGCTAGCTCACACGCGACATAGGCACGCGCCCCGTCGGGTGTAAATCCGATACCGCGCGGCCGCTTGCCGACGCGCACGGTGCCGACGACCTTGCGCGCCGAAACGTCGATCACGTCGACGACCTGTGACTCTTCTGCGCTGACAAATACCCATTTTCCGTCCGGACTGAACACGGCATGTTCTGGGTTTTCGCCTTCAACCTTGACCTTGAACGCCACTTTCTCGGTCGAGGTATCGATGAAGAGCACCTGGTGGTCTTCTTCGATCGCCACGGCAATCCACTTTCCATCCGGTGAACGACCGACGCCTTCCGGTGATTCGCCCAGATCGATGCTGCGCACGGCCTCGCGTTTCGACAGATCGATGACTCTCAGCGCATTGCTCTTCTGATCGCTGACATACAGGAGCTTTCCGTCGACGCTTGGCGCCATGCCGCGCGGAGTCCGGCCGGCCTTGATCGAGCCGACGACCTCGTCCCGGGTCGTATCGATCACGGAAATCGTGCCGTCCTTTTCGTTGGCGGCATAGGCGAACTGGGCATCGGCTGCCGGCGATGAGAGTGCCAGGGCGAACACGCAAGCTGCGAGGCTGAGGATCTTCATCGTGCTTCGGTCTCCTTCTTTCCCAATTGAGCGGCCAGGCGTTTTCCTTCGGCGATCTGGTCCGGGGTCATTTGCTGGGCGATCTCGCTTCGGTACGCAAGGCCGTCCATCACGCTGTTTTCACCGGCCGCAGTAAACCATGCATAGGCCTCGACCAGGTCGCGCTGCACTCCGACGCCGTCGCGGTACATGCGGCCGATCGACAGTTGCGCAATTCCCACGCCGGCCAGAGCTGCCGAGCGCAGCCACCGCGCCGCCTCCTGGGTGTCGGTCGCCACGCCCCGGCCCAGCCGATACATCGTTCCCAACTCGGCTTGCGCCAACGGATGGCCATTCTCTGAGGCCTGTCGAAGCCATCGCGCGGCTGCCTCGGCGTCCTTGTCCACTCCCCAGCCGAAGCGCGCCATCATCCCCATGCGGTACTGCGCTTCAGCGTCTCCCTTATCCGCGCGCGGCCGGTACAGCGCGTTCGCCGTTGCGTAATCCTCGCGGTCGTAGGCGAGCCTCGCGGGATCGGTCTGAGCATGCGCGGCGGGGCCTGCCGCGATGGCCACCAGCAGCGTGCAGGCGCGCAACGCTTCGGCGATGATGTGCCACCCGGTTCTTGTGGAATGTCGGTTGGTTCGCATGCGGTCGCAGGTTACTTCACTGGTTGCATCGGTTCTTGCAGGTGCGGTGCTCGTCCTTGCGTCGCCGGCGGGTGCTGACTCGCCGCGGCAGGACGCCAAGGTCGAGGCGGGACGGCGACTGTTCTTCGATGTCCGGCTGTCCGAGCCGCCGGGTACTTCGTGCGCATCGTGCCACGATCCGGCGCGTGCGTTCTCCGGCGACAACGGTTCCGGTCTGGCGGTAGCGCGCGGCAGCCGTCCCGAGGCGCGCGGCACACGCAACGCCCCGACATTGATGTACCTGGCGACGAGTCCAGGACCTGGATTTTCGGAGAAGGACGGCAAGACGGTGCCCAGTGGTGGCTTCTTCTGGGACGGCCGTGCGCGCACGCTGTCCGAGCAGGCGCTCGGGCCGCTATTCACCGCGCACGAGATGAATAACCGCAATGCGACGACACTGGCCGGCAAGGTCGCGGCGTCCGATGCGGCGCCGTGGTTGCGGCAGGCTTTCGGTGAGGATGTGTTTGCCGAACCCGATCGCGCGCTGTCTGCGATAGCCGACTCGCTGGCGGCCTTTGAGCAAGGCCCTGACTTCGCGCCGTTCTCTTCGAAGTTCGATGCGGTTGTCCGTGGCCAGGCACGGTTCACCGAACAGGAGCAGCGCGGGCAGTCCCTGTTCACGATCGCGCAGAAGGGCAACTGCGCGGCGTGTCATACGCTGAATTCCGACAGCCGCGATCCGCGCGACTCGCTATTCACTGACTTCGGCTTTCACTCGCTCGGTGTACCGCGCAACGCCGCCATCGCGCGTCGCGATGCGCCGGACCTGGGCTACTGCGATGCGCTGCCCGAAACCGCACCCGGCAGGTCGCGCTGGTGCGGCTGGTTCAAGACGCCGACACTGCGAAACGTCGCGTTGACGGCGCCCTATATGCACAACGGAAAGTTCGCCACGTTGCGCGAAGCCGTGGCGTTCTACGCCACGCGCGACACGGAGCCCGAACGCTGGTACCCGAACGGCGAAAAGTTCGACGATCTTCCGACACAGCTGCGTGCCAACGTCGACCTCGACACGCGCCCGTACCATCGCCGACCCGGACAGCGGCCGGCTCTGAGCGACGAGGACATCGATGACATCGTCGCGTTTCTCCACACCTTGACGGACGGCTATGTGCCCTGACGCCGAATGATCGGCGCGGTGTCCGCCAGTGCAGGGCGGGCACGCGGCCACATGCGCGCGAAGATGCCGTCGCGGTCCAGCAGGTGTTTCATCGCCGCTGCGATGTGCAGGGCGATCAGTGTCATGAAGAGCCACGCGGTGGCGTAGTGCATCGTGCTGAAGAAGTCCTTCAGTGCTTCATCCTTCCAGCCCCAGCCCGGCAGCGTCGTGCCGAAGTACTTGATCGGATAGCCGGAGAAGATCGAACCGAGATAGCCCGCAAGCGGCATGACGATCATGCAGCCATACATCAGCATGTGGCTGGCAGACGCCGCACGCACCTGCCAGCGCGGCACACTCGCCGGCAGCGCGGGCGGTCGATGCGTCAAGCGCCAGACAACGCGAGCGACGATCAGGGTCGCGAGCGTGAGACCGATCGACTTGTGCAGGTTGAACCAGTACGCGCGCACGCCGGCGGGCAGCTTCGGTATGTCGATCATCCACCAGCCGAGCGCAATCTGCGCAACGATGCCCGCGGCGATCAGCCAGTGCAGCGAGATGGCGATCCGGTCGTAGCTCGGCAAGCGCTCCAATTCAAGTCCTCTCGTATTCGCGCAACGGGTCGAGTGTCATGCTCCTGAGTGCTGGCTGGCATGCGAGCCGCGTGCTATTTCGCTGCAGCAGCCGCACGCAGCATGGCCGCGGTCTCCGCGTGCTTTTCCGCGTCGGCGATCGAGAACGCGGTCTCGCCACGATTGTCCCGTGCGGCCACGTCGGCACCGCGTGTGAGCAAGAGCTTGACGCTGTCGTTCTTGCCGTAGGCCGCCGCCCACATCAGTGCCGTGGTGTCGTTTGCATAGCGCTGATTGACGGGGACCCCAGCCGATAGCAGCGCCGATACGCACGCAGCATTGCCGTTGCCGGCTGCATAGACCATGGCGGTCTTTTCCATCCGATCCACAGGATCGATGTTTGCCTTGGCGGCCAGCAGGATCTGCGCGGTCTGGTCGTGGCCGCCGTAGACCGCACTCATCAGCGGAGTGACGCGCGCGAGGTTGGCCAGGTTCACATCTGCGCCGCGTTCGAGCAGCAGTTTCACCAGATCGGCATTGCCGTTGCGCGCGGCGGTGTTCAGCGGCGTGTCGCCGAGCCGGTTGCGCGAGTTGGGATTGGCGCCCTGATCGAGCATCGCTCGCGCCGTGTCGACCGACCCGGTTCGTGCAGCCTGCAACAGGTCGAAATTGATGTTGCGCAGCTGGGCAAGCGCAGTTGTGCCCAACGCCAGCAGGACGGTTGTTGCAATGCAGCGAAAAATCTTCATCGAAGGGTCCTCTTCCTCTTTCAGTACGGCCGTCGTCCCCAATTCTTGGGGCCAACGTGTACCACCGCGCTGGTTCGGCGCCTATTATCTGCGCGCCCGGCACGATGTCGACATCATCAACACCGGGGATAGGGTAGGCGACCGGCAGTCGTCACAATCGTGCGCAGCGCCGAATCAGTGCGCCTGACAACAAGACAAGCAGGGGAGGCGGAATGAAGAGTCACATGTTTTCGACTGGAGCTGTCGTCGTCGCAGTCGCCGCGGCGCTTGCCGGGTCGGCGTCAATGGCGCAGGAAGTGTCGGGTCAGAAGGGTGCGGCTGCCGGTGGTGTGCCGAAGGCCGTGTCAGTGACGCAGGGACAGCTGAACGAGGCCGGCAAGCAGAACAACAACTGGCTGCATACCAACGGTGACTATGCTCAGACGCGCTACTACGGCGGCAAGCAGATCAACGCGGGTAACGTCAAGAACCTTCGCCCGGCATTCGTGTTCCAGACGGAAGTCGTGGAGTCGATGGAGACCGCCCCGATCGTCGTCGATGGCGTCATGTACCTGACGACCTCATACAACCATATCTATGCCGTCGACGCAGCGACCGGCAAGCAGTTCTGGCACTACAAGCACAAGATGGGGCCGGTCACGACGTTCTGCTGCGGCCCGAACAACCGGGGTGTCGCGATCTCCGGCGGCAAGGTGTTCATGGGCACGCTGGACGCACGCCTGGTCGCGCTCGATGCCAAGACTGGCAACGTGCTGTGGAATGTGCAGATCGCCGATCCCGAAAAGGGCTACAGCGAGACGATGGCGCCAACCGTGGTCGACAACAAGGTGCTGATCGGCACCAACGGTGGCGAATACGGCATCCGCGGCTTCGTCAAGGCGTTCAACGCTGACGATGGCAAGGAGCTGTGGAACTTCTACACGATCCCCGACAAGGGTCACGAAGGTGTGTGGACACCGAACGACCTGACCGGTCGCAACATGAAGCGCGACATCGCTGCGGAGAAGGCGGCGTTCGCCAAGGACAGCTCGTTCTATCAGACCCTGGGCGGCGGTGTGTGGATGAACCCGTCGGTCGACCTGAAGACCCGCACTGTCTGGTTCGTCGTCGGCAACCCCTCGCCGGACCTGTACGGTGCGGAGCGACCGGGTGACAACCTGTACACGGATTCGCTCGTCGCGATCGATCTGGACAAGGGCACCTACAAGTGCCACTCCCAGTATGTTGCGCACGACGTATGGGACCTCGACGCCGTGAGCCCTCCGATCCTGGTGGACGTCAAGGACAAGTCGGGAAAGATGATTCCCGGCGTGCTTCACGGCGGCAAGACCGGGCACGTCTATGTGCATGACCGCTCGAACTGCAACCTGATCCGCTTCTCCGAGGCGATGATCCCGCAGGAGAACATGTGGGTGCTGCCGACCGCTGAGGGCGCACGCATGCTGCCGGGCGCCAACGGTGGCGTGGAATGGTCGCCGATGAGCTTCGATCCGAAGACCCGTCTGGCGATCGCGCTCAACCTGCACCAGCCGATGACCTATCACGTGGAAACCGCAAAGTACCCTGGCGGCAGCAAGCTCTGGCTCGGCGGCGCCTTCAAGGTGATCCCGAGCGAGAAGCAGTGGGGCCGCGTCGCTGCAGTCGACGTCGACACCGGCAAGGTCAAGTGGAAGCACGACACCGAACAGCCGCTGATCGGCGGTGGCCTGGCCACGGCCGGGGGTCTCTACTTCTTCGGCGAGGGCAACGGCAATTTCAATGCGCTCGACTCGGCGACCGGCAAGAAACTATGGAGCTTCAATTGCGGTGCCGGCGCGAATGCGATGCCGGTGTCGTACATGGTCGGCGGCAAGCAGTACATCGCGATGGGCTGTGGTGGCAACACACAGCTCGACTTCAAGCGCGGCAACAGCGTGTTCGTGTTCGCTCTATAGGGAAGTTTTTCTGTACATGCGGGCCGCCTGCGGGCGGCCCTTTTTTCGAGGATGACGTATGGCGGGCTTTGCTAAGACACTGGCGTGCGCGATGCTCTGTGCGGCCCTGACGATTGGTGTGGCGGCACAGGATATCGAAGCCGGCCGCAAGAAGGCGGAGGCGTGTGTTGCCTGCCATGGACCGAACGGCAACCCAACCCAGACGCAGTACCCGGTTCTTGCGGGGCAGACGTCCCGCTACATCTATCTGCAGCTCAAGGACTTCAAGGAAGGTCGACGCACCGAGCCGCAGATGGAGCCATTCGTCAAGGATCTCAGCCGCGACGACATGTTCAACCTGTCCGCCTTTTTTGCGGCGCAGAAGCCGCGCCCGCCCGCATTCAAGGTGGATGCGGCCCGTGCGGCGCGCGGCAAGGCCAAGGCCGACGAGACGCTGTGCACGATGTGTCACCTCGGCGGTTTTCTCGGACAGAACGAGATTCCTCGCGTCGCGGGCCAGCAGTACGACTACACCGTCAAGCAGCTGCGCGACTTCAAGACCGGCAAGCGCACCAATGACGCCGGCAACATGGCGAGCGTTTCCAAGACCCTGACGGACCAGGACATCGAGGATCTCGGCCACTACCTGACAGGGTTGTACTGACGCATGCAGGCACGGGCTGTCGACGCGCCTCGTTCGATGTTCGTGCGCGGCACGCCATTTCCGCTGCCGGGAAGGTCCGGGACGCCCACAGTCCACTCGACCGAAGCAAACGCCCGTATGGAAGCGATGCCGGAGGGACACTGATGCCGGCCTTCATCGTCGGCACGATACGAGTCACCGACCAGGCGGCATGGCAGTGCTACGTGGACCGGGTCGGTGCCACCTTCGGCCCGCACGGCGGGCGTGTACTGCTGCGCGGTGCGAAGGAACGCGATCTCGCGCGGCAGGCGCACGGCGAGCGGGTCGTCGTCGCCGAATTTGCGGATATCGGAGCGCTCATGCGCTGGCATGATTCGGCCGAGTATCAGGCGCTGGTGGCGTTGCGCGAGGCAGGCGCCGAGGTTGTCCTGACCGCCTACGAGACATGACGCCTCGGTTGGCGATGCGGCCGGGCTGCGCTCGCGCGAGGCCGATGCAACGCGCGCCAACCCTGCAATCACCTGATTCTGCAACCACTTCGGAGAGATTCCTGACATGACTTTGGTGCGTACTAGCGCATGTATCGCCGTAGGTGTGCTGGCAGCAGTGGCTGCCGGATGCGGCAAGAAGGAAGAGCCGCGGGTGGCTACGGCCGCCAAGACCCAGCCGCCGCCCGTGATTCCGTCGCCACCCAAGCCGCCGCCGTCGTACCTGCGTGACCACTACGCGACGCTGGAAGACTGCATCTACGACTGGGGCTACGCGCAGAAATGCACGCCGGTGCCGCCCGGTTCCCCGACCCAGCAGGCGGGTGCCAATTTCCTGGGCCCGATCTACGCCAAGACCTATCGGGAAGAAACGCAAGTGCAACTGCGCAAGGAGGCGATCGATGGCGGGTATGCCCAACGCGTGGCGACCGACGCCAGTGACAAGTCAATCAGCAAGTCCGAAGTGAAACCCTGAGGCGATTGGGGTGCCGTTGCGATGAGTTGGCGTCGGCACCGCGCGTCGCGACGTGCGACACCATGCTGCCGGCGAGGTGTCCTCGGCCGTGTTGCCCGGCTTCGACTACGCTGCGGGCTTTGTCGGCGACGGTAAGTGGCCGGGAACGGTCGCCCCGCCGGATCGGGTGCATCGTCCCGGACGGCCTCGTCCCGTAACGACACCCTCAGTTCAGCCTGGAACTCGAGCATGCTCCTCTGCCAGATCAGCGACCCGCACATCGTCAAGGAAGGCACGTTGGCGTACGGGCGCATCGATACGCCGAGCATGCTCGTGCGCTGCGTCAGCAAGATCCTGGCGTTGCCGCGCCGGCCGGACGCCGTGGTGGCGACCGGCGACCTGACCGACCATGCCGCGGCAGAGGAGTACGCGGTGCTACGCAAGCTGCTTGCCCCACTGGCCGCGGAAATGCCGGTGTACCTCGCCGTCGGCAATCATGATGACCGCGACGCACTGCGGGCGGCGTTTCCCGAGCACTCCTATCTGGCCGGGCACGATGGCTTCATCCAGTATGTCGTCGAAGACTTTCCGGTGCGCCTCGTCGTGCTCGACACGCTGATCCCCGGTGCACCCGGCGGCGAGCTTTGCGCCGAGCGTCTGCGCTGGCTCGATCGCACGCTGGCGGAGTCCGACCGGCCGACGATCGTCGCGCAGCATCATCCGCCCTTCGTGACCGGCATGACGACGATGGATCAGATGACGCTGGCCAATCCGGATGCCGAGGCAGCAGTGATCGGCAAGTACCGGCACGTCGAAAGGGTGATCTGCGGCCACTACCACCGCAACATCCAGGCGCGTTTTGCGGGAACGATAGCCTCCGTGTGTCCGAGTTCCGCGCATCAGTTGCTGCTCGATCTCGTGCCGGACGCCGGTATCCGCTTCACCTTCGAGCCGTCGTCGTTTCATCTCCATTTGTGGAACGGCCACCAGCTCGTGACGCACACCGCTCTGGTCGAGGACTTTCCTACCTGGGGCTCGCGTGGCTGAGGCGGTGACGACCTTGCCAACCTCCGCTACGACTCGCATAAGACCGACGCTCGGGTCGAGCGGCTTCGCTGCCGCGGGAGGAAGCCGGACAGGTCGGGCGGGGCATCGGCAGTTCGACTCGGAGGCCGAATGAGCGACACGGCCGCTCCTTCGAGTTGGTGGAGTTCACTGTTCCAGCGCCGCGGCATTGCCCGTGGCGACATCGCGGGCGGGGTCACGGCGGCACTGGTATTGCCCGCCATCGAAGGCAGTTACGGACTGCTCGCCTTCGCCGGCCTGGGTCCCGACAAGGCGGCCATCGGTTTCCTGCTGGGGGCTTGCACGGCCGCCATCGCCTGCATCGTGACGATGGTCGCCGGCGGGCGCGGCCCGATGCTGAGCGGCTCGAGCGCGGCGCTGGCCTTGCTGCTCGCGTCATTGATCGGTTGGCTCAAAGCCGATCCGCGTTTCCTCGGCGCGGACGGACTGCCGTTCCTGCCGCTCCTGCTCGCCTTTACCGCGCTCGGCGTCGTGCTGGCCGGCGTGATGCAAGTCATGCTGGCCAAGCTGAAACTCGGGGGACTCGTTCGCTATGTTCCTTATCCGGTGCACGCCGGCTACATGAATGGCGTCGCCGTTGTCATGGTGGCCGGGATGCTGCCGCACCTGCTCGGCCTGCCGTTGGGGGCGACCGCGATGGACTGGCGCCAGATGAACCCGCTGGCGCCGGTGGTTGCCCTCGTGGCGCTGTGGCTGGCGCTGAACGCCCCGGGCTGGACCCGGCGCATCCCGCCGTATCTCACGGGCCTGCTCGTGGCGACCGGCCTGCACCACTTGCTCTCTCTCACTCCGCTCGCCGGCGCGCTCGGCCCGCTCTTCGAAGCGCCGCGGTTCGAGTGGCCCGGCCTCGGCGTCATGGCACCCCTGGCCGATCAGTTCAACAGCAGGTTGCTGCGCGACATGATCGGTCCCTTGCTGCTGTTCGCGGCGGCAGTGGCAATGATGTCGACGTTGCAGACCGCGCTGGCGGGATCGACGATCGACGAGCTGACGCGCACTCGCCGCAACGGTGATCGGGAACTGCTTGCGCAGGGCATGGCCAACATCGCCGTCGGCGTGATCGGTGCGCTGCCGACGGCGGGATCAACGACACGCAGCAAGATCAACCTCGACGCGGGCGGCAGGTCGGTGATGTCGCGCGTCGTCTTTGGCGTCGTACTGCTGGTGGCACTCGCCTTCGGGCTCCAGTACATGAACCTGTTGCCGATGGCTGCCATTGCCGGAGTGTTCTGCGCGGTCGCGTTCTCGCTGGTGGATGACTGGACCCGCCGCGCCACCGGAGTGCTGTGGCGCCAGACGATGAAGTGGCGCGCGCCGATGGCGCTGCTGCAGAGCTATCTGGTCATGCTGCTGGTGGCCGGCGTCACCATTTTTGTGTCGCTCGCGCTGGCCATCGCGTTGGGCACGCTGGTCGCGATGATCCTGTTCATCCGCAGCAACTGCAAGAAGCCGATCCGCCAGGTCGCGCATGGTGATCGGCGCCGTTCGCGCAAGGTGCGTCCGGGCGAACAGGCCGACCACCTGCACGCCGAAGGCAAGCGCATTGCTGTGATCGAACTGGATGGGGCGCTCTTCTTCGGCACTGCGGAGGAGGCGGACGAGGAGATCGAGCATCTTGCCCACGCATCCGAGTTCATCATCATCGACTTCGGGCGTGTCACCGACGTCGATGCCAGTGGTGCACGCGTGCTGCTGCACGCAGCCTCGGCGGTGCAGCGGGCGGGCAAGCACCTGCTGTTCGCCGGCTTGTCGCTGACGGATTCGCGCACGCGCATCATCCGTGACATGGATGTCCACGACCACCTCGCCGACGCCCAGTTCTTCCCGGATGTCGATCGGGCGCTCGAGTATGCCGAGGACCAGCTGCTGGCCTCGCTCGCCGTCGCGTCGCACGCTGCTGGCGCAACGCTGCGGCTGGAGCAGACCTTGCTGGGGGCACGCCTCGAGCCGGATGAAATCGCTGTGTTGTCGCCTCTGCTGCAGGAGCGGCACTGCAGCAAGGGCGAGGCGGTGTTCCGGCGCGGTGATCCGGGAGACGCGATGTACGTCTCGCTGCGAGGGTCGATTGGCATCTGGCTGCCTGCCGATCCCGCCGGCGGTGGTGGTGCGGGCCGGCGCATGGTGTCCTATGCGCCGGGCGTCGTCTTCGGTGAAATGGGGCTGCTGCAGGGTCTGTCGCGCTCCGCCGATGCGATCGCCGAGGACGAGTCCGTGGTGCTCGAGCTTTCGCGTGCGAACTACGAGCGGCTCGGCACCGAACACCCAGTGCTGCACGGCAAGCTGCTGCTTAGCCTCGGCCTGCTGCTGTCGGCCCGCGTGCGCGCGTTGACCGACGAACTCGAAACTGCGCAAATGGTGCGCTGACCACAAGGCGATGCGCATGCGGCGCGATCCGGCCATGCCGCATGCTGGACCGACGGTCGGAAACCGGCAACACTTGCACGCATGCCTGCCGCATCAACGACGTATCCGCATCGCGACGCACTGCTTGCACATCAGCTGAAAGCGCTGTTTCCGGACGTCGGCCCGGAAACGCTGGTGTTCATGCAGCAGCACCTGCAGTGGGTCGAGGTAGCTGCCGGCGAAACGTTGATTTCGCAGGGGGCGCCCGGTGATTCGGCCTACCTGACGATCAGCGGACGGCTGCGTGTCTACGTGACGGTCGATGACCAGGCACCACGCATGGTGCGCGAACTTTCGCGAGGCGAGGTCATCGGCGAGATGAGCCTGTACACCGGCGAGCCGCGCTCGGCCACGGTGATTGCCGTGCGCGACTCCGTGCTCGTGCGGCTTGCGAAAGAGCACTTCGAAGCGCTACTGGTCAGCCATCCGCAGGTCTCGCTGACGTTTACCCGCCAGATGATTCGGCGACTGCAGACCGAGCACGAGCGCCACCCGATGGCCGCGCCGGTCACCGTGGGTCTGTTGCCGGTGTCCGCCGGAGTCGCGGTCGGCGACTTTGCGCAGCGCCTGGCCAATCCGCTGGCACAGTTCGGCCGCGTGGTCGTGGTGGACAGCGCCGAGATGGATCGCCTGCTCGGCGAGCGCGGCATCACCGCGCGCGCGGATGCCGAGGCGGATCACCGCATCTCGCTTGCGCTCGACGGCCTCGAAGCTGGACACGACTTCGTGCTGCTGCTGGCTGATGCATCCCCGGGGCCGTGGACGCACCGCTGCGTCCGCAACAGTGACGAAATGTTGCTGGTGGCCGAAGCGGCGCAGCCACCTGCCGTTCACGAGATCGAGAAGACCTGCCTCACCGGTCGGCCGGCGCGCAGCGAGGCCGCCGAGATTCTCGTGCTCCTGCATCCGGCCGAGAGTCGGACCCCGCGCGGCGCCCGGGCCTGGCTACAGCGTCGGCCGGTGACAGGGCACGTCAACATCCGCCCCGATCTCGAACGCGACATGGCACGTCTGGCGCGGTTGCTGAGTCGCAATGCGGTGGGGCTGGTCCTGGCGGGCGGTGGTGCGCGCGGCTTTGCGCACCTTGGCGTCTGGCGCGCGCTGCAGGAACACGGCATTGAAATCGATGTCGTCGGCGGTACCAGCATCGGCGCGATCATGGCGTGTCTGATTGCGATCGATCGACCGATCGACAAGGCCATCGACATCGCACGCCGGGCGTTCAGCCTGAACCCGACCGGGGACTACAACCTGTTGCCGCTGGTGTCGCTCATCAAGGGGCGTCGGGTGCGCACTGCCATCCGGCGCTCGATCGAGGAGCTGGTCGGTGGGCCGGTCGATATCGAAGACCTGTGGAAGGGCTATTTCTGCATTGCCAGCAACTATTCGCAGGCGCGGGAGCAGCGCATTAACGGCGGCGATCTCGAGCACGCGCTGCTCGCCAGCGCGGCGATCCCTGGGGCCTTGCCGCCTGTGATTCGCGACGGCGACCTGCTCTGCGATGGCGGAACGTTCAACAATTTCCCGGTCGATGCGATGCGGGAATTGCGCGGTGTCGGCAAGGTGATCGGCGTCGACCTCGGCGTGAGGAGTGCGAGGCGTCTGGAGTTCGATGAGGTTCCGGGCAGCTGGACAATGCTGCTCGACCGGCTGCGCCCGCGTCGCCAGCGGCGTTACCGCCTGCCGTCGCTGACGGCCTACCTGCTCAACATCACCATTCTTTACAGTACCTCGCGCCAGCGCGAAGTGCAGCGGCTCACCGACCTGTACTTCAACCCGCCGCTGTACAAGGTCGGGCTGCTGCAGTGGTCGCGGTTCGACCAGATCGTGCGGCAGGGGTACGAGTACGCGATAGGTGTGCTCGATGCCGCAC
Organism: uncultured beta proteobacterium; assembly: GCA_963724365.1. Taxonomy (GTDB): domain Bacteria; phylum Pseudomonadota; class Gammaproteobacteria; order Burkholderiales; family Burkholderiaceae_F; genus JALORV01. The sequence goes on along the minus strand of CAVRUR010000003.1, from coordinate 183,451 downwards.
CCGCGACGCCGCGAGAGACGCCGGGCGTCACTCCTGGGCGCGTAACCGGGGTGTGATCGCCTGAGCGCAGGACCTGTGCTTCAATTGCCCCGTGATCACGATCCGGAGCCCGAAGATGCGCAGCCTGGATGAAGAGATTGCCCGCCGACTGGCAGAGGCCGCCGCCTCCGGCGAATTGAGCCGGGCCGAGGGCTATGGCAAGCCGCTGGTCGACGATGCCGGCTGGAATGACACGCCGGAGGCGCTGCGCCTGCCTTTCAAGATCCTGAAGGACGCCGGCGTCGTGCCACGCGAGGTCGAGATGTTTCGCGAGAGGGCTGAACTTTCGAAGGCCCTCGGCGACTGCACCGATGCCGAGGAGCGCCGCGTGCTTGGACTGAAGCTGAGCGAACTCGAACAGGCGATCGCGCTGCGGCTGGAGGCGCTCCGGATCAACCCGACGCTCTAGAACATCCCGCCGCGGGACGTCGCGATGACGGATCAGGAAGCGCAACCGGCCGGAGCCGTGGTGTGCGTGCCCGCAGCGATCGGCATCGGAATGCGGTATCCGTACTTGGTGGCGGTCATTTCCGCAAGGATCGACACCGCGATTTCCGGCGGAGTGCGCGCGCCGTTTTTCAGGCCCACCGGGCCGTGCAGGTGGTCGAGCTGCTTCGCAGTGACGCCGAACTCCAGCAGCCGCTCCTTGCGCTTGGCCTGGTTCTTATGCGAGCCGATCGCACCCACGTAGAAAGCATCGGATTTGAGCGCTTCCATCAGCGCAAGGTCGTCGAGCTTGGGGTCGTGGGTGAGGGCGACAATCGCCGTGTGCTTGTCCGGCCGGAACTCGACAACCGTGTCGTCAGGCATCGTGCGCACCAGTTGCGTGCCGGGCACCAGCCAGCCGTCGGCGTATTCCTCGCGCGGATCGCAGATCGTCACCGTGTAGTCGAGGGCTAGCGCCATCTGGGCGACGTAGTGCGTCAGCTGCCCGGCTCCAATCACCAGCAGGCGCCAGCGCGGGCCAAAGGCTGTGATCAGGCGGGCGTCGTTGCAGTCCAGCACATCGGTGCCGTCGCCCTCTGCCAGTGTCACGCCTCCGGTGCGCAGGTCGAGCGTGCGCACGGTGTGGCGGCCGGCGGCCACGCGGGCGAGCAGCTCCCCGAGCTCGGCGTTGGCGCCGAGAGGCTCGAGCACCAGTTCAATCGTCCCGCCGCAGGGGAGGCCGAACTTGAAGGCCTCTTCGGCCGTGACGCCGTACTTCACGCGTTCCGGAGCCGCCGCAGCGGCGGCCTGGCTGCGTACTCGCTCGACAAGATCGTCCTCGATGCAGCCTCCGGACACCGAGCCCACGACCAGCCCGTCGTCGCGGATGATGACCAGCGAGCCGACGGGTCGCGGGGCGGACCCCCAGGTACGCACGACGGTCCCCATGACGGCGCGATGGCCTTCGCGCAGCCAGGCATCCGCCTTTTTCAGTACCTGCAGGTCGACGCTGTCCATCAGGTGTGCAAAGAGGTCAAGACACGATCAAGCAGCATTCTAGTGCTGCAGCCTGCAGGTGTTGCGCTGCGCCATCGGAACGAAGTGGGTGCGCTGTCATGTGTGAGCGGTTGCGCCCGTCAATTCGCTGCTGCTACTGTCCAACGCTCGGCCGCCCACCCGAAGAAGGCGGCGCAAGAAAACCTCCGAAGGAGACTTGGATGCCTGTCCCGCTTTCATTGCGGGTCAACGGCAAGGCCGTTTCGGCCGACGTTGATCCATCAACTTCACTCGTAACGCTGCTGCGCGAGGAGCTCGGCCTGACCGGCACGCATGTCGGCTGTGATACGGCGCAGTGCGGCGCCTGCACCGTCCACGTCAACGGCCGCGCCGTCAAGAGCTGCAATGTGCTGGCGGTGCAGATGGCCGGTGCCGAGGTCACGACGATCGAGGGCATCACGCCGGCCGACGGCATGCATCCTATGCAGGCTGCGTTCAAGGCCTGCCACGGATTGCAGTGCGGTTTCTGCACGCCGGGCATGGTGATGAGCGCGATCGATCTCGTGCAGCATCACCCGCATGCGACCGACACGCAGATCCGCGAGGGACTGGAAGGCAACCTGTGCCGCTGCACCGGCTACCAGAACATCGTCAAGGCCGTCGCGCAGGGCGCGGCGGCGATGAAGTAGGAGGCGCGATGAACGATCCCAAAGCGGGTTTCATCGGCAAGTCGGTCGAGCGCAAGGAGGACTTCCGCTTCCTCAGTGGCAGCGGCCAGTACACCGACGACATCACGCTGCCTCGCCAGAGCTACGGTGTCTTCGTGCGTAGCCCGCACGCGCACGCGAAGATCCGCGGCATCGACACTGGCGCGGCCAGCAAGGCGGACGGTGTGCTCGGCGTGTTCACCGGCAAGGACATGGCCGGAGTCGGCGGATTGCCCTGCGGCTGGCAGATCAACAACCTCGACGGCACGCCGATGAAGGAGCCGAAGCATTCGGTGCTGGCGGAGGCCAAGGTCTGCTATGTCGGAGACCATGTCGCGCTGGTCGTTGCCGAGACTGTTGCACAGGCGAAGGCAGCGGCGAACCTCGTCGACGTCGACTACGAGATCCTGCCCGCAGTGGTCGACACCGGCACCGCCGACAAGGCGAAGACCGCCGTGCACGACATCGCGCCGAACAACGTCTGCTATGTCTGGGGGTGCGGCGACAAGGCCGCGACCGACGCGGCGTTCACGAAGGCGGCGCACATCACGAAGCTCCATTTCGCGAACAACCGGCTGATACCGAATGCTATCGAGCCGCGCGCCGCGAATGCCGCGTATGACCGCGCCGGCGACGCCTACACACTGTACGTTTCAAACCAGAACCCGCATGTCGAACGCCTGCTGATGACCGCCTTCGTGCTGGGATTGCCCGAGCACAAAGTGCGCGTGGTGGCACCCGACGTCGGCGGCGGCTTTGGCTCGAAGATCTATCTGTACGCCGAAGAGACCGCGCTGGTGTGGGCGAGCAAGCGCGTGGGTCGACCAATCAAGTGGACCGCCGAGCGCTCAGAGAGCTTTCTCTCCGACGCCCACGGTCGCGATCACGTCAGCACTGTGGAACTCGCGCTCGACAAGGACGGCAAGTTCCTCGCGTTGCGCGTGCATACGACGGCGAACATGGGGGCGTACCTGTCGACCTTCGCCTCGTGCATCCCGACGATCCTGTACGCGACGCTGCTGGCGGGCCAGTACACGACGCCGGCGATCTACTGCGAAGTGAAGGCGGTGTTCACGAATACCGCGCCGGTCGATGCCTACCGCGGCGCCGGACGCCCGGAGGCGACCTACGTCGTCGAGCGCATCGTCGAGACCGCGGCGCGCGAATTGAAGATCGATCCGGCCGAACTGCGCCGGCGCAACTTCATCAAGACCTTCCCGTACGCCACGCCGGTCGGGCTGAGCTACGACACCGGCGACTACAACGCCACGCTGACACGGGCGATCGAACTCGCGGACGTCAAGGGCTTCGCCGCCCGTAAGGCGGAGAGCGCTAACAAGGGCCTGCTGCGCGGGCTCGGCTACTCCTGCTACATCGAGGCCTGCGGGCTGGCGCCGTCGAACATCGCTGGCGCGCTCGGCGCGCGCGCGGGCCTTTTCGAGGCGGGCGAGGTGCGCGTCCATCCGACCGGCAAGGTGACGGTGTTCACCGGATCGCATTCGCACGGGCAAGGACACGAAACGACGTTCGCGCAGGTCGTGGCGGACCGGCTCGGCATTCCGCTCGACGATGTCGACATCCAGCACGGCGACACAGGCAAGATCCTGTTCGGGATGGGCACCTACGGCTCACGCTCGATCGCGGTCGGCGGCACCGCGATCGTGAAGGCGATCGACAAGGTGGTCGCCAAGGGTAAGAAGATTGCGGCCCACCTGCTGGAAGCGAGCGATGCCGACATCGAGTTTTCCAACGGCGAGTTTCGAGTGGCCGGCACGGACCGCAAGAAGGCGTTTGCCGAGGTGTCGCTGGCGGCCTACGTGCCGCACAACTACCCACTCGACAAGCTCGAGCCGGGACTCAACGAAAACGCGTTCTACGACCCGACCAATTTCACGTATCCGGCGGGCTCGTATGTCTGCGAGGTCGAGGTCGATCCCGAAACCGGCGTCGTGCGCATCGACCGCTTTGCGGCCTGCGACGACTTCGGCAACGTCATCAATCCGATGATCGTCGAGGGGCAGGTGCACGGCGGACTGGCTCAGGGCATCGGCCAGGCATTGCTCGAGCACGGCATCTACAACGAGGACGGCCAGCTCGTCACCGGCAGCTACATGGACTACGCGATGCCGCGTGCCGACGACCTGCCGAAGTTCACGGTCGAGACCGCCAAGGGCACGCCGTGCACGCACAACCCGCTCGGCGTGAAGGGATGCGGCGAGGCCGGTGCGATCGGCTCGCCGGCGGCCGTCATCAATGCGCTCACCGATGCGCTCGCGCACCTGGGCGTCAAGGACGTGCCGATGCCCGCGACGCCGCACACGGTGTGGAAAACCATCCGCACGGCGACCCGCGTGTAACGACACTGAGGAGATGACGATGGAATCGATGCACTATCACCGCCCCGCCTCGGTGGCCGACGCTGTCAAACTGGCCGGCCAGCACGGCGACGACAAGATCCTCGCCGGGGGGCAGTCCACATTGCCCTCGATGCGGCTCGGCCTGCTGGCGCCGACCGGCTGGATCGATCTCGCCGGCATTACCGACCTGCAGGGCATCCGGGTCGACGGCAACAAGGTCGTCGTGGGCGCGATGACGACACACGCGGCGGTGGCCGCATCGAAGGATGTGCAGTCACGCATCCCGGCGCTGGCCCAGCTCGCCGGCGGCATCGGCGATCGCCAGGTGCGCAACCGCGGCACGATCGGCGGGTCGCTCGCGAACAACGACCCGGCGGCCTGCTACCCGGCTGCCGTGCTAGGGCTCGGCGCGACCGTGCAAACTGACCGGCGCACGATCGCGGCCGACGATTTCTTCAAGGGCCTGTACGAAACCGCGCTGGCCGCCGGAGAGATCATCACGGCGGTGCACTTTCCGGTGCCCGAGAAGGCGGCTTACCTGAAGTTCAAGCAACCGGCTTCGCGCTTCGCGCTGGTCGGCGTGTTTGTCGCGAAGACATCAGGGGGTGTGCGCGTTGCGGTGACCGGGGCCGGTTCTGTCGTGTTCCGGGTGAAGGCACTCGAAGACAAACTGGCCGCGAAGTTCGCGCCGGCGTCCTGCGACGGCGTCAGCGTGCCAGCATCGGGACTGAACTCCGACCTGCACGCGTCGGCCGAATATCGCGCGCACCTGATCACCGTGCTGGCCAAGCGGGCGGTGGCCGCAGTGGCCTGACTTCGCAGCGTTCACCCACCGTTTTTCTGGCACGGAGGCAGCCATGGCCAAGGTCACGACCCCGCCCGCGGGATACCACTCGGTGACGCCGTACCTCGCGATCCGCGACGCGGTGGCGGCGGTCGAGTTCTATCGGCGCGCACTCGGCGCCGAACTGGTGATGAAGCTGACGATGCCTGACGGCAAGTACGCGCACGCCGAGATCAGGATCGGCGACTCGCACATCATGATGGCCGAGGAGAACCCGGAGTGGGGCAACCAGAGTCCGGCCCTGCTCGGCGGCTCGCCGGTGTCCTTCATGATCTACGTACCCGACGTCGACGCGGCTTTCGCGCGCGCACTGGCGGCCGGTTGCACGCAGGTGCGACCGGTGGAGGATCAGTTCTACGGTGACCGCACCGGGACTCTGAAGGACCCGTACGGCTTTCAGTGGTCGATCGGCACGCACATGGAAGACGTGAGCGAGGCCGAAGGACAGAGGCGCATGGAAGCGATGTTCTGCAAGTAGTTCGCGCTCCGGTTGACCGAGTGCGGCTTCCGATCAAGCTCGACACCACCTCGAACGGCGAGTTCGAGCCAGTCGCTCTGCCGTGCGATGCCCTCGCGGCCCGGCAACTCGCGCAAGCGCGGGTGGAAGCGGCAGCGCGGCGGATCGGTTTGTCGAGACGACGTTACGTCGTTTCGCAGCTCGGCGCCGCGGCGGCACTCGCGGCGTTTAACCAGGTATTTGCCGCCGCTGGAAAGCGGGGCGGACGGTACGACATCGCGCCGGAAGCACCATTTGAACTGGCAGCCGCGCAGGCCGCCGTCAGCGGTGACGAGTTCATTTTCGACGTTCAGCTGCACCACGTGAATCCGCAAGGGGCGTGGCGCAAGGCCGCTGGCCCGAACGCCTTCAAAAGCATGCCGAACAGCAACTGCGGACAGTCTGATCATGTCGAGTGTTTCTCCAGCGGCGCGCTGCTGAAGGACGTGTTCATGGACAGCGATACCGCGATGGGCGTGCTGTCGCATGTACCGGGCGGACTCGACACGAACCCGCTCGACTTTGAAGCGGCAGGGGCGACGTGCCTCGCGGCCAACACGCTCGACGGGACCGAGCGTCTGCTGCTGCACGGCCGCTGCATGCCGACCCTGCCCGGCGAGATCGACGGCATGGAAGCGCAGGTCACGCGCTTCCCTGTCGCGGCGTTCAAGACCTACACCCAGTTCGGCCCACGCGATGGGGCGGCGGGTTTCTTCCTCGACGACGACACCTACGGCGCACCGTTCATCGAGCGTGCACGAAAACTGAAGGTGCGCAACATCGCCGTGCACAAGGGCCTTGCGTTCGGGCCGCGTGGCTACGAGTACTCGACTTCGCGCGACGTCGGGCCGGCCGCGGTGCGCTACCCGGACATGGTGTTTCTCATCTATCACTCGGGCTTCGACACCGGCGTCAAGGAAGGTCCGTACGACCCGCAGGCGAAAGCCGGAGTCGACGTGCTGGTGCGCTCGATGCGTGAGGCGGGCCGTCCGAAGAACGTCTACGCGGAACTTGGCAGCACCTGGCGCTTTGTGATGCGCGACCCGGACCAGGCCGCGCACCTGATGGGCAAGCTGCTCGTTACCTTCGGCGAAGACAACATCCTGTGGGGCACGGATTCGATCTGGTACGGCAGCCCGCAGGACCAGATCCAGGCCTTCCGCGCCTTCGAGATCAGCCGCGAGTTCCAGGACAAATTCGGCTACCCGGCGCTGACGCCTGCGATCAAGCGCAAGATCTTCGGACTGAACGCGATGCGCGTGTACGGTCTCGATGCGACTGTGCTCAGGCGACGGCTGTCGAAGGACCGCGTGAAGAAGGCGCGCGACGAGTACCTGAACAATCCGCAGCCGAGGTTTGCAACCTACGGGCCGCGCACGCGTCGCGAATTCCTCGCATTGCGGGAGTTGCTCGGAGACATGCCGTAACTTACTGCTGGAGGATGAGTTCGCGCCGTCCGCTGGTGCACCTGGCGCGAGACTGACATGAACGCGACCCACGAAGTCACCAACCAGTCGACCGCGTTCGTCGGCCGCAATCTCTACACGAATGATCCGGCGCTGCAGGAGGGTGTGAAACGGCTCGGTGCCGGGTGGGCCGATGCTGCCCTGCGGACGCTCGGCGACCGGCTGGGCAGCCAGGAAGTAGCGGAATGGGCGCGGCTCGCGAACGCGTTCCCGCCGCAATTGCGCAACTTCGACCGCAGCGGTCGACGCATCGACGAGGTCGAATTCCATCCCGCATGGCACGACATCATGCGGCTGATGGTCGCCACGGGTGTTCATGCCGATCCCTGGGCCGATCCAAAGCTGGGTGCACAGGTAGCGCGCGCTGCGAAGTATCTGTTGCTCTCGCAGGTGGAAAACGGCGCCCAATGTCCGGTCACGATGACCTACGCGGTCGTGCCTGTGATGCAACGCCAGGCCGCGGTGGTGCCGGGCATCGCGCGCGACTGGTTGCCGCGCATCCTCTCGCACGACTACGACCCTGCTTCGCGCCCGGTGGATGGCAAGCGCGGTGCACTGCTCGGCATGGGCATGACGGAAAAGCAGGGCGGCTCGGACGTTCGTACCAACACGACTTTCGCAGAAGCTGACGGTCGCGACGACTGGGGCGAGCGCTATCGCATCACCGGTCACAAGTGGTTCTTCTCGGCCCCACAGTGCGATGCCCACCTGGTGCTGGCGCAGACCGACCGCGGGTCGCCGGCCGGTCTGTCGTGCTTCCTGCTGCCGCGCTGGCGCGCCGACGGAAAGCGCAACGCCATCTCGGTGCAGCGCCTCAAGGACAAGGTTGGCAACCGCTCCAATGCATCGAGCGAGGTCGAGTTCGACAGCGCCGAGGGCTATTTGGTCGGTGAAATCGGCCGCGGCATACCGACCATCCTCGAGATGGGTACGCACACGCGGCTGGACTGCGCGATCGCATCCGCTGGCATCCTGCGGGCGCTGCTCACGCATGCTCTACATCACGCACGAGAACGGGCGGCATTCGGTCGCAAGCTTGCCGAGCAGCCGTTGATGCGCAGCGTGCTCGCCGACCTGGTGCTCGAATCCGAGGCGGCCACGCTGCTGGCGTTGCGGTTGGCGCGCGCCTTCGACGGCCGCCACCAGCGCGATGAACACGAGGCACTGATCGCGCGCGTGCTGACACCGGCGGCGAAATACTGGATCTGCAAACGCCTCCCCGCCGCTGCAGCGGAGACGATGGAGATCATGGGAGGCAACGGCTACGTGGAGGAGGGTCCGTTCGCGCGCTTCTACCGCGAAGCACCGCTGAACTCGATCTGGGAAGGCTCGGGCAACGTCATGTGCCTGGACGTGCTGCGCGCGCTGGGCCGGGTTCCCGCGGTGCGCGAAGCACTGATCGAGGAGTTGCGCGCGGTGCGCGGTGCCAGTCGACCCTATGACGCCTACACCGCGGCGCTGGCCGATGACCTTGCGCGTCCGGATCTCGCCGAGGCGCAGGCACGTGAGCTGACGGAACGCATTGCGCTTGCCGTTCAGGCCGCGCTGTTGCTCAGCGGCAGCCGGTCGGACGTCGCCGAGGCTTTCTGCACATCGCGTCTGGCATCCCCCACGTGGGGGCGCACGTTCGGCACGCTGCCCGTCGGCATCGACGTCGCGCCATTGCTGGAGCGTGCGCTGTCGGCGTAATGCGCAGCCGGCCCGGACTGAGCTGAGCCGGATGGAAGGCCAAGGGGACTTCGTTGGCGAGGGCCACGAGGCCGCCGAGGACGTCAATACAATGCCTGCATGACGCACGCCGGACCCGACCCAGCGGCAAGGACGTCGCCGTGGGCGCCGCTCGCCAATCCGGTCTTCCGGCTGCTGTGGATCACCTGGCTCACATCGAACATCTGCATGTGGATGAACGATGTCGCGTCCGCGTGGCTGATGACCACCCTGACGACTTCGCCGGTCATGGTCGCACTGGTGCAGTCGGCGTCCACCCTGCCGGTGTTCCTGCTCGGACTGCCGAGCGGGGCGCTCGCGGACATTCTCAACCGCCGGCGCTGGTTCATGTTCACGCAGTTCTGGGTGGCGACCAATGCGGTGCTGCTCAGCGTGACGATATTCGCCGGATGGATGAGTGCGCCACTGTTGCTGGCACTGACCTTCGCCAATGGCATCGGGCTGGCGATGCGCTGGCCGGTATATGCGGCAATCATTCCGGAACTGGTGACACGTCGCGAACTGCCGAATGCCGTGGCGCTGAACGGCATCGCGATGAACACATCGCGTGTGATCGGCCCGGTGATTGCCGGAGCGCTGATCGCGAGCCTGGGTACGGCCTACGTGTACCTGCTCAACGCGGTGCTCTCACTCGCGGCCGGGTTCGTGATCATGAGCTGGCGTTCAGAGCCCAAGCCGAGCGTGCTGCCGGGAGAGCGCTTCTTTGGTGCGATGCGAGTCGGCTTCCAGTACGTTGCACAGTCGCCCGCGATGCGCTCGGTGCTGGTGCGCATCGCGGCGTTCTTCCTGCAGACAACCACCGTGTTCGCATCTGCTGCCGCTGGTGGCCAAACGCATGCCCGGTGGCAGTGCCGGGACCTACACGGTGCTGCTGGCGTCGCTGGGTGTGGGCGCGGTCACCGTGGCGTTCCTGCTGCCGCGGCTGCGCGTGCTGATCTCACGCCAGCGGTTGCTGCGCGACGGCACGCTGTTGCAGGCTGCCGCGATGGTCGGCCTCGGATTCGCGCCGAATGTGTGGACGGCGATACCCGCCATGATGTTGGCTGGCGGGGCGTGGCTGGCGGTCGTCAACACGCTGACGGTCATCACGCAGCTGTCGCTGCCCGACTGGGTGCGCGCGCGCGGCATGTCGATCTACATGATGGTGATGATGGGCGCCGCGTCGGCGAGCGCGGCACTCTGGGGTCAGGTCGCAAGCTGGATCGACGTCTCCTGGACCTACCTTGCGGCAGCGCTGACGGGCCTCGCCGCCGGATATCTGGCGAGTCGTCTGTACTCCGATCCCGAGAATGAGGTCGACCTGACTCCGGCACGCATCCTGGCAGAACCGGTGCCGGCCTTTCCGGTCGAGCACCAGATGGGTCCGGTCATGGTCACCGTCGACTACCAGATCGACCCGGTGCGAGCCGAGGAGTTCGCCGCCGTGATGCGCGAGAGCCGCGCGAACCGCCTGCAGAAGGGAGCGCTGTCGTGGGGACTGTTTCACGACACCAACAGGCCGGGGCATTACATCGAATACTTTCTCGATGATTCGTGGGCCGACCACCTGCGGCGCTTCGACCGCTTCACCGCGGCCGACGCCGAGCTGCGCGAGCGGCGTTATGCCTTTCACATTGGTGAAGAACCGCCCAAGGTTTCGCGCTACATCGCGGAGCCCCTCGGACAATAAGGCTCCACAGGAGAACGGATGCGTGTCGCAGTGCTCGGCAGCGGAGTGATCGGTACGTCGATCGCGTATTGCGCGGCCAAGGCGGGCCATGAGGTAACGGTCGTCGACCGTCAGCCGGGTCCGGCGCTCGAAACGAGCTTCGCGAACGCCGGTGAGGTTTCGCCCGGCTACTCGGCGCCGTGGGCCGGGCCTGGTGTCCCCGTCAAGGCCATCAAGTGGATGCTGATGCGGCACAGCCCGCTCGTCATCTGGCCGATGCTCGATCCTGCGCTATGGCGCTTTGGCATGCGCATGCTCGCCAATTGCACCGAGCGCGCGTACCGGCTGAACAAGAGCCGCATGGTGCCGATCGCCGAGTACAGCCGCGATTGCCTGAGGGCACTTCGTGCCGAGACCGGCATCTCCTACGACGAACGCGAACAGGGCACGCTGCAGCTCTTTCGCACGCAGCCAAGCAGCTCGACGGTATCGGCAAGGACGTCGAGATCCTGCGCGAATACGGTGTGCCGTTCGAAGTGCTCGACCGCGCAGGCTTCTGCCGTGTCGAGCCCGCGCTCGCGCATACGCAGGAAAAGTTCGTCGGAGCACTGCGGTTGCCCGGGGACGAAACCGGCGACTGCTTCCAGTTCACCAACCGGCTCGCCGGCATGGCCAGCGACATCGGTGTCGAGTTCCGCTTTGACACGCCCATCGAGTCGATCGCGGTCGCAGGCGGCCGTATCGAAGCAGTCCATCTCCGCGGCGGAGACGCTGTCGGCCGACGCCTACGTCTGTGCGCTGGGCAGCTACTCGACGCCGGTACTCGCGCCGATTGGCATTCATCTGCCCGTCTACCCGGTGAAGGGCTACTCGATCACCGTGCCGATCGTCGATGCCGGGCCAGCGCGCCCGAGTCGACCATCATGGACGAGACGCACAAAGTCGCGGTCACGCGTCTGGGTGATCGTATTCGTGTCGGCGGCACGGCCGAACTGGCAGGCTACAGCCTGGCACTGCGCGAGGCGCGCCGCGCCACGCTCGAGCACGTGGTGACCGATCTCTTTCCGCGGGCTGGAGACATCACGCGTGCCACCTTCTGGTGCGGGCTGCGGCCGATGACGCCCGACGGCACGCCGATCATCGGACCGACGCGCTATCCGAACCTCTGGCTGGCCACCGGTCATGGCACGCTGGGCTGGACCATGGCGGCCGGTACCGGGCGAGTTGTCGCCGACCTGCTGAGCGGCCGCACTCCAGAAATCGACATGACCGGATTGACCCTGGCGCGCTACAAGCACTGAATGGCGGGTGCTGCGGCACTGGCTACGCAATCGCACATCGGCTAAGGTCCGGGCATGAATTCACCCGACATCGATCGACGCCACCGTCGAACTGCTTGCCTCGCGCGACTACGTTGCCGACCGCCAGCTGGCGACGGCCGTATTCCTGGCGCTGAAGCTGCAGCGACCGCTGTTCGTCGAAGGCGAACCCGGAACCGGCAAGACCGAAATCGCCAAGGTTCTCGCCGCCGCGCTCGACACGGAACTGATCCGCCTGCAGTGCTACGAAGGGCTGGACATCAACGCGGCGGCCTACGAGTGGAATGTCGCGCGCCAGCTCATCGAGATCCGACTGGCGGAAGCGGCGGGGTCGTCGCGCGAGCGCCTGGCGAGCGACCTGTACTCCGAACGCTTCCTGATCGAGCGTGCGCTGCTGCGTGCGCTGCTGCCGCACGAAGGGCCGCCGGTATTGCTGATCGACGAACTCGATCGCGCCGACGAGCCGTTCGAGGCCTACCTGCTCGAGGTACTTTCGGACTTCCAGATCACGATTCCCGAGTGGAAGACCGTGAAGGCCGAGACGCCACCGATCGTGGTCATCACCTCGAACCGCACGCGCGAGATCCACGATGCGGTCAAGCGCCGCTGCCTGTACCACTGGGTCGGCTACCCGAGCGCTGCGCGCGAACTGGACATCATCCGGCGCAAGGTCCCCGATGCCAGTGCAATGCTGTCACGGCAGATCGTCGCGTTCGTGCAGTCACTGCGAGGCATCGAGCTGTACAAGCTGCCAGGTATCGCGGAAACGATCGAGTGGACGCGCGCGCTGCTGGCACTCGATGCGGTCGCGCTCGAACCCGAGACGGTCAACAACACACTCGGCGTTCTGCTGAAGTACCAGGACGACATCGCGAAGATGCAGGGCACCGAGGCGGCGCGCCTCGTCGAGCGGATCCGCGAGGAGGCACGCTCCATTTCGCCCGTCGGCTCCTGACCGCCCGCCCGGAGTCGGAATGTTCATCGGTCACTTCGCAGTGGGCTTCGCCGCCAAGCGAGCGGCGCCGCAGACCTCGCTGGGCACGCTCTTCCTCGCCGCACAGTTCATCGACCTGCTGTGGCCGACATTGCTGCTGCTCGGCGTCGAGCGGGTCGCGATCGATCCTGCGCTGAGCGGGGCGCCGTTCGACTTCGAGCACTATCCGATTTCGCACAGCCTGCTGGGTGCCATTGGCTGGGGTGCTTTGCTGGGAACGGTGTATTACGCGGTATCGCGGCGGCGGCGCGGCGCATGGGTGGTGGGCCTGCTCGTCGTGAGCCACTGGGCGCTCGACCTGCTCGTGCACCGGCCCGACCTGCCGTTGCTGTTTGCCGGCGGTCCGCGGCTCGGGCTGGGACTTTGGAACTGGCCGTGGGTGGAACTGGGACTCGAGCTCGCACTGTTCGCCGCCTGCTTCGCCGTGTATCTGCGCACGACCGCCGGCCAGAGAGCCGGCTTCAGGCCGTGGGTCCTTGCCGTGCTGCTGATTGCGATACAGGTGGCAAACGCGTTCGGCCCGCCGCCGCCATCGGTAGAAGCCATCGCCTGGGTCGGCCAGGCACAGTGGCTGCTCGTTGCGGCCGGCTATTGGGTCGATCGACCGGCGCGTGGACGACCGGAGCTGAATCCGGTGACCGCCGTGGCGGGCCGTCCCCAGGATGAAGTGATGACGAGCGCCAGTGCCGTATCGCCGCCCGGTGCCGGCTTGCCCGGAAGGCTTGCGGACAACGTCCTGCACTTCGCGCGCGTGCTGCGCGATGCCGGCCTGCCGGTCGGCACGGACCGTGTCCTGCTCGCCTACGAGGCGCTGCGTGCCGGAGGCATTGCCTCGCGTGCAGACTTCTACTCAGTGCTGTCAGCCTGTTTCCTTAGCCGCGGCGAGCATCGCACGCTGTTCGACCAGGCCTTCCACATCTTCTGGAAGGACCCGGACCTGCTGGGCAAGATCATGCAACTGCTGATGCCACAGATGAAACAGAAGGCGGACGCCGCCCTTCCTCCCGAGAACCGTCGGCTGGCCGATGCGATGTTCAAGGGGACCGTGCCGTCACCGCAGCCGCCGCAGGACACGCAGCGCATCGAGATCGATGCGGCGCTGTCGTGGACCGATCGCGAACAGCTGCGCAAGGCGGACTTCGACACGATGAGTGCGAACGAATGGGCAGCGGCCAAGCGACTGCTGGCCCGCTTCGAGCCCTTCTTTGCGCGTCGATCGACGCGCCGGGAACGGCCCGCCGCGAGCGGACACCGGGTCGACCTGCGCACCATGCTGCTCGCCTCGGCTCGCCAGGGTGGCGAGATCACCGGTCTCACGTATCGCCGCCGCCGCACGCGGCCCGAGCCGCTGGTCGTGATCGTCGACATCTCCGGCTCGATGAGCCGCTATTCGCGCATGTTCCTGCACTTCCTGCATGCGATCACGGCCGGGCGGGACGCGGCCAATCATCGTGTGCACTCGTTCCTGTTCGGCACGCGTCTCACGCACATCACGCGCCAGCTGGCCGCGCGCGATCCCGATGTCGCAGTGAGCGCGGTCGTGCAGTCGGTCGACGACTGGTCCGGCGGCACCCGCATCACGCAGGCGCTGCATGAGTTCAACCTCAAGTGGGCACGGCGGGTCATGTATGGCAATCCGACCGTGCTGCTGGTCACCGACGGCCTCGAACACGGCGACACCGAGGCGCTCGAACACGAGGCCGAGCGGCTATCGAAGTCGTGTCGTCGCCTGATCTGGTTGAATCCGTTGCTGCGCTACGAAGGCTTCGAGCCTCGGGCCGGGGGCGTACGTGCGCTGCTGCCGCATGTCGATGCATTCCTGCCCGTGCACAATCTGGGCTCGTTGGAAGACCTGGCAACGCAGTTGACGGCACCGGCACGCGCAATGGCACCCGGGCGGGGAGCACGACAGTGGAACTGAAAGGTGAACGACTGCTGCCGGTGAGCCGCGAAGGCGCATGGGCGGCGCTCAACGACATCGATGCACTGAAGGCAGCCGTGCCCGGCTGCGAGAGCTTCGTTGCCACCGGCGACAACGCCTACGACGTGGTCGTCAATGCCGCCATCGGCCCGGTCAAGGCCCGCTTCAAGGGCAAGATAGAACTCGCCGAAGTGCGGGCGCCGGAGTCCTACACGATCCGCTTCGACATGCAGGGTGGCGCTGCCGGTTTTTCGCGCGGTGAGGCGCGTGTCCGACTCGAGGCCGTCGACGCTCACGCGAGCCGCATGCTGTACGAGGTCAATGCCTCGATCGGCGGCAAGATCGCACAGATCGGGTCGCGGCTGGTCGATGCCGCCTCGGCGACGATGGCCGATCGTTTCTTCAGCACGTTCGCTGCCGACCTCGCCGCGAAGTACCCGGCCCCGGCCGGCGCACCGGCCGTCGTGGCCGCGCGGCCTGGATTCCTCGCGACGCTCTGGGAATTTCTGAAACGACTGTTTGGAGGCAATTGATGCGAGTTGAGCCCTGGACGGAAGCACTCGCCCCGCGCGATCGGGAACTCGTCGCTGCGATCGAGGCAAGGCGCGGTGGCGCGCTGCTCAATCTCGATCGGATGCTGATGTGGTCGGAGCCCCTGGCGCGCGGCTGGAACGGCTACCTGCGCGCGATCCGCACGGAACTGTCGCTCTCGCCGTTCCTGCGTGAACTCGCGATCTGCGTCGTCGCCCGGCTGACCGGTGCCGAGTACGAGTACCACCATCACGCGCCCGAACTGGGCAGGGCCGGTGCCTCCGGGGCGCAACTCGCTGCACTCGACGATCCGGATTCGGCGGCAGCAAGCCCGCTGTACGACCCCCTGCAGCGCGCTGTGATCCGATTCGCCATCGCCAGCACGCGCGATGTGAAGATCCCCGACCCGGTGTTCGAGGAACTGAAACGGCATCTTTCGCCAACCGAGATCGTCGAACTCGTCGCCGCGACGGCGACCTACAACATGGTCGCACGCTTCCTGGTTGCGCTCGACGTCGTTCCAGAGCGGTGACGCTCGCAGTGCCGATGAGCAATCGCAGCGTCGATTTCTTTGCGCATCAGTTCGAGCGGCAGATCGCGACGGCGGAGTACGGGCTCAATCCGTTCGAGCAATGGACGCTGCCGCATCTGCAGGGCAGCGTGCTCGACCTCGGCTGCGGACTCGGCAACCTGGCCTTCGAGGCCGCGAAGCTCGGCCATATCGTCACCGCGCTGGATGCCTGTCCCAACGCCGTGGCCGATCTGGACCGTCGCGCCCGGGCAGCCGGCCTGCCGATCCACGTCCGACAGGCCGATCTTTCCGAATGGCGTGCTGCGGAATCGTACGGCAGCGTTGTGGCGATCGGACTGCTGATGTTCTTCGCCTGCGACGACGCGCGCCGCGTTCTCAGGGAACTGCGCGGCGCCGTAGCACCAGGCGGCATTGCGGCGGTCAATGTGCTGACCGAGGGCACGACCTTCATGCGGATGTTCGACCCCACGCACTACTGCCTGTTTCCGGCGGACGAGCTGCGCACGAGCTTTGGCGAGTGGTCGTTGCTGGTTGACCGGCTCGACGACTTCCCGGCGCCGGAAGGCACGATCAAGCGCTTTTCCACCGTGATCGCACAGCGGCCGGTCGGCGGACATCCCGCGAAGCTGGCGTCGAGATCGTCGAGGGGTGCGACTGCATTGAACTCGGAGAATGTCGAGGCGTCCGTCGGACGCGGCTACTGGATGCCCGTTCGATTTCAGTGCACCTTTCAGGCGGCGGAGCCTAGACGCCTGCTTCAATGCGGTAGCCCTTCTCGACCCACGCGTCGATGCCGCCGGCCAGGGGACGAACGCGCCTGAACCCGGCGCGCATGAGCTTCTTGGCCACGGCTGCGGCACTCGCTTCGTTGGGGCAGGCGCAATAGACGATCACCTCGTCGGCCGCGTGGTCCATCAGTCCGCCGGCGCGGAGGCTCTCGTCGAAGGCATGGCTGTCAATCCACACTGCGCCCGGGATGCGGCCCTTTCTCTGGCTGGTCGGCGACCGCACGTCGACGATCAGCGGACGCTCGTCCCGGGCGATCATGTCGTGCAGCGTCTCGACGGTCACACGCGCCATTCGGAGAGTGCGGATCAGCCGGTAGCGCTGCAGCGCCTTGACGGCGATGTACAGCAGCAGCGCTGCTGCAAGTGCAACCAGTCCCCAGCGACCGGCCCGCTCGAAGACTTCGATCACCTCACCGACCGCATCGCGAAAGACCCAGCCGATCGCGACGGCCACGCCGCTCCACAGCAGTGCGCCAATCGCATCGAACGTCAGAAAACTCGCAAGTCGCGTCCGCATGACGCCGGCCATGCTGGTTGCCACGGCCGCGAAGCCCGGAACGAACTTGGCAATCATCAGCGATGGCGCACCCCAACGTTCATAGATGCGTTCGGTCTGGCTCACGCAGCTGTCTGGCGATAGCGACAGCCGGCACATCAGACGCAGCACGCGACGGCCGATCCTGGCGCCGGCGACATACCAGGCGAAATCGGCGATGAGGCTTGCCAGGACTGCAACCCGAATCACCTGGGGCACGGTGAAGTCGCCTCGAGCTGCAACGGCGCCGACGAGGATCAGGGTCGGGTACGCCGGCAGCGGCAGGCCGAGCTGCAGCGCGAGGACGTTGGCAAAGACCAACCAGAGTCCATAGTGCTCGACGAGGGACAGCAGAAGTTGCATTACGTCAGGAGCGTCGACTCGTCTCGCCACTCGACATGCGGCACTACCTGAGGATGATCGGGACAGCCCTTCGGCCCGGTCGTATCACCGTTTGGCCGATCCGGCGTTGGCGGCAGTCCTGCCTCGATCCACTCGATCAGAACCGGCTTCGCGAGCCACTTCTCTCCATTGTCGAGCTGTCGGTTCATCCGCTGGCAACGTCTCATACTGTGTGGGCGTCGCGGTGCGCCACCAATCAGGTGAGTTGTACTCGGCAGGGTCATCGAGATGAAAGCGGCCATCGCGCTGACTGACGGACACCTGCCCTTTCAGCACCGCAAGCATGCCGAGACTGGGTTCACCAGCCGCAAAGCGCCTGGCTCCTTGCGAATAGTGGCGGACAGTCCCGAATCATCTGACGCGCTCGATCTCGACTTCCTTCAGCTCCGGAATCATTTGATGTCTGCAGGACAGCACTCCTCGCTGCGGTTCGGTCATCGTGTTCTCATTCCAATTGCGACTGACTGAAGATAGTTTGAATGCATCCCGCGGGCAAGGCTGGGATCTGTGCCGTGTCGATCCGTTGCATCCCGCATCGATGGAGGCACTTGGAAGTCCGCGTGGTGGCCATTGCGCCGTCAGACCTGCAAGAAATCCCGCTCAACGCCGCGGCCAAGGAGTATCTTGGCCGATCTTCGACCGGACGACCGCCACGACAACTGGCGGCTTCCTTTGCCGATGGGCGACGGGCAGAGACGAGGCCTGTGTCAACGCCGCCGACTGCAATCCAACCAGGCCTCGCGACCGACATCAGGAGACAGACATGCCGACCTACATCGTGCTGGGCAGCTTTACCGATCAGGGCATCCGCGGCGTCAAGGACACGACCAAGCGCGCTGATGCGGTCAAGGAGCATGCGAAGAAGTTCGGCGTCACGACCAAGGAGTTCTACTGGACCCTTGGTGCCCACGACATGGTCGTGATCCTGGACGCTCCGGACGACGCTGCGGTATCCGCGTTCGGCATGAGCGTTGGTTCCGCGGGCAACGTGCGGACGCAGACGATGCGCGCGTTCTCGAAGGACGAAGTCAACTCGATACTCGGCAAGCTGGCCTAGTTACCGAGGGAGGCCCCCGGCTCTGCCGGGGGATACTTATCGCAGGGCTTCGGCCACCAACTCGGCGATGTCGCGCGCGGGGACGCGGTCGTCCTTCTGCGCCAAGCCATCACCGACCATCACCGCACAGTAGGGGCAGCCGGTGGCCACCGCCGCCGGCCGCTTTGCCAGCGCCTGCTCGGCGCGCAGCACGTTGATGCGCGTGCCGATCGTTTCCTCAAGCCACATCCGACCGCCGCCGGCACCACAGCACATCGCCTTGTCGCGCGCGAGGTCGAACTCGAGCGGAGTGTCTTTTGATACGGCCCGCAGGACGCGACGCGGCGCTTCGTACTCTCCGTTGTGTCGGCCGAGATAGCATGGCTCGTGATAGATCACGCGCTCGTGCGTCGGCGCGACACGTAACCGGCCGGCGCGCAGCCACTCGTCGATCGCCTGCGTGTGATGCACGACCTCGTAGTGGCCGCCGAACTCCGGCAGTTCGTTTTTCAGCGCATTGAAGGCATGCGGGTCGCAGGTGACGATCCGCTTCACTCCGAGCGCGTTAAGCGATTCGACCAGCGCGGTAGCGAGTTGCTGGAACACCATCTCGTTGCCGAGCCGGCGTACGCACTCGCCGGTGGAGCCTTCCTGTACACCGAGGATGCCGAGCCTGACCCCGGCCGCCTGCGCGACCTTGACGAACGCGCGCGCGATCTTCTGGCCGCGCGGATCGAACGAAGATGCAGAGCCGACGTAGTAAAGGTAGTCGAGCGTTGCGACTTCGTCGGCGCCGGTAACGATCGGCACACCCAGGTCCTTCGCCCAGTCGCCGCGCGTTGCGGCATCCAGTCCCCACGGATTGCCCTGCGACTCGTAGGCGGCGAACACGCGGTTCAGTTCGTGCGGGAATTCGCCCTCCATCATCACCTGGCGCTGCCGCAACCGGTAGAACTTCGGCAGGTGTTCGAGCTGGATCGGGCAGGCCACTTCGCAGTAGCCGCAGGTCGTGCATGCCCACAGCGTCTCTTCGCTGATCGCGCTGGGGACCAGCGCCGGAAGACGGACGCGAGCACCGGCACGGATCGTGTCTCGTTCCTTGACCAGGTGATGCTTGATCTCGTCGTGGACCCACTTCAGCGAAAGCGGCTTGCCGGTCAGGAACGTCGGGCAGGCGTCCTTGCAGCGTCCGCACTCAGTGCAGGTGAAGGCGTCCAGACCCTCCTTCCAGGTGAGGTCGAGCGCGGTCTTCGCGCCGATCTGCAACTGGTCGGGGTCGGCCGTGTCGTCCATCATTGGCGCGAGATCGACGCTCGGCACACGGTTGGCGGGCACGTCGCGACCAAAGTAAACCGTTGGCAACGCGGTGACGATGTGAAAGTGCTCGCCTATCGGCAGGATCGCCAGGAACGTGAAGACCGTTGCCATCTGCACCCAGTAGAACGCGTGCGCGCCCAGGTCGAGACTGGCCGGTGACAGACCGGAAAGCAGCGTCGACAACGGCGCGCCGATCCATGCCCAGGCCGCTTCGTGCGCAATCGCGGGGACTGTCTGCACATGCTGCGCAAACCGAAACGCGTCGAAGCCAAAGTCGGTGATCATGATCAGCGCAATCAGCGTCAGGATCAGGATCGCCTCGCGATTCGGTTCGAGCCTTGCCGGTGGACGCACAAAGCGCCTGAAGTAGCCGTAGCCAACGGCCACGAGTACGGCGAGCTCGATCAGCTCCTTGAACGCGGTGTAAACACCGCCCGCGGTGCCGGGAATCGTCGCGAGCGGGGCGTAGCCGATCACGATCAGATGCAGTTTGCGCACCAGCAGCGTCAGGAAGCCGAAGAAGATCACTGCATGCATGAGCCCGGGACGGAAGTCGCCGGTCAACAGCCGCGACTGGCCGAAGCCGACCTGCAGCAGTCGACTCAGACGCCCCCAGGGATGGTCGAAGCGGTCTTCCGGCGCGAGGGCGACGACGATCGAGAGCTTGCGCCACGCGAGCCAGGCGAACGCGGCGAAACCCGCCAGCATCAGCAGCGTGATTCCGAGCGGGCTCATCGATGTTGGTGCATGGCGGTCGGACCGGGCGGCTCATTGTCCGAGTCCGGCCCGGCGGCAGGCTGACATCGATCAACCGAGGGACGTGTACTGCCGCCGAAAGCGACGCGGCCGGATGCAAATCCGGCTTCGGTGCTCAGCGAACAGGCTGTGCCGGTGGCGCCGGCAGTTGCGCGGGTGGCGCCGACGCAGCGGGTGCGCTTGAATACAGTGCCCAGCGTGCGCCGGTGCGGAGTTCTTCCACGCACACGCCCGGATCGCAGTCGACCACACGGAACCGATCCTGCACTGCCGGGAATCGCACGATGGTCGAGGGATCGGCGCCAGCGCGATAGCGCATCAGCGATTCGGCATTGGCGGGACCGGTCTCCCAGGTCGCGACACCGCTCTTCAACGTCAGTGCGGCAACGCGCACGTCGCCGACTGCCGCGGGCCAATAGTCCTGACGCTCGACCACGCCGACAATGAAGACATAGCGTGGCCCGATGGCGGAGCTGTGCCTGCCGACCAGCAGCCCGAACACGTCGAGGCCGTCTCGTTCCGGCACAAGCGCCTCGATGTCGGTGGCCGCGAAGAGTATCTGGCTGGGTCGCGCCACGGCCTGGGATCTCAGAGCCGACAGCTGTGCCAACACCGCCGGATCACCGCCGCCGCCTTCGATGTGCTGCCCGAGTCGAGCCTGCCAGGCCGCTACGGCCATCGTGCCGGTCGGATCGGGCAACTCGCGGATCGCTGGACGGGCTACCGGTGGCGAGGAATACATGGCGCAGCTGCTCAGCACGCCCGCCATCAGCATCACGGCTGCACGGGTGCATGCGACGCGCGTCACGAAGCGCACTGCAGTTGGCCAACGGGCATGAAGTTCCATGTTGCCGGCGCTGAGCTACTGGTTGCGGCCTGGCGATCGCCTCGGAGCGATCGCCTGCGTCACGGAAGGCTCCTCCGGCTGATCCGGTGCGCGAAGCCCCACGGTGGCATGTGCGTCCGGCGCACCACGGGATCGCGTGGCGGCAGCGTCCGCCTGCGCGTCCAGCAACATTGGCTCGACCGTGCTCGCGTGTCCCCGCCTTCGGGCCTCGTCGCGCGGCGTTGCGCCGGCGTCGTTTCTGGCCGTCGCATCCGCACCGCGCGCCACCAGCAGCATCACGACGGTTGCATGGCCTCGGCCAGCCGCCAAATGCAGCGCCGTATTGCCACCATCATTGGCAAGTCGCGGGTCGGCACCGTATTCGAGCAGCCGGTTCGTCAGTGGGTCATTGCCATGCAGGGCAGCATCGTGCAGGGCAGTCTGGCCGAACAGATCACGCGCATTCGGACTCGCGCCCGCCTGGAGCAACACCACGGCGACCTCGGTCCTGCCGCTGACGGTCGCCAGCATCAGCGGTGTCACTCCGTAGAGCGACGCACGATTGGGATCGGCACCCCGGCTGGCCAGTTCACGCACGGCCGCCGTGCTGCCTGACCGCGTGGCCGCATGCAGCGGCGTTTCGCCGTCGACATCGGCGAGGTCGAGTTCGCGTGGTCGCACGGTCAGGAGCCGGATCTGCTCGACGTTGCCCTCCCGCGCCGCCCACCACAAGGGCGTGCGGCCGAGTGCGTCCGTGCCGGCGCCGTCACGCGCCGTTGCAGGCATTGCCCGGTTGTCGCGCGAGCCGATCGACATGTCGGACCCGCCGGGAAAGCAGATGTTGGCAACAGTTACCGGATCGGTGGGATTGCTCTGGTGCCCGTAGTCGACGCCGTAGTAGGTGGTGAGTTCCCGCTCGATGGCTTCGAATTGCGCGCGCACGCGGGGCTGTCCGCGTGGGTCGCGGTACCAGTCCAGCACCTGCGGACAGCGTTCGCGGACGAGGGTCCGGATACGACCGCTGGTGTAGCGCACGTACTTGTTGGGGTTGAGTACCTCGTTCCAGTGGGGCGTGATGAAATTGACGAAGAAGTCGGAACCCGGCGGGACCTGCACGCGCCAGAACGGGCCGTCGCGCTCCAGCATCGGCGGCAGGCTGCGCGGTCCGATGTGCACTGTTTCAGTCAGGTTGCGATAGAACATCAGGCCGGCATAGTCGGCAGCGAGGTCGCCGTTGGACAGGATGCCAGTCGTGAAAACGCCGAGCACGCCGCTCTCGGACGTCAGGGGATTGCGCGATGTCGACGCGATCGCCGGACTTGATGGCCTCCTTCTCGGGCAGTCCGCGCTTGATCCGGGTTTCGTACTTGGCGTGGTAGATCCGGCCGACATTGATGAAGTGAATGATCTTGTCCGTTCCGAAAACGTACTCGCCCGCGCTGACAGTCCCGGCGCGAAAGAACGTCCGGACCGCCTTGGTCAGGTCGATCACCAGCAGGGGATCGTCATAGATCGACACCGGCGGCCGATACATCGTGACCAGGCCGGGATACCGGGACTGCACCGCTTCCGATACCAACGTGGCGTCGAGCAGTTCATTGGTTGGGATGGCAACGAAAATGTGCTCCCACACTTTGCCGGCGATGTGATCTGCCGACTGCAGCTCTTCGATCTGGGCCTGCGAGTGTTCGGACTCGATCGCCCGTGCAATGGCTATGTTCGTTTCCGTCGTCGCACCAACTACGGCGTCGTACGCGATCTTCGAGAAATAGGGACCGAGGTCGGCGAAGTCGCTGTCCGGCAGGCAGGGTGTACTGCTCCGACTCGTGCGACAGGGCCGGTGCGCTGCCAGCCAGCGTTGCCAAGGCGACCAGGAAAGCCAGAGCCCAACGAGTGCAGCGGCGCAACGCCGATGGCGTCCTTGAAGCATCCCGGTGATCGCAAAGGGAAGGCCGCATGGTGGTGCCGTGTTGCCGACTCAAACCCGTGGGTTCGCGCGCTCGATCAAACCAATCCGTCCCTATCGGGCCGGCACGCTCAAGTTGATTCTACCCATCGCCGCGCGTTGTGCGGCGCAGATCAGGCCCGTCCCGGCCGATCCGCCCAACCCTTCCAGCGTCGGTGAACCCACCACCACTGTTCCGGCCGTCGCACGATCATGCGCTCCAGCGCGCGGTTGTAGGCGCGGGTGTTGAGCCGGATGGCCTCATTGGTGTCTGCATGCTCGACCGGCGCAATCGGCGTCTCGAATCGCAACACATGCCGGCCGTCCGGCTCGCGCCAGCTCGACGCCGGTACGACCGGTGCCCCGGTGTTCAGGGCAATCACGGCCAGGCTACGGAAGGTACCGGCCGGATGGCCGAAGAACTCGACCAGCACCCCTTCCTTGCGGCCCGCGTGCTGGTCAAAGGGGAACACGATGAGGTCGCCGGCGCCAAGTCGGTCGAGGATGGCTTCCAGGCCCCCCCGCTTCGGCAGCACGCCGAAGCCCGCCTTGCGGAAGCGCCGCGTCACCAGCCGGTCGAACCATTCGGGCTGCAGCGGTCTTCGCACAAAGTGAAACCGGCCGTGCGCCTGAGGAAACTGCGCCAGCCCGGCGGCGGTGGCGACCTCGAAGTTGCCGAAATGACCGGTGAGGATCAACACGCCCTTGCCCAGCGCATGGGCTGCGAGCAAGGCTTCGAGGTTCTCTACCCGCGCCATGGCGACGCGTCGTGCTGGGCTCAGCCACGGAAACCGGAGGAACTCCCAAAGCAGACGTCCCAGGTGGCCGTAGTGCGCCTGCGCCAGGCGCTCGATTTCGTCATCGTCGGCGGTGTCATAGACCCGTCGCAGATTGTCGAGCACCACTTGCCGGCGGAGTGGCAGCAGGCGATACAGCCATCGCGCGGCGCGGGACGGTGCCGCGCGATCCGCCTGAGCCAGTGCCACGGCCGAGGCCTGCGTGCGGTCGTGCGTCAGCGAGAGACTGATCGAGCGAAGGCGATTGCGCCCGAGCGCCACCGCGGCCGCCTCGCTGAGTTCAACGGTCGGCGCGCCATAGCCATCACGAGTCACCGAAAAGTCCGACGGTCCGACGGCGCCGAGCGCGGCTTCGCGCGGGAAGAGCTTGGTGCAGGCCTCCTTGGCGGCAAAACGCGCAGCCAGGCTGCCGGCGCGGCCCGGGCCGTCGCCGGCGTCCTGCAATTCCTGCGCCGAAAATAGCTTGAGCAGGTCCTCGGTTGGTGTCTCGGTCAGCAGGCGTTCGATGCGGCTGATTTCGACACTGTCGACGCCGCAGCGGCTCGCTCCCTCCAGAGTTGCCGGTGCGTCCGGTAATGTGCTCACGCCGCTGCGACGCGCAGCAGGCAGGCGACGTTCGACCCACCGAAGCCGCGTGCGAGCAGCAAGGCAACATCGCTGCGCGGTGCGCGCGTGTCGCGTGAGACGTTGAGGCGGCCACAGGCAGGGTCGAGTTCGCCGAGCGTTGCCATGCCCGGAACCACCCTGGCACGCAGTGCCGCGATCGCGGCAACGGCTTCGATCAGGCCCGAGGCCGCCAGCAGGTGACCGAAGGCCCATTTGAAGCCGGTGACGGGCGGCATCGCGTTGCCAAACGCTCGATCGAGCGCCCGGGCTTCGGACGCGTCGGAGTTCGCGGTGCCGTTGCCGTGCGCGATGACCATGCCGACGTCGGCCGCCGACAGCTTCGCCATGGCCAGGGCCGCGTCGATTGCGCGCACCAGTCCGTCGCCATCGTCGCGTACCGGCAACAGCCCCAGTCCGTCGCTGCCGCTGCCGGAGCCCAGAAATTCGCCCAGCACGGCGGCTCCGCGCGCGCGCGCGGCCGCCTCCGTTTCGATGACGACAGCAGCGGCTCCTTCGCCAATCACGCTGCCGTCATGGCGGACGTCGAACGGCCGTAGCCCGGCGCGCGACAGCAGCCCCATCTGGTCGTAATAGAGCAACGTCTGAGGCTCGATCTCGGCATCGTGCGCGGCGGCCACGGCGCGGTCGCATTCGCCCGCACGCACTGCTTCCGCGGCTTCGGACAGCGCGAGCAGGCCGCTGATGCTGTGATGGGTGATGCAGGCGTTCGGACCTTTCAGTCCGTGGCGGATGCCGACGTGTCCCAGCACATTGTTCGGCAGCGAGCGAAGCAGCCACATCGGGTTGACGGTTGCCGACAACTCGCGCCCGAAGGCCTGGAGGTTGCCGCCCGACTCAGCGATCAGCGGCAGGTAGTCGTACTGGTTGGCGAAGGCGCCTCCGCCCGAGCCGACGAATACTCCGGTGGAGTCGGCGCAGCGCGCGGCCGCGTCCTCGTCAAGCGATGCCCGCCAGGCCGGCAGGCCGCTCTGCTCGAGCGCGCGGTCGGCGGCATAGAGGCCGAAAACATCGGTACGGCGGATGAACTTCAGCAGCTTGCGATCGCCCGTCAGTGCACCGGCGTTGTAATCGCCGACCTCGGCGGCAATCCCGTTCGGCCAGGCGCTGGCGTCCCACTGCTCGATTGGCCGGATTGCGGACCTGCCCGCGAGGAGGGCGGCGAGCACTTCGTCGGGCGAGCGGCCAGAGCCGCAGATGGCGCCGGTGCCGGTGATGACTATGCGAGGCGACATTTTCATTGTGGCCGGGACATCATGCAGGACGGGCGGCGAGTCGCGTCTGCATCGTCCGGATGACGGAATGCAAGGCAGCTGTTCGAGCCACCGAACCCGAGCGAATTCGACAACGCCACGCGGATGCGTCGGGTTCGAGGCTCACCTCGCACTACGTCGACTTCGCAGTCCGGGTCGAGATCGCGCAGATTGGCGTTGACCGGCAGCGTGGAGTGGTGAATCGCGAGCGCGCATACCGCAGCCTCGACGGCCCCGGCCGCGGCGATCAGGTGGCCCATGACACTCTTGGTCGAGCTGACCGCCACCTTGTTCCAGTCGGCTCCGAACACGGCCCTGACCGCGGCGCACTCACTGCGATCGTTCATCGGCGTCGAAGTGCCGTGCGCGTTCAGGTAGTCGATATCGGCGAGCGTCGCGCCGGCGTCGCCGATCGCCTGACGCATCGCCTGGATCGGTCCGTCGCCGGACGGATGCGAATCCGTGATGCGGTAGCTCGACAGCGAGTTGCCGTCGCCGGCCAGCTCTGCGTAGATCCGCGCGCCGCGCTTGCGCGCCGACTCCCACTCCTCGAGAACGAGGAATCCGGCGCCTTCGCCGAGCACGAAGCCGTTGCGGGTCGCGTCGAACGGCCGACTCGCGTGTTCCGGGGTGTCGTTGTCCGGCGACACCGCATTCAGAAGGCAGAACCCGGCAAGGCCAACGGGGTTGATCATCGAGTCGAAGCCGCCCGCGAGCACGCAATCGACCGCACCGCGCCGGATCAGCTTCATGGCCGTGCCCACCGCCTGGCCGCCGGACGCGCATGCAGTGTGGACCGAGCTCTCATAACCGCGGATGCCGAATACCCGCGTCAGCAGTGCGGCACCTGCGCTCGACTGGCTGCGGAAGAACGTCAATGGATCCGCAGCCGAGCCGTGAGCCGCCAGCAGCCGGTTCGGCTCTAGATCGCCGTTCGCAGCCGCTTCCTGCTGGACCTGCGCGAGTTCATCGAAGGTGACGCCCATCATCCCGGTGCCGACGACGCAGCCCCAGCGTGTGGCCGTGTCCGGGCCCGGACGGATCCCGGCATCGTCGAAGGCCTGTGCCGCAGCGACCAGCGCGAATCGGTGCGAACGGTTCGCCATCTTGAGCAGCTTGCGATCTCCGATGGCCCGCTCCACGAGGTCGGGTGACAGGCCCTTAACCTCCGCGGCGATGCGCACGGGGAAGCCGCTGGCGTCGAAATTCCGGATCGGCGCAACACCACTGCGCGCGGCAAGCAACGCCGACCATGTTGCGGCGACGTCGTTGCCCGCAGGAGTGACCAGGCCGAGGCCGGTAATCGCGACGCGGCGGCGGCTCATGACTGCGCCGGCTCCAGTCGGCCCACTTCGATGCGCGCTGTAGCGATGGACTTGCCTTCGTTGCGGGCACCCAGCTTCAGCCGAGCGCAGTCGGCCTCTATTTCGAGCAGGTCGACCTCGAGTTCGAGTGTCGCGCCCGGTGCAGTGAAGGAACGGATCTTCACCTGGCTGACCTGCCTCGGCACCCATGCGGCCGACGCAGGCGCTGGCAGCGCTTCGCGTGCCAACTGCACGGCGAGCCCGGCAAGCGCATCGAGCAACAATGTGCCCGGAAAGACCGGCCGACGCGGAAAGTGATCGTCGAAGTAGGGCGTGCCTTGCTGGAGCGGAACCCGCAACGTGGCGCGCAGGCGCTGGCCGGCTGCATGTTCGTGTACTTCGATCGCGGGTTCCGGAACGCCCGTGTAGCGCCCACCTGCGGCGCCCACCGTGCACAGCGTGTCGAAGTCGGCCCGCACTGCCTCAGGGGCATCGAAGTCACTCATCGGCAGCATCGGGCCCACGCAATCGACCAGTTCAAGCGCAAGTCGATCACCGATCCAAGCGCGTCCACTGTAGGCCACGGCCTCGGGATCGCAGCGTGCGATGTCGGCCTCGAGATTCAACGTCTGGCCGGGCGTGACTGTGCGGTGGTAGCGCGTCTCGGAGGCGAGCCCGGCCACGGGCCGGTAGGCGAAGTCAAGCTGGGCCATGGCGGACCAGGCGGCCAGTTGACCTACGGCTTCGGCCATCAACGAGGCAGGAAAGCGAGACGCGTTCGCCGGCACGGCATAAAGCCCCTCGATGTGTTCGCCGGCACGTCGAGTAATGCGGTCGACGAACGAAAAGGCGCGAAAGCGCTCGCTCATCGACGGCCCCTTCCGGTCCGCGAGCTTGGTGCGCTGGCCGGCTCAGGCCGCAGCTTGCGCCGTGGCCCGCGCGCGGATCACGACCTTGCAGAAGGTTTCCGGCGTGAACAGGCGCGGAACGTCCGCGGCCTTGAGCGGCGTCTTGAATCTATCCGCGGGAACTTCGGTCAGGAACTCCTTGAGCCGCGCAAGGCCGGCATCGGTCACGATGCCCTTGTTCTCGAATTCCGCTTCGGGCAGGGGGCCACGCGCGTCCTCGACGATCTTGCCGCGCGGGATCTTCACGCCGAAGCCGCGTTCGAGCCGGAACACCAGGTCGAGAAAATCGATCGACTCGGCGTCAAGCCCTTCGATCAGCGGAATCTTCGGCTTGACGTCGTCCACGTCGCAGCCGAGCGCATCGGCAATGATCTGCGCGACCTTTGGAAAGACGTCGTCGATTTCTTGCTGGCTGATAGCCACTTCTGACATTCCTTCACTCCATTTTGAAACCGCCATCGACGTGCAGCACTTCACCGGTGATGTAGTCGGCGAAACGCGACGCCAGGAACCAGACGGCATGGGCCACGTCCTGGGCCTGCCCGTAGCGGCGCAGGAGGATGCGTGCCTTGACGTCGTCGCCCGCCAGATCACGAACCTGCTGCGACATTTCGGTTTCGATCACTCCGGGCGCCACGCAGTTTACAGAGATCTTGCGCGAGGCCAGTTCCACCGCCATGGCCCGCGTGAAGGCGTTGATCGCCCCCTTGCTGGCGGCGTAATTCGACTGGCCGCGGCCACCCTTTTCCGCCGCCACGGAGCTCAGGTTGACGATGCGACCCGAGCGCTTCGAGATCATGTGCGGCACGACCGCGCGGGTAACGTTGAATACGCCGCCGATGTTCGTGTCGAGGACGGACCGGATGTCGGCGTCGTCCAGCAACGCGAGCAGGTTGTCGCGCACGATGCCGGCGTTGTTGACCAGCACGTCCACGCGTCCGCGGCCGGCGATGAGCTGCTCGACGGCCGCGGCCACCGCATTCGCGTCGGCCACGTCGACCTGCATCGCCTCCGCCTTGCCGCCGGAGGCGGCCACGGCGTCGACGACCTCGCGAGCAGCGACAGCATTGTCGCGGTAAAAGAAGACGACGTCGACGCCATCTCCGGCGAGCCGCTCGACGATGGCGCGGCCGATGCCACGGCTGCCGCCGGTGACCAGCGCGACCTTTCCGGCGAGCCCGGAATCCGGTGACTGCATGCGCGTCATCCCTGTCAGCCCGAAATCGCGAAACCGCCGTCGACGAACAGCGTATGGCCGTTGATCATGGCGGCCTCCGGCAGACACAGCAGGTAGACCGCGCCGGCAACGTCTTCCGGGGTCAGCACCGGCCCGGCCGGGGAGCGCTCCCTGAAGCCAGCGAGCAGTTCCTCGCGATTCGGAAAGTGCGACAGTGCATCCGTCTCGACAACGCCGGCGCTGACCGCGTTGACTCGAATACCGCGCGGACCGAGTTCCTGCGCGAGCGAACGCACCAGCGATTCGAGCGCCGCCTTCGACGCTCCGATGAACGCATAGTTCGGCATCGCGCGCACCGAGCCCAGGCTCGACATCGCGATGATGCGGCCGCCGTTACCCATCATCGGTACCGCCCTCTGCGCCAGCAGGTTCAGCGCAAAGGCATTCGTTTCCATGCACCAGCGCCAGTGCTTCAGCGTCATGTCCATCGCCGGCTTGAGGACGCCGCTGGCGGCGTTGCTGACGACGATGTCGAGACGGCTGAAATGCTTCGGCAGCTCCGCAAACATCTCGTCGACGCTGTCCGGCAGGCCGACGCTCGCCTTGAGTGCAACGGCGCGGCGGCCGAGTGCGCGAAATTCCTCGCACAGCGCTTCGGCCTCGTCGTGGCTGTTGTAGTAGTTGACGACGACATCGCAGCCGGCGTGAGCCAGCTTGCGCGCGATCGCGCGTCCGATGCCGCGCGCGGCCCCGCTGACGAGTGCCGTCTTGCCTGACAGCGGCAACGCAGTGCCAGTGGCGTCGGTCGAGGTTGAGGAGGCGGTGGGCATCGGATGTGGAGGAGGGCTGGCGGTGGAGGGCGGCACGAAGGCAGGGCCGCGCGGGTGCAATTGTATTGCGTCGACAAGCTGGAGATCGGAGCACGCCGATCGGTCCGCTGTCGAGCACGACTATGCATACTTCGGCTGGCGGCGACCCCGCTGCCGTCATCCACGCGGTCGCTGCGGGGGTGGCAGAGGACTCCAGGCGCACGATGTCGTTCAAGGACATGGAAACGTTGGCACGGCACAGGTAGGGATGGGACGAACTGAACCACGGGTCCTGGGCGAATCAGCCGCGCCATCGCGCGAGCGGGCGGCGCTGCTGCTGGCCTTCGCGCTGATCCTCGTCTGGGGCATCAACTTCAGCGTGCAGAAAGCCGTGTTCGCCGCGGTTACGCCGGGCGGGTTCCTGTTCGTCCGCTACCTGATCATGCCGGTGTGTGCAGTCGCCTTGCTGTGGCAGCGCTACGGTACCCGCTGGCCGCGCTTGCCACGCACGGAGTGGTGGGCATTGCTGCGACTCGGACTGCTGGGCCACCTGATGCACGTCGGGCTGGTGACGTTCGGCATCGACTGGTCGACCGCGTTTTCGAGTTCGCTGATCCTGGCCTGCGGCCCGGTGTTCACCCTGCTGCTGCTGCGCTGGCTCGGCGTTGAGCGGCTGACCCGTGCGCAGATCGCCGGCGTGGCGGTCGCGTGTGTCGGTGTCCTGGTCTTCCTGTCGGACAAGCTGCTCGGGGCGCAATGGCGCGCAAGCGGCGGTGATCTCGTGCTGCTGATTGCGGCGTTTTTCTTCTCCGCCTACACAGTGGCGGCGAAGCCCCTGATCGAGCGCCACGGCGGCGTCCTCGTGATGGCTTACGCCACCCTGCTCGGAGCTGTGCCGGTACTGCTCCTCAGCCTGCCGGCAGGTCTGAAGGTCGACTGGTCCGGCGTGTCACTGGCGATCTGGGCCGGTCTTCTGTGGGCGGTAGTGTTGTCCGCGTTTGCCGGCTGGATTGTCTGGGGCTGGGTCAACGCCGTGCGCGGCGTGGCGCGCACCGCGCCGCTGATGTACCTGATGCCGCCGGTGGCGGGGCTGGTGGCCTGGTGGGTGACGGGCGAAGGCTATGGCGCGATCAAGCTGCTGGGCGCCGCGGTCACGCTCACTGGCGTTGCAATTGCCCAGTTTGCCCGTCGCGGTGATCCTGCTCGCAATGTCGAAAGCGTGGGCGTGGTCGACTGACCCAGCCGCCCCGCCACCGTCCGGCGCGCGAGTCGGCGCGGCGCCGGCGGACCGTCCTTCTGCAGCGTGGTGCGCGCCCTAGCACGCCTAGTACAAAGCCATCGGATTTCCCGGAGAACCCGTCGCACCTTTCATCTTGAGCGGCGACCAGACGAACAGGAACTCGTAGGCCTTGTCGGCAACCAGCTGCGACAGATCCAGGTTCTCCAGGTTCCAGATGCCGCGCTTGGTCTGCAGCTTCAGGTGGCATTCGAAGGGTTGGGACGTCTCGCCGCCGAAGCCCTTGCCGACGGCTTCCGTTCCCCATGTGTCGGCGCCGGTCAGGATCACCTTGCGTTCGGCCAGATATTCGCAGGCCGAGATGCCGAAACCCGGCTCGCCCGCGTTGAACTGCGCTATGCGCTTGGCCTTCTCGGCAGTATCGAACTTGTCCCAATCCCGCGGATGCCAGATATCGCCGTGGCCGGTGTAAAGGAATACGCAATCGCCGGCTCCGATCGGTGCAATGCCTTGCCGCTGGACCATCGCCTGCACATCCTTGGCGGTCACGATGCCTGGATCGCTGGCACTGTTCTCCTTGGGTACCGGAAGCACTCCGCCGCGCAGCGCGACGGCGTCGAGCAACACACCGCGGCACACGAAGCCCTTCTGCGCGACATGCTCGACCCCCAGCGGACCCAGTCCGCTCGCGCTGATTTCCTTGTCGTGCAGGAAGCGGCCGTTGTAATAGAACATGCCCTTCGACGTGATGGCGCCGATGTGGCCGGGTCCGTCGAACTGTGTGCCGATCTGGCCCAGCTCCGTGGCCACGTATTCGTCGTTGTAGACGAGTTGCTGGTCACCGAACGGGCCGCCGGTCGGCAGTCCGGGAATGAGGAGCTTCCAGCTGCGCGTCCCGAACGCCGGCGCGTCCGACGCATAGACCTTGCCGAGCGTTGCGGTCTTGCCTTTCTTGACGAGTCCGACGGCCTTCAGCACCAGTTCCGGTGTCGTGCGGTTGACCGCGCCCACCTTGTCACTCGCGCCCCACTCGCTGGGTGCCCACTTTGCCGTGAGCGGCTCATCGTTGACAGGCGCCTGCGCGCCGACCGGCGCGGCCATCGACACGAACGCGATGGCGAGAATTGCGGGATGACAGTGAGATCGCATGCCTTCCTCCTGGGTCGATTGAACGACTGCATTCACATAGGCCTGTGACGCGGGCCGCGTCCAAGACCCGAGACGTCGACTATGCGGCAGACCAGGCTTTGCTGTCCATGCTCTGTTCGCTTGCAGGTGAAACTGCTCGGAGGATCGAGTGTCGGTCCTGTCGGGGACGTTTCATGTTCGCTTGTCAGCGTGCGCGTCGCTTCTACTTGCCGCCTGAGTCTCGGTACGAAAAGTGCGGACTATTCGTCAAGAACGACTCCGACAGTGCGTGCGCGCAGCACTGAATACTCGCGGGACATTGGCAGCAGCGGGGCGCAGAGTTCCCTCACGCCGAAACCCGTTTGGCGCAACCTGAGGAGTATGAAAATGCTGAAGTCAAAGTTTGTTCTTGCCGCATCTCTTGTCCTGGCTACGACCGGTGTGTTTGCAGATGAAAGCGATCCGCACATCAACGACTGGTCCACCTTCAGTTCCACCATCACCCACGAACAAGTCAAGCAGGAAATGCGCGACGCGTACGCGCGTGGTGATCGCGACATGGGTGAAGCCGGTTACGTCGTCGCGGAGAGCCCGTCGTCGCCGCGCAGTCGCGCCGAAGTGCTGGCCGAACTGCGTGAAGCACAGCGTCTTGGCCTTCTGTCGGTCGGCGAGAGCGATCCTCCGATCGCCACTGCCGAGCAGGAACGCCTGATTGCGAAGGCGGGGCACGATGCCGCCGAGCAGTTTGCGAAGTCAGCTGACGTAGAGGGATGATCGGGAGAAGTCGCCCGATTCGGTATCGGGCGCTTCCCACGGCCTGCTGATCGACCGTCGAACGGTGTTTCTCGACTGCCGCGACTGCGCGAGCGTCACGGCAAATGGCGAGCGCACTTTCGACGGTCGTTCCTTTTCATGTAACGACGGGAGACTGGACCGGGCTGTACCCCGCCGGCAGCCTATCCGTCAGTTTCCTCCGCATGGGTTCTTGCGGGCTCGCTTGCCGCGCTGCGCAATGCAGACAGCGCCTCAATTGGGACCGAATGCAGCCGCTTTTTGAACGGTGGTGACTCGAAGCCCTGAGTCAGGCTGTCCTCGTCTCTTTGCTGAATGACTCGAGGCGATGTCAACACCTTCCGCGGTTTCGCAGGAGCAGCATCAGATCGAAGGCCATGACGCCACGCGCGGCCTGCTGACCGCAGCGCTCATGGGCGCGGTCATCTGGACGGTCGTGGCCGGAATCTGGAACTGGGTCGTCGCCTGATCCACGACGGCGCAGCGACTGACGCTCCACTCGGATCTGATTTCATGCCGCGCGCGAGCGTTCCCACGACGCGTCGCAGCAGCCATTTCGGTGTGGCGCGTGATGCGAGAGTCACGGCCTGGTTGACTGCGCCGGGAATCCTGATCACCTCCCCCTGCATGCAAGCCCGGTAGCCTTCGTCGGCCACCTTTTCCACATCGCCAATCAGAACGCCAGGCAATCTTGCTAGCCGGGCGTTTGCCTCGGTTGCACTGCTCAGCATGTGGGTGGCGGTGATACCGGGACATAGGGCGGTCACCGTCACTCCATAACCCTTGACTTCCTCTGCAAGGGATTCCGTGAGTGAAAGCACGAAGGCCTTGGTGGCCGCGTAGGTGGCCAGCAGCGGTATCGGTTGGAACGCGGCAATGGAAGCGACATTGAGCACGCGCCCATGGCCGCGCTTGCACATCGGCGGCAGAAACTGCGCCAGCAACCCTGTCAGACCGGCGACGTTGAGGTCGATCATCTCCTGGTGCTGCTGCGGTGGCGTCGCGCAAAACGCGCCCTGCCGTAACACCCCGGCGTTGTTGACCAGCACATCGATGGCAATGCGCTTGCGCCTGAGTGCAACGCCCAGTGCCTGGGCCGCTTCAGGCCGGGCAAGATCCGTCGCCTGCACCCACACCTTGACACCGTAGTCGGACGCCAGCGACGCGGCAAGCGCCTCAAGCCTGGCGGTGTTGCGTGCCACCAGGACCAGCGCGTGCCCGGCTTGCGCAAACCGCCTTGCCAGGGCCTCTCCAATGCCGGATGACGCACCGGTGATCAGCGCAGTGTCGACGCGATGCTTCCGTGATCCGGCCATGCGGTCTGCCTCCGGTCGCCGGGCGCCATGGGCGCTGTATGCCCGTGCGGTCCGCTGTTGCTTGGCTCGCGCGGTGCCGCGCAGCTGCGTTACCCGCCTGAGTTACTTGGCGGGTGTGGGCGGCTTGCTGCTCGTCGAACCAAATGGCACGGCTGGACCACTCGGTTTCTTCGACTGCTTGGGCTTCTTCTTTTCCTTGTTGCTTCGTAGCTGACCCTTGGCCATCCGTGTTCTCCCGAAAAGACTTGCCCGACAATGACCCGGCAACTATCCGACGTTGTGAATCCGAAACGCAAATCCTCCCGTCAACTACGCCGTAGTGACCGACGACGAAGTGCTCGACTCGCGGTGGCTGCGCGAAAAACGGCCCGACGATCGCGCGCCATTCGGCAAAGGCTGTCGATCCGCGAAAGTCGACGGTGTGATTTTCCAGCGTTTCCCATTCGATCTGGAGCACATAGCGCTCGGGCGACTCGATTCCCTTGTGCACGCTGGCCCGGCGAAAGCCCGCCGCTTTCGAGATGACCGACTGGATGCCGCGTGCGATGGCAATGTCGAAAGCGGCCTGCTCACCCGGCCGGATCGTGATGTCGGCGAGTTCAAGAATCATGGTGCAGCTTCCTCCGGGTGACGAGTTCAATGCCCACTTGTCGTGGTGTTACCCGCTGGCGGCCATGCGACCGATCGCGGCAAGTCGAGCGCGCTTGTTCACGGGTTGCATCGGCCCATTCTCTCGCACTACGGTCTCACTTCGGCAGCGACTTCTTTCCCATTAGATCCTTCAGGCCGGCAAACGGAGCATGTGTGGATGCCGCGCCGGCTGCAGTGGCGCCAGGTGCTGCGCCGGCGGCCTCGAGCTGCCGCTGGTGCTCGTTATCGTGGCAGTACAGGCACAACAATTCCCAGTTGCTGCCGTCCGGCGGGTTGTTGTCGTGGTTGTGGTCCCGATGATGGACTGTCAGCTCGCGCACATTCCGATGCGTGAACTCCCGCGCGCAGCGACCACAGATCCACGGGTAAAGCTTCAGCGCCCTTTCCCGGTAGCCCTGCGCGCGCTCATCGGCGGTGCGGCGCGCATCGGCCACGATTCGATCCAGTTTCTTCGGGTCACCCGACTTCATTCGAACGCGACATTCCTTGAAAGGATCAAGGCAGCTTCAACGACGTAGGCCACGGCCAGCCGCACAAGCAACGTTGCATGCCCGATACACACCGCCACCATACCGGACCGCTGGAGCCTGAGGTGGCGCAACCGGCGATGGCGGACTGCGCGCGACGCGGGGGCGCAGGGTTGATTTCATTGCGCAGTGTGAATATGCGGCTCCGGCACAAAGGGATCTTCCGTTGTCGGCGCCGCGTCGCATCGATGTAATGCACGGCATCCGCCAACCGGTGGGCAACGAAACACAACGGAGAACGCCATGCACACCAAGATCCTCAAGCACACCGTCGCCGCCCTGGCTGCCGCCGTCACGACGCTGGTGCTGTTTCACTCGGTCGTATCCGTCGCCGATCACGACCGTGCCGCCTTGCTTGCGGCGCAGATGAAGCCGATGACGCTGGCCGCCAGCGTCGCCGAGACGAATCTCCGCTGAATCGTCGCCCGGGAACCGCGCCCGGCCCGCTCGTTGCGGTGTGCGGCCTCACGGCGCCTCGAGCAACAACGCCTGTAGCTAAAGTCCCAAGCCAGAAACAGAAAGCCCGGCCGAAGCCGGGCTTTCTGTGAGTGAAGTGTCTAGGCGCAGTGTCTGGGTGCAGTGTCTCGTCTGCCCTGTACGCGGTCTGCCGCGGGACCGGGCGCGGCGCGCCGCGCGTCGCTCAGTTGATGCGCGGCGCCGTCACGGTCACGCGTTCGAGTGCGATGACCTGCATACCGGCCTCGTCGCGCGGCTGCATGCCGGCCACGGTGCTGCCCAGCACGACGGCACTGGTCAGGACGGCCACGACCAGGGCGGTGACCCGGGCGGAAACGGACGCGGTAGAGGCTGAGTTCATGGTGGCGTTCATGGTGCGGTCCTTTCGTGAAGCAAGTGCGTTGTCGATGGAGGCACTGTAGGCATCACGACGGAGACTTTCGAGCGACTTGCGACCGGCTGCACAAATCGCGGCGTGAACTGCAAGGCCGGTTTCGTCGCGCCCAGGCGCCTTTGTGCAGTTCATCCGGCCCCGCCGCAGTTCGTCGCCGCCAGCGACGCTTCACGCCGGTTTCGGGCACGTCAGGCGCGCTGCATTGGCGCGACGGGCTGCCGGCGTCGGTGAGCCGCCGAGTGGGGCGCACCGCGGGGAGAACTTCGATCCAGGGACCGGATCGAAGCCGGCCCTATGGCTGTTCGGTTGCGCGCCGTAGCGCGCAACTGCCCGGCCTACGACCCCGCCGAGATGCCGTTTTCCTTGACGACCTTGCTCCAGCGGTCGATTTCCTTCTGCATGAACGCCTTGAACTCGGCCGGACCCTGGCCGGTGATCGTCATGCCTTGCGCGCTCAGTCGTTCGGCGACGGCCGGGTCCTTCAATGCCTTCTGCACTTCGGCGTTCATGCGCTCGACGATGGCGGCCGGCGTCTTCCCCGGCGCGATCACGCCCCAGTAGGCAAGGGCCTCGAAGTTGCGGATGCCAGTTTCGGCGAGCGTCGGCGTATCCGGCAGGCTCGGGTGCCGCTTCGCGCCGGTAACGGCCATCGGCCGCACGGTGCCGGCCTTGACGTGCGGCATGACCAGGAACACGGTACCGATGCCGAGGGGCGAATGGCCGGCCACGACGTCGTTCATCAGCGGACCGCCGCCGCGGTACGGGATGTGCGTCCACGACCAGCCGTCCTGTTTGCCGGCCTGGATCATCGCCAGGTGCCCCAGGCTGCCGGTGCCGATCGAACCGATCGTGATGCCCTTGATGCTGCGGGCATCCGCGTTCACGTCGGCGAACTTCATGTACTTCGACTTGCTCGACGCCACCAGCGCCATCGGCGAGGTGCCGATCAGCGTCACGTGCTCCAGCCCCTTGATCGTGTCAAACGAGATGTTGGGTATCAGGCTCGGGTTCGTGCCGTGCGTATCGAAGACGACGCCGAAGGTGGTGCCGTCGGGGGCCGCCTTGGCGACCGCGGCGGTGCCGATTGATCCGGACGCGCCGCCGATGTTCTCGACGACGACACTCTGGCCCAGTTGCTTCGACAGTTGCTGTGCCAGCACGCGCGACACCTGGTCGACCGAGCCGCCGGGCGGAAACACGGAGATCAGCCGGATCGGTTTGTCGGGCCAGGTCTGTGCGCCGGCGGTACTGGCGATGAGGGCTAGGGCCGCGACGGCCAGGGCTCGGGGAAGTGCGGACATCGTGATCTCCTGTGGCGCACGCCTGCTGGCGCGTCGGGGCGCAAGCTTATCGGCGCGCCGCGCCGGCGTCATGTGGCCGTGCAGGGGACCGTTCAGAACAGCGCGCCGCGCGCCTCGATCGGCCAGAGGTCGATCACCAGGTCGTTGCGCGAAACGACGATCACGTCGTGCAGGTTGATCGTCGGATCGATGTGTCCCGGGATCAGCAGCGGCTTGTCGCCGAGCGCCAGATTCGGCCCTTCGTTGCCAACGCGGATCAGGATCGTGTGCTCGTCGGAGACGCCGCGCACCTGCCAGCCCTCGAAGGCAGGCATGGCCGGGCCGGAATCGGTCGAGAAGGCCTTGAGGCCGGCGTCGAGCGTGACGCGGTCGCCGCGTGCACTCATGACCGACGCCAGGATGTACAGCGCCGGTTCGAACGCCGGCGCGATCGGGTCGAACTCGTTCTTGCCGTAGTCGATGTCCATCAGGACGTACGAGCCCGGCTGCACCTCGTTGTAGACGCCGCTGCCGGTTTCGTACGGAAAGGTCCCGGTGCCGCCGCCGGTGACGATGTCGCACGGCAGACCCTCGGCCAGCAGGCCGTCGCGCGCAGCGCCGGCCAGTCCGGCCGCCAGCGTGATCGCCTGCCGCCGTTCCCGCACCGTGCGGCGATGCTGCGCAGAGCCGTAGTAGGCCTGCAGCCCGCGCAGCCGCAGGTTCTTGTGCAGCTTGATCTCGCGCGCGAGGTCGACCACGGCCGGTGTGTCCGGCACGCCGGCGCGTCCGTGGCCGACATCGAGTTCGATATAGACCTCGAGTTCGGCGGCCAGCGCCCGGCAGGCCGTGGCGAGCTGCCGCACCTGGCGCACATCGTCGACGCAGACCGCAATCGTCGCCTTGGGATAGCGGATCGCCAGCGACGCCAGCGCAGTCACCTTGCGCTTGCCGATGATCTCGTTGGTGATCGAGCACGTTATCGATGCCGCCGGCGAGGAAGATCTCGGCCTCGGAGACCTTCTGGCAGCAGATGCCGACCGCCCCGGCTTCCATCTGGCGGCGGGCGATCTCGACGCACTTGTGGCTCTTGGCGTGCGGGCGCACGCGCATGCCGCGCACGGTGGAAGAGCGCATCAGCCGCTCGAGATTGGACTCGAAGCGGTCCAGGTCGAGCACGAGGGCCGGAGTGTCGACCTCATGCAGCGCATCACCGACGCGTGCGGGAGCCCAGCGCAGTTTCATGGGGCCGAGTCTAACGGCCGGGTCGGGTTGCGCCGCGCCCGTAGAATCGCGCCTTTCGGTGAAGCTGCACCGTTGACGGCCGCGCAAATCGCGGCATTGCGACTGAAAATGAGCATCAAGAGCGACAAGTGGATCCGCCGCATGGCGGCGCAGGGCATGATCGAGCCGTTCGAACCCGGCCAGGTGCGCGAGGTGAACGGACAGAAGATCGTCAGCTACGGCACGTCGAGCTACGGCTACGACATCCGCTGCGCCGACGAATTCAAGATCTTCACCAACATCAACCACACGATCGTCGATCCGAAGGACTTCGACCCGAACTCCTTCGTCGACATCAAGAGCGACGTCTGCATCATCCCGCCCAACTCGTTCGCGCTGGCGCGTACCGTCGAGTACTTCCGCATTCCGCGCAGCGTGCTGACGATCTGCCTCGGCAAGAGCACCTATGCGCGTTGCGGCATCATCGTCAACGTCACCCCGCTCGAGCCCGAGTGGGAGGGGCACGTGACACTCGAGTTCTCCAATACGACGCCGCTGCCGGCCAAGATCTACGCGCGCGAAGGCTGCGCGCAGGTGCTGTTCCTGGAAGGCGACGAGGTCTGCGAGACCTCATACAAGGACCGCGGCGGCAAGTACCAGGGCCAGCGCGGCGTGACGCTGCCGCGTACCTGACCAAGCGGCACCGCGTTGCCGGCGTCAGGCAGTTCGCCGGCCGGATGCGCTACCGCTCCATCATCTTCGGCCGCGAGACGTCAGCGGCCTTCGAATTCCCCGAGGCAGCAGACGAAGCCTGCACGGCCTGCTGCTTGGAAGTCGGCACCGGCTGCGCCGGAACGGTTGCCGGTGCCGCGCTCTCGACCGGCGCGGCCACCGGAGCCGTGCGCTGCGAGGGAGCCGCAGCCGGCGCGCGCTGAGTGCCAGGGGGAACGGTCGTGGGGACAGCCGACGGTGCAGCCGCGACTCCGCGCGGTGCGTTGCCCGGGTAGCCTTGCTGTTCGCGATGTCCCTGATTGCCTGGATGCGCCTGGCCTGGCTGGCGCACCGTCGGGGGCGCAGCGGGTGGCGTGCGCGCCGGCTCGGCAGGGAACGGCTTCTGAAGCTGCTGGTACGGCGGCACGATCTCCTGCGGGAGATTGGGCTTCGGCCTCGGTGCCTCGCGCTCCGGCAACTGCCCCGGCGCCGGTGGCAACGGACGGGGTTCGACGCGGCGGATCGGCGCCGGTTGTGACAGAGTCGAGTCGGCACCGGGCAGCGGCTGCGGCGGCGCGACGTTGTACTTCGGCGCATTCTGCGCAACGCTTTGCCCAGCGCGAACGTGCGGCGGAGCAACGCGTGCGGCGGGAGGTGACGTGCGAACGTCATCGGGGACCGGTGCGGTCCGCATCGGGCGCGGCGGTGGCGCCATCGGACGCAGGTCGGCGACCTTCTCGGTCTGGGCAGGAATGCGCACCTTCACGATCGGTTCACGAAAGCGCGGCTGCGGGACCCAGGTCGATCCCGGCCGCTGGTTGATGTCCGGCGGCGTACCGCGCGGCGGACGCTGGATGATCGTCTGGTTGATCACCGTGACGTAGGTCGGACTGCTGCGGAAGTGCGGCCGGTACGGATGCCAAGGCGCCAGCGGATACCAGCCGACCACCGGGCCGCCGAAACCGATCGACACCGTCGTGCCGCCGCCGACGAAGCCCACGAGCGCAGGCGCCCAGACAGGCCGCGCGACGAAATTGCCGGGCCACCAGCCCCAGCGGTTGCCGATGACGACCCAGCGTCCGTAGTGGAAGGGCGCATAGCCCCAGGGGGCGGCGTCGACCCAGGTCCAGCCCCAGGGCTGTACCCAGCGCCAGCGGCCGTCGCGGTACGGTGCCCAGCCGACGGGCACCGTGCGCGGCATCCAGATCGCTCCGTAACTCGCGTCGGGCACCCAGTCGCCGTGGGCATCGAGTTCCTCGAAACCGGTCATGTAGGGCGATACGTAGCGCGCTGCCTGGACCTGCTGGTAGCGCGCATCGCGCGCGAAGGCCCATTCGTCGAGCGGCGTGGCGGCCGCGGCGGCGAAGTTCATGCTCGACTGCGTCATCACCAGTGCCTGGCCGTTGTTCACCGTGACGTTGTTCGTGCCATAGCGCACGACGCCGTGGCCCTGGAATACGGTGAACCGGAGTGGGGCGTTGTCGACGGCGTCGACGCGATAGCTGCCGGGGGCTGCGAGATCGAGGCGCACGCCGGCCACAACGACAGCGACCGCTTCGCCCTGCTGCGCCGCTGCCAGCCGAATGTTGATGACACCGCGTTCCAGGTTGAAGGTCTTGGCTCCGAAGTCGAGCTGGCTGAATCCGCCCACGCTGCCGGTGCCGAGCCGGAACGCGTGCGGGCCGACGCCAACTTCCGTGCGTCCGTCGTCGGCCGCGAGTCCGGTACCGACTGTGACGACGTCATTCAGCTGGGCACGGTCCCACCCGCCGTCACCGTCTTCCTCGGTACGCCAGATGCGGACGTCGCCGTCGATCGCTGCCACACGGCCGGCAATCAGCGGCGGAGAGTCGTCGGTATAGCCAGGCGTTGCGCCCGACTGGGCGGCGGGAAGCGCGGTGCTGCAGCCGACGGTCAGCACGGTTGCCAACAGGCCGAGCCAGCGTCGCAGGGGAATTGTCGTCGTCGTTCGCATGGTGAAGACCTCGCGGTAGTGAACGTGCAACGCCTCATGGGGAGGGGCTGTTGACCGGTCGTTACACCCTGTTACAGGGTCTCCCG
Source organism: uncultured beta proteobacterium (assembly GCA_963724365.1). Classification (GTDB taxonomy): domain Bacteria; phylum Pseudomonadota; class Gammaproteobacteria; order Burkholderiales; family Burkholderiaceae_F; genus JALORV01. Next base: position 141,196 of record CAVRUR010000003.1, on the reverse strand, counting down.
ACCGGTCGACGGTCGGCAACTGCTTCCTGACCAAGCCGGACAGTGGATTGCCGAAGTTGAGGTGCGCGGCGAACCGACGAGCCACCGTTCAGCGATTCATTTGCTTGCGACGCCCGCGGGCGCGGATAATCCGCACCCTTCCAACGCCGCGCGCCGGCACGACTGGCTCCTCATGCGCTTCCGCTTCCCCATTGTGATCATCGACGAGGACTTTCGTTCCGAGAATGCCAGCGGCCTCGGCATTCGCGCGCTGGCGAAGGCGATCGAAGCCGAAGGCGTCGAGGCGCTCGGCGTCACCAGCTTCGGCGATGTCGCGAGCTTTGCGCAGCAGCAGAGCCGCGCGTCGGGTTTCATCCTGTCGGTCGATGACGAGGAACTTGCGGAGGGTAACGGTGACCAGGAGACCGTCGCCAAGCTCCTGGCTTTCGTGCGCGAGATCCGCCGTCGCAACGCAGACATCCCGATCTTCCTGTACGGCGAAACGCGCACGACGCAGCACCTGCCGAACGAGGTGTTGCGTGAACTGCACGGCTTCATTCACATGTTCGAGGACACGCCGGAGTTCGTCGCGCGCTACATCGTGCGTGAGTCGCGCGCCTACCTCGACACGCTGGCACCGCCGTTCTTCCGTGCGCTCGTGCACTACGCGCAGGACGGTTCGTACTCGTGGCACTGCCCGGGCCACTCGGGCGGAGTGGCTTTCCTGAAGAGTCCGGTCGGCCAGATGTTCCACCAGTTTTTCGGCGAGAACATGCTGCGGGCGGACGTATGCAACTCAGTCGACGAACTCGGGCAATTGCTCGATCACACCGGGCCGGTAGCGGCGAGCGAACGCAACGCGGCGCGCATCTTCGGCGCCGATCATCTCTTCTTCGTCACCAATGGCACGTCGACATCGAACAAGATCGTCTGGCACTACGTCGTGGCGCCGGGCGACGTGGTGATCGTCGACCGCAACTGCCACAAGTCGATCCTGCATGCGATCACGATGACGGGCGCGATCCCGGTGTTCCTGACGCCGACGCGCAATCATTACGGGATCATCGGCCCGATCCCGCTGGAAGAATTCCAGTGGGAGTCGATCGCGAAGAAGATCGAGCGTCATCCGCTGATCAAGAGCGCAAGCGCAGCCCGACGCGCAGGGGACGCAGCGGCGCGCGACAAGCCGCGCGTACTGACGCTGACGCAGAGCACCTACGACGGCATCCTCTACAACGTCGAGACGATCAAGTCGCTGCTCGACGGCCGCATCGACACGCTGCACTTCGACGAGGCCTGGCTGCCGCATGCCGCGTTCCACCCGTACTACCGCGACATGCACGCAATCGGTGGGCAGTCCGAACGGCCGCGCAACCGCGCATCGATGATCTTTTCGACACAGTCGACGCACAAGATGCTGGCAGGACTGTCACAGGCCTCGCAGATCCTGATCGAGGATGCGCAGACCGAGAGGCTCGATCGCTTCATGTTCAATGAAGCGTTCCTGATGCACACGTCGACCTCGCCGCAGTACGCGATCATTGCCTCGTGCGACGTCGCGGCGGCCATGATGGAGCCGCCAGGGGGCACCGCGCTGGTGGAAGAATCGATTTCCGAGGCGCTCGAATTCCGCCGGGCGATGCGCAAGGTCGACGCCGAGTTCGGGCCGGATGAGAGCGGCGGCTGGTGGTTCAAGGTCTGGGGGCCCGATCACCTCGCGGCCGAAGGCATCGGCACGCGCGAGGACTGGATGCTGAAGCCTGGCGACGCCTGGCACGGCTTCGAGCAGATCGCGCCCGGGTTCAACATGCTGGACCCGATCAAGGCGACGGTGATCACGCCGGGACTGAACCTCGATGGCACCTTCGCCGAACCCGGCATTCCGGCGGCGATCGTCACCAAGTATCTCGCCGAGCACGGCATCATCGTCGAGAAGACGGGCCTCTATTCATTCTTCATCATGTTCACGATCGGCATCACCAAGGGCCGCTGGAACACGATGGTCACCGAGCTGCAGCAGTTCAAGGACGACTACGACAACAACCAGCCGCTGTGGCGGGTGATGCCGGAGTTCATCCGCCAGTTCCCGCAGTACGAGAAAATGGGGCTGCGTGAACTGTGCACGCTCGGTGCACACGATCTACCGCGAGAGCGATATCGCGCGCCTGACCACCGAGATGTACCTGTCCGAGATGGAACCGGTGATGAAGCCGGCCGACGCCTACGCGCAGATGGCGCACAGCGCGGTCGATCGGGTGCCCATTGACGATCTCGAAAGCCGCATCACGTCGGTGCTGCTGACGCCGTATCCGCCCGGCATCCCGCTGCTCATTCCGGGCGAGCGCGTCAACCGCACGATCGTGCGCTACCTGCAGTTCGCGCGCGAGCTGAATCAGCGCTTTCCCGGGTTCGGCACCGACATTCACGGACTGGTCAAGCAGGACGTCGACGGCCGCACCGAGTACTTCCTGGACTGCGTGCGGCGATGAGCGTTCCCATGCCGGCTCCTGCGCGCCGTGTCATCGAACTGCCCACGACGGCGCTCTCATGACGGGGACACTGTCCGGACTGGCGGCGCTTGCGATGACGGGATTCATGATCGCGTTCGCGGTCCTGATGCTGTTCATGGTGCTGATCCAGCCGATCTGGTGCATTGTCGACTGCGCCGATCGACTACAAGCGCGGCACGGCCAGCAAGGTCGATCTGGATCATCCTGCTGATCGTCCTGTACGGACTCACCAACTGGTTCTACGGCGCGTTCGCCGCGGCCGGCGGGGCGCTGCGCCGCCTGACGCGACTGGCGTGGGCATTCGCCATCGTGCTGCTGATCGCGTTTGCTCGCGATGTTCTGGAGTCATGCGGAGTTCCGGCGCGGCATCGAGCAGGAATGGAAGCAAGCGCCACCAGATGGTCGTCCTGGTGAGGCCGCGCCGATCGCGCACCATGTCGGTTTCGCCGATGGAGTCGCGTGCGTGAGCACTCCGATCGACCTGCGGTCCGACACCGTCACGCGCCCGACCGACGCCATGCGTGCGGCGATGGCCGCGGCGCCCGTCGGCGACGACCAGTACGGCGAGGACCCGACCACCAACCGCCTGCAGGAGCGCGATGGCGGAACTGCTCGGCAAGGACGCAGCGCTGTGGCTGCCGAGCGGCACGATGGCCAACCAGGTGGCGCTGCGCGTGCTGACGCGCCCCGGCGACGACGTGATCGTCAGCCGCGAGTGCCATGCCGTGTGGCACGAGACCGGCGGCTCGGCCGCGAACGCCGGTGTGCAGTTCACCGAAATCGGAACGCGACGGCACTTCACGGTCGACGACGTTCCTCGCCGTGCGCAAGCCGCGTGGCCACGCGATCTACCCGCCGACGCACGCTGCTCGAGATCGAGAACACGCACAACCGCTCGGGCGGCATCGTCTTCCCGCAGCAGGACGTCGTCGCCGTGTGTGCAGCCGCGCGCGAACACTCGATCGCGACGTTTCTCGACGGCGCGCGCCTGTGGAACGCCGCGGCGGCGAGCGGCGTGGCGCTCGCGGAACTGGCCGCACCGTTCGACCTGGTGGCGGTGGCGCTGTCCAAGGGGCTCGGGGCACCGGGTGGCTCGCTGCTGGCCGGGTCGCGCGAGTCTGATCGAGCGCGCCACGCGCTACCGCCGCATGTTCGGCGGAGCGATGCGGCAGACCGGGATCTACGCGGCCGCGGGCCTCTTTGCGATCGAGCACCACCGTGCGCGGCTGGGCGACGATCATGCGAATGCGCGGCTGATCGCCGAGCGACTCGCCGACCACGCCCGTGTCGACATCGACCTGGCCACCGTGCAGACCAACATCATCGTGTTCCGGCTGAAGGAAGGCGCGCCGGATGCGGCGACGGTGGTCGAACGCGCGCGCAGCCGCGGTGTGCTGCTCTTCCCGTTCGGCGCGCGCACGCTTGCGCGCGGTGACGCATCTCGATGTCAGCACCGTCGCAATGCGAGCGTGCGGCGGCGATACTCTGCGACATCATCTGACACTTCCGCTTGCGGAAAGAAGGAGCACTGCCATGACGAAGAAGATCATCACCGTGTTCGGCGCCACCGGCGCCCAGGGCGGCGGGCTGGCGCGTGCCATCCTGGCCGATGCGAAGAGCGAGTTCGCCGTGCGTGCGGTCACGCGCAAAGCCGGACTCGCGAGTCCGGCCAAGGCGCTGGCCGCCGCCGGCGCCGAGATCGTCGTCGCGGACCTCGACGATGCGGCCAGCGTGCAGCGCGCGATGAACGGTGCGTTCGGAGCGTTCTGCGTGACCAACTTCTGGGAGCACTTCTCGCCGGAGAAGGAACTGGCCCAGGCCGCGACACTCGCGGACGCTGCCGCCAAGGCCGGCGTGAAGCACGTGGTCTGGTCGACGCTCGAGGACACGCGCGCCTTCTTCCCGGCCGACGGCAAGCGCATGCCGGTGCTGATGGGCAAGTACAACGTGCCGCACTTCGACGCCAAGGGCGAGGCCAACAAGCTCTTCACCGGCCGCGTGCCGACGACGCTGCGTCAACACGTCGTTCTACTGGGACAACCTGATCCACTTCGGCATGGGGCCGAAGAAGGGGCCGGACGGCGTGCTCGCGTTCACGCTGCCGATGGCCGACAAGAGCCTGTCCGGCATCGCGGTCGAGGACATCGGCAAGTGCGTCTACGGCATCTTCAAGGGAGGCGCCGCCAACGTCGGCAAGACCTTCGGCCTCGCCGGCGAGCACCTGACCGGGGCGCAGATGGCCGCCGCGCTGACCAAGGCACTGGGCCAGACCGTGCGCTACAACGTGGTCACGCCCGAGCAGTTCCGCGGCTTCGGGTTCCCCGGCGCCGAAGACATGGGCAACATGTTCCAGTTCTATGCCGAGTTCGAGGACTACTTCACCGGTGCGCGTCCGCTCGACGTGGCCCGCAAGCTGAATCCCGAACTGCAGGACTTTGCGACCTTCCTGGCGCGCAACGCGAGCCGGATTCCGCTCGGCTGAGCAGATGCCGGCGCTGCGAAGCGTACGTCGGCGGCATTGGTAATCGTTGACCGGCGCACCCCACGCACCCCACGGGGGTCCCGCGGGAAGCGGACGCTGGCCGTGTTCCGCTGAACGTTGGCGTGCGTCAACCTGGAAGCTGACTGGTTCACTAGCATTGCAGCATGAGCAGTCGAGACCAGGGATCGGAATTGTCCGGCGACAAGTTTTGGTGCATGCTGCACGCCCTACCAATCGCCGGTCTTGGAGATTCGTTCGGCTCAGCGCAGAGTCATCGCGAAAGGCGGTATCGGTTGCTTGGTACGGAAGTCGGTAACGGAGGTGTTTCTGTCCATTTTCACAAAGAGGGGTTGATCATGTTCCAGTCAAAGGTTTTTCTGAGGACGGCTTGTGCTTTGGCGCCATTGGCACTAGCCGCTTGTGGAACTCCCGTTGCCAACTTGACGCCGGTGGGCGCTTCGGATCTTTCCACTCCCGCGAGTCTGTGCTCCATCGCGAAAGATGGTCCCGACGCGGGCAAGTTGATTGTCACGGTGAGGAACGAAGGGTTGAGGGCCGCACCTCCCACAACGACGGTCGTGGAATTCAGGACCGTGACGACACCGATAACGGTGAAGTTGCCAACGCCTCAAGTGGCGGGCTTTCCGGGGTCTGTGCCTCTGTCTACAGCCATTCCCGCGGCCTGCTATGAATACACGACCAAGAACTGCTACTTCACGGTCACTGTGGACGCCGACAATGCCGTTCCAGAGATCACGGAAGCGAACAACACTTACTGGGGTGTTTGCAGAAGTTAGTCCTGGACGGCAGGCAAGAGCGGGCGGGAATACTTGACGTTCAAGGCCGAACGATAGGAAGAGGAGGGGGATCTCCTCTTCCGGTCAACGGAGTGCTTCGCTACCGGTACCGTTGCGACTCGCCCATTTGTGCCAGCGCCGCGGTCTGTGCAGGCGGCATCTTCGCGTCGAACGATCCCCGTTCCGAGCGTCGGCTCGCTAGCGATCAGAAATGAGCGCCGTCGGCGGCCGAAGTCCGCGACAACAGCAGTTAGAACCTCGCGCGGCCGCCCGCCGGACTTGGTATCCTTCGCTTTCGCTGATGTAGGTCGAAGCGGGAGAGCGCATCCGGGTCCTCGGAATCGGATGCCGCCGAAGGCGCAATCTCACCCGGAATCGCTCAGGTTCAAGAACCGCTTCGTCACCGGCGACTCTGGAGAGACCGCGGCCGCAAGGCGCGCGGCGCCGAAGGGGCAGGGGCCGCGCTGCAGGCGGCTCACGAACTCTCAGGCAAAAGGACAGAGGGGTGCGGCACGACCACGGTCGGATCGCGCCCCTTTTCTTTTTGCGGGAACTCCATGGGCAAGCGAACTCCTCTTTACGACACGCACGTCGCCTCCGGCGCGAAGATCGTCGACTTCGGCGGCTGGGACATGCCGGTCGCCTACGGCTCGCAGATCGAGGAGCACCATGCGGTGCGCCGCGACGCCGGCATGTTCGATGTCTCGCACATGTGCCCGGTCGATGTCGAAGGCGCCGATGCGCGCGCGTTCCTCAAGCGACTCGTCGCCAACAACGTCGACAAGCTGACGCAGTCCGGCAAGGCGCTGTACGCCTGCATGCTGAACGACGCCGGCGGCGTCATCGACGACCTGATCATCTACTTCCTGCGCGACGACTGGTTCCGCGTCGTCGTCAATGCCTCGACGGCCGACAAGGACCTGGCGTGGATGGAGAAGGTGCGGCTCGACGGCGGCTTCGAGGTGACCATCAAGCCGCGGCGCGACCTGGCGATGATCGCGGTGCAGGGGCCGAACGCGCGCGCGAAGTTCTGGCAGGTGCGGCCCGCAACGAAAGCCGCGACCGAAGGCCTGGGAGCCTTCTTCGCCGCCGAGGTGGGCGAACTCTTCGTCGCGCGCACCGGCTACACCGGCGAAGACGGCTTCGAAGTCATGCTGCCGGTCGCGCAGGCGCCGGCGCTGTGGACCGACCTGAAGGCGGCGGGCGTGGCCGAGGCCGGACTCGGCGCGCGCGACACGCTGCGGCTCGAGGCCGGCATGAACCTCTACGGCAACGACATGGACGAGGCGGTGTCGCCGCTCGACGCCGGGCTCGCGTGGACGGTCGACCTGAAGTCGCCGCGCGACTTCGTCGGCCGCGCGGCGCTCGAGCAGCAGATCGGCCAATGCGGGCGCACGCAGGCCCTCGTCGGGCCTCAAGCTGCTCGACAAGGGCGTGCTGCGCTCGCATCAGAAGGTCGTGACGCCGGCCGGCGACGGCGAGATCACCAGCGGCACGTTCTCGCCGACGCTCGGGTTCTCGATCGCGATGGCGCGCGTGCCGCGCGACGTGAAGGTCGGCGACACCGTGCAGGTCGATATCCGCGGCAAGCTGATGCCGGCGCAGGTCGTCAAGATGCCGTTCGTGCGCAACGGCAAGCCACTGATCTAGACGTCGCAGGTGTACGCGTCGCGTGCGCGAGATGCACCTGCTCGACTGATGCGCCTCGGCGGCCGAACCAGTATTGAACAAAGGAGAGAACATGAACATTCCCTCGAACCTCAAGTACACGGCCTCGCACGAATGGGTCAAGATCGGCGATGACGGCCTGCTGTGGATCGGCATCACCGACGCCGCGCAGGACATGCTGGGCGACCTCGTGTTCGTCGGCGACTTCAAGGTCGGCGCCACGCTGAAGGCGGGCGAGACCGCCGGCGTCGTCGAGTCGGTCAAGGCCGCGTCCGACGTCTATGCGCCGGTCGACGGCGAGATCGTCGCCTTCAACGACGCGCTCGGGTCGGAGCCGCAGCAGCTGAACTCCGCGCCGTACGAGGCCTGGATCTTCAAGATGAAGACCAAGGCCTCGATCGACGGCCTGCTCGATGCCAAGGCCTACGAAGCGAACGTCGCTGCCTCCAAGTAACGCACACCGCTGCAGAGTCCGCACCGGACGATGACCACCTGCACGAGCTCGAGAACCACCCGAATTCCACGCCCGCCACATCGGCCCGAACGACGCCGAGATCGCCGAGATGCTGCAGGTCGGTCGGCGCACCGTCGCTCGACGCGCTGGTCGATGCGATCGTGCCGGCATCGATCAAGCTCGACGGCGCCGCTCGCGCTGCCCGACGCGGTGACCGAAGAGGAGGCGCTGGCAAAGATCCGCGACGATCGCGGACGGCAACCGCGTCTACCGCAGCTTCATCGGTCAGGGCTACTACGGCACCGTGACGCCCAAGGTCATCCTGCGCAACATCCTCGAGAACCCCGCCTGGTACACCGCCTACACGCCGTACCAGGCCGAGATCTCGCAGGGCCGGATGGAAGCGCTGATCAACTTCCAGACGATGGTCGCGGATCTCACCGGCATGGAGATCGCCAACGCCTCGCTGCTCGACGAGGCGCACCGCCGCGGCCGAGGCGATGACGCTGGCCAAGCGCAGTCGGCGAAGAGCAAGAGCAACGTCTTCATCGTCGCCGGCGACTGCCATCCGCAGACGATCGAGGTGATCCGCACGCGCGCCGAGCCGCTCGGCATCGAGGTCAAGGTGGGCTTCGCGCCGGAGCTGATGAAGACCGGCGACTACTTCGGCGTGCTGGCGCAGTATCCGTCGACCGATCGGACTGATCCACGACATGCGGCCGTTCGTCGAGCAGGCGCATGCGGAGGGCGCGCTGTTCTGCGTCGCCACCGACCTGCTGGCGCTGACGCTGCTCGAGGCACCCGGGAAGTGCCTGGCAGAGCGCCGACATCGTCGTCGGCAATTCGCAGCGATTCGGCGTGCCGTTCGGATTCGGCGGACCGCACGCAGCGTTCCTGGCCTGCAAGGATGCGTTCAAGCGCTCGATGCCGGGACGGCTGGTCGGTGTGTCGATCGACTCGCAGGGACAGCCCGCCTACCGCCTGACGCTGCAGACGCGCGAACAGCACATCCGGCGCGAGAAGGCGACGTCGAACATCTGCACCGCGCAGGTGCTGCTGGCGGTGATGGCCAGCATGTACGCCGTCTATCACGGGCCCGAAGGCCTGGCGCGCATTGCCCGGCGTGTGCATCGCCTGACGGTGATCCTCGCCGAGGGTCTGCGGCGCGTCGGCCTGCAGGTCAATGGCTCGTACTTCGACACGCTGACCGTCAGCGGCGTCGATGCGGCAAAGATCCACGCCGCGGCGCGCGCGGCAGGCATCAACCTGCGCGAGTTCAGTTCGCGCGACTTCGGCGAGCGCGCGAGCCAGATCGTCGGCATCGCGCTCGACGAGACCGCGACGCGCGCCGACGTGCAGGCGCTGTGGAAGCTGTTCGGTGTCGCGGCCGACGTCGATGCGCTCGATCGCGAGATCGACGCCGCGCAGGAGGCTGCGATCCCGGCGGGCCTGCGCCGGACCACGCCGTTCCTCACGCATCCGGTGTTCAACGCGCACCACAGCGAGCACGAGATGCTGCGCTACATGCGTTCGCTGGCCGACAAGGACCTCGCGCTCGACCGCACGATGATCCCGCTGGGCTCCTGCACGATGAAGCTCAATGCCACCAGCGAAATGATCCCGGTGACCTGGCCGGAGTTCGCGAACATGCATCCGCTGGCACCGGCTGATCAGACCGCGGGCTACCGACAGCTGATCGCCGGAACTCGAGCAGATGCTGGTCGAGTGCACCGGCTACGACGCGGTCAGCCTGCAACCGAACTCGGGCGCGCAGGGCGAATACGCCGGGCTGCTCGCGATCCGTGCGTATCACCGCTCGCGCGGCGAGGGCCATCGCAACATCTGCCTGATCCCGGAGAGCGCGCACGGCACCAACCCGGCGTCGGCGCAGCTGTGCGGCATGGAAGTCGTGCGCGGTGAAGACCGACCGCAACGGCAATGTCGACGTCACCGACCTCGCAGGCCAAGGCGGACCAGCACGCCGCCAACCTGGCGGCGCTGATGGTGACCTATCCGTCGACGCATGGCGTGTTCGAAGAGGCCATCGTCGATATCTGCCGCGTCATTCACGCGCACGGCGGGCAGGTGTACACGGACGGCGCCAACCTGAATGCGCTGGTGGGAGTTGCGAAGCCCGGCAAATACGGCTCCGACGTCTCGCACCTGAACCTGCACAAGACCTTCTGCATCCCGCACGGCGGTGGCGGCCCCGGAGTCGGGCCCGTCGCAGTGAAGGCGCACCTCGCGCCGTTCCTGCCGGGCGCGCTCGGCGCGCGACAACAAGGTCGGCATGGTCAGCGCCGCGGACTTCGGCAGCGCCAGCATCCTGCCGATCTCGTGGATGTACATCACGATGATGGGCGCGGCGGGACTGCGCAAGGCGACCCAGGTGGCGCTGCTGAATGCCAACTACGTCGCGAAGCGGCTGGCGCCGCACTATCCGACGCTGTACGCCGGACGCAACGGCTATGTCGCGCACGAGTGCATCCTCGACCTGCGGCCGCTGAAGGATGCGAGCGGCATTTCTGCCGAGGACGTCGCCAAGCGCCTGATGGACTACGGCTTCCATGCGCCGACGCTGAGCTTCCCGGTGGCGGGCACGCTGATGGTCGAGCCGACCGAGAGCGAGCCGAAGGTCGAACTCGACCGCTTCATCGACGCGATGATCGCGATTCGCGAGGAGATCCGCGCGGTGGAGGAAGGCAAGGTCGACCGCGACGACAACCCGCTGAAGAACGCGCCGCACACCGCGGCGATGGTGACGGCGGAGAACTGGGCGCACGACTACACGCGCGAGCGCGCGGCGTTCCCGTTGGCGTCGCTCAAGCGGCAGAAGTACTGGCCTCCGGTGGGCAGGGTCGACAACGCCTACGGCGACCGCAACATCATGTGCTCGTGCGTGCCGATGTCGGCGTACGTCGAACCGTCGGCGACACCGGCGTAGCGCTGCACCAGAAAAGCAAAACGGCCGCACGCGCGGCCGTTTTGCTTTCGAGCGACGTTGGACTAGCGCTGCGCCGCCGACGTCGCCTGCACGACCTGCGTGCCGCGCACCGATTTGGCGGCGACCAGCGCGGCCTTGTCATCATCTGCCAGCGCAACCACGCCGCTGAAGAGAATCAGAGTCGTCGTGACGGCTGCGCCCAGGGCCACTGCGTGCTTGAGGTAAGAGTTCGTCATGAGGTCTTCTCCTGTTCGTGCGAGCCCGACGGGGGGCTCTTGTATGTAGGGACGTGGTTCGGAAGCGAAACCGGACATTCGCCTGGAACTTCTGCCTAGCGGACCACGGACGCAGTCGCCACGACCGTGGCCGGTGCGACTTTGGCCTGGTGCAACGCGGCGCGGTCTGAGTCGGCCAGGGCGGCGACGGCCGAGAAGATCACCAGCGTCGTGCACGCCGCGGCGGCCAATCCGGCCACTTGCTTGATCATCGAGTTCTTCATGGTGTCCCTCCGTTCGGTTGAAGCCCGCGTAGTGGGCTCTTGCTGGTAGGGACGCAAGGAGGACGCCAAACCGGACATGGGCCGGAGAATTCGGTGCGCCGGGCTCTCGCCCGGCCACCGGTCAGAACGCCATGCCGGCGGCCAGTGTCTTGTGATACGAGACCGGCGACTTCACCAGGGCCCGTCGGGCCTGCGGGACCATCCAGTCGCCGCGCTTGTCGCCGGCGGCCTGGTAGGCCCGGCCGAACCAGTACAGCGCTTCGGCGGTATAGGGACTCGCTGGCTGCGTCGACAGCCAGCCGCCGTAGTTGTCGCGCGTCACATCGATCGCTTCGGCGCCGCGTCCGGTCGCGATCATCACGCGTGCAAAGGCGAGAGGGAAGCGCGGATCGCCCTCCGTCTTCGGAGCGAGCTTCATGCGCTCGTCCAGCGTCGCGCGCGCCTCCGCGAGCCGGCCCGCGTCGAGCTGGACAACCGCCTTGGCCGAAAGCGCGCGGTGCTCGCAGCGTGCACCCGGCGCAAAGCGCAGGATCGCGCGACACCGTTCCGCAAAGGTCTGCGCGGCCTTGATCGCCTCGTCGTAGCGGCCGAGCTGGCGCAGCGCGTCGCTGTAACAGATCCAGATCGCTCCCTGATTCGGCGTCAGCCGGTTGATCCTCGCGTAGTCGGCGTTGAAGCCTGCGATCAGCGGCTCGGCTACGCGTGCGGCATCCGCCGCGTCACCGCGCTGCGCCAGCTGGCAAACGCGACCGAGGCGCAGGCCGGCCGTCAGGCGGTCGCGGATTGCCTCTTCGGGGAATGCCTGTACGTTCTCGATCGCCTTCTGGTAGTAGCGTTCGGCGGCCTCGACGTCCCGTGCGCCCGTCGACCAGTCCCACGCCGCAATTGCACGATGCAGCAGGTTGGTCGAGGGCGGCCGCTCGCGGGCGGCCGCGATGTCGTAGGCGTCCTGCACCCAGCCAAACGCCGTCTTGTCGTCGACCGCGGCGAGACAGTCGGCGATGCCCTGCAGGATCGCTTCGAGCAGGTAACTGGTCGGGCCGTGGGACGTGCGCACCGCCGAGTTGAGCCTCCACAGCGTGTCGAGCCCTTGGGGGACTTTGCCGTTGGCGCAGTCAAGGACGGCCCGGACGGCGCTGGCGTTGAGAAAGTCCACGCTGTCGATCACCCCATCGTTGCGCAAGAGCGCCTGCTCCATCGCCGTAGCCAGGATCGGATAGGCGGCTTCGGGGCCGCTTCGCAGGTTGACCAGGCCTGACTTTGCGCCGACCGCACGCAGATGCTGACGGCTGCCCGGGCCAAAGTGGTCGAGCGCCAGGCGTTCCATTTCGTCGACAGTCCGGGTGTTCTCTTCCGGTGTGACGTAAGCTGGCACGCCGTATTCGTTCACCAGTGTGCTTCGGATCAGCAGCGCATCCAGCAGGAGTTCGGCTGCCTCGAGGTTGTCGCGACTCTTTGGGCGCAAGATCTCGATGGCACGATCAAGCTGCCCGGCCGCCGCGGTCGAGACGATAAGTCGCTCGTCGGCTGCGCGAACCTGCGCGGTCAGCAGGCGCAGGTCATCTGCGCGCAGGTAGGAACTTGCATCGTCGACCGCTCGCTGGAAGACGCGCTGCGCCGCGACCATCTCACCACGGTTTTTGTAGGCTTCACCGACCGTCACTCTGAGTTGCAGCAGCTGGTCGGGCGAGCCCTTGAAGTCGTGGTCGATGCGGTCTTCGATGGAGTGCAGCATGGCCACGTCGGCGGCCTTGGTCTGAACCGATGCGTTGGGGTCGGCGGTGCGGATCAGGCCCAGCACGAAGGTGTTGAGCGCGGTGGCGCGCTGCGCCTGAGTGCGCGCTTCATTGCCCTGCCACAGCGCGAGCCCCAGGCCGATGCCCAGCGCCAGCACGATGGCGCTGGCCGCACCCACCGCCAGCGTGTTGCGGGCGATGAACTTCTTCAGCCGATAGGCGCGGCTGTCGGGGCGGGCGCGCACCGGCTCGCCGTCGAGGTAGCGCTCCAGATCGTCGGCCAGTGCGGCGGCACTGTCGTAGCGCTCGTGCGGCTGGCGCTTGAGCGCCGTGGCCACGATCGCATCCAGATCGCCCTTGAGCGCGCGGGCACGCACCTTGTCGCTGGCGATCTCGCTCGGCACGCGCAGATCGCCGGTGAGGATCTCGGCTTCCAGCGCACGCGGCTCCTGCGATCGGTACAGCCGCGCACCGGCGAGCAGCTCGGCCAGCATCACCCCCAGCGCATAGACATCCGCCGACACCGTGATCGGCAGCGCCAGCACCTGCTCGGGCGCGGCGTAGGCGAGCGTCATCGGACGTCCCGCCAGCCGTGTCAACGCTGTGGCCTCCGCGGTCGTGGTGTCACCCTCGATCAGCTTGGAGATGCCGAAGTCGAGCAGCTTCGGAGAACCGTCGGCCATCACCAGTACGTTGGCGGGTTTGAGATCGCGGTGGATCACGAGCTGGCCATGCGCGTAGGCCACGGCGCGCACGACCTGCACCATCAGCCGCAGCACGTCCTTGAGCTCACGGCCCTGGCAGTACGCATCGATCGGCACGCCATCGACGTACTCGAGCGCCAGGTACGGCCGGCCGCCATCGGCCAGCCCGGCATCGAACAGCACCGCGATATGCGGATGCTGCAGGCGCGCGAGGATCGCGCGCTCGCGCGCCAGGCGCTGGCTTAACCCATGATCGACCCACTCGGCGCGCGGCAGCTTGAGCGCCGCGCGCCGCTGCATCACGCCGTCGGCACGCTGCGCCACCCACACCGCCCCCATGCCACCCTCAGCCAGCAGCCGCTCCAGCTGCCACGGGCCGATGCGGTCGCCGGCCTGCTCCCGACGCATCGCAGAAATCGCAGCTGAGGCCAGCTGCACAACCGGTTGCAGGGTCTGCCTGGTATCGTCGAAACCGGTCGCACCGACACTCGTCAGCAGCTCGGCCAGCAGCGGTCTCAGGTCGCTCGCCGACTCCGGCAGCGCGGCCAGCCAGCTCGCGCGCTTCGAGGCTTCAAGCTCGAGCGCCGCCGCCAGCAAATCATTAAGCCGGTGCCAGTCCTGTGCGGTCAGTGCGCGACTTGTGATCATGCGCGTGGGCGTAACTCTCCCTCACCGCAAAGACGTATTTCTGTTGGAAAACCGGACAGTAGGTGTCAGCGTTTCAGCGAAACCGACAGCAGCAGCCGGGCGCGCTCCCAGTCGCGCCGCACGGTGCGTTCGTTCAAGTCGAGCGCTTCGGCGATCTCTTTCTCGCTCAGGCCGGCGAAATAGCGCATCTCGACCACCTTGCGCAGCCGCGGGTCGACCTTGTCGAGCTCGTCCAGGGCGTCGTTGATGCGGATGATGTCTTCGTCCTGGTTACCGATCGAGCCGGCGATCTCGGTGTTGAGCGTCAGGTTTGCATGGCCGCCGCCGCGGCGCTCGGCGTTGCGCTTGCGGGCGAAGTCGACGATGACTGAGCGCAAGACCTGCGAGACGTAGGCCATGAATCGGCCCCGGCAGTCGAGGTCGATGCGGCCGGCGCCGTGTAGCCGCAGGTAGGCCTCGTGCGCCAGCGAAGTCGTGTCGAGCATCGTCAAGGGGCCGTTTTCGGCGAGCCGTGCGCGCGCCATGCGGTGGATGTCGGCGTACAGCAACTCAAAGAGTGCGTCGAGAGCCTCGCGGTCGTTCTCGGCGATGCGGTGCAATAAGACGGTGACGTCGCTCATCGTCGCCCTCGGGTTCCGCCAGCAGTGCGCATTTTCCATGGAAAACCGAGCGCCGTGATGATTCCGTGGAGCCTCCGGGCTGCGGCGCGAGCTTGCTTGGAGCGGCGCGGCGCTGCACTCCGCCGGCTGTCCGGCCGGTGAATTTCCCGCTTGACGGTTTGGGTGCCTTCGGCAATAAAGACAGCCGCCGGAGGGGCCGCAATATCGGTCGGGGGGCCGCTTGTTCCAGCTCGTGCGGTGGCGTGGGCGTTTTTGCGACTGCGGTGCAGTCGTGTTCCCGTTTGCGGCGCTGCTCATGCTGACCGCCGCCGCGCAGGCGCAAGAGCAGGGGCAGGCGGCGCCGACCACGACGTTCGAGCGCGTCGTCGTCACCGGCTCGCACATCCGGCAGACCGACGTCGAGTCGGCGCTGCCGGTGCAGGTGCTCACGCGCGAGGACATCGAGAGGAGCGGCGTCACCACGGTCGAACAGCTGCTCGAGCGCGTGCCGGCCAACGTCAATCCGTTCAATATCTCGCAGACGATCGGCAACGGCTTGGTAACCCGGGATTGTCGTCCGCCAACCTGCGCGGTCTCGGCGGCGGATCGACGCTCGTGCTGCTCAACGGTCGGCGTCTCGGCAACTACGCGTTCGACGGCGCGTCCGGTCGACCTGAATTCGATCCCGTTCGCGGCGATCGAGCGCGTCGAAGTGCTGAAGGATGGCGCCTCGGCCATCTACGGCACCGACGCGATCGCCGGCGTCATCAACTTCATCCTGCGCAAGGACTACCAGGGCGTCGAAGTCGCCGGCGGCTTCACTGCCACCCAGCACGGCGGCGGCAACGAGGGGCAAGTCGAACATCACGGCGGGCTACGGCGATCCGACGCGCGACGGCTACAACGTCTTCGCGTCGCTGGCCTACCAGAAGCAGCAGGCCCTGCGGGCGATCGATCGCGACTTCGCGCGCACCGCGTACCGGCCCGACCAGGGCATCGACATCCTCACTCCGTTCACCTTCCCGTCCAACATCTTCGATCGCACGCGCGGGCGCATCCTGAATCCGACGTGCGACCGCCGGATGCCTGCCGCCGACGGCAATTCCGATCCGATTCCCACCCGACAACGATCTCGCCTGCGGCTACGACTACGCCGCCGGCGATCGACCTGCTGCCCGAGGTCGAGCGCACCAGTGCGCTGGTGCGCGGAACCTGGCGACTGAACGCAGACCTCGACCTGTTTGCCGAGGCGCTGCTCGGCCGCAATCGGCTTCGAGTCTGCCATCGCGCCCAATGCGATCCCTCCGGTGACCTCGTTCGGCCAGTTGCGCTATCCGGCCGGCGGCCCGTACTACCCGACCGACTTCGCCGCAGCCAACGGCCTCGCGGGCAGCCTGTTGATCTCGTTCCGGGCCACCGAACTCGGCGCGCGCACAAATACGACCACAAGCGACACGCAGCGCTATGTGCTGGGCGCCGAGGGTCGGGCCGCCGGCTGGGACTACAGCGTCGCTGCCGTCTACAACTGGAACCAGCAGGAGAACGCCTACAGCGGCAGCTTCGTCTACGCGAACCGGATCGTCCCGGCGATAGCGACCGGACTGATCAATCCGTGGGGACCCTCGGGACCGGAAGGGTCCGCGCTGCTCGCCTCGACCGCCTACAGCGGCACGCCACAGACCGCGGACGGAACGACATCGCTCGTCAACGCGTTTGCGTCGCGCGAGATCGCACAACTGCCGGCAGGCCCGCTGGCGCTTGCGCTCGGCGCCGAGGCGCGACGCGAGCGACTGTCCTACGACTGGGATCCTGAAGTGCTGGCCGGCAATTCGCCGCTCGGCGATCAGCTGAAGGCCATCAGCGGCAGCCGCAGCGTCTATTCGCTCTATGCGGAACTCGCGGTGCCGATCGTGCGCGGACTCGATGCCCAACTCGCGCTGCGCTTCGACGAATACAGCGACTTCGGCTCGACCACCAACCCGAAGGTCGCGCTGCGCTGGCAGCCGCTGCAGACCCTGCTGCTGCGCGGCTCGTGGGGAGAGGGTTTCCGCGCGCCGCCGCTGTACACGCTGAGCGAGCCGACGGCGTCTGCTGGCATCACCATCTTCGAGGATCCCGTCCGATGCCCCGTGACCGGACTGGTTGACGATTGCCTGGCCTTCGTCGAAGTCTTTTCCGGCGGCAACCCGAACCTGCAGCCCGAGACCTCGACGCAGTGGAACCTCGGCGTCGTCTGGGAGCCGGTGCGCGGTCTTTCGCTTGGGGTCGACTACTGGGCGATCGAGCAGAAGGGCATCATCGAGCCGCTGACGGAAGAAAATCTGATGCGCTACTACCAGCGCTTTCCCGACCGCATCACGCGCGGCCCGGTCGATCCGGTCTACCCGAACCTGCCCGGTCCGATCGTCGCGATCGATATCTCCCCGCTCAACCTTGGTACGACGCAGACGTCCGGCGTCGATGTCTTCGCCAGTTGGCTGGCCCCGCCGCAGGACTGGGGCCAGGTGCGCATCGGCCTGCAGGGCACCTACGTGCGGCAATGGGAAACGCAGATCGACGGCGTCACCTATGTGTCACGGCTCGGTGACGCGACCTATGGCAACGCGATCCCGCGCTGGCGCAGCACGCTGACGCTGGACTGGAACCGCGGCCCCTGGGGCGTGACCCTCGCGCAGGTCTACTCCGCCGGCTACACCGAGCCGTTGCGGGATGCGGATTCCGGCACGCGACATGTGGGCTCGAGCTCGAGCTGGGATCTGCAGGGCCGCTACACCGGCTTCGCCGGTTGGCAACTGGCGCTGGGCGTGCGCAACCTGTTCGACGAAGAACCGCCATTCTCGCTGCAGAGCACCGCGTTCCAGGCCGGCTTCAATCCGCAGACAGCCAGCCCGCTCGGCCGCGCGTTCTACCTGAACGCGACCTACTCGTATCGCTAGCCCGAAGTCGCGATGCAGCAACGACTGGAGCGCGGCCTCGACTTGGCCGTTGCGGGCGCGTAAGGTCGCGCACTTCCATGGAACGGGGGCTATAGCGACCTCAACGAGGAACGGATATGAAACGATTGCTCAAATGGATTGCCAGACTCGTTGCCGTGCTGGTAGTGCTCGGGATCGCGCTGGTGGTCGCGGCCAACCTGCTGTTCGATCGCAAGCGCGAGCGCGTGACCAAGGTTGACGTCAAGGGCGTGACCGTGGTGAGTGATGACGCGACGCTGGCGCGCGGAAAGTATCTGTTCGCGTCGCGCGGCTGCGGTGGTTGTCATGGCGCCAACGGGGCAGGACAGGTCTTCATCGATGATGCGGCCGGCGGCTTCCGGGTGCGCTCGCCGAACATCACACCGGCCGGCGTGGTCGCGAAGTACACCGAGGCCGACTGGGTGCGAGCCATCCGGCACGGTATCCGGCCCGACGGGCGGGCGCTCTTCGTCATGCCGAGCGAGGACTACAACCGCTTCACGGACGCCGACATCGCCGCGCTGATCGCCTTTGCACGCAGCCTGCCGCCCGTGCCGGGGGGTGCCGCCGAGTTCACCGTGCCGCTGCCGGTCAAGGCGCTCTACGCGATCGGCGTCGTCAAGGATGCCGCGGAGAAGATCGATCACAAGCTGCCGCCGGCCGCGGCCGTCGCTGAAGGGGTAACCCCCGAGCATGGCCGCTATGTGGCCAACCTGTGCCTCGGCTGCCATGGTGAGCAACCTGTCCGGCGGCATGATTCCGGGTGGACCGCCTTCCTGGCCGGCGGCCTCGAATCTCACGCCCGGTGCGGGGACGGTGATGACGACCTACGACACGGCCGACAAGTTGAAGGCCATGTTCCGCAGCGGCAAGCGACCGGATGGCAGCGCGATCGCAGTGATGCCCTTCGAAACGCTGCGCGAGATCAACGATACGGATGTCGCTGCGGTGCATGCCTACCTGAAGTCGCTTCCCCCGCGGCCGGCCGGCGGTCGGTAGCGCCACGTGGAGCATGCAGCTGCGCGGACCTTGACGCGCGGCGACGTGCGGGCCGACGCGAAGGGTGCGATGCTGCGCATGGGAATTGCACATGGCCGTCAGCGTCTTTGATCTCTTCAAGATCGGCATCGGTCCGTCGAGCTCGCATACGGTCGGACCGATGCGGGCGGCGCGGCTGTTCGCGCTGCGTCTCGAGCACGACGGCATCCTCGACCGGGTCGAGCGGTTGCGCGTCGAGCTGTACGGATCGTTGGGCGCGACGGGCAAGGGTCACGGCAGCGACAAGGCCGTGCTGCTCGGCCTCGAAGGCGAGGAGCCGGCCACTGTCGATGTCGAATCGATAGCAGCGCGGCTCGAGCACATGCGCAGTGCGCAGCAGATCCGCGTACTCGGCCGCCGTGCGCTGCGCTTCGTCGAGCGCGACGACCTGCTGTTCTTCACCCGGGCGCTGCCGTTCCATGCGAATGGCTTGCGCTTCATCGCGCACGCGTCCGACGGCAGCGAACTTGCGGTGCGCACCTACTACTCAGTCGGCGGTGGCTTCGTGGTCAGTGAGGAGGTGGCAGTCGACGGCACAGCACAGAAGCGTATCGCGCCTGATACGACGATCCTGCCGCTGCCGTTTCACAGTGGCGACGAACTGTTGGCGCAGTGCCGGGGGCAGGGACTATCGATCGCTCAGGTGATGCGCGCCAATGAACGGCACTGGCGCAGCGACGCCGGGATCGACGACGGCCTGCGCGCGATCTGGAACGTCATGCAGGCCTGCGTTGCGCGCGGACTGGTGTGTGACGGGGTTCTGCCCGGCGGACTGAAGGTGAA
Organism: uncultured beta proteobacterium; assembly: GCA_963724365.1. GTDB lineage: Bacteria > Pseudomonadota > Gammaproteobacteria > Burkholderiales > Burkholderiaceae_F > JALORV01. The sequence continues at coordinate 121,401 of CAVRUR010000003.1, read as the reverse complement.
GCGGCGCGCCGCGGAGTGGCACCGCAAGCTGGCTGCGCGCGATGCCTCGGATCCGCTGGCGCTGCTCGACTGGGTCAACCTGTGGGCCCTCGCAGTCAACGAGGAGAACGCAGCGGGCGGCCGAGTCGTCACCGCGCCGACGAATGGTGCTGCGGGCATCATTCCGTCCGTGCTGCACTACTACGCGCGCGCTGTTCCCGGCGCCGACGATGCCGGCGTGATCGACTTCCTGCTCACAGCCGGCGCGATCGGCATTCTGTACAAGGAAAATGCCTCGATCTCCGGTGCCGAAGTCGGTTGCCAGGGCGAGGTCGGTGTGGCCTGCTCGATGGCCGCGGGCGCGCTGGCCGCTGTCATGGGAGGAACGCCGGAGCAGGTCGAAAACGCCGCCGAGATCGGCATGGAACATCACCTGGGGCTGACCTGCGATCCGGTCGGCGGGCTGGTGCAGATTCCGTGCATCGAGCGCAACGCGATCGCCTCGGTCAAGGCCATCAACGCGGCGCGCATGGCACTGGCCGGCGATGGCACGCACTTCGTCTCGCTCGACCAGGTGATCAAGACGATGCGCGAAACCGGCGCCGACATGAAGACCAAGTACAAGGAAACGGCGCGCGGTGGTCTCGCGCTCAATGTGATCGAATGCTGACGGGCGTGGCAGGCGCCATCGCCGTAGGGATGACGATGTTTGTGTCGGGCTGGGTCGAGCGTTACTTCTTCTATCCCGATGCATTGCAGTACACGACTCCGGCCCAGTTCGGCCTGCAGGCAGAGGATGTCTGGCTGCAGGCGACTGACGGCTCGCGACTGCACGCGTGGTTCCTGCCGGCGCACGGAAAGGCCAAAGGCACGGTGCTGCATCTGCACGGCAATGCGGCCAATGTCAGCAATCACCTGCCGCTGGTGGCGTGGTTGCCGCCGCGCGGGTTTGACGTGCTGACTCTGGACTACCGGGGCTTCGGGCGCTCGCAGGGCACACCGTCGCTCGACGGCGTGGTCGACGATGCGGCGGTCGCGCTCGCCTATCTGCGGACGCGCCCCGATGTCGACGCGACGCGGCTCATCGTCGTCGGCCAGAGCCTCGGCGGCGCGACGGCGTTACGCCTGCTGGCGCGCGACTCGGCGGGTGTCCGGCTGGCGGTGATCGACTCGGCGTTTGCGAGCTACCGGCAGATTGCGCGCGAGGCGGCATCCACTGCCGGCATCCTCGCGCCGCTGGCGCCACTGCTGATGCGCGCATTTCCGGGCCCCGAGAAGGACCCGATCACCGCGCTGCAGAAGGTGAGGGTGCCGCTGATCTTCGTGCACGGGACGCGTGACGCGGTCATCGCACATGATCACAGCACACAACTGCACGCCGCCGCCCACGCGCCCAAGGACCTGTGGACGGTTGAAGATGCCGAACATGTTGCCGTCTTCGGCGACCCTGGCCCGTGGCGAGACCGTCTGGCCGCCGCGCTCGAGGCCGCGGTGCGCTGACGCGTACCGGCCAGAAGCCGGCCACGCTCCCGGCATCAGCTGACGGCGACGTGTGAGACCGCCTTGTCGGGCGAGTAAATCTCGTTGATGTTCCAGTGGCCAGCGGTCGGAACAGGTTCGTTCATCATCGCGACGTCGATCACGACGGGCTTGCCGGATGCAATGGCATGTTCGAACGCCGGCCTGAACTGCTGGGCTGATTCGATGCGCATTCCATCGACGCCAAACGCTCGAGCCACGGCGGCAAAGTCCGGCGAGTAGTTCTTTCCGTCACGCTTGAACACCGTGCCGAAGGTCGTCCCGAAGTGCGCCATTTCCAGACCGGCAATGGTGCCGTAGGCACCGTTGTTCATCACCACCCACACGACTGCAATGTTCTCTTCAGCGGCCGTCGCCAGGACCGCCGGGTTCTGGCCGAATCCACCGTCACCGACGAGCGCAACGACGATTCGATCCGGGGCCGCCAGTTTCGCGCCGAGCGCGGCCGGCGCGCCGAAGCCCATCGTCGCGTAGCCGCCCGGCGTCAGAATGGAGCCCGGCGTGTAGATGGGGAACTGCTGACCCACGCCGTTCTTGTTCCAGCCGACATCGGTCGTGATGATTGCGTCGCGCGGGAGAACGCTGCGCACGTCTGCGAGGATGCGTTCCGGACGCATCGGGTAGGCGTTGCTGCGTACGTGCTCGGCATTGGAGGCGACAAACGATTGCCGATAGGCAGATATGCGCGCCGCGAGCTCGTCGGCCTTGCGGCCTGCGGGAAGCAGGCGTCTCGCGACACGGTTGAGGACGATGAGCGCCTGCTTCAGATCGGCCACTGCGCCGATCTCGACTGGAAAGTTGCGGCCGATCTCGTTCGAATCGATGTCGATGTGGATCAGCTTGGTCGGTGGGAAGCTGAAGGTGAAACTCGGATCCCACGAACTGCAGTCGGCCTCTGCGAAACGCGTTCCCGCGCCGAACACCACGTCGGCTTCACGGCACTGTGCCGTTCACGAACTCGGTGCCCCAGAAACCCGACATCCCCAGGGTCAACGGGTGGTCGTCCGGCAAGACGCCCTTGCCCATCAGGCTGTGAGCCACCGGCAAGCCCATGTGTTCGACGAACTTGCGCAGTTCGTCGGCCGCATCGGCGAGGATGACCCCGCCGCCGGCGTAGAGCAAAGGTCGCTTGGCGCGTGCGAGCATCTCGACGATCCGCTCCGCCACGACTTCGTCGAGTGTTGGCTTGTGCAGTGTTTGGGTGTGGTGCGACAGCCGTTCGAACAAGGCGGTGTCGACCTTCATCGAGAAGATGTCCATCGGCACCGAGACCAGGACTGGACCCGGGCGACCCGCTTCGGCCAACTGGAAAGCCTTCTGCAGGATTTCCGGAAAGAGGTCAGGTCGATCAACGCGCCACACGCGCTTGACGAACGGTCGGTAGATCTCGGACTGCGCGGCATCCGCGTGCAGGTTAACTTCCTGGTGCGGATGCTTGCCGTAGTAGTGGCTCGGAATATCGCCGGCAATGACGACCATTGGCACCGAATCGAGCGCGGCGTTGGCGACGCCGGTCGACGCGTTGGTCAGGCCGGGTCCCAGGTGGGACAGAACGACAGCCGTCGTGTGCTTGGCTCTCGCATAGCCGTCTGCCATATGCGCCGCGATTTGTTCGTGACGAGTGTTGATGAACTTCAGGGTGCTCTTTTCGAGTTCGGCCAACACGGCAATGTTGGTGTGGCCGCACAGGCCAAACACGTACTCGACTCCTCGATCAGCGAGGTACTTCACGAGCTGTTTGGAAATCAGTTCTTGCATGGGGTGCTCCGGTTCAAGTATGTGATCGGGATCGGCGCATCGATGAGGGTTGATCCCAGGACATCAGCGTCGGATGAAGGGGTTCGGAACATCCAGATCCGAAGACAGCCACACGGTCTTCACCTGGAGGTATTCCTTGATCGCATCAATCCCCGACTCGCGTCCTATGCCCGACTCCTTGTAGCCGCCGAACGGAGAGGTAAAGCTCGTCGCGCGGTAGTTGTTGACCCAGACTGTTCCAGCCTTGAGCTTGTCGGTCATCAACATGGCGCGTTTCAGGTCGCGCGTCCACACGGCCGCCGCCAGACCAAACTCGACGTCGTTCCCGATGCGGATCGCATCGGCTTCGTCCTCGAACGGAATCACCGACAAGACCGGGCCGAACACTTCTTCCTGGGCGATTCGCATGTCATTGCGCACGCCGGTAAATATGGTTGGCTCGATGAACTGACCGGCGCCGAGGTCCGGTCGACTGCGCCCGCCCAGCACGCACTTCGCTCCTTCCTGCTTGGCAATTTCGATGTAGGAAAGAATCCTCTCGAATTGCGGCCGAGTCGAAATCGGACCGACCTGCGTTTCGGGAAGCGTGGGATCGCCGAGCTTGGCCGTGCGTACGAACTCAATGAGCCGAGCGACGAACTCGTCGTGGATTGACCGCTGCAACAGCAGCCTCGAGCCGGCCTGGCAACTCTGGCCCGATGCCGCGAAGATGCCGGAGACCACGCCTTTCACGGCACGATCGAAATCAGCGTCGTCAAAGACGATATTGGGGGACTTGCCTCCCAACTCCAGAGTGACCGTCTTCAATCCGCGCGCGGCCAGCTCATAGATCCTTCGTCCTGCCGCGCCACCACCGGTGAAGCCGACATGACGCACAAGAGGATGAGTGACCAGCGGCTCGCCCACCTCCGCGCCGAACCCAGTGACCACGTTGACCACGCCGTTCGGAAGGCCGGCGTCGGACGCAAGCGACGCAAGTTCAACCATCGAAGCCGACGTAAACTCAGACGGCTTGACGACAGCCGTGCAACCGGCCGCCAGGGCCGGAGCCAGCTTCCAGCTCGTGAGAGTCAATGGCGAATTCCAAGGGGTGATGATGGCAACCACGCCCTTGGGCTCGTACTTCGTATAAGCAAAGACTCCCTTCTTGTCGGTGGGAAGGACGTCACTCTGGACCTTGTCGGCCAGTCCGGCGTAGTACTTGAAATAGTCGCCCATGTACTTGACCTGGGCCGTCACTTCTGTCGAGAGCTTGCCGTTGTCCCTCTGCTCGATTTCTGCCAGCCGTCCGGCATTCGCAGTCACGAGGTCGCCGAGTTTCCATAGGGCATGCCCACGCTGCGTGGCTGTCATCTCCGGCCAGGCGCCGGACTCGAGGGCACGGTTGGCCGACTGGACCGCGCGATCGACGTCTTCCGTGTCACCGCGAGCGATGCTGGCCCAAGCGCGGCCGCTGAAGGGATCTTCGGTCGGGAAATACCTGCCCGATCTCGGTTCGGCGCGCTCACCGTCGATGTAGTGAGTGAATCGAAGTAATGCTGTTTCTACGGACATGAGTTGGTGCGATCAGTAAGCCGAGCAGTGGAATGGCGGCGCCGCAATGCGGCGTCAGTAGAACCAGCTCGCGGGTACGAGGACGAGCTTCGGAAACACCGTAAGGAGGAGCAGCAGGATGAACTGGGCCAACATGAACGGCATGACGCCGCGGGTCACGGCGTCGACGCTGATCCGGCCGACGCCGGCGACGGTGTTCAGCACCGTGCCGACAGGCGGCGTAATCAGACCAATGGCGCAATTGATCATGAACAGCACGCCGAAGTAGACCGGGTCAATGCCTGCGGTCTTCACAACGGGCATCAGCACCGGGGTCAGGATGAGGATCGTGGGCGCCATGTCCATGGCAGTACCGACAACCATGACCAAGAGCATGATCGCCAGCATCAGGAGGGTGGGGTTGTCCATGAGCGGTTGCACCAGGCTGACGACGAGCGCCGGCAGGCCGGCCACGGTGATCAACCAGGCGCTAACCATCGAAGCCGCAACGAGGAACATCACGATTGCGCTCGTCTTGGCCGCCGAGACGAACACCCGATACAGTTGTGACACCTTGAGCTCTCGATGCACAACCGTCGTGACAAAGAGTGCGTACACGGCTGCGACGACTCCCGCCTCGGTCGGTGTAAAGACGCCCATCTTCAAGCCGACGATGATGATGAAAGGCAGGACGAGTGCCCACAACGCCCGGCGAAGCGCAGTCAACACGTACGCGAAACTCTTGCGGGTCGGGGGCAGGGCATTTTCGCGTCGCGCCAGCCACCACCAGGTTATCCAGAGCGACGCACCCAGCATCAGGCCGGGAACAATGCCGGCCAGGAACAACTTCGATATCGAGACATTTGCAGCCACGCCGAAGACGACGAACCCGATGCTGGGCGGGATGACGGGCGCGATGATCCCCGCCGACGCGATCAACCCGGCAGAGCGGGCCTTGTCGTGACCTGCAGCCACCATCATTGGCAGCAAGAGCGCCGTCAGCGCCGCGGCGTCCGCCATCGCTGAGCCTGACAATGCCGCCAACAGGCAGGCCGCGATGATCGTGACGTATCCGAGTCCCCCTCGAATGTGACCCACGACGGCCAGCGCGAGGTTCACGATTCGTCGCGAGAGGCCGCCGGCGTTCATGATCTCGCCCGCCAGCATGAAAAACGGCACGGCGAGCAGCGGATAGCTATCCGCGCCGTTGATGAGGTTCTGCGCAAGGATTTGCGGATCGAACAGCGCGAGGTGCCACATGAGGGCGACACCGCAAATCAGCAGCGCGAAAGCAATCGGGACGCCGATAGCCATGGCGCCCAGCAGCGCACCGAGGAAGACGAGGATCGTCACAGGTCTTCCTCGGATTCCCGCACGATAACGAGATCCTTGGCCGCGACTTTCCCGGTGGCCAGCCTGAACAGGTCGTTGAGCATGATCAGAATTGCCGAAACGGCGAAAACGATGCCGCTCGCGTAAAAGATCGCGACCGAAGCGCCGCTGGACGGCGCCGCGTTACTCCAATTGATCTGCGTCTGTTCGATCGAACCGCTGAGCAGCAGCCCGCACGTTCCGATCATCAGCACATACCCGGTGAGCAGGCACGCGACCTTGCCTGCGCGTGGGAGTCGGCTGACCAGCGCATCCGTTCCCAGATGGGCGTGCTCGCGCAAGGCAACGATCGCTCCAAGAAACGTCACCCACATGAAGATCCAGCGCGACAGCTCTTCAGAAACCGTGATGCCGGAGTCGAAGAGATAGCGCAGGACGACGTTTCCGAACACGAGCACGACCATCAAGGCGAGGCCGGCAGCCATGACTGCTTCGAGTGCCTTCGTGTACAGGCGAAGTACGTTGTTCACGGCGGTCTCCTTGACCGAGCGCGAAACTGGAAAGGATCTGAACGTGGCTTAAAGCAGGTCAGACGAGGGTCCGTTCGGCCTGCTCTCGGCAATGCTTAGCGACGGCCGCGGGCCAGCTCGTCGTTGTAGATCTTGACGATGGCCGGGTCGTAGCTGGCTGCAAACTTGTCGGTGACCGGCTTTGCGATCTGCGCCATGCGCGCTTGTTCGGCCGGAGCCACCTCGTTGAACTGCATCCCCTTCGCCTGCAACTCCGTAACGGCCTTCTGGGCCGCGGCTCGACTGACCTGGCGTTGATAAGCGCGTGTCTCGTCTGCGGCGTCCTGCATGATCTTTTGCTCTGCCGGTGAAAGCTTGTCCCAGAAGCGCTTGCTCACGAGGAGAATGTTCGTCGCGTAGACGTGGTTGGTCGCGCTGACATACTTCTGTACCTCAAAGAACTTGTTGGACAGGATCACGGCGAACGGGTTTTCCTGCCCATCGACCGCCTTCGACTCCAGGGCGCCGTACAGCTCCGTGAACGGCATCGGAACGGGGTTCGCCTTGAGCGCCTTGAAGGTCTCGAGAAACACTGGATTGGGAATCACGCGAAGCTTCAGACCCTCCAGATCCTCCGGCTTGGTGATGGGACGCCTGCTGTTGGTGACGTTCCGGAATCCGAGATCCCAGTAGCCGAGTGCCATCAGACCCTTCTCCGGCAGCTTGGCAATCAGGGCCTGGCCCAGCGGACCATCGAGCAGTGCGTCGGCTTGTGCATAGGTACTGACCGAAAAGGGAAAGTCGATCAGACCGAATTCCTTGACGATGCCGGCCAGCGACGTCGTTGCGGGCGCCGACATCTCCTGGACTCCGCCCTGCAAGGCGGACTGCTGCTGCATTTCATTGCCGAGCGTCGACGACGGGAACTCCTGCACCTTCATCTTCCCGCCGCTCTTCGCGGCCACCAGTTCCGCGAAGCGCTTGACACCCATGCTGACGGGATGATCCGTATTGTTGAGGTGCCCGAACTTGATCGTTCTATCCTGGATGTCCTGTGCATGCGCTGGCGTCCAGCCCATCGCACAGAGGCCGGCGATCGCCAGCATCAAACGCAACGCCTTCATGAAGGTCTCCTGAGTTTCTGTCTGCCTATTGGAAAAGTGAGCAGTTCAAAGTAAACTGGAAACACTTTCCAATTTTCATTATGCGCATCATTTGGGGAATTGCGCAATAGTCTTGCCGCGCATTGGAAGCAGACTTTGGAGGTCAGAACGAAAGATGAGCGCCGCTCTCGAGAGAAGTCTCCGAATCCTGGAGTTGCTTGCGGTTCATCCTGAAGGGTGTGCCTTGTCAGCTGTTGCATCACAACTCGGGATGCCCCTCAGTGCCACCCATCGGTTGCTGACCACGCTCAGTGAGGCCGGTTACATCAAGCAGTCACGTGAACAGGGCGACTACGTCCTGACCATGAAGCTGGTTTCGCTCGGACTCGGTTTCCTGAGCAGTGCAGGGGTCGTCGACATTGCACAGCCGATGCTCGACCGGCTGGCGGAAGAGTCGGGCGAACTGGTGCGCTTGGGCGTTCTCGACGGCGAAAACCTGACTTTTGTGAGCAAGGCACAGGGCGCGACGCGGGGACTGCGGTACGACCCGGACATGGGCCTTTCGGTCAGGCTCTCCTGCAGCGCCGCGGGCCACGCGTGGCTGGCCACATTGCCCGACGAAGAGGCGCTCGGGGTCGTCCGGCGACAAGGCTACGGAAAGCCGGCGGACTTCGGACCGAATGCACCGACCACCGCAAAGGCCTTATTGGCGCATTTGGGTGCTGCTCGGAAGCGAGGATTCAGCCTGATCGTCGAAGTCTTTGCCCCGGGAATGAGCGCAATGTCAGCGGTGGTTCGAAAGCGTGATGGAGAAGTAATCGGAGTCATTACGATTGCCGGACCGCTGGTGCGACTGACAGAGCAACGCATGCTGAGTCTCGGATCGGCCCTCCTGCGAACCGCGGCGGAAGTCGGCGCCGCCAGTGGGCTTTCGCCACTGTTCAAGCGAGCAGCGGCAGCCTGAGCCGCGCTGCGCCCGCAAGCTCAATGCGACCCGAGGTGTTGATCAGCGAAGTCGGTCCGCGCGACGGTCTGCAGAGCGTCACGCGCACGATGCCGACCGCTGCTAAGTTTGCCTGGATCGACGCGATGCACGCGTCCGGGGTGCGCGAGATCGAAGTGGCGTCATTCGTGCCGGCGAAGTTGCTGCCGCAGATGGCCGACGCTGCCGAGGTTGTCCAGCACGCGATTGCCCTGCCGGGCCTTACCGTGATGGCGTTGGTTCCGAACCGGCGCGGCGCGGAATCAGCCATCGCGGCCGGCGTCCACAAGATCACCATACCGGTGTCTGCCGGCGTTGCACATTCGCTGGCCAACGTGCGCAAGTCGCCTGAGCAGATGGTCAATGAAGTCCGATCCATCGTCGAACTGCGTAACGAGCGCGCCTCAAATGTCGGAATCGAGGTCGGTATCTCGACCGCATTCGGCTGCACGATCCAGGGCGCAGTGCCTGAAGATGATGTCGTGCGCCTCGCAGCTCTACTTGTCGCGGTCGGCGTCGACGAAGTTGGTCTGTCGGACACGACCGGCATGGCCAACCCGGCACAGGTGCGGCGGCTCTTCCAGCGTGTACGCAGCGAGATCGGCGACCGCACCGGTGCGGCTCACATGCACAACACGCGCGGCCTGGGGCTCGCGAACTGCCTCGCTGCCTACGATGCCAGTGTGCGGACGTTCGATGCGTCGCTCGGTGGCCTGGGCGGATGCCCCTTTGCACCCGGCGCCTCCGGCAACGTTGTGACCGAGGACCTGGTGTTCATGTTCGAGGCGATGGGAGTCGCGACCGACATCGATCTCGTCAAACTGATGGCGGCTCGCGTGCCGCTGCAGGCCGGCCTGCCGGGAGAGTCGATCTACGGAATGACTCCCGAAGCGGGACTGCCTTTGGGGTTTGCACAACGGCCCAGCGTGGCGGCTCATGTCTGATCGTCCGCTGCCGCTTGCCGGCATCCGCGTCGTCGAATTCACCCATATGGTGATGGGTCCTACCTGCGGCATGATCCTTGGCGACCTGGGCGCCGAAGTCATCAAGGTCGAGCCGGTGGGTGGCGACAACACGCGCAGGCTGATCGGTTCAGGCGCCGGCTTCTTTCCGATGTTCAATCGCAACAAGAAGAGCCTGGCAATCGATACCAAGGACCCGCGCGGCCGGGAAATCGTGCTCAAGCTCGTAGCGACCGCCGATGTCTTCAGTGAGAACTTCAAGTCCGGCACGATGGCCAGGCTGGGTTTCGATCACGCCTGCACTCACGAAGCTCAACCCGCGCCTGATCTATGTCTCGCACAAGGGCTTTCTTGCCCGGACCGTACGAGCACCGCACGGCGCTCGACGAGGTGGTCCAGATGATGGGCGGGCTCGCCTACATGACGGGTCCTGAAGGCCGGCCGTTGCGCGCCGGTGCATCGGTCAACGACATCATGGGTGGGATGTTCGGCGCCATCGGAGCGCTCGCTGCGCTGGTGCAGCGTCAGCAGACCGGCCAAGGGCAGGAGGTGCAAAGCGGCCTGTTCGAAAACAACGTGCTGCTGGTGGCGCAGCACATGATGCAGTTCGCTGTGACGGGCAAGCCGGCCGCACCCATGCCGAGCCGGATTTCGGCCTGGGCGATCTACGACGTATTCACCGTACGGGATGGCGAGCAGATCTTCCTGGCCGTCGTTTCGGATACGCAGTGGGCGCTGTTCTGCGATGCGTTCGGCTTCGACGAGCTGAAGACGCGATGCTCGGCTCGCCACCAACAACGATCGCGTGCGTGCGCGCAACTGGATGATGCCGTTGCTGCGAGAGGGGCTGGCGGCACGGCGCGCTCCGGAACTGAGCGCGATTTTTGAGGCCAATGGACTGCCCTATGCGCCAATCACACGACCTCACGATCTGTTCGACGATCCGCACCTGCTGGCGACCGGTGGACTTGCCGAGGTTACGGTCCCGGCCAGCGCCAGTGGCGCAGGGCAAACGATCGAAACCCGAACCCCATTGCTGCCGTTGACGCTTTCCGGTGTACGCCCGCCGTTGCGCTCCGGTCCGCCTGCACTTGGAGAGCACAACGTCGAAGTGCTGCGTGGACTGGGCTTCGGTGATGCAGACATCGAGCGCCTGCGGGCCGATGGAGTGGTCGCCGGCGTCGTGGACGGCTTGTGACCAGCGCTACCGAAGCGGCGAGTGCCTGACCGACTCCGCTTGCGCGGGCTCAGGCGCGACGCGTGTACTCGACGTAGTCGACGCCGAAGGGTCGCTCCGGAGTCGCCGCATGGTGATCACGCGCGGTCTCGCGCCAACGGGCGGGATCCGGCGCCGGAAAGGTCGTGTCACCGTCGAAGTCGTGATCGATCTCGGTGATCAGCAGCCGGTCGGCACGCGGCAGCGCGGCCGCATACAGCTGGGCTCCACCGATAACGAATACTTCCGATGCATCACCGGCAAGCGCCAGCGCTTCATCGAGACTGCCGGCGCGTTCCGCCCCGGCCGCGGCGTAGGCGCGGTCGCGGGTGACGACGATGCTGCGGCGACCGGGCAGCGGACGTCCGATCGATTCCCAGGTCTTGCGTCCCATCACGATCGGGTGGCCCATCGTTACGCGCTTGAAGTAGGCCTGCTCGCCGGGGATCTTCCACGGCATCGCATTGTCCTTGCCGATCACGCCGTTGCGTGCGCGCGCGACGATCAGCGTCAGCCGGCTCATCGCGTTGGTTTCGGCGGACCGTGAGGCCGCGTAGGCCGACCGCAGCAGTTCGTGGAAGTGCCAGACCCCGGTCTCGCGTGTCGGATTCAGCCGGCCGGCGACGTACGAACCACTGGCCAGTCCGCGCTGCACCGCTTCACAGATCGCGATGTCCTCGGCCTGCACCTCGTCGGCAAACGCAAGATCGCCCTCACGTGCAGCCGGGTCGGCGTCGGCCGGGTAGTAATAGTCGAAGTCGACGCGGCATCGCTGTGCCGCCAGCGGCACGACACGATTGGTCTGCAGGCGGCCAGGCAGGACGTTCAGCATCGTGTTCGGCCAGATCCACCAGTACCGCGCCACGGCGGTCTCCGTCACCGCGCCATCGACGCCGTACGGACCCTGTGCCGTGTCCAGCGGACTCCACTGCAGCGAGTTCCAGTGCGCGAGTTCGGTGCGATAGCTGCGGTAATCGAGCAACCGGTTCAGGCCCGGGTGCACGCGCGGCAGGTGGTAGCCCTCGAGGTAATTGTCGACGTACACCTTCCAGTTGCAGCGGATCTCGTAGCTGACGCGGCGATCGAACACAAGCTTTGACAGCGGCTGTGTCAGCCGGTCGTCGATGCCTGCAATGGTCTCGGCGAAACCGGAGGACCCTTCGCCATCCGCATCCAGCGCCGCAAAGACGAGCCCCTGCCATTCGGCCACGCGGGCTTCGGGCAGGTGGATCGCGCCGAGGTCAAAGCCGACGGCATCGTGCATCTCCGGCGCACCGCGCAGCTGGCCATCGAGTGCGTAGCTCCAGCCGTGGTAGCGACAGACGAGAGATTTCGCAGCGCGGCCGTCGCAGCTGGCGAGCGGGCCGGCGCGATGGCGGCAGACGTTGTGCAGCGCGCGCAGTCGGCCGCGCGGCGCCGATGTCTCCGGTTCGCCGCGGACGATCAGCAGTGGCACACCGCCGATTTCCGCCACGACATGATCACCGGGACGTTCGACCTGTCCCGCATGTCGCCACGAGTTGCCAGCCACCGGCAAAGACCGTGGTGCGCTCGATGTGTTCGAACGCTCATCCACGTAGCAGCATGCCGGCAGCGCCAGCGCATGTGCGGCTGGCTGTGGGCGCAGCAGTTCCGCATTGGATGCCGCGGACATCACACGGCCACCGGCGCCTTGATGTGCGGGTGCGGGTCGTAGTCGACGATCTCGAAGTCGTCGAACGCGTACTCGAAGAGCGTGGGCGGCCTGCGCCTGATGGCCAGTCGCGGGTAGGGCCGAGGCTCGCGCGCAAGCTGCTCGCGCACCTGCTCGAAGTGGTTGCTGTAGATGTGGCAGTCGCCACCGGTCCAGACGAAGTCACCGACGCCGAGATCGCACTGCTGCGCCACCATGTGTGTCAGCAGCGCGTAGCTTGCGATGTTGAACGGCACGCCGAGGAAAATGTCGCAGCTGCGCTGGTAGAGCTGGAGACTTAGTTTGCCTTCGGCCACGTAGAACTGGAACAGCAGGTGGCACGGCGGCAGTGCCATCTTCGGAATATCACTGACGTTCCAGGCCGAGACGATCAGCCGGCGCGAATCCGGGTTTGCCCTGATCTGCTGCACGACCTGCGCGATCTGGTCGATCGAGCCGCCGTCGGGCGTCGGCCACGAGCGCCACTGCACCCCATACACCGGGCCGAGTTCTCCGTCCGCGCGCGCCCACTCGTCCCAGATCGTGACCTTGTTGTCGCGCAGGTAGGCGACGTTGCTCGAACCCTGCAGGAACCACAGCAGCTCGTGGATGATCGAGCGCAGATGCAGCTTCTTGGTGGTGACGAGCGGGAAGCCTTCGCCGAGGTCGAAACGCATCTGGTAGCCGAACCACGAGCGCGTGCCGGTGCCGGTGCGGTCGGCCTTGACGGCGCCATGCTCGAACACATGGCGCATAAAGTCTTCATATTGACGCATCGCGCCATTCTATCGGGCCGGATCGGCGCGGCGCCGCAATAGTGGCGCAATTCGAATCGGCTGCCGTCCTATGGCCGGAGCGCCGCGGTTGCAGTAGGCTGCGCCACCGCGCGAGACAGACGACGGAGGAGACATGGCACAAAACCGGCTGATGCTGGATTACGTCCTCGACCACGAGGAGAAGCTTCGCAATCACGTCTACATGACGCAGCCGATCGGCAACAACCAGGTCGTGGACATCACCTGGGGCCAGACGGTTGACCAGGCGCGGCGCATGGCCGCGTACCTGCAGAGCCAGGGTTTCCCTCGAGGCGCGCGCGTCGCGATTCTGTCGAAGAACTGCGCGCACTTCATCATGGCGGAGCTGGCGATCTGGATGGCCGGTTACACGACCGTGGCCATCTTCCCGACCGAGACAGCCGAAACGATCAATTACGTGCTGACGCACAGCGAAGCGAGCCTGCTCTTCGTCGGCAAGCTCGACACGTGGCCGCACCAGCAGCCCGGCGTGCCCAACGGCCTACCCTGTGTCGCGTTCCCGCTCGCACCGAAGACCGAGTTCGACACCTGGGACGCGATCGTCGGCAGGACGCAGCCACTGCAGGGGCGACCGACGCGCAACGCCGACGAACTGGCGATGCTGATCTACACCTCCGGCTCGACCGGCACGCCGAAGGGCGTGATGATCACCTTCGACGCATTCACGCGCGCCGGGGAAGGCATTGCGGCCGAAGTGGTGCGGCGGGTCGGCGGTCCCGACAACCGCATGCTGTCCTACCTGCCGCTTGCACACAGCTTCGAACGCTCGTGGGCAGAGGGCGCGTCGCTGGTCGACGGACGGATACACCTGTTCTTCGCCGAGTCGCTCGACACCTTCCTCGCGGACCTGCAGCGCACGCAGCCGACGCTGTTCCTGTCGGTGCCGCGGCTGTGGCTCAAGTTCCAGCAAGGCGTGTTTGCCAAGATGCCGCCGGCCAAGCTCGAGCGCCTGCTCGGCATACCGATCCTCGGCAAGATCGTCTCGAAGAAGGTGCGCAAGGGTCTCGGACTCGACCAGGTGAAACTGGCCGGCAGCGGCTCCGCGCCGATCCCTCCCGGCCTGATCACGTGGTACCGCAGCATCGGACTGCCGCTGTACGAGGGCTACGGCATGACCGAAGACAGCTCGTACTCGCACGTGTCGGACGAGGCGCACAACGCGCCGGGATACGTTGGCGTACCGATGCCCGGCGTGCAAGTGAAGCTCAGCGGCGAGGGCGAGGTGTTGATCAAGTCGCCGGGGCAGTGCACTGGCTACTACAAGCAGCCGGAGCTCACGGCGGAGTCGTTCACCGACGACGGCTACTTCCGCACCGGCGACCTCGGCGAGCGCACGAAGGACGGCCTGCTGAAGCTCACCGGCCGCGCCAAGGAACTGTTCAAGACCGCCAAGGGCAAGTACGTCGCACCGGCGCCGATCGAGAACCGCATCAACGCGCACCCGATGGTCGAGCTGTCGCTGGTCTCGGGCGTTGGCCAGCCGGCGGCCTATGCGATGGTCATTCTCGCCGAGCACCTGCGGCCACGCATGGGCGAAGCCGACTTCCGCACGCAGGTCGAAAGCGAGTTCCAGCAGTTGCTGAAGGACGTCAACGGCGCTATCGCGGACCACGAACAGCTGCACATGATCGTCGTCGCGAAGGATCCCTGGTCGATCGAGAACGGGTTTCTCACGCCGACGATGAAAGTCCGGCGCGGTCGCATCGAAAAGGCGTTCGAGCCGCACGTGGCGTCCTGGTATTCCAGCGGGCGCCGCGTTCACTGGCACTGATGCCCGACGCAGGCAGCCCGACGCCGCCGCGACTGCACGGCGGCGACCGTGTGGCCGAGGTGCTGCACGCGCAGCGCGTGCCGGTGGTCTTCACGCTGGCCGGTGGCCACATCTCGCCGATCCTGGTGGCGTCCAAGGCGCGCGGCATCCGCATCGTCGATGTTCGCGACGAGGCGACCGCCGTCTTCGCGGCGGATGCTGTCGCGAGGCTTACCGGCCGGCCGGGTGTGGCCGCCGTCACGGCCGGGCCGGGGCTCACCAACACGATCACGCCGCTGAAAAACGCGCAGCTCGCGCAGAGCCCGATCCTGCTGATCGGCGGCGGCGCGCCGACGGCGCTGCAGGGGCGCGGCGCGCTGCAGGACATCGACCAGCGCGCGCTCATCGCGCCGCACGTCAAGCACGTGGCGCAGGTCAAACGCGTGCGCGATCTCGGCCCGGCGACTGCCGAGGCGCTGCGCATCGCGGCAGACGGCGTGCCGGGGCCTGTGTTCCTGGAGTGCGCGGTCGACCTGCTGTATGACGAGACGCTGATCCGCCAGTGGTATGCCGACGCAGCCGGCAAGGGCACCGGCCTCGGCGATCGTGCGCTGCGCTGGTATCTGAATCGCCATGCGGCGCGCATGTTTGCCGGCGCGGGCGACACCGCAACGCCGGCTGTCGCTTCCGTCGACGCACCGCGCGCCGACGACGGCGCCGTCACGCGTGCCGCCGACGCGCTGGCGAAAGCCGAGCGACCGATGCTGGTGATCGGCAGCCAGGCACTGCTGCGCGCCGATCATGCCGACGCGATTGCTGCGGCAGTGACGCAGATCGGCATACCGGTGTATCTGTCCGGCATGGCGCGCGGCCTGCTCGGACCGAGCCATCCGCTGCAGATGCGTCACGCGCGCCGCAATGCACTGCGCGAATCCGATTGCGTGCTGCTGGCCGGCGTGCCCTGCGACTTCCGACTGGACTATGGCCGCCACGTGCGCCGCTCGGCCACGCTGATCGCTGCCAATCGCAGCGCAAAGGATGCACGCCTGAATCGACGGCCGACGATCGCAGCGATCGGCGATGCCGGACTGACGCTGGAGGCGCTGGCATCGCGCCTGGGTGAGCGTGCTCGCCGTCCCGACTGGATCGCGCAGCTGCGCGCGCGCGACGACGTGCGCGAACGCGAGATCGACGAACAGGCGTCAAAGGCAGGCGAGCACGTCAACCCGATCGCGTTCTTCCGCACGATGGATCGCGTGGCCGGTGAGCATGCGGTGATGGTCGCCGACGGCGGCGACTTCGTTGCCACGGCGTCCTACATCCTGCGGCCGCGCGCACCGCTGGCGTGGCTCGACCCCGGTGCCTTCGGCACGCTCGGTGTCGGCGCCGGCTTTGCCCTCGGCGCGCAGCTCGTGCGCCCGCAGGACGAGGTCTGGCTGATCTGGGGCGACGGTGCCAGCGGCTACGGCCTGATGGAGTTCGACACTTTCGTGCGACATCGTGTCCCCGTCATTGCTGTCGTCGGCAACGACGCCAGCTGGGCGCAGATCGCGCGCGAGCAGGTGAAGATGCTGGGTGACGATGTGGCGACGTCGCTGGCGCGCAGCGACTACCACGCGGTGGTGCGAGGCTTCGGTGCCGAAGGTCTCGTGATCCGCCACGCGGCGGAGGTTGAGCCCGTACTGCGGCAGGCGCGCGAGATTGCGCGCAGTGGCCGACCCGTGCTGGTCAATGTCTGGCTCGACCGCACCGACTTCCGCGAGGGCTCGATCTCGATGTAGCGTGAGCAGGTCCTACTTCAGCGTGTTCTTGTAGATCCTGCCGTCCTTCATGATCACGACGAAGTTCCGGGCTGGATCGGCGACCAGGTCGAGGTTGACCGTCGGGTCGCCGTCGACCAGCAAGAGGTCGGCGAGGGCGCCTTCTTCCACCACGCCGAGTTTCCCAGGATAAGGATTGCGCGGGCCGGACAGCTTGAGGAGATCTGCGTTGCTGCCCGTGGCCATCACCAGGAGCTCTGGCGCGCTGTACCAACGTCGCATCAACGCCAGCGTCTCGCCCTGCCGCTTCGCCCCGTCTGCCGAGAACAGGATGTCCGTCCCGAACGCAGTCTTGAGCTTGTACTTCCTGGCGAGCGCGACGGTTCGCTCGGTGCCTCCCCACACTTGGCGCAGCCGTGCCATATTGGCGGGCGCGAGCGGTGGCGCGTGACCGTCGTCCACGAACGGCTGGAAGGAGAGCCAGATGCCCTTTTCCGCCATCACTTTCGCCGTGGCCTCGTCCATGAGATGCCCGTGCTCGATGACCTTGACGCCGGCCGCGACGGCGCGCTGAATTGCGACGGGCGTGTACGCGTGTACCGTCACGTACGTGCCCCAATTTTCCGCTGCCTCGACCGCGGCGCGGAGCTCGGGCTCGGTGAACGTCGCGACGTCGAGCGGGCTGTGCGGAGACGCCACGCCTCCACCCGCCGTCAGCTTGATCTGTGACGCGCCGAGCAGGAGCTGCTCGCGCGCGCGCACTCGCACCTCGTCCGGCGAATCGGCCACCATGCTGCCGCCGATGATCTCCATACGCGACAGCGGACCGCCGATCTGTCGCGGCAGCGCGGAAGGGCTGCGGAAATCGCCGTGCCCGCCGGTGATCGTGATGATGGCGCCGGACGGATAGATGCGGGGGCCGACCACCAGCCCCTCGTCGATCGCGCGCTTTAACCCGAATGACGGGCCGCCCAGGTCGCGCACCGTCGTGAAGCCGCGCATGAGCGTGGCTTCCGCCTCCGCGGCCGCGAGCAGGTTCGTGTAGCCGATGTCTCCTTCGATGGCCTGCGCGGGCGTGGGACGCGCGAGTAGCGTATGCCAGTGATTGTCGATGAGGCCGGGCATCAGCGTGCGTCCGTTGCCCGCAATGCGCTGAACGCGCGAGTTCGCGGGATCGGCGATCGGCGCGATCGAGATCCTTCCGATGACGTTGCCGGTCACGAGCACATGCGCAGGCGCCGAAAGCTGCCCACGGGTGCCGTCGAAAATGCGGACGTTCTCGAAGATCACCGCGGCCGCGGGCGTTCCCACCTGGGCCGGGGCAAGCGACGTCGCGAGGCATCCCGCAAGTGCCGCCAGCACGTTGCCTTTCCGCATGGTTTTCATCCGCACCCTCCCAAGGCCCGTGCGGCAGCGCCTGGCCGCGCGCCGCACACGTTGTCTGCTTTCGAGTGATTCTGCCCCGGGGCCGCAATTGCGGCTAATGGCCGGCTAGTGCCCCAGTGTTAGCTACTGCTGCGGGCTGGGATAGGGCCCCTTAGTCGCGGGTCCCCATAGCCAGCCACAAGTCTCCGGTGTCTTGCAGCCGACACGCTGCCAGGACTCACTGCCTGGCGGGGTCGTCGGCGTCGGAGTCGGTGGCATAAGCGCACAACTTGATCCCATCGCGCCGCAAGCAATCATCGTGGTCCATAACAGCGCAAGCGACTGGTCGCGGGACCATCCGGGCGATCCCAATTCGGATCGCAATGACAACTGACTTTCGCTGCGCGCTGGAGGCGCCAGGCGCTCGGCGCCTTGCGGTGTCAGCACAAGGGACGGATACCCTTCGCTCGGCAATGAGCGAAGGGCGGCTCTTGCATCAGCGTCTTGTGCGGTGCTGACGACAGGCAATGAACCAAGAACGGCCAAACAGACAATGGCGAGGAACTTCATCGCAGTCCAATCCCTGTTCCGGAGATGAGATCTTCTCCCTCGGCTCCGATATCTGCAAGGCGGCTGTTCTCGACAAGCCATCCCATCGACGCCAGGGTAAGTCCAGGCCGTACTCCGAACTACGAGCCGCCTGCGAGCGCGATGCGCCGGCGCAGTTGCTCGGCGGCGGCCGTATCTCCGGCCTTCTCCGCCAGCGCTAACTGCACACCCAGCCATGCCAGCAGCGGTCGACGCCATCCCTGCGCTGAGGCGGTGTCGACGGCGAGCGCAATGGCGGCCGGATTCGCACGGCCGTCATTGAACAGCACGGCGATCGCGACCAACCGGCCCAGCGGATCGTCGATGGACTTCAACGCCGCGACCGCCGCGTCGCCACTGAGGCCCGGCGCGGCGATGGGCCGATGCTGTTCCGGCAGGAGTGCGATATCCGATGCTTGCACCCGGCCAGCAAGGTAGTCGGCATACGCTCGTTCGGTCGCAGATGCATCGGGCCGCAGCTTTTCGAATCCCTCGCACGGTCCGACATCCAGCGACGCGGCGCGCACGGCGCAGCGTGTCAGCTCCGCCAGTGCGACCTGGTCAGCGCGACCGGTGCGCGCGAGTTCTCGGCGGGCGAGATCGAATTCGGTCGTGGCGACCTGAGTGTCGCCGACGAGATAGGCAGCGACCGCGCGATCCAGCGCAGCCGAGGCGTTGGCCTGCCAGTCAGGCGCGGGCGGGCTGCCCGCACAGGCGGCCAGCAACATGACGACGGCAAGCCATCCCACTCTGGACATGCGTTCGATGAAGCTCATGGCAGCTTGATCTCCGCCGGCTTCGCAAACGGCCAGCGCCGATTGACCTCGTCGATCATGCGGCTCACCTTGCGCAGGTTCGCGTCGATCTCGGCGCGCAGCTGGTTCAGGTCGGTCGATGCCGCGCGGGCGTTGCCCGCGATGGCCTGCGCGTCGACCAGGATCGAGTCGATCTTCTTCAGGCTCTCGCGCGCTTCCATCAATGCGGCATTGAGCTGAACGACGGCGGCGCGCGCTTCGGGCATCAGGCCTTCGGCACCGAAGACCTGCTGATCGGCCTTGGCGGCCAGGCCGTCGATGCGTGCCAGCAACAAATTCGTGCGATCGAGCGCAACCACCAGCTTCTGCGCGTCGGCTTCATTGCCGAACAGCAGCCCGAGCGCGCCGCGCGGCCCCTTCATCTTCTCGGTCGCGCTCTGCACATTCCCCAGCGTCGTCGCCAGCGCCGAGTCTTCCGAGGTGAGCCGTGACAGATTGCGGATCAGCTCGCGCGTTTCGGACACGAGACGCGGAATTTCCGCGGTGGCATCACCGACCAGTACCTTGCGCTCGGCGCCATCGGGCAACTGGGGATCGGTCAGCACACCGCTGAATGCGCGCAGGTTGGTGTTGCCGACCAGCCCGCGCGTCAGCGTGAACACGCTCGATTCGCGCAACCAGCGGGCGTCCTTGCGCGGCACGTCGATCACGATGTGCGTGACGCCGTCTGCCGTCAGTTCGATCTTTCGCACCCGGCCGATCGGGAAGCCCGAGAAGGTGAGGTCCATGCCGACGGTCACGCCCTCCGCGTCGTCGGCAATCAGCACGAGGCGCTGCGACGGCTGGAACACGCCGCGCGCATACAGCAGATATGCCGCCGAAGCCGCGACCAGTACGACCAGCAGCCCCACCAGCAGCGCCGCCCGCAGCTCGAGCGATTCGGGCGTGCGCGGCGATGCGGCGGGTTCGTCGTTCATCGGTTCGGTCTCAGTAGTAGTTGGCCACGAGCGCGGCGATTTCGATCAACAGGATCATTGAGAACAACCGCACCAGGCCGCGGAGCTCGGTGCTGGTGCGCAGCCGGGGGTTGGGGCGATCGTAGAGAACCGAGGCGATCGGAATCAATCCGACGGCCAGGCTGAAGCCTAGCGTCTTGGCCGCGAAGATCAGCGTGACCGTCGGGTTGAACACCCGCCCGAAGGTCCGTGTGTAACTCGTAAGCCCGCCGGCGGTCACGCCGTGAACCCACAGGTAGGCCAGCACCGCGGTCACCACACAACTGACGGTCGCGAGCAGCAGTACCGAGAACATTCCTGAAACGACGCGCGGCAGAATCTCGCGCTGCAGCGGGTCCGCGCCGTCGGCCGCCGACGTGCTCAGTGCGCCCCGCGCGCGCAGGGCCGCGACCTCCGCCGCGTTGGGCAGGGCGCAGCGCAACGCGACGAACATGGCGGCCGTTAGCGGTATCAGCTCCAGTACCAGCACACGAACGACCATTTCGAGTGCGTAGCGCGACAGCCCGTAGCTGACCGACGTCACGACGACGATGTGGATGATGACGAGGCTGATCAGCGAGGTCAGCACCGTGAACCAAAGCAGGACCGGCGCCGTGTCCGTGTAAAGGTGGCGCGCCAGCGCAGTGCGATTCGCCCCGCGGTAGCTCGACGGTGAAAGGGCGAGCACGAGAATACCGGCGCTGAACAGGATGATCTGCCACCAGCCGGCGAACCATTGCAGCGCCGATCCACCCAAGTCGACCAGCACAACGCGCCACGAAACTGCGGATGCCATGGAGGGAATCATAGGTGCGATAGGGACAGGCGCATCTTCCGGTCATTGATTCGCCTCAACCGCATGCGGGGGACGTAGCAATCCGCATGCCCGGCCCTCTCGCCGCGCGAACCCGTGGTCACCGGACCTTCACGCAGCGAACTGCAGCGCGGCGAGTCGGCCGTACAGTCCACCGCGCGCAATCAGTTCGGCGTGCGTGCCGGCGTCGACGATGCGGCCGTGATCGAGCACGAAGATGCGGTCGACACGCTGCACGGTCGCGAGCCGGTGTGCGATGACGATCGTCGTGCGTCCGCGCATGGCGGTTTCGAGTGCCGATTGCACCGCGCGCTCACTTTCGGCATCCAGCGCGGAGGTCGCCTCGTCGAGCAGCAACAGCGGGGCGTCTTTCAGGATCGCGCGTGCGATCGCCAGCCGCTGGCGCTGTCCGCCGGAAAGTCGCAGGCCGCGCTCGCCGACCTCGGTCGCGTAGCCCTCGGGCAGCCGCAGCACGAATTCCTCCACGCGGGCGGCGCGCGCTGCGGCGCGCGCTTCCTCCTCGCTCGCGTCGGGACGGCCGTAGCGGACGTTGTCGAGCACCGACCCGGAGAAGATCACCGCTTCCTGCGGCACGACCGCGACGTGACGCCGCAGTTCGTCGAGGGCGACATGGCGCACATCGATGCCGTCGATGCTCAGCAGTCCGCCGCCGATGTCGTAGAACCGCTGCAGCAGCTGGAACACCGTGCTCTTGCCGGCGCCCGACGGACCGACCAGTGCCACCGTCTGGCCTGGCTCGACCGCCAGCGAGAAGTCGGCCAGCACCGCATGTTGCGGCCGCGACGGATAGGAGAAGCTGACGCCATCGAACCTCACCCGCATGCCACCATGCGTCCGCGGCAGATCGACCGGCTGCGTCGGCGTGGAGATCGGCGACTGCGTCTTGAGCAGTTCCATCAGGCGTTCGGTCGCGCCCGAGGCGCGCAGCAGCTCGCCCCACACTTCCGCCAGCACGGCGACACTGCTGGCCACCACCATGATGTAGAGCGCCGTCTGGCTCAGTTCGCCGGCGCTGATGCGCCCGGCCATCACCGCCTGCACGCCGCCGTACAGACCGTACAGCAGCGAGCCGAAGATGCCGACGATCAGAAACGCCGTCAGCAGCGCGCGCGTGCCGGTGCGGCGAATCGACGTGGCGAACGCACGCTCGTTCGCATCCGAGAACTTGCGCGTCTCGGCGGACTCCTGCGTGTAAGCTCTGCACGACGGGCACGGCATTCAGCACTTCGCCGGCGATCGCGCTGGAATCGGCGATGCGGTCCTGGCTGGCGCGCGACAGTCGGCGCACGCGCCCGCCGATCAGCATCGCCGGCGCCACGACCAGCACGATGATGCCGACCACCGTCAGCATCAGCCGCGGACTCGTGGCGACCAGCATCGCGATGCCGCCGATGAACAGCACCGCATTGCGCAGGCCCATCGAGATGCTCGAGCCGACCGCACTCTGGATCACGGTCGTGTCGGTGGTCAGTCGCGACAGCACTTCGCCGGTCTTCAGCGTCTCGAAAAACTGCGGGCTCTGCGTCAGCACATGCGCATAAACGGCCTGCCGCAGATCAGCGGTGACGCGCTCGCCGATCCAGGTCACCATGAAGAAGCGCGCCGCCGTGAATGCGCCGAGCGCGACCGCGACGGCGAAGAGCCACGCCGAAGTGGCGGCGGATGGCGACCAGCTTGTCGCCCAGTTCGGCTCCGGCCGGCAAGCGCGAGGCCCTGGTCGACCAGCAGACGCACGGCATACGGCATCGCCAGCGTCGCACTGGCCGCCAGCAGCAGGAACAGCAGCGCCAGCGCGATCTGGCGCTTGTACGGCGCGATGAAGGGCAACAGCCCGCGCAGCGGCTTCAGGCGTTTCGGTGCGGGCGCGGCGTCGGTCATCGGTGGGCTACCACAGCGGCGATGTCAGCACGCCCCACGCAGCCAGCACCATCAGCGTTCCCCAGGCGGCATTGGCGACGACATAGGGCGCGCCGCGTGACCGGGGATTGCGTGCATAGGCGAACGCGTACCAGACGCGGGCGACGACCCAGACCGCGCCGACGGCGGCTGCGATGCGCGGGCTGAAGTAGAAGGCCGCGAGCCACAGCGCCGGCAGGAAGATGCACGGCGTTCTCGAGCGTGTTCATCTGCACGCGGAAGGCGCGCTCGAACGGCTCCGGCCCCGTCGTTGCAGGAGCCGAGACCTTGTACCTGCCACGCGCGGCGCCGACGTACCAGATGCAGCCGAACAGCAGCGCGAGTGTGGCCAGCGTGATCAGGGCCGGCCAGTGCATCGTCGTACCCATGGCGTTCTCCAGGAGATGGCGGCGGATCGTAGCCGCGTTTCAATTCCGCTGCGCGGGCGCGTCAGAGCCGCATCGGTGCGACGTACGCCCGTCATCTCGAGATAGCCGCGGCCGACGCGTCGACCGGCTTCGCAGCAACTCGCTGGCGCCTTCCCAGTAGACCGCTCCGGTCGACGCGCGCGAATCGAGCTCCTGATCGTTCATCAGCGGTCGCGTTTCGAAGATGCGGTCGCCGACGCGCAGGCGCTGGGCCACCGGATAAGTCGCATTCGTCCGCGGTGAGCGCCAGATCGACACGGGTTCGAAGCGGACTGCCTCGCCGCTCCACGTACGCGGTGGGTCCGCCGGCGCGCGCAGCGACGCATACGTGTAGATGTCCGGTCCGGGCGCGCGCGGGCGGATCCGGAAGGCCGTCAGCGCCGTGCCGTCGTCCAGGTTCATGCCGACCCAGTCCCAGCCGGCCGCCTGTGCATCGAGCACGCTGCTCGACCATTCGTGATCGAGCCAGCCGTGACCGGTCGTACTCGCGGGACGTGCCGTCGAGGCGCAGCGTCGCCCGCACTGCAAGCTGCGGCTGCGCTGTAGTAGTGGCTCGCCTGCTCGCGGCTTTGGTCCCTTCTGCGAGAAGCCGTCGCGCCCCTGCAGCAGGAGCGGCTGCGTCGGGCTGCGCGCTGAACGAGAGGTCGAACGTGCGTGCCGGGATGGTGCCGCGGTATCTGCCGCTGTCCGCCTCGCGCTGCAGGCGCCAGCGGTCCAGTCGGACATCGGTGTCGTCGGTCGACGACTCGACGAGTCCGAAGCCGGCCGCTGCAGCGCGTTCGTCGTGCAGCAGCGTGCCACGCGCCGGATCGGCGATCGCGGCATGCGCAATGATCGAGCTGCTGCGGCGAGAAGCGGCTCGCGCTCGCGGCGACGGTCGTGCGCACGCGGAAGAAGGTCACCTGGAACCCGAGCGACGGCTGCCCCGGCGCGTCGAGCCAGCCGGTCAGGTACCACCACTCGGTGCGGTACTCCGGATGCGCGCCGTGGTCGCGCGGAAACACCAGCGGTCGCGGCGTCACAGCCGTGGCGGATACTCGCACGCTTCGGCCGTGCGCGACTTCCGCGCCACGCGGCCAGCATGCACGGCCGCCACTACCAGGCGAGCGTCTGCCGAATCGTGCACGATCGCTTCGCGCCGCTACGAGCGCTTCGCCTTACCAGTCCTCGCTGACCGCGCGCACCGCCTCGACCGACGCTGCGCGTCGTCCGGCGAGCAGCGCGGTCAGCGTCGGCGGTCGCCAGCAGCGCGGCGACCAGCAACGCGATCAGGCCGGCCGGGACATGCAGTTCCATCGTCCAGTGGAACGACTGCGGATTGACGACGTGGATCAGCACCAGCGCGACCGCGAAGCCGACCGCGAGCCCGCTCGCGATGCCGAGCAGCGTGACCAGCAGGCCTTCGATCGCGAACTGGCCGAGAATCTGGCCGCGCGTGACGCCGAGATGGCGCAGCATGCCGAACTCCTTGCGTGCGTGCCAGCGCCTGCGACGGAAAAGGTCGCGGCGATGCCGATCAGGCCGATGACGATCGCGGCGACTTCAAGCAGGTAGGTCACCGCGAAGCTGCGGTCGAAGACGTCGAGGCTCAGGCGCCGGATCTCACCCGGCTGCAGGAACTCCGCCTGGTGTGCCGACATCGAGCCGGTCGCGCACGGCATCGATCACGTCGTTGGGCCGTACGCCCGGCGCCAGCCACAGCGCGGCATCGGTGCGGATCGTGTCGCCGGTGATGCGCTGGTAGTCGGATTCACGCAGCGCGATCGCCCCGGTCTGGCGTGCATAGTCGCGCCAGGTGCCGACGACGAGGAACTCGTGCTCGGCACCGGCAAGCGGTATCGCGGAGCCGCTGGCCGACCTTCGATGCCGTACAACTCGCTCATCGGTTCGCTGATCCAGGCCGGCGGCGGATCGCCGGCGTTCCAGCCGATCGCGCGTCCGATCAGCGGCAGTGCGGGGCGCGACACGTCAAGCGGACGGATCACCAGCGTCACCGGCGGCCGCTTCGGGTCGATCACCACGCGTGCAAAGCGCGAGAACTCGGCGCGCTGCACGCCGGGGCGGACGCGAGTAGTGGCGCGATCGCGCGTCCGAGAAGTAGGCGGTCGTCATCGATTCGCCGCGGCTGCCGGCGCGCGCGTACAGATCGGCGGGCAGCACCTGCCCGAGCCAGACATCGAGCGACTGCCGGAAGCTCGTCACCATCGTCGCCATCGCCACCATCAGTGCAAAGCTGGCGACGATGCCGGCGAGTCCGATCGCCGCGCCGGACGGTGCCTGCGCCAGGCGCGTCGTGGCGCCCAGCCACGGCACGCTGCGCGAGCGACGGCTGGCATGGCCGATGCGCTCGAAGATCGCATGCGCCAGGCGCGGCTGCAGCATGATCGCGCCGACCAGCAGCAGTGCGATCGCGATGTAGCCGAAGATCGGCAGATCGCCCACCGGCGGCAGCAGCGCAGCACCGGCGCCGAGCGCGAGCACCACGCAGGCTGGCCACGACGCCCCGGCCAGCGGCTTCAGTGCGTCGAGTTCGGAACCGGCCTTCAACGCCAGCGCGGGCTCGACGCGCGCCGCCTCGCGCGCCGGACCCCAACCGCCGGCGATCGCCGCCGCGACGCCGAGGACGAAGAAGGCGACGGTCCAGCCGGGGCTGATCGACAGGCGCGCCTGTGCGCCGGCGAAGAAGCCGCTGCCCAGATCGCCGCCGAGCGCCGCGAGCGCGGTCGCGGCCAGTGCGAGTCCGAGCGCGATTCCGAGCGCCGAGCCGATCACTCCGGCGATGGCCGCTTCACCGACCAGCCAGCGCTGCAGTTCGCCCGCCGTCAGCCCGCTGATGCGCAGGAACGCCAGCTCGGTGCGGCGCGCGACCACCGCCTGCGCCTGCAGCGAGAACACCAGGAACGCCCCGGTGAAAAGGGCGACCAGTGCGAGCACGTTGAGGTTGACCCGATAGGCGCGTGAGACGTTCGAGACACGCTGTGCTGCCTCATCCGGGCGTGCTGACGGTCACGCCGGCCGGCAGCAATGCCGCGATCCTGTCGCGGGCCACTGCCGGGCTGACGTTCGCCGCAACCTTGATGTCGATGCGATGCAGGCGCCCGAGCTGCTTGAACCGCGTCTGTGCCGCGCCGATGTCCAGCACCGCCACTTCCTCGCCAGCGCGAGCGCGCGGCAGGCGTCCGGCGATGGGCAGTTCGACCGCATCCGGGCCGACCTGGAATTTGAGCGTGTCGCCCGGCGCCCACGAAACCGCTCGAGTGCGGCGGGTGACAGGTACAGGCCATCGCCGAGCAGCGCAAACGGTCCCGCGATCCTGCGCTTCCGGCTCGCCGAGCAGCACCGGCGAAAGCAGCGCCGCGCGAAAGACGTCGACGCCGATCGACTCGCAAGGTCGCGAGCCCCGCGGCCGACCGCGGCATCGTCGGCACGGGTGCCTCGACCTCGACGATCGGACTGGCCATGTCGACCTCGGGCAACGCAGCGATGCGCGCATACAGCTGCTCGTCGAAGCCGATCCGTCCGCCGCTGACCGAGAAGTCCGCCTGGCCGAGCACGTGGCGCACCGCGCCCGAAAACTCGTCGAGCGCAGAGGCGTTGATCAGGTTGATGGCGTAGCCGAGCGCCACGCCGACCGCGATCGCGATCACCTGCACGATCGCCCGCAACGGATGGTGGCGTGCGTAGCCGCCGGAGAGGTGCGCGAGCAGCCACAGCATGCGGCCGAGTGTACCGAGGCGACTCGCGAGGCGCCGCGGTCAGACGTGGACGCGCTTGCCGAAGGCGTGCTTGATCGCTTCGTTGGCGAGCACGTAGGCGAGCGTGATGCCGACCAGCAGCGTCAGCAGCCCGAGGCCGAGCGGCACGAAGTCGAACGACGGCCTGTGACAGGGGCAGGTACGGCAGCGCCAGCGCGCCGCCGCCACCGCGCACGCTGATCCACAGCAGTGCCGGCGCCGGCGCACTGCGCCACAGCGGCCGCTGCGTCCGCACGACCAGCAGGATCGCGACCTCGGTCAGCAGCGACTCGACGAACCACGCGGTGCGGAACTCGGCCGGCGAGACCTGCAGCACGCCGAGCAGGACGACGAAGGTCAGCACGTCGAACGCCGAACTTGCGAGTCCGAAGACCAGCATGAAATTGCGGATCGTTGCGACGTCCCAGCGGCGTGGTCGCGCGACGGCTTCGGCGTCGACGCGGTCACCGGGGATCGCCATCGCCGGCAGGTCCGACAGGAAGTTGTTGAGCAGGATCTGCTTCGGCAGCAGCGGCAGGAACGGGATCACCAGCGACAGCGCGGCCATGCTGATCATGTTGCCGAAGTTGGCGCTCGTCGTCGTGAAGACGTACTTCAACGTGTTGGCGAAGACGCGCCGGCCTTCGTCGATCGCGCGCGTCAGCACCGTCAGGTCGTGCTGCAGCAGGACGAAGTCGGCGCTCTCGCGCGCGACGTCGACGGCGGTGTCCACCGAGATGCCGACGTCGGCCGCGTGCAGCGCCGGGGCATCGTTGATACCGTCGCCGAGATAGCCAACCACGTGCCCGGCATGCCGCAGCGCGCGGATGATGCGCTCCTTCTGGCCGGGGTCGACCTCCGCGAAGATGGCGGTCCGGTGGGCCACGTGCCAGAGCGCCTCGTCGTGCATCTCGCGCAGCTCGGCGCCGGTCAGGATGCGTCCGGCCTTGAGCCCGACGGCCTGCGCCACATGCGCCGCGACGCGACGACTGTCGCCGGTGATGATCTTCAGCGCGACGCCACGCCGCTTCAGTTGCCTGATGGCCTCGGCGGCGTCCTGCTTTCGGCGGGTCGAAGAACAGCAGGAAGCCCTCGAACACCATCGCCTGCTCGTCGTCCACTGCATAGCGTTCGCGACGCGCGAATGGTCCGGGTGGCCACGCCCAGCACGCGGAAGCCTTCGTCGGCCCAGGCAGCCGCGCGCTCGCGCAGGCGCTCACGGTCGACTTCGGATCACCGGCGACGACGAGCCGCGCCCTGACGCCGGTCGGTGCACGCTGCGAGCACATCGTCGAGCGCGCCCTTGGTGATCAGCGTGTCGTCGTCCTGCCCTGCCCGCCGCACGGCGATCGGTCAGCCGCTTGCGGACGAAGTCGTACGGGATCTCCTCGGTCTTGCTCCAGTCGTCGAAGACGAGCGCGCTGCTCGCGGCGCATGATGGCCTCGTCGAGTGCATTCGGCAGGCCGGTCTGCAGCCGTGCGTTCAGTGCGGCCAGTCGCAGCACGTCTTCCGAGGCGCTTCCCGTCGGCGTCGGTGGCGCCGTCGAGCCGCACGACGCCGGCCGTCAGTGTCCCGGTCTTGTCGGTCGCGAGCACGGTCATGGCGCCGAAGTTTTCCATCGCTGCGAGGCGCCGCACGATGACGCCGGCACTTGCCATGCGGCGCGCGCCGCGCGACAGCGTCAGGCTCACGACGGCCGGCAGCAGTTCGGGCGCCAGCCCGACGGCCAGCGCGACCGCGAACAGCAGCGAGTCCGCCACCGGCCGGTCGGACGCGACATTCGCGGCGAAGATCGCCAGCACCAGCAGCGTCATCAACTGGGTCAGCATCTGGCCGAAGCGGCGCAGGCTGCGTTCGAACTCGGTCTCGGGCGCCCGTCGCGCCAGCCGCGCGGCGATCTCGCCGAACTCGGTGCGCGGCCCGGTCGCGGTGATCAGCACCTTCGCGGTGCCGCTGCGCACGTTGGTGCCGAGGCAGACGTAGTTGGAGCGCTGCGCGAGGCCGGCCGCGGCATCGGCTCGGCCCGGTGACTTCTCGACCGGGAACGATTCGCCGGTCAGCGACGCCTCGTTGACGAAGAAGTCGTCCGCTTCGAGCACCAGCCCGTCCGCAGGCACCAGGCTGCCCGCCGCGAGCAGCACCACGTCGCCGGGCACGACCTCGCGCGCGTCGACGCTCGACCGCCGCGCCGTCGCGCAGCAGGCGGGCCCGCAAGCCGACGCGCGCCAGCAGCCTCTCCACGGCACGCGACGCGGCGTATTCCTGTGTGAAGCTCAGCGCTGCGCTGGCCGCGATGATCGTGATCACGATCAACGAGTCCAGCCAGTCGCGGCTGATGGCGGAGACCGCGGCGGCGAACACGAGGATCAGCAGCAGTGGACTCTTGAACTGCGCGGCCAGCGTGGCGAGCGGGCCTCCGCGCGACGAGCGCGCCGATCTCGTTGCGTCCGACGTCGGCAGTGCGTCGCTGGGCCTCGACCGCGGTCAGGCCGCCGCGCTGGCTATCGAATGCCTGTAACACCTCAACCGCATCGTGTGCCCACGGCGTCGGCAGCGGTTGTGTGGTGGGCTGACCTGCCATGGCGACAGCCTAGGCGCCCCGTCCGCTCTCGCCTTGGCCGGGCGTCAAGCACTCGTCAAAGCGGTAGCAATCGTCCCGTGGTCGAGCCGATAGGATGCGATCGGCCGTGGCTGCGGCCGCCTCGGAATGGGTGACCAGCACGCCGGCCGCGTGACGGCTGCGGATCTCGCGCGCCAGCAGCTGCAGTACGACCGAGGCCGTATCCGGGTCGAGATTGCCGGTCGGCTCGTCGGCCAGCACCAGCGCGGGCTGGTGCACCAGCGAACGCGCGACCGCGACGCGCTGAAGCTCGCCGCCGGACAGTTCACGCGGCATGCTCGCTTCGCGTCCGGCGAGGCCGACTTCGGCGAGCAGATCGGCGGCGCGCCGTTCGCGCGGCTCCGGCGCCACGCCCAGCAGCACCAGCGGTAGCGCGACGTTCTGCGCGACGGTCAGGTGCGGCAGGATGTGGAACGCCTGGAACACGAATCCGAGCTTCGAGCGGCGCGTGAGTGTGCGCGCGGTGTCGTCGAGGGCTGCGATGTCGACGCCGTCGATGACGACCGAACCGGCGTCGGGTCGGTCGAGCCCGGCGATCAGGTTGAGCAGCGTCGACTTGCCCGATCCCGATTCGCCGACGATCGCGACGTACTCGCCGCCGCCGACCGTCGAGCTCCAGGTGGTCAAGCACCACGCGCTCGCGATAGCGCTTGGTCAGGCCGTGGATCTGCAGCATGCGATCGATTCTACGGGCCGGGTCAGGGGCAACTGCATGGGCCGGCCGAGGTCGGCCGCTACAATCCCGCCCCTTCCTTCGTCGAAGTCGAGACCGCGTTGAGCGACATCGTTACCCTGGAGTCGATCCGCGCCGCGGCCGCGCGCCTGGCCGGCCGCGTCGAGGAGACGCCGTGCGTGCACTCGCGCACGCTGTCGCAGATCACCGGCGCCGAGGTCTATCTCAAGTTCGAGAACCTGCAATTCACCGCCTCGTTCAAGGAACGCGGCGCGCTCAACAAGCTGTCGCTGCTGACGCCGGCGCAGCGCGCCAAGGGCGTGATCGCCGTATCCGCCGGCAACCACGCGCAGGGCGTGGCGTATCACGCCGCAGCGGCTCGGCATTCCCGCCGTGATCGTGATGCCGCGCTTCACGCCGATGGTCAAGATCGAGCGTACGCGCGGCTTCGGGCCGAAATCGTCCTGACCGGCGACACCTTCGATGATGCCCGCCACGAGGCGGCGAAGATCGCCGCCGATCGCGGACTCACGATGGTGCATCCGTATGACGACGCCGACGTGATCGCCGGGCAGGGCACGGTCGCGCTCGAGATGCTCGCGCAGCAGCCGGAACTGGACTGCCTGTGCGTGGCCATCGGCGGCGGCGGCCTCATCTCGGGCGTGGCCACGGCCGCGCGCGCGCTGAAGCCGGGCATCACGATCGTCGGCGTGCAGACGGACCAGTTCCCGTCGATGTACGCGGCGTTCAAGGGCGTCGACATGCCGTCGGCCAACGCCACGCTGGCCGAAGGCATCGCCGTCAAGCAGCCGGGCGAACTGACCTGCGAGATCGTCAAGCGCGTCGTCGACGACGTGGTGCTGGTGTCCGAAGGCGACATCGAGCAGGCGATCGTGATGCTGCTGGAAATCGAAAAGACCGTGGTCGAGGGTGCCGGCGCGACCGGACTGGCGGCGATGCTTCGACATCCGAGCGCTCTTCGCCGGGCGCAAGGTGGGCTTGATCCTGTGCGGCGGCAACATCGACCCGATGGTGCTGGCCGACATCATCGAGCGCGGCATGGTGCGCGCCGGCCGCCTGGCACGCATCCGGGTGCACACGCGCGACGTTCCGGGTGAACTGGCACGTGCCGCGACGCTGATCGGGCAGGCCGGCGCCAACATCGAGGAGGTCGAACACCAGCGCGCATTCACGACGCTGCCGGTTCAGAACGCCGAACTCGAGTTCGTGCTGCAAACGCGCGGGCCGGAGCACATCGAAGAAGTGCTGCGCACATTGCGCAACGCCGGCCTGTACGCAAACACGCATCCGTATTAAGTCGATCGTCAACGCACGATCAACTTTGTGAGTGCAAGCCCATCGTCGCTTGCGCCAGATCATTGACGGAAGCCCAGACGCCGCTAAGTTATCTCTCGACTGCACCAAGAGGGAGGCGGCATGGTCGCTGCGCGAACCCCGAACACGATCCTCAGGTCCGGCGCACGGAAATCGGGCGCATCCGAAAAATCGCCCCGCAAGTCGCGTCGCAAGGCGATCGACTGGAACGCGAAGCTCCGTCCAGAACTCGAGCCGGAGATCGTCAGCGACAAGCGCCTTGGCGATCGCCTGCTGCTGCCGACACCGTTGCTGGTGGCCGAGGAAATCGCGCAAGTGGCCGCGCGGCGCAACGATCACGGTCTCGCAGTTGCGCGGGCGCCTGGCGCAACGCTTCGGCGCCGATCGCACCTGCCCGCTGATGACCGGCATCTTCGTGAAGATCATCGCCGGAGCGGTGGCCGAGGACCTGACGCAGGGACGCAAGCCGCGTTGGCCGGTGTGGCGACTCGTCAACGACAGCGGCACGCTGAGCACGACCTGGCCGCTCGATGCACTGTATCGAGCCACCCGCCTGCGCGAAGAGGGCGTCCGCCTCGGACACAAGGGCGGCGCATGGCAGGTACTCAACCCAGTCGGAGTGGCCGGCTAGTCGCTTTGTGGTTGCATGACGCTCGCGCTTTGACCGCGCCGCTTCGGAGCGACGCCCTTAGACTGCGGCATGGCCTCCGCCGATGCCACTGCGCGAATTCGCTTTATCGATCTGCTGCCGGCCGGCGCCGACCCGGCCGCCGAGTTGCGCGCCGGACTTTCCGCTCCGGCACCCTCGATCGCGCCGAAGTTCTTCTATGACGCGCTCGGCGCGCGGCTGTTCGAGGCGATCTGCGAACTGCCCGAGTACACGCTGCCGCGGGACGAACAGGCCATTTTCGATCGCTGCACCGACGAGATCGCGGCGCGGATCGGACCGGGCAGCACGCTGATCGACCTGGGCGCCGGCAACTGCGCCAAGGCCGAGCGGCTGTTCGCCGCGATGCGGCCGGCGCAGTACGTGGCGGTCGACATTGCCGGCACGTTCCTGCGCACACAGCTTGAAACGCTGGCCGAGCGGCATCGAACCATCGACGTCATCGGTGTGGCCGCGGATTTTTCGCGCGGGCTGGCGCTGCCGCCCGATCGTCCGAAGCGAGCGACGCGTGGTCTTCTATCCTGGTTCATCGATCGGCAACTTCGCGCCGGAGGAAGCGCGGGCGTTCCTGTCTTGCATCCATGATCA
Organism: uncultured beta proteobacterium; assembly: GCA_963724365.1. Classification (GTDB taxonomy): domain Bacteria; phylum Pseudomonadota; class Gammaproteobacteria; order Burkholderiales; family Burkholderiaceae_F; genus JALORV01. Next base: position 88,011 of record CAVRUR010000003.1, on the reverse strand, counting down.
ATGCGCGGGTGGCCATCTGCTGATCGGTGCGGACCTGGTCAAGAATCCAGCCGAACTGGTCGCTGCCTACGATGATGCGCTCGGAGTGACGGCGTCGTTCAATCTGAACGTGCTCAATGTCGCCAACCGAGTGGCGGGGACCGACTTCACACTGGGCGACTGGCGCCACGTGGCGCTCTTCAACGCCGCCGATAGCCGCATCGAGATGCACCTGGAGGCACGTCGCGCGCTGCGGGTGTGCTGGCCCGGCGGAGAACGACGCTTCGCCGCCGGCGCACGCATCCATACCGAAAATTCGTACAAGACCACGCCGGCTGGACTGTCGGAGCTTCTGCGCGCGGCCGGATTCGGCAGTGTGCGCCTCTACACCGATCCTGCCGACCGCTTTGCCCTCGCACTGGTCCAGTAAGTCCGGCGTTTCGCGCGCCCCTCAGGAACGGGCCAGCCGTACCGTGGCGTAGACGTACGGATACTCGGCGCGGAACCAGTTGCGAAACGAGGGCCGCGCCAATCGCCGTGCCGTGCGTGGTGACGCGCCTTTCAGCACGTAATGCTCGCCATCGAAGAAGTTGGCCGAGTAACCGGCGTAGTAGGGCCGCGGCGCGAATCCTTCGAAGCGCGCGAACGGTGCGGCGGTCCACTCCCAGCCGTTGCCCACCATCTGCTCGACTCCCAACGGCGTTGCGCTGAGTGGTTGCGCGGTAACGGGCAGCGGATCCCAGGCGACGAAGTCGAGATTCGTGCGCTCGGTGTCGGGCACGGCATCGCCCCACGGGATACCGTCGTTCGCCGTCGCCATACGCCGCACGTTGCCATTCGGCCTCGGTCGGCAGGCGCAGCCCCGCCCACGCTGCATAGGCCGTCGCCTGCCGATGCGTCAGGTACACCGGTGCATCGAGCGGCAGCGGCGTCTCGTCGAACATGCGTCGCAGCCACCACGAGCCATCGCGCTCGCGCCAGAAGTGCGGTGGCGGCCCACCGGCGACGACAAAGCGCAGGTAACCGCCGTTGGTGAGCTTGTGGCGCGCGATTTCGAACTCGGCGACCACGGACCGGTGCTGCGGAAACTCGTTGTCCCAGCCAAACTCGTCCGGTGCCTGGCCCAGGGTGGCGACGCCCGCCGGAACGGCGACCCACGGATGCGTGCGTCGAGCCTCGGCACTTACCGCCGCGCCGGCGTCCGGCGGCGAGCCCGCTGCGCGCTTCTTACCGGGTTCGATCTGATGCAGCAGATAGCACACCGTCTCCGCGTGCATCCAGCGATGCTCGAGCGCCGTCAGGATGCGCTCGACCGGCAACTCGATCCCAGTGATCGTCCAGCTCGCGACGCGTGCGCTCGACATAGTGGAGCACGGCGTCGAGCCTTGGCCAGTCGGACGGCAGGTCGGCGGCCGCCTGGCCCGGCGAGGGATCAATGCCCGCCTCGAACAGCCGGTCGAACGTCGGATCGAAGGAGGGCAGGTCGAGCACGTCGCGACCAAGCTGGTTCCAGTCGAACGCGTCGAGATGCCCGATGTAGAAGATCAGCCGGTGCCGATCGGGGATCGGCCGCTCGTAGAGGGTCTTGACTTCGACCAGCCGGAACAGGGCGTCCGTGTGCGCGCGCGCCGCCCGTACTTCCTGGTGCAACGCTTGCTTTGCGCGGTCGGGGGTGGGTCCATCCATCGCGGGACCATACCCCGCTGAAGCGAGACGGCCAACCACTTTTCCAGGCGGCGCTGGTTCGAGGGCGCCGCGCTGCAATCGGCCGAACTGCATGACAAAAGGCCTACCGCCCTCAACCTCGGCGGCGGCGCTCCGTATACCGTTTTATGGCTATTCGAGGCGCCGGCCGCAGGGCCGGCGACACCAGGCTACCGATGAAAAACGTCACCTTCGAGATTGACGAATCCACCGACGCGCAATTGGCGGACCTGGCCCAGCGCTGCGATGCCACGCCGGGACAGTTCGTCGACATGCTGTGCGCATCGCTCGATCGCGAAACGCTGGAGCGCGTCATTCAACGCGCCATGCGCGACGATTCGGTCACCTCCGAGCCCGGCGTTGCGAGGATGCCCAAGCGGCGTCCGTCGCCCCCGTCCTCTACGTCCGAGTAGTCAGCGCGGGGCCGAACGGCCGCGAGCAGACCCTCGCGCCTTTGCTCGCACGCATGGCGGCGCAGCGGTGACCTTCCAATCTCGTTTCTGAAATTCGGTTGCACGCGGCACATGTCTGCACCGCGGAGCACGTGCCTAGCGACGCATCTCGAACAGCGTCGTCTCCGGGTCCGTGCCCTTGAGCGCCTCGGCGATCTGCTTGCGCGCCTTGATGAACGGCGAGTTCTTCGCCTCGACCGCCAGGAACTCGTCGAGGTCGCCATGCTCGCGCTGCAGCCGCGGCACGAGTTCGAGGAAGATGTCAGTCAGCTCCGGGATCGAACTGCTTGCCCTTCAGCGACGCGATCTCGGCCAGTGCGTCCGAAACCTTCCACGCTTCCTTGTACGGCCGCTTGTGCGTCAGCGCGTCGAACACGTCCGCGAGCGCGCTGACGCGCGCCGCGATCGGAATCGCGGTGCCGGCGAGCTTGGTCGGGTAACCGTTGCCGTCCCAGCGCTCGTGGTGATGGCGTGCGATCTCCTCGGCGATATGCATCTGCGGAATGTTCGACTTGGCCAGGATGTCCGCACCCGCGGTCGTGTGCGTCTGCATGATCTCGCGCTCGCCCGGCGTCAGCTTGCCCGGCTTGAGCAGGATCGCGTCCGGCACGACCAGCTTGCCGATGTCGTGCAGGCGCGCGGCGAGATCGATCAGGAAGCAGACGTCCTCTTCCAAGCCCGATCTCCTTGCCGAGGATCGACGCGAGACGTCCGACGCGATAGCAGTGCTCGCCCGTCGTGTCGTCGTGCAGCTCAGCGGCGACCGACTGCTGCTCCAGCAGCAGGATGCGGTTGCGCATCAGCTCGCGTTCGCCCAACTGGATGCGCAACTTGCCGCGCTGGTTGGCCATCGCGACGTCGATCGAGCCGGGGCCGAAGGCGGGCTGCTCGACTTGCTGAGGTACTGGCTTTGGTGCATCAGCACCTGCGCTGCCTTTGCCTCGCGATTCATCGCGAGCAGTTCATGCAGGTAGACCAATGCGACGTCCGGCTGGCCTGCGGCTTCGTATCCGGCGACGCACGCCGACAAAGCGTCTCGAACCTCTGACGCGCACGCTTTGCCGTGCATGTTCGAGTGCACGCTTCAGCCGAGTCAATCCGATGTCGACTTTCTTCGAGTGAACATCGGTCAATCCACTACCACGATGCCGTGTAGTCAGCACGGGCGCTCGGTACCCTTTCGGCGAAGCATCGCGCTTGATTGCAGTGCTCTTCAGCGTGACTGACTTCCCCGACTTCCAGCAAGAGCCTTGCGTAGTGCGATTCTGCAATGACTCTCGACAGACAATCAGCAGCCGTCTTCGGATTGGCATTTAATTCGATGGATTGCCTGACGGCTCGAATACCCGTCTTGATGTCATGCAAGTGCAGCGCGCAGCTTGCAATGTTGGATAGGGCTTTGACCTCCACAATGGCGATGGCGGTTTCATTCGAACCTCGCGCCAACAGTGCAGCTCTTTGAAGGCAGCGCATTGCATCTGCATACTGTGCAGATGACATCAGTGCCAGTCCGAGATTGTTCCAGACCGGCGCCTCAATATCGGTATCCCCTAGATCCCTGGCCACGGAAAGCGCCTCCGAGAATGAGGCAGTCGCGATCGGAAGGTTGCCGGTTTCGACGCACATAAGGCCGTGAATCGTCAGCGCTTTCCGCAAGTGGGCGTCTGTCGTCCAGATGGCGCGCATGTGTTAACGCCTGGGATGCTGGCTGCAACCCGAGGCCAGGCTGTGCGGCAAGGTAAAAGTAGTGTGCGATGGCGAGCAGGCACTCGACCAGCTCTTCAGTCGAATGTTCCGGAGCCAGATTCTCAAGTTCGCGAAACGCGGCAAGGAACCGTTCGGTGGCGTCGGGAGACGGCGAGGCGAGCAGCGGTCGAAGCTGCGAGAGCAGATCCATGCAGCGTGCACGGGTCTGATCGGGCGGTGATGGAATGAAGACTGCGGACATCGTTTAGGTATTGTTGCCGTGCGCCGCGATCGGGATGGGATGAAAAGAAGGGGCTTGCCTTTTTCCCTTTCTTACCTTTACATTCCACCTAACTCGCTTATCGGCCGAATAGCGAGTTACTTGAGGATCAGATCGATCGAACTGCAGTTCAGCGGAGTAGGGGACGCCCATGGATCAAGTCATTGAGCAAGTCATTGAAACGAAAGAAGAAGTCATCGAGTTGTCGCTGGCCGAAATGGCCCAGGTTGGTGGCGGCACCGGTGACGGCGCATTCTGCTAAGTAGGAATTTGTTGGTTGAAAAAAGGGCGCTTTGGCGCCCTTTTTTCTTTTGTATTCAAATGGTTGGAGTTACGAACGAGTGCGCGCGATAGGCGAAGTCGAGTTCGGGCGCTTGTCGTAGCGGTGCCTGTCGATCCTCGGACACCCGTAGCTTCCACCCCGCGCACGCCTCACTGCATCGTCCTAGGCGGCCTTAGGTTCGTCCCCTCGCGCGTTCTCCAGGCACCACTCGACGAACGCGGCCGCCGGGAATAGGTTTTTCGCCAACTTAGGGCGCTCTTGAATGGGTCGCTCGCCTTGTTCGATGAGCTTGGGAATGGTGCAGCGCTCCGGCGAGGTCAGGCTAACCGTGCCGGTTGCTGCCCTTGACGAAGACGCAGACCGGGATCTCCCCGTCGAAGGTGGCTGATTGACGCTATGGTGTAGAGGCTTGGGGCGCCGAGTCGGGCCGGGATCGCCGCAGATTGCCCGTTGGCAAAGACTTTGGTCAGGCGTCCCTTCGCGGCGACTTCCGTGCCGGCACCCGCGCCACACCGTCCTCGGTCGTCACCAGCGGCCCTGACAGCGCCTGGATGGCGAGTCGGGCCATGACCTCCCGGTCGATTGACTCGCACAACAGGTCGACCACGCGTCCGGGTGGCACGCCCCACTGATGGGCGAGCGCCTTGAGCCGGAGGTCGGATCGTTCGCCGATTTCGAGGCTGACCTGTTTCATGCGGCCAGTATTCGCCCGGTCGCGCGGCCTTGGCAATCCCGTGCGGCTCAGTCGTTCAGATTGCCCGGACGAAGACGGCAGCCGCAGCAAGGGCCGCCGCGGTCATCGGTCGGACATCGTGTCCGGGTCCCGGCGCAGGGGACGCCGTACGTTGACCTACCGAGACTTGACCTTGAAGGTCTCCGGGCGTGGCCGAAAAGACCCAATCAACCGTCGACCGTGATGCCGTGCCCGGCAGCGAGTTCGCCGATGACGGCGGCACTGCCGAAGCCTTCGGCGCGGAACACCGCCAGCACCTCAGCGGCGGCGGCGGGCGAGCAGGCGACGAGCAGGCCGCCGCTGGTCTGCGGATCGGTCAGCAATGCCTTCATCGTGTCGTCGACGTTGTTCAACGTCATGTACTGGCTGTAGCCGGCCCAGTTGCGGCCCGAGGCTCCGGTGATGAATCCCTTGGCGGCGAGTTGGGTGGCGCCGGGCAGCAGCGGGATGTCGCGGGCGCGTACGCGCGCGGCCAAACCGCTGCCGAGCGCTACTTCGTTCAAATGACCGAGCAGGCCGAAACCGGTGACGTCGGTCAGCGCGTGTACGGCATCCATCTCTGACAGGCGTCGACCCGGCGTGTTGAGTCGGGTCGTGCTGGCGATCATCTGTTCGTAGCCGGCGGCATCGAGCGCGTCCTTCTTCAGCGCCGCCGAATAGATGCCGACCCCGAGCGGCTTGCCGAGGACCAGCACATCGCCTGCCTTCGCATCCGAGTTCTTCTTGACCTTCTTCGGGTGTACGAGTCCGAGCGCCACCAGACCGTAGATCGGCTCGACCGAATCGATCGTGTGGCCGCCCGCAATCGGGATGCCGGCAGCGGCGCAGACGTCCTGTCCGCCCTCGACAATGCGGCGTATCACCTCGAGCGGAAGCTGGTTCACCGGCATCGCAAGAAGGGCGAGCGCCATGATCGGCGTGCCGCCCATTGCGTAGACATCAGAGATCGCATTGGTCGCAGCAATGCGGCCAAAGTCGTAGGGATCGTCGACGATCGGCATGAAGAAATCCGTCGTCGCGATCAGCGCCTGTTCGTCGTTGATCTGGTAGACGGCGGCATCGTCGGAAGTTTCGATACCGACCAGCAGCTGCGGCGGGACGATGCCCTTGGCGCCCTTGAGGATCTCGCCCAGCACGCCGGGCGCGATCTTGCAGCCGCAGCCGCCGCCGTGCGAGAACGAGGTGAGCTTGATCTTCAGTTCGGAGGGAGCGTTCATCGGGAAACCTTGCGACGCTGTACCGCGCGATTATGGAGGAGCTGGTGAACGAGATCGCGCACCGCCGCGCGCTCCACCTTGGGACTGAACAGCCACGCGCGCGCGCGGCAGGCCGAGCCGAGCCGGCGCAGGAACGCGCGGTCCGTCGACGCGCGTTGCATCAGTTCGACCGCCTCGCGCACGTTGCCGACCCGAAACACACCGGGATAGCGACTTCCCACCATGCCGACATTGCCATCCGAGTTGGAAACCAGCACCGGCGTGCTGCTGCGGATCGCTTCCAGGACGGCCTGCGCGCCGCCTTCCATCTTCGACGGGTGCAACAGCAGCGCGGCGTGGCTCATCAGCTGGCGCGCCCGCGCGCGCGTCAGCTCCCCCAGCCAGCGATAGTGCGACGTGCGCGATTCGGTGCGGCGCGCGGCCACCGCATAGCGTTCGTCGAGCGCTGCGCCGGCGTGCAGGACGCGCACGCGCGAGGCCGCGGGCAGTGCCAGCGCGGCGCGCATGGCCGTCAGCGGGTCCTTCTCGTCGCGCAGGTGACCGACCACGGCGACATCGAACGTGCGACGACGCCGCACTCCGCGCTTCAGTGCCGGCGCCGACTGGAAGATGACCGTGGTCTTGGTGCGGTAGTGCGCGGGCAGCGCCTGCACGGCCAGTTCCTGCAGCACGACGAGGCGATCGGCCCATTCGAGCGAGCGCTGCGCATCGCGGTTCGCGGGCAGGTCACGGTAGAGATCGGTTCCGGTCAGCACGACGCCGAGGCCGCGTTCCGGATACGCCGCGCGAAACGCGGCGATCGAGTCGGCCGAGCGGCGCGCATGCAAGCGCAATCAACACGTCGCACGGCTCTCCGTTCCAGGTGTCGCCCAATCGCACGCGATAATCGGGGCGCAGGAAGCGTGCCCAGCGTGCAGCGGTGTGCCAGTTTCCGGTGTTGGACGCGCGCAGTGCCGGCGTGATGATGCAGACGGTCGGGCGAACGGGACGAGACGCTGGAGAGGGCATGACGACGCGCGGCGGATCGGCCGGCGGATTGCATGGGCGGGGCAGTATACGAAGCGTTGCGCAGCTCGAACGCAGCGCCGGACCAGCGGTCGCTGCGGCGCGATCGCGACGCGGTTTTCGCAGGGCTCGCGGCGCAAAGGCCGAGCGTAATGCCGGTGCTCTGGATTTTTGCGCGAAGCACTTGTGCGGAATAATTCGCGCTATGAAGCGATCCCTTCCACTTCCAAACTTCCGCTGGGCGCCGGCGTTCGCAGCCGGAGCACTGTTCGCGTCGCTGTCCGCACTGGCCCAGGGACCGATGGCCGACGGACTTGCGGAAAGCTTCGTGCAGGCGCAGGAGTTCGGTCGGCGCGACGAGTCGGACGAGGCGACGCGCGGCTATCACCGCGATGTGCTGCTGCCGGAGTTCAGCCAGCGCTATCGCGCGCACTTTCGCGAGTGCACGTCGAGCGTGCCGCAGCCCGAGTCCACGCCGTTTTCGTTCGTGGCGGCGATCGGCGCGGATGGACGCGTGCTGCGGCTCTGGAGTGACCGCAGCACCAATGTTTACCAGTGCGTGCGTGGGCGGCTGCTCTTCGACCGGTTCAGCCCGCCACCGCGAGCGCCGTTCTACCTCTACATCCACATGCGCTTCACCAACTAGGTCGGTGGAGCGCGCACGTTGGTGCCGCGCTCACAACACCTTGTTCTGCCGGATATCGAACTTGAATGTGACCGGCGGACCGAAGCTGCCGTTGGCCAGCTGCGGGCGATAGCTGTACTCGAAAGTGACGAAGGTCATTGTCACCACCTCCAGCGGCGGCTGCGTGTCGGCGGCCGAATCAGCGAGATTCACGCTGGTCAGGATGGCGTCCGTCATGCGCAGCGTGAGGTAGTCACCGGCGGTCGCCAGCGGCCGCGCAATGTTGAGCAGTGCTTCGGCGATGCGCTGGCCGGTCGCGCACGCCTTCCAGAGCAAGGGCGACGCGATGTCGACCCGATGCGCAAATGACAGTGGCGCGAACGACGGCTTGCCGGTACCGGCTCCACCGCCGCTGCCTCCGATCGGCAGCCCCGCGGCCAGGCCCCAGTTCCAGCTCTCGACGACGATCTCGTCCTTGTGCTTGACGGACGTGGATTCGCCCTTGATGCCGGTGAGCTTCAGATGGATTGCATCGGCCATGTCACCTCCGCCACTAGTCGGGCAAGCATTGCGCCTTTACTTCATTGCCAACCTGCCGCATTTCGCGGCAAACCGGATGTGCGGCCGCCGGGCCGGCGTTAATGACGTCTATGACACTAAGGCATCTGGATCTTGCCGCCGCCTCCGAGACCGCCCGGCGGGAAGCCGGCGCCGCCTCCCTGGCCCGGCAGCACGATCGACGATGCCGCCTGGCGGCGCAGGTCCTGCAGTTCACGGACCGTGCGGTCCACGGCCACCTTGGCCGCCGCTGCATAGCCTTCGACGGCCTCCGACAACGAATTCGCCTCGATCTCGAAAGTGATCGGCAGCGGTCCCATCTGCGTCATGATCTGCGCTTCGCCGGTATAGACGACCGGACGCCCACCGTCGGTGGCGCCATTGGCGGTCACGGGGACGAGTGTGCGGATCGTGCCGATCTTGCGGTCGGTGTAGATCTCCTCGCGATACAGCGTCGAGGAATCCATCTTGATGTCGAGGTCGGCGGCAGAGGCCATGACGGGTTCTCCAGTTTTTGTCTCAGGCAGTCGGAGCCGGACGAGGCACCCGCCTATCGGTGGCTGGGTGGCCTGCGAGTATAGGGGAGGGTACGCTGGCGGGCGCCGCTGACCGGGATCAAGAGCGCTACCCGATGCCGGGATAGCCTCGCGGTTTTGGCTGAAAGGCTCCGAGGTGCAACGAGTACTCCCGCACGGTCTGTGCCCGCTGCATCTGCGGCGGCGCGATCTCCTGCCCATTGTCCAGGGCGGCATGGGCGTCGGCATATCGGCGCACCGGCTTGTTTCCGCCGTAGCGCGTGAAGACGCGCTCGGCACAATTGCCTCGGTCGACCTGCGGCATCACCACGCCGACCTGATGGCCCAGTGCAAGGACGTGCGCGACCGCGCCGTGCTGGACCGGCTGAACCTGATCGCCCTCAATCGCGAGATTCGTCTCGCGAAGGAACAGTCCGGCGGTCGCGGTGCGATTGCCGTCAACGTGATGAAGGCGGTGGACCAGCACGCCGAATTGGTGCGCCAGTCGTGCGAATCCGGAGCCGATGCCATCGTCATGGGCGCCGGCCTGCCGCTCGACCTGCCGGAGATGTGCGCCAACTTTCCCAATGTCGCACTGATCCCGATCCTGTCGGATGCGCGCGGCGTGTCTATCGTGCTGCGTCGCTGGCTGCGCAAGAACCGGATGCCGGATGCGATTGTCATCGAGCATCCAAGGTACGCTGGGGGACATCTGGGTGCGACGCGCATCGAGGAACTTAACGATCCGCGCTTCGAGTTTGATCGGGTGATCGACGAGGTGTCGCTTGCCTTTCGCGAGCAACAGGTCGAAAGCGAAAAAATCCCGTTGATCGCTGCGGGCGGCATCAATACTCACGAGAAGCTGCGTGAAGTTCTCGGGCTCGGGTATGCCGCGGCACAGCTAGGCACGGCGTTCGCGGTGACCACGGAAGGCGACGCGCATCCGAACTTCAAGAAGGTGCTCGCCGAGGCGAAAGCGGAAGACATCGTCGAGTTCATCAGCGTCGCCGGACTGCCGGCGCGTGCGGTGCGCACGCTCTGGCTGGAACGCTACCTGCGCCGCGAATCCGTGCTGCAGCAGGAGGCCGCCGACTGGACCGCGAAGAAACTGCCGCCGGACCCCGAGGGCCGCTGCAGTGGAGCGCTGCAGTGCCTGACGACGTGCGGGCTGCGCGATGGCATCGCGAAGATCGGGCAGTTCTGCATCGACACTCAGCTTGCCGCCGCGCTGCGCGGCGAACTGACGCGCGGCTTGTTCTTCCGCGGCGCGTCGTCGGTGCCGTTCGGCACTGCGATCCGGCCAGTGCACGAACTGATCGACTACCTGCTGACGGGACAAATGCCGGCGGCCGCCGGCGCCTGACGAGCTACTCGAGGCCGGTGGGGATACCCATCACGGCGTTGAACCCGCAGTCGACATGCGTGATCTCGGCGGTGACGCCGGCTGCGAGGTCGGACAGCAGGAACGCCGCGACATTGCCGACGTCCTCGATCGAGACATTGCGCCGCATCGGCGCGGTGCTCTCGACCACCGAGAAGATCTTCGAAAAGCCTTTGATACCCGCCGCCGCCAGCGTCTTGATCGGGCCGGCTGAGATGCCGTTGACGCGAATTCCGCGCGGGCCGAGGCTGGCGGCCAGATATCGCACACTCGCCTCGAGGCTCGCCTTGGCCAGCCCCATCGTGTTGTAGCTCGGCACGGCGCGTTCCGCGCCGAGGTATGTCAGCGTCAGCAGGGCGGCCTGGCGCCCTTCCATCATCGGCAGCGCCGCTTTGGCCAGGGCAGGGAAACTGTAGGCCGAGATGTCGTGCGCGATGCGAAAGCCCTCGCGAGTCAATCCCTCGACGAAGTCGCCCGCGATGGCATCGCGCGGGGCGAACCCGATCGAGTGCACCAGTCCATCGAGTCCGGGCCAGCGCTGTTTCAGTGCGTCGAACGCCGCATGGATCTGTGCGTCGTCGGCGACGTCCATATCGAACACGAGATCGGAGCCGAATTCCGCGGCGATCTCGGTGATTCGCTCCTTGAAGCGGTCACCCACGTAGGTAAACGCGAGCTCGGCCCCCTCGCGCTTGCACGCCTGCGCGATGCCGTAGGCGATCGATCGATTGGACAGCACACCGGTGATCAGCAGCCGCTTGCCGGACAGAAAGCCCATGGTGGTGGATGCGTATGAGAAGGATTTGAGTCGGGCGCGCAGTATAGGCGTTGTACCTGTGCCCGGCGCTCCACGGCGGCACACTCGCGAGAGTGTCAGCGCGCGGCCGCGACGACCTTGCCGTTGGCAGTAGTGCGCGGCGGCGTCTTGGCCGCCGCCTTCGCGGTTGCAGGCTTGCGCTGTGTCGATTGCTGCGCGCCTGGCTTGCCGCCCTTGGCTGCGGCGTTTGACTTGGCGACCGGGACGGTGAACTCGAGCCGCTGGCCTGCAAACAACGTCGGCGACGTCAGGTGATTCCAGACGATCACGTCCTTTTCTTCAACGCGGTAGCGCCTCGCCACCGAGTACAGAGTGTCACCGCGGCGCACGCGGTAAGTCACCTTGCGCAGGTTGGAGGACTCGGGCACCAGCGCGAACCGTGCATCGAGACTCGCGGCCGTGATGTCTTCCATCGTCTCGTCGCGCGGGACCAGGATCGTCGAACCGGGTGCAAGGCGATAGCGCGGTGGAATGCGATTGGCCTCGCGCAACTGCTGTTCGCCGATGCCCGCGCGTTTCGACACCGTGGCGAGCGTGTCGGCCGGCTGCATTCGATAGGTGGTCCAGCTCGCCAGCGGCTGGCCGGTCGCTTCCCACGCGGCCAGGTTCGCATTGAATGTGTCGAGGCGATTGGCCGGCAGCAGCAGCGTCGGTGATGCCGCGCCGACGATCACCGGCCGGTTGAACTGCGGGTTGAGCGCCTGAAACTCGTCCGGCGTCATCTCCGCAAGCTTGGCCGCCGTCTGCACGTCGATGTCGCGCGTCTTCTGCACGGCGACGAAGTAGGGCGAGTTCGGAACCGGAGGAAGCTCGATGCCGAACTTTTCCGGCTCGGAGACGATGTTCTTCACCGCCTGCAGCTTGGGAACGTAATGCTGAGTCTCGATCGGCATCTTGAGGCTGGTATATCCGACCGGCTTTCCTGCCCGCCGGTTCTTCTCGATCGCGCGCGATACCGAGCCCTCGCCCCAGTTGTAAGCCGCCAGCGCGAGGTGCCAGTCGCCGAACATGTCGTGCAGCTTCTGCAGATAATCGAGCGCCGCCCTCGTGGAGTCGATCACCGAACGGCGTTCGTCCTTCCACATGTTCTGCTCGAGGTCATAGTCCCGGCCGGTGGACGGAATGAACTGCCACAGGCCGGCTGCCTTGGCGGTCGAGACCGCTTCGGCCTTGAAGGCGCTTTCGACGAACGGCAGCAGGGCCAGCTCGGTCGGCATGCCGCGGCGTCCTATCTCCTCGACGATGAAGTACAGATACCGGCTCGACCGCTGGGTCATGCGCGCGAAGTAATCGACCTGTTCGGCGTACCAGCGTGTGCGCTGGTCGGCAAGTTTTGTGTCCAGGTCCGGCATCCCGAAGCCTGCGCGGATGCGCTGCCACAGGTCGATCGAGGGCGGTGCGACCAGCGGAGCTGTCAGGACGGCCGCGGAATCGGCCGGAGCCAGCTCGGGCATGTACTCGAGGATCACGTCGAGTGGAATGTCATAGGTCGCTGCGGCCGAGGGTGCCGCCAGGCCGGCCGCGGGGGTTGTGACCGATGCCGAGCGGGATTCGGGCGCGCCGGGCGCAGGCTCGCCCGCACTCGCCGTGGCGAAGCCGCAGGCGAGCACAGCGGAGAGCAGGGACGGCGCGATGCGCATTTTTCTCGAGGGAAGGCGAACCGGCGGCAGTGTAGGCAACGGCCTGTGCGGGGACAAGTCGAACAACCGGGCTAGCGGAATTCGTCCTTCCATTTCCGGATTGTGGTGAATGTGCGCACCCGGTCGGTAGCGCTGCCCGCGCGTGCGTCTGCCGCGTTTCGGACACCCGGTGCATCGCTGCGCATGAACGGGTTTGTGGCGAGTTCCAGCGCAATCGTCGACGGTACCGTCGGTTCGCCCCGTTCCCGCAACACCGCTGCATCCCGGGCGCGCTGCTGCAGGTCGGTGTTGGCGGGTTCGACCGCGAGCGCGAAACGGATGTTGGCCAGCGTGTACTCGTGGGCGCAATACACGCGCGTCGCCGCCGGCAGTGTCGACAGGCGGTCGAGCGAGGCCAGCATCTGCGCCGGGGTTCCCTCGAAGAGTCGCCCGCAGCCACAGGCGAACAGCGTATCGCCACAGAACAGGACCGGTGAATGGAGTGCATCGGCAAAGTAGGCGATGTGGCCCGCCGTGTGGCCGGGCACTTCGAGGACACTGAACGGCACGCCGAGCACCTCGACACGATCGCCCGCGGCGAGCGGAACGTCGACGCCGTCGATGGCTTCGGCGCGCGGGCCGTAGACCGTGGCCCCGGTCGACCGCAGGGCGGGCAGGCCGCCCACATGGTCGGCGTGGTGATGGGTGACTAGAATCGCGTCGAGTTTGAGCTTGCGTTCGGCCAGCGCGCGCTGGACCGGCGCGGGATCACCGGGGTCGACCACGGCGGCGTGACCGTCGCGGTCGAGCAGCCACAGGTAGTTGTCGCTGAACGCGGGCAGCGGAGTTATCGAAACGGACGGCGTGTCAACTCGGGTCATGGCAGAGAGCAGATGAATTCCAGCGGTTCGATTGTGAAGCTATCCGAGTTCCTCTGCTCGCCGGCCGGGCGCTATGTGCTCGACTGGGAGCAGCAGCAGCTCGATGCCGCCGTCACCGACATCTTCGGGTATCACGCATTGCAGCTCGGGCTGCCGGAGATCGATGCGCTGCGCGAGAACCGCATGCCGCTGCGTTTCTGCGCCGCGGATCGGCAGCTCACGCTCCCTGCGCAGGATGGAGCGGCCGAGGGCGGAGAGCGGCGCGTGGCCATCATCAATCGCTACGAGGAGCTGCCCTTTGCGACGCACTCGATCGACCTGGTCGTGATGCCGCACATCCTGGAGTTCGCGTCCGATCCGCACCAGGTGCTGCGCGAAGTCGAGCGCGTGCTCGTGCCGGAAGGCCACGTCGTCATCACGGGCTTCAATCCCGCCAGCTTGTGGGGCCTGCGCCAGTACAGCACGCGCCTGGGTGCGTCGCCCTTCCTGCCGCGCGAAGGCCGCTTCATCGGACTGCCGCGCGTAAAGGACTGGCTCAAGCTGCTGTCATTCGAGTTCGCGCGCGGCCGCTTCGGCTGCTACGCACCCTCGGCTCGCACGGCCGCCTGGCTCCATCGCTGGCGCTTCATGGAGAAAGCCGGGGATCGATGGTGGCCGGTGTTCGGTGCGGTCTACCTGCTGACGGCCGTGAAGCGCGTGCGCGGCATGCGGCTCGTCGGCACGGTGTGGAAGCACAGCGAAGAGCGTGCGCGGCGATTGACGCCGGTGGCGACCACGCGCGTGGCGCTGACGACACCCGACGCCCGGTCTGCCATCGTGCTCGACGATGACGCCGCAGCCAACGATGCGCGGCTGCGGGCGCGGCGCGGATGAAGCACGCGAAGAGTGTTGCGCTGACATCGGTACAGGCCGAATCGGCTGACGAAGTCGAGGTCGAGATCTGGACCGACGGCGCCTGCAAGGGCAATCCCGGGCCCGGAGGCTGGGGCGCGCTGCTGAAGTACGGCGATCACGAACGTGAGCTGTTTGGCGGCGAGTCGCCAACGACCAACAACCGCATGGAACTGATGGCCGTGATCGAGGCGCTCGGTTCGCTCAAGCGCCGCTGTCGCGTTGTGCTGCATACCGACTCGCAGTATGTGCAGCTCGGCATTACCGAATGGCTGCCCAACTGGATCCGCCGCGGCTGGAAGACGGCGGACCGCAAGCCGGTGAAAAATGCCGACCTGTGGCAGCTCCTGCAGGCTGCCGCCGCCCGCCACGACATCGATTGGCGCTGGATCAAGGGGCACGCCGGCCACGAGGGCAACGAACGAGCCGACGAACTGGCGAACCGCGGGGTCAAATCGGTGTCTATGTCGGCTGACTGACTCCGAAATGCCCGAGGGCGGGTGTTAAAGTCGCGCTTCGCTTTCGCGCCCTCCTTTTCCAGATCTCTCCAATGAAGCATCGAGTCACGATCATTGCGATCGGAGTACTGATCGCCGTCACCGTTGCCGCCTATTTCGCGCGTGACTGGCTTTCACCCGGTCCCAATGCCGTGGCGGGCGTGAAGGCCGATGCCAAGGCCGACGCCAAGGCACCAGGCCCCTCGGACGGCAAGGCCAGCGCGACCAAGGGGGCTTCCGGGGGACCAACTCCCGTCGAGGTTGTGAGCCTCGCCCCGACGGTGGTCAAGGAAGACCTGCAGGCCGTCGGCTCGTTGCGTTCCAACGAAAGCGTAATCCTGCGTCCGGAGGTGTCGGGCCGCATTGCCGCCATCGGATTCAAGGACGGGCAACTCGTGCGCAAGGGGCAGCTGCTGGTCGGTCTCGATGCGACGCTCAATGAAGCCGAGGTGGCACAGGCGAGGGCGGAGTACGACCTCGCGCTGTCGAACCTCAAGCGCAGCGAGGATCTCGCCAGCCGCAAGTTCATCAGCTCGAGCGCGCAGGAGACCGCCACCTCGAACGCGCAGGTGGCGGAAGCAAAGCTCAGGCTGGCGCAGGCCCGACTTTCCAAGATGCGCATCGTTGCGCCGTTCGACGGATCGGTCGGCATCCGCAATGTCAGCCTGGGTGATTACGTCAAGGACGGGACCGATCTCGTCAATGTCGAAGATGTCCGCATCCTGAAGGTCGACTTCCGGCTGCCCGAGCGGAACTACTCACAGGTGCGCGTGGGCCAGACCATCGAGGTCGTCGCCGATGCGTTGCCCAATGAACGCTGGCAAGGCCGCATCGAAGCGATCAACCCGAAGGTGGATGCCGACGGCCGCTCCCTGGAGATCCGCGCACTGCTCGAGAACACCAGCGGCAAGCTGCGGCCGGGCATGTTCGTGCGCGTGCGCGTGATCGTCGGCGAGCGGTCGAACGCGCTGCTGATCCCCGAGGAAGCGATCGTGCCGCAGGGCGCCGAGTTCTATGTGTTCAAGGTGGTTGACGGCGCGGCCCGGCGCGTGCCCGTGAAGATCGGCGGGCGGCGCGATGCGATGGTCGAGATCCTCGACGGCCTCGCCGCCGGTGATCAGGTGGTGACGGCAGGCATGCGGCTGTCGCGCGACGGCCAGCCGGTGCGCGTGCTGGCGCCGGGGCAGGGCGGACCGCTCAAGGGCGGCGCCGAGGCTGGCAAGGACGCGACGCCGAAAGCCGGTGCAGCGCCGGGCGCGCCGAAGGGCGACGCACCCAAAGGCAGCGGTCAGTCCTGAGTGGCTGTCCACGGGAGAATGCAATGAGTCTGTTCGAGCTGTGCATACGCCGCCCCGTCCTGTCGACCGTGCTGTCGGTGCTGGTGCTCGTCATTGGCCTGATTTCCTACTCGCGGCTGGCGGTGCGCGAGTACCCCAAGATCGACGAGCCGGTGGTGAGCGTATCGACCGGCTATCCCGGCGCGTCGGCCGATGTGATCGAATCGCAGATCACCAAGGTCCTCGAGGACTCGCTGGCAGGCATCGAAGGCGTCGAATTGCTGACATCGTTCAGCCGCGCCGAGCGCAGCAACATCAACGTGCGCTTCCGCATCACCCGCGATCCGGATTCTGCTGCGGCCGACGTGCGCGACAAGGTTGCCCGCGTGCGGGCACGCCTGCCGGATAACGTCGACGAGCCGGTGATCTCGAAAGTGGAAGCCGATTCGTTCCCGGTGATCTGGATGGCGGTGACGGCCGGTAACCGTACGCCGCTCGACGTATCGGACTATCTGAACCGCTACGTCAAGCCGCGCCTGTCGGTGCTCCCGGGCGCGGCCGATGTCTGGATCTTCGGCGAGCGCAAGACGGCGATGCGCATCAACGTCGACCGCGACCGGCTCGCTGCCTACCGCCTGACACCGGGCGACGTCGAGGACGCGCTGCGGCGGCAGAACATCGAACTGCCGTCCGGTCGCATCGAATCGGCCAAGCGCGAGTTCTCGATCGTCGCGTCGACCGATGTCAGTACGCGCGAGCAATTCGAAAACCTGATCATTGCGACGTCGAGCGGCTATCCGGTAAAGCTGCGTGACGTTGCTGATATCCGCGTCGGTCCTGCCGAAGAACGCGTCATCGCCCGTTATCGGGGCGAACCGTCGATCAACATGGGCCTGGTCAAGCAGGCCACGGGCAATCCGCTCGAACTGTCCCGGGCGCTGCGCGCCGAAGTGGACAAGATCAACGAGACGTTGCCCGCCGGCATGAAGATCAGCATCGCCTACGACTCGTCCGTCTTCATCGAACGCTCGATCAAGTCGGTATTCACGACGATCGCCGAGGCCGTGGTTCTGGTCGTGCTGGTGATCTTCTTCTTCCTGCGCAACCTGCGCGCCACGCTGATCCCGCTGGTGACGATTCCGGTATCGCTGGTGGGTGCCTTTGCACTGATGTACGTGTTCGGCTTCACGATCAACACGCTGACGCTGCTGGCCATGGTGCTGGCGATCGGTCTCGTGGTCGACGACGCCATCGTCGTGCTCGAAAACATCTATCGAAACATCGAGAACGGCATGGATCGCGTCAGCGCCGCGGTCAAGGGCATCAAGGAAATCGGTTTCGCTGTCGTCGCGATGACGCTGACGCTGACCGCCGTGTACGCGCCCCTGGCCTTTGCTACCGGGCGCACGGGACGACTCTTCATCGAATTTGCACTGGCACTGGCCGGCGCCGTGCTGGTGTCCGGCTTCGTCGCGTTGACGCTGTCGCCGATGATGTGCAGCAAGCTGCTCAAGCATGAGTCCAATCACGGCAGAATCTTCACGCTGATCGAAGGCTGGCTCAACGGTCTGACCAGTGCGTACGCGCGTTCGCTCGCCTGGGTGCTGGACCGCCGCTGGATCGTCGTGATCGTCTGGGCGATCGTCGCCGGCCTCGGTGGGCTGTTCTTCTCGCTGCTGCGCTCGGAACTGGCGCCCCTGGAAGATCGTGGCGTCATCTTCGGGCGGCTGCAGTCGCCGCCGGGCTCGACCGTCGACTACACCTCCGAGCAGCTGCGCGCGGTCGAGAGCTACTACGACACGATTCCGGAGATGGCCGCCTACAACGCGGTGGCCGGCTTCCCGTCGGTCGACTTCGGCAACGCGATCCTGCGGCTGAAGCCCTGGGAGGAGCGGACGCGCAAGCAGCAGGACATTGCGCGCGAACTGAACTCCAAGTTCGCCCAGTTGCCGGGCGTGATCGGATTCGCGGTCAATCCGCCATCGCTCGGACAGTCACCCCGTACGCTGCCGGTCGAGTACGTGATCATGGCGCAGGTCTCGTATGCCGAGCTCGATCGCATCGTGCAGGAATTCATCGCCGAGATCAGCAAGACCGGCATCGTTCAGAACCCGCAGTCGGATCTGCGCCTGAACACGCCGGAGCTGCGCGTCGATGTCAACCGCGACAAGCTCGGCGACCTCGGCATCTCGGTCGAGACCGTCGGCCGCACTTTGCAGACCATGCTCGGCGGCCGCCAGGTCACGCGCTTCAAGAAGGATGGCGAGCAGTACGACGTGATCGTGCAGGTGGCGCCGCGCGACCGCAGCCGGCCGAACGACATCAGCGACATCTACGTGCGCGGCCGCGACGGCACGATGGTTCAGCTCGCCAACGTGGTCGATGTGCTTGAAGGCGTCTCGCCGCAGTCGCTGAATCACTTCCAGCGCCTGCGCGCGGTGACGATCACGGCGCAGATTGCGCCGGGCTATGCGCTCGGCGACGCGCTGAAGATGATGGACGAGACTGCCAGGCGCGTGCTGCCGCAGGGCGCGCTCACCGACCTCAACGGCGTCTCGCGCGAGTTCCGTGATTCGCAGGGCTCGATCTACCTCACCTTCGTGCTGGCGCTGATCTTCATCTACCTGGTGCTGGCCGCGCAGTTCGAAAGCTTCGCCGATCCCTTCGTGATCATGCTGTCGGTGCCGCTGTCGATGACCGGGGCGCTGTTTGCGCTGTGGGTGACCGGCGGGACCTGGAACATCTACAGCCAGATCGGGATCATCACGCTGGTTGGACTGATCACCAAGCACGGCATCCTGATCGTGGAATTCGCCAACCAGCTGCAGGAACGTGGCGACAGCCTATTCGAGGCTGTCAGGCATGCCGCCGAACTTCGCCTGCGGCCGATTCTGATGACGACGGGCGCGATGGTGCTGGGTGCGGTGCCGCTGGCGCTGTCCGTCGGTGCCGGCGCCGAGAGCCGTATTCAGATCGGCTGGGTGATCGTCGGCGGACTGGCGTTCGGGACGCTGCTGACGCTTTACGTGGTGCCGACGATGTATACGCTGATGGAGCAGTGGCTCGGCAAGTGGATGGGCTCGCATCATCATCGCGCCGACGAGCCGGCGCCCGAGCCCGCCCGTCACGCGTCCGGGGCCGAGTAGCGGCATGACCCGCCTGGTTGTGCTCGACACCGAGACCACCGGTCTCGAGGCCAAGGAAGGTCATCGGATCATCGAGGTCGGTGCCATCGAGGTCGTGGCGCGGCGGATCACCGAGCGTCGTTTCCATCACTACGTCAACCCGGAGCGCGACAGCGACGAGGGAGCACTGGCGGTGCACGGGCTGACGCGGCACTTCCTGGAAGACAAGCCGAAGTTCGCCGAGATTGCCGACGACCTGCTCGAGTTCGTCAAGGACGCGGAAGTCGTGATCCACAACGCCGCGTTCGATCGGGAGTTTCTCGACGCCGAACTGGCACGGCTGGGCCGGCCGCCGTTCGCCCAGCACTGCCTGAAAGTCACCGACTCGCTACTGCTGGCGCGCGAGCAGCATCCAGGCAAGCGCAACTCGCTCGATGCGCTGTGCGAGCGCTATCAGGTCTCGAACGCCCACCGCACGCTGCACGGCGCGCTGTTGGACGCGGGGTTGCTGGCCGAGGTGTATCTCGCGATGACGCGCGGGCAGGACAGCCTGACGATCGACGAGATGGCTGACGATGACCTGCTCGCCAACATCGGACCGATCGATGCCGGTCAACTCATCGTCCTTGCGGCAGCACCCGAGGAGATCGCCGCGCACGAAGCGGTGCTCGACGGCATCGAGAAAGAAGCGAAGGCGGTGCCCGTGTGGCGTACCGCCGCCACGGCTACAACCGCCTGATTTTCTCCCGCAGCTCGCGCTTCAGCACCTTGCCCGTCGCGTTCTTGGGCAATTCGTCGACGAACACATAGCGCTTCGGGCGCTTGAAGCGCGCGATGTGTTCGAGGCAGAAAAGATCGAGGTCGCCGGCGTCAGGAACATGGCCGCTCTCGCGGACCAGCACCGCAACGACGGCCTCGCCCCATTTCGGATCGGGCTCGCCGATGACCGCGACTTCCTTCACGGCTGGATGCAGCAGCAGCACCTCTTCGACTTCGCGCGGATAGATGTTCGAGCCGCCGGAGATGATGAGATCCTTGCTGCGATCGACCAGCGTCAGGTAGCCGGCCTCGTCGATGCGTCCGAGATCACCGGTGTGCAGCCAGCCGCCAGCCATTGCTTCAGCGGTCGCCAGCGGATTGCCGAGGTAACCCGCCATCACGGTGTCACCGCGCACGCAGACTTCGCCGATGGAGCCGCTCGGTACTGCGCGGCCGCGCTCGTCCAGCACCGTGACTTCGACGCCGACCTGCGCACGGCCCACCGAGCCCAGGCGCTCGAGCCGACGTCCGTCGTGATCGTCCATGTGCTCGTCGGCCGTCAGCACCGTGATTGTCATGGGCGACTCGCCCTGGCCGTAGATCTGCACCAGGCGGGGACCCAGTACGTCGAGCGCGCGCACGCTGTCGGCCACATACATCGGTCCGCCGCCGTAGATGATGGCCTTGAGGTGATCGGGAGCCTTGCCCTTGGCCGCATATGCGTCGACCAGCCGCATGACCATCGTCGGCGCGGCGAAGAACTTCGTCCGCGGAGTGAAGGCGAGGATCTGCTGGATCTCGTCGACGTCGAATCCGCGTGCGGCGGGGATCAGTTGCGTTGCTCCCGCGGCGATGTTCGGCACCGTGTACAGGCCCGAACCGTGTGACATCGGTGCCGCGTGCAGCAGGTGCTCCCCGACCGTCGCGCGGTCGACATCGGCGAGATAGTTGAGCGTCATCGCCAGCAGGTTCCGGTGCGTCAGGAGCACACCCTTGGGGCGGCCCGTGGTGCCACTGGTATAGAACAGCCACGCTGCTTCGGTGGCGCGCGACTCCTCCCGTGGCGCCGCTGCCTCTGTGCGCAGCAGCTTGCGGTAATCGCCATCATCGACGTCAATGAACCGCGTTGCTCCCGCGGACCGTGCCGAGTCGATCGTCGCCGAGTCGGCATCGTCGGTAACGAAGCACACGCGGGCGCCGGCATCGTCGAGGATGAACGCGGTCTCGCGCGGATGCAGGCGGGTGTTGATCGGGATCGCGCAGGCGCCGATCGTCCAGCATGCGTACAGCAGTTCGACGTACTGAGCGCAGTTCTTCATCAGCATGCCGACGCGATCGCCGGGGCCGACGCCGAGCGACTGCAACCCGCCTGCCAGCGCGAGCACGCGGCTCGCAAGGTGCTGGTAATCGAGTTCGATGCGATCACGCTCGATCACGGCGATCGCGCGCGGCAATCGACGTGCGGTACGAAACAGCGTGTAGGCGAGGTTCAATGTTCGCTCCGGTCCATGCCGCTATCCTAGTGCGACGGCAGAAACGCCGCATCGATATGCAATAATTCGCGCCCGCGTCGACGGCTGTCGGCGCCGCCATCGCAGTCGCCCGGGTGGTTAGCTCAGCGGTAGAGCACTGCCTTCACACGGCAGGGGTCACAGGTTCGAACCCTGTACCACCCACCAGCACATCCCAACGAACTCGCGCTTGAAGCCCGATCCAGTACGGACTCGAGCCGTCACGCGAACGTGGGACTTCATGCCGCCGCAGTTTGACGGCATGCCGGGCCGAAGCTTGATCGCCTTCAACACCCTCGTTCAACGCAGTGCTCTCATCGCTGTGTAGAGAGATGCCGGGATCGGCAGCGGCGACGCTTCCGCGACGACAGTTCCGCGTTCGGCGCCCCGTGGCGTAAGGTAGACGCTGGCGCCGGAGGCTTGTTGTTGATTGCGCCTTCTTTCGACCGTGCGTAGTGACGTCAATCCAAACGGAGATTCGCGATGCCGATCAATGATGCGCAGGTTCACGACGCGCTGTCACCTGTCAGCGAGTCGTCGGACGGCAAGCCCGAGGTCGGCATGGCGCTGTGCCTGTCCGGCGGCGGCTACCGCGCGATGATTTTCCATCTGGGTTCGCTGTGGCGCCTGAACGAACTTGGGTATCTTGTCGCGGCTCAGTCGCATTTCGAGTGTTTCCGGCGGCTCCATCACCGCGGGCCTTTTGGGGCTGAAGTGGAGTCGCCTCCAGTTCGTCGGTGGCATCGCCCAGCGGCTTGGCCCCGAGGTCATCGACCCGATCCGTGCGTTGGCACACGAGACGATCGACGTCGGCTCCGTCCTCAAGGGCTTCTTCCTGCCGGGCTCGATCAGCGAGAAGGTGGCCGCCGCCTATCGCAAGCACCTGTACGGCAACGCCACGTTGCAGGATCTGCCGGACGATCCGCCGCGCTTTGTCATCAACTCGACCAACGTGCAGACCGGATCGCTGTGGCGATTCTCCAAGCCGTACATGCGCGACTACCAGGTCGGCGAGGTCAAGTCACCGACGGTGTCGCTCGCCACGGCCGTCGCGGCCTCCTCGGCGTTTCCGCCGGTCCTGTCTCCGACCAAACTGGAGCTGGATCCGGCGCAGTTCAGTCCGGCCAGTGGCGAGCCGTATCACGTGCCGCCGTACACCTCGGAGGTCTACCTGTCGGACGGCGGGGTGTACGACAACCTGGGACTCGAGACGGCCTGGAAGCGCTACGAAACGATCCTGGTCAGCGATGCCGGAGGCGCGATGGCCGCGGATCCGGACCCCGGCGGCGACTGGGCGTCGCACACCATGCGCGTGCTGAACATGATCGACAATCAGGTTCGGGCATTGCGCAAGCGTCAGCTCGTCGGAAGCTATCGGGCAGGGCTGCGCAAGGGCTCGTACTGGAGCATCCGCTCCGACGTCAGCGAATACGGCCCCACGACGGGGCTGCCGTGCCCACCGGAGCGCACCGCCGAGCTGGCCCAGGTGGCGACACGCCTGGCCGACATGCCGGACGAAATGCAGGAACGACTGATCAACTGGGGCTATGCGATCTGCGACATCGCGCTGCGACGCTGGGTCGATCCCAGCCTGCCGGCGGCGACCCGGTTCCCGTATCCACGGGGCGTCTAGGCCGGCGTGGACGCCTGAAGCGCAGCGCAAGCCGCGGATTTCTTCGGGCGACAGCATGGCCGAGGCGGGAGGCAACGAGTGCTGAAGAACATCATCGGTGACTGGGGCTCGGGACTGAGCGACGGTGACTATGCCTGCGCGCTTGCCGCCCTCGGCGTGCTCGAAGCGACCGGGTCCGAGCAGCATCGCCCCGGTTCCGATCCCGCCGAACTGGTGGCCGCGCTGCAGGAGGAATTCCGACTCGGCGAGCGTACGGTGGTCTGGCGCAAGGCGCAGAACGTGAACAAGGCCACGACGGCCGCTTCCTGGCGCGAGACCGAGCACGCGGACGCGGCGGCGCTCGCGGCGGCATGGCGGAAATATCGGAGCGGGATTGCGCATCCGCGGCAACTGCCGCGGCTGGCACTGACGGCCGACTGGCGACATCGCGCCGACCTGTTTGACTTCGAGGCCCTGTGCGCATGGTTGAAACACCGGGATGTCGGCCTGCAGGCCCTGATCCTGGCGGACGGTCCTCAAGAGCGCTGTCGGTGCGCGCTGGCATTGGCCGCTTCGTGTCGGTGTTCCGGCGGGCAGGGAATGCGCGGCAATCCTGGCCACGCTGCGCAAGGCGCAGCAGGGCGAGGCGTGGGTTGCGGAGCTGTCGCAATGCTTCACGGTCGGCGATGCGCGTGACGCGTGCGACCTGTTGATCCTGTCATCCGCTGCCGCCGCCGCGATCCTGAAGCAGCCGCGCACGCGCATCCGGGCCGGCTTCGTTGCCTGCATTGAAGCATCACCGCTTGGGCTCGGGCAGCTTGCCGAACGCTACGCGGCCCTGCGCGCCCGCCTCGGGGCCGCAGGCGTGGTTGGGGTGAATGGAGCCGACGCGTCGTTTCGACTTTCCGACTGGTTCACCGCCGTGCTTCGTGAGGTGTCGCATGACCTGCCGATCCATGCCGCCGTGTGGGGCACAGGCCAATGGCGCTTCAGCATCGACCAGCTCGTGTACGGAATCCCCGGGTCGCTCGACACGTGCCGCATCCTGTCGATCGCCGAAAGGCAGGATCGCGTCGTCGCCGCGCTCGAACCACCGGCGCTGCAGGAGCTCACGCTCACGAGATCAATCGGGTCTGGTGACGATTCCGTGCCGACGTTTGGTGGGGCGGCGGGCGGCGACAGGTCCATCCCATCGGCACCCGGCCCCGGGCCGACTCCCATCGCGCATCGCGGGCTGGCCGATGCATTGCGCGACCGCAAGTTCGCTTCGGAATCGGCGGACGGCATCGACACGGCCCGCGATCTCAAGGCGCAGGAAAGCGAGATCGACCAGGCGCGTCCTCCGCGCTGGATGCAGGCGAACGCCTGGCGCCCGGACGAGCCGGAGATTGCCGCCCGCTCGCTCGCCGCGAGGCAGTGGAATCTGCTCGCTGTGCACATCGGTCCGAGCGAAGTGCCCATAGCCGGTGCGGTGTTCAACGAAAGCGCGGTCGATTTCAGCTCGGGTGACGTGACCGTGTCGGTCCAGGTGGAACTGTCGGGCGCGAACATTGTTTCCGCTCGAAGCCACTGTCCTCGAGAAAATGTTCGGCGCTGCAGCTGCACCCGGGCGACATGCACGACGGCGGCGAGCGCGTCGGTCAGCTGATGGCCGGACCCCTGGCGCAGCTGGCGGTGGAGCCGGAACCCGCGAAGCGCTCAAAGATCGTCGGGCTTGCCGCCGCGTCGATGATCCTGCCGCCGGCGGGGGATAGCACTCTCGCGCTCTTTGCCGTGTTTCCCGAGCGCGGCAAGAAAGTCGATGGCCGCATAGCGATCATCCACAAGAACCGCATCCTGCAGACGGCACGGCTGTCAGTCGGCGTCGGCGCTGCCGCGGCGGGCGGAGCGGGCCTTGAGCTTGTAGCGGAAGCTCCGATCCATCCGCGCGACGACGACCTCGACGAGCGGCGTGAGTACGACGTGGCGATCCAGTTGAGCGACGTCGGCGGCAAGCTGCACCTGAAAGTGCATCGTGATGGCCGCGATACCCCCGTGCAGCTCGACGCGCTCCAGGGGCCTCATTGGACGGATACAAAAGGGCCTGGAAAACGCCGCGAGGAGCTGGGACTACGCGAAGCCCGTCCTGCAGCAGCCGGTGCTTGCGTCGAGCCTGCGAACGCTCGCGGCGGCCGGCAGCGAACTCGCCAGGCACCTGCGCGACAACTGCGGTGACGAAATCGATCATTGGGAGCGCATACACCTCGTGCCGTACACGAAGGAGTTCCTGCCGCTCGAATACGTCTACGACGGCCCGCCGCCGTCGATGGACGCGAACCCGTGTCCGAACCTGCTGGGAGGTCTGGATCGCGGCGCCTGTGAGCGTGCGTTGGGAACGGTCGATGCGCCGGTTGCGTGTCAGAACTCGAACGACGAGCAGTTCGTGTGCCCGATGCATTTCTGGGGTTTCCGCAGGCTGATCGAGCGTAACGGTGCGCTCCGTCCCGCCGCAGGCGGTGCGGAGGCCACAGCCGCGCCTTTCAGCAGCGCTCCCAGCAGGCGTTCCTATGGCAAGGTCGGCTCGCTGCTGTTCGCAGCAAGCCAGCGCGCCTTTCGTTACGAAGCCGAGCCGGAGGCCCAGGCCAGGGAGCGCGCTGCGCTCGTCAAGGCGCTCGGCGTCCTCGGCGCCACAGTGACCGACGTTGCAGACTGGAACCAGTGGCGCACGGCGGCGCAGTCGAAGCCCGACATGCTGGTGCTGGTGGCCCATACAGATGTGGTCGATGAAACGCCGGTGCTCGAGATCGGGGCGGGCAAGATCCTCGGACGGCATGAGATCTCCGCCAAGGTGAGCGGCGCCGCGGGCGAGCCTCAGATCCTGCTGCTGCTCGGCTGCTCGGCTGCCGATGTCACCGAAAACTTCCAGCCGTATCCCGAGTGCTTCCGCGACGCCGGAGTGAGTATCGTGCTGGCGCCGGTGGCGCCGATTCGGGGCAAGGACGCGGTGCCGATCGCCAAGCGCATTGCACAGCGCCTCGCCGATCGCCTGGCGCAAGCCGAGCCCACGTCCTTCGGAGAACTGATGCCGCTGCTGCGGCGTGAGCTCCTGATCGCCGGCCATCCTGGCGTGATGGGCCTGGTCGGCTTCGGTGACGGTGACTGGCTGCTTGGAGGCGCAATATGTTGAAACTGCAGATGCTTCCCGCGGGGTGTGGTGATTGCCTCTGGCTCGAATATGGCAAGGGCGCCGCGAAACGCTACGTGATCATCGACGGCGGTCTCACCGAAACCGCGACCGCGTTGCGTAAGCGCATCGACACGGCACGTCGGGAGCGCGGCGTTGACACGCTCGAGATAGAGTTGCTGGTGGTCACGCACATCGACAACGACCACATCCTCGGCATCATCGATCTGCTGAAGGCGGAAGCCCCGGGCTTACACGTCAAGGACATCTGGTTCAACGGGCGGCCGCAACTCATGAGACTGCCCACTCCGCCGCGGGGTGGCAATCGGAAGCGCAGGGCGACCGCCGACGGTCCGGGGGACCTCATGGGCGGCGCGGGTGACACGGATGAGGCCGACGAGGACGACATCGCCGCGAGCGATCTTGCAGCACCCGTGTCAGCGGCAGACCTGCTGGGGCCGCAGCAGGGCGATCAGTTGTCGCAGGTGCTGGCCGCGCGCAACCTGCCGTGGAACAAGCATGCCCTGTGGAAGGGCGGTCCGGTCATGATTCCGGACAGCGGGAAACTGCCCAGCGTGACGCTGGCTGGCAATCTCAAGCTGACCGTGCTCGGTCCGACCATCGAGCGCCTGTACAAGCTGTGCACGGTCTGGGTCGATGTGCTCGGCGGCAATGAAGGCAACGCGGACGCACAGTCAGCCGGACCCGACGACCTGCTGGGACGCCGCGAAACCTGGCCGCCGGTCTGGAAGGACGGAGAAGGTCGTGACCCGTCGGCCGCCAACGGCTCGAGCATCATGCTGCTCGCCGAGTACGACGGCCACGCATTGCTGCTCTCCGGAGATGGCTATGCGCCTGACATCGCTGCCGCCATGGATCGGGTCCGTGCTGAGCGCAACCGGGCGGCCCCATTTCCGCTGGACGCCTTCAAGTTGTCGCACCACGGCAGCGAGAACAACCTCACGCGGGCCGTTCTCGAAGGTATCGACTGTCGCCGTTTCATCGTGTCCACCAACGGCACGGTCCATCACCATCCGGATCACCAGGCGCTGCTGCGCATCCTGCGCTATGTGCCGACGCGGCCCGAGCTCATGTTCAACTGCCGCGCCGACACCACGCGGCCCTGGGAGGAGAAGAAGTCGGACGTGACCCGGAAGTTCCAGGATTACGACACCCTCTTCCCGACTGTCCCCGCCGATGGCCTGACACTTAGTTTCGGCTGAGGTCCCCGTGTGGGCGCTGTGAACTCATGACCGTCGGTGCTGGCAGCCGTTGACCTCGCCGCTCTCGTTGGGCAATGTTTCGCTTGTACTGCGGCCGTGACTTTTCAGTGCGGCCAATTGCCGCCGATTTGCATAGACTGTCGACTTGCCAGATAGCGGACATCGGTGCAGAGAACGGACCTGCCTGCTGACTCTGTGCGAATTCGCTCAGTACGCGAACACAAGCACAAGCGTGGACTCCAAGCCCGCCAATTAGGCAGATGGGACGTCGATGAACTCTCTCAGGCCCAAGCGCCTGCGCACACTTACTGTCACCGGGCATCCGCGCGGCCAGCCGCACCTCAGTGCGGCGAGCGGCCTCGTGTGCGCTCACGGTCGCGTCTATGTCATGGCCGATGACGAACATCACCTTGCCGTGTTCCGCGATCGGCGGAGCCCAGGTCGATTGCACCGCGTTTTTGCGGGCAATCTCCCCCATGAGATGGAAGCGCGCAAGAAGCGCAAGCCTGACGTGGAGACGCTCTTCTTGTTGCCGTCAGCGAAAGTCGGCGGAGACGATGCGTTGATCGCGCTTGGCTCGGGGTCGCGCAAAAACCGTCAGGTCGGAGTCGCCATGGCCCTGAGCGCCCGGGGCAAAGTGGCCAAAGAAAGTTCATCGCTTCGACCTGAAACCGCTCTACAAGCCCCTTCGCGACGTCCTGGAAGGGGAGATCAATATCGAAGGTGCAATCGTCACGGCCGACGAGCTGTTGCTGCTCAACCGAGGAGTCAAGGGCGATTCTGTGAATGCCGTTGTCCACTACCGGCTACGCGACTTCCGGCGCCTGATGAAGGGAGCGCGAGCCAAGGACATCAAGCCGATCTCGGTACGGCGCTACGACCTGGGGGCCATCAACGGGATCCCACTCGGGTTCACCGACGCAGCGGCATTGCCAGGCGGCGGCTGGCTCTTCACCGCCGTTGCCGAAGACACCGATGACGTTGTTGCGGATGGTGCTTGCAAGGGGTCGGTGATCGGCTTCGTCGATAGTCGCGGTGACCTTCGGGGCCTGCATCGGCTTCAGCCGAAGATGAAAGTTGAGGGGATCGACCTTCGTGCAACGCCGCAGGGGTTTGTCCTGTGTCTGGTGACCGATGCAGACACACCAGCACGACCGTCGGCGCTGCTGCTGGCGCATTTGAATGAGCTAACCGGTCTCTGAGCGGCTCGCGGCCAAAGTCCGGTCGTTGCGGCCATACCCGCGCTTCACCTTGAAGCAGACACAAATGCAGCGTGCGGGCGACCATCGTGAAGACAACTACGCGGCCAGCGCCGAGCGTTCGGCGGACGTTGCGTCGAGGTCGAGCTGCGCGACGATGAGCCGCGCATCGAAGTGATCGGGCGTCTGGTGCCAGCCGTTTCGCCTAAGCAGCCTGCACATTCTGTCGTTGTCGGCCAGCACATCGCCGCTCAGGCGCCGAATACCCTGCGCCGCGGCGGAGGCGGCGAGCTTGCCGAGCAGGTGCGCGCCGAGGCCAGCCCGCTGCCAATCGTCCGCAATCGCAAGCGCGAACTCGGCAACATCGGTCGAATCAGGCGCCTCGCGTCGTACCCAACGTGCCTCGGCGACCTGAATCTCCCGACCCTCAGCGTCGATCGTCGTCGCGAGCAGCGCCATATGCGATTCGTAGTCGACTTCAGTCATGTAGCTCAGCGTCGCCTCCGGCAGTTCGTTCACCGGGCCATGAAAGCGCCGGTGGCGCGTCGCTGGCGACAGCGCCGCGACAAAGGCCCGCTGCAGGGCGATGTCCTGCGGCAGTACGGGTCGAATCGTCACGCTGCGTCCGTCGCGCAGCTGGACGCGATCGATCAGTGTCGTTGGGTACCGGTGAATCCGGAACCGCGGTTCGGTCCAAGATCGCGCTGTGGCCACTATCGAGATATCGTTCATGCCTGACTCCTGCGTTCGACTGTCGTGGCTACACCTGCGGGGTGCGCCGCCAACCGGATGCAATCGTCGCCGGCCACGGTGTTCGCCGGATTTCAGTTCTGCAACGATTGCGTATCAAAGACGCCGCTTGGCGGTCGCCGGTGTCCCCTTACTCAGGGGTGAACCGTACGCAGGGGTGCGTTCCGTGAGCGTTCCGCGCCTTCCGCCCGTCGGCGGTCACGAGGGTCGTCCTGGTTAGGATGTTGCGGCGCTCAGAGGCGAATCGTGCTTGGCAACAACTAGAAATTGGTCATATGGACGACCCCGCACGGCCAGTTGCAGACGTCACAGACTGGGGACCGAGTTCGCCAAGAGCAGACCAAAGCTCAGCTAACAGGTAACGGCTGGACGCGCGGCCCTGTGAGTGCAAAGATCGTGGCCGCCGCGTTATCGTGAAAAGGCCCGCCGTGTCTGCCACACCCGTCATCACATCGTCATTGGCAAGCGCCCCGCGGCCCGACCGGCCGCTGTTCGCCGTTGGCTTGCTACTCGTCCTGGTAATCGTCTTTGCCGGCTTTGCGCCGACGTTTTATCTGAAGGGCTTGTTCGGCACCCCGCCGCTGTCGAATCTGCTGTTCGCGCATGGACTCATCATGTCCACCTGGATTGCACTTCTTGTCGTGCAGACAGCGCTGGTTGAGTTTGGACGTACCGATCTGCATCGCCGGCTCGGTGTCGCTGGCGCTGGCGTTGCGGTCTTGCTGGTCGTCATTGGCGCGGCGGCCGCGCTCGGAGCCGCGCGGCGCGGCTTTTCGCCCACGCCGCTGGTGACGCCGCTGATGTTCCTGGCGATCCCGCTGGTCGATCTTCTCGTGTTCTCGATACTGGTTGGGACTGCGCTTGCCATGCGGCGCAGGAGTGCCACGCACAAGAGGTTGATGCTGCTCGCCACGGTGGGCATGCTGACGCCCGCGGTGGCGCGGTTACCGATCGACGCGCTCAAACAGGTCGGCCTGCCTGCATTCTTCGGGGTGACGATCGCCTGTGTGCTCCTTGTCGTGGCGATCGATACCGTGCGCCATCGCCGTCTGCATCCGGCGTTCGGCTGGGGCGCGGCGCTGATCATCGCGGCAGTACCGGGGCGGATCGCCCTCGCTAAGAGCGACGCGTGGGTCTCTATCGCAGGCCGGTTGGTCGCACTCGTTAGCTAAACATTACGCATCCGCGCATCTTGCGCGAACTATGTAAAGGCCGAATTGGTGCAACCGGCCGCAAGCCGACTTGCGCTGAAGCTGGTCAGCTTTCCGCAAAGCAGCCACAATCGGCTGTGACCTTCGCCAGAACAACAAGAGAAGTTGCTGCGGGGCTGCTGCTCAGCCTGGTGCTCCATCCGGCTTCGGGCCAAGAAGGCAAGGCTGTCGAGGCACTCAACGGAAGCACAAGCGCAGACTGGAGTTATAGCGACGGCCCTTATACGACGATCCAGTCGTACGGCGCTTCCGCCACTCTTAATGTGCCGTTGTGGCGTTTCCTGGGCGGGTCTGTGTTCGCCTCCAGCTATCGGGAGCGCACGAAGGCCGATTACAGCGATCTTTTGCTAGGCGGCCCTTACGCCGCCAGCCGCGGTGACAGCATTCTTGGTGCAGCCCTGTTCCTGCGCACACCAGACTTGGGTCGGCTGGGATTCAACTATCGCGAAACCGTTCAGTCGAATCAATTCGCCTACGCAGGTGATCTGCATGCTTACCTCGCTCGCTGGACCGTGGTGGCCGGTATTGGGCGGGCCGGGATCAAGGATGTCTGGACGTCACCGACGACCACGGCCCGCATCGCGGACAACTCCTACCTAGTCGGGGCAAGCTTCTACCCGCTGGACGAACTGCGGCTGGACGCGCGCGCCAACGTGCTCGAACGCGACGTGGGTCGCATCTATTCGGCCGCGGTGGAATGGCTGCCAGCGTTCCTTGGGCTTCCGATAAGCGCCCGCCTCAGCTACTCACACATCACGGGCGACGTCGTCTTCGCTACAAACAACACGTACGGAATCAGCTTCACGTATTTCTTCGCCAAGACTGCTTCGCTAATCACACTCGATAGGGCCTATCGCTGAACTCATGGCCAAGCACGGCTCGCGGCCAGAAGCAAACGGCTTCGCGGTATCGGTGCTTGACCCAGTATCGGACACGCGCTTGAATCTGATAGGTCACCAAACGATCTCGCCACCGTCCGAGGGGGTTCTGCCATGCCGTTAGGAACCGATGGCCCGCTGTCGCGCGAAGAGCTCCTCAAGCGGGACGACGACTGCGAGTCGGAGGACACGCGGCCCTGGAACGAAGTGACCGAATCGTCCCTCGTCTGCTGGACAGAACGGGGCGCTGCCATAGAGCTCGAGCGATCGAGACTGATGCAGAACGCCTACGTTCTGAAGGCTTTGAGCGAGATCAACTTCGGTCTCCCGGTCATCGAAACTCGGGAAAACACGGTCCGTCGTCGTACGATGGCCGAGCGATTAGCGCATGCCGAGGGACGGCATCTCGCGCGACGCGAACGGTCCAACAGCCGCGCACTAGCGGTTGGCGAACCCTTCCGCCCCCGTGGCGTTCCGACTGGCTTCCATCCGAAGGTGACGACCACCCTTGACCGCGACCGGTATGGCATTAACTCGCGCGGAACCAAGACTCTCCTGTCGGCGGATCATTCCACGATCATCAACGGCGAGTCTCGGGACTTCGTCTACCCCGATCGGTACCCGTACACGGCTGTCTGCAAGCTCAAAATCCGCTACCAACCATCACTCACGGAGCCATGGCGGGACGGTAGCGAGGCGACCGGCTACATGATCGGGAAGCGCACTCTGATGACGAGCGGACACGTCCAACCGCCGGCGAACAGCGGCTGGGCGATGAAGGTCATTCCTGCATGCTGGGCGGGACGATCGATCTTCGGGATCAACTTCCTGACCTATGTCAGGTCGTCATGGTGGTGGAATTCCGATTCCGGAAGCGACATCCAGATCTGCGAGCTCTACGACGCGATCGGCGAACGAACCGGGTACTTCGGCTACCGCGGCTACGACTCCGACTGGGAAGACGGCGACTACTGGGTCATGGCCGGGTATCCCTACGACAGAAGCCTCTTCGCGATGTCGCACGAGACGGGGATCGCCGTCCGCGACGACGACGACGGCGACGACATCGAGGTCGACGGCTCGGACTACGACACAACACAGATTGAAAGCGACGCGGATGAGGCGTCAGGCGCGTCGGGCTCCCCATTGTGGGGCTACTGGTCGGATGGACCATACGCGATCGGCGTCCATCACGGTGTTGAGCGTGACGGCACGATCTCCGGCACAGAGATCCTGTCGTGCGCCTCGGGCGGCGACGGGTTCACCGCCGCCGCGGCGTGGGGCCGTCGGATGTGGGGTTAGCGTCTCCAGTCACGACGCCAGATTGCCCTGCGGTTATCTTCTAGGACTACTCTCGACCGCCGGGTCGGTGCGTTCTGCCCCATAAAGTGGCCAGCTGGCCACTTTGTGGGGGAAGGTTGGGGCCCCATAACTTGGCCGCGGCACAATCCACCACCGCTTGTCTTCCGCGTGCGGCCAATTGCGGAAGTCAGCGCAGGTCCTCAGAATTGCCCAGAAGCGGACGTGCTGCTGGGGGCATAGTTGACCGGAATCGTGTTTTTCAGCCAACGCATCAATGCGATCCTGGAGGCCGCGAAGGCAATTGCAGTTGCGGTTTCGTTTGCCGTCGCTTTGGCTGTGGCGTTTCACGGACCGGTGGATGCTCAGCCCTCGACGACCTTCGTCTTCGTCAAAGTGATGGATCGGGTTATGCCCATTGAGCGGGGCAGCAAGTACGAAGACCCGTTGGACGAGGCTCTGAAGCAAGCAAGGCTAGGCGAAGTGACCGGCGGGGGCACCAGTCTCACAAAGGAAAAGACAATCGACTGGGTCGGGCTTGATGTCGAATTGACCGACGTGATGCGCGGGATACCGTTTCTGAAGAAAAAGCTGATCGACCTTGGGGCACCGCGGGGGAGCATCCTGGAGTACCGGTTCGGAGGCCAGAAGGTGCAGGAACCCGTGCACGACTAGCGAGCATTCGGCCACTTCCTGACCTCCACACCTGGCCTCAAGAGTGTCTCCAAAGCAGAACTCCCGTGACGCCGATCCTCGGAGAGATGTGGGCGCACCGAGTTCGCCTGCCGACTACTTCACACGACGCTTTCAGACGCTGGAGCTGCAAAGCTTCTCGCTCTTGCGACGCTTGCCCTCGTCGTTGGTTCGACGCCACGTATTGGCCTATGAGAACTTGTCGCCAGCGGACAAACAGCTCTATGCGCTAGCAGTGGGTCGACGATCAGCCAACTTCTGGGGTAACGCGTTTGATCCTCATGAGCAATCGGCACCGATGCAGTTGTTTCGCAAAGTCGCTCAGGAGTTGCCGTATCCGACAGAGCTTGCGCGGCGGACTGTTCCACCTGCGGCTGCTGCGGAACTGAGAGCGGCTGCACGGACTGTCTTCAAGGATTGGTGGGGTGCGGAGCCAGCGTCGAATCCAACCGAGCCAGGCGAATGGATCTATCGAGGATCGTTGCGACAGCACTCGATAGCCGTTTACGTCTCCTACGGCAAGCGCGGAGTACAGCTGGACCACAGGATCTCAGTCGACGGCAGGTTCTCTTCCGGCAGCTTCTGCTATGAGTACATGTATGGCATGGGCGTTGGCCAGTGGGACTTGGTGAGGACCGGCGAAGCGATAGCTGCACTCACCTTCCTGCAACAGACAGTCGTGGAAGCCGTGGACGACGTTGTCGCGATTCAGGCCTTTAACAGATAACTTCCGTGCTCGGCCCAATTGCTGCCGCACAACGAGCGAGTGAAAATGGCCCAAAAGCGGACGCCTCGGCGTGGCCACTCTGAATATTCGGAGACTCCTCGAGAGGCTTGAGGCGAAGATGACTACTAGAGTCAAGATAATCAGGTGGGCATCTGGATTTTTCCTCGTACTTGGCGCGCTAAACCTCCCTTTTCTCTTTATAGCCACGCTGTTCGCCATAGCTGGTTCGGCCCCCGCTTACTACTATCTGTTGGTAGGTCTTGGTTATCTTTCCTTGCTGCTTTCACTTGCCTCTATTAGACGAAAGCCAGAGACAAAAATTATCTACATCGTTCTTATGATCCTCATTCCTGCTGGACTAATTTTCACTGGCATGCATCTCGACGAAAGGTTTTGGAGTAAACACAACGCTGATCTTTGTTCTGAACTTCGAGCAGAACCATCCTGTAACGAAACGGCCTGCGGCTTTTCTTGTGAAAAGTTTCATGGGTTTGGTTTTGAAACTGGCGCGGGGATTTGTGAGGATAAGGATTTAAGGTTATGCCGCCCCACAATGCCATGAGCGATCTGGCAAAACGGAAGAAAGTGCGACAAATAGTCGGTTGACTCTCGGCCAGAAGCTGCCTCTACAGCTCGTCGCCTAAACGGTCCGAGAGCGGACGCGAATCAAACGGACCGAACGATGCGCCATTCGTAGCAAGAACATGCGTGTTCGCTTAGGGTTGTAGAGGATCGCGTTGGGACGCGATCGCGATCGGCGTCGGGAAGAGCCGACAGCTCAGCAACATCAAGGGTAACGTTGTCGGTTCCGGCTAGGAGTGCCGCGCGCACTGGCCAGAGGGTGCAGTTGCGCAGATCGGCCCCGCAGCAGATTCGATTATGACGAAACTTCAAGCATTCTTTGATGAAAGCCGACGACAGGGAGGCATCCTTGCCATGGCTGGCTTTGCAATGGCTCCCGTGCAGGCCAAGAGGCTCCGGAAGGCGTGGATGAGTTTGTTTCCCAGTGGCTGTCACATGAAGGAACTGTCCCATCGAACCGGAAGGTTCAAGGGAATATCAGACATTCAGAGCAGGAGGCTCCTAATTCAAGCTATAGGGATCATCAAGGCGCGATTCAGCTTGGGGGTCTGTGTCTCTGTCCAGGAAGAGGAAATGCGGCAAGTGATGCCACAGTGGGTTCAAGGATTCGAGCATCCGTATCCCGTGCTCTGTCACTTTGCGATGGTGGGATTGGGTGCGCTCATTGAGGATGTTGGTGGTGGGTACCTAGTTGATTACGTCATTGAGGCAGGCCACGCTAAGCAAGGTTCAGCCGATAAGTGGATGAGGAATGCGATCCGCGCCCCGGAGACCATTCAAGCCTACTGCTATGCGTCACATCAGTTCGTCGCCAACTCGGACGAACCCTGTCTTCAGGCTGCCGACATTCTTGCTTGGGAGTATGCCAAGTACGTTGATGAAGGCGCGCTTACCGGCCCACCACGCAGGCCAATGAGGAGGTCGCTGGAGGCTCTGTTCCGGGCTGGGGAGGAAGGGGTAGTAAGGCCAACCTTGAACCGTTGGAAGTTTCTCCACCTTTCTGGCGAAAGCCTTTCGGAATTTGGCAGGAAAGCGACGCAGATTGCTCTGAGTCAGGTCGAAGAGGAGCGTGAAGCAACGAAGCAGAAGTAGCCCACGCGGCACTCACATATTGGCTAGGCCTGAACCGGCCAGTAGCGGAAGTGTCCGACCGCGTTCACACTATCGCAAAGCGGACCGTTGCACTCGAATCCTTCGGCGAAGCTCAACGTGCTCACCACTTCCAGGGTCGGGCAAGAGCACTTGGGCCGAGCGTAAGACGAGATTTCGGCCGGAGCTGCCATCCGGAACGCATACGGCTCGCATGGTCAT
This sequence comes from uncultured beta proteobacterium, assembly GCA_963724365.1. Classification (GTDB taxonomy): domain Bacteria; phylum Pseudomonadota; class Gammaproteobacteria; order Burkholderiales; family Burkholderiaceae_F; genus JALORV01. The sequence goes on along the minus strand of CAVRUR010000003.1, from coordinate 51,568 downwards.
CCCTTTGGAGGGCAGAACCGACGATGGCGGCATACGGCAGTCTCTGCACCGCGTTCTATGACCTGGACAAGCCAAACGCGCCAGTAGGCGCACTCTCCTATTACCTCGATCGCGCCCGCAGGGCAGGCGGCCGCGTCCTCGAGCCCATGTGCGGATCGGGTCGCTTTCTCATTCCCATGTCGCTGGCGGGCGTTCCGATCGATGGTGTCGACTCTTCGCCGGCGATGCTGTCGGCTTGCCGAGTTCGTGCACGTAGTCTCGGGATCGATGTGAGCATCTTCCTGCAGGAACTGGCTTCGCTGGACCTTCCCCACAGATACTCCATGGCGTTCATCCCTTCCGGCTCCATCGGTCTCGTGACCGACGAGGGCGATCTTCGCACCGTGTTCTCGCGAATACGCGCTCACATGGAGCCGGGTGCCACTCTCTTACTCGAACTCGAATCTGACGATGACCAGACTGGTAGCTCGGCTGAGCCTGAGTGCCGGACAGTAACTTGCGCCGACGGAAGCTTGATCACCTACACGTGCATCGCCTCCCGAACGGGAGACACGGTCTGTTTTTCCGGAACATACGCCAGGCGACATGGGAGCCGCATCGTCGAGACGGAGACAGAGGAGTTAGTGCTGCGGCTGTACAGCTCGCAGAGCCTCGAGGCACAGCTCGTGGCCTCCGGATTCATTCCGACGAAGTCACCAAGCCCGCCCCATGCCGCTGAAAACGGCTGCACGCTGGTCGAGGCGTCCATCCAGGCCCTTCTTGGGCCGCTGCGGTAGAGGTGGGCGGTCGCTGTACGCCCTAAGGCAGCTTCCGCAGAGAGCAATGTCCAAAGTGGATCACGATCTGCTGATCGCGCGGATGTCGACTTTTAGCGTGACGCTCGCGACCGCTTTCGGGAGTCGCCGAAGACCGCACCGGGTCGTGACCCGCCGATAGGCGGCTCCCGAAAACGACTATTCGATTACACGGCCGCTGCAGGTGGTGAGAGCGCGTCCGTTATGCGGCGAACGCGATATCAGAGTTGGTCTGGCCTTGGTCGATACAAACGTCGGCTTGGCAGCCGTCAATGATTCCCGGCCTGCGAGGTCGGTCTGACCGGCGCGCAGCCACCCCGCCCCGTCAGGGCTGAGGACGCGTTCCTGCTGGCCCCGTTTCATCCACCGCTCACGACAGGGTGACGGCAATCACACGTGCGGGGCGCCCACCGTGCGTTGTGCCGCCGATGGAAAGGTGGCTGAAATCGGTCGCGATGCTGGCGTGCTCCAGCGAGCCCATGAAGGCATGCACAAAACGAACGCCGTCGGATTCATCTGGATCGGTCTGCTTCGCCTTGAGCAGGGCGCGTGGATCACGCAGGCTCCACAAGGCGGCGGCGATCTCGTCGTACCGGGTCCGGTCGGGAGCCGGTGCAATGCTGGCCACGAAGCTCTTCGCAAGATCGAGCGCAAGCATGAAGTTTCCGACCGTCCAGTCCTGGGTCAGTAGCAACGAGGCTCGCTTGATCTTTCCGGCCGGATTGCACTCGACTTCCAGCGCGATGTTCTGCTGAAACGCTCCGGGTGCAAAGGTCCGTTGGGTGTTCTCGCCGACGGCCCGCTCATCGAGTTGCTTCAGGCGAAAGAACTTGAAGAAGTCGCTGTCCTTCCACGAGTCGTACAGGATGTCGAAGTCCTGGCCGCGCACCCGCGCCCACTGGGTGGGAAAGACGAAGGCGGCAAACACAACGCGTTCGAGTTCCTGCGCGGTCACGCTCCAACGCATTCCTTCGGGCTGGGCGTCGACCCCGGCCGGATTGTTCTCCTTCGCGAGCAGGGAGCGTTCAGGCCAGGGGTCGTGATAGATGAAGCGATCGCGCCCGCGGTCGTATTTCGTGATACGGATGCAGTGCCCTGTCTTGCCGTCGTGGTAGGCGAGCGGTACGTTGACTTCTCCGTTGGCCGCCTGGATCGTCTTGAGTGCCTCGACGATCTGCGTCGCCTTGGTGTTCACGAGCCGCGAAATGCGCTTGGTCGAGGCGGCGGGCAGTGGGCGTGCGAGAAGGCAGTACGGTTCGATGCCGAAGAGCGTGAGGACGAGCCAGATCTGCTCGATCGTCGCTCCGCCCCCTTTGGGGTCGGCGTACACGCCCACGTTTTCGGGTTGTGCCGCGAACTGTTCATACGCACGCTCGACAAGCCGGTACCACTCCGGATTGTTGCTGCGGGCCTGTTCGAAAACCTCGGGTGCCGAGGTGGCTGGAATGCCGCTGAAACGTGGTTCCGCATCGTCTGACATGACATTCCCTCTGCTGGGTGACCAATCTGGAGGCCGAAGGGCGCGGGTGATCGCGCACCATGCGTTTCCGTCCTGGACCATTGTGGCAGCGCTTCGGTCCGGCGGGCCGGGCCGACTCGGGTTCTGCCTTCGATCAAGGCGCGGATCTTGGCAGCTTGATCGAAATGGGAACATGATTTGGTGTCGCGCACGCTATCGAGTCACATCGCTCATGTCCAAGATCGTCTGCAGGCCGAAGGTGCTCACGCCCGTTCAGGCAGCGAAGGTTTTACGTCGCAGCATCGAAATCAATCCGGCCAACGCGGATGAGCAACGCGTCATTGCCCGGACGCCGGTCGGACGGCGTGGCGGACCCCGGCGCCTAGCCGTTGTGATCGGGAACAAGTGGCCCGATACGGGTGTGCGACTCACGGTGCAGTTCCTCGACAATCCGTCGCGCGACCTGCGCGCCCGCATCCTGCTGCATATGAATGCCTGGTCGAAGACCACGAATGTGCAGTTCGTCGAGACCGCGAGCGTCGGGCAGGTACGTATTGCCCGGCTCGATGAGCCCGACGACATGGCGGGCTACTGGTCGTATGTCGGCACGGAGATCCTCGGCATCGAGGAGGACCAGCCGACCTTCAACCTCGAAGGCTTCACGATGCGCACGTCCGAGGCAGAGTTCCGTCGCGTGGTGCGGCACGAGGCCGGGCACACGCTGGGGTTCGAGCACGAGCACATGCGCGCCGAACTCATCAAGAAGATCGACCGACGCAAGGCGCTCGCGTACTTTGACCGCACCGAAGGCTGGACCGCGCAGGAGACGATCGAGCAGGTCCTGACTCCGCTCGCGAAGAAGTCGATCATGGGGACGGCCGAGAGCGATCCGCACTCGGTCATGTGCTACCAGATCCCGGCCGAGATCACGAAGGATGGCAAGACCATACCGGGCGGCAAGGACATCACCGCCAAGGACTACGCATTCGCGGCGACCATCTATCCGCTTGCCAGGCCCGCGCGCGACACGACGACCGCCGTGCCTGACAGCGCGGCATCGGTCCCGGCGGTCTGGACGCCATCGGCCACAGTGACGCTGCCCACCGTCCTGGCGCCGGGCGTGGACGGCGACACCTTCCACATCGTCGTCATGGACCGGTTCGAGCCCGATGTGGCGGGGTCGGCCGCGGCGGCCCGGCGGCAGAAATACGCACGCGTCTTCGCAACCTACGGCGGCGCCCGGGTCACCATACCGATGCGACTCAATACCGACAAGGGCGAAGAGCACACGCGGTTCCGCGCGATCATCGACATGCACGAGCGCATCAAGGCGTACACCAACCGTGACACCGGCACGCTGCCCGACGACGCTGAGCTGATCGATTTCGGCACGGATCTCTTCGAGACGCTGTTCCAGGGCGACGTGAGGCGGCTGTACGACGAGGCGCGCTCGCGGCAGCACGGTCGCAAGCTCGACTTCGTCTTCACGTCGATGGTGTCGTGGATCGCCGAGAAGCCCTGGGAGTTCGCCTACGACGCATCACGCCGCAGCTTCCTCGCCACGGAGGACATCCACTTCGTCCGCAATGTCCTGACAGCCATTCCCGCCGACATGATCCCGCCGCGCGCGGGGCCGTTGCGGATCCTGGTGGCATCGGCTCAGCCGGCGGGCTTTGGCCGTCTCTCGGTCGAGCAGGAACTCGAAGTCATCCGGCGCGGCTTCGATCCGCTGATCGACGCGGGACTGGCCGAGGTCGAGGTGCTGCCGCGCGCTACGCCGAGCAGCATTCATGCACGGCTGTCAACGGGCAGCTTCACCATCGTGCACTTCATCGGCCATGGAGTGTTCGACGACAAGACGCAGGAGGGCTCGCTCGTGTTCGAAGACACGCGCGGCGGCGAATACCTGCTCGGCGAACGCTCGGTGCGCGAGATTTTCTGCCAGCGTGGCGTCACGCTGGTGTTCCTGAACGCCTGCCAGACTGGCTCCGGCGGCCGCGCCGATTTCAACAAGGGTGTGGCGCAGTCGCTCGTGGCGCATGGCCTTCCGGCGCTGGTGGCCAACCAGTACAGTGTGCTGGACTCGTCGGCCACCAGCTTCGCGCAGCACTTCTACTGGGCACTGGCGCAGGGAATGACGATCGGGCAGGCGGCCCGCGAAGCGCGCATCGCTGTCAACTACTCGTTGCAGGGCGAGATGATCGACTGGGCCGTCCCGGTGGTTTACGCGCGCGATCCGAACATGACGCTTTCGATACGGCCGCGGGGCCTCACCGAACTCGCTCCGGCCAGGCTGCGCGCCAGGAGCCGTCGCGCCATCGCGCCACGGGCGGTCGAAGTCGCGGTCTGGGACATCGACAACGTCTTCCCGTCGATCAAGGACACGCTGGAGCGCATGACAGGTGCGCAGGAGCGATTCGGCTTCGAGCTGGCGGACCTTTCAGCTCCGATCGATGCGTGGGACCTGGAGAACAAGGCCGACGATGGCACGCCGTATCTGTGGGCCGAGAAGCTGGCGAACAGGCTGGGCCGCATGCCGCTGGAGCTGCACGTGAATGTGCTCGCCTGCATTACCCGTCACTGGCTCCGCGATGACGAGACGCTCAATCTGTACGGCTGGTGGCCGGAAAAGGGCGACGCCCCGGTCTTGATCTTCTCGGTCGCGGGCTTCGACAATCTGCCTCCGGCCGGTCCCGAAACGGATCGTGCGATTGCGAATGTCCTCGTGACAGGACTGACCGGGTTCCGCGCCGGGATCGACGCCCATGAGCGCGGCGCGAAGGATTGTCCGATGTTTGCCAATGACGTGCGCGACCTGAAGCACATCGTAGGGCGTCAGGTCTTCGACCGTGGTTGCCGGGCGAAAGTGTCCAAGGTCATCCCGGACGATCTGCAAGCGCTCGAGGCATTGTTGAAAATCTTTCGCTGAAAGCGAGGTGACCACTATGGCAACAAAGGCGAAGTCGAAATCCACGGTGAAATCCAGGGCGAAGTCGGCCGCAAAGGCGAGAACTGCCGTCAAGCCGAAGGCAAAGGCTGCTGTCCGGTCCACGGCACGTCCGCGCAAGGCGCCGACTGTCGGAGGGCCTGTCACTCTCGACGAGGCCCGGGCGCTGGCGCGCGCGCAGCAGCCGAAGCGCGCGCTGCGGCGCGCCGTCGCCGGCCCGCCAGCAACCCCGGCGAGCGTCGGAGCCGAACGCGAGCGCCTCGAGCAGGAGCGTCGTGCCGAGCGCGAGCGCCGGTTGCGCGAATACAAGGACACGATGGACATCATGAAGCAGCGCGGAGCCCGGCGACCTGCGCCGAAGCGTGCAGTGAAGGGAATGCGACGCGCGCCGGGCGCTGCTGCCGCTTCGTTCCCGCCGCTACAGGTGTTCGCGGAAGGGGATTCGTGGTTCGACTATCCACCGTTTCTGTTCAAGGGCGGGATCATTCCCCGCCTCGAGAGCCGGCTCGGCGTTCCAATCCTGAACATGGCGAAGGCCGGCGACGAAGTGCGTTTCATGCTCGGAGTCGAACAGCGCAAGCGTCTCGTCGAGTGCCTGACCGACGGATGCCCGGCGGGCGGATCGTGGGACGTGCTGCTGTTCTCCGGGGGCGGCAATGACATCGTCGACAACCCGATGGCACTGTGGGTGCGCGACTGGGATCCGGCCGTTCCGCCGGCAACGCTCATCAATCAGCCGCGCTTCGACGCGGCCCTCGCGCTGGTGCGTGCCGGATACGAAGACCTCATCACGCTGCGGGACCGCTTGAGTCCGGGGACGCAGCTCGTGTTCCACGGCTACGATTTCGCCATTCCGGATGGCCGCGGCATTTGCCATCTGGGGCCGTGGCTGAAGCCGACCTTTGACCTGCGAGGCTTTCCGACGCGAGCAGCGGCCTTCGCCGTGGTCGAAGCGATGCTGAAGCAGTTTGCAGCGATGCTGACGACGCTGGCGGCGCACCCGAAGGTCACATTCATCAATGGCCAGGGAACGATTGCGCCGCAGCCGAGTGCCTGGCACAACGAACTTCATCCGAACAAGGACGGTTTCGAGAAGTTCGCGGACCTGTTCCACGCGCAGCTGCGCGCGATTTTCCCTGGCCGCGTGATTTAGCGGCGCCTTGCCGAAGTCCCGGCGCGCGTTGAAGTCGCTACCGGGACCCCAGCTTCAGGTCGGCAATGAACTTCGGCGCGTCCGAATCGAGCTTGGCGACGACCTCGGCACGGCGGCGCGCGTAGAAGTCAGTGTTGAGCGTCATGCGCTGCGCCGAGGTCCAGAAGTTCACCTGCTGAGCGCCCCACTTGAAGAAGAGAAACCGTTTCCGCTCGTCGACGCTGCGGAAGTAGAACGCACCGACCGCCATGGACAGGGCGCCGTTCGGCGTCCGCTGCACAGCGCCCAACTGGAAGTTGCCGCTGCCTTCCATCGAGGAGTGGAAGTCGAAGAGCTGGATCGTGCCGTCGTCTTCCGCCAGCTTCGAGAGTGCCGCCACGGATTCCTGCAGCACCGCCAGCTGGTTCTGCGTGGCGATCGCCGTGATGATCGCCAGTGCGGCCTGGTCCATGCGGAACTCGCCTTCGGTCTGGTCGAAGCGCGTGAACGCGAACTGCTCAGTCGCCCAGCCCAGGTTCTCGAGGATCTCGACGTACTTCTGGTACCAGAACTGGGTCTGCGTGAAGCGGTCGTAGGTCCCGCTCGCCCCGCGCTGCGCAAGCTGGATGGAGTAAAGAACGTCGTTCTTTTCCTGTTCGCTGACGCCTTCGACGAACGACATCAGGCTGCCGACATTGACCTTGGCGTCGACGGCGGGCGCAAGTGCCGCAGCGCGTCGGCGCATGGGCGCCGCTTTCCGGGCGCGCGACTTTCGTCGCGACGGAGCCGGACTCGGTGCGGCCTCGGAGGGCGGCAGTGACAAGTCCCGGATGTAGGCGCCGACGCCCAACGGCACGACGCCGTGATCCGGCATCGTCGACTCGGGGGCTCGCGCCGGTCCCTTGCCGCGGCGCGCCCTCGACGGCAACGCCGGCGGTTCCGGAGAGATCAGCCGACCAGCCGTGTCGAACGTCGCTTCCAGGATGAACGCCGCTTCGGACTGCGTGTAGGCGGGGTCCCAATGCGAATTCTCGGGAACGTGGCAGTGACCATAGTGGCCGCTCTCGCTGTCCCAGATCCCGGGGTCCCGGTTGTGTCCGCCCGGATCGCGACCATTGCGTGCGGGCCGCGGCAGGCCCGCTGGCCACTTCTTCTCGACATCGTGTGTGGCCTCAATCCAGCGGCACAGGCGCGCCAGGTTCGTCAGTGCGCGTCGATCCTTGGGCAGGTGCGCGAAGCCCACTAGCTCGATCTGTACTGCGGAATCCCGGTTGGTCTGCACGCCTCCGGCTTCATTGCGCAGAGCGCGCGCGCCTTCCGACGTATCGATGTGCTGAAAAATGTTCGTCCCATCGACGGTGAAGTGAGGATCCGAACGGTTCGACCGAAAGGCGTTCATTGCGCCTTCGGCAGAACTTCCCTCCGTCGTGTGATGGACGATCTTGAAGGGGCCGCCGAGGTTGGGGCCACATGATCCCGATATGGGACGCCACGTCGCAAATGGGCATCGTGCCACGTTGACCTCCAGGGCTGGGGACGGAGTCGGCTGCAACGAACAGTGTATGCGCCTGATGCCGGAAACATGCAGCCCACCCGAACCACGTCTCTTCACCGAGCCCGCTCCGGTCGGGCTCGCGCAACGACGGGGATTAGCCCATACATCCGATGCCCCTGCCATCCCGGCGCCGTTCAGGCATCCTCTGCCTGCGGTGCCGTCGGGCCGCGCAGCCTTCCCGTCCGACCCATGTCCTGAGTTCCAATGCGCGTACTGCTGTTCAGTGGCCACATGGTCGATCGGCCCGATCGCACGCTGCCGCGGTTTCCGGCGAATCGCGTCGCGGCGGCCGGGCGTGCCATCCATGCGGAACTTGACAGGCTCGGGGTAGGGGCGGGGGACCGGGCAGTCACCAGCGGCGCCAGTGGTGGCGATCTGCTGTTTGCACTGGATTGCCTCGCCCGTGGCGCTGCCATCGAGATCTACCTGCCCTATCCGCGCGACCGCTTCGTGCAGTCATCGGTGGTGCCCGGCGGAACTCACTGGCTGGCGATGTTCGATGAAGTCATGGCGCATCCGTTGACGGCGTTGCATGTGATGTCGCCGGCCGACGACGACGCGGAGGACGGCAACGCCTACGCACGCTGCAACCTGGCCATGCTCCGACGCGCGCTGGAACTGACGCGCGGACCGATCGATCTGGTCTGCCTGTGGGACGGCAGTGTCGGTGACGGGCCTGGCGGCACCGAGCACATGGTCGACGCCGTACGCGCGCACGGAGGACGCGTGCACTGGATCGACATACGCACGCTGCCGGACTCAGCCTAGGCGCGACTCCCCGGCCAGGTATGAGGCGGTGAACTCGGGCAGCCCGTGGCGGCCGCCGTTGACGTAGCGGCGTGCCAGCGCGAAGTCGCGGTCCAGCAAGGCCTGCTTGATCTTCAGTTCGCGATCCTTCAGGAAGCGCGCCAGCACGCGCGCCGCGACCAGCGGTTCGTTGGCCCGTTCCGGTTCGCGCAGCAGCAGATCGCCGAGCCCGAGCGCGCGCCCGACCTGTTCGTAATTCGCACGGCCGGTCAACTGCACGAAACCGCGGCCCTTGTAGGCGGCGCCGTCGTGCGGGCCGCGATTGCCGAGATCGCGCCGGTGGTCGTACAGGTCGAAAAATGGCGAGCGCGCGTTCGGTGAGGTGTTGTAGCGAGAAAGGTACTCGTCGAGCGGAGTGAAGCGGCCGGTTTCTGCGCAGATCGTCGCCACGGCCATCAGCAGCATCGACTTGTCGACGAGTCCGAGTTCGGTCATTGCCTCGATCACCGCGGGCAGGAAGGCCTTGATGTTGCAGAGCGGTGCGCCCGGACACATGGCCGACACGACCTGCACTTGCAGGTCCCCGGTGGACGACGGCAGGCGGTCGTCGTCCATCAGGCCGAGCGCGGTCAGCGTCCGCGGGCCGGCCACGCCGTCCGGCAACAGGCTCTCGCTCATCTGGAAGGCGATGACCGCGGCCTCGGTGCCGTGTCCGAATTCGCCATCGATTGAGCCGCACTTGAACCCCTTCTCCGACAGGCGGCGTTGCAGCCGCACGACTGCGTCGCCGCTGGCTCCCGGGCGCAGGGTCGTGAACGCCGCCAGCGGTGCGCGTGTCGCGGCACGGGGCGCGCGACGCGCATTCGGGCGCGGTGCCGGCGGCAGCCCTCTCTGGAGCGCTGGCGCAGGTCGACGACGGCGCGTCGGCGTTGCCTTCACCAGCGTGGTCGGTACAGTCTTGCCGGCCTTCGCTGGCTTGCGTGGGCTCGCAATGCGCTTCCCGGCAATGCGCTTCTCCTTGGCGCGCGTGCCGACACCGGGTCGGGCTCCTGCTTTCCTGCTCCGCTTCTTCAGTGTGGCCATCGCTTTGCTTCCTCACCAGTCGGACGATCGTGTAACGCTACAAGTGGGCGGGCAGTGCGACGACCCGTCATTGCGGGAGGCCGCGGCGGCGCGTTTCTCATGAGGATTGCTGCGTTGGACATCAGTCCACGCGTTCGATGCGATCCACCAGCAGCAGGTAGGACGTCACGGTGCCGTCGCACTCGACCGTATGACCCACGAAGGGCGTGAGCGTCGCATCGCCGTAGCTGGGGCCGCCGCGCCGACGCAACAGGTAGCGTTGATCCGCCGTCTGCAGGAACGGGGCATTGCGCTCGCTCTTGCTGCCACGCGCGAATTCGGCCTCGACGACGGTGCCGCGCAATCCTTGCACTGCGCGTGCGGCGTTGTCGTGGTCTTCGTGCTTCACTTCTGCACGTAGACGCGGTAGCCCACCACGCGTGCGCCCGCTTCCTTCGCGACGATGGCGACGCGCCCGCCGAGATCGCTCTTGCGTCGCCCGGGCAGTGCGGCAATCATCACGTGATAGCGCTCGCACTGTGCGTTTGACTTGCCGAGCGAGCGCCTGGGCGGCGTCAGGCCGCCACTGACGTCGAAGGTCATGAAGCGCGCCTTGGTGTCGATTCCGACGGCGCGGGCGATCGAACGCAGCGACTCTTCGACCGTCGCGGTCGGCCGCGCCATCGAGGCACGGGATGCCGTCGGCTTGCTCTGCTGCAGCATTTCGCCCGACAGGCGCATTTTGGCGCGCCGCTCGGCCCGTGCGTAGCGGCGGGCGTCAACCGGATCGATGCCGCGCGGCACGGTGGTCGGCGAGTCGCGCTCGACCGGATGAACGCTCGGGTCGCCGTAGAGGCAGAACTGCGCCAGGGTCTTGAGGTCGATCGGGTCCATTTCGGCCGACTGGCGCACGTACTCCAGTCTCGCATCGAGCATCGCCCGACCAATCGAGGCACCCTTGTGGACCTCGATCAGAAAGTACTGCGTTATGAGGTCGGCTGCACCGTTGCCACGCGCAGGACCGTAGGCGATGGTCGTGCTGCCGAGGAAGGCATAGGCGCCCTGCGCCAGGTAGCTCTGGCAGATCGGCTCGTCCACTGCGAGCGTCACCGAGTCGTAGAGTTCGCCCCCGTAACAGCACTCGGCGGCAGCGACCGTGCCCTGGACGATCTTGCCGTGTGTGTGGCGTGTTGCCATGGCCACCGGAAACTTGCTGCGGTACTCGCCATAGAACTGCGGATCTGCCAGGCCGCCATGGCAGTTGATGAAGTGACTCAGCCGATCCAGCGAACGGCTGCGCGCTGCGCTGCCCGGTGGCGAGATCGCCAGTGTGTCGTCGTTGCCGAAGATGTTCTCGAGGCTCTGCGCAGTCGAGCGCTTCCACAGCCGCACCGAGATCGAAAAGTAGGGTGCGTAGTCCTTCCGCGGTCGCGTGCGGTATTGCGTCGCTGTCGCCAGCAGCTTCAGCAGGTGCGCAGGATCACGCGCGCCGGTCAGGTCGGGGAGTCGGGCGACGACGCGTGTCGGGCCGACGAAATCGGCGATGTCGCGCGAGTACGCCGCATCGCAGGCATAGGGGAGGTCACTCCATGCCTTGGGATCGTCTTCCTTGTCATCGGCATAGACCGGATTGGCCAGGTCCTGGTGCGGGATAACGTCGATGGAGCCGAGCAGCATCAGGTAGTCGGGCTCGAGCGCGCGGAACACGCCGTCGATCGCGTCCTTGTTCTGCTTCGGATGCAGCGCGTCGGTGACCACCGGAGCGTTCAGTCGCTTCATCGTCGTGGCCGACGACAGATCGACGAGTCGGGCGATCAGCCCTCGTCTTCGATCGGCCGCGACGAGTGTGGCCACGGCGCCCGTGACCTTTCGCAGGCCGGCGGCACCGTACTTCGCGCGCAATGCCGACTTGTTGGTCACAATCAGTTTGTCTGTCATCCCACCGCCTTTGCGCAAGCTCGCGTGTCGTCAGCACCATAGCGCTCGCGACGGCCATCGCAAAGTGCGATCGGACGTGCAGCGCCCCGCGCGGGTCGTGCCGTCGTGCATGGCTCATCCGCTAGACTGCGCGCCCGCGCGCCAACGGTGTCTACGTCGGACACCGGTTTCTCCCGATGACGACCGTCCGCACCCGCATTGCTCCCAGCCCGACCGGCATGCTGCACCTGGGCACCGCCCGCACGGCACTGTTCTCCTGGGCGTTCGCGCGCCATCACGGCGGCAAGTTCATCCTGCGCATCGAGGACACGGACCTCGAGCGTTCGACCGAGGAGGCCGTCCAGGTCATTCTCGACAGCATGCAGTGGCTCGCCCTCGACTATGACGAGGGACCGATGCGGCAGACCGACCGTCTCGACCGCTACCGCGTCGCGATTGAGCGTCTGCTGGCCGGCGGGAAGGCTTACTACTGCTACGCGAGCAAGGAAGAACTCGAGCAGCTGCGCGAAGCACAGATGGCGCGCGGCGAGAAACCACGCTACGACGGGCGCTGGCGCCCGGAGAACGCGCGTGGCATGACGCCGCCGGCAGGAGTGAAGCCCGTCGTGCGCTTCCGCAATCCGGATGAAGGAGACGTCGGCTGGAACGACCTGGTCAAGGGTCCGATCGCGTTCTCCAACTCCGAGCTCGACGATCTCGTGATCGCACGCGGTGACGGTGTTCCAACCTACAACTTCGCCGTCGTCGTCGACGACATCGACATGGCGATCACGCATGTGCTGCGCGGCGATGACCATGTCAACAACACGCCGCGCCAGATCAACATCTACCGCGCCTTGTTGGGCCCGGGTGCGACGCTGCCGCAATTCGGCCACCTGCCGATGATCCTCGGGCCGGACGGGCAGAAGCTGTCGAAACGCCACGGCGCCGTGAGTGTGCTGCAGTACGACGATGACGGATTCCTGCCCGAGGCACTGTTCAACTACCTTGCTCGCTTAGGCTGGAGCCACGGCGATGCCGAGAAATTCACGCGGGAGCAGCTGGTCGAGTGGTTCGACCTCGAACATGTCAACCGGGCGCCGGCGCAGTACAACCTCGACAAGCTGCTGTGGTTGAGCGGCGAGTACATGAAGGAAGCCGACAACGCGCGCCTGGCTCGGCTTGCTGCGCCGCGCGTCGAAGCGCGTGGCGGCGTGCTCGCGAATGGACCGGCACTCGAACGCGTGGTCGCCCTGCTGAAGGAGCGTTCGCGGACCCTGAACGAACTGGCCGATGCCGCCCTGCTGTTCTATCGGGGCGTCGCATGCGAACCGGCACTGCTCGCCGAACACCTGCAGGGTGCCGGCCGCGAGGCGATCCGGATGTTTCGCGGGCGAGCCGGCGATTTGACCTGGGAACGAGCCGCGATCAGCGGCCTGATCAAGCAGATCGTCGGCGAATTGAAGGTCAAGATGCCGCAGGTGGCGGTGCCGTTGCGCGTGGCCGTCACCGGCCAGACGCAGACGCCGTCGATCGATGCGGTGCTCGAACTGATCGGACGCGACGCCGTAGTGGCCCGGCTCGACGCTGCACTCGAGCGGGACGCCGGATAGAGGGGCGGCTCGATTGCGAGGCCGATCTGAAAACGGCTATACTCCGCGGCTCTCCGTGGGGGTATAGCTCAGCTGGGAGAGCGCTTGCATGGCATGCAAGAGGTCAGCGGTTCGATCCCGCTTACCTCCACCAAAGACCGCTTCCAAAGCCCGCTCACGCGGGCTTTGAATTGAACCGGTCCCCTTCGTCTAGAGGCCTAGGACACCGCCCTTTCACGGCGATAACACGAGTTCGAATCTCGTAGGGGACGCCAGTTGCAGGACGGCCCGCCTTGTGCGGGCCGTTGTGCGTCTGGGGCTCGTTTCGTATGACGAATCCTGCAGTTTTGCAGTGCGACAAGTGAGGCATGTCGCAATGGTTGCCGATCGCAGGCAACTGCGATTCGCGAGCGTTGCCTGGCGACGCCGCAGCAAGAAAAAACCCGCCACGAGGGCGGGTCTGTTCTTTGTGAGGCGCGCTGCTCAGCGACTGCGCCGACGCGCAAACGCCAGGCCGGCGAAACCAAGGCTCAACAGCGCCAGCGTGCCTGGCTCCGGAACCGCTGTGTCGGCGAAGCCGAACGTGAAGGCGTGCCAGTACTCGTTGGGCGAGGTCGTGAAGGTCAGTGACGAGATCGGACCGGCAAAGGCCAGTACGCCATGGAATTCGTTCATCGCCAGCGTATCGCCAGCACCCAGCACATAACTGCCATCGCCCCAGAAGCCGCGGCCCTCGCTGTCGATCGTGAAAGCCGTGTCGAAGTCGTAAGTGACCGTGAGACTCGGCTGTCCAACGCTCAGCAGCGCCATGTAGAGATCGGTGACCGGAGCCGAAAACGAAACAGTGATCGAGACCGGCGAGTTCAGGCCGACCTGTTCACAGGGTGTAGGCGCATTGCTGACGCTGCCACCGGTATAGGCCGGATTGCTGGGATCGGGTTCCGTCCACCAGTTGTTTCCGCACGCGGTCTGCGAAGGGCCGTCCATGTTGCCGCTGGTCGCCGTGGCGGTGACGGTCACTCCGCCCATGTTGCCCAGTGCGTTGGGACTGGAGATGGTGAGCCAGTCTGTCCAAGTGACGGGCACGGCCACAGCACTGCCCATCAAGAACGGGCTCGCCACAGCCAGCAGAGCGCCCAGTACTACATTGCGTTTGGCCATCGCCTACCCCTCGGTGGATCAACCACACTCACCGTAAGCACATGTCGGGCCAACTCAAAAGAATCAACGCCTTAGGTGCATCTGTTCCGCCCTTGGGGAGGGTGCCTGTAATCAAATCCGACGTGGCGTCGAACCTTCCGATGGCGCGCTTCGCCTCTTTTGCTTGTTTGGTCAGGCAACGATGGATGCGGCGACTCGGGATTCGGAACCAGGACCCAACGGTCTGCCAGGTCGGCTTAAGCCGGTCGATAGGCTGCGGATTCCGACGGTTGTCCAGTCGACGTCCGGGTCCTGCGGTCGGTCGATCCGGCCGCAATCGCCGCCTGAATCGCCGCTTCGTCGGGCATTGCGTCGACATTCCAGCGCATCAGGCGCACACCCGCGGCCTCGAGCGCCCGCTCCTTCTTTTCGTCGGCACTGATACGGTCGAGACGCGGGTGCGTTGCGTCGTCAAGCTCGATCGCAGCAACCACGCTCGCGTCCTTGTTGCACACGAGAAAGTCGATGCTCATGCGATTGATGCGGTTGTGCCATGCGCGTGGATCGTGTCCTTTCTTTACGGCCAGAAAGCGTGAGAGGCCGACCTGCGCGAGCACCAGGTGGCCAGGCAATGCCTGGCAAAGACGGTAATAGAGCACCTGCTCCGGCTCCGACAGGGGCCTGCGCAGGCTGAAGGGCCAGCGACCGGCGGGAAGTGTGTTCCGGGATCGTGCACGCAACACGACCAGCGTGACTCCGGCAACAAACGCCAGCATCACGGCGAACACGACCATACCTACGAGAATCTCCAGCATGCGTTCCTGAGCGGCTGCAAGGACGGCCGCAAAGGTAGCCGGCGTCGAGGCGCGGCAAACGCCGGATGAAGACCGGCTTCCGCTCTTGAATTCGCCCTAAAGTTGCGGACTTCGCTTAGCTGAACTGCTGCGCGCTGATAGCGCCGGACCCGCGCGACTACCGCGCCGCGTTCCTCGCCGCGTGGGCCTTGGTCAGGCGCGACTCGGCATCGGCCACTTCCCGTTCCAGGCCTGCAACGCGCGCCTCGTAGTCGGGGGACAGGCGGCTGCCGCCACCGGCCAATCCGAGCCGTTCGCCAGGAAGCGGTTCACGGCCCAGTTCGAGACGTCGCTTGGCGACCTGCACTGCGCGCTCCGCGGCATCGATTTCCTGCATTGCTGCGTCGATCGGCCGAACCTTGGGTGCGGCCGCGGGTGCCGGTTCACCCAATGGGCCGGGCACGGTTTGCCGGGTTGCACCGCTCGTCGGCGTAGCGGTACGTGCAGTGGGTCGAGGGGTGGACTTCGCCTCCCGCTCTTCGAGCACCTTGGCGCCCGGCGGTGGCGTGTCAGTGAACATGATGCTGCCGTCGGGCAACTGAACCTTGTAAATGCTCTGCGCGACTGCCAGGCACGGCAGCACGCAGACGATGGCGATCAGAAGTCGAAGCATCAAGGCACTCCCTCAGGGCGTCGGAAACGATAACCGGTCCGATGCACCGGCGATATCGCTGCTGGGCGGAAAAGCACCGCTCATTCCAGCGTTTCAGATCAACGCCTTAGGGCATGAATGCGCTGACGCGACCGCTTATCCACAGAGGAGGTGACCGGCGGGTGGCAGAATCCTTGTCATGAGCGGTACGCAGTTCGTCCACCTTCGCCTGCATTCGGAGTTCTCGGTTGTCGACGGCATCGTGCGCATCGACGATGTGGTGGCCAAGGCGGCGGCGGACGGCCAGGGCGCTCTGGCCCTGACGGACAGTGCCAATGTCTTTGGCGCGGTGCGCTTCTACCAGGCTGCACGGCGCAAGGGGGTCAAGCCGATTCTCGGCTGCGACGTCTGGGTCACGAACGATGTCGACCGCGACAACCCCTACCGCCTGTTGCTGCTGGCGCAGGATCGCTCCGGGTACCTGAATCTCTGCACGCTGCTGACGCGGGCCTTCCTCGAAAACCAGCATCGCAACCGTGCGGAACTGCGACTCGAGTGGCTCGAGGCCGACTCCGGAGCGTGCGCAACGGGGCTGATTGCGCTGTCCGGTGCACGGCACGGCGAAGTCGGCGCGCATCTGATGGCCAGCCGGCCCGATGCCGCCATACTGGCCGCACAGCGGCTGGCGGCGTTGTTTCCTGGCCGCTTCTATCTCGAACTGCAGCGCACGGGCGACTCGCGCGACGTGGCCTGCACGCTCGCGACGCTGGCCCTGGCGCTCAAGCAGCATCTGCCCGTCGTGGCCACCCACCCGATCCAGTTCCTCGGACCGGACGACTTCCGCGCACACGAAGCGCGTTACTGCATCGCCGAGGGCTACACGCTCGCCGATCCACGTCGACCGAGACGCTTCACGCGCGAGCAATACTTCAAGACCCGATCCGAGATGGCCGCACTGTTTGCCGATGTACCGGCAGCCCTGGCCAACGCGGTGGAGATCGCGCGCCGCTGCAGCCTCACGCTCGAACTCGGCAAGGCGCGGCTGCCGCCGTTTCCGACGCCTGCCGGCGTCACGCTCGACGATCATTGCCGCGACCTCGCAGGCGCCGGACTGGAACAGCGGCTGCAGTTGCTCTACCCGGACGACGTCGTCCGTGCGCAGCGGCGACCGGAGTACGCGACGCGCCTGGATCTCGAACTGAAGACGATCGCGAAGATGGGCTTTTCCGGCTACTTCCTGATCGTTGCCGACTTCATCAACTGGGCCAAAGGCAACGGCATCCCGGTGGGGCCGGGTCGGGGCTCGGGCGCCGGCTCGCTGGTCGCGTATTCGCTCGGAATCACCGATCTCGATCCACTGCGCTACGGGCTGCTGTTTGAGCGCTTCCTGAACCCCGAGCGGGTGTCGATGCCCGATTTCGACATCGATTTCTGCCAGGACAACCGCGATCGCGTGATCGACTACGTCAAGCAGAAGTACGGAGCGGCAGCCGTCTCGCAGATTGCCACCTTCGGCACGCTGGGCGCGAAAGCGGTGGTGCGCGACGCCGGTCGCGTGCTCGACCTGCCGTACACGAAGTGCGACCAGCTTTCGAAGCTGATCCCGCACAACCCGGCCGACCCGTGGTCGCTCGATCGTGCGCTTCGTGAAGAGCCGGCGTTCGCCGAGGCCGTCAACAACGACGAGGAAAACCAGGAACTCATCGCGCTCGCACGTCCGCTCGAGGGGTTGACGCGCAACGTCGGCATGCATGCGGGCGGCGTGCTGATTGCACCGGGCAAGCTGACGGACTTCTGCCCGCTGTACTGCGCCCCGGGTGCGCAGGGTGCCGCGATCAGCCAGTTCGACAAGGACGATGTCGAAGCGATCGGCTTGGTCAAGTTCGACTTCCTCGGCCTGACGACGCTGACGATCCTCGACCTGACGCTGCAGTACGTGCGGCAGCTCGATCCGGCATTCAATCTCAGACTGGACAACCTGCCACTCGACGATGCGAAGACCTATGACGTCTTCAAGCAGGCGGCGACCGCGGCGATCTTCCAGTTTGAATCGCGCGGCATGCGCGAACTGCTCAAGCGCGCCAAGCCCGACCGCCTCGAGGACCTTATCGCGCTCAATGCCCTGTACCGGCCGGGTCCGATGGACCTGATCCCGGACTTCATCGAGCGCAAGCACGGACGCCAGCGCGTCGAGTACCTGCATCCTTCGGTCGAACCTATCCTCGCCGAGACCTATGGCGTGATGGTCTATCAGGAACAGGTGATGCGCATCGCGCAGGTCGTGGGCGGCTATTCGCTCGGCGCTGCCGACCTGCTGCGTCGGGCGATGGGCAAGAAGAAGCCCGAGGAGATGGCGAAGCAGCGCTCGATCTTCGTCGAGGGCGCGGGCAAGCAGGGTGTGGACGCGAACACCGCGACCGAGCTATTCAACCTGATGGAGAAGTTCGCCGGCTACGGATTCAACAAAAGCCACTCGGCTGCCTATGCCGTCGTCGCGTACCAGACGGCGTATTTCAAGGCGCACTATCCGGCAGCGTTCATGGCGGCCAACCTGACCGCGGTGAAGGACGACACCGACAAGGTGAAGGACCTGATCGAGGACTGCAAGGCTCTCGGATTGACGGTACAGGCCCCCGACGTCAATGCCGGTGGATGGCGCTTCGAGCCGGTGGACATGAAGACCATCCGCTACGGCCTCGGCGCGATCAAGGGTACGGGGCAGGGTGCGATCGAGGCGATCCTGGCCGCGCGAACGACGGGCGGACCGTTCGAGAGCCTGTTCGACCTGTGTGCGCGCGTCGACAAGCACGTGGTCAACCGGCGCGTGGTCGAGGCGCTCGTGCGCGCCGGAGCGATCGACCGGCTGCACGATGATCGCGCCACGCTGCTGGCCACGGTCGGGCGCGCGATCGAGGCGGCGGACAGTGCGGCCGCCAGCGCGGGACAGGCGAGCCTGTTCGGCGGCGGCGAGGCATCGGCGCGGCATATCGACTACGTCAGGGCCACACCCTGGAGCGAGCGTGAACGCCTGACGAACGAAAAGCTCGCGCTCGGCTATTACTTCTCCGGACACCTGTTCCGCGAGTACGCGACCGAGGCGCGGCTGCTTGCGCCGACGCCGCTGGTCGAGGTCCGGCAGGCGCGTGACCAGGTCAAGCTCGCCGGAGTGATCGTGTCGGCGCGCAGCCAGAACACGCGGCGCGGCCGCATGGGTGTCGTCGTGCTCGACGACGGCACCGCGCAGCTTGAGCTGATGGTGTTTTCCGAACTGTACGATCGCAAGCGCGCGCTGCTCAAGGAGGACCAGCTGCTGTTTGTGGTGGGCAAGGTGCGCTTTGACGAGTTCGCGCAGCGGCTGTCGATCTCCGCCGATGACCTGATGGACCTGACCGAAGCTCGTGCCAAGGCCGCCGCCCGACTGTGGATCGAACTGGATGGCGCCGGTGACGTGGCGCGCCTGCGCGAGGCGCTCAGCCCGTATCGCGTCCCGGGCAACGGCAGTGGCGCAGCCGGCTGCCGGGTCGTGGTGTCGTACAGCAGCGCCGCCGGGACGGTGGACGTGGCGTTGCCAGAGGACTGGCGCGTGCGGCCCGACGATTGCCTGATCGCGGACCTGCGCAACCAGTCGCGCGTCCGCGGAGCCGGTTTCCGCTATGCCTGAGATCGCGAAGAGGCCGGGGTCGTGAGCGACATTTTCATCAGTTATGGGCGCGAAGACAGGGACACGGCGTCCGACCTGGCCGCCGCGCTGGAGAGCGGAGGGCTGACGGTCTGGTGGGATCGGGAGCTCAAAGGAGGTACGGAGTTCGCGACCGCGATCGAGCGCGAACTCCTCGATGCGCGCACCGTCATCGTGTTGTGGTCGAGAGATTCGGTGAAATCGGGCTTCGTTCGCGACGAGTCGACGCGCGCGCTCGAGATGGGGAAGCTGCTGCCCGTTCGCATCGAGGAAGTGGCGCTGCCTCTGGGCTTCGGACAAATCCACACGCTCGACCTCATCGATTGGGAAGGCGAAGCGACCGACGGTTCTCTTCAGCACCTCCTGTACGAAGTACGAACGCGTCTCGGACAGGCACCGCAGCGTCCGCCGCCGGACGGGCGCCGGATTCGCTGGAAAGGTAGTCGCCGCCTGCTGGTAATTGGTACCGCAGTGCTGGTCGCCGTTGTCGGTGGATTCGCCGCGTACCAGTGGCAACAGTCTGAAATGGCCGATCGCAATTTTCGCGCAGGACTCGAGCAGCAATTCGCACGCGAGCCGAATCTGGAGTCGGCGCGCAACTTCTTTCTCGATGCGATCGCGCTGCGTCCAGGGCACGCGCGATCGAGCTTCTACTTGGCTCACGTCTATGCGCAGCTCGGGCAACCCGCGCTGGCGCTTGCATCGTTCGAACGCGCATTGGCAGCACGTACGGGGCTTGACGCCGCGCAGGAATCCGAAGCGCGCGCCCGGGTAGCCGCGTTGAGTCCAGCCGCAGAGCCTACGGCCATTGTGCGTGCGCCGACATCGAGCGGAGGCGCGCCACAAGTCCCTAAGGGGCTGGGGGACAAGCCGCCCGCACAGACTATGGCATCGTCACCGATCACGGTACCCGCCCTGAAACCGGAAACGGTTGCGGCTCGACCGCCACCGGTCCCGCCATCGGCCGAAACACGGCGGAAAGCCGAGGATCTGGTCGACAAGATGTTCGGCACGTCAAGCGAGGAAAGGATTGCTGCGACGACCAGCCTTGTGACTTCGCCGGAGTTGTTATCCGACGCAATTCCTATCGCCGTCGACACCGCCCTGTCGCAGTTGTTGAGCAAAGTGGCGCCGGGCTTGACTCGTGATGAAACGCGGCTCCTGCGGGAAGCCAGCAAGAGTCCAGAGATCGCCGCAATTGGTGATCTGATGACGAATGAGTCCAGGTCCGGGGTCATCAATACGCTGGTTTTACTGCAATCCGCCTTGCCCGGTACTTTGAGCGTCAATCGCGCATCGATCGAACACTTGCTCTCTGTCGCCGGTCGAATCGGCCCATTAACGTCCATCCAGGTCGACAAGGTGCAAAAGCTGCTCGATGCGTCCGCTTCGCGTCGACCGGTGGCATTTATCCAGATCGCCAACGAGGCACAGCGGCCGATGGCCGAGGCGCTGGCGGTACGGCTGCGCGTCGCCGGGTATGACGCTCCGGGTATCGAACTGGTGGGCGAACGCGCTCCGGCGAGCAGCCAGATTCGCGTGCAGGGCAAGAGCGAGCGTGGCTTTGCCCGCTGGATCGCCAAGGTGGTCCGCGACGCCGATGGCGAGGCGGTCGCAGTGCAAACCCTGCGCAACGTCAATCCGACGACCGACACCTTCGAGATCTGGTTCGATCGCGACCTGTGCACACCAGGGCGCAGCGCGCCGCAGTGTGCCCGCTAGCCGGCGTCAGGCGATGCCCGGATACTGATCGAGTCCGCGTTCGGCCCAGGTGGCGTGATCACGGATGCGCTGCTGCAGGCGATTCCAGTTGTCACCCTCGGCGCGCCGGTCGTTCTCGTGGTGCCACAGATGCAGCACGCCGGTCGCGTACGCTCCTTCCTTGCGCCGCACGCCGGCATTGATCAGCCGCACGGCGAGATCGGAGTCCTCGTAGCCCCAGCCCTCGAAGGCCTCGTCGAAGCCGTTGACGCGCTTGAGGTCGCGACGCCATACACCGAGATTGCAGGTGCGCACGCGCTGCCACCGTGACGCCGCCAGCTTGCGCAGCGGTCCGAGCCCGAGGTGGCGCAGCGGCAGCGTCCGATTGATGTCGCCACGTCGATGCGCAGTCCGCCACTGTTCGTCCGTCCACAGGTGCACCGGCGTATGCGCCGCCAGCGCCTCCTTCGTGAACGACTCCGACAGCAGCACACGATTGCCGGCGACCATCCATCCCCGCCGGATCAGCCGACGGTGACGCTCGATGAACTCTGGTCGCGGCACGCAGTCACCGTCGAGGAACACGACATAGTCACCGTAGGCCAGGGCCGTCGCACGGTTGCGCGCCGCACCGGCGCGGAAGCCGCGGTCCTCCTGCCACACATGCCGCACTGGCAGCGGCGCCCCGCGGGCAAAGGACTCGACCAGTTCGCGCGTGTCGTCGCGCGAACCGTCGTCGGCGACCAGCACTTCGAACGCGCGGTCGGTCTGCGCACTCAGGCCGTCGAGGACAGCCCGCAGCGCATCGGGCCGGTTGTAGGTGGTCACGACCACCGAGATGGACATCGCGGATTCGGGGCGGGTGTCAGTTCTTCAGGCTGGGTGGAAGCGGTGGCTCGCGCGTCAGGTCTTGCATGCGTTCGGTGTACTTGGCATAGCGATAAAAGGTGCCTTCGAAGTTGGAGAAAGCGATGACGAATCCGGCCCACCCGTCGAGGAAGCCGAGCCGCATGATGTAGTGGCGGAAGAATGCACCGAGACCGTGGGCGAGCGCCTTGCCCATCGACACCCGCGTGTTGCGCTGGGCCAGGCGTTCGACGCCGAGTGTCGAATAGCGCTGCATCTTGTGCACGATCTGCGTGAGATCCTTGAACGGCACCTGCGCAATCGGTTCAGTCATGGTACCCAGTGTGCCGTCGAGGACATAGGACTCGTGCACCGCATCGGCTGTGTAGCGCAGTTTGCCGCGGCGGAACAACTGAGGCTGCCGGTAGTCCGGATACCAGCCGGAATGACGAATCCAGCGTCCGAGCAAAAAGTTACGCCGCGGGACGCGGTAGGCATCGGCCGCGTCGGGCAGCGCGACAATGCGCCGGATCTCTGCTGCGGCCGCCTCGGTGCAGCGTTCATCCGCATCGAGCGAGAAGATCCAGTCTCCTTCCAGTTGGCCGAGCACGTCGTTGCGCAACTTGCCGAAGCCTTCGAAGGGCAGCTGCAGCACGCGATCGGTGTACTTGCGGGCGATCTCGGGCGTGCCGTCAGTCGAAAAGGAGTCGGCCACGACGATTTCATCGGCCCAGACGACGCTCTTCAGCGCCGCCTCGATCTTGTCGGCCTCGTTGTACGCAATGATGTAGACGGAAATGCGCGCCATTGCCGGTCCAGGTGCCCTCTCGAAGTCGCCGCTTCAAGTTCCAGATGCAAGCTTAACGGCAGCACCGCCGCCGAGAGTGCGAGCGTGTTCGCATACACTACGCATTGCGCGCGCACGGGCTCGGTCTGCGGGCGAGCGCCGCCTCCGCGACATGAGTTCAGCCCACCCCCGCCTGCTCGATGATCCGAACCTGCGCCGCCTGCTGCGCATGGTGCTGGCGCATCGACGCCTGCTGGTGTACGGGCTCATCGCGACCGCCATCAGTGCCGCCACCGAACCGCTGATCGCACGCCTGGCCGGCGTTCTGACCGACCAGGCGATGTTCCAAAAGGACTTTGCCTCGGTCATCTGGATGCCGATCGCGTTCGTCGGTCTGTTCGTCGTGCGCGGCCTGGCGATCTTCGGCGGTTCGTACCTGCTGAACCGGGTCTCGCAGGCGGTGCTGGTCGACCTGCGAATGTCGATGTTCGACCGCATGCTGCACTGGCCGACATCGACGTTCGAGAACACACCCTCGGGCATCGTGATTTCCAAGTTCGTCAATGAGGCGAGCAACGCGCTCAATCTCGCGGCCGAGGTGATGAGCTCGGCCGTGCGCGACTCGCTGATCGTGATCGGCCTGCTCGTCATGCTTTTCTACTACAACTGGCAACTGACGCTGTTGACCATGGTCGTTGCGCCGCCGATCGGCATCGCGCTGCGCGCGTTCAGCCGCCGGCTGCGCCGCCTCAACCTTGAAAACCAGGCGATGCTTGGCGAAATGACGCGCGCGATCCAGGAGGCGCACGAAGGCCAGCGCGTGGTCAAGGTGTACGAGGGCGCGGACTACGAAAGCGGCCGCTTCCGGCAGATCAACGACAAGCTGCGCGGGTTCGCAATGCGCATGCAGGTCGCCTGGTCAGCGGCGACGCCCATCGCGCAGGTGCTCGGCGCCATCGGGGTGGCGATCGTGATGACGGTGGCGCTGTGGCAGGCAAAGAACACGCGGATGTCGCCGGGCGATTTCGCCACGTTTCTCGCGGCGGCGCTGCTGCTGCTGCCGGCGCTGCGCCACCTGTCATCGCTCAACGGCCCGCTCGCACGGATGGCGGCAGCGTCCGAGAGTGTCTTCCGGATGATCGACACGGCCCCCGAAGCGGACGCCGGAACGCGTGACATCGGCCGGTCGCGCGGCGAGGTCGAGTTCCGTCGCGTGTCGTTCCGGTACGGAGGTACCGATGCTGATGCATTGACGGACTTCAGTCTGCTGGTGCGGCCGGGCGAGATGGTGGCCTTTGTCGGACCGTCCGGCGCGGGCAAGACCACGGCGGTCCATCTGGTGCCGCGCTTCGTCCGGCCGACGGCGGGCGAGATCCTCCTGGACGGAGTCCCGTTGGAGCAACTGACGCTCGACAGCCTGCGTCGCCAGGTCGCGCTGGTGTCGCAGGACGTCGTGCTGTTCGACGACACCATTGCCGCCAACATTGCCTACGGCGCGCAGCGCGATGCGACTGTCGAACGCATACGCGAGGCCGCGGACGCGGCCTACCTGCTGCCATTCATCGATTCGCTGCCGGCAGGATTCGAGACTCGCATCGGCGAGAACGCGGTCAAGCTCTCGGGCGGGCAGCGCCAGCGCC
The DNA here is from genome assembly GCA_963724365.1 of uncultured beta proteobacterium. Classification (GTDB taxonomy): domain Bacteria; phylum Pseudomonadota; class Gammaproteobacteria; order Burkholderiales; family Burkholderiaceae_F; genus JALORV01. The sequence goes on along the minus strand of CAVRUR010000003.1, from coordinate 27,124 downwards.
TGTCAATTGCGCGCGCGCTGCTGAAGGATGCGCCGATCCTGCTGCTCGACGAAGCGACGTCCGCGCTCGATTCGGAGTCCGAGCGCTACATCCAGGCGTCGTTGCAGCGGCTGATGAACGGGCGGACCACCTTTGTCGTCGCGCACCGGTTGTCGACGATCGAGCGTGCCGATCGCATCGTCGTGCTCGAGCGCGGGCGCGTAGTCGAAATCGGCTCGCACCGCGAACTGATCGGCCAGGGCGGTCTGTACGCGCGACTGCACGGTATCCAGTTCGCGACGACCGACACCCCGCTGGAGGAAGCGCAATGACCCCACCCACCCGACCGATCAGTCGCTGGCCTGTGCCCGAACTGGCCGAATTGCCTGAGGACATCCGCCAGCGCATCCGGGAAGTGCAGGACAAGGCCGGCTTCGTGCCCAACGTCTTCCTGACGTTGGCGCATCGTCCCGACGAGTTCCGCGCCTTCTTCGCCTATCACGATGCACTGATGCTGCGCGAGTCGGGACTGACCAAGGGCGACAGGGAAATGATCGTCGTGGCGACCAGCGGTGCGAACGACTGCGTGTACTGTGTCGTGGCCCATGGCGCGATCCTGCGTGTCTACGAGAAGAACCCGCTGTCGCGGACCAGGTGGCGACCAACTACCGCAAGGCCGACATCACGCCGCGCCAGCGCGCGATGCTCGCCTTTGCGCTCAAGGTCGCGACCGATTCGGCCTCGATCGAGCCGTCGGATTTCGAGCCGCTGCGCGCGCACGGTTTCAGCGACGAGGACATCTGGGACATCGGCGCCATTGCGGCGTTCTTCGCACTGTCGAACCGCATGGCCAACCTGATCAGCATGCGGCCGAACGACGAGTTCTACCTGCTCGGGCGCCTGCCGCGCAAGTGACTGCCAGTGCCGGTCGCGAGGTGGCGGAGGCGGGCGCGCTGCGTGCGCTCGGCCTCGATTCGATCCTGATCATCAACGTCAAGGACTTCGTCGAACGCCGGCGGCACGTCGAAGCGCAGCTTGCGCGTTTCGGCCTTGCCGGCGAGTTCGTCCACGATTTCGACGCCGACGAGATCACGCCCGAGCTCGACCGTCGCTGGTTTGCGGGCAGTGAACTGAACCGCGGACAGAAGTCGTGTGCGCTGAAGCACATTGCCGTGCTCGAGCGGGTCGTCGAGCGCGGCTGGCAGCACTGCCTAGTGCTGGAGGACGATGTCGTCTTGGCCGACGACTTCCTCGACGGCGTACGGGCCGCGCTAGCCGAAACGCGCGACCAGCCGCGGCCGTACATCGATCTACCTAGGCACGGGCGGTAATTTCTATACGCCCGCCAGTCAGCGCGAGCCGGGGCGGCGAATCTATCCGGCGTCCAAGGGCCGCTTCACTGATTCCTATCTGATCGGCGCGCAGGAAGCGGCGCTCAGGTTGGCGCACATCAAGGCACAGCCGATGATCAAGCCGATCGACGTCGTGTTCGACACGGTCGACACGGCGGCGGGCATCCGCTTCCTGTGGCTCGAGGATCCGGTGGTCGAGCAAGGCAGCAAGCTCGGAATGTTCCGTACCTCGCTGGAGTCAGCGCCGCCGAACTGGCTGCAGGGCCTGCGCTACCGCCTCGAACGCTTTCGGCGCAAGTATCTTTACCAGCTATGGCGCTGAGCATCGGGTCGGAACGGACCTTGAACCCTGGCGAGCAATCCCGATCGTCGCGCTGGATCGAGGTGTCGCGCTGGGCGGCCGTGGTTGGCGCCTGCACGGTGATGATCTCGCCGCCGCTCGGCAACGCAGCGATCGTCGTGATGCTGGTCTGCTTCTTTGCCAGCGGCGAGGCGACGGAGCGTCTGCGGCAGGCCATCAGGCAGCCGCTCGCGCTCGGCGCCGCGCTCGTCGTGGCAGTGGTCGCATTGGGCATGCTGTGGAGCGACGTGCCTTGGAGCGAACGTCTGCGCGCGTTCTGGACGTGGCGCAAGCTGTGGATCGTTCCGGTGCTGCTCGCGCTGTTCGGCCCGGCCTTGTGGAAGCGACGCATCGTCGTCGCCTATGTCGGTGTCTGCACGGTGGCTGTGCTCGTTTCGTTCGCGGTGGTTGCCGTCACCGGCCGCTTGCCGACCGAGGTCACGGATCTGGCGGGTTCGCTGCTGCGCAATCACAGCGCGCAGTCGATGGCATTTGCGACTGCCGCGTTCCTGGCGCTGATGATGGCGCTCGAACAGGCGCTCGCACCGAAGTGGCGCTGGGCCGCGGCGGGGGCGGCGGCGCTGTTCGCGTTGAACATGGCGTTCGTCACGCCGGGGCGCAGCGGCTACCTCGCGCTCGCGGTGATGCTCGCAGTGCTGGTCGCGGGCCGGGTCCGCGGCTGGCGTCAGCTCGCGCTGGTCGCAACCCTCGGCGTTCTTTTCGCCGGCGCGCTGGCGCTGTCGCCGCTGGCGCGCGATCGACTGGACTCAGCCGTCCGCGAATGGCGCACCATGACCACCGCCGGCATCAAGACGCCGATGGGCATCCGCGCGAACCTCTACGAGAACACGCTGGAACTGGTCCAGGAGCATCCCTGGCTCGGCGTCGGCAGCGGTGGCTTCGAGCGCGCGTATGGCGCTCACGTGAAGGACAAGTACACGGACTGGCGCGTGCTGTCATCGGGCGATCCGCACAACCAGTACCTCTTCTTTCTCGCGGAGCAGGGCATCCTGGGACTGGTTTCGTTCCTCGCGTTCATCGTGCTCGCCCTGTCGGATCGTGGTGACGGCGGGCGCACGCGCATCATTGCCGTTGGCATGCTGCTGGCGTGGTGCGCCACGTCCCTGCTGAGTTCGCATTTCCAGACCTTCGCCGAGGGGCACCTGCTCGCGTTCTTCCTCGCAGCCATGCTGGCCCGGCCGGTGCCGGGCCGCGACGCACCCGCCGCGTCCGGGCGCAAGATGACGTCGGCGTGACGACAGTACTTGTCCGTCTGCCGAATCACGTCGGCGACGCCTGCATGGCACTGCCGGCCATCCATGCGCTGCAGGTGGCCGGATGGCCATGTGCCCTCGTGGGCAAGGCGTGGGGCGAGAGTCTTTTCGCCGGCCTGCGCCTGCCGTACGTGGTCATCGAGGGCCGCGCCTTTGCCGATCGCACGCGCGTGCGCGCGTTGCGCCGAACGAAGGGCGATGTGTGCGGACTCATCCTGCCCAATTCGTTCGGTTCCGCACTGGGGTTTGCGCTGGCGGGTGTGCCCAGCGCCGGACTGGCGGGCGATGGTCGTCGCATGCTTCTGCGCTGGCCGATTCAGGACCCGGGTCCGCTGCACGAGGTCGAGCGTTTTCACACGGCCGCGGTGGGCGCGTTGAGGGCCTGGGGCAGTCGCGGCGAATACCCCGTGCCGACCGATCTGGGACTGCCGGTCACCGGAGAGCACGAGGCCCATGCGCAGAAGGACTTGCGCGAGCAGGGTGTGGCAGGGGCCTACGCCTTGCTGGCGCCGATCGCCACCGGGCTGCACCATGGTCAGGTGAAGCACTGGGCGCATTTCGCCGCGCTCATGCCTGAGTTGCAGCAACGTGGACTGCAGGCGGTTGTTGCGCCCCCTGCCCAGGAGGCTGACGCAGTGCGCACGGCGCTGCCCGGAGCGACACTGTTGCGGCCGGTGCCGCTGGGCGTGTACGCGGCGTTGGCGCATAGGGCCGCGGTCGTGATTGCCAACGACTCGGGGTCGAGCCACGTCGCCGCCGCGGTGGGCGCACGCCAGGTCACGATCTTCGGCGTCACAGACCGGAAGCGCACCGGTCCGTGGTCGAAGCGAGCCGTCTGCGTCGGAGACAACGGCTCATGGCCGGGCATCGCGCAGGTGCTAAGCGCGATCGATCAGGCGCTGGCGCAAGCGTGAACGGCGTGGCCATGAAACTCGATCGACCGCCGCGGCGTGTGCTCGTGGTCACGCTGCGCTTCCTCGGCGACGCTCTGCTGTCGACGCCGCTGGTGCGATCGATCAAACAGCGCTGGCCCGACAGCGCGATCGACGTGCTGGTGTTTGCCGGGACTGAAGGCGTATTCGACGGCAACCCCGACGTGGCGCAGGTGCTGGCGGTGGCGGAGTCGGCGAGTGCCGGCGCCACCTTCCGTCAGGCCATGGCACTGTGGCGTCGTTACGATCTTGCAGTCATCGCGCAGACCGGGACACGGCCGTTCCTGTTCGGCTGGGCGGCCGGCCGTCAGCGGATCGGACTCGTGTCGCCGGACGCGGGCAAGTCGTGGTGGAAGCGCGCGTTGCTTGATCGCTATGCCGTATTCGACGGCGGCGCTGCACGCGTACTGGAGAACCAGCGTATCGCCGCGCTGCTGGGACTGGACGCGGCGACGATCGTCGTACCGCCCTCGGCCGGCTGGGGGCCGCCCGAGCTAGGTGCCGCGCTCGGTTTCGATCCGACAGCGAACCGGTACGCGGTCGTGCATCCATCGCCACGCTGGCGCTACAAGCAGTGGACCCGCGAGGGATGGCGTGAACTGATTCGTTCTCTTGCAGGGCAGGGGCTGCGTGTCGTGATCACCGGTGGACCGGGTGCGACCGAACGAGCCTATCTCGATACCGTGCTGACCGACGTGGCCGAAGACACGTTCGTGCGGGTCGACGGCCGATGGTCGATGGCACAGACGGCGGACGTTCTGCGCGGAGCTGCGCTCTTCGTCGGGCCTGACACCGCGACGACACACCTTGCCGCTGCCTGCGGAACGCCGACCGTGGCGATCTATGGCCCGACTGATCCGGCAATCTGGGGTCCTTGGCCTGCGCGCGACGGTTCACCCTACGCGCAGGTCGCGGAGCAGCAGCGCCGCGGCAATGTGCTGTTGATGCAAAACCCGGATCTGCCCTGCGTGCCGTGCCAGCTCGAAGGCTGCGACCGGCATCGCGAGAGTCACTCGGAGTGCCTGGATCGCCTGCCGGCCGAACGCGTCATCGACGCCTCGCGCCTGCTGATACGCGCGCCGCGCTGAGCCGCCACAACGCCACTACATCAGCACGATGTCGTACTGCTCCTGGTTGTAGAGCGACTCGACCTGCATCGACACCGGTTTGCCGATGAAATCCGACAGCATCGCCAGCGCCTGCGATTCCTCCTCGAGGAACAGGTCGATCACGGTCTGCGACGCCAGGATGCGGAACTCGCGCGTCTCGTCGAACTGGCGCGCCTCGCGCAGGATCTCGCGCAGGATCTCGAAGCACACCGTGCGCGCCGTCTTGACTTCGCCGCGGCCCTGGCACATCGGGCAGGGCTCGCACAGGACATGCGCCAGCGACTCGCGCGTACGCTTGCGCGTCATCTCGACCAGCCCGAGCTGCGTGAATCCGCTCACCGTCATGCGCGTACGGTCGCGCGCAAGCGCCTTCTTGAACTCGCTCAGCACCGCGTCGCGATGCTCGACGTTCATCATGTCGATGAAGTCGACGATGATGATTCCCCCGAGGTTGCGCAGACGCAGCTGTCGCGCGATCGCCTGCGAGGCCTCGAGGTTGGTCTTGTAGATCGTGTCGTCGAAATTGCGCGTGCCGACATAGCCGCCGGTGTTGACGTCTATCGTCGTCATCGCCTCGGTCTGGTCGATGATCAGATACCCGCCCGACTTCAGCTCGACGCGCCGTCCCAGCGCGCGCTCGATCTCCGCGTCGATCGAGTACAGGTCGAAGAGCGGCCGCTCCCCCGTGTAGTGCGTCAGCTTGCCCGCGACGCGTGGCACGAACTGCGTGGCGAACTGCTCGAGCTTGACGAAGTTCTCGCGCGAGTCGACGTTGATCGCCGTCGTCTCCTCGGTCGCGATGTCGCGCAGCACGCGCTGCGCCAGTGACAGCTCCTGGTACAGCAGTCGACGGCGCCGTTGCTGCCCGCGCGCCGCTCGAGGATGCGGGTCCACAGCACACGCAGGTACTCGAGGTCGCTTGCCAGGTCCTGCTCGGTGGCGTCCTCCGCACTGGTGCGGATGATGTAGCCGCCCTTTTCGTCGGGCGGCACCAGCCGCTTCAGTGTGTCGCGCAACTGCGTGCGTTCGGCTTCGTCCTCGATCCGCTGCGAGATACCGATGTGCGGGTCCTGCGGCAGATAGACCAGCATGCGGCCGGCCAGGCTGACCTGCGTCGACAGCCGCGCGCCCTTGGTGCCGATCGGATCCTTGACGACCTGCACCAGCACCGTGTCGCCTTCATGGATCAGGCGTTCGATCGGCGGAGGCTTGTCCTGCGTGAACTGCCGGTACTCCCAGATGTCCGCGACATGCAGGAACGCCGCGCGTTCGAGCCCGATGTCGACGAACGCCGACTGCATGCCAGGCAGCACGCGCGCAACGCGTCCCAGGAAAATGTTGCCGACCAGCCCGCGCAGGGCGCTGCGCTCGACGTGCAGTTCCTGCACGACGCCGGCCGTCGAGCACGGCGACCCGCGTCTCCTGCGGGGTGATGTTTATCAGTATGTCTTCCATAGTGTCTTCGTCGCGAGTGTACGCAAGGCCCGGCATTGCCGGGCCTTGCACGTGCACTCGCTTCGGTACGGTTCGCGAGAAGCGTGAACCGCACAAGACTGATCAGTCGGCTGCGCTCCGGAGCGGCCGCGCGCTGCGCCGAGAAGCAAAGGCAGGCACTCCCCCGTCCCCTCGCCGGGCGAGGGGTGCAATGCCCCGTCACCCTCACCTCTCGGAGGGGAGGGCAATGAGGAATCAGCCGCTTGCTCGCTGTAGCGCGGGGTGGGGTGCCCGCCGTTGTTCTTCGGCGGAGCGCGCGGCCGCTCCGGAGTGCAGCCGACCAACCTTGCTTTCCCGCCGCGAGTTCACGTGCGACCCGCAGGGTCGCGTACAGTGAGCGGCGCTACAGCACGCGGATTCCGGCCTGTTGCAGCAGCCGCGCGGTCTCGAAGAGCGGCAGGCCCATGACGCCGGTGTAGCTGCCTTCGATGCGTTCGACGAACACGGCGGCGAGCCCCTGGATGCCGTAGCCGCCGGCCTTGTCATAGGGCTCCGAGGTCGCGCAGTAGCGCTTGATCTCTTCGTCGTCGAGTTCGCGGAACGTCACGGTGGACACCGAGGTGGCGTTCAGCAGCGGGCCCTGGATGGCCAGTGCAATGGCGGTGCGGACCTCGTGCGTAGCGTCCGGAGAGCCGGCGCATGAAGGCGGCGGCTTCGTCCGGGTTGGCCGGCTTGGCCAGCACTTCGCCATCGACGATCACCACCGTATCGGCCGCCAGTACGGGACGGAAGATCATCGAGCGCATGCTCAGCACCTCGAGGCCGAAGCTGGCTTTCTCGCGTGCGGTGCGCTCGACATAGTCGGCCGGCGATTCATCGCCAGTGCTGGGCCTCGTCGACATCGGGTCCGCGCGGGGTGGCGAGGCGCAGCAGCAGCGGATCGAACTTCACGCCGATCTGCTTCAGCAATTCGCGTCGTCGCGGGCTGCGTGAAGCCAGGTAGATGGGAGTAGCCATCAGACTGGGAGTAGCCATCAGACGCGGTGATACGGATGGTGAGCGAGAATGGACCAGGCTCGATAGAGCTGCTCGGCCAGCACGACGCGGGCCAGTGCATGCGGCAGGGTCAGGCTGGACAACTTCAGTTGCACGCGCGCTTCGCGTTTGAAGGCATCGTTCAGACCGTCCGGCCCGCCGATCACGAAGGCGACCGATTCGGCACCGTCGCGCCAGCGCCGCAACTGGTCGGCCAGTTGCAGCGTGCTCCAGTCCTTGCCGCGTTCGTCCAGTGCGACTACGGCGCTTCCGACCGGTAGTGCCGCGCGCAGGCGCTTCGCTTCGGCGGCGCGGCAGCGCTCGCCCTCGTCTGCGCGTCCGGTGCGGGCTTCTGCCTTCAATTCTTTGAGTTCCACACTGAAGTCCGCCGGAAAGCGAGCCAGATAGTCGTTTACCGCCGCATCGGCCCAGGCCGGCTGCTTTTGCCCGATCGCCACGATCGAGATCCTCATTCAGCCACCACTGCCGTCGTTGGGAGTCGCTCAGGCGGTCCGGCGCGCGGGCGCTTTGCGGCTCTTCTTACCCGCTATCGACGCCGGAGCGGAAGACTTGAGTCGCACGGATTTGTCGCCCCAGATTTCCTCGAGGTTGTAGTAGGCACGGATGGCTGGTTGCAGCACGTGCACGACCGCGTCGCCGCAATCGACCAGGACCCATTCGCCGGTGTCTTCGCCCTCCATGCTGATGACACCGCCGCCGGCGGCCTTGACCTTTTCTGCCACCGACGAAGCGAGCGCGCGGGTCTGCCGGTTGGACGTTCCGCTGGCGATGACGATGCGGTCGAACATGTCCGACAGATGCGTCGTGTTGAAGACCCTGATGTCCTGTCCCTTGACGTCCTCGAGCGCGTCGACGATGACGCGCTGCAGCTTTCTAATGTCCATGCGTTCCCGTGTAGAGGCGATGCGAGTGAATATAGTCGAGCACCGGCGGCGAGACCATCGCGGCCAACCGTACATCGTCGGCCGGTGTCGCGGGCTGCGCGAGCAGGCGCCTGACTTCCGTGGCCGAAGCATCGACCGGTGTCATCGCGAGATCGACGATATGGCCGGCGGGGCTGTCGACGAGATCCCCGGGATACTTCAGATAGCGCGCATCGCGCAGCCGCTGCAGCGTGGGGCCGAGCGAGGTCACTGCGCCGGCGCGGCGCGCGATCGCCAGGTGGACGAGGTCGGGGATGCGCTCCCATTCGCGCCAGGTCTCGAAGCGCTCGAACTGGTCAGAGCCCATGATCAGCACCAGCGGCGTGTCCGGGCCAACGAGGCCGCGCTGCTCGCGCAGCGTGTCGATGGTGTAGGTCGGGCCGCCGCGCTCGATCTCGCTCATGTCGAGCACCATGCGGCGGCGCGTGAACGGCAACTCGTTGTCGATCGCCAGGCGGATCATCTGGGCCCGATGCACCGCGTCGGTCAGCGCTTCCTTCTGCCAGGGCTGGGCCGCCGGAATCAGGTGGATTTCCGCAATCGGCAGATTGGCCAGCGCGTCGCGCGCAAGCTGCAGGTGCCCGACGTGGATCGGGTCGAAGCTGCCGCCGAGCAGGCCGATCGGTTCCATCAGGCGTTGGCGACTACGCCCACTCGCGCGGCCGCAGAAAGTCCGTGTACAGCCGCGCCTCGGCACTGCCGGGCTCGGGATGCCAGTCGTACTTCCAGTGCACCAGCGGCGGCAGCGACATCAGGATCGACTCGGTACGTCCGCCCGACTGCAGGCCGAACAGCGTGCCACGGTCGAACACGAGGTTGAACTCGACATAGCGGCCGCGTCGGTAGGCCTGGAACTCGCGCTCGCGCGGGCCGTAGTCGCGGTGGCGATGGCGTTCGACGATCGGGACGTAGGCATCGAGGAACGCGTCGCCGACCGCGCGCATCAGCGCAAAGCTCTGGTCGAAGCCGAGTTCGTGGAAGTCGTCGAAGAACACGCCACCGATGCCGCGCGGTTCGTTGCGGTGCTTGAGGAAGAAGTATTCGTCGCACCACTTCTTGAAGCGCGGGTGCTTGTCCGCGCCGAACGGCGCCAGTGCCTGCTTGCAGGTCGCGTGGAAGTGGTGCGCGTCTTCCTCGGTTGCATAGTAGGGCGTCAGGTCCATGCCTCCGCCGAACCAGTAGACGTCGGGCTCGCCGGCCTTCCTCGCAATGAAGAACCGCACGTTCATGTGCACGGTCGGCACATAAGGGATTGCGCGGATGAAACACCAGCGACACGCCCATCGCCTCGAAGCCGCGCCCCGCAAGTTCGGGACGCTGCGCGGTGGCCGAAGGCGGAAGCGTCGAGCCGACCACGTGCGAAAAGCCGACGCCGCCGCGCTCGAGCAGGTTGCCATCCTCGATGATGCGCGTGAGTCCGCCGCCACCGAGCGGGGCGCCGGCCGGCTTTTCCCAGGTGTCGGCGAGGAAGGGCTGGCCGTCGAGCCTTTCGAAGGTGCCGACGATGCGCTGCTGCAGCCCGAGCAGGTACTCGCGCACCGACTGCGAATCGACGAACTCGGGTGCCGACTCCACTGAGCTCATGTTGCCCCTTCGCCCTGCGGGCGGTCCCCCCGAGGGGGACGCGAGCGCCTTCGAGCGGCCGTGCGGTGCTCATGCCGCCTTCAGGTGCCGGCCGATGAAGCCGAGCACCGTTTCGTACCAGGCGACGATGTTGCGCGGCTTCAGGATCCAGTGGTTCTCGTCCGGGAAGATCAGCAGTTCGCTCGGCACGCCGTGGTACTGCAGCGCTTCGAAGAGATTGAGGCCTTCGCTGATCGGGCAGCGGTAGTCGAGTTCGCCGTGGATGATCAGTGCCGGTGTCTTCCACTGCTTGACGTGGCGGATCGGCGCGTAGCGGTCGAACGCGGCCTGGTCGGCGTACGGATCTTCGCCGCCCATTTCCAGATACCACCAGGCCGGATGATCGGTCGTGCCGGTGAATTGCGCCATCGTCGTCACGCAGGCATGCGTGATCAGGCACTTGAAGCGCTGGGTCTGCGTGCCGATCCAGTTGGTCATGTAGCCGCCGAAGCTGCCGCCCATCGCCATGATGCGGTTCCGGATCGACGTCCGGGCGCTTCTCGACGGCATCGGTCACGGCCATCAGGTCTTCGTAGCACTGCTTGCCCCAGACGTTGCCCCAGATGCCCTGGACGAAGTCCTGGCCGAAGCCGGTCGAGCCGCGCGGGTTCGGCTGCACGACGGCATAGCCGGCCGCCACCGCCAGCAGCGGATTCCAGCGCCAGTGCCAGGCGTCCGGCCGACATGCCGATCGGGCCGCCGTGGATCCACAGCAGCGTCGGCAGCTTGCCCTGCGCCTTTGCCGGTCGGGTCACGAAGTACTGGATCGGCGTGCCGTCGGTCGAGTGGCACGTGCAGTGCTCGACCTCGACCCAGTCGGGGAACTCGAAGCCGGACAGGCGCGCCAGCACCTGCGGCGGCGAATCGGGCTGGTTCGTGACGGCGAAGGCCTCCGGCGGTTCGCGGAAGGTCGAGCGGATGCCGACGATGCGACCGTCCTTCAGCACGTGTACATCGCTGTGAGCGCCGCTGCTGCGCGCCACCGTGATGCGATCGACCTTGTCCCTGGCGACGTCGATGCGTGAACACGGGCACCTGACCGTCCAGATCGGCAGGTGAACACGATCTGCTTTCCGTCGGCGGTCCAGTCGCCCGGATGAGGCCACGCGTCGAACGCCTTGCCGAGCTCGCGCATCGTCCCGGTGGCGACGTCGATCAGCGTCAGCGTCGGTCGCATCGCTGTTGGCGGAGGAGCGCGTCGAGCGCACCACGGCGAGCGTCTTGCCGTCCGGCGAGAACAGCGGCGACTCGTTGTTCGTGTTGGTCGCCGGCGCCGAGCATGCGCGCCGACTTCGTCGCGACGTCGATCAGGCGGATCGCGGTGTCGAGTCTCGCGATCCTGGCCGGGCGTCTGCCAGGTGACGGCAACCTGCTTGCCGTCGGCAGAGACGTCCAGTGCCGGCTCGATCGACAGCTCGTGCTTCGCCTCGGGCGTCAGGTCGACGCGCTTCGTGCCGTCGGCCGCGTACGCGATCAGGTGCGTGTCGGCCATGTTGTCGTTCTGGTGCAGCCAGTGGTCCCAGTGGCGCACCGGCTGCTGCCGGAAGTGGCGCGCGCTCGTGTGCTTCTTGCGCCGCTCACTGGCGGTCTCGCGCTGCTTGTCGTGCTCGACGCCCGGCAGCACCGGCGCAAACAGTGCCAGCACGGCCGCGCTCTTCGCGAAGCGGAAGGACTCGACGCCGAGCGGCTCGTCGGTCAGCTGCTGCGGCTCGCCGCCCGTCGGCCGGCAGGATCCAGACCTGCATGCGCTTGTCCGCGTCTTCGTCCGGCTTGACTTCGTTCGGCTGGCGGTTCGACAGGAAGCCGAGCGCGCCGTCGTGGCGGAAACACGGTGCCGCATCCTTGCTGTCGCCGCGTGTCAGTTGCGTCGCGTGCGGCTGCCGTCGGTCGGCACCTTCCACAAGTCGGAGACGTACTTCGCGCCTTCGCGGTCGAGGCGCTGCACCGCCACCGCCAGCCACGTTCCGTCGGGCGAGGGCGCGATCGATGAGACGCGTTTCAGCGCGATGTGCTGTTCAACGGTATAGGGAGCGGCGCTCATGGTTCGGTCAGGTCTGGAGTCTGGGTGGCCGAAGAAGTCGGTGCAGTGCCGGCCGAAGCCAGAGGTCGGGCATTGCTCCCGGAAAGCGTGCGCCATGGCATGCTGGTCGGCCCGCAGAGACGGAATCGGCAAGGGCGGCAAGCGGCGTCGCTACAGCGTCCGCGGGTTCAGCGCCCGATGACCGATGTCGTGCCGGAACTGCATGCCGTCGAACTCGACCTGCTCGACGGCGTCGTAGGCGCATCTTCTGCGCAGCCCGGACCGTGTCGCCGAGCGCAGTCACGCACAGCACCCGCCCGCCGCTGGTGACCAGCGTGTCGCCGCTGAGCGCGGTCCCGGCATGGAAGGTCACGCAGTCATCGCGTTCTTCGGGCAGCCGGGTGATCGCGTCGCCTTTGCGCGGCGCATCCGGATAGCCGGCGGCGGCCACGACCACGCCCAGCGCGGTGCGTCGATCCCACTCGGCCTCGACCTGGTCGAGTCGACCGTCGATCGCCGCGTCGAGCAGCATGGTGAAGTCGGTCTTCAGCCGCGCCATGATCGGCTGCGTCTCCGGATCGCCCATGCGGCAGTTGAACTCGAGCGTGCGGGCCTGGCCGTGGCGTCGATCATCAGGCCGGCGTACAGGAACCCCGTGTACGGGAATGCCGTCGGCGGCCATGCCGTGGATCGTCGGCAGGATGATCTCGCGCATCACCCGCGCATGGATCGTCGGCGTCACGATCGGCGCGGGCGAATACGCGCCCATGCCGCCGGTGTTCGGGCCGCGGTCGCCGTCGAGCAGTCGCTTGTGGTCCTGGCTGGTCGCCAGCGCCAGCGCATGGCGGCCGTCGCTCATCACGATGAAGCTCGCTTCCTCGCCCGGCAGGAAGTCCTCGACGACGACGCGCGCGCCGCTCTCGCCGAGCGTGTTGCCGACCAGCATCGACTCGATCGCCGCTTCCGCTTCGGCGACCGTCGCCGCGACGACGACGCCCTTGCCGGCCGCCAGCCCGTCGGCCTTGACGACGATCGGTGCGCCGCGCTGCCGCACGTAGGCGCGCGCTTCGGCCGGCGTCGGTGAACGTGCGGTACTCGGCGGTCGGGATGCCGTGGCGCTGCATGAAGGCCTTGGCGAAATCCTTCGAGCTTTCGAGCTGCGCGGCCGCGCGCGTCGGACCGAACACGCGCAGTCCATGCGCGCCGAAACACGTCGACGATGCCGGTGGCCAACGGTGCTTCGGGCCCGACGACCGTCAGCGCGATGTCTTCGGACTTCACGAAGTGCGGCCAACGCCTCGTGGCTGTCGTGCGGAACATTGCGCAGGTGCCGGTCGCGTGCCGTGCCGCCGTTGCCCGGCGCAACGTAGACACGCTGCACGCGCGGTGACTGCGCCAGCCGCCACGCCAGCGCGTGCTCGCGACCTCCGCCGCCGACGACCAGGACCTTCATCGCCGTACGTCCCCGGTGCACGCTCATTCCTCGAGGGCAGCCGTGCGTGTAGACCTGCTGCACGTCGTCGAGGTCGTCGAGCGCGTCGATCAGCCGCTGCATCTTCTGCGCATCGTCGCCGGTCAGCACGGTCTCGGCGAGCGGCTTCATCGTCACCTCGGCGAGCTCGGGCTTCAGCCCCGACCGTGTCGAGCGCTTCGCGCACGGACTCGAAGTCGGCCGGCGCGGTGATGACTTCGATCGTGCCGTCGTCGTTGCTGACCACATCCTCGGCGCCGGCCTCGAGCGCGGCGTCCATCACCTTTTCTTCCGACGTGCCCGGTGCGAACACGAACTGGCCGCAGTGCTTGAAGTTGAACGCCACCGAACCGTCGGTCCCGAGATTTCCGCCATTCTTGGACAAGCGCATGGCGGACCTCGGCCACGGTGCGGGTGCGGTTGTCGGTCATGCAATCGATCATCAGCGCAGCGCCGCCGATGCCGTAGCCCTCGTAGCGGATTTCCTCGTAGCTGGCGCCTTCGAGCTTGCCGGCGCCGCGCTGGATCGCGCTGGTGAGCTTGTCCTTCGGCACATTGCCGAGCCGCGCCTTGTCGAGCGCGAGCCGCAGGCGCGGGTTCATCGCCGGGTCGGGCCCGCCGTCGCGCGAGGCGACCGTGACTTCACGAATGATCTTGGTCCACAGCGAACCGCGCTTGTTGTCCTGGCGGTTCTTGCGGTGCTGGATGTTGGCCCATTTGGAATGGCCGGCCATGATGCTGCTCTCGACGTTGCGGTGATTGATGCGGAAAGGACAAGAGTCTAGCGGACCGCGGACCCGAACTCCCGCGACCTGCGACTGCATTGGCTAGACTGCGGGCGAAATCGAGAGGAAAGAACATGAGCGATCCACTGATCATCGCGATGTACGGGCAAGACCGAGATCGGGCTGCTGCCTGCGCTCGCGAACCGGCACGGCTGCATCACCGGCGCGACCGGCACCGGCAAGACGGTCACGCTGCAGAAGCTGGCGGAGAACTTTTCGCGCATCGGTGTGCCGGTGTTCATGGCCGACGTGAAGGGTGACCTGACCGGGATCGCCAAGGCCGGCGCGCTGAGCGACAAGATGAAGAAGCGCCTGGAGGAGCACGGCCTGCCGGAACCGAAGTGGGGTGCGTGCCCGGTCACGCTCTGGGATGTCTGGGGCGAGCAGGGCCATCCGGTGCGTGCCACGGTCTCCGACATGGGTCCGCTGCTGCTGTCGCGCCTGCTGGGTCTGAACGAGACGCAGGAAGGCGTGCTTTCAATCGTCTTCAAGGCCGCGGACGACAACGGCCTGCTGCTGCTCGACCTCAAGGACCTGCGCGCGATGGTGCAATTTATCGGCGACAACGCGGCCAAGATCAAGACCGAGTACGGCAACGTGTCGTCGGCCTCGATCGGTGCGATCCAGCGCGGCCTGTTGCTGATCGAGGAGCAGGGCGGCGACCGCTTCTTCGGCGAGCCGATGCTCAATATCGACGACCTGATGCAGACAGCCGATGGCCAGGGGGTCGTCAACATCCTTGCCGCCGACAAGCTGATGAACAACCCACGGCTGTATTCGACGTTCCTGCTGTGGCTGCTGTCTGAACTGTTCGAGAACCTGCCCGAGGTGGGCGACCGCGACAAGCCGAAGCTCGTGTTCTTCTTCGACGAGGCGCACCTGCTGTTTTCGGAGGCGCCGCCGGCGCTGCTGGAAAAGGTCGAACAGGTGGTGCGGCTGATCCGCTCCAAGGGTGTCGGTGTCTACTTTGTCACGCAGAATCCGCTCGACATTCCGGACAAGGTGCTGGGCCAGCTCGGCAACCGCGTGCAGCACGCCTTGCGCGCATTCACGCCGCGCGACCAGAAGGCCGTCAAGTCGGTCGCCGAAACGATGCGTGCGAATCCCAAGATCGACGCCTCGAAGGCGATCATGGAGCTGGGAGTCGGCGAGGCGCTGGTGTCGTTCCTGGATGCGAAGGGCACTCCCGGCATCACCGAGCGCGTGTGGGTCCTCGCGCCAGGCTCGCAACTCGGGCCGATCACGCCGGAGGATCGCAAGAAACTGATCGCGACCTCGGTGGTGGGCAGCACCTACGAGAAGACGATCGATCGTGAGTCCGCTCACGAACAGCTCAAGGCCCGCGCCGGTGGTGGCGAGACGTTGCCCGCAGGCAAGGGCGGAACTGCGACTCCCTCAGGCGAGCAACCGTCCGGCGGCGGCCTGATGGACAGCATCAGCGACATGCTGTTCGGCTCGACCGGCCCGCGCGGCGGACGTCGCGAAGGCATGGTCGATGCCATGGCGAAGAGCGCTGCGCGCACAGTCGGCTCGTCGCTGGCACGCGAACTCTCGCGTGGCGTGCTGGGCGGTCTGCTCGGTGGTTCGTCCCGCAAGAGACGCTGAACCGGCTAACCGCGCGATGGACGATGGCAGGTGATCGACTGGTCCGCGCTCGAAGCGCTGGCCACTGGCGGAGGCGATCCGCCATTCCGTCTGGGCCTACCCGGTGCTCGAAACACTGCATATTGCGGCCCTGGCAACGCTGGTGGGCAGCCTGCTGGTCCTGGAACTTCGTGTCTTCGGGGCGCAGCCAACACTTTCGCTGACCGCCCTGGGGCGGCTGGCGGTACGCACTGCCCTGACGGGTTTCGCCCTCGCGGTGCTGAGCGGGTCGCTCCTCTTTCTCTCGGACGCGATCGAAATCGCCGCCAATCCCGCGTTCCGGGTCAAACTGGTGTTGATCCTGATGGCCGGAGGCAATGCGCTGGTGTTTCATGCGCGGGATTCGTTGCGACGGCACGATGGCGTCGCGCGCCTGCAGGCGGGACTATCGCTTGCGCTCTGGTTCGGCGTGATCGCGGCCGGCCGGCTGATTGCGTATGTCTAGTCTCGGGCCGGTGGCCACTGAACGGAGCCTCGAAATGATCACTCGTCGTCGTCTAGTCCTCGTCGGGCTCGCCGTGGCCTGTGTACCGGGCTTCGCGCATCACGGCTGGTCGAGTTTCGATCAGGACAAGCCGCTCTACCTGTCGGGCACGGTCAAGTCGGTGCGCTGGCAGAACCCGCACGTCGAGTTCGTTCTTGTCGTCGCACCCGGGCTGGCGAAGCCTGCCGATCTGCCGGGCCGAAAGGCGCCAGCTCAAAGCCAGTCGGTCGACGGAAACGCGGTGCTCGGGAAAGCCGCTGTGCCTGCCCAGGCCGCCGGCGAGTGGGAGATCGAACTGGCGCCGCTGTCACGCGTGTCGGCCTGGGGCGTGTCTGAACTGAAGCCCGGGGACTGGGTGGAAGTCGTCGGCTATGCGCTGGCCAGTGGAGACAAGCGCGTGCTGCGCGTCGAGTACCTGTTCGCCCAGGGCAAGGCCTTCGGCATGCGATCGAGCCCGCAGTAGTCGCGCGGTGGCGCGCGGCCTGATTGCAGCACGTCCGATCTACGCAGCCTGCACGACGAGATGGACGAAATGCAGCTTGGCCACGACGGGTCGTGACATCACGAAGGGGTAGAAATCCCGCTGACCCATGCTGCGCGCCAGCTCGTTCAGCACCATGGTCATCTCGACCCATCCGTTGAGGAAGCCAATGAAGCGCTCGGCGGCGGGATCGTCGGGGGCATACAGATCGGCGCGGGTGAACGGACTGGCTTCGGCCTCGAGGTCCTCGGCGTCGAGCCCGAAGCTGAGCGCTGTGCCGAGGCTGTCGAGCACGTGCAGGTAATGCGCCCACGACTCTGCCCAGTCTTCCCAGGGATGCGTTGACGCATACGAACTGATGAACCGGCTCGCCCAGTCCGACGGTGGCCCTTTCTCGTAGTTCGCCTTCAGGGCCACTGAATAGTCGGCCCGCTCGTCGCCGAACAGCACGCGGAAGGGCTCGAGCCACTTCGTATCCCACACCAGCCGATCCCAGTAGTAGTGACCGATCTCGTGCCGGAAGTGGCCGAGCAGCGTCCGATACGGTTCGCGCAGGTCGTGGCGGATCTTTTCGCGCTTGGCGTCGTCGGCCTCTTCGACATTCAGCGTGACCAGTCCGCTCGCATGACCGGTCAGTACGCGCGGCCCCTCGGCCGGGGAGCGGAGGAAATCGAACATCACGCCGCGCTTCGGGTCCTCGTCGACTTTCGACCTGACCGGCAGGCCGAGCGCCAGCAACTGCGACACGAGCCGACGCTTTGCGCCCTCGATGGCGCCCCAGTAGCGCTGGTTGTCGGCGTTGGAAAGATCCGGAATCGTCCGGTTCAGCCGACAGGCAATGCAGTGCGGGTTCGGATCATCGGCCCGTACCAGCCAGTTGCAGCCCGCGGGCGTATGCAGATTGGCGCACGACTTGTACTCGCGCTCGTCATCAACTACGTGCCAGTGCCCGGCCGTGCTTCCGGTCGTCAGCGGGACGACGGCCGCGCGCTCCGGCAGGTAACCAAGCGGCGTCGAGCACCCGAGGCACAGGCTGTTGGCGAAGAACACCGGTCGCCCGCACTGGCAACGGAACGAGCGCGAATGCCGCGGCACGCCGGGGGACTTCCGGTTTGAAGACATGAGCTGCGAGACAGCTTCGAACAGGTTCTTCAAGCGGGACTCCGATGGTTACGTTGGTCGACGGCTGGGCTGGCATTTTCCTACAGCGTGGCGCCGCCGTGACCTCAGCGCTGGCACGGTGGCATTGTGGCGAACGCGCCTGAGCGTCCAGCCGTCGGAGTCGCGCTGATGGCGATCCTAGGGCCGCGTGTCACCGGTTGCGGGCGCAGCGCTCCAGTCGAGTCCGCGTCGCTCCGCCATCGCGCGCCCGACCGATGACCAGTCAGCTGCACTCAGCCGGCGTCGCAGCGCGGGCAGGACGACGTTCTCTTCGATATCGATGTGCTGGTCGTAGCCAGACGCGAACTGCGCAATCATTTCCGGATCGAGGCGTGCGGGTTCTCCCGCGCTGATCCGCGCAAGCGTGACATCGATCCGACGCCACACCTTGGCCATCGCGAGATGCTCCGCCTCGATACGTTCGAGCGCATCGAGTGCTGGCTGCTCCGCCGCGCCACTACGCTCGCGCAACAGCGGAAACAGGTCGACTTCCTCGTCTTCGTGATGTCGTGGCGCGGCCTCGTTGAAGTAGCGCCGGATCGATGCCGCGCTGCGCTGGGCTTCGTCGTCGGCTCCAACGCGGGCGACGTGGGCTTCGAGCCGGATGATGAGCGCGGCAAACCGTTTGACGCGTTCGTGGCAGGCAAGCCACATCTCGACCGGGGCGTCAAAACCGGCGTCCGGACTGCGAAATTCGATCGGGGAACTCACGCGCCAACTCCCGCAAGGATGCCAAGTGGCTGCTTGGTCAGCGCCACGGCAGCGATGTAGACGAAAGCCGCAACAGCCATCGTGAACGCGACAGGGCGGATTCGTGGCGGCCCGCGCAGTGCAATGCTGCCTGCAACGATATACGCGATCAGTCCGATGATCTTGGCTGCGAGCCAGCCCGACGACAGCGGATCGATACGAGCGAGAGCCGCAAGGGACACGGCGCTCGCCAGCAACAGCGTGTCGACGACATGAGGCACGGTGCGGAAGGCGAGGCTTCGTGCCAGGATTGAGCCGCGCCAGACCATCGAGTAGCGCAGCAGGAACCCGAGTCCGGAGACCACGACGCAGCTCACATGCACGAGCTTCAGTGCCGAATAAGGAGTCACCGTCATCCGGGCCGGCCGTCGGCGCGCGGTCGCACGAGGATGGGCAGGTAACGAGAGGTCCACGCCGTCCAGACCAGCGTCCACAGGGCGGCGGCAAGCGGCAGCGCGACGCTGGTGGCGGGCAACAGCGGCGCGGTGAGGCGTAGCAAGGTTGCGGCCTGCAGGACCCAGAACAGCTGCCAGACGAAAGTGTCGGCCGTGACGGCGAGGCCGCCATGCCCGCTGATCACACGAGTCGCCATCGCGAACAGCATGCTGCCGAGAAAGCCAATCGTCAGCGCGTGCAGCGGCATCAGTCCCAGTCTCGGAGCGCCCGCCCCCAACAGCACCAGCGCGGCGTCGATGGCTGCCAGTGCGAGAGCGATCGGGATCCAGACAAATGCCACGTGCAGCATGGCCACCAATCGCAGCGACGGTCCGCGCAGGCTCTGGACCAGTCCCCAGCGGATTGCCAGTGCGATGAGCGCAAGACTGATCGGCGCAACGAAGGCGAGCGTCAGCCATGCGAGGGACCGTGCGCTGGCTAGATCGAGCCGCCCCGCGACTTGAAGAACTCCGAACAGCAGGATGCCAGCGACGAGCAGCCCCAGCACCCAGTTGGGACGCCACGGCACTAGGGTGCTGACCGCACTGGAGGTGAAAAATGGCAGTACGCGGTGCGCCACGGTAACGGTGATCGGTGCGACGCACGCGAAGACGAGAAGCCAGACCGCAGCGGCCACGACGCCGAATTGATGCGTCGCCAGGCCGGCCGCGAAAAGCAGGGCCGCCGCGATGCCGGCAATCCAGAACGCGAGCACGCAGCGCGCATGGAGCCGGTCACGTGCCCGGCTCGACCGCACGAGCGTCGCAAAGGCCATGCCGATTGCGGTCCATGCAATCGCAAGCAGCAGTGAACCGAACGCGGCGGTACCCGGTGAGGCGACGGTGCCGAGGAGGACCAGCACGATGCCGGCGACGTGCAGCCTTACCGGCCAGATCAGCACGTTCACGGGGGGCGTCGGCACGTCGAGCCAGCGCGGTCCGGCCGTGAACATGAAGCCCGCGATGAACAGGGGCATGTAGGCGGCAGCGAAGGCGAATCCGTGCGCCAGAGTCGGTGGCAACGCCGTGATGACTGAAACGCCCGCCGCGGACAGCAGGAGCCACACCATCCACACGAACGACGCGAACAGCAACATGACGCCTCCGGCAAAGAACGCCAGCCGATGCGGCGCCCGCAGCAGGGCGCGAAGGGCGGCCTTCGGTGGCGCCGTCGTCGGATGCGGACCTCCTTCGATCTGCGTCGACGGTGCGATGCGGATGGTCGGCCGCGTCATCACGATGGAATTCCGTCCGCGGTCGTCAGGGACCGGACGCCGGCACGCCACTGGCATCGAGCGACAAAGCCGGGTCCTGCAGTTTGTAGGGGCCGGTGCCGGCGCTGTCGGCCTGCGAGGCCGGCACAAAGCCGCCGCGCTGCACATCGAAGACGTGCACTTCAACTTCCTCGATGACGTAGTGCCAACCGTGCAGCGTGAGCGCGCCGGCTTCGACCCGCTCGCGCACCATCGGATAGTCCATCAGCCGCTCGAGTTGCAGCACGATGGCTCGCTGTTCGGTGCGTCGCAGGACATCCGGTCCCGGCTCGGCGACCGGCAATACGGCCTCGCGTCCGAGATCCAGCCAGCGCACGAGGTTCTGCGCCGCCGGCGGCACTTCTTCGTACAGCGCACCGATCGCGCCACAGTGGCTGTGGCCGCAGACGACGATGCGTCGGACATCGAGGTTGAGTACCGCGAACTCGATTGCCGCGGCCGTCCCGTGGAAGCCCACCCAGCGCCGGGCCGTCCCAAGCTGGGTGAGCCCCCTCGGGGGGCCGACGCCAACGGCGTCTTGGGGGCAATCGAGGTACTTCCCGTACGGCGGGACGAAGCCGCCGACGTTGCGCACCAGGAAGAGCTCGCCCGGCCCAGTGCCCGTGAGCAGGTACGGCACGATCCGCGAGTCGCTGCAGCCGATGAAAAGCGTTAGCGGACGCTGGCCGTCGTCGACGAGTTGCTGGAACTGGGCGCGATACTGCGGAAATGCATCGTCCTTGAAGCGTCGCAGCCGCTCGAGCAGTTCGTCGGGCATCGCCGGGCCCGTCCAGCCTATTGGACCAGCGGCGTACTGGCGGCGTCGAGGTCCACGCCTTCGACTCGGGCGCGTCCAGCGAGCAGTTGCAGATACTGGCGCAGTGCCGTCGCGTAGGCCTGGCGCTCGAGCGTCAGGCGCACGGCCGCCTTGACGTCTTCATACGTGGGTACCGAGCCCGGCTCACGTGCCAGCACCTCCACCACGTGCAGGCCGAAGCGGCTACGCACCAGTCGCGGCAGGACTCCGACTTCCGGTCGACCGAAAATCTCTCGCGCAAATTCAGGAGCGCACTCCGCCGCTGTCAGCCAGCCGAGCTGGCCACCGTCGTGTCCGCTCGGGCAGTTCGACAACTGCGCCGCCGCCTGCGGGAATCGATCGGCCTCGCCGTGCGTGCGCGCACGCAGGTCTATGAGGCAGGCTTCGGCGCGCTTGCGCAGGGCGTCGAGATCGACTCCAGGTGTCACGGCAAACAGCACATGACGCAGCTGCGCTTTCTCGCCGACGGCGTAACGGGTCGCGTTGGCCGCATGGAAACGCCGGCAGGTCGACTCGTCGGCCTCGGGCCGCGCCAACTCGCGTTCGAGCAGCGCCTCGATGGCGTCGGCGGCCGCTTCACTGATCGCTCCGCCCGTAGGTGCCGGATCGTCGGCGCCGAGCAGGCCGGCCACGATGGCGGCCTGGCGCAGCAATTCCATGTTGGCTCGGCTGCGCAGTTCGTTCGGCGACAGCACGTCATCGATGGCCGCGAGATCGACGCCATTGACGCGCCGTACCGTCGTCGATGCAGAGGGGCTGGCTGTCACAGGCATCACGGCCGGCCCGGCAGGTTCTGGCCAGCAGGCACATTGAGCCGTCGCGACCGCACGATCTGGTACGGCCGGAAGAGATAGACGATCGACGCCAGTCCGCTCCACACGTGCACCAGCCGGCTGAACGGCAGCAGCAGGAAGATCGTCATGCCGAGCACCATGTGCACCTTGAACGGCCAGGCGATCTCGGCCAGCAGGTTCGCATCGGGACGGAAGGTCGCCACACCCTGCAGGTAAGCCGAGAGGATCAGCATCGCATGCGCGTCGACACGGTGCGCGTACGACAGCGGCAGCGTGATAAGGCCGAGCAAGAGCTGGATCCACAGGATGATCAGGATCGCGAGATCGGTGCGGTGACTGGTCAGGCGGATGCGAGGGTCGAAGATCCGACGCTGCAGCAGCATCGTCAGCCCAATGAAGCACATCGTTCCCGCGATGCCACCAGAGACGATGGCGAAGAGCTGCTTGGTCGGGGCACTGATGAAGGGCTCGTAGACCCAGTGCGGAGTCAGCAGGCCGACGGTATGTCCGAACAGCAGGAACAGGATGCCGATGTGGAACAGGTTGCTGCCCCAGCGTAGCTGCTTCGCGCGCAGCATCTGCGAGGAATCGCTCTTCCACGTGTACTGGTCGCGATCGAAGCGCGCCAGGCTGCCCATGAGGAAAAATGCCAGGCAGACGTAGGGGTAGACATTGAAGAAGAAGTTGTTGAGCAGGGTCATGGCGGTCTCCTCAGGCAGCCGTGCGATGCGTTGCTCGGGCCGGGCGGACGATGTGGACGGGCTGCGCTTCGTTCGGGCGCGACTGGCCCTGGGAGCTGCAGCCGCTGAAGGCTTCGGGCTCGGCCCAACTCTCATCGATCGCCGGCTCGGTCGGAAGAGCGACGCGTTCGGCGCGCTCGCCCGCCAGGTCGAGCACCGCGGCCAAGACGCTGGCGTAGGGGCTCTGGCGCTCTAGCAGTGCGCTGAAGATCGCGCGCACGACATGGGCAATCTCGCGCAGGAACTCGCGCGCCTGGGTCGGCGGCTGCGTGCTGGCGAACTCGAGTACCGCCGGCAGGTAGTCGGGCAGCTCTCCCGGTGCAAGGTGCAGGCCGGCACGCTCGTAGGTCTGCGCCAGGTCGACCATCGCGGGTCCGCGATCGCGGCTGTCGCCATGAACGTGCTCGAACAGATGCAGTGCCGTGCGGCGGCCGCGGTCGAAGAGCTCGACGTACTCGGCTTCGGTGCGCAGTGGAGCGGTGCCGGCGAGCTGGCCAACCAGCGCGTCCAGTTCGGCCAGCCGGCCGGAGTCGAGCGCGGCCTCGGCGCGCAGGGCGTCACGCAACTGCGGCAGCAGCGCGCGCAGCTCCGCGTCGGGGTAGCGCAGCAGCCAGGCCAGTGCGCGCAGCGTATGCGTCATCTTCGGTGGGGCAGAGTCGAATGGCTTCATCGTCACACCGTCGCCTTGATGGGGATCGTGCGTTTCTTTTCGCTGCCGAAGAGGCTCGTCTCCGACACGCCTTCGCTGCAGCCGTTGCCGAATGAAAAGCCGCAGCCGCCGCGCACGTTGAACGCGTTCTCGGCGTATTCGCGATGCGTCGTCGGGATTACGAAGCGGTCCTCGTAATTGGCTATGGCCATCACGCGGTACATGTCCTCGACCTCGGCACGCGTCAGGCCGACGCGCTCGAGCACGGCGGGCTTGTCGACGCCATCGACGTGGCGGCTGCGCATGAAGACTCGCATCGCCATCATCCGTTCGAGCGCACGCGCCACCGGCTCCTCGTCGCCGGCGGTCAGCAGGTTGGCGAGGTACTTCAGCGGAATGCGCAGGCTGCGCACGTCGGGCAATTCGCCGTTCATGCCGATGTCGCCCGACTGCGCGCGCGACGTGACCGGCGACAGTGGCGGGATGTACCAGACCATCGGCAACGTGCGGTACTCGGGGTGCAGCGGCAACGCGACGCGCCAGTCCACGGCCATCTTGTAGACCGGTGAGGACTTCGCTGCGGCGAGCCAGGCCTCGGGAATGCCGTCGGCGCGCGCCTGCTCGATCACGCGCGGATCATTGGGATCGAGGAAAATGCCGAGTTGCGCCGAGTACAGATTCCTGTCGTGCTCGGTGCTCGCGGCCTCCTCGATGCGGTCGGCGTCATACAGCAGCACGCCGAGGTAGCGGATGCGGCCGACGCAGGTTTCGCTGCAGACGGTCGGTTGGCCCGCCTCGATGCGTGGGTAGCAGAAGATGCACTTCTCGGCCTTGCCACTCTTCCAGTTGTAGTAGATCTTCTTGTAGGGGCAGCCCGATACGCACATGCGCCAGCCGCGGCACTTGTCCTGATCGATCAGCACGATGCCGTCTTCCTCGCGCTTGTAGATCGAGCCCGACGGGCAGCTCGCGACGCACGCAGGATTCAGGCAGTGTTCGCACAGACGCGGCAGGTACATCATGAAGGTGTTCTCGAACTGGCCGTAGATCTCTTTCTGGATGTCGTCGAAGTTGCGGTCCTTGCTGCGCTTGGAAAACTCGCCGCCGAGGATCTCCTCCCAGTTCGGGCCCCACTCGATCTTCTCCATCCGCTGCCCGGTGATCAGCGAGCGCGGACGTGCGGTCGGCGCGGCCTTCATCTCGGGTGCCGAGTGCAGGTGGTCGTAGTCGAACGTGAACGGCTCGTAGTAGTCGTCGATCTCCGGCAGGTTCGGGTTGGCGAAGATCTTCATCAGCAGCTGCCACTTGCCGCCCTGACGCGGGACGATCGAACCGTCGGACTTGCGGACCCAGCCGCCGTTCCACTTGTCCTGGTTCTCCCATTCCTTCGGATAGCCGATGCCCGGCTTGGTCTCGACGTTGTTGAACCAGGCGTATTCGACGCCCGGCCGGCTGGTCCAGACGTTCTTGCAGGTGACGCTGCAGGTGTGGCAACCGATGCACTTGTCGAGATTGAGCACCATGCCGATCTGTGCGCGTACTTTCATGTTCAGCTCCCTTCTGATCGGCGTGGATTAGGGGTTCTCGCCCTGCGACTGGAAAGCCTTAGCGAGATAGTCATCGCGCGGTGTATCCAGCCAGTCGACCTTCTTCATCTTGCGCACCACGACGAACTCGTCGCGGTTCGTGCCGATCGTCCCGTAGTAGTTGAAGCCATAGGACAGTTGCGCGTAGCCGCCGATCATGTGGGTCGGCTTGGTGACGATGCGCGTCACCGAGTTGTGGATGCCGCCCCTGACGCCGGTGATCTCCGAGCCCGGCGTGTTGATGATCTTTTCCTGCGCGTGATACATCATCGTCATGCCGGGGTTGACGCGCTGGCTCACGACCGCGCGCGCGGCGATCGCGCCGTTGATGTTGAAGATCTCGATCCAGTCGTTGTCTTCGATGCCGGCCTTCTTCGCATCGTCCTCGCTGAGCCAGACGACCGGGCCGCCGCGGTTCAGT
Source organism: uncultured beta proteobacterium (assembly GCA_963724365.1). GTDB lineage: Bacteria > Pseudomonadota > Gammaproteobacteria > Burkholderiales > Burkholderiaceae_F > JALORV01. The sequence goes on along the minus strand of CAVRUR010000003.1, from coordinate 1,612 downwards.
GTCAGCATCATCAGGTTGTCGCTGTAGGTGGAGTGGATGCCCCACTTCTGGTGCGGCGTGATGAAGTTGAGCAGGATCTCCGGATTGCCGTTGGGCTTGATGTTGTGGATGCCCGAGGTGGTCTTGAGATCGACCGGCGGGCGATAGGTCGAGAAGCCTTCGCCGAACGCGATCATCCAGGGGTGGTCCTGGTAGAACTGCTGGCGGCCGGTCAGCGTGCGCCACGGAATCAGCTCGTGCACGTTGGTGTAGCCGGCGTTGTACGAGACCTTCTCGCTTTCCAGCCCCGACCACGTCGGTGAAGAAATGATCTTGCGCGGCTGCGCCAGCACATCGCGGTAGCGGATCTTCTCGTCCTCGCGGTGCAGTGCCAGGTGCGCGTGCTCACGGCCGGTGATCTTCGAAAGTGCCTCCCAGGCCTTCACCGCGACGTGGCCGTTTGTCTCGGGGGCGAGCTGCAGGATCACCTCGCAGGCGTCGACGTCGCTGACGATGCGCGGACGGCCGTCAGTGTCGACGCCGTTCAGTTCGCCGAGCTGCTGGACCTCGGTCTGGGTGTTCCAGCCGATGCCCTTGCCGCCATTGCCGACCTTCGCCATCAGCGGGCCGAGCGAGGTGAAGCGCTTGTAGACGTTCGGATAGTCGCGCTCGACCACCGCGATCTGCGGCGCCGTCTTGCCGGGGATCAGCTCGCACTGGCCCTTCTTCCACTCCTTCACGTCGAGCGGCTGCGCAAGCTCCGCCGGCGTGTCGTGCATCAGCGGTGTCAGCACGATTTCCTTCTCGACACCGAGGTGGCCCACACAGACTTCACTGAACGCTTTGGCGAAGCCCTTGTAGATCTCCCAGTCGGAGCGGGACTGCCACACGGGGTCGACCGCGGCCGACAGCGGGTGGATGAAGGGGTGCATGTCGCTGGTGTTGAGGTCGTTCTTCTCGTACCAGCTCGCGGTCGGCAACACGATGTCGCTGTACAGGCACGTCGTGCTCATGCGGAAGTCGAGCGTAACCAGCAGGTCGAGCTTGCCCTCCGGTGCCTCGGCGTGCCACTTCACCTCGGACGGCTTGGCCTCGTCCTTGCCGAGATCCTTGCCCTGCACGCCGTTTTCGGTGCCGAGCAGGTGCTTGCAGAAGTATTCATGGCCCTTGCCACTCGAGCCGAGCAGGTTGGATCGCCAGACAAAGAGGTTGCGCGGCCAGTTCTGCGGCGCGTCCGGGTCCTCGCAGCTCATCTGCAGGCTGCCGTCCTTCAGCGCGCGCACGACGTAGTCCTTCGGATCGATGCCTGACGCCTGCGCATCCTTGACCACCTTCAGCGGGTTGGTCTTCAGCTGTGGCGCGGACGGCAGCCAGCCCATGCGCTCGGCGCGCACGTTGTAGTCGATGAAGCTGCCACCGAACGCCTTCCTGTCGGCCAGTGGCGACAGAACCTCCTCGACGCCGAGCTTCTCGTAGCGCCACTGGTCGGTATGCGCGTAGAAACGAGGTCGAGTTCTGCTGGCGCGGCGGACGGATCCAGTCGAGCGCGAATGCAAGCGCAGTCCAGCCGGTCTGCGGCCGCAGCTTTTCCTGGCCGACGTAATGCGCCCAGCCGCCACCGCTCTGTCCGACA
>CAVRUR010000002.1:0-141361 GCA_963724365.1 uncultured beta proteobacterium | reverse complement strand
GGGAATTTCTTCACGTCCCAGAACTCGGCCCAGCCCGTCGGGCGCGGCCGATTGGCGAACACGTCGGTCCGATAGCCGAGCACCGTCGAATAAATGCCGCGCGTGACAACGAACTTGTTGTCCTGCAGCTCTTTCGGATGCCCCGCCATGTTGATCACGCTCATGTCGAGCGGCTCGAGCAGGTTGAGCTTGACCGCGCGCTCGGCGTCAGCCTCGTTGATCTCCATGACCGACCACTCGACGTTGCCCGACTGGACCATCGCGCGCAGCTTGCCGAAATCGGTCGGACTCGTATCGATGACCTTGATGCCGTAGCGCTTCTCGAACTCACTGAAGAAGGCTTCGCGCAGCGACTTGTTGACTGCTCCTCCGGCGGCGTTGACGACAATGCTTGCGGGCTTCGGTGGCGCGGCCTGGCCGAAGGCGAGGCGCGGGATGCCGATAGCGACACCGCCGGAAAGCGAAAGCAGTTGCGCGACGGCCTTGCGTCGACCCTTTTGCATCGTCATGGCATGTCTCCTCGAGTTATCGCTTATGCGAGCCGCAGGAATCGCGCGGCGTTGTCATGCAGCCACTTGCGCTTCACTTCATCTTTCAAAGGCAGCTCTTCAACCTCGCGCACGGAACGCTCGACCGGAACGAGCGGATAGGAGGTTCCGAACAGGATCCGGTCCTGCAGGACGCTGCCGCCGAACTGCACCAGGCCCTCGTAACCGGAGGCGGGTTGCTGCAGATACTTCGGCCGCACGGCGACGAGACCGATATGGACATTCTTGTGCCGCCAAGCCACGCCGATCAGTTCGTGCACCCACGGCCAGCCGGGCGGTGCCGCGCACACGCGCAGCTCCGGAAAATGGACCATCACTTCGTCCAGCAGCTGCGGCCGACCGTACTCCATCAGCGTGCTGGTCGAGAAGTTGATCGAGCAGTGGATGTTGACGGGAATGTCGAGTTCGATGCACTTGGCGTACAGCGGGTACATCTTCTTGTCATTGATGTGCAGCTTGAGCTCGAAGCACTGGAGGTTCAGCCCACGCAGCCCCAGTTCGCGCACGGCGTGCTCCAGTTCGCGGATCGCTGCAATGCCCTTGTGGGGATCGACACCGGCGAAGCCGACGTAGCGGCCGCCTTGCTGTCGACAGAACTCCGCGACGTCTTCGTTGGCCACCTTGACGCCGAAGGTCGTTTCAACATCCTTGGCCTTGACGACGACATGCCGCGCTCCGGCACGTTCATACGTAGCCAGGTACTCCGCCAGTGACGGACCGGCGGCCTCCGACACGCCCTTGCTCGACTCGTAGACCCGGTCGTAATTGCCGAGGTGCGGTGCCGGCTTGTCGAAGGCCGGTATCGGCGGCTTGCTCGCGTAGTCGATGAACAAGTTATCTCCTCGCAGCCCCCCTAAACCGACTGGAAGCTGTTCGACTTCGATCATCCCGTATGTCTCAGCGACACACAAGTTGCAGCAAGCCGAAGGTGAAACACAGTCTTCACTCGAAAGTGAAGTGCGCCCGTTGATAGTCGATGAAGGTGCTGGCAGCCACCATCAAACGACCCGCCCAACTTTCACGAGGCGCTGCTGCGCCTGCCGAACATCAAGCAATTGCGCTCGCACATGTGCTGCGCAAGCCAAAGGCGGAGGTGTGCCTTCGGGTCGGTGCGCGGGCCGCGGCGCTTAACTGCGCCGTCGCTGAGCCTGGCAGCGATTCAAACGTCGACCTCCCAGGCCCCACGGGCGCGGGTACCGGCGCGCAGCCTTCGCGTGGCAGCGTGCAGTACCAGGTCGCCGACGATAACGCTGGGCAGTCCGTTATTGAAGGCTGCCCAGGCGCCGCCGGAGTTCTTGCTGCGCCACACGCCGCGATCTGTGGCGACGAACAGCTGGCTCGAGTTCTTGGGGTCGACCACTAGCGCGTTGACAGCCATGTCTGGCAAATTGCCCGTGCGGTCGCTGAAAGTCTTGCCGCCATTGAGCGAGCGAAAGACGTGGCCGCCACCGAGTTTCGAGCAGGTGGCCCACACCGACTTGCCGGTGGCGCCGACCACAGCGATGTCACTCACATAGCCGGGCAGAGCACCCAGAACAGTGACCTTCGCCGCGGCCCAGCCGCCGACACTGCGCACCACTTTCAGGACCTGGCCGCTGAGCATGCCGGCCAGGATGACCTTGTTATCGATGATGGCCAGTGCGGTGGCCAGGTCGGGGTTGGCATCGGCCGACGTCGGCAATAGAACTTCGTCCCACTGATCGCCGTCGTTGGAGGAGACCCACAGACTGCTGCCGGCCTTCACGAGCACCTGGCCGCGGACCTCGAGTGGGGGATAGAACAAACAGTTGTAGCCGTCGGGCGTTGGCGGACTGACGTCGGTCCACTCAAAGGCGGCGTCGCCCAGCGCAGCTGCGCGCTCGATCGGCATGTCGTAGTAGCTGTGGAATACGAGCGCTCCGGCACCGCGGTCCAGCGCCGCGCAGTCGCCGCCGTCACCGAGCGCAACCTGGTCCAGTGACGCAGACCGGCCAGCGATAGTGAGCCATTGTCCTGCGTACCGCCGAACAGCCAAGCGGGGTCGGTGTCGAGTTGCGCCAGGTACTCGAACTCGGTGATGCCCAGACCCGGGTTGAGGGAAGTCCAGTGGTCGCAGCGATCGGCCGAGCGGTACAGGCCACCGTCGTTGCAGGAATAAACCACCCCAGGGTTGGCGCGATCGAAGGCCACGAAGTGCTGATCCGGGTGGATCGAATCGGCGTTGGCCCGCGAAGAGACATTGCTCCAGGTGATCCCTGCGGACGTGCGGCGACCGCGGTACAGGTCGATGGCACCCCAGAGCACGAAGTCAGGATCATCGGGCGCAACGCCCAGGCACCAGTCGTACCAAGCCTGGTTGGTCTTCATGCCTGCGGGCACGTTCTGGGCCTGGAAGGCTCCGCCCGCACTGGCACGCCGCCACAACATGGGCGTGGTGCCAATGCAGCCAGCCACCCACACCACTGCGCCGTTGCCTGGCGCATGGCAGATTTCCAGCCGCTTGACGCGCGCGTTGGCCGGAGTGCCGGGCAGGGTCACGGCGGCCCAGGTGACGCCGCCGTTGGCACTGCGCATCAGACCGCCCGGAAAGGCGGCAAAGATTTCACCGGGCGCGCCCGGATGGATCGACACGCTCCAGCACAAGCCGTTGATCACGGCCTGCACCGTTTGCCCGCCGTTGCGGCTGACGAACAGGCCCCTGTCAGTGGCGATCCACACGCGCAGCGGATCGCCGGGATCCACCGCCAGATCGTAGGCGCCGGTACCCGTGAGAGCGGCGCTGGGCACGACGGTCCAGGTGGCGCCGCCGTCGCTGGAGCGCAGCAGACCCACCCCATAGGGAATCTGGCCATCACCGTCGCCCGTGGCTGCATAGACGATGCCCGGCGACGATGCCGACTGCGCAATAGCGCCCATCACGAGCGTGGGTTGTCCGTCGGTCAATGGCGACCAGGTGGCGCCCCGGTCAAGGCTGCCCCAAAGCCCTCCCCCGGCCGAACACAGCACCAGGTGGTGCGGATTGGAGTTGTCGACCATCAGACCGCTGCAACGACCCGACACCGACGGCGTCGAACCCGTTCCGCTGCCATACGTCTGTCCATGCGGGATCAGCGTCGGGCCGAGATCGCGCCAAGTGGGCAGCACGGCCCTGGCGGTGGCGTTGAACGATGGCAGCGGGGCCGAGCTGGCGGCTGCCTGGGCCACCTTAGCCCGAGTGCGGCGCACTGTGGGCGCGATAACAGTGGCGGACGCGGCGTCACCCACATTTTCTTCGCCCGGCAGGCCGCGTTGCTGGCCGAAGAAGCGACGGCGTGCCGTGGCCTTGCCTTTGGGGTATTCGACTTCGACCTTTTCCTTAAGCAAGGCTCGTGCGGTGCGGGCGCCCGCCTTGGCTGGGCGCTCAACCACCACGCGTCCACCTGCCGCGCCCCACGGTGCAATGTTGGCCGTGCGGGAGGCCAGGTCCTTCACCAACCGGGTTCGGGTGGCGGTATCAGGGGTCTTCATGGGGCCTCTTCCAGAGAATGGCGGGCCGCGACGGGAGCGTGCTCAGGGCTTCTTGTTCGCGGAGCGTTTGCCGACCTGAGCGGGCTTCGGTGGCTTAACAGGTGGTGCCGGCGTCGGCGTCGGCAGCCCACGCTGTAGCGCGAAGTGGCGCGCGCGCTGCAGTGCCCGGCCCTCGGCCGGTTCGTCGGGTTCGGCCGGCGGCGTCGCCGACGTCACAGGATTGGGGCGAGGCTTGCGCATGATGCCGCTCAGTGTGGAGATTCCGCCGCCGACGCACGCAGGCGACGGGCCAGCGCTTCGATGACGACGTCGATCAGCAGCCAGGTCACGAGGAAGGCGCCGCACTCAAGGGCGAAGCTGTGGAACTTGTAGAACAGTTCGGCGATGAGGAAGGCCAGCAGCAAGCCGGGCAGGCGCACCGACAGGTCACCATGACGGCGCAGCGCACGCAGGAACTCAAGCATCGTGGCCTCCGAAGATTCGAACCGCCACATGGCGGCGAAAGCCATTAGAGCACTGCGATGCGCAGGTGCCAACCGCCACGTATTGGAAGTTGGCGGCGTCCCCGCGATCGAGTGATCACCGCGGGTCGCAAATCGCCAGCACGGGGCGCCTCAGTTCGCGCGGAGTTGCACATAGCCAAAGTTATCGCCGACGCAGCAACCCACCCGTTGCTGCAGCCTGACCACGAACTGCTCACGGACAAGACGGTCTGCATCGCCAGACTTGCCGCACCGCTTCGCTTCGCACCTCGTGCCCGCTGCGTGCGCGGTCGCTTGCGCCGTTGCGCAGCTAGTCGATCTTCGCTCCGGAGATCTTGACGACGTTCGCCCAGCGGTCGATCTCTGTCTTCATGTAGCTCGCCGACTGTGCCGGGTCGAGCGCGATCGGCTCCATCCCCATAGACAGCAACTTCTCCTTCAGTTCCGGCGAGTTGAGCGCCTTGGTGATCTCGGCGTTCAGTCGGTCGATCACCGGCTTCGGCGTGTTCGCCGGCGCCAGCACGCCATACCAGGCCTTCAGATCGAATCCGGCCAGGCCCTGCTGGGCGATCGGCAGGACGTCCGGCAACGCCTGCGAAGGCTGGGCCGACGTGACGCCCAGCGCCTTGAGCTTGCCGCTCTTGATGTGCGGAATCGCCGTTGGGATGTCGGTGAACATCATCGAGATCTGTCCGCCCAGCAGGTCGTTCATTGCAGCGGCGCTGCCCTTGTACGGCACGTGGATGATGTCGACGCCGGCCATGCTCTTGAAGAGTTCACCGGACATCTGCTGCGACGTCCCCGTGCCCGCGGACCCGAAACTCAACTTGCCCGGCTGCGCCTTTGCAAGGGCGATGAGTTCCTTGACGTTGGTGGCCGACACCGCCGTCGGATTGACGACCAGCACGTTCTTCTGGACCACCGAGACCGACACCGCCGTGAAGTCCTTCATGGCGTCGAACGGCATCTTCGCGCCGTAGAGGCTCGGGTTGATACCGTGCGTTGCGCTGGATCCCATCACCAGCGTGTAGCCGTCGGGTGGGCTCTTGGCGACGAAGTCCGCACCGATGTTGCCGCCGGCGCCGGTCTTGTTTTCGACGATTACCGGCTGCCCCATGGATTCCTGCATCTTCTGACCGAGGCTGCGAGCCAGTTGATCCAGGCCTCCGCCCGCGGAGAACGGATTGATGATGCGGATCGGCTTGGTCGGGAAGTCCTGCGCCAAGGCGAGTGTCGGCATGGCGGCAAGCAGAACCACGACCAGGCCGAGAGAACGACGTTGCATTTTTATCTCCTTTGTAGTGTCTAGCGAAGAGCGATGAGTGCGTCGACTGCGTAGGCGCCGTGTCCTTGCCGGCAGTACGACCAGTGGGTTGATTTCGACTTCGGCCACGCGCTCCGCATGACGCACCGCATACTCGGACAGCAGGACCATCGATCGCACGAGGGCGTCGACATCGGCCGGTGGTTGTCCGCGATAGCCGGCCAGCAAGGGCGCGGCCCGCGTGCGATTGATGAGCTCACGCGCACGCTCGGCCGTGCAGGGACATGCGGTGAACGCCACCTCGCGGAAGAGTTCCACCAGGGTGCCTCCGAGACCGAACATCAGCATGGGTCCGAATTGCGCGTCCACCCGCACGCCGATGACCGTCTCGATGCCACCGTCGAGTTGCCGCTCCAGCGTGAAACCGTCAAACACCAGATCGGGGTTGCGCTCCCGCATCGCGCGCGCCGCCACTTCAGCTTCGTCAGCGGAGCGCACGTCAAGAGCCACGAGGCCGCGCTCGAGTCTTGTGCGCGACGCCTTTCGCGATGCCCTTGACCACGATCGGAAAGATCATCTCCGCGGCTTGGTCGCGGACGCCTTCCACAGTGGCGACAAACGTGGACTCGAGGATCGACAGGCCGTGTCGCCTCAACTCATCCTTGGCGTCGGCTTCACCCAGCACTTTGTTTGGGGATGCGCTTGACGCCGGGAACAGTCGATCTGCCACTCTTGCCGGCGCAGCGCGCAGCGCCGTGGACATCAGCAGCGCGGCCGACCGAACACTGCGCGCGACTGGCACATCGAGCGCATGCGCCGGCGCAAATCCGGGTTCGGCGACGGTCCCTGACATCGGAACGATGACCGACGGCTTGCCGCATCCCGCCAGGACGCTCAGCGCCCCCGCGAGTAGCTGATTCGAGCGCTCGTCGCGCGGCGCGCCAACGCCAATCCAGCACACCGCATCGATGTTCGGATCACGAGCCGCAATGGCCAGCGCCGCTCTCGGAGCGTCCGGGTCCGAGAACACGCTGCCCCCGACATCAAAAGGGTTCGCGGCCCGGATGAAGGGGTTGCCCAGCGCATCGCACTGCGCATGGGTCGATGCGTCCAGTTCGGGAATCGCAAGCGCCTCGCGCGCCAGTTCGTCGGCCAGGACCGACGCACCGCCGCCGGAGAGCGTGTAGACCAGCACGCGACGACCTGCCGGCCGATACGGCAGGCTCAGCATGCGCGCGACGGCCAGGAGATCCTCGGGTTCCTCGACGCGTGTCACATCTTCGTCGCGGCAGACCGCATTGAAGATCGCATCGGAGCCAGCCAGCGCGCCGGTATGCGAGCGCACCGCACGACTGCCGACCTCCGAGACGCCGGCCTTGAACACCGCGATGGCTTTGCCGAGCTCGCGCGCGCGCCGCGCCAGTGCAACGAACGCGTGACCGTCACTCAACCCCTCGATCATCAGCGCAAGCGTCCGGATGCCTGGTTGCTCGAGCAGATACGTCGCGGCGTCCTCGAGCGAGATATCGACGCCATTGCCCACATGAGCGAAGGACTCGACGCCGATGCCCGCATCCTCGGCGTTCAGCAGGAGTCCGCCGAGCATGGCGCCGCTCTGGCACGCCACGCCGATCGGCCGCGTATGGCGGAGCGCGAGGTGCTCGAACGAGCTGTTGTAGGCGACGCACGCACGTGCCGATGCGCTGCCCACGCCGATGCAGTTGGGACCCAGTACCCGCATCGAGGTCCCCGCGAGCAGGGTTCGCAGCTCGCTCTCGCGATCCTGGCCTTCCGCGCCGGTCTCGCCCCAGCCGGAACTGCAGATCACGGCCGCGCGTACGCCCCTGCGTGCGCACTGCGCGACCGCGTCCAGCGTGGCTTGCGCCGGCAGCGCGATGACGGCCAGATCCACCGGAGCGTCGAGCGCTTCTATCGACGCGACGCACGGCACACCGAGGAGCGTCGGGTACTTCGGGTTGACTGCGTAGAGCCGTCCCTCGAAGCCCAGTCGCAGGCAGTGCCGCAGGCCGCGCGTTGCCGGCGCATTGGCGCGCTCGGAGGCGCCGACGAACGCGATCGAGCGCGGTGCAAACAGCGCCGACAGATCACCGCGGCGGTAGACACCGTCTTTCGACACCGGATCAGCGAGCGTGCCCAACTACATCTTCCCGGCGTAGTTGACGTCGAACGCCGCTGAGGGGTCGCACTGCGCGCCATACGGCGCGATCGGATAGCGAATGCCGCGCTCGGACAACCAGGCCAGGCCGGCCACGATCTCGAGCAGATGCTCCATGCGCAACGACACCAGCAACTCGTCGTCCTGGACGCCCCCGAAGCGCCGCTCGGCGAAGCAGGGAATCGACACGCTCGGCTCCCCGGTGGCGAGTCCGCGTCCCCAGGAATCGGCGCAGGCGGTTTCCCCGGTCACCGTGAAGTCGCATCGGACATAGTTGCGATGTTGCAGGGCATTGATCAGCAGGATCATTTGTCCGGGCGTGGCGTAGACGAGCACCGCGTCCGGCGGATCGAGTCGTCCCTTCGACAGTGGCGCGGCCACCACGCCGACGTACTTGCCTGCTGGCACGCGAGGCATCTTCGCTTGATGCTCACGCGCGGCCTCGACCGTGGCGAACCAGACGTTGTGGAACATGCTGCCGTTCAGATACTTCTCGCCCGGCGCATTGAGCCCCATGACGCCGCCGCAGTTGCTGTTCGCCACGACGTTGTCGTGCGTGGCCCCCAGCGTCCATCCCAGCCAGCGCGCCTGCCCGATCAACTGGCACATCGAGAAGTGGACGCCGGGCTTGGGGTGGCGCAGCCCCGGTACGGCCTCCATCGCCTCAGCCGACTCGAAGAGCTTCAGCGCCAGCGGGTCGGAACGCAGCCGCAGGCGCTCCCGCAAAACAGAGACGATCGCTTCGTAGTCGTGCGCCGCCATCTATTCGTCCCCGACGGCGGCGGTCTCGGCCTCGGCGCGTGCCGCTGCACGAACGAGCTTGCGGCTGGTTTCGCCCCAACGCGACGCGGCCTCGCATTCGATGTCGAGCAGATCCAGACAGCGCATGACGCTCTGGTCGACGATGTCCATCACCGAGCGTGGGCGGTGATAGAACGCCGGTACCGGCGGGAACACCACCGCGCCGATCTGACTGACCCGCAGCATGGTCTCGATGTGCCCGACATGCAGCGGGGTCTCGCGCAGCATCAACACGACGCGACGGCGCTCCTTCAGCGCGACGTCGGCCGCGCGCGAGATGAGATCTGACGTGTTGCCGTAGGCAATGTTCGACATCGTCTTGACAGAGCACGGCGCGACCACCAAGCCGTGGGTGCGGAACGATCCCGACGACACCGACGCGCCGATGTCGCTGTGCGAGTGCGCGAAGTCGGCCATCGCCTCGACGTCGTCGGCCGTCAAGTCTGTTTCAAGCGCCAGTGTCTGGCGCGCAGCCCGACTGACGATGACATGCGACTCAACATCCGCGACGCCGCGCAGATGCTCCAGCAGCCGTACTCCGTAGATCGATCCGCTGGCCCCGGTAATGCCGACCACCACCCGACGCTTCTTCAATGGCGCGCTCCTACTTCACTTCGACTTTGAACGAGACCTGGCCCCAGCTGCCATTGCAGAAGCCGGCGTCCTGGCAGCTGAAGTGGTTGAACCACATGTCGTTCGGATCGAGTCCCGAGGCGATGCGGTCATGCGCCATGGCGGCATGGATCGTCATCGGAGCGACGGCGTAGATGCAGACATTGCAGGACTTGACGATGCCCGCCGCACTGACCTCGATCGTGTCGCCTTCCTTGAAGCCTGCCGCGCACCCGTGGCTCTTGACCACGGTGGCGACGATCGTGCGCCGATTGGCCTCCGGAATTGCCTCTGCCGCCCGGCGCTTGCGCTCGTCGGACTTGAAGGTGGCCATCTCCTCGTCGGTGTAGCCGAGGCTCTGCTGGAACTTGTCCCAGTTGAACGGCTTCTTCACGGGCGTGTCGGTCATGTCGCCTCCTTCTGCGTAAGTGGTGCCTAGAAGCCGCGTGCGAGCAGCGACTTCACGTAGTCCGTCTGCTGCGCGCGTACCTTGGTAGCGGCATCCGCGCCGAGCCAGTCAGCCAGGTCGACCGACGCGAAATTCCCGCGCTGATAGCGGTCGGCCTGTTTGAACGCGGCTGTCGCGTCGATGTACACCTTGCGGCCCGTTCCGGCGGCATCGCCTTCGGCCAGCATGCCGCTGACCTTGGCGCGCGGCGAGATCATCAGACCATCCTTCATGTCGCTGCGGGTGATCACCGCCCACAGGACGTCGTCGGCATTCGTGATGTCGATGTCGTGGTCGACCGCGATGACCCAGCCGAGGTCCGAGTGGGCGGACAGCGCACCGAAGGCCAGGTTGTTCTGCAGGCCTTCGTCGCGAAAACTCTTGCGGTTGATGCGGATGACGACGCCGAGGCAGCCGCGCATGGCCTGCAGCACATGGCACGTATCGAACACTCGTGGGCTGATGCGACGGCAGGCGTCGAAGACCGATGCTTCGGCCGGCATCGCCATCAGGTTGGTGGTGTCTGCGTTGACGGCCAGCGGGAACCAGTACAGGTAGTCCTTGCGGTGGGTGATGGCGGTGACGTTGAACTCCCAGACTTTCCACGCTCGTCCCATGTAGCCGCCGGCCTCCGGCATCATGCCCTTGACCCCGTCCTGGCCGGAGTCTTCTTCCGACACCAGATTGCTGGTGTCGATGTAACCCTCGAGCACCAGTTCCGCCTCGGCAAGCGACCAGGCGCCGGGCTGCGTGCGGCTAGCGACGATCTCAACGGGCTCCTGCTGCAGAGCGCCGGCGAAGCCGAGCTCGTCGTAACCGAACGGTGTCAGCGTCTGCTGCGTGCTGCCCGAGCTCGCCAGTAGCACCGCGGGACCAGCCCCCACGTTGACGGTGATCGGGATCTGGTTATGCCCGGCCTTGCGGTACTTGCGGGCAATTTCCAGCAAGTGCCGTCCGGCCTGGATCGTGATGCAGGTGCGGTCCGGACCCAGCACGCGCATGCGGTGATACGAGCCGTTGAATGCACCCGTCTCGGGGTCACGCGCGATCGCCAGGCCGCCGGTGATGACATAGCCCGCGTCGTCCGTCGTCTGTTGCGTCACCGGGATCGTCTTGAAAATGTCGATGCCCGCGTCGATCACTGTCTGCTGGCACGGCGCCTCCGACACGACGCGCGACGCAATCGGATTGAGCGCGGCATCGGCGAGGTAGCGCGGGAGGTAGGCCGGGTCGACCTTGCACAGCCGGGCCACGCGCGCGCGGCTGCCGAAGATGTTCGAGATCACACGCCGACCGGGGTGACCGGTCACGTTGTTGAAGAGCGTGACCGGCCCGGCGTCGGTCGCGCGCGCCACCGCGGCGATCTCCAGATACGGATCGGCCGGACGCGCAATCTCGAGCAGATCGTCATGGCGGCGGGCTTCGTCGACGAGCGCCGCTAGATTGGTGATCCCCTTCAACCTGTCTCCCCACCGCGCCAGTTTGCGCGTACAGTTTCTATTTGTACGGACAATATGCCTTTGACCCGCCATTGGTCAAGGCAAGGAGTGCAGATGCTTGCTGGTCCACCCGGAAGCGGCGCCCGTGCCTACCAGGTGATCGCCCGGGAATTGCTCAGCGCCATCGACGAGGGGCGCTACGAGGTGGGCGACCGGCTTCCGACCGAGGCGGAGTTGTGCGAGCGCTTCGACGTCAGCCGCTTTACGGTCCGCTCCGCGCTTGCCCAGCTCGAGCAGAAGGGTGTCGTCAGCCGTCGTCCCAAGATCGGCACCCTTGTCACTGCGCGCTCGGGCCAGAAGCCCTATGCAGTCGCGGTGGGAAGCCTGTCGGAACTGCTGGCGTTCCTCGACGTCACGACGGTCAAGCCGTTCGACGTGAGCGAGGTGACCGCGAACCGGACACTTGCCGCCGATCTGCAGTGCCCCGTCGGCATGCAATGGCTGCGAGTACGCACGCTGCGCACGCCCGCTGGCGGCAGCGTTCCGATTTCATGGACGGAGTACTACCTGCAGCCGCGATTTCGAGCCGTGCTGAGTCAGATCGGCAAGAAGCCCGGGCCGGTCTATCCGATCCTCGAACGACGCTACAAGGTCAGCATCGCGTCGATCGAGCAGGATATCGGCGCCTGCCTTCTGAGCCGTCAAATCGCCGCGGCAGTTTCATCCAAGCCGGGCAGTGCGGCACTGCGCGTCATCCATCGCATGGCGTCCGAGACGGATGGCGTCCTGTACTGCACCGTGAGTGTCTATCCGGCGGATCGATTCCGATACGTGCAGACACTCAAGCGCAAGGATTGAAGCAAGAACGATGGAGACACGCTAACGGGTACGGCATTGAGGACGGCCAGCGATGATGTGGGGCAAACGAATACGTTCTTTAACGGCGGCACCACATCCGCTTGCTTCCTCGGATTACTTCTCAGTCACCCAAGCCCCAGTACCTTCTTGAGAACGCCGGCCACCTTCGGCAAGAGCGGCAAGTGCTTCTTTAGAAGTTCCAGGTCCTTAACGTCAGTGAGTCGCAGCTTGACCGCTGCCGCGACACCCTCGGCGTCCTTCAGATTGGTTTCCTCGATATCCTCGATTGCAACGGTGATGTCCTTCACCCACTTTTGCAGTCCGTTATAGGCAGTGTCCTTGGACGTTCCAGGATCCAATGCGTACTTCTGAACGTAGCCTTCGAACTGTCCGGTTGCCAGGTCCGCCTTTGCAGGGAAGATGAGAACGAGGCAGGGCAGTTCGTCTTCGTCCCCGAGCCCCAGGTCATTGCGGATTCGGGCGGCCTGGGCGTCCGACTTTGAGCCGCCGAGAAAGGTCGATTGCTCGATGTCTGGCTTGAAGATCATGTCGATCAGCGAGCCAAAGGCTTTCGAAAGTGCCTTTCCGGCAATGTCCTTGACTTGACTGGTTACGGCGCTAAGGACACCGCCGCCCGGTTGCGCCGCCTGAGGCACTGAAGCGAAGAGCACCCAGCGCTTCCTGGAGGTTTCGTTCAGTGCAAGCGTGAGGTCTGGGTCGGCGAACACAGCCTTCAAGTAAGGGTGCGCATCGGAGTACGCCACCACGCCAATCATGCTGGCCAGGCTCTTGTCTCCGGCGATCTGGGAGATCTGCTGAAAGAGTGGTCCCATGCCTTCCCCTGATGCCGGCGCCCGACGGGGACGGGCGCTGCGCTAGCGGAACAAAGTTAGGCCCTGGCTTTGATCGCGCGAGGCCCTAACTATGACGATGCACACCCAAAAAAACTAGACATCGATATTCCCCGCATACAGTGCATTTGACTCTATGAACGCCCGCCGCGGCTCGACCTCGTCGCCCATCAGCGTGGTGAAGATCTGATCGGCGCCGATGGCATCCTCGATCTGCACCTTGAGCATGCGCCGCACGGCCGGGTCCATGGTGGTTTCCCACAGCTGCTCGGGATTCATCTCGCCCAGTCCCTTGTAGCGCTGGCGACTGACGGCGGACTCGGCTTCCTTCATCAGCCAGTCCATTGCCTCGCGGAAGTCGGCGACAGTCGTTTCCTTCTGCTTCTCGCCGCTGCCGCGCTTGACCCTGGCGCCGCCTCCGACCAGGCCCTTGAAGGTCTGCGCCGCCCCAGCGAGCGCGGCATAGTCGGCACCGCGCACGAAGTCCGCGTCGACAACGGTGGCGCGGATGTTGCCGTGGTGCTGGCGTTCGATGCGCAGACGATGCTTGTCCGTCTTGTCGTCGTGCTGTGGGTAGACATGGACGGTCGAATTGCCCAGCGCAGCGGCCAGGCGCCTGGCCGAAGCCTCGGCCGCAACGGCGTCGTCGAGGTTGAGTTCGATGCCGGCCATCAGCATTTCGAGCGTGGCACGGTCGATCACGCGCGCGAGACGCTCGACCACGGCATTGGCGACGAGGTACTGGCGCGCGAGTTCCTCGAGTGCGCTGCCATCGATCGGCGCTGCGCCCTCGGCCGGCACCAGCTGCGCATCCTTCAGCGCAAGCGTGACCATGTACTGCGCAAGCTCGGCATCGTCCTTGAT
The DNA here is from genome assembly GCA_963724365.1 of uncultured beta proteobacterium. Taxonomy (GTDB): domain Bacteria; phylum Pseudomonadota; class Gammaproteobacteria; order Burkholderiales; family Burkholderiaceae_F; genus JALORV01. The sequence goes on along the minus strand of CAVRUR010000002.1, from coordinate 127,532 downwards.
GTAGCGCTCGTCCTTGCCGTGCTTGACCTTGTACAGCGGCGGCTGCGCGATGTAGATGTGCCCGCGCTCGACCAGCAGCGGCATCTGCCGGTAGAAGAGCGTCAGCAGCAGCGTACGGATGTGCGCTCCGTCGACGTCGGCGTCAGTCATGATGATGATGCGGTGGTAGCGCAGCTTCTCGAGGTTGAAACCCTCGTTCTCCGGCCCGGTGCCGATGCCGGTGCCGAGTGCGGTGATCAACGTGGCAATCTGCTCCGAGCTGATCAGCTTGTCGAAGCGCGCCTTCTCGACGTTCAGCACCTTGCCACGCAGCGGCAGCACCGCCTGGAACTTGCGGTCCCGCCCCTGCTTGGCCGAGCCGCCCGCGGAGTCGCCCTCGACGATGTAGAGCTCCGCCTGCGCGGGATCCTTTTCCTGGCAATCGGCGAGCTTGCCTGGCAGCCCCACGCCGTCGAGCACGCCTTTGCGGCGCGTCATCTCGCGTGCCTTGCGTGCGGCCTCGCGCGCGCGTGCCGCGTCGACGATCTTGCCGCAGATGATCTTGGCGTCCGCCGGTCGCTCGAGCAGGAAGCTTTCGAGCGTCTTGCCGACGACTTCCTCGACCGCGGGCCGCACTTCGGACGACACCAGCTTGTCCTTGGTCTGCGAGCTGAACTTGGGCTCGGGGACCTTCACAGACAGCACGCAGGTGAGCCCTTCGCGCATGTCGTCGCCGGTGGTCTCGACCTTGGCCTTCTTGTCGAGTTCGTTGGCCTTGATGTAGTTGTTCAGCACACGCGTCATCGCGGCGCGCAGGCCGGTGATGTGCGTACCACCGTCCTTCTGCGGGATGTTGTTCGTGAAGGCGAGCAGGCTCTCGCTGTAGCCGTCGTTCCACTGCATCGCGACTTCAACGCCGATCGGCACCGCCGCCGTGCTGCTGCTGGCCGCGCCTCCTGCTTCACCGGCCGCATAGAAGGCGTTCGGGTGCAGGACCGTCTTGGTCTTGTTGATGTACTGGACGAATCCCTTCACGCCGCCGGAGAACGCAAAGTCCTCCTCCTTGCCGGTGCGCTGATCCACCAGCCGGATGCGCACACCGTTGTTGAGGAACGAAAGCTCGCGCAGCCGCTTGCTGAGGACTTCGTAGTGGAAATCGACGACGCCGAAGATCGCGTCATCGGGCAGGAAATGCACTTCGGTGCCGCGCTTGTCGGTCGGGCCGGCGATCTTCATCGGCGAGGCCTCGACCGGCCCTTCCTGCGAATTCATGGTCTCGATGACGCGGTCCTGCACCTCGCCCTGGCGGAATTCGAGCGCGTGCACCTTGCCGTCACGACGGATGGTCAGGCGCAGCCACTTGCTGAGCGCGTTGACGCATGACACACCGACGCCATGCAGCCCGCCCGAGACCTTGTAGCTGTTCTGGTTGAACTTGCCGCCGGCATGCAATTCGGTCAGCGCTATTTCGGCAGCCGAGCGCTTGGGTTCGTGCTTGTCGTCGTACTTGATGCCGGTCGGAATGCCGCGGCCATTGTCGACGACTGAAATCGAATTGTCGGTGTGAATGGTGACGACGATGTCGTCACAGTAGCCGGCCAGTGCTTCGTCGACCGAGTTGTCGACCACCTCGAACACCATGTGATGCAGCCCGGTGCCGTCCTGCGTATCGCCGATGTACATGCCTGGACGCTTGCGCACCGCCTCCAGGCCCTCGAGGATCTGGATGCTGCTGGCGCCGTAGTCGCCCTTGCCGTCGGCTTCGCTCCAGGACTGGGTTGGTTCATCGGTGGTTGATTCGGTACTGCTGACATGAAGTCCTCGCGCTCTCGGTGTACGCATCGGCGACGCCGATGCACGTGCACCTCGAACGATTAGTTAGTGCATGGGGCTTGGGACGGCCCGGCGCCCCATGCAGTTCAACAACAAAATGGCGCGTATACCGAGTCCGCCTAGATTCTCATCGGCATGACGACGTACTTGAACTTCTCGGAATCCGGCAACATCATCAGGGCGCTGCCGAGCGCGTCGCCGAGCGCGAACTTCAGCTGTTCGCCCTTCACGTTGAGCAACACATCGAGAAGATAGTTCACGTTGAATCCGATATCGAGCCCGTCGCCGGCGTAGTCGATCTCGAGTTCTTCCTGGGCGTCTTCCTGGTCGGCATTCGTCGAGTTGATCTTCAAAGCACCGGGCGCCAGCAGCAGCCGTACACCCTTGAACTTGTCGGTCGTCAGGATCGCGGCACGCTGCAGCGCGTGCATCAGTTCCTCGCGGCCAATGACAAAGGTCTTCGTGTTGGCCGCTGGAACGACGCGCTGGTAATCGGGGAACTTGCCTTCGACCAGCTTGGAAATGAGTTCGATGTCACCGAAGCTGAACTTGACCTGCGTGGCCGCCATCTGCACGCGCACCGGATCCTCGTTGTCGGGCAGCAGACGCGAGAGTTCGAGGATGGTCTTGCGCGGAATGATGGCCTCGATCTTCGGGCTGGCGCCGTCCTTCTGGACTTCACACAGCGCCAGGCGGTGCCCGTCAGTCGCGACCGCGCGCACGGTGGCCCCGTCGACCACAAGCAGCATGCCGTTCAGGTAGTAGCGGATATCCTGCTGCGCCATCGCGAAGTGGACCATCGACAGCAGGTACTTGAGCGTGGCCGCCGGCAGCGAAAAGTCGGCCGTGAACTCGGCCTGCGCGACGGTCGGAAACTCCTCGGCTGCGAGCGTCTGCAGGTTGAAGCGGCTCTTGCCGCTGGCCACCGCCAGCTTCTTGCTGGCCAGCGAAAGCTGTACATCCGATTCCGGCAGTGCGCGCAGGATGTCGACCAGCTTGCGCGCTGCGACCGTCGTCGCGGCGACATCCTTGCCCGCACCGATCGGCGCCGAAGTCTGGATCTGCAGCTCGAGATCCGTTGCCGTGAACGACACGCGCTCTCCGTCCTTGCGCACGAGGATGTTGGCAAGGATCGGCAGCGTCTGGCGACGCTCGACGATTCCGCTCACCACCTGCAAGGGCTTGAGCAACGCATCACGACTGGCTTTGACGAGTTGCATTTCTCTTTCTTTCTCTTTAGTAGTTAGTTAACAACTAAGCATCGCCTGCAACGGGGACAACCCGCGCATTCGCCTACGCATCAGTCACTTGCAGAGCCGCAAGCACTGTGGACAAGCGATCTGCCCGCCTGTGGGCCGAGTGTGGACGAACGGGACAACTTTCCGTTCGCGCGCTGCGAGGCTCGAACTGTCCACAGCTGTCCACAGGCTCAGCGAGTTTGTCCACAGGAATTCATCAGCCTTTCAAAGTCTGCTCGAGCACGTGCAAGGCGTGATTGAGTTCGCCGGCCTTGACGCGTTCGCCACTGATCTTACGCACGGCGTGCAGCACCGTCGTATGGTCACGCCCGCCGAAGAGTTCGCCGATCTCGGGCAGGCTCTTCTGCGTCAGTTCCTTTGCAAGGTACATCGCGACCTGGCGCGGCAGCGCGATGTTGTTCGGGCGCCGCTTGCTGTACATGTCGGCCACCTTGATCTTGTAGTAATCGGCAACCGTCTTCTGGATCAGTTCGACCGTGACCTGCCCGGTCGAGGCCGACAGCAAGTCCTTGAGCGCCTCGCGCGCCACTTCCACGGTCACGACGCGGCCGTGGAACGACGAGAACGCGATCACCTTGCGCAGCGCCCCTTCGAGCTCGCGCACGTTGCTGCGCAGGTTCTTGGCAATGAAGAAGGCGACGTCCTCCTTCATCTCGACGCCTTCGCTCTCCGCCTTCTTCAGCAGGATCGCGACCCGCATCTCGAGCTCGGGCGGCTCGATCGCGACCGTCAGGCCTGAAGCGAAACGGGAGACCAGGCGGTCTTCCATGTCCTTCAGTTCCTTCGGGTAGGTGTCGCAGGTGATGATGATCTGCTTGCGACCGACGACGAGTGCCTCGAACGCATAGAAGAACTCTTCCTGCGTGCGTGCCTTGCCGGCGAAGAACTGGATGTCGTCGATCAGCAGCAGGTCGAGCGAGTGGTAGTAGCGCTTGAAGTCATCGAAGGCCTTGCGCTGGTAGGCGCGCACGACGTCGCTGACGTACTGCTCGGCATGGATGTAGCGCACCTTGGCATCGGGCTTGCGCGCCAGGATGCCGTTGCCGACGGCATGAATCAGGTGCGTCTTGCCCAGGCCCACTCCGCCATAGAGAAACAGCGGGTTGTAGGAGCCGCCGGGATTTTCCGCAACCTGCATCGCCGCGGCGCGGGCGAGCTGGTTTGCCTTGCCGGTGACGAAGGTGTCGAACGTCAGGTTCGAGTTGAGTCGCGCACGCTCGAAGTGTTCCGGACTCGGCGGCGCAACTTCCGCCAGCGCGGGCACCTCGACCTCGGAGGCGATGGCGGCAGGAAAACGCAGGGAGGCCACGGCAGCGCCGTTTTCCACCGCGAAGACCACAGCCACCGGACGCTGGACGATGCGCGATGCCGCCTGCGCGATCTGATCCGAAAACTGCGCGCGGATCGCATCGAGCTTGAGCCGGTTGGGTGCTCCGATCGTCAGTGTCGATGTGGATTCGTCGAAGTCGATGGCCTTGAGCGGCTTGATCCAGGCGGAATACTGTTGCGGCGTCAGCTCGCTTTCGAGCAGACGCGAGCAGTCGTGCCAGATGTGTTGCATTGAGTGGGTGTTCCCGCTTTTGTTGTCATTGCGGGAGTGCCTGCGGCCCGCTCGGTCATAACCGGCCCGCTTTGCCCCCGCCCCGTCGCCAGAACCCGCAGTCCTCGGCTGCGCGTGCCCTGACGAAACCGCGCATTTTACTGCAAGCAAGGGGGTTATCCACAGGTCGTGACTGGGGCGAGACACTGAGTGTGCTGTGCAAGGGCCGCTAAATATTGAGCTGATCTAAGGTAGTAGATGCTCACACCTCATGCAACGGACCGGATGCGCGTGGAAGATTTCTATCTTGCACTGCACCACGGAGTTATCCACAGGATTTCCGCCGAGTTATTCAATTTGTGTCCGACCGGTGCTCAACCCCCGCAGAAGCTCGAAGGTGCGTCCGGTTTGACAGTCCGTTGCGGCATCGCGTCTAATAGCGGGCTCTTCGCTGCGGCGGGAAAAGCAGCGAAAAATCCGTACCTTGCGTGTCTCGACGCCGGTGGTTCGACATCGGTGAAGCAACGCCGCGGCCGGTCGGCCCGGCGGCGTTAAGCCGGGGCGATCATTTCGCGGCGCAACGAGTGCCGGTGTACAGGCTGCATCGCCCGACGCGTCCGCCGAACAGGAAAGAACATGTCAACCAAACGCACTTATCAGCCTTCCAAAGTCAAGCGCGCTCGCACGCACGGATTCCTTGTCCGCATGAAGTCGCGCGGCGGCCGTGCCGTCATCGCGGCGCGTCGCGCCAAGGGTCGCAAGCGTCTGGCGGTCTGACGGCATCGGGCACGGCGCGTGTCGTGCATGCCGATGACACGGATCCCGCACGGATTGCCGGATCGGGCAACGTTCGCGCGGACGAGCCGCGCACGCTCGGGCGCGAGCGTCGCCTGCGTCGGCCGCAGGAGTTCGCGGCCGTGCTGGCCGCAGATCGCGCGCACTCGACGCGCGCGGCCGGGAAGTGGCTGTCGATGACGGCGGCCTGGACCCCCACCTCGCCCGGCAGTGCGCGGCTCGGCATCACCGTCAGCAAGCGCATGGCGCGGCGTGCGATCGACCGTGCACTGGTCAAGCGCATCGCGCGCGAAGCGTTTCGCCACGCGGCCTCCGGGCTCGAACGCATCGCTGCCGGTTCGGGCGTGGGCGTGGACATCAGCGTACGGCTCAAGCGCGCCGTCGCGCTGCCGGACGATCCGCAGCGGCCCGCCTTGACCCCGTGGCGCCGCGCGCTGCGTGCCGAGGCCGATGAACTGCTCGCGGTGATCTCCTCACGACTTGCCCTGGTCAATGCCAATGTCTGAGGGCTTGTTCGCGCGCCTGCTGGTTCGACTGATCGGCGCCTACCAGTATCTGTTGTCGCCCTGGGTTGGCAACAGTTGCCGTTACTGGCCGACGTGCTCCGAGTACGCGCGCGAGGCCATCGAGCGCCATGGCGCCGGGCGCGGCAGCTACCTTGCTGCGCGCCGCCTGGCGCGCTGCCACCCGTACGGGCGCGGCGGAGTCGACCCGGTGCCTGGCGTGTTTTCCTGGCGTTGCCGCTGCCATGCGGTCGACAACGCCGGCGAATCGGCGACCTGAGCGCATGCATGACGCGCCGCTACGCCTGAGCCTGATCGAACGAACCTTTTCAACCGCTTCTTAGCCGGGGACACCTCCCGTCATGGGTACCGATTTCCAACGCACCGTCCTGTGGGTTTTCTTCGGCATGTCGCTGTTCCTGTTGTGGGACCGTTGGCTGGTCCACACCGGCAAGCCGTCGCTGTTCGGCACCGCGCCGGCACCGCAGGTCAGCGCGCCCGCTTCAACGCCGCCGAGTGCGCCCGGCACGCCAGGCCTCCCGACGACGCCCGCTCCGGCGGCCGCCACAAATGCCGCGATTCCGACGGCGACAATGCCGGTCCCGACGGCCAGCCCCGCGGCCGTCCCGGCCTCGCCGGTCGCGACAGTGTCCAGGCAGCCGCCGGTGATCATCGAAACCGACGCCATGCGCGCGACGATCGATCCCGAAGGCGCAGTGCTGTCGCGCGTAGAGCTATTGAAGGAGAAGGTCGCGCCCGACTGGACTGCAAGCGGGCTGATGGGGCTGGTCACCGGCAAGACGTCGGACAGCAACGCGCCGGTGGTCCTGCTTGATGTCAGTCCGCAGCGGGTCTATGTCGCGCAGACCGGCATTGTCGGCGCGGATGCGTCGCTGCCCAATCATCGCTCGCCGTTCACGGCTGTCGACGGCCCCCGCACGCTGGCGCAGGGCAAGGACGCCATTGACGTGACGCTGGTGTCGGAGTCGGGCGGCGTGAAGGTGGCCAAGACCTACACGTTCCATCGCGGCCGTTACGATGTCACGGTCAAGCACGAGGTGACCAACGTTGGCGAGGCGCTGATTACGCCTTCGCTGTACCAGCAGATCACGCGTGACGGCAACAAGCCGGAGGGCGAGTCGTCTCTTTATTACACCTACACCGGGCCGGCGGTCTTCACCGAGCAGGACAAGTTCAAGAAGATCGAGTTCTCGGCGATCGAGAAGAACAAACCCGAGCTGCCGAAGCCGGCGAAGGACGGCTGGGTCGGCATGATCCAGCACTACTTTGTCACCGCGTTCGTGCCGCAGGAGGGCACGCAGCGCGAGTACTACGCGCGCATGATCGACAAGAACCTGTACTCGATCGGCATGCTGCAGCCGCTGTCGGCGCTGGCGCCGCAGGCCAGCACGACGGCCACGACCCAGCTCTATGTCGGCCCGCAGGACCAGCACGCACTGGCGAAGCTGGCTCCCGGGCTGGATCTCGTCGTCGACTACGGCTGGCTGACCTTCCTTGCCAAGCCGATCTACTGGCTGCTCGAGTTCCTGCACCGCCTCGTCGGCAACTGGGGCTGGGCGATCGTGCTGCTGACGGTGCTGATCAAGGCAGCGTTCTACCCGCTGTCGGCCGCCAGCTACAAGTCGATGGCGCGCATGAAGGAAGTGACGCCGCGCATGATGAAACTGCGCGAGCAGTTCGGCGACGACAAGCAGAAGCTCAACACGGCAATGATGGAGCTGTACAAGAACGAGAAGATCAACCCGCTCGGCGGCTGCTTGCCGATCCTGGTGCAGATCCCGGTGTTCATCTCGCTGTACTGGGTACTGCTGGCGAGCGTCGAGATGCGCAACGCGCCGTGGATCCTTTGGGTGAAGGACCTGGCCACGCCCGATCCGTGGTTCATCCTGCCGGTGCTGATGATGGCCACCATGTGGATCCAGTACAAGCTGAATCCGACGCCGCCCGATCCGGTGCAGGCCAAGGTGATGATGTTCATGCCGCTGATCTTCGGCGTGATGTTCTTCTTCTTCCCGGCCGGCCTCGTGCTGTACTGGCTGACCAACAACATCCTGTCGATCGCCCAGCAGTGGTACGTGACGAAGCAGATAGAGAAGGCGAAGAAGCCGGGCTGATCCGCCTGCCGGCCGGCGCATCAGGCAGTCTGCTCAGGCCGGCGGCTCGTTCGGCGGGCCGCGCCGTTGCAGCGCGCGCAACGCAAACACCGGCCACAGCCAGATGCTGGCGGTCCATAGCAGCACGCGGCCGACCGACAGGGTCTTGTTCTCGCCGCGGTGCGTGAGCATGAAAACGACGACGGCACCGACCAGGACCCACAGTACAGAGACTGTGTAGATCCATGCGCGCGTGGCGTAGTCGTCGCCGATCTGGCCGGCGACCGTTGCCGAGACCATCACCGACAGCAGCACCGCGAGCACCACGCCCGCCAGCGGCGAGATGAACTTCAGCAGCGGATCGTCGTTCATGGGCGCAGTGTAGGGATGCCGGGCCTGCCTGCCACGGCGGGATTGCCCTCGGCCGATCGGCGGGCGCGCGATGCGGCAGTTCAGAATACGGCTGCGCCTCCGACCGAGTGATTCAGTGGCATGAACTCCGACAAGGACCCCATCGTGGCGATCGCCACCGCGCCAGGACGCGGCGGCATCGGCATCGTGCGCGTGTCCGGCTCGGACCTGGGGCCGGTTATCGGGGGCATGCTTGGAGGCCAGGCGCTGACGCCCCGGCACGCGACGCTACTGCGCCTTTCTCGACGGCCGTGGCGCGGCGATCGATCAGGGCATCGCGCTGCATTTCCCGGCGCCGCATTCGTACACCGGTGAGGACGTGCTCGAACTGCAGGGCCATGGCGGGCCGGTGGTGCTGCGCCTGCTGGTGGCGCGCTGCCTCGAGGCGGGACGTGCGATCGGCTTGCGCGTCGCGGAGCCCGGCGAGTTCACGCGACGTGCGTTCCTGAACGATCGGCTCGACCTGGCGCAGGCCGAAGCGGTCGCCGACCTCATCGACGCCTCGACTGAGGCCGCAGCGCGCTCGGCGGCGCGCTCACTCACCGGAGAATTCTCGCGGGTGATCCATGGCCTGACCGAACAACTCACGGAACTCCGTGCGTTGGTCGAGGCCACACTCGACTTCCCCGAGGAGGAGATCGACTTCCTTGAGAAGGCCGACGCGGCCGGCCGGCTGCAGCGCGTACGCGCGACGCTCGATGACGTGCTGCATCGGGCGCAGCAGGGCGCGCTGCTGCGCGACGGCCTGCATGTGGTGCTGGTGGGCGCGCCGAATGTGGGCAAGTCGAGCCTGCTGAATGCGCTTGCCGGCGAGGACGTCGCGATCGTCACGGCGGTGCCCGGCACGACGCGCGACCGCATCGCGCGGCAGATCCAGATCGGCGGCCTTCCGCTCGACATCATCGACACGGCCGGCGTGCGCGAGACGACCGACGAAGTCGAGACCCTTGGCATCGCGCGCACGCTCGCCGAAGTGGAGCGCGCCGACGTCGTCCTGCATCTGGTGGACGCACTACGGCCGAGTGCCGACGAGGACGTCCTTGCGCGCGTGACCGCACGGGCCGGGCGTGGTGTCCCGCTGCTCACCGTCGTCAACAAGATCGACCTGACCGGTACTCCGCCGCGCAGCGAGGACGCGACGGTCTACCTTTCTGCGCGTGACGGCCTGGGCATCGATTTGTTGCGTGAGCGCCTGTATCGGCTCGCGGGCTGGGACCGCACCGCCGACGGCGAGAATGTGTATCTCGCCCGCGAGCGTCATCTGCAGGCGCTGGCGCAGGCGCGCATTCATCTGGAGGATGCGGCCGGGCACGCGGCGCGACGCAACGCAGTGCTGGACCTGTTTGCCGAGGAACTGCGGCTCGCTCAGAACCAGCTCGCCAGCATCACCGGCGAGTTCAGTGCTGACGACCTGCTCGGTGTGATCTTCAGCCGGTTCTGCATCGGCAAGTAGGGCGGCAGATCCGAGGACCGCGCGTCCGGGTGTGGCGACAGGGCGTCGCGAACGGACGCGTACCGTCGCGTATTGGCGCATTAGCGCCTTCCATTAGCATGTCGGTCCGCCGTTCCTGAGCATGTTTATGGCCGACACTCCCACTGCACCGAACTCACTCGCCCGGCTCGCGATCGACCGATCGGCCGCACCGTCAGCGCGTCGGCGCAAGCCGCTGTGGAAGCGCTGGTGGGTCTGGCTGCTGGTGATCGCGGCGCTGCTTGCCGTGGCCTGGTTCGTGCGCAGTCGCAGCGCAGCGCTGCCGGTGGAGTTCGCGACTGTCGCCGCGGCCTACCCCTCGACCTCGATCTCGGTGCTGAACGCGACCGGGCGCGTGGTGGCGCAGCGACGCGCGTCGGTCTCGTCCAAGGGCACCGGTCGGCTGGAATGGCTCGGTGTCCAGGAAGGGCAGATGGTCAAGGAGGGCGACGTGATTGCGCGACTCGAGAACCGCGACGTCGCCGCGCAGCGCGAGCAGGCCGCGGCGCAGGTTCAGGCGGCACGAGCCAATCTTGTGCAGGGCGAGGCCGAGCTCGACGACGCGCAGTCCGCGCTCAAGCGTTCGCAGGACCTGGCGCGGCAGAATTTCATTTCGGGATCAGCGCTCGATACGGCCGAGGCGCGCTACAACAAGACGCGCGCACAGATCGACACGCTGAAGGCGCAAATTGCCGTGGCTGAAGCCAACCATCGCGTGACCAGCGTCGCGTACGACCAGACGCTGATCCGAGCGCCCTTTGCCGGCATCGTGCTCACCAAGAGCGCCAACGTGGGCGACATTGTCACGCCATTTTCGTCGGCGTCGGGCACGACCGGCGCGGTGGTGACCATGGCCGACATGGAAACGCTCGAAGTCGAAGCCGATGTCTCGGAATCCTCGATCGCCAAGATCTCGGTGGGACAGCCGGCCGAGATCCAGCTCGACGCCTTTCCCGAGCTGCGGCTGCTGGGCGAGGTCAGCCGCGTGGTGCCGACCGTGGATCGCAGCAAGGCGACGTTGCTGGTGAAGGTGAAGTTCGTCGAGCGCGATGCGCGCGTGCTGCCGGACATGAGCGCGAAGATTTCCTTCCTCTCGCGCGCGCTGACACCGGAAGAGCGCAAGCCGGTGCCGGCGTTGCGCGCCGATGCCATCGCCAAGCGCGACGGCACGGAAGTGGTGTTCATTGTCGATGCCGGCAACACCGTCAAGCCGGCACCGGTGAAGGCGGGCGGAAAGATCGGCGACCTGGTGCGCATCGAGGGCGTCGCACCGGGAACGCGCGTCGTGGCGAACCCGCCGGAACGCCTGGCTGCCGGCGCCCGCGTCGAGGCAGTGAAGAAATAGGGCCTGCTCCCGCCATTGACATGAGCAGGCCCTAACCATGCCGCACGCCGAGGCGGTGATCGACCGGCACGCGTTGGTCGAGATCGAGCACCTGTCGAAGGCCTACGTGCGCGGCGAGCAGGTCGTGCCGGTGCTGACCGACATCAATCTCGTGATCCGCGAGGGTGACTTCGTCGCGATGATGGGGCCGTCGGGGTCGGGCAAGAGCACGCTGCTCAATCTCGTCGCCGGCATTGACAAGCCCGATGCCGGGCGGCTCGCCGTGGCGGGCGAGGACATCACGCAGCTTGGCGACACCGAACTGGCCGACTGGCGTGCACGTACGGTCGGTTTCATTTTCCAGTTCTACAACCTGATGCCGGTGCTCACCGCGTTCGAGAATGTCGAACTGCCACTGCAGCTCACGTCGCTGTCGCGCTCGGAACGACGCGAGCGCGTCGAGCTGCTGCTCGGCATGGTGGGACTGTCCGACCGGATGAAGCACTATCCCAACGAACTGTCGGGGGGGCAGCAGCAACGCGTGGCAATCGCACGGGCGCTGGTGACGGACCCGCTGCTGGTGATTGCCGACGAGCCGACCGGCGACCTCGACCGCCAGTCGGCGGCAGACATCCTTGGCCTGCTGGACCGGTTGAACAGCGAACTCGGCAAGACCATCGTCATGGTGACGCACGATCCGCGCGCGGCCGAGGCCGCGCACCACCTGATCTACCTCGACAAGGGCCAGCTGACCGACACGGCCCCGTTCGGGCACTAGCGGAACAAGGGCGAGCCGTGTTCTTCCTGAAGTTCGTCCTGCGCAACGTTTTTCGAGCCCGGCTGCGCTCGGCGCTGACGATCCTCGGCCTGGTCATCGCGATCCTTGCATTCGGGCTGCTGCAAACCGTGGTGCGGGCCTGGTATGCCGGCGCGGACGCGGCATCGGCCACGCGACTGATCTCACGCAACGCGATCTCGCTCACTTTTGCGATGCCGATGTACTACCGGGAAAAGATCCGCGCGGTCCCGGGCGTGACCGGGGTCAGCGTGTCGAACTGGTTCGGCGGCATCTACAAGGAACCGAAGAATTTCTTCGCCCAGTTTGCCGTCGATGCGCCGACCTATTTCCCGATGTACCCCGAGTACATCTTCCAGCCCGAGGAGTACCAGGCCTTCCTGCGCGACCGGCAGGGCGCGGCGATCGGGCGCCAGCTGGCGGATCTTTACGGCTTCAAGGTGGGCGACACGATTCCGCTCAAGAGCGGTATCTATCCCGGCAACTGGGAGTTCACCGTACGCGCGATCTACGAGGCGAAGGACGAGACGACGATCACGCGCCAGATGTACTTTCACTTCGACTACCTGAACGAGCAGATCAAGAAGATATTCCCGCGCCGGGCTGACCAGGCCGGTGTGTTCATCGTCGGTATCGCCGATGGGCAGGCCGCGGCCAACATCTCGCGCGACATCGACGCGGAGTTCAAGAATTCCCTGGCTGAAACCCTGACCGAGACCGAAAAGGCCTTCACGCTCGGCTTCGTCGCGATGATCGAGACCATCGTCGTGGCGATCCAGGGGGTGAGCTACGTCGTCATCCTGATCATCATGGCGGTGGCGGCCAATACGATGGCGATGACGGCGCGCGAGCGGCTGCCCGAGTACGCGACACTGAAGGCCCTGGGATTCAAGCCCGGTACGGTGGCGGCGATGATCATGGGTGAGGCGATGCTGCTGGCACTGATCGGCACGGGCATCGGCATGCTGCTGACGACGCCGGTCGTCAGGATCTTCCATGCGGCGACGGTGAGCGTGTTCGCGAAGATGCCGCTGGTGGCGGATACGTTCTACCTGCAGGCGGCCTGCGCGATCGTCGTCGGCGTCGTCGCCGGCATCGTCCCCGCGATCCGCGCTGCACGCGTGAAGATCGTCGATGGGCTGCGGCATGTGGCGTAGGCGCGCTCGGTGCACTTGCGCCGCGTCAGTGGCGCGATTGCCGCAAGTGAGCCAATGAAGATTCCCTTCAGTTATGTCGTGCGCAATCTGTGGGTGCGGAAGCTCACGACGGCGCTGACAGCCGGCGGCATGGCGCTGGTGGTGTTCGTGTTTGCGGCCGTGCTGATGCTCGATGCGGGACTGAAGTCGACGCTGGTCTCGACCGGATCGGCGGACAACGTGGTGGTGATCCGCCAGGGCAGCCAGACGGAAGTGCAGAGTGGCCTCTTGCGCGACCAGGCCGCGCTGGTCGAAACCTCGCCGGAGGTGGCCCGCGGTCCGGATGGGCGCGCGCTTGTCTCGAAGGAAGTCGTGGTTCTGAATTCGCTGCCGAAGCTCGACGAGCCCACCAAGCGCAGCAATGTCGTCGTGCGCGGCCTGCCGGAGATGGGCAAGACGCTGCGTCCGCAGGTGAGAATGACCCAGGGCCGCATGTTCAGTTCCGGCTCGTCGGAGATCATCGTCGGCAGCTCCGTAGCGCGCCAGTTCGCCGGCGTAGAACTCGGGCAGCACCTGTCCTTCGCGGGACGCCAGTGGACCGTCGTCGGTGTGTTCGACGCCGGCCGGACGGCGTTCGACTCCGAGATCTGGGGAGACGTCGAGCAGATGATGCAGGCGTTCCGGCGCATTGCGTACTCATCCGTCATTGCCAAGCTGGCCGACCCGAACTCCTTCGACGCGCTGAAGGCCCGCCTTGACGACGATCCGCGACTCAAGGTGGACATCAAGCGCGAGCGGCGTTTCTACGAAGACCAGTCGTCGAGCCTGTCGAACTTCATCACGCTGCTCGGCATGGCGCTATCGGTCATCTTTTCTCTCGGCGCGATGATCGGAGCGACGATCACGATGTACGCAGCGGTGGCCACGCGCACCGGCGAGATCGGAACACTGCGCGCACTGGGCTTCCAGCGTGCCTCGATACTCACCGCTTTCCTGGTCGAATCACTGCTGCTCGCGCTGCTCGGCGGCCTGGCCGGACTGATCGCGGCGAGCTTCCTGACCGCGATCACGGTGTCGACGACCAACTTCCAGTCGTTCTCGGAGCTTGCGTTCTCGTTCACGCTGACGCCGAGGATCGTCGTGCAGGCACTGGTATTCGCGCTGCTGATGGGGTTCGTCGGCGGTTTTCTCCCGGCGATTCGCGCCAGCCGCATGAAGATTGTCGACGCGCTGCGCGCGGACTAGGGCCTGCTCACGCCAACTGCGGGAGATGCGTTGGGCCGCACTCCCGGCTTTGGCGTGAACAGGTCCCAGCTTCGCGACGTTGCTGTGGTGACTGTGGCCGGCGTTCGGTATGCTGGTTTTCCCCAGCCGTTCGGCGGGCGTAGAACAACGAAGGGAGACCCCATGGACCGTCGTGACTTCAACATGGCGGCGCTGGCCGCCGCGCTGATGCCCTGGCCGCTGGTCGCGACCGCGCAGGCGATCGCCAACCTGAAGATGATGATTCCGGCCAACCCCGGCGGCGGCTGGGACCAGACCGGGCGCGCCCTGGCGGCAGCGATGCAGTCGGCCAAGGTGGTGCAGTCGGTCCAGTTCGATAACAAGGGCGGCGCGGCCGGGACGATCGGCCTGGCGCAGTTCGTCAACAGCGCGAAGGGCGATCCGAACTCGGTGCTGATCGGCGGCATGGTGATGGTGGGCGGCATCATCCTCAACAAGTCGCCGGTCGATCTGACGATGGTCACGCCGATCGCGCGACTGACCAGCGAATACATGGTGGTCGTGGTGCCGGCCACGTCGCCGTTCAAGTCGATGGCTGATCTGGCCAAGGCCTTCAAGGCAGATCCCGGCAAGGTCTCCTGGAATGGCGGTTCCGCCGGCGGCAGCGACCACATCCTGGCCGGGCTGATCGCGCGCGCGGCCGGGGGTGACCCGGCCAAGGTCAACTACATTGCCTCCAAGGGCGGGGGCGACCAGGTTGCCAACATCGCCGGCGGCCATGTGACGGCCGGCATTGCGGGACTCGGCGAGTTTGCCGAGCACATCAAGGGTGGGCGCATGCGCGCCCTGGCAGTGTCGGGTCCTGCGGCGCAGGACGGCATCCCGTCGCTCAGGGAGCAGGGCCTTGACGTCGTGCTCGGCAACTGGCGCGGCATCTTCGGTGGCCCCGCGCTCGCGCCGGCGCAGCGCGACGCGCTGGTCGCAGCAGTGAAGACCGCCGTCGAATCGGCTGCCTGGAAGGAGTCGCTGAAGAAGTACGGCTGGGATGGCGTGTTCCTCGGCGGAGATGCCTTCAAAACCTTCCTCGACGAAGACATCAAGCGCATCGGCGCCATCCTCGATTCGCTCGGCATGCGCAAGTAAGGCAGCCTGACCATCGTGCCGCCCCAGCGTTCTCGCGCCGAACTCGCCCTGTCGATCGGCGTGCTGCTGCTGGGCGCGCTGGCGGCCGTCGTCGCGTTCCGCCTGCCGGAAGCCGGTGGTTATGCGCGCGTCGGCCCCAATGTAGTCCCTCAGGTGGTGGCCGGCAGCCTGGTGCTGATGGGCATCTGGCTGCTGGCCGAATACGTCACGGGCGGTTGGCGCGCCGCCGTGCCGGACGACCCGTCGGAACGCGGCGAGCATGTCTTCAGCGGCAAGGCGTTCGTCTGGGTGACCGCCGGCCTGGTGGCACAGATGGCGCTGATCCAGCACGCCGGCTTCGTGATCGCCGGCGTCGCGCTCTTCGTCTGCGTGGCGCGCGGATTCGGCAGCGCGCGGCTGCTGCGCGACCTGCTGGTCGGCGCGGTCCTGACGCTGCTGGTTTACCTGTTCTTCGTGAAGTTCCTGAACGTCGGATTGCCGCCGGGCTGGCTGCGGCCGTTGCTGGGCGGGGCCGGGATATGAACGAAACCCTCGGCGCACTGCTCAACGGCTTCGGCATCGCGCTGGCGCCCGCGAATCTGCTGTGGGGGTTCGTCGGCGTCACGCTCGGCACAGCGGTTGGCGTGCTGCCGGGGGTGGGGCCGGCGCTGACGGTGGCGATGCTGTTGCCGCTGACGGTGAAGCTCGACCCGACCGGTGCGCTGATCATGTTCGCCGGCATCTACTACGGCGCCATGTACGGCGGGTCGACCACCACGATCCTGCTGAACACGCCGGGGGAATCGGCCTCGATCGCCACCGCGCTCGAAGGCAACAAGATGGCCAAGTGTGGCCGCGCCGGGCCGGCGCTGGCCACTGCCGCCATCGGTTCTTTCGTCGCCGGCACGCTGGCCACGATTCTGCTCACGCTGCTGGCGCCGGTCGTCGTGGAGTTCGCCCTGCAGTTCGGCCCGACCGAGTACTTCGCGCTGATGGTGTTCGCCTTCGTCACCGTGGCTGCGGTGCTCGGATCCTCCACGGTGCGCGGACTGACGATGCTGTTCCTCGGCCTGTTGCTCGGGCTGGTGGGCATCGACGACCAGACCGGGCAGATGCGTTTCGCCTTCGGCGTGCCCGAACTGATGGACGGTATCGATGTCGTGGTACTGGCTGTCGGCCTGTTCGCGGTCGGCGAGGCGCTGTACGTGGCGGCCTACCAGAGCCGGCTGAGAGACGAGGTGATGGCGGTGTCGGGCTCGCTGACGATGAGCCGCGACGACTGGCGGCGCTCGTGGCCGGCGTGGCTGCGCGCCACGGCGATCGGATTTCCGTTCGGCACCATCCCGGCCGGCGGCGCGGAGATCCCGACCTTCCTGTCCTATGCGCTCGAGAAGAAGCTTTCGAAGCATCCGGAAGAATTCGGGCATGGCGCGATCGAAGGCGTGGCGGGACCCGAGGCGGCCAACAATGCGTCCTCGACTGGCGTGCTGGTGCCGCTACTGACGCTCGGCATCCCGACCTCGGCGACCGCCGCGATTCTGCTGGCTGCGTTCCAGAACTACGGCGTGCAGCCGGGGCCGCTGCTGTTCCAGACGCAGGGCGCGCTGGTGTGGGGCCTGATCGCCAGCATGTATGTCGGTAACGTGCTGCTGCTGGTTCTGAACCTGCCGCTGATTGGCCTGTGGGTGCAGGTGCTGAAAATCCCGCGGCCGCTGCTGTACGCGGGCATCCTGGTGTTCGCCACACTGGGCGCCTTCAGCCTGCACCAGTCGGTGGTCGACCTGATCACCCTGTACATCTTCGGCCTGCTGGGCTTCATGATGCGGCGCTGGGGCTTCCCGGTGGCGCCCGCCGTGATCGGGCTGATCCTCGGGCCACTGGCTGAATCGCAGTTCCGGCGCGCGCTGGCGATCAGCCAGGGCGATCCATCGGTGTTCTTCTCGCATCCAATCTCCGCGACGCTGCTCGGCCTGACGGCCGCCCTGGTGCTGGTGCCGTGGCTGTTTCGCGTCGTGCAGGAATGGCGCGCGCGCCCGTCGGCGTGAGCGCGGCGCCGCCGGACCCGGCCGATCCGGCGTCCGGTCCGGGCCTGCAGCGCAGGGTCGCCGGCCTGGTGGTGGCGCTGGCCGGAGCGCTGGTCTGCCTAGCGCTGCACACGCCGCTGCCATGGCTGATCGGCCCGCTGGTCGCCGTCGCGCTTGCCAGCATGCTGAGCGTGGGCCTGGCCGCACCACCGGCCGCGCGGCAGCTTGGTCAATGGGCCATCGGCGTGGCCCTGGGGCTGTACTTTTCGCCGCACGTGGTGCGCGAAGTGGTGAGGCTCGGACCCTGGCTAGTGCTCGGGGTGGTCTTTGCGGTCATCCTCGGCGCCATCGGTGCATGGCTGCTGCGGCGGATGACCGATACCGACGAGACGACCTCGTTCTTCGCGATGGCCATCGGCGGCGCCAGCGAGATGGCAACACAGGCGCAGCGTTACGGCGGCCAGGTCGAGCGCGTGGCGGCCGCACACAGCCTGCGCATCCTGCTGGTCGTGCTGATCGTGCCGCTTTCGTTCAACCTGCTGCAGGTGCATGGGCTCGATCCGTATGTCCCGCTGGCGCGCAGCTTCGATCCGGTCGGCTTCGCGGTGCTGGTCGCGGTCACACTGGGCGCTGCAGCCGCGATGGAACGCTTCGGGTCGCCGAACAGCTGGATGATCGGGCCACTGCTCGCGGCCGCGGCGATCACCGCGACGGGGCACACGTTCTCGTCATTGCCGGCGGTGGTCGTCAATGCCGGGCAGTTGCTGATCGGCATTTCCCTGGGCACGCATTTCACGCCGGAGTTCTTCCGCGCCGCCCCGCGCTTTCTTGCGGTGGTGGCGCTGATCACTCTCGCCTATCTCCTGTCCGCGCTTGCGTTCGGATTGTTACTGGGCCACGGCGCCGGACTGCACTGGTCGACGGCGGTGATCGCCACGACACCGGGCGGAATCGGCGAGATGGCACTGACAGCGCAGGCGCTGCAGTTGGGCGTGCCGGTCGTCACGGCATTTCACGTGATCCGGATGGCAGCGGTGGTCCTCACGGCCGGGATGGTGTTTACCGTGTGGCGCCGACTGATGGCGAGGTCCGGCAATGGTCATTGAACTACGTCCGCTGATTCCGTCGACGCGGCCGAGCGCGGAAGAGTTCCTCGCGGCCGCGCAGGAATCCGGCGTAGCACTGGCGCGCTGGATGCCCTGGTATCACGCGCACTACGGGATGCCTGACGTCGAACGCTGGTTCGACGAGGCGGAGCGGATGTGGCGGCAGCGCTCCGCCTTTCCGATGGCGATCGTCGATGCGGCCGAAGGTCGCCTGCTCGGCGGCGTGGGCCTGCACGACATCCTGCTCTATGGCAAGCGCGAGGCCGAAGCGGGTTACTGGGTGCGTCGTTCCGCATGCGGCCGCGGGGTGGCGGCGACGGCGATCCGTGCGATGGTGGCGTTCGGCGTGAACGAGCTCGGATTGGTTCGCGTGTCGATGCGCATACGGCTCGAGAATCGTTCGAGCCGTCGCGCCGCGGAACGGGCGGGCGCGCGCTTCGAAGGGGTGTTGCGTCATGGCCTGGTGGCGGGCGAAGCGCGCGTCGACGCGGCGCTGTACTCGCTGCTGCCATCGGATCTCGCGCGGCCCTGGTCGCCTTGACCGTTTCATTGCCGTCCTGGATCCCTGACGATTCGATCACGGGTTTCGGCGTCTGGATTTTTGAAGAGCACGGGTGTAGCGTCAAAACGCAGCCGGTCATTCGCTGTGGATTCGGATTGTGGATTCGGAAAGTGAATTCGAAGCGTGAGTTCAGGTCAGTGCCAGCGGCCCTCCGGCCATCCCTGTCGCATTACATCCTCCCGGCCCACCCAACAGCACCGCCGCTTGCGCGCCGCGGGCGCATCCCGCGTTCTTCGGAGTGACATCCAATGCCGACAGGCACCGTGAAGTGGTTCAACGAAACCAAGGGTTTCGGGTTCATCAAGCCGGATGACGGCGGCGCCGACTTGTTCGCTCACTACAGTGGAATCAAGTCGAAAGGGTTTCGCACGCTCAAAGAGAACCAGCGCGTGGACTATCAGGTCCAGCAGGGACAGAAAGGCCCGCAGGCGGTCGAGATCAACGTCCTCGAGAGCTGAGTGCGTATCAAGCTGCGTTCGGGTCTGCGATACGGGCTCTTTTTCCCGGCGTCGGGAGTCAGCCGGGGCTAGCGAATGTCGACGCCAGGCACACTGGGCCCGCATAGCCGATGCCGGCGATCCCGTCCGACGAGCGATCAACGGTTGCAGTGCAGCGAAATGCGTCCGGACGGAACGGCGATCCAGTGGCTCGCTGCCGCTAGAATTGAACTCTTTCCCGTTGCCGGCACTTCCTTGAGGCCATCCGCCGCCCTGCCGGTCACTCGCGGTCACGATCCGCGACGCGGTCAGAACAATGAACGACGCGCCCGCATGCGGAGCGCGACGAACCAGGAGGCGCATTCATGAGCGCAGTGCTTTCGGGGCAAGCCGCCAACGCCCCGTCCTATGTCCGAAACCGGAAGCTGATTGCATGGGTGGCCGAGATCGCCCAGCTCACGAAGCCCGATCGGGTGATCTGGTGTGACGGCTCTCAGGAGGAGTACGACCGCCTGTGCGGGGAAATGGTCACG
Organism: uncultured beta proteobacterium; assembly: GCA_963724365.1. GTDB lineage: Bacteria > Pseudomonadota > Gammaproteobacteria > Burkholderiales > Burkholderiaceae_F > JALORV01. The sequence continues at coordinate 107,363 of CAVRUR010000002.1, read as the reverse complement.
GCGGGCACGCTGAAGCGGCTCAATCCGGCCAAGCGGCCAGCGAGCTTCCTGGCCCTGTCGGATCCGAGTGACGTCGCACGTGTCGAGGACCGCACCTTCATTTGCAGCGAGTCCAAGGACGACGCCGGACCGACCAATAACTGGGTCGCCCCGGCCGAGATGCGCGGCACGATGCGGAGCCTCTTCGACGGCTGCATGCGCGGACGAGCGATGTACGTGATCCCATTTTCGATGGGCCCGCTGGGGTCGCACATCAGCCAGATCGGCGTCGAGATTTCAGATAGCCCTTATGTCGTCGTCAACATGCGCATCATGACGCGCATGGGTCGCGCCGTTGTCGAACTGCTCGGCACCGACGGCGCCTTCGTTCCCTGCGTTCATTCCGCCGGGAAGCCACTGGCGCGTGGCGAGAAGGATGTGCCGTGGCCGTGCAGTTCCACCAAGTACATCGTGCAGTTTCCCGAGACGCGCGAGATCTGGTCCTATGGATCCGGCTACGGCGGAAACGCGCTGCTCGGGAAGAAGTGCCTTGCGCTGCGCATCGCGTCCAAAATGGGGCACGACGAAGGCTGGCTCGCCGAGCACATGCTGATCCTCGCGGTCACGTCTCCGGCAGGGCGGAAGTACCACGTCGCTGCGGCCTTCCCGTCGGCCTGCGGCAAGACCAATTTCGCGATGCTGATTCCGCCGCCCGCGTTCGCCGGCTGGAAGGTGACGACCATCGGTGAGGACATCGCCTGGATCAAGCCCGGCAAGGACGGCCGTCTTTACGCAATCAATCCCGAGGCGGGCTGTTTCGGCGTCGCGCCGGGGACGTCCGAGAAGACCAACTACAACGCGATGGCGATGCTGCACGAGAACGTCATCTTCACCAACGTGGCGCTGACCGACGATGGCGACGTCTGGTGGGAAGGGATGGGGCCGGCGCCGGCGCACGTGATCGACTGGCAGGGCAAGGACTGGACGCCGGAAGACGGCAAGGCCGGCCGCAAGGCGGCGCACCCGAATGCGCGCTTCACGGTTGCCGCAGCCCAGTGCCCGGTGATCGACGCCGACTGGGAAGATCCGAACGGCGTGCCGATCGACGCGTTCCTGTTCGGTGGCCGGCGCTCGACCACGGTGCCGCTCGTGACCGAGGCGCGCAACTGGGTCGAGGGCGTGTACATGGCAGCAACGATGGGCTCCGAGACCACGGCGGCGGCGGCCGGCGCACAGGGCGTGCTGCGGCGCGACCCGTTCGCCATGCTGCCGTTCTGCGGCTACAACATGGGCGATCACTTTGGTCACTGGATCACGCTGGGCCATGCACTGCGGGATGCAGGCGCCACGCTGCCCAGGATCTTCACCGTCAACTGGTTCCGCACCGATGCCGACGGCAAGTTCGTATGGCCGGGCTTCGGCGAGAACATGCGCGTGCTGCAATGGATCATCGACCGCGTCGATGGCCGTGCGGATGGCGCGGAGCACGTGTTTGGCGTGACGCCCCGGTATGAAGACCTCAAGTGGAACGGCCTGGAGTTTCCGCGCGACCGTTACGAGCAGATCACCGCGATCGATGCCGCCGACTGGCGCAAGGAGATCGCCTCGCACGCCGAGCTGTTCGACAAGCTGCAACCGCATCTGCCCGGCGAGCTCGAACAGACCCGCGCGTCCATGGCGCGGCGGGTCGCGCCGTAGACCGCTCCTCGCAAGTGCTCACGACGGGTCGCTCTGGCGGCCCGTTTTCATCTCCGGGGCGTTTGCAATTGCGTCGGCTGGGCGGAGCGGACATACTGCCCGTTTGCCCGGGTCCGCCTGTGTCCTGCCGTGGCCGTCTGAGGAGTCCGTCATGGGCCTGATCAACTACATCACGCAGGTGCAGTTCGACTTCGGCGCGATCCGGCTGGCGCGGTCCGAGTGCGAGCGCAGCGCCATCGCGCGCCCGCTCATCTGCACCGACAAGGGCGTGGTCGCCGCTGGACTGCTGGATCGCCTGCGCGAGGCGCTCGGGCGACCTGCCGGTGGCCGTGTTCGACGGGACGCCGTCGAATCCGACCGAGGCGGCGGTGATGGCGGCCGTGGACGCCTACCGCGCGCATCGAGGCCGACGGGCTGATCGCTCTCGGCGGCGGCAGCGCGATCGATCTCGCCAAGGGCGTCGCGATCATGGCCACGCACCCGGGCACGCTGGCCGATTACGCAACCATCCTCGGCGGCAGCCCGAAGATCACGCCGGGGGTCGCGCCGCTGATCGCGATCCCGACCACGGCCGGCACCGGCAGCGAGGTGGCGCGCGGCGCCATCATCGTGCTCGACGACGGACGCAAGCTGGGATTCCACTCCTGGCACCTGGTGCCCAAGACTGCGATCTGCGATCCCGAACTGACCTACGGACTGCCGACCCGGCTGACCGCGGCGACCGGCATGGACGCAATCGCGCACTGCATCGAGACGTTTCTGTCGAAGGCGGTGAATCCGCCGGCCGACGCGATCGCCTTTGACGGACTGGCGCGCGGTCTCAAGCACATCGAGAAGGCGACACGCGAGCCGCGCGACCCGGCGGCACGCTGGAACATGATGAGCGCCTCGATGCAGGGGGCCATGGCGTTCCAGAAGGGCCTGGGTGCGGTGCACTCGCTGTCGCATGCGCTGGGCGGGCTCAAGCTCGGCGCCGAGAAGATCGGCCCGCATCACGGAACGCTCAATGCCGTGCTGCTGCCCGAGGTCGTCAAGTTCAACGAGACGAGCGGTGCCCGAACGCGTGCAGTCGATCGCCAGCGTGTTCGGGGTGACCGGCGGCGACGCACTGGCGCACGCGATCCGCTCGCTCAACCGGCGGCTGGACCTGCCCTCGCGGCCTCGGCGAGATGGGGATCACGGCCGACCTGTATGACGATGTGGCGAGCAACGCGCTGAAGGACCATTGCCATGCCACCAATCCGCGCGTTGCCACGCACGCGGATTACGTTGCTATGCTCGCCGCCTCCGCATGAGTACCTCCAACCGAAATCATTCTCGAGACGCGCGGCCTGACGAAGGAGTTCAAGGGCTTCGTCGCGGTCAACGACGTCAACCTCAAGGTGCGGCGCGGGGCGATCCACGCGCTGATCGGGCCCGAACGGCGCCGGCAAGACCACCTGCTTCAACCTGCTGACCAAGTTCCTGACGCCGACGCGCGGGCAGATCCTGTTCAACGGCATCGACATCACGCGCGAAACGCCGGAGCACATCGCGCGCCGCGGCATCGTGCGCTCCTACCAGATCTCGTCGGTGTTCCCGCACCTGACGGTGCTGGAAAACGTCCGGATCGCGCTGCAGCGGTCGGCCGGGCTGTCGTTCCAGTTCTGGCGCAGCGAGCGCATCCTCGATTCGATGAACGGCCGCGCGCTCGAACTGCTCGACCAGGTCGATCTGCGGTCCTTTGCCGACGTCGAGACGGTGTCGCTGCCGTACGGCCGCAAGCGTGCGCTCGAGATCGCGACCACGCTGGCGACCGAACCGGAACTGATGCTGCTCGACGAGCCGACCCAGGGCATGGGCCACGAGGACGTTGCGCGCGTCACCGAACTGATCAAGAAGGTTGCCGCCGGCCGGACCGTGCTGATGGTCGAGCACAACATGAACGTCGTCTCGAGCATCGCCGACATGATCACGGTGCTCGCCCGCGGGTCGGTGCTGGCCGAGGGGCCTTACGAGACCGTCTCCAGGAATGCCGCGGTCATGGAAGCCTACATGGGCACCAGCGAGGCCGAACTCGAAGGCGTCGGGCACTAGGATGGCGAACGCGCTCGAGATCCGCGAACTGCACGCCTGGTACGGCGAGTCGCACATCCTGCACGGCGTCGACCTGCACGTCGGCGCGCGGAGAAGTCGTGACGCTGCTGGGACGCAACGGCGCCGGCCGCACGACGACGCTGCGCGCCATCATGGGGCTGACCGGGAGCGCGCAAGGGCTCGATCCAGGTCAACGGCACCGAAACGATCGGCATGGCGACGCATCGCGTGGCGCACCTCGGCATCGGCTACTGTCCCGGAGGAGCGCGGCATCTTCTCCAGCCTGTCGTGCGAGGAGAACCTGCATGCTGCCGCCGCGCGTCGATGCGAGCGGCGGCATGAGCGTCGACGAGATCTACACGATGTTTCCGAACCTGAAGGAGCGCGCCAAGAGCCAGGGGTCGCGGCTGTCCGGCGGGGAGCAGCAGATGCTGGCCGTGGCCCGTATCCTGCGCACCGGCGCCCATCTGCTGCTGCTCGACGAGATCTCCGAGGGGCTGGCCCCCGTCATCGTCAAGAAGCTCGGCGAGATGATCCGTGCGCTGAAGGCGCGCGGCTACACGATCGTCATGGTCGAACAGAATTTCCGCTTCGCGGCGCCGCTGGCGGACCGGTTTTATGTCATGGAGCATGGGCGCATAGTCGAAACCTTTGCGGCTGCGGAATTGAAGGCCAAGGAAGAGACGCTGCATCAGTTGCTCGGTGTCTAGCAGTGATCACCCTTTCGAGGAGGAAATGTCAATGAAGTTGAAGAAGATCGCCGCGGCCGTCGCGGCATGCGGACTGGCGCTGGGATTCTCCAGCGCGCAGGCGCAGAAGCTGTCGGGCGACAAGATCGTGATCGGCTTCATCACCGACATGTCGTCGGTGTATTCCGACATCGACGGCGCCGGCGGCGTCGAGGCGATCCGCTTCGCGATCGCCGACATGCAGAAGGAGTTCCCGGGCAAGAAGATCGAAGTCGTCTTCGCCGATCACCAGAACAAGGCCGACATCTCGTCGAGCAAGGTGCGCGAGTGGATCGACCAGTCCGGCGCCGACGTGATCATCGGCGGCACCAATTCGGCGGCACAGCTGGCCGCGGCGAAGGTCGCGACCGAGAAGAAGCGGCCGATCATCGTCGTCGGCGCGGCCACCTCGCGCCTGACCAACGAGGACTGCTCGCCGTACATCGTGCACTACGCCTACGACACGATCGCGCTGGCCAACGGCACCGGCGGCGCGGTCGTGAAGGCCGGCGGCAAGAGCTGGTTCTTCCTGACGGCGGACTACGCCTTCGGCCACTCGCTGGAGAAGGACACCGGCGACGTCGTCAAGGCGGCCGGCGGCACGGTGGTCGGCGCGGTGCGTGCGCCGCTGAACGCGTCGGACTTCTCGTCGTTCCTGCTGCAGGCGCAGAACAGCAAGGCGCAGATCCTTGGCCTCGCGAATGCGGGCGGCGACACGATCAACTCGATCAAGGCCGCCAACGAGTTTGGCGTGACCAAGACGATGAAGCTCGCCGGCCTGCTGATGTTCATCAACGACATCCACAGCCTGGGCCTGAAGACAACGCAGGGCATGTACCTGACCGATGCGTGGTACTGGAACCAGTCGCCCGAAACGCGCGCCTGGGGCCGCCGGTTCTTCGAGAAGTTCAAGCGCATGCCGTCGTTCCTGCAGGCGGGCGACTACTCGGCGGTGACGCAGTACCTGATGGCGGTCAAGGCCGTCGGCACCGATGACGCCGACGCGGTGATGGCGCAACTGAAGAAGCAGAAGATCAACGACATGTTCGCCAAGGGTGGCGTGATCCGCGCGGACGGCCGCATGGTGCACGACATGTATCTGATGCAGGTGAAGTCGCCCTGAGCAGTCGAAGGACCCGTGGGACTACTTCAACGTGGTTCAGACGATTCCCGGTGACCAGGCTTACCAGTCACTGGCACAGTCGCAGCTGCTCGATGATCAAGAAGTAAGACGTTGACGTGCACCGGGCGCCGCGGCGCCCGGTGACGACCTTGCACTCACGATGACTGAACTGTTCGGCATACCGCTGTCCGCGCTGCTGTCCCAGCTGCTGCTGGGACTGGTGAACGGCTCGTTCTACGCGATGCTGTCGCTCGGGCCTGGCGGTGATCTTCGGGCTGCTGAACGTCATCAACTTCGCGCACGGCGCCCTCTACATGATGGGCGCGGTCTTCGCGTGGATGGGCCTGACGTACTTCGGCATCAACTACTGGGTGATGCTGATCGTTGCGCCGCTGATGGTGGGCCTGTTCGGCAGTCATCATCGAGCGCCTGCTGCTTGCGGCACCTGTACAAGCTCGATCACCTCTACGGCCTGCTGCTGACTTTCGGCCTGACGCTGCTGATCGAGGGCTTCTTCCGCTCGTTCTACGGTGTCTCGGGCCTGCCGTACCAGGTGCCGGAAGTGCTGACGGGCGCGACCAACCTCGGCTTCATGATCCTGCCCAACTACCGGGCGTGGGTCGTTGTCGCTTCGCTCGTCGTCTGTCTCGGCACCTGGTACGTCATCGAGCGCACCAAGCTCGGCGCGCTGCTGCGCGCCGGCACCGAGAACGCCAAGCTGACCGAAGCGTTCGGCGTCAATGTGCCGCTGATGGTGACGCTGACGTACGGCTTCGGCGTGGCACTGGCGGGGTTCGCGGGCGTGCTCGCCGCGCCGATCCTGCAGGTGCAGCCGCTGATGGGCAGCAACCTGATCATCGTCGTGTTCGCCGTCGTCGTCATCGGCGGCATGGGGTCGATCCTCGGTTCGATCCTGACCGGGCCTGGGCCTGGGCGTCATCGAGGGCTTCACCAAGGTCTTCTATCCGGAGGCCTCGGCCACGGTCGTGTTCCTGATCATGGCGATCGTGCTGCTGATCCGCCCGGCCGGGCCTCTTCGGCAAGGAGAAATAGCGTGAAGCTGCCGCGCGAGTTCGATCCTGTACGCGGTGCTGCTCGCGGTCGTCGCGGTGCTGCCGCTGTTCGGTGCGTATCCGGTCTTCGTGATGAAGGTGATGTGCTACGCGCTCTTCGCGTGCGCCTTCAACCTGCTGATCGGCTTCACGGGGCTGCTGTCGTTCGGGCATGCGGCGTTCCTCGGCGGCGCGGCGTATGCGGCGGGACACGCGCTCAAGGTCTGGGGAGCTGCCCACCGAGCTGGGCCTGCTGGTGGGCGTGATCGCCGGCGCGGTGCTCGGTCTCGTGATGGGGATGCTGGCGATCCGGCGCAGCGGCATCTACTTTTCGATGATCACGCTCGCGCTGGCGCAGATGCTGTACTTCTTCTTCCTGCAGGCGGGCTTCACCGGCGGCGAAGACGGCCTGCAGTCGGTGCCGCGCGGCAAACTGCTGGGGCTCGTCGAATCTCGAGAGCGACGTCACGCTGTACTACGTGGTGCTGGGCATCTTCGTGCTTTCTTTCCTGCTGATCTTTCGCACGGTGCATTCGCCGTTCGGGCAGGTGCTGAAGGCGATCCGCGAGAACGAAGCGCGCGCGACCTCGCTCGGCTACGACACGGCGCGCTTCAAGCTGCTGGCGTTCGTGCTCTCGGCCGCGCTGGCCGGACTGGCCGGTGCGACCAAGACCCTGGTGCTCGGCTTCGCGACCCTGACCGACGCGCACTGGAGCACGTCGGGACTCGTCATCCTGATGGTGCTGATGGGTGGCATGGGCACGATGCTCGGCCCGATCCTCGGGGCGTTCGTCGTCGTCGCGCTCGAGAACAAGGTCGGCGACATCGGCATGTTCCTCGGTCGCGTGACGGGCATCGAGTGGTTCAACGGCCTCGGCGAAGCAGTCACGATCGTGATCGGACTGATCTTCGTCGTCTGCGTGATGGCGTTCAGGCGCGGAGTCGTCGGCGAACTGAACGCGTGGTGGGCGCATCGGCAGTCAGCGCGTGCGGCCGGCCGGCCTAGCGCATCAGCGTCAGTCACCGCCGCGAGGCGGTAGGTGCCGCGCTCCTAGCAGGCGCGGTACGCCTTCGCAGCAGCGCGACTTTTCCCGCTTATCGAACGAACGCGCGGCGTGTGATTCGGCGGGCTTCGTCGATACAATCGATCGATCTGTGACGATGACTCCGCCGCGCGGAGCCCGCACGACACTCTCATGGCGCTCAACGTTTCGATGATCTACCAGCGCACCGATCGCGGTGTGCGCGAGGTCTATGAGAAGTCGCACCAGTTCACGCAGAGCGAGCGGCTGATCCTGATCCTGCTCGACGGCCGTCTCAACGTGGCCGGCCTGAAGACACGGCTGCCCAGTCTCAACGACGAACGCATCGAGCGCGCCTGCGCAAGCTGCAGGATGCCGGCCTGGTCGAGCCGATGGGTTCGGTGGATGGCGATGCGCGGTCAACGGATCCGCCGCACCGGATGGGCGGCTCGAACCGGAAGCCGTCGCGCAGTTTCTCGAGCAGAGCGACCTCGATCCGATCACGATCTTCGGCGACTCCGACGAAGCCGTCGCCAGCGAACTGGTGCGCGCGCGTGTCGAGCAGGCTGCGGCGCAGCTGGCGCGCGAAGCGGCGGCAGCGCCGTCGCGTGCGCAATCCGGCCCAGCGGCAGCGCGACCGCATTACGAGCCGATCCGACGGTGAGTGTGCGCTCACACATGCCGAAGTCGTCGCCGGACAGCACGCACCAAGTCGCCCGACTGGGAAGCGGCGACGCACTTCGCGATCACGACGGTCAATGTGCCGGACCGGCTCGATCTGCAGGAGGAGCGCGACCGGGCCGACAGCGAGGAACTGGTCGACGAGCAACGCCGGCAGGTCGTGCGCACGTGGATGAAGCGACTGCTGATCGTCGCCGCCGTCGGCGTCGTCGGTACGGCGCTGTACAGCACGATCCAGCCGCTGCAGCGGGAAGTCAGTGCACCCAGGGTTGCGGAGCGCCTGACCGCCGTCTTCCGGCGCCCGGTCGCCGTCGCTGATACCGAGTTCCGCTTCACGCCGTCGCCGCGGATGGTGGTTCGAGGCATCCAGACCGGCGACATCAAGGTCGACGAGGCGTCGCTGCTGATCAACTGGAAGGACCTCTGGAGCGCGGTGCGGGGCGGGCAGTGGGTCTGGGGTGAGGCCACGGTCGCGCCGATGAGCGCTGACGCTCGCGCAGGCGGGCGACGATCGCGACGTCGCTGCCGGCCGGAGCCAGCGCGCTCTCGAACAAGATTTCGACGATCCGGTTCGAGTCGATTCGGATCTCCGACTCCGAACTGCTGTCGGACCGGTACGAAGCGATGATTCGTCGCGGTGACGACGGGCGATTCGGTCCGCTCGTGGTGCGGCAGCTCGACATCGGAAGGCGCGATGCGTCTCGCGCTGCGACCGGCCCAGACGAGCGACGGCCGGCCTGTCATCGACTTTCGGCTCGACGCCGAACGCTGGGCGCTGCCGTTCGGTCCGAAGGTCAAGTGGAGCGAAGTACGCGCCAACGGTCGGATCGACGGCAAGCTGATCGAAGTCTCGAGCTACTCGCTCGCCGGGTTCTACGGCGTGATCAGCGGCATGCTCTACGCAGCGAGCGACGTCGAGTGGGTCATCACCGGGCGCGCCACCGGGACGAACATCGACATCGAGACCGATCGTCCAGCATCTTGCGCAAGACGCCGGCGGGCAGGAGCCCGTCCCTTCGCCGATGCAGGGCACGGCGGCGCTCGACTCTCACCGTCGTCGGACGCGGCATCACCCTTGACGAGGCGGTTCGAGCAGGCTGTCGTCGCCGGACCGTTCCAGGTGCGCTGGGCGGCGCTGAACGGCATCAATCTTGGGCCTGGCGGCGACGCAGGGCGCGACCGCGGCCGGCCATGACCCGGTTCACCGAGTTCGACGGGCTGCTCGGCGCATCCTCGGCCGGGAGTCCGATTCGAAGAAACCGGCGGTCGAGCCGGCGCACTGGCGGCGCGCGGCGATTTCACGGTCGCCCCCGACCTGGCCGTCGCCGGTACGGTCCGGGTCGAGCTGGGCGGTTCGCGTATCCAGACGATCACGCTGCGCGTGCGCGGCGACGCCCTGGCGCCGCGTTTCGGCCCGTAGACCACGCTGCGCGTTTCCCGATGCTTCGCTGCGGATGTTTCACGTGAAACCGCGCACGGTGCGTTCCACGTGAAACTCCTCGCCCTGCGGCGAGCGCCCAAGGGCTGTCCAGCTGTCCCGCGGACAGGCCGACGTCTATACTTTCGCGCTTGTTTCGGGCGGCGCGCGATGGACTTCCCGGAAGTTTCGATGTGATCGTGGTCGGCGGCGGACATGCCGGGACCGAGGCTGCCCTGGCCGCCGCGCGCATGGGCGCCCGCACGGTCCTGTTGACGCACAACATCGAAACGCTCGGGCCAGATGTCGTGCAACCCGTCGATCGGCGGGATCGGCAAGGGACACCTGGTCAAGGAAGTCGATGCGCTGGGCGGAGCGATGGCCGCGGCCACCGACGAGGCCGGAATCCAGTTTCGGATCCTCAACCGATCCAAGGGCCCGGCGGTTCGTGCGACGCGCGCCCAGGCGGACCGTGTGCTGTACCGCAAGGCGATCCGCCGACGTCTGGAAAATCAGCCCAACCTGTGGCTCTTCCAGCAGGCGGTCGATGACCTGATCGTCGAAGGCGAGCGCGTCGTCGGTGCGGTGACCCAGTCCGGCATCCGCTTTCGCGCGCCGCGCAGTCGTGCTGACCGCCGGCACCTTTCTCAACGGCCTGATTCATATCGGCCTGCAGAACTTCTCGGCGGGGCGCGCCGGCGATCCGCCGTCGATCTCCCTGGCGGCCCGGCTGAAGGAACTGCAAGCTTCCGCAAGGCCGCCTCAAGACCGGGACGCCGCCGCGCATCGACGGCCGGACGATCGATTTTTCGCGGCTCGAGGAGCAGCCCGGCGATCTTGATCCGATGCCAGTGTTCTCCTTTCTCGGGTCGGCCGCACAGCATCCGCGGCAGGTGCCGTGCTGGATCACGCACACCAATGCGCGCACGCACGAGGTGATCCGCGCCAACCTCGACCGCAGCCCGATGTACTCGGGGGTGATCGAGGGCGTCGGGCCGCGCTATTGCCCGTCGATCGAGGACAAGATCCATCGATTCGCCGACAAGTCCTCGCATCAGATCTTCCTCGAGCCCGAGGGGCTGGAGACGCACGAGGTCTATCCGAACGGCATCTCGACCAGCCTGCCGTTCGATGTGCAGATCGGATCGTCCGTTCGATGGTGGGGCTGGAGAAGGCGCACATCCTGCGGCCCGGCTATGCGATCGAGTACGACTACTTCGATCCGCGCGGGCTGAAGGCATCGCTGGAGACCAAGGCGATCCGCTGGGCTCTATCTTCGCCGGCCAGATCAACGGCACCACCGGCTACGAGGAGGCCGCCGCGCAGGGGCTGCTGGCGGGGATCAATGCGGCGCTGCTGTGCGAGGCGAGGAGCCGTGGACGCCCCGGCGGGACCAGGCCTACCTCGGCGTGCTGGTCGACGACCTGATCACGCGCGGAGTGGCCGAGCCGTACCGGATGTTCACCAGCCGCGCCGAGTACCGCCTGAGCCTGCGGGAGGACAACGCCGACTGCGCCTGACCGAAATCGGTCGACGGCTGGGTTGCGTCGACGACGTGCGATGGGACGCATTCAACCGCAAGCGCGACGCCGTGGCGCGTGAAATCGAGCGCCTGAAGTCGACGTGGGTGAACGCTCGCATTCTTCCGGAGATCAGAAGCAGAGCGGGTTCTCGGGAAGAGCGATCGAACGTGAGTATACGCTCGCTGACCTGCTGAAGCGCCCGGAGGTCGACGTACCGCGACCTGCTGACGCTGCGCTCCGCGGACGGGGAGCCGCTGGGCGGTCCGCCGTGCGCCGGTGCCGACGATCCCGCCGTGGCCGAGCAGGTGGAAATCCAGATCAAGTACGCCGGCTACATCGCGCGCCAGGACGACGAAGTCCTGCGCCACGAGTCGCACGAGATCGACGCGCATCCCGGAGCGAGCTCGACTACGACGCGGTGCGCGGCCTGTCGATCGAAGTGCGGCAGAAGCTGCAGGCGCATCGTCCGGAAACGGTCGGGCAGGCCGCGCGCATGTCGGGAGTGACACCGGCCGCGATCTCGCTCCTGCTGGTGCACATCAAGCGACTCAACCAAGGCGGGTGGCGGAGGCGCTTGCGGCCTGAGGTCGTGATTTCGCCACGATCGACCTGGCGGCGGGCGCGGCCGAACTCGGCGTGGCCCTGCTCGATGCCACCCAGTCGAACAGCTGAGTCGCGTTCGCCGAGCTGCTGCTGCGCTGGAACCGCGTCCACAACCTGACCGCGATCGAACGCCCGACCAGATCCTGTCAGTCATCACCTGCTCGATTCGCTGGCGATCGTGCCGACGCTCGAACAACGCGGCCGCAGGGCCGCGCGCTGCGAGTACTCGATGTCGGCGCCGGCGGCGGTCTGCCGGGCATTCCCGCTGGCGATTGCATTGCCCGGCGCTGCACTTCACGCTGCTCGACAAGGTCGGCGAAGAAGGTCGCCTTCCTGCGGCAGGCGAAACTGGAACTCGGTCTGTCGAACGTCGACGTCGTGCATGCGCGCGTCGAGGACTGCCGTGCTGCGCCGTTCGACGTGATCCGTCGCGCGCGCATTCGCTCGCTCGCGGAATCTCGTGCGCCTCACTCGCCCGCTGCTGCATCCGGCGGGGCTGCTGGTGTGCGATGAAGGGCGCATTGCCGCGCAGCGAGATCGAGGAACTCGACGACGTGCGACTGCCGGTGCGCGTGATCGCGCACGTCGTTAAACTTCACGTCCCGCGCCTGGACGCCGAGCGCCATCTCATGCTGATCGAGCCTCCTGATGCTCGGCATCACCGATTACTGGGCCTTCGTCGTCGCTGTCGCTGTGTTTCCTGGCACTGCCCGGACCGGGCACGTTTGCGCTGCTGACGTCGACCGGGCAAGGGCGGATTTCGCGCGGGCGCGGCGGCGACGTTCGGCCTGATCGTCGGGGATCAGGTCCTGCTGTGGCTGGCTGCGCTCGGCGTCGCTGCTGTCCTGCAGGGGCATCCGCTCCTGTTCAAGGCGCTGCAGTACGCCGGCGCCGCCTACCTCGTGTTCGTTGGACTGCGCCTGATCGTCGCGTCGCGGCGCCGAAGCGCAGCCGATACCGATCCGACGCCGGTCACTACTTCCGCCAGGCGATTGCTGATCACGCTGCTGAATCCGAAGGCCATCGTCTTCTACATGGCGTTCTTCCCGCTGTTCATCGACCCGGCGACGCAGCGCGGTGTCGTCACGTTCGGCGCCATGGCCGTCACGATCGCTGCGTTGACGCTGGTCTACTGCCTGACGCTGGTGGCGTTCGCGCATGCGTTGACCGCGCAGGTGAAGGCGCATCGCGGATTCGCGCGCGCGCTCGAGCGCCTGGCCGGGCTCGTGCTGGTGGCGTTCGGCATCAGGCTCGCGCAATGAACGCTGGTTTCCGTTCGCCTGCATCGACCGCCGCAGCACCACTGGAGCGTTGAGTGGCGCGCATCTTCTGTGTCGCCAACCAGAAGGGCGGCGTCGGCAAGACGACCACGGCGGTCAACCTGGCCGCCGGCATCGCGGCGCACGGGCCGCGCGTGCTGCTGGTCGACCTCGATCCGCAGGGCAACGCCACGATGGGCAGCGGCATCGACAAGCGGTTGTTGCCGGCGACCGTCTATCAGGTGCTGGTCGGGCTGACCGACGTGGCGACGGCGCGGCAGCGCGCCGAGCAGGGCGGCTACGACGTGCTGGGCGCCAATCGCGAACTCGCCGGGGCCGAAGTCGAACTCGTCGATCTTGACGACCGCGAGACGCGGCTGAAGACGGCGCTGGCCGAGGTCGATCCCGCTACGACTTCATCCTGATCGACTGCCCGCCGTCGCTGTCGCTGCTGACGCTCAATGGCCTGTGCGCTGCGCACGGCGTCATCATCCCGATGCAGTGCGAGTACTTCGCGCTCGAGGGCCTGGCGGACCTGGTCAACACGATCAAGCGCGTCGCCGCCCATCTGAATCCGGACCTGACGATCATCGGACTGCTGCGCGTCATGTTCGATCCGCGCATGACACTGCAGCAGCAGGTGTCCGAGCAGCTGGTAGGCAAGTTCGGCGACAAGGTCTTCTCCACGATCATCCCGCGCAATGTGCGCCTGGCCGAGGCGCCGAGCTATGGCTTGCCCGGCGTGGCCTACGACCGCGCCTCGAAGGGAGCGCAGGCCTACATCGCGTTCGGCGCCGAGATGATCGATCGACTGCGGTCCCTCTGATGTTCGATCCGGCACGAGTGCCGGCTGGCCTGTGCGCCGCCACCGACGCGCTCGGTGCGCGCCTCGAGGACGCCGGACTGACTTCGTCGCAGCCGCCGCAGCAGGCAATCTACGACGGCTGGCTGCTGCGCTACTCACCGGGCAAGGCGAAGCGCGCGCGTTCGGTCAATGCGATCGGGCCGGGACGACTGCCGCTCGACGAGAAACTGGCGTTCGTGGCTTCGTTCTACCGGCGCGTCGGCTTGCCGTGCCTGTATCGCATCACGCCGTACTCGCAGCCCGCCGCGCTCGACGGCGCGCTGGACCGCGCCGGCTATGTCGCCTGCGACGAGTCGCGCGTGATGATGGTCGAGCTGGCGGCAGCCGAAGTTGTTGCTGCCGCTCCCCGCGCGCCGGCCGTCGTGGATGCACTGGCGTTTTCGAAATCGTGGGCACGCTGCGCAATGCGCCGTCGGCGCAGGCCGCGGCGGAACGGCAGCGGATGGCAAACTGCCTGTTGCCGGCGCGCTATCTCGTCCTGTACGACGACGAGGTGCCGATCGCCTGCGGCTGCGTCGTCATCGACGGTGAGTGCGCAGGCGTGTTCAACATGGTGACCGCCACTGGTCAGCGCGGTCGCGGGCATGCGACTGCGCTCGTTCGCGAACTGCTGCAGGCGGCCGCTGTCGCCGGCGCGCGCATCGCGTACCTGCAGGTCGACGCGGCGAACGCGCCAGCGCGCCACGTCTATGGCAAGTTCGGCTTCCGCGATCGCTATGCCTACTGGTACCGGGCGGCGCCCGTCGAGGAGGGACAGACACGATGATCAAGCGGCCCAAGGGGCTGGGGCGCGGACTGGACGCGCTGCTCGGCGGCGAGCCGACGTCTCCAACAGCGTCACCGACCACGTTGCCGATTGCGCGGCTGCGGCCAGGCAAGTACCAGCCGCGCACGCGCATGGATCCGCAGGCGCTCGCGGAACTCGCCGACTCGATCAGGGTGCAAGGCATCATGCAGCCGATCCTGGTGCGGCCGGTCGACGGCGGGCCAGTACGAGATCATCGCCGGCGAGCGCCGCTATCGCGCCGCGCAGCTGGCCGGCCTCGACGAAGTCCCGGTGCTGGTCAAGCCGGTGCCCGACACGGCGGCGCTGGCGATGGCGCTGATCGAGAACATCCAGCGCGAGGACCTCAATCCGCTGGAGGAAGCGCAGGGCGTGCAGCGGCTGATCCGCGAGTTCGACTTCACGCACGAGCAGGCGGCGCAGGCGATCGGGCGTTCGCGCAGTGCGACCTCCAATCTGTTGCGGCTGCTGAACCTCGCCGCCCCGGTGCAGGAAATGCTGCTCGACGGCCAGATCGACATGGGTCACGCCCGCGCGCTGCTGGCTGTCGATGCCGCCACGCAGATCCAGCTGGCGCATCGCATCGCGGCGCGCGGCCTGTCCGTGCGCGAAGCCGAGACGCTGGTCGCCCACCACGGCAAGCCGCCGGCCAGCAGGAAAAAATCCGGCGGGGCGGCCGCGATCGCGATGTCGTGCGGCTCGAGGAGGAACTGGCCGACGCGCTGGGCGCCACGGTGCGCCTGGCCACCAACGCCAAGGGTGGCGGACGGCTCGTCATCGAGTTCGCCAGCCTCGACCAGCTCGACGGCATCGTGGCCCGGTTGCGCCGGTCATAGTGCCTTGGGTCCTTGGCGCGGCGCAGCACAAATTTGACCCGGGGTTGCGCCGCCTCGTAGAATCTCGCGGTTTTGGCGAATACGGACTCAAGATCCCGCCGTAGGGCGCTCGGAGCGGTTCCATGTTCCGGATTGTCCTGCTGCAGATACTCACAACCGCCGTCGTTTCGCTGCTGAGTGCGCTCATCGGAGGGGCGCCGGCCGCGATCTCCGCGCTGTTGGGGGGCGCCGCCTGTTTCATACCGAACGGGTTGTTTGCGCTGAAGCTGGCGGCGGCAAGCCGCCGGCCCCAGGGGACCGACGCGGCGGTGTTCTTGATCGGCGAATTCGTCAAGGTCGTCTCGACGATCGTGCTGCTGGCGCTGGTCGTCGCGATCTACAAGAACCTGGTGTGGCTGGCGATGCTGGTGTCCATCATCGCCGTGCTGAAGAGCTACGTACTGGCGCTGCTGATCAGATAAGGACGGGCTTCAAATCATGGCTGCTTCGGGCCACGCTCCCACTGCCACCGAATACATCGTCCATCACCTGACGCACCTGTCGACGGGCAAGCAGAAGTCGATCATCGATTTCTCGGTGTTCAACGTCGACACGATCATCTTTTCCCTTCTGGTTCTTTGCGGCGTGCTGCTGGTGCTGTGGCTGGTGGCGCGCAAGGTGACGTCCGGCGTCCCGGGGCGATTCCAGGCCGCGGTCGAATCGCTGGTCGAACTGGTCGAGGAGCAGAGCAAGTCGATCGTCCATGGCGATCGCACATTCATCGCGCCGCTGGGGCTGACGGTCTTCCTGTGGATCGTGATGATGAATGCGATCGACCTGATCCCGGTGGAACTGTTCCCGTGGATCGCGCACAACGTCTTCCACATCGAGTACCTGCGGCCGCTGCCGACCGCGGATCTCAACGGCACGCTCGGCATGGCGCTTGGCGTGCTGACGCTGATGATCTACTACGGCGTCAAGATCAAGGGCTTCGGCGGCTGGGTGCACGAACTGTTCACCGCGCCCTTCGGCGCCCACCCGCTGCTGTGGCCGTTCAACTTCCTGCTCAACCTGATCGAGTACGCGGCCAAGACGGTCTCGCTCGGCATGCGACTGTTCGGCAACATGTACGCGGGCGAGCTGCTGTTCTTCCTGATCGCGCTGCTCGGCGGCTACGCGGCCATGAATGCCACCGGGATCCTGCTGACGATCGGCCACGTCCTTGCCGGCACGGCCTGGTTGCTGTTCCACATCCTGATCGTCCTGCTGCAGGCGTTCATCTTCATGATGCTGACGCTGGTTTACATCGGGCAGGCGCACGAAGGCCATTGATTTCACCCATCACTGCCATCACCTTTGTACTGAGGAGTACTGGAAATGACGAACGTCGCATTCGTTGCCCTGGCCACCGGCCTGATCATCGGCCTGGGCGCCATCGGTGCCTGCATCGGCATCGGCATCATGGGCGGCAAGTACATCGAGGCCGCGGCGCGCCAGCCCGAGCTGATGAACACGCTGCAGACCAAGATGTTCCTGCTGGCCGGCCTGATCGACGCCGCGTTCCTGATCGGCGTCGGTATCGCGATGATGTTCGCGTTCGCCAACCCGTTCGCGGGTTGATTGCGGCCGAACGCTCCGGACCAAAACTGAAGTTGCCGGCGCGCCGACAGGCGCGTCCGGCATTTTCCGAGTTCAAAGTCTATGAACATCAACGCCACGCTGTTCGTCCAGATGGTGGTGTTCTTCATCGGTGCGTGGGTCACGATGAAGTTCATCTGGCCGCCACTGATCAAGGCGCTCGACGAGCGCCGCAAGAAGATCGCCGATGGCCTTGCTGCCGCCGACAGCGGCAATCGCAGCCTCGACGACGCCCAGAAGAAGATCGCCCAGCTCGATGCCGAGGCGCGTTCGCGCGCGCAGGCCCTGATGGCCGAAACCGAGAAGCGCGCCCAGGCGCTGATCGACCAGGCCAAGGGGCAGGCGAAGGTCGAGGGCGATCGCCTGATCGCGTCGGCCAAGGCCGAAGCCGAGCAGGAAATGGAGCGCGCCAAGGATTCGCTGCGCGACCAGGTCGCCGTGCTCGCCATCGCGGGTGCGGAGCAGATCCTGCGGCGCGAAGTCAATCGCGCAGGTGCACGCCGACCTGCTTTCGCAGCTAAAGGCGAAGCTCTAGCCATGGCCGAACTGTCGACCGTCGCCCGTCCCTACGCCGAAGCCCTGTTCTCGGTCGCGCAGGGATCGGGCGAGAGCCGCTGGATGCCTGGCTCGCCTGCGATCGAGGAACTGGCGAACCTGATGGCGCATCCGCAGGTCGCCGAAGTCGTCGGCGATCCGAATCTCGATCACGCGCAGGTCTTCGGTCTGCTGACCGGCATGCTGAAGACGCCGTTGCCTGAGCGGCCGGACAATTTCCTCAAGCTGCTGATCGAGAACCAGCGCCTCGCGGTGCTGCCCGAAGTTGCGGTGCAGTTCCGGCGGCTGAAGAACTCGGCCGAAGGCGTGGCGGACTGCCTGATCGAAACCGCATTTCCGCTGTCAGGACGCGCAGGTCGCGGACCTGGTGACGTCATTGGTCGCGAAATTCGGCCGCAAGCTCAAGCCCGAAGTGCGCGTGAATGCGGACCTGATCGGCGGCGTGCGCGCCACGGTCGGCGACCAGGTCCTCGACGGTTCGGTCCGCGCGCGGCTCACAGACATGCAGACGGCGCTAACTGCCTAAGCGGCGCCTGAATCTATCGGAGTTGAAAGATGCAACTCAATCCCAGTGAAATCAGCGAACTGCTGAAAAGCCGCATCAAGGGCCTCGGCGTTTCGACCGAACTGCGCACGCAGGGCACGGTCGTGACGGTGACCGACGGCATCTGCCGCATTCACGGCCTGTCGGACGTGATGCAGGGCGAGATGCTCGAGTTCCCGAACAACACCTTCGGCCTGGCGCTGAATCTCGAGCGCGACTCGGTCGGCTCGGTCGTGCTCGGTGACTACGAGCACATCCGCGAAGGCGATCCGGTCAAGGCGACCGGACGCATCCTCGACTGTCCCGGTCGGCCCGGAGCTGATCGGTCGCGTCGTCAACTCGCTCGGCGAACCGATCGACGGCAAGGGACCGGTCAACGCGAAGATGACGGACGTCATCGAGAAGATTGCGCCGGGCGTGATCCAGCGCCAGCCGGTGTCGCAGCCGGTGCAGACCGGCCTCAAGGCGATCGACTCGATGGTGCCGATCGGTCGTGGCCAGCGCGAACTGATCATCGGTGACCGCCAGACCGGCAAGACCGCGGTGGCAGTCGACACGATCATCAACCAGAAGGGCAAGGACCTGATCTGCGTGTACGTCGCGATCGGGCAGAAGGCCTCGAACATCGCCAACGTCCTGCGCAAGCTCGAAGAGTTTGGCGCGATGGAATACACGATCATCGTGGCGGCCACGGCGTCCGAATCGGCGGCGATGCAGTACATCGCGCCGTATTCCGGCTGCACGATGGGCGAGTACTTCCGCGACCGCGGCCAGGACGCCCTGATCATCTATGACGACCTGACCAAGCAGGCGTGGGCCTACCGACAGGTGTCGCTGCTGCTGCGCCGTCCGCCGGGCCGCGAAGCGTATCCGGGCGACGTGTTCTACCTGCACTCGCGCCTGCTCGAGCGTGCCGCGCGCGTCAATCCCGAGTACGTCGAGAAGTTCACCAAGGGCGCAGTCAAGGGCAAGACCGGCTCGCTGACGGCACTGCCGATCATCGAGACGCAGGCCGGCGACGTCACCGCGTTCGTGCCGACCAACGTCATCTCGATCACCGACGGCCAGATCTTCCTCGAGACGGACCTCTTCAACGCCGGGATCCGCCCGGCCATCAACCCGGGCATCTCGGTCTCGCGGGTCGGTGGCGCAGCGCAGACCAAGGTCATCAAGAAGCTCGGCGGCGGCGTGCGCCTGGCACTGGCGCAGTACCGCGAACTCGCGGCGTTCTCACAGTTCGCATCCGACCTCGACGAGGCGACCCGTAACCAGCTCGAGCGTGGTCGCAGGGTCACCGAGATACTGAAGCAGCCGCAATATCAGCCGCAGCAGGTGTGGGAAATGGCTGTCACGCTGTTCGCGGTGAGCGCCGGTGCATTCGACAGTGTCGAGCTGAAGGACTGCCTGACGGCGGAGAAGGCGCTGCGCGAGTATGTGAAGACCAAGCACGCCGCGCTGGCCGAACGCATCGAAAGCACGAAGGATCTGTCGAAGGACGACGAGGCGGAGCTGACGAAGGCGATCGAGGCGTACAAGAAGTCGGCCGGATATTGATGTAGTTGAACTGCGATTGAGCGCCGGGCCGTTCCCAAGCTCGAACACCTAACTGGAGTCGGAGGGATGCACGTGCGGCGCGTAGCGCCGCGTACATCCCGACGAATTAGGACATGGCAGGTACCAAAGAAATACGCCTGAAGATCAAGAGCATTCAGAACACGCGCAAGATCACCAAGGCGATGGAAATGGTCGCGGCCTCCAAGATGCGCAAGGCGCAGGACCGGATGCGCCAATTCCGTCCGTACGGCGACAAGATCCGCAACATCGTCGCACACCTGGCTCTGGCAAATCCGGAATACCAGCCGCCGTTCCTGCAGAAGCGCGACGCGATCAAGGGGGTCGGGATCATCCTCGTGACTACCGACAAGGGTCTGTGCGGCGGGCTCAACACGAATGTCCAGCGCGCGGTTCTCGGCCGGATCAAGGAACTCGATGCGCAGGGTGTCAAGGTCCACACGACGGCGATCGGCAACCGGGGCTTCGGATTCCTGCAGAGGCTCAATGCCAGCATCGTGTCGCACTACGTGCAGATCGGCGACCGCCCGCATCTGGAAAAGCTGATCGGGCCGGTTAAGGCGCTGATCGACATGTATGCCGACGGAAAGATCGATGCGGTGTACGTTGCCTACTCCCGCTTCATCAACACGATGAAGCAGGAGCCGGTTATCGAGCAACTGGTTCCGCTGTCGTACGAGCACCTGGCGCAAAGCGAGGAAGAAAAGCGCGCCTACGCGTGGGACTACATCTACGAACCCGATGCGCCGGCGGTGATCGATGCGCTGTTGATTCGCTACGCCGAAGCGCTGATCTACCAGGCGGTCGCTGAGAACATGGCTTCCGAGCAGAGCGCGCGCATGGTAGCGATGAAGGCGGCGTCTGACAATGCGAAGAAGATAATCGAGGAATTGCAGCTCATATACAACAAGACGCGGCAGGCCGGCATCACCAAAGAGATTTCAGAGATTGTCGGCGGCGCCGCCGCAGTGTCCTGATCGCGACCGAATTGAAGAGCAGAACCGAGGAAATCCTATGAGCACCGGAGCCACCGGAACCATCGTTCAGTGCATTGGCGCAGTCGTGGACATCGAGTTCCCGCGCGACCAGATGCCCGAGATCTACGACGCGCTTATCCTCGATGCGGACCCGACCAACACGCTGGTCGAACAGGGCCTCACTTTCGAGGTGCAGCAGCAGCTCGGCGACGGCATCGTGCGCACGATCGCGATGGGCTCGTCGGACGGCCTGCGCCGCGGCATGAAGGCGAAGAACACCGGCGCCGGCATCTCGGTGCCAGTCGGCCCTGGCACACTCGGCCGCATCATGGACGTGCTCGGCCGTCCGATCGACGAAGCGGGCCCGATCAAGTCGGACGAACTGCGCGCGATCCACCAGCCCGCGCCGAAGTTCGACGAGCTGAGTCCGTCGGTCGAACTGCTCGAGACCGGCATCAAGGTCATCGACTTGATCTGCCCGTTTGCCAAGGGCGGCAAGATCGGTCTGTTCGGCGGCGCCGGCGTCGGCAAGACCGTCACGATGATGGAGCTCATCAATAACATCGCCAAGCAGTACGGCGGCTACTCGGTGTTCGCGGGCGTCGGCGAGCGCACGCGCGAGGGCAACGACTTCTATCACGAGATGACGGATTCGAAAGTCCTCGACAAGGTTGCGATGGTGTTCGGGCAGATGAACGAGCCGCCGGGCAACCGCCTGCGGGTCGGCCTCACCGGCCTGACGATGGCCGAGGCCTTCCGCGACGAGGGCAAGGACATCCTGCTCTTCATTGACAACATCTACCGGTTCACGCTGGCCGGCACCGAAGTGTCCGCGCTGCTCGGGCGCATGCCGTCGGCGGTGGGCTACCAGCCGACGCTGGCCGAGGAAATGGGCAAGCTGCAGGAGCGCATCACCTCGACCAAGATCGGATCGATCACGTCGATCCAGGCGGTGTATGTGCCGGCGGACGACCTGACCGACCCGAGCCCGGCGACCACCTTCGGCCACCTCGACGCCACCGTCGTGCTCTCCCGCGAAATCGCATCGCTGGGCATCTATCCGTCGGTCGACCCGCTCGATTCGACCTCGCGCCAGATCGACCCGAACGTGGTCGGCGAAGAACACTACACGACGACCCGCCGCGTGCAGGTCACGCTGCAGCGCTACAAGGAGCTGCGCGACATCATCGCCATCATGGGCATGGATGAGTTGGCGCCCGAGGACAAGCTGGCGGTATCGCGTGCGCGCAAGATCCAGCGCTTCCTGTCGCAGCCGTTCCACGTGGCCGAGGTGTTCACCGGCTCGCCCGGCAAGCATGTGCCGCTGAAGGAAACGATCCGCGGCTTCAAGATGATCGTCGATGGCGAATGTGATGCCTTCCCGGAGCAGGCCTTCTACATGGTCGGCACGATCGACGAGGCGCGCGAGAAGTTCGAGAAGATGCGCAAGGAAGAGGAAGGCAAGAGGGAGGAATCCAAGAAGGAGGAATCCAAGAAGGTCGCCGCCTAAGCGCGGTCGTCCTGAGGAGCCATCATGGCCACAACCATTCGGGTCGACGTCGTCAGTGCCGAGGAATCGATCTTCGCCGGCGAGGCGGAGTTCGTGGCGCTGCCGGGCGAGGTCGGCGAACTCGGCATCTATCCGCGTCACACGCCGCTGATCACCCGCATAAAGCCCGGCGTGGTCCGCATCAAGGTGCCGGGCAAGAACGAGGACGAACTGATCTTCGTCGCCGGCGGCATCCTCGAAGTTCAGCCGCACGTGGTGACGGTGCTTGCCGACACGGCGATTCGCGGCAAGGACCTCGACGAGGCCAAGGCGCGCGAGGCACTGCAACTGGCCGAGGACGCGCGCCGGAACGCCAATAGCGACATGGACATCGCCAAGGCCGAAGCCGAACTATCATCGATGGCGGCCCAGATCGCGGCGATCCGCAAGATCCGCGGCAAGTAAGTCGCGCGTCGCGCGGCTAGCGTGAAATCGGGGGCAGCTGAGGCTGCCCCTTTCTGTTTCTGCTGCCGAAATACCGGATTGGAGGTTCGATGTTCAACGGCACGATTCCTCGTCGCGACCGACGGCTCGCCATTTCGGAACGAGCGGTGGAGACCGCGGCGCAACTGGCCGCGCGTGGTCGGCGCTGGCCTGACAGCGGTGACGGTTGCCGCGCCCTATCCCTACAGCGCGGTGGGCGAATCGAGCGCGATTGCCGGCGCCGACTACCAGGCGACGGTCGGCGCCGAGGCCAGCGCCCGCCTGGCGCGGGCGAAGCGAGATCGCGCGCGGCGCGGGTGCCGAGTGCTGGACATCGATGCAGGAAGCGACCGACGTGTTTCGCGGCAGTCCTGGCCGCCGCCGACCAGATCGGCGCCGGGCTGATCGTCATGGCATCGCACGGGCGGCAGGGGCTGTCCGCCGTGGTGCTCGGATCGGAAACACAGCGGCTGCTGACCACACCCAGATTCCTGTACTCATTGTTCGTTGAAGGAGGCAGTCATGGCCGTTGTCCCTGCACGCTTCACCACCTGGCGGACGTACCTTTCCTCGGTTGCGCTGGTGGGCCTGGCTGTCAGCGTGCGGCCTGCACCGGCCCCGACGCCGACTCCGCCGGCGGCCAGCAGCCCCAGCACGCAGTGCCGCGCCGACGCACCACCGCCCCGGCTCCGGCTACAAGCGGCGCCGGATCTGCACCGGTGCGGCTGGCGCCGCGTGATCCTGCGCTGGAGGCATGGAAGCGCGCCGCGGCGCTACGTATTCACCAGGCCAATCAGAAGCAGTTGTTCGAGGGCCGGCCCCATCACCTGCTGCAGGCCGTCATCGTGGTCGAGGCGACGGTCGACCGCACTGGTAACGTTGTCGGATCCCGCGTGACACGGTCGCCGAAGATCCAGTCACTGGACCAGATGGCACTGGCATCGTTGAAGGCCGCTTCGCCGCTGCCGGCACCCCCGGCGACGCTGCTGGTGCGCGGCAACCTCGTTTTCTCCGAAACCTGGCTCGTCCAGAACGACGGGCGCTTTCAGGTCCGCACCCTGGCGCTGCCTCAGGAGTAGCGAAAACGCGTCATTCGGCACAGTTCTGGCCATAGAAATCGCCCATTCGAGCGGGTTTTCAACCGGATGAGCTTACTTTCATGTCAACCTTCGCGCCGGCCGAACGTTGGCTATAGCGGAGCTTGGGATCCCCTTTCGGGGCCGACCCACCCGCTCTCATCTTCGATAACCGTTCCGGGAACTTTAGACATGAAAAAGCTGTTCGCTGTTCTGATCGCCGCCGCGTTCGCCACCGGCGCTGCTTACGCCCAGCCGAAGGAAGAGAAAAAGCTGCTGACGCCAAGCCGGCCGCTGCTGCTCCGGCTGCTGCGCCTGCCGCTGCTCCGGCCAAGGCTGACGCCAAAGCTGCTCCGGCTGCCAAGCCCGCTGCTGCTCCGGCTGCGAAGCCCGCTGCCGCCCCGGCCAAGGCTGCTCCGGCTGCGAAGCCCGCTGCCGCCCCGGCTGCTGCTCCTGCCGCCAAGCCCGCTGCCCCGGCTGCTGATGCCAAGCCGGCCGCTGCGACCGAGAAGAAGGCCGACGCTGCTCCCAAGAAGTAAGCAGCCAGGTTCCATCTCGAAAGAGAGCAGGCCTGCGGGCCTGCTCTTTTTATCCGGGCTGCAGCTTCAGCACAACTTCGTCCGGGGTCAACGCTTCCCCCGCAAGTTCAATGCGCTTGTCGCGACTGCCCTCACCGGCGGCCACATGCAGCAGCGAAGCGCGCACGCCGAGTCGCTCCGCAATCAGCTCGATGACGGCCGCGTTGGCGCGTCCATCGAGCGGCGGGGCACTGACAGCCACCTTGAGCCGACCGCCATGCTCGCCCATCACCTGCGATCGCCGCGCACCCGGCTGGACGTGAACGGACAGGCTGATGGACTTTTCGCCGGCACGCAGCCAGCCGGGCAAGGGCGGCGTGACAGAATCGCGGTTTGCTTTCACCCGGCTGCTCCGTGAGACCTTCCAACGATACGTTGCTGCGCGCATTGCTGCGCGAACCGACCGACTACACGCCGGTGTGGCTGATGCGTCAAGCCGGCCGCTACATGGCCGAGTACAACGCAACGCGCAAGCGTGCGGGCAGTTTCCTGAAGCTCGCCAAGTCGCCGGCGCTGGCCACCGAAGTCACGCTGCAGCCGGTCGAGCGGTTTCCGTTGGATGCCGCGATCCTGTTCTCCGACATACTGACCGTGCCCGACGCGATGGGCCTGGGACTGTATTTCGCCGATGGTGAAGGCCCCAAGTTCGAGCGGCCCGTGCGGACCGAGGCGGATGTCGCAGGACTTTCCGCTCCCGATCCGGAACTGTCGCTCGGCTACGTGATGGATGCGGTGCGCGAAATCCGCAAGGCGCTCGTGAACCGAATTCCACTGATCGGTTTCTCCGGCAGCCCGTTCACGCTTGCCTGCTACATGATCGAGGGCGGCGGATCCGATGACTTTCGCCACATCAAGACCATGCTGTATGCGCGCCCGGACCTGTTGCACCGGATCCTGAAGGTCAATGCGCGCGCCGTCGCCGATTACCTCAACGCACAGATCGCCGCCGGCGCCCAGGCGGTGATGATCTTCGACACCTGGGGCGGCGCGCTCGCTGACGGTGCCTACCAGGAGTTTTCGCTGACCTACATGAGTGAGGTCGTTTCGCAACTGCAGCGTGAGCACGAAGGCGAGCGCGTTCCCTGCATCGTGTTCACCAAAGGGGGTGGTCTGTGGCTCGAGCAGATCGCAGGCATCGGCTGCGACGCGGTTGGGCTGGACTGGACTGTCGACCTGGGCCAGGCGCGCCGGCGCATTGACGATCGCTGCGCGCTGCAGGGCAACCTCGATCCGATGGCCCTGTTCGCGCCGGACGAGCCACTGCGCGCGCAGGTGCGCCGCGTGCTGGATGCTTTCGGCTCGCCGCGCGGTAGTGATGGTCGGCTGGGGGGCCATGTCTTCAATCTCGGGCACGGAATTTCGCAGTTCACGCCACCGGAATCGGTCGCCGTACTGGTCGATGAGGCGCATCGATACAGCCGGACCCTTCGTAGGTGAGTGGTCACTGCGAAAATGGCGTGATTTGTTGTCGGCGCTTGACTTATTCACAAAAGCGCGTTCAGCGAGATTTCATGCGGGTTCGCGAGCCATGAGGGTCGGACGCGCTCGATTCAATGCGCTAAGCCGTTGATTTTTATAAATGTTGACAAGAGTGTTACGGAGGCCGATCCGAGCTGGGGCCAATTCCCACAGGGGTTTGCGACAACTTCCCACCGTTTTTCCACAAAGTTGTCCACAGGTTGGCAGATCAAAAGTGTCGGTTCATTTCAAATCAGTGGGTTACCTGTTTAACTTGAAGTCTTAGGTCAGAAATTGAGCTGGTCGACAGCGTGACACGCGCCCGCTTCCTGCAGGTATTGCTCGATCTGCCTCTCGAATCTCCGCTCGACTATGCGAACCCGGAGGCCAATGCCGGTACAGGCGAAGCCGTGGTCGGCCTGCGCTGCGTCGTCCCACTTGGGCGTCGCAAGGCAGTCGGCCTCGTCGTCGGCTCGTCCAACGTCACCGCGCTCGACCCCGCCCGTATCAAACCGGTTTCTCGTTTGCTCGATGAGATCGGTCCGGTCGATGCCCACTGGCTGGGCCTGACCCGCTTTGCGTCCGACTACTACCAGCATGCATGGGGCGAGGTGGCGCTGCCTGCACTGCCGCCCACACTGCGCCAACTTCCCGGTCCGCGTTACGCGCAGGCGCTCGCCCGCCTGCGTTCCACAGGATCCGTGCTTGCCACCACAGCGGAATCGATCAAGCGGCCCGAGCTGACTCACGAGCAGTCGCTTGCCGTGGACCGGCTGACGGCCGCTGCCGGATTCGCGCCCTCATTGCTGTTCGGTGTCACCGGCAGCGGCAAGACCGAGGTCTACCTGTCGGTGATAGAGCAGACCCTGGCGGCCCGGCCGAAGTCGCAAGCGCTGCTGCTGGTGCCCGAGATCAACCTCACGCCCCAGCTCGAGTCGCAGGTGCGAGCGCGCTTTCCTGCCTACGGAGTGGTCGCATTGCACAGCGGCTTGGCGGCCGGGGAGCGGGCGGCTGCTTGGCTCGCGGCGCACGAGGGTCGCGCACGCGTGGTCATCGGCACGCGCCTCGCGGTCTTCGCTTCGCTGCCACGCCTGGGGCTCATCGTCGTCGACGAAGAACACGATCCGTCGTACAAGGCCGGCGAAGGGGTGCGCTACTCGGCGCGCGATCTCGCCGTCAAGCGCGCTCAACTGCTCGGGATTCCTGTGATCCTGGGCTCGGCCACGCCGTCGCTCGAAAGCTGGTCGCGGGCCCGCGCCGGCCGCTACCAGCTGCAGACGCTCACCCAGCGGGCGACGACAGACGACTGGATTGCGCCCAGCATCGAACTCATCGATCCAGGCGCTGCGCGGCTCGAGTCGGGTATCGCGCCGGCGATCGAGTCGGCGCTGTCGGAATCGTTGCAGCGGGGCGAGCAGTCGCTGGTGTTCCTCAATCGTCGGGGCTATGCGCCAGTGGTCGCCTGCGAAGCGTGCGGGTGGCTCTCGAGCTGCCCGAACTGCGCGGCGTATGCGGTATTTCACAAGCCGGATCGCACGCTGCGCTGTCACCACTGCGGCTGGAGCAATCCGGTGCCGCGCTCGTGTCCGACCTGCGGCAACAGCGCGCTGCAGGGCGTTGGTCGCGGCACGCAGCGCATCGAGGAATCGCTGCAGCAGCTGCTGCCGACGGCGCGCGTGCTGCGCATCGATCGGGATTCGACACGGCGGCGCGACTCCGCGGCCCGCGCCTTCGACTCGGTGCATCGAGGCGACGTCGATGTGCTGGTCGGCACGCAGATGGTTGCCAAGGGACACGACTTCCGCAACGTCGCACTCGTCGTGGTGCTGAATGCCGATAGTCAGCTGGCGTCGCAGGACTTCCGCGCATCGGAGCGCCTGTTTGCGACGCTGGTGCAGGTGGTCGGCCGCGCCGGTCGCAGCGGCGGTCCGAGCCGCGCGCTGGTGCAGACCCGCTTTCCCCAGCATCCGCTGTTTGCCGCGCTCGCGCGTCAGGACTACGCGGCCTTTGCCGATGCGCTGCTGGCCGAGCGGAGTCGTGCCGGCATGCCGCCGACGAGCCATCAGGCCCTGCTGACGGCCGAGGCGCGCCGGCTGGACGATGCTGTCGCATTCCTTCGGGCCGCGGTCGAACTGGCTGAGAATCCTGCGGATGTACGGATCTACGATCCCGTGCCGATGGCGCTCGCGCGGCGTGCGGGCATCGAACGCGCACAGTTGCTGGTGGAGTCGGCCCAGCGCGGGCCGCTGCATGCCTTCCTGCGCGCCTGGCTCGGCGAACTGCGCGCGCGCAAGTCGGGCGTACGCTGGCAGATCGAGGTCGATCCGGCGGAAATCTGAGCGGGCGTGGAATAACGCGGCCGAGCCGTGTGTTTGCCTTAGGTCGCACAACCCCTACAGGAGCTCGTGATGCGCAAAGGTCTGGCGGTGCTGGTCGCCGCTGCGGTAATCGGTGTGGCCGGATGTTCCACCATGGACTCGATGATGGGAACGCCGCCGCCGACCAAGGTGATGGAGGGTGTGTTGACCAACAGTGCCGGCATGACGCTGTATACGTTTGACAAGGACACTGCCGGCGGCGGCAAGAGCGTCTGCAACGGTCCGTGCGCGACCAGCTGGCCGCCGCTGCTGGCGGCTGCGGACGCCAAGTCCACGGGCGATTACACGATCATCACGCGGGACGACGGCACGAAGCAATGGGCCTACAAGGGCAAGCCGCTGTACCTGTGGATCAAGGACAGCAAGCCGGGCGACCGCACGCGGTGACGGTTTTAACAACGCATGGCGGCTTGCGCGCAGCTAGGGCCTGTTCACGCCAAAGCCATGGCAGGTACGGGCTTCAGCGCCGCTGACGCGGAACGATGGATTCCGCGCCTGCGGCGCTATGCCCAGGCATTGACCGGACAGCGTGAAGCCGCTGACGATCTGATCCAGGACACGCTCGAGCGCGCCTGGCGCAAGCGGGCACTCTGGCAGCCCGGCACCGATCTGCGGGCGTGGCTCTTCACAGTGATGCACAACGTCCATGTCAACCGCGCCCGAGCGGCCCGACCGACCGAGTCGCTCGACGAGAACGGCGCCGCGGCGGCGACGGTCGCCGCACTGGTGTCCGCTCAGTCAGCCGAAAGTGGCGTCGTGCTGTCCGAGCTTCGTGTTGCGCTGATGCGTTTGTCCGAGGAGCAGCGTCAGGTGATCCTTCTCATCGGACTCGAACAGATGAGCTATGTCGAAGCTGCAGGAGTGCTTGGGGTGCCGATCGGTACAGTGATGTCGCGCCTGGCGCGCGGGCGCGAACAGTTGCGCCTACTGCTCGCGCAGGGAGCGCCCGTTACCTCCGGCGCGGCTCTGTGGCGGGTGAAATAGACATGAACGAAGATCGACTGCACGCCTACGTCGACGCACAGTCGACGGATGCCGAGCGCCGCGAGGTGGAGGAACTGCTCGCGCGTGATGCCTCCTCGGCTGCGCGGGTACGCGCGTACGAAGAGCAGAACCGGGCGCTGCACGACCTCTTCGATCCGGTGCTCGACGAACCGCACGCGCTGAAGGTTCCGACGAATGACGCCGTGCGCTGGCAACGCTGGGGTGGTCTGGCGGCAACACTGGTACTTGGAGTGGCGCTCGGGTTCATCGCGCGCGGATGGTTTTCCACGATGCCCTCGCGGCCGCCGATTGCGCGCGAGGTGGCGCTGGCCCACGCGGCCTATGTGCCGGAAGTGCGGCACCCGGTCGAGGTAGCTGCATCGGAAGAGCAGCACCTCGTCAGCTGGCTGTCGAAGCGGCTGGCGACACCGATTCGGGCGCCGTCGCTCGTGACCGCGGGCTATCAGTTGCTCGGCGGTCGGCTGCTGCCGCCGACTCATTCGAGCGACCCTGCGCCGATGGCGCTGCTGATGTACGAGAACGCGCAGGGCCGCCGCCTCTCGCTGCTGGTCAAACGCGAGTCGACCAATGCCGAGACGGCCTTCCGCTATTCCGAAGACGGACCCTCGCGCGTGTTTTACTGGATCGACGGTCCGCTGGGCTACGCGCTCGCCGGAGACTTGCCGAAGGAAGAACTGCAGACCATTGCGCGTCTGGTGTACCGGCAGCTCAATCCATAGACGGCGCGCGGCCAGGCGACGCAAATGAAAACGGGCGCCGCAGCGCCCGTTTCGCTTGAAGAATTTGCCGAGCTACTTGGCAGCCGCCAGCATGTACTCGACGGCGGCACGCAGTTCTGCGTCACTCGCGCTCGCGACGGCGCCCTTGGGCGGCATCGCACCTTTGCCTTTGATGACCGAAGCGAGGAGCGCATCGACTCCGAGTTTGCCGCGCGCAGCCCATGCGGCCTTGTCGCCAAACTTCGGGGCACCGGCAACGCCGGCGGCGTGACACGCATTGCATCCCATCGCATAGACCTTGGCACCGTCCGGCTTCGCCGGGGCGGATGCGGCGGCCGCCGCCGCGACTGGAGTCGCCGTGGCTGCGGCCCCGGTCGATCGGCTGAACATGAACTGTATGGCCGACTTGAGTTCGGCATCGGTCAGATCAGCCATTCCACCGCGCGCCGGCATCCCGCCGTGGCCCTTGATGGCCGCTGAAGTCGCCGCGTCCAGGCCCATGGACGCGCGCTTTGTCCAGGCCGCCCGGTCACCGATCTTCGGCGCGCCATTGAGTCCCTCGGTGTGGCAGTTGCCGCACGACGCCTGCACGATCTGTTCACCGCTACGCACGCCCGACTTGGCCACTGCCGCGACAGGCGCCACTGGCTCCTTGAACTTGGCGCCGGACAGGTTCGCCATGTGGACGAGGGCGCGTGCGACTTCGATCGGGTCGAGGTCGGCGTTGCCACCCTTTGCCGGCATCGCCTTGAAACCTTCGACCGCGTGCTTGACCAGCGTGTCGTAGCCTTGCTTGAGGCGAGGCGCCCAGGCACCCGCATCGCCGGTCTTTGGTGCGCCTGCCGCGCCGGTGGCGTGGCACGCACTGCATGCAAGCTTGTACACGGCCTCGCCATCCTGGAGGGCGCGAGGGCCACTGGCAGCGCCGGCAAAAGCAATGCTGCCGACCGGACGCAGCCGCTCGGCGATCGCTTCCGGCGTCATCGCATCGGTACCGGCCCCGCCGACCTTCTGCCCGGTCACGAACGTGGCCAGCAGGATGATCACGATCACCGGGACGACGAACGCCAGAATGACGACCGTGATCAGCTGACGCGGCGTCTTGATCGGCGAAATGTGTGGGTCGCTCGACATAGGGCTCCTGGCTGCGTGGGCGACGGCGCTGCTCGGGGCGGATCGGAGTGCGAAATCGAGAGCGCTGAAACGGCGAGGCACGATCGCCTCGCGAAGCGCACAAGTATAGCGTGCGAGCCTCTCCCGACCGCCTGCGTGGCAGCGGTTGCGCATGTAACTGCGAGCGGTACAAAGCGAAACCCGTTACCATCCGCCCCACGCTCGCGCACGCGCCGGGTAGTGCCCAGCGCGCCGGAACGACAGCTCGCGCCGGGCGTGCAGTCGCATCGCAGGCACGCGCCTGTAGCTCAGTGGATAGAGTACTGGCCTCCGAAGCCAGGGGTCGTGGGTTCGAATCCCGCCAGGCGCGCCAACTTCGTTATCCCCTTGCAAGAAGTTGCGCTCGTACGTGCGGTCGCGCAGAGCGCCACATGCGCTCGGATTCAGGTGAGGCGAAGATGAGCGACTCTGTTGCTGTAATCGGCTTGGGTGCGATGGGTCTGGGTATGGCCCAGTCGCTGCGCCGGGCCGGCTTCCATGTTCGCGCTTGCGACATTCGCTTTGAGATCGCCCAGACGTTTGCGGCGGAAGGCGGCACGGCGTGCGCAACGCCAGCCGAGGCGGCGGCCGCCGCGGACATCGTCGTGAGCGTGGTGGTAAACGCTACACAGACCGAGGGCGTGCTCTTCGGCGAAAGCGGTGCGGCCCGAACGATGCGCAAGGGCAGTGTCTTTGTGATGTGCTCGACGGTCGATCCGGACTGGTCAATTGCACTCGAACAGCGCCTGGCGGACCTCGGAATTCTGTACCTGGATGCGCCGATTTCAGGCGGGGCCGCGAAGGCAGCGGCTGGCGCGATGACCATGATGACGGCCGGCCGACCTGAGGCCTATGCGAAGGCCGGGCGTGTGCTCGATGCGATGGCCGCAAACGTTTACCGGCTGGGCGACTGCGCCGGCAACGGAAGCAAGGTGAAGATCATCAATCAGTTGTTGGCCGGAGTGCATATCGCGGCGGCGGCCGAGGCGATGGCGCTGGGCTTGCGCGTGGGAGTCGATCCGCAGGCGCTTTACGAAGTC
This sequence comes from uncultured beta proteobacterium, assembly GCA_963724365.1. Lineage (GTDB taxonomy): Bacteria > Pseudomonadota > Gammaproteobacteria > Burkholderiales > Burkholderiaceae_F > JALORV01. The sequence continues at coordinate 75,074 of CAVRUR010000002.1, read as the reverse complement.
ATCACGCATAGCGCGGGAAGCAGCTGGATGTTCGAAAACCGGATGGCGCACGTTCTGACGGGCGACTACGCGCCGTTGTCCGCCGTCGACATCTTCGTCAAGGACCTGGGGCTGGTCCTCGATACGGCGCGAGCCACCAAGTTCCCACTGCCGCTATCGGCGACTGCGCATCAGATGTTCATGCAGGCTTCGTCGGCCGGGCATGGGAGAGAGGACGACTCAGCCGTCATCAAGATCTTTCCCGGGATCAGGTTGCCGGCCAAAGTCTGAAGAACGCGGTCCGCTTTGGGGTAGCTCCAGAACGTCCGCAATCGGGACCCATCGATGTCGGTACTGGGTTGAAACTCAGTCGACGGTGAATCCGAAAGTCGGTTCCCGGCGCTGTCGAGCGCCGGACACCGCCGAGCGGATTACTTCACTTCAGCGCTCGCAGCGCGTTCGACCGGACTTTCGCTGTGACCATTGGGATGCCGCGCAAAGCGCACCGCGTCACGCCCGTGCACGGGCGCAGCATCGGGCCATGGCCAGCCGCCAAACTTCGTGCGCTGGTAGTCGGCGAAGGTCTGCGCGATCTCGGCCTGTGTGTTCATGACGAAGGGGCCGTGCTGCACGACCGGCTCGCCGATCGGCCGTCCCTGCAGCAGCAGGAACTCGCTCACTGAACTGCCGTTGGCGAGTTCCGTGGCCACGTCGGCACGGACTTCGATCGCAGCAGGGTCGCTGACCTTTTCGCTGCCGACAGTGACGGGACCGCCCTTGAACAGATACAAGTTCCGACGCGTTCCGGCGTTGGCGGCTGGGACAAGCCAGTGCGCCCCGGGGCTCATGCGAATCGTCCAGATGGCGATGTCGGCCTGCTCGCGTGCGGCCCAGGAATCGGGCGGCGGAGCGAGTGGCTGCACGACGACTTTGTCTGCCGGACGTCGCGCTACCGTCACGCAGCGCGCCGGCAATCACCGCGATCTCGGTTGTCGCGCCGCGGCTGTCGGTCACGACGCGGCGGGGCATGTCCTCCGCCCAGAACATCGTGAAGTGCGGCGCGGACATCTTGGAGGCGGCCGGCAGGTTGAGCCAGATCTGGAACAGCTCCAGCGGGTTGGGTTCAGCGTCGTCGAGCAGAGGGAACATTTCCGAATGCACGACACCGCGGCCCGTCGTGAGCCACTGCACATCGCCGCGGCCATAGCGCGCGGCGGCGCCCAGTGAGTCGGCGTGGTCGATGAGTCCCTTGCGTACGACCGTCACGGTTTCGAATCCCCGGTGCGGATGCGCGGGGAATCCCGGCACCGAGTCGCCGTGATACATGCTCCAGCCGTCCTTGCGACTGAAGTCCTGGCCGATCGCGCGGCCAGCGAGCGAGTCTGCGGGACCGAGACGTCCGTTGCCGCGGGGATAGGCGTCGTCGTGATACACGCAGAACAGGAACGGGTCCGCGGTTTCCCAAGGAAAGCCGAGAGGCTTGATCTGCAGGACAGGACTATTCGACATGGGAGGGCATTCGATGAGAGCGAATCGCCGCAGCATTTTCGCCAATTAGGCCAGAGTTGGGGGTCGAGACTTTCGGAATCAAGTGGCAACTGGAGAGCCACTTACGCTGACCGCGTGGTGTTGTCGCAGTTCGTTTGCCGCACTGGGACCGCGGTGTACGATCGTTATCCGTCGCTGAGCAATAGCGACTTCGAAGATCGTCCCTCCTTATGTCCGCCAGCAAACCCAGCGCGCCCTCCCCGTCCAGCATCGTGCTCCACACCGCCTCGCGCGTGCTCGAAGTCGCGTTCGACGACGGCGCAACGTTCAGGATGCCGTTCGAATTCCTGCGGGTCCATTCGCCGTCGGCCGAGGTACGCGGTCATGGGCCGGGCCAGGAGACGCTGCAGGAAGGCAAGCGCGACGTCACGATCAATGAACTGGAGCCCGTCGGCCACTATGCGATCAAGCCGACCTTTTCCGACGGTCACGACAGTGGCATCTATGCCTGGGATTACCTCTACGAACTCGGCATGAACCAGGAGCAGCTCTGGTCGGAGTACCTCGAGCGACTGGAGGCGGCCGGGGCGAGCCGCGATCCATCGGCCACACCGGTATCTGCCCCTGGCCGGAGTTGTGGACATCACTGAAGCGTCCCGCCCGAGCACCGCAATGAGCGACCACGACCGCAAGGCGGACTTCGGCTTCGAACAGGTGGCGGAGGAGGAAAAGTCCGCGCGCGTTGCAGGTGTATTCGATTCGGTCGCCAGCCGCTACGACCTGATGAACGACGTGATGTCGGCCGGGTTGCATCGAGTCTGGAAGTCGTTCACGGTGCGGCACGCGAATGTGCGGCCGGGCATGAAGGTGCTCGACATCGCCGGCGGCACGGGCGATCTGGCGAAGGCCTTCGCGCGGCGTGCTGGCGACGCGGGCGAAGTCTGGCTCACCGACATCAACGGCTCGATGCTGGCCGAAGGCCGCGATCGCCTGCTCGATGCAGGGCTCACGTTGCCATTGGCCCAGTGCGACGCCGAGAAACTGCCCTTCCCGAGCGCCTACTTTGATCGCGTGTCCGTGGCGTTTGGACTGCGCAACATGACGCACAAGGATCTGGCGCTTGCCGAGATGGCACGTGTGCTGCGTCCGGGCGGCCGGCTGCTCGTGCTGGAGTTTTCCCGCATTTGGCAGCCGCTCGGCCCTCTGTACGATGCCTACTCCTTCAACGTGCTGCCGTGGCTCGGCAAGAAACTCGCGGGCGACAGCGACAGCTACCGCTACCTTGCGGAATCGATCCGCATGCACCCGCCACAGGACGAACTGGCGCGAATGATGGAACGCGCGGGCTTCGAGGACGTCCAATGGTTCAACCTGACTGCCGGCGTATGTGCGCTGCATGTCGGGACACGCTACTGATTCTGGAGATCGCATGAACAAGTGGATGGTAGGAGTCATCATCGGCACGTTGGCCGCGACGGTCACGCTCGATGCCGAGGCGCAGCGCCGCTTTGGCGGTGGCGGGAATCTCGGCCGCCAGTCGCCGCAGGTGCAGCAGCGCCAGGCCGCGCCACCGGCACAGCAGCCACAGGCTGCGCCCGCGCAAAGCGGTGCACAGCAGGCCGCGCCGACCAAGGCTCCGACGGCGGGCGCGCCTGCTGCTGTGCGGCCGGCGAGCCCGATGCGCGGTATGTTGATGGGACTTGCCGTCGGTCTCGGTATAGCGGCACTGGCCTCCTGGCTCGGCTTTGGCGAGGCGCTGACGATGTTCCTCACGGTGTTGCTGATCGGCTTCGCGCTGATGATGCTGTTCGGCTTTGTGATGCGGCGGATGCGCGGTCCGCAGCCCGCGGCATCGGCCGCAGGGTCGGGCCGGAGTCCCGGTACGTATTCCAATGTGGGCTATGAAACCTCCCCGGCTCCGCGGCCGGTGCCGGTAGAGCGGGCAGTGACGCCACCGATGTCGGGCGCGCGTCCGGGGTCGGCGATGGATCAGTTCATGCGGACGGGCACGGCGCAGCCCGGCTGGAGCATTCCGGCCGGGTTCGACACGGCCTCCTTCCTGACGCACGCGAAGGAGCATTTCGCCCGTTTGCAGCGGGCCTGGGACGTGCACAACCTGGACGAGATCTCGGAGTTCACGACGAGCGACATGTTCATTGCGCTGACGCATGAACTGCGTACTCATGCAGGCCATTCGAGCACCGAAGTGGTCGCGCTCGACGCCGAACTGCTAGGCATCGAGTCGAATGCCGACGAGCACGTCGCAAGCGTGAAGTTTGATGGCACCCTGCGGATCGATGGGGAGACCGAGCGCGTTTCCGAAGTGTGGAACCTCGTGAAGCCCGCCCGGGGTCAAGGCGGCTGGCTGCTCGCCGGAATCCAGCAGATGGCGTGACCTCTGCGGTCTGCTCGCGGGCAGATGAAGGGGTTACCGGGGGCGCGTTCGCGCCCCTTTTCTTTTCCGGCACCGCTTCGGCTGCGTACACTGACCGCATGATCGAAGAACTGACGACCGCCGCCGCCGTCGGCGTGCTCAATCGGATGCTCGCGCGCGAGACGTGGGCGCGCGATCGGCTCGCGCCGTTTGCCGGGCGCACGGCGCGATTCGAGGCGCCGCCGTTTGCGCTGGCTCTGAAGGTCGCCGAGGGCGGTGAATTCGCCGACGCCCAACGCGCCGACCCCGTGGTGACGGTCGGGCTCGACCTCGCCGCGCTGCCGCTGGCACTCGGCGATCCGCAGGCGGCGCTGCGCAACGTTTCACTCAAGGGCGACGCGGAGTTTGCACAGGCGCTCGCCTTCGTGTTGCAAAACCTGCGTCCCGAGCCGGAAGAGGAGCTGTCGCGCTTCATCGGCGACGCGGCCGCCCAGCGCATCGTCGGGCTGCTGCGGCTGAGCGCATCACACTGGCGCCAGCTCGCTGAGCGGATGCTCGATTCGAGCGCGCACTATCTCGTGACAGAAAACCCGATGCTCGTCGCGCGCGATGAGGTCGACGAATTCAATGCCGCCGTCGCGAGCCTGCGCGACGATGTCGCGCGACTGGAAAAGCGCGTCGAGCTGCGCGAGCGCGCGTAGCTTGAAGGCTCAGCCTGCAGGTGAGCCGGTAGCAGCGGCTCGTACAATCGCCGCCATGCGCCTGCTGCGTCTCGCTCGCATCTTCACGGTCGTCTGGCGCTACCGCCTCGACGAAATCGTCGTATCCAGCCTGCAAGAATCCGACGCTGGTCCGCTTCGTGCGCTGGACTACGTTCGGCGCCCCGCGCGCAACACGCGGCGTGCGGCTGCGGCAGGCCCTGGAAGACCTCGGTCCGATCTTCGTGAAGTTCGGCCAGGTGCTCTCGACGCGTCGCGACCTGCTTCCGCCTGACGTTGCCGACGAACTCGCCAAGCTGCAGGACCGGGTGCCGCCCTTTGCATCCGATGTGGCGCGGCGCGAGATCGAGCGTGGACTCGGGCGTCCCATCGACAGTGTCTTCTCAAACTTCGAGGACGAACCCGTCGCATCGGCATCGATCGCGCAGGTGCACTTCGCGGTGATGAAGGACGGTCCTCATGTCGGCAAGGCGGTTGCGGTCAAGGTGCTGCGGCCGAACATGCTGTCCGCGATCGACAAGGACCTTTCCCTGCTCGAAACCGGCGCCACGCTGGTCGAGAAGCTCTGGCGCGACGGCAAGCGGCTGCGTCCGCGCGACGTCGTGCGCGAGTTCGATACCTACCTGCACGACGAGCTGGACCTGAACCGCGAGGCGGCCAACGCGTCACAGCTGCGGCGCAACTTCGCCGGCTCGCCGTTGCTGGTCGTTCCCGAGATGTACTTCGATTACTGCGCCGACAACGTGCTGGTGATGGAGCGCATGCACGGCATCCCGGTGAGCCAGATCGACCGGCTCAACGAGGCCGGCATCGACCTGAAGAAGCTGTCGCGCGACGGCGTGACGCTGTTCTTCACGCAGGTGTTCGACCATGCGTTCTTCCACGCCGACATGCACCCGGGCAACATCCTCGTCGGCATCAACGGCGACCAGTTCAACAAGTACATCGGGCTCGACTACGGCATCGTCGGCACGTTGACCGAGACCGACAAGAACTACCTGGCGCAGAACTTTCTCGCGTTCTTCCGGCGCGACTACAAGCGCATCGCGGAGCTGCACGTCGAGTCCGGCTGGGTGCCGGAGGGCACGCGCATCAACGAACTGGAAGGCGGAGTGCGTGCCGTGCTCGAGCCGGTGTTCGACAAGCCGCTGAAGGACATTTCGCTCGGCATGGTGCTGCTGCGCCTCTTCCAGGCGTCGCGTCGCTTCAACGTCGAGATCCAGCCGCAGCTGGTGCTGCTGCAGAAGACTTTGCTCAACGTGGAAGGCCTCGGCAGGCAGCTCGACCCGGAGCTCGACCTGTGGAAGACCGCCAAGCCGTTCCTCGAGCGCTGGATGGAGCAGCAGGTCGGCCTGCGCGGACTCGAAGCCAAGCTGCGGCAGGAGGCGCTGCAGTGGAGCTACCTGCTGCCGCAACTGCCGCGCCTGATGCACGGTGCGCTGACGCGCCACAGCGAGGCCGACCGCCTGATCGAGGAAGTGCGCGAGCTGCGGCGCGAGCAGCGCGTGACGAACCGCTGGTACGCGGTAGCCACGGCGCTGCTCGTCATCGTCGTCGGGCTCGCGGCCTGGGCCATCCTGCGCGTCTGACGCACAGGCTCTCGACCCGGAGTGATCGTCGATCGTGTAGTTTCCGCTCCTTCATTAGGCCATACGCGGCATTGACCGGGCCTGCGGCCCGGCTATCTTGCAGCGTCCCATTCCTGCGCCCGCATCACTGTCCATGACGACTCTCACTCCGATTGACCCCAACTGCCGCGCTGCTGTGCAGTGCCCTGCTGATCAGCGCCTGCGGGGGTGGCGATTCTTCGCCGCCGACCCCGGCGCCGACCCCGCCGCCGGTCGTTACCGGTCCGACTCGGACCTGCACCAACCCGGCAGATACCTTCAGCGTCGTTGCCGACGTAGCGGTGACGGTCGGTCGCACCGCCGGCGCCGTGGTCGCGGGGTGCAGTGGTGCTCTCGAGCAATGTGTCGTGGCAGCAGCTCGGTGGCCCGAAGTCCGTGACGCTGCTGTCGGCGCGGACGCAGGCGATCAGCTTTGATCCTCCAGAAGCCGGGATCTACATCTTTGGCGTGTTCTTCGTCGATGCCAAAGGGAATGCGCAAAGCGCGACCGCAATAGTCACCGTCAACGCGGCCACTCCGGTGTCGGTCGTCGCGCGCAGCGACCAGGCCGTGCGGGCGGGCGGCAAAGCCTCGGTGCGCGCGTGGCCCGCGGCCGCGGCCGGCGAAACGCTGACGTGGACACAGACCGCCGGGCCGGCCGTCTCGCTCGACACCAGCGATCCGAATCGCATCATCTTCACCGCGCCGACGGTCGCGCAGGACACCGCGCTGGTGTTCCGCGTCACGCGCGCGGGCATGGGCGCGTCCGACAGCGACGACGTGATGGTGCTGGTCGAGAGCCACGCGCAGGCGCCGGCGGGATCCGATCCGCACGTGTTCAGCGACATGCACGTGTCGCGCGTCTACCCGTACAAGTCCGCCAGTCCCTATGCCGGCGTGATGGTGGCCTGTGTCTTCAACGCCCAGTTGCAGTACACCGGCACGGGGACCAATACCTGCCCGCTCGCAACGCTGCCGTTCCTGCACACGACCGCCGGTGGCAATGCGCCGACGGTGGCCCAGATCATGGACCGGGTGCTCGTGTCGCACGACTGGATGGGCAAGAACTTCGAGGAACTGCTGACCGCCAACCAGACCAACACCGACCTGCTGCGCCTGTTCAACGGCGTCACATCGATCGTGATCGGCGCGCATGTGCGGCCGAGCTTCTACTACGCGCTGACCGGAGCGATCTACCTCGACGCCGACAACTTCTGGCTGACGGCCGACGAGCGTGACGTCATCGACGAGGCGCCGGATTTCCGCTCGACCTTCGACCGCGACCTGCAGTATTCCGGTGTGTGGCGCTATGCGTGAACAACCAGAACATCTTCCTGCCGTTTTCGGCGACCTCGCGCATCCCGCGCGACCTCAGCTACCTGCTGCAGGAGTCCGGCTGGCTGATGTATCACGAGCTGGCGCACGCGTCGGACTTCGTGCCGGTATCCGTGCGCGGGACCCTGAATTCCGCGCTGTCGCCGTGGGGCAACATCTGCGCCGCGCTACGACGCCCGCCAGCTGCCGTCCGACCAGACTCAGCACTGCAGTATCCGCTGACGTCAGCGCAGATGAAGGCGCTGGCGGAGATCAAGTTCGTGACCGGGCCGGTGAGCGATACGACGCTGGTCAACGGCATCCCGTACAGCACGCTGAAGGTCGTACTCGCCGAACGACGTTGCCGGCTTCTTCGCGGCGGACCGCGCGACCGACGAATACAACTACACGACCGACGCGCGAAGACATCGCGATGACCTTCGAGGAAGTCATGATGGTCCGCAACCACGGCTGGCGGCGCGACGTGGCGATCACCGACAAGGTCACGGCGACGTCGACCAGCAGCACGCTGACCGTGCGCTGGGGCCAGCGCGGACGTGTCGGCGAAGGCACGATCAAGCCGCGCGCGCAGTTCGTCGTCGAACAGCTCGCGCCGTGGGTCCTTCAGGCTGACCCGGCCGCCGTCTCCGCCCTGCCGGCGCCGATCCCGATGCGGCCCGGCGAGAGCTGGAACGCCAACCTGGTGCTGCCGGCACCGCCGTCGGGCCTGGCAACGAGCGCAGGCGCTTGCGGCCCCGCAGCTGTCGACCGAACTCGATCAGATGCTGCTGCGACGCGCCCTGTCGCGCCAGGTGATCGGCATGTCCGGGTCGGCGTCGTCGCACTGGACGCCGAACGAGCGCTGGCTCAGGCGCATCGAGCGCTGACGCGACGCGAGTCCACCGCACGCCGTCCGCCGCAGTGCGCCGCGGGCGACGCACGCTGCGCCCGCTTGCCGCATAATCGCGCGAATTTTTCGCCCGCCGCGCCATGACCCTGATCGCTTTCGTCGCCCTGTACCTGCTCGCCTCGGTCGCGATCGGCCTGTACGCCGCCACGCGCGTCAAGAACACCGCCGACTACGCGGTGGCCGGACGCTCGCTGCCGCTGATCATGATCGTGACGACGACGTTCGCGACCTGGTTCGGCTCCGAGACCGTGCTCGGCATCCCGTCGAAGTTCGTCGAAGGCGGCCTGCAGAAGACGGTGGAAGACCCGTTCGGCGCGTCGTTCTGCCTGATCTTTGTCGGCATGTTCTTCGCGCGCAAGCTCTACAACATGAACCTGCTGACGATCGGCGACTTCTACCGCCAGCGCTACGGCAAGGGCGTCGAGATCTTCAGCGCGACGGTGATCCTGATCTCCTACCTCGGCTGGGTGGCGGCGCAGATCACCGCGCTCGGGCTGGTGTTCCACCATCTCTCCGGCGGCGCGATCTCGACCGTGCAGGGCATGGCGCTCGGCACCGCGATCGTCTTCGTCTACACCGTGTTCGGCGGCATGTGGTCGGTGGCGCTGACCGACTTCCTGCAGATGATCATCATCGTCATCGGGCTGTCGCTGATCGCGTGGTTCGCGGCCGACCTGGCCGGCGGCGCCGACAAGGTCGTCGCCTACGCGGCCGGCCAGGACATGTTCCAGTTCTTCCCGGAGCCGACGACGCACGCGTGGCTCTTCTGGCTCGGCTCGGCGATCACGATCATGATCGGCTCGATCCCGCAGCAGGACGTGTTCCAGCGCGTGATGTCGGCGAAGAACGCCGACACCGCCGTCAAGGGACCGATCATCGGCGGCATCTCGTACCTGCTGTTCGCCTTCGTGCCGATGTTCATCGGCGTGGCGGCCTTCGTCGTCATGCCCGAGGTCGCGGCCAAGCTCGCGGAAGAGGATGCGCAGAAGATCCTGCCGACACTGGTGATGGAGCGCATGCCGGTCTGGCTGCAGGTGATGTTCTTCGGCGCGCTGCTGTCGGCCATCATGTCGACGGCCTCGGCCACGCTGCTGGCGCCTTCGACCACCTTCGTCGAGAACATCCTGAAGAACTTCCACCGCCTGCCGGACAAGCGCGAGCTGCGCGCGATGCGCATCACGGTGTTCGTCTTCACGCTGTGCGTGCTGATCTACTCGATCGTCATGGAAGGCACGCCGATCTACGATCTGGTCGCGATGGCCTACCAGTTCCCCGTGGTGGGCGCGTTCTGGCCGCTGGTGTGCGGCCTGTACTGGAAGCGTTCGACGACGCAGGGCGCGATCTGGTCGATCGTGCTCGGCATGAGCAGCTGGGCGATCCTGGCGGCCACGCCGCTCGGCGAAGTGTTCCCCTCGGTGCTCGGGGGATTCCTGATGGCCGGCCTCGGCATGGTGGTCGGCTCGCTGCTGCCGACCCAGGGCAACGTCGCGCATCGGGCACGCACGGCATCGCACGGCCCGCACTCGCACGCCGGGCACGGCCATCACTCGACACAACTGCGCATCGGGCCGCGCAGTAGCGGGCCGTAGGGCGAGCAGGCTGTCGCGCGCTGATCCGGCGTCAGCCCGGCGGGGCGCCTCGTTCCGCGGCGAGCGCGATGAAGTCCTCTGCGAAGCTGCCGAGCTTGGCTGAGAGCGCCGCCTTCTGCTCCGGCGTCGCCGAGTTGACCAGCTGTGCGATCAGTTCGGCGTTGCCGGCCCGGAACTGCTCGATGCCGCGCCGTCGCTCGGGATCGGGCGGACTCTGCAGCTGCGCGAAGTACGTCTTCAGCCAGTGCGTCGCCGTCGCCTCGCTCGGGCGCTCGGTCTGGATCCGCTGCAGCACGGCGACCAGCTCGCGTTGCCGCCGCTCGCGCTCCTCGATCCACCAGCCGGCGTTGTCCGGGCGCTGCGCCAGTGAGGCGCGCACCAGGTCCAGCTGCTCGCGGGTCAGGCTGCCGAACCAGAAGTCGGCGCGTTCGGCGTACTTCTTGACGCGCTCGTCCAGCGTTTCCTTGCCGGCAAACTGCACCAGTTCGCGCCGCGCTTTGGAGTTGTCACTGGCGAGCTTGCGCTGCAGCCGCGCGATCTGGTCGGGCGACAGCGTCAGCGCGAGCTGCGCCAGATCGGGCGCCGCGCGTTCGCCGAGGGCGGCCAGGCGCGCATTGACGGCCTGGTTGAACGCCAGCACGTCGCCGGCAGTCACCGGGCCGTCGAGCTTGCGACGCGTGGTTTCGATCAGCTGTGCGTAGTCGCGCAGCTGCGTCGAGCGGTGCCACGCGACCAGTGCGGTCGCGCGTTCCTTGACCAGCTGCTCCTGTTCGGCGGTCAGGCCGACGTAGCCGTCGATCGAGTACACGACCAGCGTGTCGGCATAGTTGTAGCCGAGACGCACGCCGGTGCTGCAGCCGACAGCCACAGCGCCGCGGCCAGCAGCAGCCAGCGGCCGGCAGAAACGAGCGGTGACTTAGAATCGCGGCGCATTCAGGACCTCCTGCGCACAATGAACATCGTGATTCTCGCGGCCGGGCAGGGCAAGCGCATGCGCTCGTCGTTGCCCAAGGTGCTGCATCCCATTGCGGGCCGGCCGATGTTAGCGCACGTGATCGACACCGCGCGCGTCGTGTCGAAGTACCAGCCCAACCCGCGCATCGTGGTGGTCGTCGGGCACGGCGCCGAGGCCGTGCGCGCGACGTTCGAGGCGGAGCGCGACGTCAGTTTCGTGCTGCAGGAGCCGCAGCTGGGCACCGGCCACGCGGTGATGCAGGCGCTGCCGCACCTGGCCGACGACACGCACACGCTGGTGCTCTACGGCGACGTGCCGCTGGTGTCGGCCGCCACGCTGCAGCGCCTGCTGGTCACCGCCGGCCGCGAAGTGGGGCTGCTCACCGTGCTGCTCGACGACCCGCATGGCTACGGCCGCATCGTCCGTGGCGACGGCCAGGTGCGGCGCATCGTCGAGGAAAAGGACGCGACACCGGCCGAACGCGCGATGCGCGAGGTCAACACCGGCATTCTCGTCGCGCCGACCCATCGACTGAGACGCTGGCTGGCGCAGCTGTCGGACAACAATGCGCAGCGCGAGTACTACCTGACCGACATCATCGCGCAGGCAGTCGCCGAGGGCGTGGCGGTGCGCGCAGCGCATCCGGACTCGGTCGAGGAGACGCTCGGCGTCAATTCCAAGGCGCAACTGGCGCAGCTCGAGCGGCTATACCAGCGCCGCTGTGCCGACGCGCTGCTCGAACGCGGCGTGACGCTGGCCGACCCGGCGCGCATCGATGTGCGCGGCGACCTGAGCTGTGGCGCCGACGTCTTCATCGATGTCGGCTGCGTCTTCGAAGGGCGCGTGATGCTCGGCGACGGCGTGCGCATCGGGCCGCACAACGTGCTGCGCGATTGCAGCATCGGCGCCGGGACCGAGGTGTTCGGTTTCTGCTATCTCGAAAGCGCGACGATCGGCGCGCAGGCGCGCATCGGCCCGTTCGCCCGCATGCGCCCGACCGTGACGCTCGCCGACGAAGTGCACATCGGCAACTTCGTCGAAGTGAAGAACTCGACGATGGGCCACGGCTCCAAGGCCAACCACCTGGCCTATGTCGGCGATGCGACCGTCGGCCAGCGCGTCAACATCGGCGCCGGCACGATCGTCGCCAACTACGACGGCGCCAACAAGCACCGCACGGTGATCGGCGACGACGCGCAGACCGGGTCGAACTCGGTGCTGGTGGCGCCGCTCGAAATCGGTGCCGGCGCGACGATCGGTGCCGGTTCGACCATCAGCAAGAACGCGCCGGCCGGCAAGCTGACCGTCGCGCGCGCCAAGCAGGTCACGCTCGACGGCTGGAAGCGGCCGGTCAAGAAGCCTCGCTGAGGGCCGCTCAAGCGAGTAGAGCGGGCACGGTCCGCGCCGTGTTCTAGACCGGCAGTACCGGCGCGAACTTGCTGCGCTTCACCGAGAAGAAGCTGCGCACGTTGCGCACGTTGGCCGCCGCGGTCAGCGCGCGGTGCACGAACGCGTGGTACGCGGCCATGTCGGGCACGTAGACGACGAGGACGAAGTCCGGCCCGCTTGCGACGCGGTAGCACTGCTGCACCGTCAGCTCCGTGCCGATGCTCGACTCGAAGGCGGCCAGCGCTTCGGCGCTCTGCACGTCGAGCGTCACTTCGAGGATCGCCGTGAGTCCGCGCCAGCGCGTCCGGCGAAACGATCGCCATCTGCCGTTCGATGACGCCACTGTCGACCAGCCGGCGCACGCGCCGCAGGCAGGTGGCCGGCGAAACGTGAGCGCGCGCGGCCAGTTCCTGGTTCGTCAGCGCGCTGTCGGCCTGCAACAGCGCCAGCAGGCGTCGATCGGTGTCGTCGATGGGGATCGTTTCCATCATTCCGCAATGGTGTAAGCGTGTACTCGCTGTCTGTGAAAATTTCGTAGACAGATTGATTTTGGAATGAAATTGCGCACCGATCTGCCTATGGCTAATTATTGCGCAGGCTGGCGCAATTTGAAAGCCTCTGTCGCAGGTGCCCGCGTACGATGCCGGCGCTCTCACGGAGACCAATCATGTGCGGCATCGTCGGTGCGGTATCCCAGCGCAACATCGTTCCGGTCCTGATCGAAGGCCTGCGGCGGCTCGAGTACCGCGGCTACGACTCCTGCGGGGTCGCGGTGCATGCCGACGGCGGCCTCAAGCGAGCGCGCAGCGTGGCGCGGGTGGCGGAACTCGATACGCAGGCGCATGAACTGGCGGCCTACACCGGCATCGCGCACACGCGCTGGGCCACGCACGGTGCGCCGAGCACCGCCAATGCGCACCCGCACTTTTCGGCCGGGCCGGTGCCGGTTCGCGGCGGGCTCGACAAGTCGGCACGCAGCGCCCGCGTTGCGCTGGTCCACAACGGCATCATCGAAAACTACGAAGAGCTGCGCACCCGCCTGAAGTCGGCGGGCTACGTCTTCGAAAGCCAGACCGACACCGAGGTCGTCGCGCACCTGATCGACAGTCTCTACGACGGCGACCTGTTCGATGCGGTGCAGCGGGCGGTGCGCGAACTGCGGGGCGCCTACGCGATCGCGGTTTTCTGTCGCGACGAGCCGCACCGCGTGGTCGGTGCGCGCGCGGGTTCACCGCTCGTGGTCGGTATCGGCAAGGGCGAGAACTTCCTCGCGTCCGATGCGATGGCGCTGGCCGGCACGACCGACCAGATCATCTACCTCGAGGAAGGCGACGTCGTCGACGTGCAGCTGGCCCGCGTATGGATCGTCGATCGCGACGGACATCCGGTCACGCGCGAGGTCAAGACCGTGCAGGCCGGTCTGGGCACCGTCGAACTCGGCCCCTACCGCCACTACATGCAGAAGGAGATCTTCGAGCAGCCGCGCGCGATCGGCGACACGCTCGAGCCGGTGACGTCGATCGACCCGCTGCTCTTTGGCGACGCCGCCGCTGAAGTGTTCCCGCGCGTGAGTTCGGTGCTGATCCTCGCCTGCGGCACCAGCTACTACGCCGGCTGCGTGGCGCGCTACTGGATCGAGTCCATCGCGCAGGTTCCGGTGACCGTCGAGATCGCCAGCGAGTACCGCTACCGCGTCTCGGTGGCCGATCCGAACGCACTGGTCGTCGTCGTCTCGCAGTCCGGCGAGACGGCCGACACGCTGGCGGCGCTCAAGCACGCGAAGGGCCTCGGCATGCATCGCACGCTGGCCATCTGCAACGTGCCGACCAGCGCAATGGTGCGCGAGACCGCGATGCAGTTCCTGACACGGGCCGGTGCCGAGATCGGCGTGGCATCGACCAAGGCATTCACGACGCAGCTGGTCGCGCTCTATCTGCTGGCCAATTCGATCGCCCAGGCGCGCGGGCGGCTGTCACCGGAGCGCGAACAGGTCGCGGTCCGCCGGCTGCGGCACCTGCCGGCGGCCGTGCAGAGCGTGCTTGCGCTCGAGCCGCACATCATCGCCTGGAGCGAGACCTTCGCGCGCGTCGAGAACGCGCTCTTCCTCGGGCGCGGCCTGCACTACCCGATCGCGCTCGAAGGCGCGCTGAAGCTGAAGGAGATCAGCTACATCCACGCCGAGGCCTATCCGGCCGGCGAACTGAAGCATGGCCCGCTCGCGCTCGTCACCGAAGCGATGCCGGTCGTGACAGTGGCGCCCAACGACGAGCTGCTCGAAAAGCTCAAGAGCAACATGCAGGAAGTGCGCGCCCGCGGCGGCCAGCTCTATGTCTTTGCAGATGCCGATACGCAGATCGAATCGAGCGAGGGCCTGCACGTGATCCGGCTGCCGGAGCACTACGGCGATCTCTCCCCGATCCTGCACGTCGTGCCGCTGCAATTGCTCGCGTATCACACCGCGGTGGCACGCGGCACGGATGTCGACAAGCCCCGCAACCTCGCCAAGTCGGTCACGGTCGAGTAATTAGGGCGACCCTTCAGGACCTTGTGACAGCCGCCGCGTAATCGTCGCCACGATCGGCGCCAGCGTCGGAAAGCTCGCCGTGGCCGCCGGAACGCGCGCTGCGACATTCAGCGGGACGCCGGGTAAGTCCGAGTGAACCGGACCGGAATGATTTGCGAATTACATCGCTGGACTGCAATGTCGAGCCGATCTTCACGTTGCCGGTGCCGCAAAGCCACTATTTGCACTTCGAACCTTGCGGACTATTCTGCGATGCTCGACGCCGCTCCGCTCAATCGAGCGCGGCTCGATCGTCAAGGGGGAAAACGACATGAGACGGTCCACCGCTGCGGTCGCGCTGATTGCATTAGGCACAGTGCTCGGGGTCGCCGCGATTTCCAGAGACGCGTCACACGAGATTGTCGTCGCGCAGGCTCCGGCGACGGCGCCGGCCGCTCCCGCGTCGGGCGCGCGCGGGAGGCCCGACAACCCCGGCTTCTATGCCGGCGAGGCGAACCTCACGCCTTCGGAGCGCGCCGGGCGCGAGATCTGGTACAAGGCCACGGCGGGCAATGCCCGCTTCCATACGTACGTCTTCCAGCAGCGCGTCAACGTGCTGATCGACTGGTATCGCGTGCTCAATGCAGGCGAGCGCAGCGACCGCTTCGCGGCGTGGGGGATCATCAACGATCCGGGATGCTGCGTTCCGGGATCGAAGGACTGTCCGGCCACTAGCCTCGAGCAGACCTACGGCTTCGATTGGTGTCCGGGCGACGAGGAACTGCTGCAATACGTTGGCAAGGCAGGCTATCGCGATCCGGCCTGCGACTATCAGGATGCGCCGATCGATCCGGCGGATCCCCACAACAAGGCCAAGGATCAGCGCCAGTCGGCGTGCGATCTGGCCTTCGGGACTTCGACCGGCGCGTTGGGCATCCGCAAGTTTCCCAATCCCCGCTTTGACAAGGCGCGCTGGCAGAAGGTCAACGGCAGCCTCGCCAGCTGGGAAGGCTACCGCGGCGCCCTGTCGAAGGATCCGAAGTCGAGCGACTCGGCGCTCAACCGCCTTGCAGACGGTTCGATCGAGCCGCCGTTCCTGATCGGCACCGCGTGCGGCTCGTGCCACATTGCGTTCGATCCGTTGAATCCGCCGAAGGACACGGCCAACCCGCAATGGGAGAACCTCAAGGGCGCGCTCGGGAACCAGTACACGCGCATCTCGGAGATCCTGACGTCCGGCATGTCCGGCGCGACGCTCGAGGCGCAGATGTTCTCGCATGCGCGGCCGGGGACCTCGGACACCTCGGCGATTCCGACCGACCAGGTGCACAACCCCGGCACGATCAACGCGATCATCAACACCAAGGCGCGACCCGTGTTTGCCGGGGAGAGCGTCAACAAGTGGCGCAAGACAGCGAGCTGCGCCAAGCAGGACGCCAACTGCTGGTGTGAGCCGGGGCGCGACAACAAGTGCTGGCAGCGCGGCGTCGCAACTGAAACGGTTCATCACATTCTGAAGGGCGGCGAGGACTCGATCGGCGGGCTCGAGGCGATCCAGCGCGTTTATTTCAACATCGGATCCTGTTCCGAGCAGTGCTGGCTCAATCACCTGACCGACCTGCGCCAGCTCGATCCGACCTTGCGCAACTTCGGCCAGACGCCATTCGACATCGGCCAGTGCCGGCGCGACTGTCCAAACTTCCGCGCGATCGAGGATCGGCTGCCGGACATCCTGGCCTTCCTGATGTCGAAGGAGTCCGATGCGACCGATCTCGTGGTCGCGCGCGCCAACGCTCTGCGCGCGAACAACCCGAAGGCAAGCTACACGGCCGCGGATCTGAGGCGTGACCTCGACAAGCAGTTCGGTGCCAATGCCGTTGCGCGTGGGCGCGAAGTCTTCGCGGCGAATTGCGCGCGCTGCCATTCGTCGATCCCCGAGACGCCGGACAACAATTTCAAGAATCGCGATTTCGGCGCGATGCGGCCGGACGGGATGCGAGCGGACTGGCTGGGATCCGACCAGGCAACGCTCGTGTCCGAAGTCGGGACCTACCGCTGCCGTGCGCTGCATTCGAATCACATGGCAGGGCACGTCTGGGAGGAGTACGGGTCCGAGACGCTGCGCGCGCGCAAGCCCGATCCCGCGATCAAGGAGCCGCACGATGGCGGCCGCGGCTACTACCGCAACATTTCGCTCGTCTCGCTGTGGGCGCATGCGCCGTTCATGCACAACAACGCGATCGGTCCGGAACTCTGTGGCCAGCCGGCGAACAAGATGAACCAGTTCTACCGGTCGCCGTACGTCGATGCCGCCGGCAAGACGCTGCCGGCCGACAAGGCTCCCGCGTGCTGGGCGTACGACCCGAGCGTCGAGGGCCGCTTCAAGCTCTACGTCGCGTCGATGGAAGACCTGCTCAACGCGGACAAGCGCGCGCCCAAGCTGGCGCGCTTCGACAAGGAAGTGCGGATGGCCCTCGGGCCCCGCACCTGGGACGGGAAGGAAGAAAAGCAGATTCTCGGGTTCACGCTGGTGCTTCCCGCGGGAACGAGCGTCGGCGCGCTGGCGAGCTTCCAGCACAAAGCCTTCGTCAACGACCTGATCCTCGCGAAGGTCAAGCCGGACGACCTCGACGCCAGACTCGTCAAGCAGCTCGGTGACGCTGAAGGCAAGAAGGTCGCGACGGATCTGCGCTCGGTCACTCAGGAGATCGTGAGCAATCCCGAGAAGATGGTCGATGCCATCAAGCGCTATCCGCGCCTGATGGAGGTCTATAGCTCGTGCACCGCGGATGTCGAGAACCAGGGCCATCCCTTCGGCCAGGGCCTGCCGGATCAGGACAAGAAGGCGCTGATTGCCTTCCTGGCGACGCTCTAGGAGGACGCGATGACACGCACTGCACACGCCACGGCTCTCCTGCTGTCGCTCACGGCCTGCCTCGGCCTTGTCGGCTGCGAGGAGAAGCCGCCGGCCGGAATCAAGTTCGCTCCCTACGCCGCGGGCTACGCATCGAAGCCGGACTTCGCGCGCGTCGAGCAGGAGTTTCCGCTCGCCCCGGCAGATCTGGCGAAGCTGACGCCGGGTGCCCTGAAGACCTACGACCAGGAGCAGATCGATCAGATCTACGCGCGCCTGACCGCCGGGCCGATCCCGGATGGCGCCTACGAAGGCGATCTTTTCTTCCCCAAAGGGATCTCGGGCAAGAAGCGCCTGCGCGAGATCGTCGGCGGCCTGAGCGGACTCGTGGTCGGCCTCGGTACGGTCAAGCTCGAACTGGTCGGCGAACATCTGTGGCGCGGCAAGGTGTTCTACCGGGACGAGCGCGTGCTCAGGAACCGGATCGAGGACACCAAGCTGCTGGCGCCACTGATCGACGGCGATCTCTCGACGCTCAAGAAGATCACGGTGAACGGCAAGGACCAGTGGCTGCTGTTCCCGGCGCGCCTCTATTGCGGCCAGAGCCTGCTCGACTCGCGCCGCGAGTCGGTGATCATCGACTACTTCTACACCGACGAGATCCCCGGCTATCGCGAAGGGCCGGACTTTCTCGCGGGACGCCGTGGCCTGCAGGTGCGTGACGAGATCCGCATGGTTCGACCCGGCTTTTATCTGGGCCGCGCCTACCTCGGCAAGATATTCCTGCTCAACTTCACTCTCTACAACAAGGAAGTCGACACGCGCGACGGTGCTGCATTCCTGACGACCGGCCAGGTGGCCGAGGACTGTTGGCCCGGCACGCAGCAACGCGCGGTGCTGACAGCGTCGAAGTAGTGCGCGCCCGATGGCAAGGCGCCTGGTAGCGGGAGTCATCATGGCCTGCTGCGCGTTGAATTCGCACGCTGACGTGACAACGCCGCGCTGGGCCCTCGATCCTGCCGTGGCGGGGGCCGATCTGCCGGCGCAGGGTCGGTCGCTCTTTGACCTGATGGCGGCCGATGGCGTGCCGTTTCCATTCGAAGCACTCGTGCGCAAGCTGGAGCGGCAGTCGGGCTGCAATCCGGGTCAGTGCGTGAGCTCGGTCCTGATTCCACTGGGGCGATCGCTGCAGCGCGTTTCGGCAGCGCCTGACTTCTTCGCTTCGCCGCGTGTCGTGGTCGCGGTCACCGGAGAAGGCGCCGGCCCCCTGTTCGCGAAGGATCGCCTGTACCTCGGCTACCAGGAACGCACGAACCTGATCGAAGTGATCAGCTACAACGAAGCAGCCGGCCGCTTCGAGTTCCAACTGGTGCGCGACTATCGCGCCGGCGGCACCCCGGAGATCGTGTACGCAGCGCGCACGGTGTGCACGGCGTGCCATCAGAATCACGCCCCGATCTTCTCGCGCCAGGTCTGGGACGAGACCAATGCGAACCCGCGGGTGGCTGCGGCTCTCGCCGGGGCGGGCGGCAGCGCCGCGGGCACTCGCCGCACGACCGTCCATGGCGTTCCGATCCAGCGCGGCGTCGATGTTCCGAATGCGATCGACGATGCGACCGACCGCGCCAACCGCATCGGCGTCATCCAGCGCATCTGGCGTGAAGCCTGCGATGCCGGCTGCCGCGCTCAGGCACTGACGGCAGCGCTGCAGTACCGGCTGTCGGGCGAGCGTGCGTTCGAGGTCGCTCCGCCGGTTTCGACGGGCTTTGCCGCGAAGTGGCCCGGTGGTCTGGCGATTCCGAACCCGGACATCCCCAACCGCGATCCGCTTGCGCTGGCGCCAGGCATCGGAATCGCTCAGGCCGACGTTCGCGGCGCCCTGGAGCCGCTGACGGCGAGGTCGCCGATTGCAATCTGGAATGCCGACGATCCGCTGCTCGGTGCGCACTTCGTCGCTGGCCTCGCTGCTCAGATTCCCGAGGCGGATGTGCTTGAACTGGATGCCGTGCTGCAGAGCCATGCGAAGTCGGCCAAGCGCCGCAGCTACACGGCGCGTTGCGCCCTGAACGGCGCGCGCTACGACTGCGCAGGAGAAGTCACGCTGCGCGGTGATGCGTCGACGATCGAGGAGCTGACGATCGGTGGCAAGCCGTTGCGGCAGCTACACCTGAACCAGGGAAGCGTCACCAGCGCCGGCCGGCGCGCCCGCACTGCGTCCGGGGATTCGATCGAACGTATGACGCTGACGAGCTTCAGAGGCGGAGCACTGGCCACGGTCACCGTCGTCGAGGATTTCGCGCCGGTGCGGGCCGCGATCACACGCGCAAATTGGTCCGACGAGCCATTCAGGCGCGAGCGGCTGCGTGCCGCGCTCGGTCTCAAGTCGCCTGTTTCATGCTGCGCGTCCGGCCGCCTGCCGCCGGCGCGGGAGGACGTCGAACCCGCACAGTCGATGGCCGCGGAGGCGGAGCCATTCGTCGCGCCCTGCGCACGCTGCCATCGCACACCGGAGCGCACGCCGCCGAATTTTCTCGCGGGTGACGGCAAACAGGTCCGCATGAGCCTTGCGCATTGCGCGCCGCGCATTTTCGTGCGGCTCGCGATGTGGCAGACACCTGAGAGCGAGCGCGCCAAGGTGCCGATGCCGCCGCCCGCCGCGTCGCACCAGGGCGCTCCAATGATCCAGAGCCGGGCCGGTCCGGAGATCGCTGCGCTGCAGGCCAGCGTCGCCGCGTGGCTGCGCGCGGAATCCGGGCGCACACCCGACGTTGCGGCGATGATCGCGGGCGGCTACGAGAACCTGCGTTCCTGCCTGCCGCCCGGAAGCTGAATCGAGGGAGAAATCGATGCACGATCCATTCGCAACCCCGGGCAGGACGGGCTTCCTCACGCGGCTCTATCGTCATCGCTGGGCACGGGTCCTGATGCTCGTGCTGGCGCTTCCGACCGCCTTCGCACTCGTCGTCGCGATCGTGCTCTGGCAGCGCTTCGGGACCGACCGGCCGGTGGAGTACTCGAAGATCGAGGAGCACTTCAAGTACGGCTCGACCGGCGGCGAGCGCGAGTCGGGTTTTCCGGTCTGGATCTTCAAGGCGATGCCGGCTGTCTGCTCGCATCATCTTCCCGGTGGCTGGGCCTCGCTCGGCTTCGTGTTCGAAGACGGCAAGGAGATACCGGTCGGCATGTCGATGCGCAGCTACCAGGGCGTCGACCGCACGTTCTTCAACTGCGCCGTCTGCCATGTCAGCACGGTGCGCGACGCGCCGGACGCGAAGCCGCGGCTCGTGCTGGGCATGCCGGCGAATACCTTCAACCTGTTCGGCTTCACGAAGTTCGTCTTCGATTGTGCGCATGATCCGAAGTTCGCGGCGGAGTACGTCGTTCCTGAGATCAGCCGACAGATGAGCGAAAAGGGTGAAAAACTCGGGCTGCTCGATCGCTATGTCGTTTATCCGGTCGCCGTCGCGCTTATGCGCGAGCGCCTGCTGATGCTCAACGGCCGCTTCGCACCGCTGATGCAGGACACCGTGTGGGGTCCGGGGCGAAACGATACGTTCAATCCGAACAAGATCCTGCTCAACTTCCCGATTGACCAGCTGCCGGAACGTGAACGCAGTGCGCCGGTCGACTTCCCCTCGATCTGGCTGCAGAAGCCGCGCCAGGGCATGCAGCTTCACTGGGACGGTAACAATGTGATGGCCGAGGAGCGGAACAAGAATGCAGCCTTCGGCACCGGCACGACGCCGCCGACGATCGATCTTGCGGCGATCGGGCGCCTTGAGAACTGGCTGCTGACGCTGGAGCCGCCCAAGTATCCGTTTCCGATCGACGCCGCCAAGGCGGCGCAAGGGGAAAAGCTGTATTCGGAGTATTGCGCCGGTTGCCATGGCGCAAACGGCCGCAGTTTCAGTGCGCCGACCGGGACGGAAGCTCGCGCGTGCATCGACCCGAAAGAGAAGGAAGACGACCTGTACGGGCCGCAGGTCGGAAAGATCACTCGCATCGAGTACATCGGCACGGACCGGCGCCGGCTGGATTCGTTCTCCTACGACCTCGCGGTCAGCCTGGGGACGATCTACGCTGGCTACCCGCACCGCTACTGCCACTATCGCAAGACCTTCGGCTACGCGAACATGCCTCTCGACGGCATCTGGCTGCGCGCACCGTATCTGCACAACGGTTCGGTGCCGACGTTGCTCGATCTTCTCGAACCTTCGGCGCAACGGCCGAAGCAGTTCTATCGCGGCAACGATGTCTACGATCGGACGAAGGTTGGCTTCGTCTCGCAACTCGCGGAACAGGGCGGACGAAAGTTCTTTGCCTTCGACACGGCGAGGCCGGGCAACTCGAATTCCGGCCACGAGGGGAAGCGATACGGCACCGAACTCGCGCCCGCCGAGAAAGACGCGCTCGTCGAGTTCATGAAGACCTTCTAGGAGCCAGACGATGGAATCAAGCAGGAAATCAGGCTGGAGGTGGGAAAAGATCCTGCCCTGGCTGGTCGTGCTACTGATCATCGGCGCCGGACTCGGTTACTACGGCTGGACCAAGTTCTTCCGCGAAGTGCCGCAGGAAGACTGGGTGACATCCACGCCCGAGATGCGTTTCCGCTACGGGTCGATCGGAGGCGAACGTGACGCCGGAATTCCGTACTGGATCTTCTATGTGCTGCCGCGGATCTTCCCCGAGAAGCTGCCCGGGCCCGGCGGTTACGCCTCGCTCGGCGTCTCGTGGGAACAGGGTCGCGAACTGCCGATCGGCTTCACGAAGAAAACCGTCGGATTTCCACGGGTGGGGAACACCTGTGCGGTCTGCCATACGACCAACTACCGCGCGAATCCGAACGAGAACCCGGTGTTCGTCAATGCCGGTCCGGGCCACACGCTCAACCTCGTCGCGTTTTTCCGCTTTCTGGTGGATTGCGCAAAGGATCCACGCTTCAACGCAGATGTCCTGATGCGCGAGATCAACCTCGTCACCGACCTGCCCTGGGACGACAGGCTCGCGTATCGCTTCCTGATCATTCCGATGACGAAGCAGCGGCTGATCGAGCGTGAGAAGCAGTTCGCGTGGATCTACCGCAAGGATGTCCCCGACTGGGGTCGTGGGCGTGACGACTCGATGAATCTGACGAAGTACTTCATGCTCGAGTTGCCGATGGACGACAGCTTCGGGCCGGACGACATTCCGGCGATCTGGAATCTGAAGAAATACAGTGCGCCGGGGACGACGATGAATCACTCCGGCGACAGCCACGACGCCTATTCGGTGATCATCGACTCCGCGCTCGGCGTGGTGGGCGCCGCGCCCAAGGACAACGACGAGTTCCTCGGTCACATCAAGTGGCTGCAGGATTATCTGTCGAACCTGTCGCCGCCGAAGTATCCGTTCCCGGTCGACGCAGCGCGCGCGGCAGCCGGCAAGGCGGTGTTCGACCAGCATTGCGCGAGTTGCCACGCGAGTGACAAGACCGGCCGCCGCATGCCGCTCGCCGGCATCGACACCGACAAGGAACGCATCGGCACCTGGAACAAGAGCAACGCGATCGCGGCCAACAAGGTCGTGACCAAGATGGGGATCATCCGCAAAGGCCTGGTCGAAGAAGAGCTCGTTGGCTACAACCCGCCGTTCCTCGACGGCATCTGGGCGCGCGCGCCGTACCTGCACAACGGTTCGGTGCCGACGCTGCGCGACCTGTTCGAGCCTCCCGCGAATCGTCCCAGGCACTTCTGGCGTGGCTACGACCTGTACGACCCGAAAGATGTCGGCTTCGTTTCGCAGGGCGCAGAGGCCGAGCGAGTCGGCACGCGGCACGACACCACGCAGCGTGCGAACGGCAACGGCGGGCACCTTTTCGGCACCACGCTGCCGGCCGCGGACAAGGAGAGTTTGCTCGAGTATCTGAAGACGCTTTGACGAGCGCACCCATTTGACCGAGGTGGTTGTCCTGAAATTGTTCTCGGCGCCGCGCCTGGATGGCTACTCGGGATTGATCGCCTGAATCGCACAGGCTCGGCGGGTTCGCCGGCGGGCGAATCTTTCAAACTGCTATTGCACAGTCGTTGCGAACTTCGTTGACCCGAGGTCCAGCAGCCATTGCACCGAAGTGGGTTCCGCAGTCAACGATGCGGGACCCTTCGTACGACTAGAAGCGGTAGCCGACGCCCACTGACAGTGGGCCAGGGGTTGATCTCGACCGTCGTTAGTGGGGTGCCATTGGGCGACACGTCCATGTCCATCACCATGTATTTGACGGCGGCGTTCAGGTACCAGCGCGGCGCGATCCTGTAGTCAGGCCCGGCCTGCAGCGAGGCGCCTCAGCTTGAGTTGGAGACGCTCACACCAGGGGCCGTGAAGTCTTCGGAGCTGAACTGCGTGTAGCCGATGCCGATGTACACATAAGGCTATAAGGGTTGGTTCGGCGTGAAGTGTTACTGCAACGACAGTGTTGGCGGCAGCGCCTTGACTGAACCGACGCCGGTGCCGGCCAGGGTGACGTCCATTTTCCGTGGCCGCGTCAGACCAGTTCGACAGCGATGTAGTCGGTGAGAAAGTAGGTGATGTCGAAATCGGCGATCCAGGTGTCTTTCACCTCGATCCGGCCGAGGCCAATGCCAGGCTGATCAGGGTTTTCTTGAACATGGTGACCTTGGGTTATGTCGGGATAATCGGTGTCGAAGCTGACGTTTCGGTATTTCCCAAGTTAGCCACGACTAATTCATGGTCATTAACAGCACACAGTGCAGGCGCTGGTGGGCGAGGGCCACCATCGTGGCGTTGCGCAAACCCCACACAGGCAAACTCCAAGCCCTCAGCGCTGGCAGGCGCGCCTCGCCTCCTAGGCAGGGCCGCTTGCAACCCCTACAACTGACGGAACGCGGCGCCCGATGCACAAAGCTCTAATCCCGGCCCTCGTGGCTGGCGTCGTTGTAGCCGTGGGGGCTGCAGCCTGGTCCTTCTGGCCGCGCACCGTGCGGATCGACGCGACGGACCGGGCGTTGATCGCGCGTGGCGAGCCGTTGTACCGACAGCATTGCGCGTCGTGCCATGGCGCGCGGCTTGAAGGCCAGCCGAACTGGCAGTCTCGCAATGCGCAGGGCCGCCTGCCGGCGCCGCCGCATGACGACAGCGGGCACACCTGGCATCACGACGACGAGGTCCTGTTCGAAGTCACCAAATACGGCATCGCCAGGCACGCACCGGCCGGCTACCAGTCCGACATGCCGGGCTTCGGCGGGGCGCTCAACGATGCGGACATCGTGGCCACGCTGGCTTACATCAAGAGCCGCTGGTCGACGACGGTGCACGAGAAGCGCGTTGCTGCGGGCATGGATTGACCTATGTCGTTGGCTGCGGCGGCGGCGAAGGCACACTGCGCACGCTTGTTTTCAACCGTTGGAGATAGACATGCAATCAGCTTGGGTACACGCCGTTGTGCTGGGCGTGGCGCTGGCGTTGCCGGTTCAGGCGCAGACATCCGCGCCACACGCGCACGGAATGCCGACAGCAAAGTCGGCGAGCAGTGAAACCTACGAAGGCCAGGTCAAGCGCATCAACAAGGACACAAACAGGGTCACCCTGTCGCACGGTCCGCTCAAAGGCTTCGACATGCCGGCGATGACGATGGCGTTCCCGGTTAAGGACGCCAAGCAACTGGCGCCGCTGAAGGAGGGTGACAAAGTCAGGTTCTCGCTCGAACAGTCCGGCGAAAACATGGTTGTCACCCGTATCGAGGTGGTGAAGTAGGCGACTTGTCGCCCGGGCTGCGAGTGTCGTTGACCCGCGTCAAGGGTATGCTGGCCGCGGTACCGATACTTTGCCGACCATGTTAAGCCGACACGTTCAGCCGCAACGCAGGGCCCCCCGCTCCGTCAGGGCCGTGGCGCTGTTTTGCGCGCTGGTGCTGGTCAGCGGTCACGCGCTGGCGGCCATGGGACTGTGCATCGCCAAGGCGCCGGCGGCGCCCGTCGTGAGCGCGGTCATCGCCGCAGAGCAGGCGCCCTGCCCACTGCACGCTGAAGGTGATGACGCTGGCGCATTGCCAGACCAGTCCCTGGCGTCGCCACACTGTCCACAGGATGACCCCGGCGCTCAGGTGCGCGTGGGCGATGTGCCGGCCGCCGTTCTGCCACTCGCCGCTTTGCAGCTCCGCGTCGTGGTCGAGCATGCCGCCGTCGTGCTCCGCGGCGATGCAACGGCAATTAATTCGCCGTACACGCCGCTCTATGCGCGGCTTTCCAGACTCCTCCTTTAGCTCCTCCGGCCGACGCACGCTACGTGCGTATGGATTGCCCGAGCGCGCCCATCGCGCGGCTCGTCACAACCGGAGGTTCCCGTGCAAGAACATCATTCAGGATTGCGCTTTGCGTTGGTGATCGCGCTGTTTGGCGCGGCCGCCAGCGCGTTCGCCCAGGCTCCCAGCGCCGCGGTGGACGGCGAACTCGGTGCCACTCTCAAGGGGGTGCTGGCCTTCGTCGAAGGACGAAACCCGGAGCTGCGGGCGATGTCGCTCGAGGCCGATGCCGCTCAGCAGCGGCTGCGCGGCGCCGGAGCACTGCCGGATCCCATCCTTCAGATGGAATTGCGGGACATCCCGTTCAGTGAGCCGACGCTGTCGCCGGCCAATGCCGGCAGCACGCGTTACTCGCTCAGACAAATGTACCCGCTAGGGGACAAGCGCGAGCTGCGCCGGGGCATTGCCGAGGCGGAGGCAAACGTCGCCGGCGCAAAGCGGAGCGCCGTGATTGCCGAAACGCGCATGCGCGCCAAGGTCGCGTTCAGCCAGTACTGGTACACCGCGCAGGCGCAACGTGTAACCGAGAGCTTGCGCACTCTGATGGCGGATCTGGAGCAGATCGCGCGAGCGCGCTATAGCAGTGGACTCGCGCCGCAGCAGGATGTCATCAAGTCACAGACAGAACTCACCAGCCTGCGCACCGACCTCGTGATGCTTGCGTCTGAACGGCGCCAGGCGGCGGCGCGGCTGAACGGGGTGATGGCCCGGCCGGCAGACGCGCCGCTCGCCGAGCCGCGCGAACTACGCCCGCTGCCTGAGCGCGCCCTCGACTTTGCTGCACTGACGCGCTCTGCCAGCGAGCGCAGTCCGGTGCTGGCCGTCAACACCGCGCAGATCGCGGCGGCTGAGCGCAATGCGCAGCTTATGCGCGCCAGTCGTGTTCCCGACCTCGGCGTGGGACTTGCAGTCATCCAGCAGGGTACGCGGCTGACGGACTACGAGGTCATGCTCGAACTGAGCATCCCTTGGCAGACCGACATCATTCGCGCCAACGTAAACGAGGCGCAGGCGATGAGTGACGCCGCCGCCGCGCGCCGCGAGTCCACGGCCACGCAGCTGCAGTCCGACCTGGGACAGAACTGGGCCGCGCTGGATGCGCTGCGCGAACAGGGTGACATCGTCCGCTCGACGCTGCTACCGCAGGTGCAGCTGACGTTGGAGTCGGCGCTGGCAAGTTACCAGACCGGCCGCGTTGACTTTCCGACGCTGCTCGACGCGCAGCGGCAAATTCGGCGCACGCGGCTCGACCTTCTGAAGATCGAACTTGAACAGCAGATGCGACTCGCCGAAATCGAGCGCATCGTCGGAGAAGACCTATGAACTCCACCGTGCGCACGATCGTCGTTGCGGTGTTGGTGGCTGTCGCGCTTGCGGCGGGATACTTGCTGGGCAAGGGACGCGGAGCCGGAAGTGCACCACAGACAGGCACGTCGCCGGCTAGTAGCGAGCCGGCTGCAGCGGCGAAGCCGGGTGAGCGCAAGGTCCTCTTCTACCGCAATCCGATGGGTCTGCCCGACACCTCGCCGGTGCCAAAGAAGGATCCGATGGGAATGGATTACATCGCGGTCTACGACGGTGAGGATCAGGGCGCATCAGGTACGGTGAAGGTGTCGGCCGACCGCATTCAGACACTCGGTGTCCGCACGGAGCCGGTCAGCAAACGGTCGCTCGGACGCGTCGTGCGCGCCGTGGGGACGATCGAGATCAACGAGCGCGGTCAGCACACCGTTGCGCCGAAGTTCGAGGGCTGGATCGAAAAGCTGCACGTGAATACGACCGGGCAAGCGGTGACGCGCGGCCAGCCGCTGGCCGAGGTTTACAGCCCCGAACTCGTGTCGGCACAGCGCGAGTACTTGATCACTTACAACGCCACGAAGACGCTGAGTGGTGCGGGATCCGAAGCGCAGGCCGGTGTTCAACAACTGGCCATTGCGTCGCTGGAACGGTTGCGTAACTGGGACATCAGCGAGCAGCAGCTGGCACGTCTGCGCGAAGGCGGCGAGGTGCGCCGAACCTTGACGCTCACGGCGCCAGCGTCTGGAGTGATCATCAAGGACCCGCCAGTGGCCGGCATGCGTTTCATGCCGGGCGAGGCGCTGTTCAGGATTGCCGACCTGTCACGGGTGTGGCTGATCGGGGATGTCTTCGAGCAGGACCTTTCGCTGATCCGAGTCGGTACGCGGGGCACGATCACGGTCGGCGCCTACTCCGACCAGACCTTCCCCGGTGAAGTGACGTTCATTTATCCGACGTTGAATGCTGAGACGCGTACGGCGCGCGTGCGAATCGAGCTCGCAAACCCGCAGGGCCAGCTGAAGCCCGGCATGTATGGCACGGTGCAGATCGAAGCAGGGCCCAAGCGCGAAGTGCTCACGGTTCCGGATTCTGCGGTGATTGACAGTGGAACGCGCCAGGTGGTGCTGGTGGCGCTGGGCGAGGGCAAATTCGAGCCGCGCGATGTCAAGCTCGGCGGTCGCGGCGAGGGTTTCGTCGAGGTGCTGTCCGGCGTGAAGGACGGCGAATCGGTGGTCACCCGCGCGAACTTCCTGATCGACTCCGAAAGCAACCTGAAGGCGGCACTGTCCGGTTTCAGTGCCGACAAGAACGCGTCACCGGGCGCAGCGGGAGGCGCTTCGACCGCCGCCAGTGGTGAGGGCGCCGTCATCGAAGTCGATTTTGCGGGCAACAAGGTGACACTCGACCACGATCCGATCCCTGCGCTGAAGTGGTCGCGGATGGAGATGGAATTCAGCGTTGCGCCCGGTGTATTGCCGAAAAACATCAAGCCTGGTGACCGAGTGAAGTTCGATATGAAGTCGGGCAAGCCAGGCGAGTTCGTGATCATGAAGATCGAATCGATCTCCGGGCCGAAGGCCGTCACATCCGTACCCACGGCGGCGCCGAGGGCGGACGAGCGCAAACACTGAGGTCCCAACATCATGCTCGCCCGCCTGATCGACTGGTCGCTGCGCAATGTTTTCCTGGTGCTGCTGGCGACTGCATTTGCCGTCGCGGCCGGCATCTACGCGGTGGTCAAGACGCCCGTGGATGCGATCCCGGACCTGTCCGATGTACAGGTCATCGTCTTCACGGAGTTCCCGGGCCAGGCGCCGCAGGTCGTTGAGGACCAGGTCACCTATCCGCTGACGACCGCCATGATCGGTGTGCCGCGCTCCAAGGTCGTGCGCGGGTTTTCGTTTTTTGGTGCCTCGTTTGTCTACATCATCTTCGAGGACGGCACCGATATCTACTGGGCGCGCTCACGCGTGCTCGAGTACCTCAGCTCGGCCGCGTCAAGGCTACCGACCGGCGTCGCACCCGCGCTCGGTCCCGACGCCACAGGCGTCGGCTGGGTCTACCAGTACGCGGTGCTCGGCGCCAACCGCTCGCTGGCCGAGTTGCGCACGCTGCAGGACTGGTTCATTCGCTACCAGCTGTGGAAGGCACAGGGTGTGTCCGAGGTGGCGTCGATTGGTGGCTTCGTGCAGCAGTACGTCGTGACGGTCGATCCGCGCAAGCTGCAGGCGTACAACGTGCCGTTGTCGAAAGTTATCGAAACGATCCGCATGAGCAACCGTGATGTCGGCGGCCGAATCGTCGAGCTTTCGGAAACCGAATACATGGTTCGCGGCATGGGTTACCTGCACGGGGCCGCCGATCTGGAGCGACTGACCGTGCGAGCCGAGAAGGGCGTGCCGGTACGACTACGCGACATTGCTCGTATCGAGCTCGCTCCGGATGAACGGCGCGGCCTGGCCGAACTGAACGGCGATGGCGAGGTGGTCGGCGGCATTGTCGTCGCGCGCTACGGAACCCACGCGCTGGATGTGATTCACAACGTCAAGGATCGAATCAAGGAGATTTCGACCGGCCTGCCGGAGGGCGTTCGTATCGAACCCGTCTACGATCGCTCGGACCTGATCCATCGCGCAATTGACACACTGAAGCGCACGCTGGCCGAGGAAGCGTTCATCGTTGCGCTGGTCTGCGTTGTATTCCTAATGCACGCGCGCAGCGCGCTGGTCGCGATCCTGATGCTGCCCGTCGGCGTGCTGATGGCCTTCGTCGCGATGCGCTGGCTGGGAATCAACGCCAATATCATGAGCCTGGGCGGCATCGCAATCGCGATTGGGGCGATGATCGACGCGGCGATCGTCATGATTGAAAACGCGCACAAGCACCTGGAGCGCGCACCGCCCGATGCGCCTCGATTGCCGCTGATCCGCGCCGCCTGCATCGAGGTCGGTCCCGCACTCTTCTTCAGTCTGCTGATTATTACGGTGTCGTTCCTGCCGGTGTTCACGCTCGAGGCGCAGGAAGGACGAATGTTCGCACCGCTCGCGTTCACGAAGACCTTCGCGATGGCGGCCGCGGCACTACTGTCGGTTACGCTGGTGCCGGTTCTGATGCTGCTCTTCATTCGCGGCAAGGTGATGCCGGAGAAGAAGAATCCGATCAATCGTTTCCTGATCTGGATCTACCGGCCGGTCATCGAGTGGGTGCTGCGCCGTCGTGTGTTGACGATCGTGCTGGCTCTGGTGGTGGCGGTTGCATCCATTTATCCGGCCTCGAAACTCGGCTCCGAGTTCATGCCAACGCTGAACGAAGGGACGCTCTTTTACATGCCGACCGGTCTGCCCGGCATGTCGGTGACCAAAGCGGCTGAGTTGCTGCAGACGCAGGACCGCATCATCAAGAGCTTCCCCGAAGTCGAATCGGTATTCGGCAAGGCGGGGCGTGCCATCACGGCGACCGATCCCGCACCGGTCGAGATGTTCGAAACGGTGATCAACCTGAAGCCGGAAAAGGACTGGCGACCCGGCATGACGATCGATGCACTGATCGCCGAAATGGACAAGGCGGTGCAGCTGCCGGGCATTGCCAATTCCTGGACGATGCCGATCAAAGCGCGCACCGACATGCTGTCGACCGGAATCCGCACGCCGGTGGGGATCAAGGTGTATGGCAAGGATCTCGTCGAGATCGAACGACTGGCAAAGGAGATCGAGGCGGCAGTGAAGACCGTGCCCGGTACCACAAGCGCCTTTGCGGAACGCCTGACGGGCGGCTTCTATCTGAACATCGAGCCCGATTACGAAAAGCTGGCGCGCTATGGCATCCGGGTGGACGAGGTGCAGGACGTGATTGCCTCAGCGCTCGGCGGCGAGATGATCACGACAACCGTCGAGGGCCGAGAGCGCTTCGGGGTTGCGGTGCGCTACCCGCGCGACTACCGCAGCGACCCGCAAGCGATCGCAACGCAGGTGCTGGTGCCGGCCGAAGGTGAGATGGGCAAGCCGGCACCGATGATCCCGCTGGGGCAGGTCGCGAAAGTGAGCCTTTCAAAGGGAGCGCCGGTCATCCGCACTGAGAACGCGCAGCTTGCCGCGTACATCTATGTCGATCTCCGTGACCGCGACATCGGCAGCTACGTGCGGGACGCGCAGAAGGCGGTGCGCGAACAGGTGAACTTCCTGCCCGGCTACACAGTGCAATGGAGCGGCCAGTTCGAATACATGGAGCGTGCCACCGAAAAGCTGAAGCTGGTGGTGCCTCTGACGCTGGTGATCATCTTTCTCCTGCTGTACCTGAATTTCCGGCGCATCACGGAAACTCTGATCGTGATGCTTTCGGTTCCGTTCGCGCTGATCGGTGGCGTTTGGCTGATATGGCTGCTCGACTACAACCTCAGCGTCGCCGTCGCCGTGGGCTTCATTGCGCTGGCGGGGGTCGCCGCGGAAACCGGCGTGGTAATGCTCATCTACCTCGACCACGCACTGGAGAAGATTCGGGCCGATCGGGCGGCGAAGGGCGAGCGACTGACGCTGCAGGATCACTACGACGCGATGATCGAGGGCGCGGTCGAGCGCGTGCGACCGAAGATGATGACGGTGGTGGCGATCATCGCCGGCCTGCTGCCAATCATGTGGGGTACGGGGACCGGCAGCGAGGTGATGCGGCGCATTGCCGCGCCGATGGTGGGCGGCATGGTCTCCTCCACCATCCTGACGCTGATCGTCATCCCGGTGATCTACATGCTGGTCAAGACCCGCGGGATCGCGCGGCAGCGCGGCCCGGTACCATCCGCAGCATGAGTGTGGACCTAATTCGAGCTCGGCTCGACGCCATCGGCGCACGCCGGATCTATCTGGCCGTGGCCTTGGCGGCGCTGGGGCTGATCGGTGCGGCGCTCTTCATGCAGCATGTCGTCGGCATGAATCCGTGTCCGCTGTGCATCTTCCAGCGCATTGCGTACCTGCTGCTTGCGATCTGCGCGCTGCTGGCGGCGTGGCGCGCACCGCGATCTTCTGCGCGCGCGTTCGGCGTGG
The DNA here is from genome assembly GCA_963724365.1 of uncultured beta proteobacterium. GTDB lineage: Bacteria > Pseudomonadota > Gammaproteobacteria > Burkholderiales > Burkholderiaceae_F > JALORV01. The sequence goes on along the minus strand of CAVRUR010000002.1, from coordinate 42,768 downwards.
CCGGCATCGTGCTGGCGTTGGTCGGTGCAGGCATCGCCGCATGGCACGTACGGCTGATCCAGGCGCCGGAAGCGCTCGCCTGTGGCCCGGGCCTGAACGTGATGCTGGAGAACTTCCCGCTGACACAGGTGCTGCCGCGGGTCTTCCAGGGCAGTGGCGACTGCGCTGACGCGAGCACGGTGCTGTTGGGCATCTCGCTCGCCGGCTGGTCGTTGACCGGCTTCCTGGTGCTGATCCTTGTCCTGTGCGCCGCCCTGGCGCGACGCTAGCGCCCGGCGACCGTCGGTCGGCTCCTTACACCTCGTTACATCGGTCGCAGTTGCGAAACTGACATCGGTCGGCCTGCGCCCCTACGCTGTCGTTCACTGATCTCGAGGACGGCCGCACCTTGCGGCATCCCGATCACCGACGAGGGGCGAACGATGAAAAACTCGATGTTGAAGCGGATCGAGCCGCTGCTGGACTTCCGGGTCATGGTGCTTGCCGTCGCGGCGACGCTGACACTGGCGACGAACATAAGCGAGGCGCGTGAGCGCGGCGCCTACCGGCAGGTGACCGCGGGCCAACATGCCTCCGGAACCACCAGCGTGCAGCGCAGCCGCGGCGCGGACGGCGCGACGGATGCGGTTCGCACCGGCCGGCGCGGTGGCACGACCTCGGTCGATCGTTACCGCGATGGCAGCGGCACCACGGACGCACGCATCACCGGGCCCAAGGGTGGCGTCAGCACCGTTGATCGCACTCGGGGCGGCGACGGCCTCGTCGACAAGTCGGTGACCGGTCCGCAGGGACGTACCACGACAACCGACCGGACGCGCGGTGCCGACGGTCTCGTCGACAAGACCGTGACCGGACCGAACGGTGGCGTCAGCACCGTGGACCGCAGTCGTGGCATCGACGGCCTGGTCGACAAGACCATCACCGGTCCGAAGGGCCAGTCGACCACCGTCGACCGCGTTCGCGGCGCCGACGGCGTGGTCGACTCGACCGTGACCGGACCGAAAGGCACCACGACATTCGATCGCAGCCGCGGTGCTGACGGCATCGTCGATACGGTGCGGACTGGACCGAACGGTGGCGTCAGCACCGTGGATCGCACGCGTGGCGCGGATGGACTGATCGACAAGACCGTCACCGGTCCGCAAGGGGCCGTTGCGACGGTCGATCGCACGCGTGGCAGCGACGGTGCGGTCGACACACTGAGCACCGGGCCGCGCGGCGGAACGACCTGGGTCGACCGCAGCCGCAACGCCGATGGCACGACGAACCGCAACGTGGCGACTACCCCGCCGGCGCAGTAGCGTCCGCAGGAGTACAGAGGGCGCCCGGCGGCGCCTTCTGCTCGACATGAACGGCACCGCGCTCAGCGCTGCGCGACGACCGCACGCTGGGCGCTCGCCAGTTGCGACTCGGCGTTGTAGTGGTCCGCCAGGCTCGTCATCGAGCCGACCACCAGAATGCTGACGAGCAGCGAAGCGACTGCGAAGATCGCGCGGATCAGGGGGGAAGTCGATTGGAGTTCGCGGTTCATTTGGTGCTCCTTTGGATCGGTTTGTCGGGCGGCGAACGGTTGTGCGTCGTCGATGGCGGCACTGTGCGCGCCGACCCGGGTTTCAGTCCTTTGGCGATCTGAAAACAGGCCTTAAATGTTCTGAATCTGACGCGCCTGCGGGTGGCGCCGGTGTTCAGACAGCAGAGCGACCACTCCGCTAGACCGCGGACCGCTTGCCTGCGCGCGGCTGTTTGTCCAGACTGCTGTGATCGCTACTCCGATCACCCGAGGACGTCGTTTGTCTGATTCGCTGCGTTTTGGCCGAGCCGAAGTGCGGCCCCGCGAACGGCAGTTGCTGGTCGAGGGCGTCCCCGCCGGTGTCGGCGCGCGCGCCTTTGACCTGCTGCTTGCGCTGATCGAGCGGCGCGACCGCCTCGTCGCCAAGACCGAACTGCTCGATCTGGTGTGGCCGGGGTTGGTCGTCGAGGAAAACAACCTGCAGGTCCAGATCAGCAGTCTGCGCAAACTGCTCGGACCGCAGGCGATTGCCACGATCCCCGGCCGCGGCTACCAATTCACCGCGCAACTTGACGGTGCGGCGGACACCGGCACTGGCGCGATCCCGCCGGGTTCGACAACTGCCGCACACGAAGTGCGCCCGCCGCCGGTGCGCCGGACCAACCTGCCCGGCGAGTTGCCGGTGCTGTACGGCCGTGACGAAGACCTGCAGGCATTGCACTCGCTGATGACAGGACACCGGCTCGTCACGGTCGTCGGTGCAGGCGGCATTGGCAAAAGTCGCCTCGCCCAGGCAGCCGCCCACGCTTCGGCGGCGCAGTGGCCGGACGGCGCATGGATGGTCGAACTTGCCGGCCTGTCCGATCCCGGGCTGGTGCCGAGCACAGTCGCCGGCGCGCTCGATATCAAGGTCCAGGATCAAGGCACGGCGCGCGATGAACTCGTTGCCGGCCTCGCGTCGCGCACATTGCTGCTGGTGCTCGACAACTGCGAGCACCTGCTGGACGCAGTGGCCGAACTGGTCGAGGCCATAGTGCGGGCTGCGCCCGCGGTCACGCTACTCACGACCAGCCAGGAACCCCTGCGTGTGCCAGATGAACAGCAGCTCCGGTTGATGCCGCTGGCGGTGCCTGCACAGGCACAGGCGGGCAAGGCGAGCGAGTTCGGCGCCGTGGCCCTTTTTGAAGCGCGCGTGCGAGCCGTCGACGCGCGATTTGCACTGAACGACGAGAACGCAAAGCTTGCGATTGATATCTGCAGGCAGCTCGACGGCCTGCCACTGGCCATCGAGCTGGCCGCCGCGCGCGTATCCACGCTCGGTTTGCGCGCCGTACGCGACAGGCTCGACGCGCGCTTCAAGCTGCTGACCGGCGGCGCGCGCGCGACCCTGCGACGGCACCAGACCTTGCGCGCTGCGCTCGAGTGGAGCCATGGCCTGCTCAATGAAGCGGAACGGCTCGTGTTTCGACGGCTAGGCGTGTGCGCAGGGGGCTTCACGATGGAACTGGCGCAGGCGGTCGCCGGGGATGAGCACCTCGACGACTGGGCCGTCCTCGAAAGCCTCAGTGCGCTCGTCGACAAATCACTGGTCGTCGCCGAATCGGGCGAGCCGCCTCGATACCGGCTGCTCGAATCAGCCCGTGCCTTCGCGCTCGAGCAACTGGCCGAAGGAGAAACGGCTGACACGTTGCGAAGACACGCGCTGGGCATGCTGCAGTTCCTCCGCCGGGTTGACGGCAAGAATCTCGATGGCGAGTTTCGGACCGACCAGTACGCCGCGCTCGTGGTTCCTGAACTCGACAACCTGCGGGCCGCCTACCTCTGGGCGAGCGGCGAAGAAGGCGAACCCATGATCGCCATCGCGCTGGCGGCGCACGCCGGTTCGGTGATCGACTACGCGGCCGAGTGCGCCGACTGGTTGTTGCCGCATCAACGTTCGATCGAGCAAGGTGCGGTCGACACCGCCGTAGCGGCACGCTACTGGCGCGCGCTGGCGGCCGGCAACATGTCCGGCCGGCTGCCCCTGGCGTTGTGCGTCGAAGCGGCGCAGCGTGCCCGCACGGAGTACCGGGCACTCGGCCATCCCCGTCGGGAATTCTCCAGCCTGATCAGGCTGATCGGTTTTCTGCTTTCACAGGGCGACGACGGAGGTGCGCGCGCCGCGTTCGACGACGCACGGCAGCTGATCCGGCCCGATTGGCCGAGCGAGTTCCACATCTTCCAGCTGCGCCGCGAAGCCTCGCTGGCTCGCAGCGCGGGCAGGATCGCCGATGCGCTCGCGCTGCTTCGCCGAGAGGTGGGTCTTGCCGTAAACACCGGGGACTGGCGCCTGGAAGTGATCGCCCGCAATAACCTGGTAGACCTGCTGTGGCAGGTCGGGCCGATCGAGGAAGCGGCGCGCGAAGCGCAGCGGCTTGCGCAGGATCTGCGGGACCGGCCTTCGACCGCAAGCGACACGGACGTGCTGTATGCAAATCTCATCGGCATCCTGAGCGAGATGGACCGCGTTGCCGAAGCGTCGGACGCCGGTTGTGAAGCGCTGCCGGTCATGCGCCGCAGCCGCAACTATTTTCTCGAAGAGTGGGTGTATCTGTTCTGGCGCCGCGGCCAGTCGGATGTTGCTGCACGGCTGCTCGGTGCGGTTGAAGCGCAGTCCGGCGCGACCGGCCAGCCACCGCAACCCAACGAGCGGCGCCTGATCAACCGGGCACGTGCGGCGCTCGAGCAGGAGCTGCCTGCGGACGTTTTCGCGGCGCACCTCGCCGCCGGTGCCGTACTGGGCACAGAGAAGGTCTATCCGTTGCTGTCCGAGTCGCTGGCTCGACCCGTGTTGCTCTCGCCGCATCCGCCTGGCGCTTGACCAGAGCCGGACCGCGCGCCGGCGCTGCCGGACTCACCGTTCCCACTGTTCTTGGAGCGACGCACCAGTCGCTAGACTTCGGGCCATGCATGTCTGCGTGATCGGTGCCGGGGTCGTGGGTCTGACGACCGCTTACTTCCTGCAGGCGGAGGGGCACAGCGTCACGGTGGTCGACCGCGGCGCACACGCTGCCACCGGTGCCAGCCGTGGCAATGGCGCTCAGCTGTCGTACTCCTACGTCGCGCCGCTGGCGGATGCCACGGTGCCGCCGAAGCTGCTGTCACTGCTGCTCGCGCGCGATTCCCCGCTCAAGTTTCATCCGCAGCTCGATCCGGCGCAGTGGTCCTGGGGGTTGGCGTTCCTGCGTCTCGCAAACACCGCGTCGGCGCGGGCGACGACCGTGGCATTGCTGCGGCTGGCAGAGCTGTCGCGCGAATTCATCGAACCGCTGATCGAAGGCGAAGGCATCGACTGCGCTTTCACGCGCAGCGGCAAGCTGGTGCTGTATCCGGACAGACTGTCGTTCGCCTCGGCACGGGCGCAGGTCGCCTTCCAGGCGACGCTGGGTTCGGAGCAGCGCGCGCTCAACACCGAGGAATGCATCCAGCGCGAGCCGACGCTCGCGCCTTATGTGAAGCGCATCGTCGGCGGCATCTGGACGGAGTCCGACGCCGCGGCCGATTGCGGAGCGTTCTGCGACCAGCTCGTGCGCCTGTTGACCGGTCGTGGTGTCGAGTTTGCGTTCAATCGCACGGTCGAGCGCCTGGATATCGAAGGCGGCAGTGTCCGTGCGTTGATCACCAGGGGCGATGGGGCGGCGCCGCTGCGCGCGGATGCCTATGTGCTCGCCGCTGGTGCGGAATCGGCGGTGCTGGCCGCGAGCGCGCGCCTGCCCTTGCCGATCTATCCACTGAAAGGCTACTCGATCACGGTCAAGCCGCTCGATGCGCCGCTGCCGCGCGTCTCAATCACCGATACGCACCGCAAGGTCGTGTTCGCTCCGTTGGGCGATCGAGTACGCGTCGCCGGATTCGTCGAGATCGGTGGCGAAGCTGCGTCGATACCGCCGGCGCGCATCGGTGCGCTGCTCGAGGCGGCACGCGAGGTGCTCGGCTACCACGCGGTCGACGGCGACCTGCGCTCGTGGGCCGGGCTGCGTCCCGCCACACCGAGCGGTCGGCCGATTCTCGGCCGCAGTGCGGTGGGCAACCTCTATCTGAACGTGGGTCAGGGTGCGCTGGGCTGGACGCTGGCGGCGGGCAGTGCGCGCCTGGTGTGCGACGCCATTGCCGGGCGCCCGCCGACGATCGACGCGGCGCCGTTCGCGCCGCCGCCGACGTAGCTTCCTCGCTGTCGTTGGGCCGCTGTCGCTGCGCCGCGGTTGCTGCTCCGACATGGCTCTGCCGATCCGGTCGCGCCTATCATCCACCCATGCACGCCGATTCGAAGATCCTGCATCGCCAGTTGCGCGGGCAGGTACCACTTGCTGTCAGCGCCCAGGGCTGCTGGATTACCGATGCGAGCGGAAAGCGCTACCTCGATGCGTCGGGCGGCGCCGCGGTGTCCTGCCTGGGCCATGGGCATCCCGATGTGCTGGCTGCCATGCACGCGCAGATCGACGCGCTGGCCTATGCGCATACGAGTTTCTTCTCGACGGCAGTCGCGGAGGAGCTGGCCGACACGCTGATTGCGAGCGCCCCGGCCGGCATCACGCACACCTACCTGGTCAGCGGCGGCTCGGAAGCGATGGAAGCCGCGCTCAAACTGGCGCGCCAGTATTACGTCGAGAAGGGCGAGCCGCAGCGCGCGAAGTTCATCGCACGCCGCAACAGTTACCACGGCAACACGCTGGGTGCGCTCGCGGTCGGCGGCAACCTGTGGCGGCGCCGGCAGTTCGCGCCGCTGCTGATCGATGTCGAGCACGTGGCACCGACGTATTCATATCGCGATCAGCGCGATGGCGAGACTCCCGAGCGGTACGGCGCGCGGCTGGCCGCGGAACTCGAAGCGACGATCGCGCGCGTGGGTGGCAGCAATGTCATCGCGTTCGTGGCCGAGACCGTCGGCGGCGCCACCAGCGGCTGCCTGACGCCTCCGCCCGGCTACTTCCGGCGTGTGCGCGAACTGTGCGACGCGCACGACATTCTGCTGATCCTCGACGAAGTGATGTGCGGCATGGGCCGCACCGGGACGCTGCATGCCTGCGAGCAGGAGGGCGTTGCGCCCGATCTTATGGCGATCGCGAAAGGGCTGGGCGGCGGCTATCAACCGGTCGGTGCCGTGCTGATCGGCGGTCGCGTGATCGACGCGATTGCCGCCGGCACCGGATTCTTCCAGCACGGGCACACGTACATCGGCCATCCGGTCGCCTGCGCCGCCGCGCTGGCCGTGCAGCGCGTGCTGGTGCGGGACGATCTGGTCCGGCGCTGCGCGCACCAGGGCGCACGACTGCGCGACGAACTCGACGAAGCGTTCCGCTACCACCCGTATGTCGGCGACGTGCGTGGGCGAGGCCTGTTCCAGGCGATCGAACTGGTGGCCGATCGCTCCAGCAGGGAACCGTTCGACCCGGCGCTGAAGCTGCATGCGAAGGTCAAGCGGGCGGCGCTCGACCTCGGTCTGGCGTGCTACCCGATGGGCGGAACGATCGATGGTGCCCGCGGCGACCATGTCCTGCTGGCGCCGCCGTTCATCATCGACGACAGCGAGCTGGACCTGCTGGTCGAGCGCCTCGTCGAGGCGGTGGACACGGCCATCGCCACGGTCGGCTAGCCGGCGTCCACTGGGCCGCGTCTCGCGAGGATGACCCGCCTTGCGCCGCCGGCCGGCGGGCGCTAAGGTGCGACTCCCCGCGGGGCAACAGGAGGCATTTCCAATGAACTTCAGGATTTCGATGTGCGCGGCCGCGTTCGCGTCGGCCTTCGTGGCCTTCGCCGCCGCGCCAGGCAGCGTCAGCGCGCAACAGCAAAAATTCATCACGATCGGTACCGGCGGCGTGACGGGCGTCTACTACCCGGCCGGCGGTGCGATTTGCCGACTGGTCAACCGCGACCGCGCCAAGCACGGCCTGCGCTGCTCGGTCGAATCGACCGGTGGGTCGGTCGCCAACGTCAACCTGCTGAAATCCGGCGAAATCGAGTTCGGCGTCGCGCAGTCGGACGTGCAGTTCAACGCGACCAAGGGCATGGCGCAGTTCCAGAAGGACGGCGCGATGGGCGACCTGCGCGCGGTGTTCGCGCTGCATCCCGAACCCTTCACGGTGGTTGCGCGCAAGGAAGCGAACATCACCAAGTTCGAAGACTTCAAGGGCAAGCGCTTCAACGTGGGCAACCCGGGTTCGGGCACCCTGGCTTCGATGAACGAGCTGCTGGCCGCGATGAACTGGAAGATGAGCGACTTCAGCCTCGCCTCCGAACTGCGTCCCGACGAGCACGGCCCGGCGCTGTGCGACGGCAAGATCGACGGTTTCTTCTACGCCGTGGGCCATCCGTCGGCCAATATCCAGGACCCGACCACGATCTGCGGCGCCAGGCTGGTGTCGCTGACCGGCCCGGCCGTGAATGCACTGGTCAAGGACAAGCCGTACTACGCGATCGCGACGATTCCAGGCGGCATGTATCCGAACAACCCGAATCCGACCACGACCTACGGCGTGCAGGCGACGGTGGTCAGCTCGGCCAAGGTCCCGGCCGATGTCGTCTACGCGATCACGAAGGCGGTCTTCGACAACCTCGACGAGTTCAAGAAGCTGCATCCCGCACTGGCCAATCTGAAGCCGGAAGACATGATCAAGAACGGCCTGTCGGCGCCGCTGCACGAAGGTGCCGTGCGCTACTACAAGGAGAAGGGCTGGATCAAGTAGGCACCGCCGCGAGCCGGGGCGCCATCGGCTCGCGGGGCGCGTAAAGTTCGACGGGCGGCCTCGGCCGCCCGTTTTCTTTTTCGGGGAGCGTTCGTGGACAACAAGAAGCTCGAAGACGAACTCATCAAGCTGGAAGAAGAACTCGCCCCGACCGCCGAAATGCAACTGGGCGACACAGACGTCCAGCAGCTCGTCAAGGACGCCGACCTGGGCGGACGTTCGACGGTCGGCGTGGCCGGCACCGTGATGATGGTGGTCGGCCTGGTCTGGGTGGCATTCCAGCTCTGGTACGCCTCGCCGCTGCCGTTCGCGCTTCGCTTCGGGGTATTCAACGACACCGAGGCGCGCTCGATCCATCTGGCGATCGGACTGTTCCTTGCCTTTCTTGCGTTCCCGGCTTTCAAGCGGTCTCCGCGCGACTACGTGCCGTGGCAGGACTGGATCATGGCCGTTGCCGGAGCACTGACGGCGCTGTACCTGATCATCTTCTACGGCGAACTTGCGCTGCGGCCGGGTAATCCGACGATGCTCGACGTCGTCGTCGGTACCGCCGGCGTGCTGCTGCTGCTGGAAGCGACGCGCCGTGCCGTTGGCCTGCCGATGGCGGTGCTGGCGACGCTTTTCCTGGTGTACGTGATGGCGGGTCCCCACTTGCCTGACGTCATCGCGCACAAGGGCGCGTCGCTGCCGCGCGTCGTCTCGCACATGTGGATGGTGACCGAAGGCGTGTTCGGCATCGCGCTCGGTGTGTCCGTGAGTTTCATCTTCGTGTTCGTTCTGTTCGGCACGCTGCTCGATCGTGCGGGCGGCGGCAATTACATGATGCAGGTGAGTTTCGCGCTGCTCGGGCACCTGCGCGGCGGTCCGGCCAAGGTCGCCGTGGTGTCGTCGGCGCTGAATGGCCTGATCTCCGGCTCCTCGGTCAGCAACGTCGTGTCGGGCGGGATCTTCACGATTCCGCTGATGAAGCGCGCCGGCTACGGCGGAGTCAAGGCCGCGGCGATCGAGACGTCGTCGTCGGTCAATGGCCAGATCATGCCTCCGGTGATGGGCGCCGCGGCGTTCCTGATGGTCGAGTACGTCGGCATTCCCTACTCGGACATCGTCAAGCACGCGTTCATCCCGGCGGTGATCAGCTACATCGCCCTTTTTTACATCGTGCATCTCGAAGCGCTGAAGCTCGGCATGAAGCCGACCGCGCGCGAACGCGAGCGCACGATGGGCAACCGGCTGACATCATGGGCAATGGGACTGGCCGGCAGTGCGATCGCGCTCGGCGTCATCTACTACATCGCCCTCGGCGCGCAGGCCATGTTTGGCGGCGCCGCGCCGGTCATCCTGGGATTGCTGCTGGCGGCCCTGTACGTCTACAGCACCTGGGTCGCGGCGCAGCAGCCCGATCTTCCGACCGAGATCGACGTCACGAATCCGGTGCTGCCGCCCACCTGGCCCACGGTCAAGGCCGGTCTGCATTTCCTGATTCCGGTGGGCGTGCTGATCTGGTGCCTGATGGTCGAGGAACTGTCGCCCGGACTCTCGGCCTTCTGGGGCGTGGCTACGCAGATGATCCTGATGGTGACGCAGCGGCCGCTGATCGCGATCTTCCGCAAGCAAGGTGAACTCGGACGACAGTTCACCGCGGGCCTGAACGACGTGCTGGTGGGCTGCAACGAAGGCGCGCGCAACATGATCGGCATCGCGGTGGCCACCGGTTGCGCCGGCATCATCGTCGGTGCGATCACGCTGACCGGGCTCGGCCTGCGCATGACCGACTTCGTCGAGTTCGTCTCGCAGGGCAATGTGCTGGTGATGTTGCTGTTTACCGCGTTCGTCTGCCTCGTGCTGGGCATGGGCGTGCCGACCACGGCCAATTACATCCTGGTGGCGACGCTGATGGCGCCGGTCATCGTTGAACTCGGCGCGCAATCAGGGCTCGTCATTCCGCTGATCGCGGTGCACCTGTTCGTCTTCTACTACGGGATCATGGGCGACATCACCCCGCCGGTGGGACTGGCAAGCTTTGCCGGAGCGGCGATCGCAAAGGAAGATCCGATCCAAGTTGGCATACAGGGTTCGGTGTACGCGGTGCGCACCGTGGTACTGCCTTTCATCTGGATCTTCAACCCGGCGCTGCTGCTGATCGACGTCCATGGATGGGGTGAGGCGCTGCTGGTCGCCGCGGCATCCACTGTGGCATCACTGCTGTTTGCCGCCGCCACGATGGCCTGGTTCCGCATCAAGTGCCGCTGGTGGGAAGTCGTACTGCTGCTGGTCGCGACGTTCGTCCTGTTTCGCCCGGATTACTTTGCCGACTGGTTCGGCCCGGAGTACACCGACGCCCCGACGGCGAAGTTCTACGAGGTGGTGAACGGGCTGGACGACAAGGATCGGCTGGTGTTCAAGATCCGAGGGCAGTCGCTCGAGGGCGAGGACAAGAACAAGACCGTTGGACTGCAGCTCGGCCCTCGGCTGGGCGACGGCAGCAATCCGGTCGATGACGCGCGCAAGCGGCTGGCTGAAGCCGGCATGTCGGTGTCCGGCATGGGCGAGATGATGCAGGTGAGCACCGTGCGCTTCGGCAGCCGCGCCTCCAAGGCACGCATCGAGCAGGGTTACGACATCGTCGGCGTCAAGGTGCCGACCGAACGCGTCAACGCGCACTGGTTCTACATCCCCGGACTGATCCTGGCGGTGTTCGTCTGGCTGATGCAAGGCTTGCGCATGCGGCGTGCGCCGGCGGCCGCGTAGGGGCAGCAATGCGCGTGATCCGCGATGCGGAGGTCGCTGAAATCGTCACCATGCGCGAGGCGGTGGTCGCGATGGCCGCCGCTTTCGAGCAGTTCGGCAACGGCTCCGGCAGCATTGCGCCGCGCGTGCGAACGACCGCCGAACACGGTGGCAAGGCCTCCGCCATCGCGACCATGGGTGCCGCACTGCCGGCCAGCGGCGTGGTGGGCGCCAAGGTCTACTCGACGGTCGGCGGCCAGTTCAACTTCGTCATCGTGCTCTTCTCGTCGATCACCGGGGAAGCGCTGGCCGTAGTCGAGGCCAACGAGATCACACGCTTTCGCACGGCGGCCGCCACGGCGGTGGCGGTACAGCGCCTGGCCGCGCGCGATGCGCGCTCGCTGGCGATCTTCGGCACCGGCGTGCAGGCGCGTGCCCATGCCGAAGCACTCTTGCTGATGCATCCATTCGAGCGCGTGTGGGTCGCGGGACGTGCATCGGCACCCGACTTCGCCAACTGGGTCGAGACCGAGTTTGGCGTCACTGCAGGCGCGGTCGATGCAGCCACGGCGGCCCGCGAGGCCGATGTCATCGTCACGGCGACCCGATCGACAGAGCCTTTGTTCGACGGGATGCTGGTCCGGCCCGGGTCCCTCGTCGCTGCCGTGGGGTCGAGCAAGCCGGCCGCGCGCGAACTGGACGATGCGCTGCTCGCGCGCGCTGATTTGATCGTCGTTGAATGGCTGCCGGCCGCGCAGTCGGAGGCGGGCGAGTTCGTGCGCGCCACGCCCGGCACCATTGATCCGAACCGGGTCACCGAGCTCGGCAAACTGCTGGTGAAGGGCTCCACTTACGACCGGCGCAGTGGCGACATCGTCATCTACAAGTCGGTCGGCATCGGTCTCGAGGATGTCGCGCTGGCCCACATGGTGTGGGAGCGATTGACATGATGCCGCTGGCGCGGCTGGGCAAGCCAGGCACGGATTCGTTGTTCGAGTCGTACCGGCGACGCGCAGGATCGTGCGTTCGGTGACCATCACGTATGTGCGGACGGTACGATCTTTCCCAGAATCCGGCGGCGATCAAGGCGCACTTCCGCGTGCCGTCGGTACCCGACTTTGCATTGAGCGCGGATGTCCGGCCCACCGAGCTCAAGCCGATCATCCGGCTCGCGCGTGACGGCAGCGAGCGCGAATGTGCGCTCGCGCGCTGGGGCCTGGTGCCGACCTGGGCGAAGGAGATCAAGTTCGGCAACCGCTGCATCAACGCGCGCTCGGAGACCATCGCCACGACCGCCGCCTTTCGCGCCGCCTATGCGAAGCGGCACTGCCTGGTTCCGCTCAATGCGTTTTTCGAGTGGAGCGGCGAGAAGGGACACAAGACGAAGTGGCGCATCCGCATGAAGGACGAGCCGCTGTTTGCCGTGGCCGGCCTCTGGGAATGGTGGCGCGACCCGTCGACGCAGCAGGGCGTGGAGACCTACACGATCATCACGACCGAGGCGAACGTCGTTCTGGCGCCGGTACACGATCGGATGCCGGTGATCATTCGCGGCTGCGGACTATGCACGCTGGCTCGACGCGGCCACCGCTTCGTCGTCACTGCTGGCGCCGATTGACGACGATGCGCTGGTGATCGAGCCCGCATGAGGTGGCGGAGCCCGTTTCTTGCTGTTGCATTGCTGCTGCCGCTGGGGTCCGGCGCGACTGGCCAGACGGTAGTGACGCCTAGCGCGGCTCCGCCGGACTGCGGATCGGTGGTCATCATCAAATGCGACAAGCCGCCGGCCGATACGCCGGCCCGGGCCAGGCAGGACGCGGCGCGTCGTCTCGAAGCGCGCCGCGCGGATCGCATGACGATCGAACTCGACCGCGTGATCATTGAAGGCGATGGCGAGAGCCGTTCACCCGAGGACGCGATCAGTCGCGCACTGTCGCGGCCACTGATCCGTCCGGGTGAGACCTCCTTTTCGATCGGCGAGTCGGCTCAGTGCACCTGCCTGAACATCTGCCCGCCACCGCCGTTCCCGTGCTGCAACTGCACCGATCGTGTCGGCAGCCGGCACGCGACCTCACCGGGCTGGAAACCGACGAACTAGCTTCGCTTCTCGTGTACGCGAGCCCTGTGGGCTCGCACGTGCACTCGTCGCTGCAAAGCTCGCGCGCCGCGCGAACTTTGCAGCGTGACCGACTACCCGATCTCCACTGGCACAAACACGCGCTGACCCTGGCGTTCGATCAGCACGGCGAGCTTGCCCTTGGCGTCGTTGACGCGGGCGCGCAATTCGTCGACGGTGCGCGTGGGCTGGCCGTTGACGGCGACGATCACATCACCCGCGCGCAGACCGGCTTTCGCGGCCGGACCGGTGGCCTGCTGCACGAGCAGACCGCCCTCACCCTGCAACGCGCGGGCTTCGTCGGGCGACAGCGGCCGGACCGCGACACCGAGCTTGCCCTGCTGTGGTGTCGCTTCCGCGGGCGCCTGCGCCACGCGCTCGCCGGCGAAGTCGCCCACGGTCACATCGACCGACTTCTCGGTCCGTTCGCGCCAGACCTTGAGTGACGCCTTCGCACCGGGTCGCGATTCGGCGACGGTGGCCGGCAGGTCGGCTCGCGTTGGCGATGGCCTTGCCGTTGAACTCGAGGATCACATCGCCTTCTTTCAGGCCGGCCTTCGCGGCCGGTGAGCCCGATTCGACCTTGCTGACGAGTGCGCCGCGCGCCTTGTCCAGCCCGAAGCTTTCGGCCAGTGCCGCATTGACCGGCTGGATGCCGACGCCGATGCGACCGCGCGTGACCTTGCCGTGCGCGACCAGGTCGTCTTTCACCTTGAGCGCTAGGTCGATCGGAATCGCGAACGACAGGCCCATGTAGCCGCCGCTGGTCGAGAAGATCTGCGAGTTGATGCCGACGACTTCGCCGGCCATATTGAAGAGCGGCCCCCCCGAGTTACCGGGATTCACGGCGACGTCGGTCTGGATGAACGGCACGAGGGACTCCTGCGGCAATGCGCGGGACTTCGCCGAGACGATGCCGGCCGTGACTGAGTTTTCGAGACCGAACGGCGAACCGATCGCAGCGACCCACTCGCCCACCTTCAACTGTGCGGGGTTGCCGGTCTTTACCGTCGGCAGGTTTTTCCCATCGATCTTCACGACCGCGACATCGGTCAGCTTGTCGGTGCCGATGACCTTGCCCTTGAACTCGCGTTGGTCGGCCAGTCGAACCGTCAGTTCACTCGCTCCGTCGACCACGTGCGCATTGGTCAGGATCACGCCGTCGGCCGCGACGATGAAGCCAGAACCGACGCCGTGTCCTTCTCGTCCCTGCGGCGCACCGTCTGGCATCGGCACGCCGAAGCGACGCAGCATCTCGCCCGTCGGTCCATTGTCATCGAACTGAGCCGGATTGGTGGCGGCACGCTTGGTCACCGCGATGTTGACGACCGCCGCGCCGTGCGCTTCCACGAGCGGGCTGAAGTCCGGCAGCCCCTGGACAGTGCGAGCCGGTGCAGCAACCTGGGTCACGGGTGCCGTCGCGGCCGCCGCGGCGGCCTCCGAGACACCGTGCGTGCGCTGGCCAAGGAGAAAGGCTGCGGCCACGGCGGTGGCAATCAGCGTGGGCTTGATGAAAGAGGTGGCGTTCATGCAGTGGGTGTCTCCGAGTTGGACGGAGAGCAATGTGTGCACTGCACCTTAGGTTTCGCTTAAGCCGGCGACTGTGTCTGACGAATGGCGCCGAAACTGGCCTGAGTGACCGTGAGGCTTAAGCGTGGCTTAACGTGGACGCGATTGAATGGACTGGAACGGAACGAGTCCCGGTGTCAGGCGTCGGACAAAAAAATAGCGCCGCAGAGCGGCGCTTGAAATTTCGAGTGAGTGAGGAGCGACGGATTTGGCCGTCGACCACGGATCGAAAGCTAGGCCCCGCGACTTAACGCTGACTTAAGGTCCATGCCGTTCGTCGGTCGGCTTGTGCTCGATCAACAGCCGCCGACGCCGGGACTCGATCGACCGAGAGCGTTCCGCTTGCAGGCCAGATCGCGTAAGCAAGCACTTGCATCCAAGCTCCGCATTCCGCCTGGCGCCGATCGCCTGCACATCCTTACTCGGCTCTCCCACCTTCGGCAACCGCCAGCGGAAGCCGGACACGGACCCGCAGTCCGCCGCCTTCACTCGCCTCGAGTGCGACCCGGCCGCGATGCATCTCGGCGACCTGCGAAACGATGGCCAGTCCGAGACCCGTGCCGGTCGCTCCGGCGTTCTGACCACGATAGAAACGATCGAACACCCGGTCGCGCTCTTCTTCGGGTATGCCGGGCCCGGTGTCTTCCACCAGAACCTGCACGGTGTCGGCGTCGCGCGCAACCGACGTCGTTACCCGTCCGCCGCCCGGCGTATAGCGGACGGCGTTGTCGATCAAATTGTTCAAGAGGATACGCAGCGCGTCCTCGCTACCCGACACCGTCGATGGCCCGCTGCCATCGTGGCTCGACAGTTGGACGGATCGCTCGGCGGCCAGTGGACGGGCATCCTCGACGACTGAGGCGACGAGTGTGGCGACATCGACCGAGGCCGGAGCGGCCGCTGCCGCGTCCGGATCGAGGCGGGCCATCGTCAGAAGCTGCTGTACCAGTCGGGTGGCCCGCCGGATGCCCTGTCGTAGGCGCTCGAAGGCGCGGGTCCGGTCCTCGTCGGTCTGGGCACGTTCGGCCAGCTGGACCTGAAGACTGAGCGCCGTCAGCGGCGTGCGCAGCTCGTGCGCAGCGTCGGCAGCGAAGCGCCGCTGCAGCGAGAAGGAATGATCGAGGCGGCCCAGCAGATCGTTGAGCGCATCTGCAAGTGGCCGGATCTCGCCCGGCATGCCTGAGGTCGACACCGGCGTCAGCGCTGTCGGACTGCGTTCCTTGACGGCGCCCGCGATGCGGCCCAGCGGAGCCAGGCCGCGACCGACGATCCACCAGCCGGCGAGTCCGAGGAACGGCAGCAGCACGAGCACTGGCAACAGCAGGCGCCATGCCGTGCGCGCGGCGAGTTCGGTGCGCAATGCCGTCGGCTGCGCGACCTGGATCAGCTGGCGGCCGGTGAACAGCGTGAATGCACGCCAGGGTCGTCCGTCGTGCAGGATCGTTGCGTAGCCCTCGTCGGTGCGCGGCAAAGGACCCGACCCGACGATGCGCGAGACGTATGGCCTATCGAATGCCGGGTCCCAGATTTGCACCAGCACGCGCTGATCGGGATTCGCGGCGACACTCTCGAGACGACGCAGGTCGAGCACCGCGTGATCACGCAGCGACAATGCGACCTGCCGCAGTTCTTCGTCGAGCAGCGTGTCGACTTCATCGCGCGCTGAAAAGTACGTCGCCGCGGCCGCGGCCAGGCCGGCCACTGCAAGGGCGGCCAGCAGGGCCGCGAGCAGCCAACGACGGATCGAGGTCACGTGCTTGACCTCACGAGTGCGGTCGGAACGACGAGACGCGGCCGCGGCTCATTCGGTCGCGAGCGTGTAGCCCATCCCGCGCACATTGCGGATGACGCCGTCGCCGAGTTTCTTGCGCACGTTGTGGATGTGGACCTCGACCGCGTTGCTGCCCACCGCTTCGTTCCAGCCGTAGAGCTTTTCTTCCAGCTGCGAACGTGACAGCACCAGCCCGGCGCGTTCGGCCAGGGCCGCCAGCAAGGCGTACTCGCGCGCGGACAGTGCCACGGGTTCGCCGCGCCAGCTCACCTCGCGCGTCGCGGGATTGATCGCCAGCGCACCGCGTTCGATCAACGGCTCCGCGCGTCCCGCGGCCCGGCGGATCAATGCGCGCGCGCGTGCGGTCAGCTCGTCGAGATCGAATGGCTTGATCAGGTAATCGTCTGCACCGGCGTCGAGGCCCTTGATCCGGTCGCGCACGGTGTCGCGCGCCGTCATCACCAGCACCGGAACGCCGAGGCGTCGCTCGCGGATGCTCTTCAGCACATCGATACCGTCGCGCCGCGGCAGCCCGAGGTCGAGGATCACGAGTGAATACGGCGACGCTGCGACGGCGAGCTCGGCTTCCTTCCCGTCGCGGACCCAGTCGACGGCGTAGCCCTCGGACTTGAGGCCGTCGGCAACGCTCTCGCCGATCATCGGGTCGTCTTCAACGAGCAGGATGCGCATGACGCCGGGTCGAAGGCACGGGAAGTGAAGTGACCGCAACGATAGCGCGTCGCTGCAGGGGGCACCGCTTCAGGACTTCGGGGCAGACCGTCGTCGCAGCAGGCTGCGAATGGCGATGGCCAATACGCCGACGGCCAGCGCCACCGCGAGCACAATCTTCTCGGCGTGGGCGATGTCGCCGAGCAAGGCCTCCACTGCCTGGCCGCCGACGAAGCCGATACCGCCGATCAGCACCGCCCACAGCAACGCGCCGAGCGCGTTGGCCGCAACGAATTCAGGGGCCGGCATGGTGCCAGCTCCAATCAGCATCGGCCCCGCCATGCGCAGGCCGTACATGAAGCGCAGGGCGACCACGGCGCCCCAGCGCCAGCGAGACAGCATCCGGTCGACTCGCGGGACCGCCGCTGCCATCCATGCATAGCGCTGGGTGACGTTCGGACCATAGCGTCGGCCCATGAAGAAGAAGAAATTGTCGCCCGCGAACGCGCCGAGAGCGGCGGCGCCGACGACGGCCCTCAAGTCCAGCAGTCCCAGGTGCGCAGCCGCACCGGCAAGCAGCACGATGGTCTCGCCTTCGAGGAAGGCACCGACCACGATGGCGACCAGGCCGTATTGCTGGATGAGCGAGGGGAAGTCCATGTGTTCTCTTTGCCCGCGGCTCGCGCAGAATGGCCGCATGCAGTCCGGTCGAAAGACTACCTCGCGCGTGCACACGGCGGTACGTTCCGTGTGGCCACCTTCATTTTGGAGGAGTGTCGCCTGCACGGCCCTCGCGCTGGCGTGGCTCGCAGCAGGTCCTCCGGTGGCGGCAGCGGAGCGTCGCAACTGGTTCGACACGCCGTTCGACCAGGCGGTCGCGGGAGCCGCCGGCTGTCCGCGGCCCGAAGGCCCGCTGATTACCGCGGACGAGATGCGTCAGCAGGCGCACGGCCGCATCGAGCGCGGCACGTCGTGCTGGCTGGCGAAGAAATGCGAGGACAGCAACGTCTATCGCCGCGACCCGGAGATTCAGGCAAGGGTGCTGAATTTGATCCGCACTGAGCCACTCGCTGCGCGCTCCAGCGTCTGGATCACGACCGAGCGCCGCTACATCACGCTGCAGGGCTGTGTCGACTCGACACGGGTCCGTCATGTCCTGATCGAACGCGTGCGGAAGACGGACGGCGTCGACGGAGTGTTCGATCAGCTGATCGTCGGAACCCGACGTGCGCCGCGCTGGACCGTGGACCCGGCCTGGCGTGCAGGCTCACGCTAGGCAAAAAAAACCGACACGGTGAACCGTGTCGGTGGGAGGGGCGCGTACAAGGGAGACAGACGCGGACGCGCCAAGGAGACAACCGTGTTCAGGCGTGGAAGCTTTCCTCGCCCTGTTCAATCCTGTGCAGGCGCTGCGAAACCTCGCGCGGATTGCCGGCCGCGGCGACATAGCGGTCGTGATCGCGCATCTGCGCACGTTCGAATGACTCGGTCAGCCACTCGATGAAACGTGTCAGCGGGTTCTGCTGCTTCGTAAGTCCAAGACTCTTTTCCATCATCATCCTTTCACTCGCGTCGGCGAGGATCGGTGTTCTGCAACGAATTCATCATGAGCCGATCGCCATCGAATTGAAAATCGAGATTGCAGATGCGCGGCATCGCCTTTCGCAATCAACCGCAGTCTGCGGAAGGCCTTGTGTTGCTCTCAAGCGTCACGCGTGAGCAGCGTCCGCTAGGCCGACCGCCTAATGCGGCGGACGATTGCGAATCGTCAAGGCTGCGCACGGCGTGCTTCACTCGCTCCATGAGAAATGCCGCTGGCGCTGAACCTCATGGATGCGCTGTTCGAGATCGGCGATGTTCGACGCCTGTGCCAGGTAGCGCTCGATCGCAATGGCCCGCCACAGGTCCGAGCGACGCGCGTACATGCTGAAGAGCATGGGGAACATGGTGCGCAACGCATGGGCGCGGCGCTCCTCCAGTGAACACGGTCCGGTGGCAGGTTTGGCCTCGGGTTTGGCGACGATTGCGTTGGCGACGACAGCGGTCGCGGGCGTTTCGGCCAGGCCTGGGTTTTCGGCCCGCGGGGCGACGGAAAAGGAGGCAGCGGAGGCTCGCCGGGGCAGGAAGCCCGGTGGCCACGGAAACAATCGGGTCAGTACGGACATGAGCAGCTCCAATCGGTGAGGGGCGAATTGCTGCTTCGCACAACCCATAATCGGGGCATTGTCAGCAAAAATACAATCGTAAATTCAAATAATTAGCATCAGATGCCGCGATTGGAGGTGTTACGGTATTGCGGCAGTGCAAGATACCTATTAGGCTGCATTTGGGAGTGTGCCGTATGGAGCTATACCAACTACGGACGTTTGCTGCCGTGGCCGAGGAAGGCCACCTGACACGGGCCGCGGAGCGCCTGCACCTGAGCCAACCGGCCGTCAGCGGCCATATCAAGGCACTGGAGCAGGAACTCGACGTTCGCCTGTTCGAGCGTGCGGCCACGGGCATGGTGCTGACCGAGCCCGGGCGGCAACTGCTGGCGCACGCACAGAAAGTGCTCAGTGCCGCCGAAGGCGTCAAGCGCGCCGCGCAGCAGATGCACACGGAAGTCACCGGGCTGCTGCATGTCGGCACGGTGGCCGATCCAGTCGACAACCGGTTGGGCGCCGTACTCTCGGCCACAGTGCAGCGATTCCCGCTGCTGCGTCTCGAACTGCATCAGGCCATGTCCGGGACCGCGCTCGAAAGCGTGCGCGATGGCCGGCTCGACGCAAGCTTCTACTTCGGTGACGTGCCGGCGGCGCCGCTGCACGCACTGCCGCTGCGCCAGTTGATTTATCGCGTGGCCGCCCCGGCCGCCTGGGGCGCCCGCGTGCTCGATGCGCGCTGGCCCGACATCGCGGCCATGCCGTGGATCCGGACTCCGACACTGAGCACACACACGCACCTCGTCGCGCAGCTGTTCGCCGCTCACGGGCTCGAGGTGCCGGAGCCGGCTGTGCTGGCCGACGACGAAACCGTTATCACGAACCTCATCTCATCGGGCCTCGGCGTTGCGCTGGTGCGCGACGAAGTCGCACGCGCCCGTGCGGCCGACGGCGATCTGGTGATCTGGCCCGGCGCCGCGATCGAGACCACGCTCTGGTTCGTGTGTCCCGCCGCACGCATCGAGGAGCCCGCGCTCGCCGCGCTGCTCACGTTGGTTAGAGAGACCTGGAATCTGGGTGAGCTTGCCAGCCAGCCCCGAGCGGCTGCGGCCTGACCGCAGGCTTCGCCTGCTGCGAGATCCCGCGGGCGCTGTCACTGCGCGATCGCGAACTGCTCGGGCGACCAGCCGCCTCCGAGAGCCTTGTACAGATCGACCAGCGCCACCTGCCGCTCGCGCAGCGCGAGCACGCGCTGGCGCTGGGCTTCCAGCAGGTTGCGCTGCGTGTCGAGCACATCGATGAAGCTGACGTAGCCGCTGCGATAGCGCGCATCGGCAAGCGTCAGCGCCCGCGCGAACTGTTCGGCCCGCTCCTCCTGCAGCACATAACTCTCGCGTGAACTGCGATGCGCGATCAGCGCGTTGTGCGCGTCGCGGAACGCCGACTGCACCGTCTGCACATACAACACTTCGACCTGCTCGCGCCGCGCGGTCGCGGCATCGACCTGCGCCGAGATGCGCCCTGCGTTGAAGATTGGCTGCACCAGGCTGCCCGCCAGGGACCACACCAGCGCCGGCCCGGAGAACAGGTCCGAAAGTTCTGCGCTTTCGCTGCCGTACAGGCCTGTGAGCAGCAGTGCCGGGAAGTACTGCGCGCGCGCCTCGGCGATGCGTGCGCTCGCGGCGGCGAGTTGCGCTTCCGACTGCTGCACATCGGGGCGGCGCGCGAGGATGTCCGACGGTAGCCCCACCGGCACCTCCGGCGACTTCATCGTCTGCAGGTCGGAGCCGCGCGCGATCACCGGCGTGAACACCGCGCGCGCATTGCGTCCGGCGAGCACTGCGAGCGCGGCCTCGGTCTGCGCGATCGCGCGCTGCAGCGGCGGAATCGATGCCGCGACCGCCGCGCGTTCGCCCTCAGCGAGCCGCAGGTCGTATTCGCCGATCAGCCCGGCGTCGTAGCGCATCTTCTGCAGCTTCACGCTCTCGATGCGCGTGGCGAGCGTGTCGCGCGAGATCGTGAGCTCCGCATCGAGCGCCAGCAGCGTGAAGTACGTCGTCGCCACCTGGGCGGCGAGCACCGTGCGCACGGTCTCGGCGTTATAGCGCGTCGCCAGCAGCGTCGAAGCCGCTGCATTCGCACCGGACGAAAGCTTGCCCCACAGGTCCACCTCATAGGACGCGCGCAGTCCCGCGCCGAAGTCGTTGCTGACCATCGGGCCTGGAAAGCGATTCGCCGTCGCATCGCTGCGCCGCGAGCGATCGGCGGTGCCGTAGGCGTCGACCGCCGGATACAGGGATGAGCGCACGATCGTCAGATTGGCGCGCGCCTCCCCGATGCGGGCGACCGCGATCGCCAGGTCGAGGTTGGCGGCTAGTGTCTCGTCGATCAGCGCATCGAGCTGCGGATCGCGGAACTGCGTCCACCAGCGTTCGATGCCCGGTATCGACTCCACCGTCAGCGGCGGCAGATCGACCCGGGGCGGCGTCGAGTCGATCGTTGAACAGGCCGCCAGCAGCGCGATCAGCGGAGCGGCGAAAAGTCTCGTGGGTGCTTTCATCCTTCGAGCCCCTTGTGGTGAATGGTGCCCGCCTGCTCCGCGGCGATCTTCGCGTGCAGTTCGGCGGTGTGGCGCTCGCCGGCCGCGACCTCGGCGCGCAGCTCCTGCGCGGTGCGCGGCTCGCGCAGCTTGCGATCGGTGATCAGCTTGAAGAACAGCGGCACGAAGAAAATGGCGAGGAAGGTCGCTGCCATCATGCCGCCCATCACGCCGGTGCCGGCCGAGATGCGGGCTCCCGCCCCGGCGCCGGTCGAGAACGCCAGCGGCACCACGCCGAGGATGAACGCCAGCGACGTCATCACGATCGGCCGGAACCGCAGGCGCGCCGCCTCGATCGCCGCGGCCGACGGCGAATAGCCTTCGGCGACCTTCAACGACGCGTACTCGACGATCAGGATCGCGTTCTTGGCGGCGAGGCCGAGCAGCGTGACGAGGCCGATCTGGAAGTACACGTCGTTGGTGAGCCCGCGCAGGTACACCGCCGCAAGCGCGCCGAAGGTACCGAACGGCAGCGCCATCAGAACCGAGAACGGCAGCGACCACTTCTCGTACTGGGCGGCGAGGATCAGGAACACCATGACCACCGCGAGCCCCAGCGCCAGCGCCGAAGTGCCCGAGGACTTCTGCTCCTGGAACGACGCGCCGGTGAAGTCGACATCGAAGTTCTTCGGCAGCGTCTCGCGCGCCACCTGCTGGATGCGCGCAATCGCCTGCCCCGAGCTGACCCCCGGAGCCGAGGTCGCGAACACCTTCACCGCCTGCAGGTTGTTGTAGCGGTCGAGCGAGTCGGGACCTGAGGTGTACTCGACCCGCGCCAGCGCCCGCAGCGGCACCATGTCGCCGCGCGTCGACCGCACCCACATCGCGCCGATGTCGTCCGGCCGGTTGCGGTATTCGGGCTCGGCCGAGAGCAGTACCTGCCAGGTGCGGCCGTACTTGTTGAAGTCGTTCACGTAGTAGCTGCCGAGCGTGGCCGAGAGCGTGTTGAATACGTCGTCGAGCGAGACACCGAGCGACTTCGCCTTCTCGCGATCGACGTCGACGAAGAGCTGCGGCACGTTCGGCTTCCACAGCGTGTTGACCTGCACGAACATCGGGTCCTGCTGCAGCCGGCCGAGCAGCCCGCCCATCGCCTGCGCCAGCGCTGTCGCGCCGCCCTCGCCGCGGTTGCGGATGTAGAACTCCGCGCCGCCGGCGGCGCCGAGACCGAAGATCGCGGGCGGCGCGAAAGCGAGTGCCAGCCCTTCCTTGATGTGCCCCGTTTTCGCGTAGAACTCGCCCACCAGTTCGTGCACGCCGACCTTGCGCTCGTCCCACGGCGTCTGCGTGACGAAAATCGTCGCCGCGTTGTTGCGGAAGCCGCCGCCGAGGAAGTCGAAACCGGTGAACGCGACGACGTCGAGGTTGTTGGGATTGCTCTTCAGGATCTCTGTCACCTCCGACACGACCTTGTCGGTGCGCTGCAGAGTGGCGCCGTCCGGCAGGATCACCGCCGAAATGAAGAAGCCCTGGTCCTCGTCGGGAACGAGCGAGCCCGGCGTCACGCGCCACAGGCCGGCGGCGATCAGCACCATGCCGCCGAACAGCAGAACCGCGATCGCGCCGCGCCGGATCATCCAGATCACGCCGTCGGTGTAGCGCAGCGTCACGCGCGCGAACCACTGGTTGAACCAGCGGAAGAAACCGCGCGGCTCCCCGTGCGGCTTTTCCAGCAACAGCACGCACAGCGCCGGCGTCAGCGTCAGCGCGACGATGCCCGAGATCGACACCGCGATCGAGATCGTGATCGAGAACTGCCGGTACAGCTCGCCGGTCAGCCCGCCGAGGAACGCGATCGGCACGAACACCGACACCAGCACCAGCACGATGGCCACCACCGGGCCGGTGACTTCCTTCATCGCGATGATCGCGGCCTCGCGCGCGTGCAGCTTTTCCTCGCGCATGATGCGTTCGACGTTTTCGAGCACGACGATCGCGTCGTCCACCACGATGCCGATCGCCAGCACCATGCCGAACAGCGTCAGTGTGTTGATCGAGTAGCCGAGCATCAGCAGGCCGGCGAAGGTGCCGATCAGCGACACCGGCACCGCGATGATCGGGATCAGCGTCGCGCGCCAGCTCTGCAGGAACAGGAACACCACCAGGAACACCAGCACCATGGCTTCGGCGAGCGTGATCACCACTTCGCGGATCGAGACCTCGACGAAGCGGGTGGTGTCATAGGGAATGGCGTACGACAGTCCTTCGGGAAAGCTCGCCGCCATGCCATTGACCGCGTCCTTCACCGACTGCGCGACCTCGAGCGCGTTTGCGCCCGGCTGAAGGAAGATGCCCACCAGCGTCGCGCTGCGACCGTTGTAGCGGCCGATAAAGTCGTAGTCCTTGGAGCCGAGCTCGACGCGTGCGATGTCGCGCACGCGGATCGTCGAGCCGTCCCGGCTGCTGCGCACGATAACGTTTTCGAACTCCGCCGGGTCCGCCAGCCGGCCGCGTGTCGTGATCGTGTAGACAAGCTCCTGCTTGGAGTCGCCGTACGGCGCCTGGCCCACCTTGCCGGCGGCGAACTGCGCGTTCTGCTCGTTGATCGCGCGCACCACGTCGGCCGTGGTGATCTGCAACTGCGCCAGTCGATCCGGCCGCAACCAGATTCGCATCGCGTAATCCTTGGCGCCGAAGATCTGTACGTTGGTCGTGCCCGGCAGGCGCTTCAACTGGTCGAGCACGTTGAGCGTCACGTAATTGGACGTGAACAGATCGTCGTAACGACCGTCCGGCGCGTAGAACGCCAGCACCTGCAGGAATGCCGACGAGCCTTTCTCGACGGTCACGCCCTGTCGGCGCACTTCCTGCGGCAGCCGTGCCTCGGCCTGCTTGACGCGGTTGTTGACGTTGAGCGCGGCCTGGTCCACGTCGGTGCCGATCTCGAACGTCACCTGGATCTGCACCACGCCGTTGGACGAGGAGTTCGAGCTCATGTAGAGCATGTTCTCGACGCCGTTGATCGCGTTTTCGAGCGGCGCGGCGACGGTCTGTTCGAGCACGGTGGCCGAGGCACCTGGATAGATGGCCTGCACCGTCACGACCGGCGGCGCGATCTCCGGGTACTGCGCAATCGGCAGGGTGCGCATCGCTGCGAGGCCGGCGATGACGATGAAGACCGACAGCACCGCGGCAAAGATCGGGCGGTCGATGAAGAAGCGAGAAAACATCGGAAGTCCGTTTCTCGGGACGACGTTAGATGGCGAAATCTGGCAGGCGGGCGGCTACTTCTTCGCGTCAGCCTTCTTGCCTTCGGCCGGTGCAGCGCCGGGTGCACCCGGCGGAGGTCCGAGTGCGATTGGTGCGCCGCCGGGAATCGGGAAGAGCTTCGCGTTGCCGTCGACGATGACCGGGTCACCGGGCTTCAGCCCCGACTCGATGAGCCACATCTGCTGGCCGTCGAGTTCGATCCAGTCGCCGACGCCGATCGGGCGCGGCAACGCGACGTCCTTGCTGCCGTCGGGCGACTTGCCCGCCACGTAGACGAACTTGCCCTGCGGGCCGTCCATCACCGCGCGCTGCGGCACCACGATCGCGTTCGGCCGCGTCGCGCCTTCGAGCGTCACGCGCACGAACTGGCCCGGACGCAGCGTTGCGTCAGGGTTCGGCAGTTCAGCGCGCGCATCGAACGCGCCGGTGGCCGTGTTGATACGCGGGTCGATGAAAGCGAGCTTGCCCTTGCGGGTGTAGGTGCTGCCGTCCGAGAGCTTGACCGACACGGTGTACGAGGGCGACCCGGCCTTGTCGGCCGACGGTACCTTCAACTCTCCGCTCGCGACCAGCCGCGCCAGCTTGAGCTGCTCCGCTTCCGATACGCTGAAGTTGACGTACATCGGATCGATCTGCGAGATCGTCGTCAGCAGGCTGTCCTGCGTCGGCGTCACCAGTGACCCTTCCGACTTCTGCGAGCGGCTGGCGTAGCCGCTGACCGGCGCGGTGACCGTCGTGTAGCCAAGGTTCAGCCGCGCCTCGGTGAGCTTCGCCTGTGCCTGCTTCACCGCGGCGGCACCGGTTTCCTCGGCGGACACCGCTTCGTCGTACTCGCGCTGGCTGAGCGCATTGCTGCCGGCGAGCGGCTTCACGCGATCGTAGTTGCGCTTGGCCTGCGCGTACTGCGCCTGCGCGCGCGACAGATCGGCCTCGGCCGCCTGCGCCTGCGCCGCGTACGGTCGCGGATCGATGATGAAGAGTGTCTGCCCGGCGGCCACGCGGCCGCCTTCGATGTAGCTGCGCTTCTCGAGGATGCCCTGCACGCGCGCGCGTACCTGGGCTTCCTTCGAGCCCTCGGTCTGGCCGACGAACTCGAACTTCACCGGCACCGTTGTCGCCTGCACCGGCAGCACCGTCACTGCCGCCGGAGGAAAGCCGCCGCCGTGCTGCTCGCCCCGCCCGCAGGCGGCGAGCACGACCGCGGCCAGCGCCGGCATCCAGCGCGCCGCAACGCGCATCGGGTTCCGACCCCCCGCGCCGCGGGTCGGCGGACTCAGTGCGGGCCTGTTCGCCAGCCCGTTCGTCGGACCGGTCGAGGAGATTCCACCAGGAGAGAGTGACATCGCGATCCGCCCACTTTCCGTTTTCTTGATTTGCGACATAATACATACATGCATGTATGTACGAAAATGACGCGACTATGACGAACCCGCCGCCCCGCGTCCAATTGCGTGTTCGATTGCGCGTTCAATTGCGGGTCCATATGAATAGGCCGATCGCTCCGGCGCAGCCGCTGGCGGCGCCGCGCCGTGCCGGGGCAGGCCTTCAACGGGGACGTCGAACGGCGCACCGCGAAATCGACACCGCCGGCATGCCGCGCCGCGCCCGCGTGCGCGAATTCTTCTTGGGCCTTCCGCGCCGGAGCCTGCCATGGTGAGAAAGTCCCGCGAGGACGCGCTGGCCACGCGCGAGCAGCTGCTCGACGCCGCCGAGCAGGTATTCCGCGCGCGCGGGGTGGGCAACGCCACGCTGGAGGAAGTCGCGGCTGCGGCCGGCATGACGCGCGGCGCGGTCTATCACCACTTCGACTGCAAGGCCGAAATCTTCGAGGCGCTCGTGCGTCGCGCCGACATGCCGATGGATGCCGCCTTCCACGAGGCCTGCGGTGCGGTCGACGACCCGCTCGGCGTGTTCCGGGATCTCGCGGTGAGCGCGCTACGGCACCTGGCGGGCTCGCCGCGCGTGCGCAAGGTCTACGAAATCGTGTTCATGCGCTGCGAGTACACGGACGAGCTCGCGGCTGTCGCGCGCCGGCAGAAGAAGGACGCCAACCAGTGCCTCGCGCAGTGCGGCACGCTGCTCGATCAGGCCGTGGCGCGTGGTCAGTTGCCGAAGGGGACCGACACGCATCTTGCAGCGCAGGCTATGCATGCGTACATCGGCGGTCTGATGCGCGACTGGGTACAGGCGCCGCGCAGCTTCGACCTGAAGGCCACGGCGCCGGCGTTGATCGACGTTTTCCTCGCCGGGCTGACGGCCCGTCCGCCGCGCAAGTCCGCCTGACGCGGTCGCTCGCCTGCGCGGGTCTGGCCGGGGCTGGAAGGACGCCCGCCCAGCGCGCTCGCCGCTTCTCTCGCTCCCCTCGGCCCCTCTGCTCGCCACCCCCTCCGACCGTCCGGCCCCTTCCAGTTGACGTTAACGTCAACGGCAGCTAGCGTTAGTGGCGGTCCTTCCCCCTCTCCGTCCGCGATTGCTGTCGACCCGGCGCGCGGCGATGATTCGTCTTCCAGCGGCCGGCCGACCGTCGAGGAGCGCGCATGACCGATCTTTCGGAAATCAAGAAGCTCGCCAGCTACCGCCCGAAGCACAAGGTGCGCTTCGTCACGGCAGCGAGCCTGTTCGACGGCCACGACGCCAGCATCAACATCATGCGGCGCATCCTGCAGAGCATGGGCGCCGAGGTGATTCATCTGGGTCACAACCGCTCGGTCGAGGAAATCGTCACCGCCGCGGTGCAGGAGGACGTGCAGGGCATCGCCGTGTCGAGCTACCAGGGCGGCCACGTTGAGTACTTCAAGTACATGCTCGACCTGCTGCGCGAGCGCGGTGGCTCGAACATCCGTGTCTACGGCGGTGGTGGCGGCGTCATTGTTCCGGCCGAAATCAGGGAACTGCACGACTACGGCATCGCGCGCATCTTCTCGCCCGAGGACGGGCAGAAAATGGGCCTGCAGGGAATGATCGGACTGATGGTCGCCGAGTGCGACACCGATCTTTCGAAGCACGCACCGACCGCGCTGCGAGCGCTGCAGGACAAGGATCTGACGAAACGCTGGCGCGCGTTGGCGCAAGCCATCACCGCGCTCGAACTTGGCAGCGCGGACACGAAGTTCCGCGAGGAGCTGCACAAGGCCGCCGACATCGCGAAGGCGCCGACGCTCGGCATTACCGGCACCGGCGGTGCCGGCAAGTCGAGCCTGACCGACGAGCTGATCCGCCGACTCCGGCTCGACCAGGGTGACAAGCTGAACATCGCAGTGATCTCGATCGACCCGTCGCGCCGCAAGAGCGGCGGAGCGCTGCTCGGTGACCGCATCCGCATGAACGCGATCGGTCCGTGGAGCGTCGGCGTCCAGCGTGTCTACATGCGCTCGCTCGCGACGCGCGAGGCCGGTTCCGAGATTTCGCAGGCGCTGCCCGACGCGATCGCGGCCTGCAAGGTCGCGGGCTTCGACCTCGTGCTGGTCGAGACCTCGGGCATCGGCCAGGGAGATGCCGCGATCGTGCCGCACGCCGACGCGACGCTGTACGTGATGACGCCGGAATACGGCGCCGCCAGCCAGCTCGAGAAGATCGACATGCTGGATTTCGCCGACTTCGTCGCGATCAACAAGTTCGACCGCAAGGGCGCGGCCGACGCGCTGCGGGATGTGTCCAAGCAGGTCCAGCGCAACAAGGGCGACTTTTCGAAGAAGCCCGACGAGATGATGGTGTTCGGCACGCAGGCCGCGCGCTTCAACGACGACGGCGTCACCGCGCTCTACCAGGCGCTGCTGCCGAAGCTGAAGGAACTGGGGCTGAAGGCGGGCGAGGGAGTGCTGCCAAAGGTGGCGACGCGCCATTCAACGCACCAGGTGCCGATCGTGCCGCCGCAGCGCACGCGCTACCTGGCCGAGATTTCCGACACCGTGCGCGGTTACAAGAAGCGTTCGCTCGAGCAGTCGCGCATCGCGCGCCAGCGGCAGCAACTGGCCGAAGCGGGCCGCATGCTGGCGACCGAATGCAAGATTGAGAATGTGGATCTCGGCAAGCTCGCCGCCGACCGCGACGCCAGGCTCGATGGCCGCAGCAAGAAGCTGCTCGAGATGTGGCCGCAGATGCAGAAGGCGTATGCGGGTGACGAGTACGTGGTGAAGATCCGCGACCGCGAGGTCCGCACCAAGCTCACGAGCACATCACTGTCCGGCAGCAGGATCCGAAAGGTCGCGCTGCCGCACTACGAGGACCACGGCGAGTTGCTGCGGTGGATGCTGCTCGAAAACGTCCCTGGCAGCTTTCCGTACACCGCCGGCGTGTTCGCGTTCAAGCGCGAGAACGAGGACCCGACGCGCATGTTCGCGGGCGAGGGCGATCCGTTCCGCACCAACAAGCGCTTCAAGCTCTTGAGCGAAGGAATGCCGGCCAAGCGGCTCTCGACGGCCTTCGACAGCGTGACGCTCTACGGCAACGATCCGGCGGTGCGGCCCGACATCTACGGCAAGGTCGGCAACTCCGGCGTCAGCATCGCCACGCTCGACGACATGAAGGTGCTGTATTCGGGCTTCGACCTGACAGCGCCCAACACGTCGGTGTCGATGACGATCAACGGCCCGGCACCGACGATCCTCGCGATGTTCATGAACACCGCGATTGACCAGAACCTCGACAAATTCCGTGCCCCGGCTCCGGAAGGAAACGGCCGCGAGCCGACCGACGACGAGGCGGCGAAGATCCGGCAGTGGGTGCTGGAAAACGTGCGCGGCACGGTGCAGGCCGACATCCTGAAGGAGGACCAGGGCCAGAACACCTGCATCTTCTCGACCGAGTTTTCGCTGAAGGTGATGGGCGACATCCAGCAGTACTTCGTCCACCACAACGTGCGCAATTTCTATTCGGTGAGCATCAGCGGCTATCACATCGCCGAGGCGGGTGCGAATCCGATCAGTCAGCTCGCTTTCACGCTTTCGAATGGCTTCACGTTCGTCGAGGCGTATCTGGCGCGGGGCATGCACATCGACGACTTCGCGCCGAACCTGAGCTTCTTCTTCAGCAATGGCATGGACCCCGAGTACACCGTGATGGGCCGCGTCGCGCGCCGTATCTGGGCGGTGGCGATGCGCGACAAGTACGGCGCCAACGAACGCAGCCAGAAGCTGAAGTACCACTGCCAGACGTCCGGACGCTCGCTGCACGCGCAGGAGATCCAGTTCAACGACATCCGCACGACGCTGCAGGCGCTGATTGCGACCTACGACAATGCGAACTCGCTGCACACCAACGCGTTCGACGAGGCGATCACGACGCCCACCGAAGACAGCGTGCGCCGCGCGATGGCGATCCAGATGATCATCAACCGCGAATGGGGGCTGGCGAAGAACGAGAACCCGCAACCAGGGCAGTTTCATCATCGACGAGCTGACCGAGCTGGTCGAGGAAGCGGTGCTGAAGGAGTTCGAGGCGATCAGCGAGCGGGGCGGCGTGCTCGGCGCGATGGAACTTGGCTACCAGCGCGGCAAGATCCAGGAGGAGTCACTGCACTACGAGCACCTGAAGCACACCGGTGAGTACCCGATCATCGGTGTCAACACCTTCCGCAACCCGCATGGCGAGCTGGTGCCCGACCACATCGAACTCGCCCGCTCGACCGAGGAAGAAAAGCAGAGCCAGTTGAAACGCCTGCAGGACTTTCAGAAGCGCCATGCGAAGCAGGCGCCCGCGATGCTCGCGCGGCTGCAGAAGGCGGTGATCGACAACGGCAATGTGTTCGAGGTGCTGATCGACGCGGTGCGTGTCTGTTCGCTCGGACAGATCACGAGCGCTTTGTTCGAGGTCGGTGGGCAGTATCGCCGGAACATGTAGATCCACTCCCGAACGAAGTGCAGCAACCTGGAGGTATGCGCGACATGCAAAGTCTCGACCCGGCGAAGCGCAAGGAGGTGACTGCGTTGCTCGCGGAGCTGGAAGCCGCGGCAAGTCACATAGCCCCGAGCGCTGACAGGCGCCCGTTCGAATTGCTGGGAGCAGCGAAGGCGGCCTGGGCGCGCGGCGATGCGGCCGCCGTGCGCCCCGCGGCGGTAGAGATCGAGAAGCACAAGCTGTACGAAGCCGAGGCGGTTGTGATTTCCGCAGGAGCGCTGCGCCGCGCGCTGGGCGGCAACTAGCGTTTCCGTTTGCCGCCCGCCTTGCGTGTCGTCTTGGCCGGCTTCTGCGCCTCGGCGATTTCCACGCCGGTGCGACCTTCCAGCTTGGGCGTGATGTTGTCGTCGATCCACTTCTGGTCCCACCACTCCACAGGCAGCACCGCGACGCCGTCGAGATAGACCCCGAAGTGAAGGTGATCGCCGGCCGCGAGGCCCGTTTCACCCGTCTTGCCGAGAACCTGGCGCTTGGTGACGGAATCGCCTGCCTTGACGTCGATCGAACTGAGATGGCCGTACAGCGTGAAGAGTCCGAGGCCATGGTCGAGGATCACTGTGTTGCCGTAGATGCCGAGGTCGCCTGCGAAGACCACCGTGCCGCCATTGGCGGCCTCGACCGGATAGTTCTTCGTGACTGAAAGGTCGTAGCCGAGGTGGTACGCCGTATCGATCGCCTCGCCCTTGTACGTGTAAGTGCGCTGGTCCGCGAAGTTCGCCTCGACCTTCGAATTGCTGAGCTGCGAGAAAGCGCCTTTCCAAAGCAACGAAGGCGATGCCTTCTTCGTGAGTTCGGCGATAAGACTGTCATTTTCCTTCCGCAGCTGCTTGTTCACCGCGATGAAAGTCTCCTTCGGAGAACCCTGCCGCTTCGCGACGTCGGTCAGCAGCGGCGCCACCTTGCCTTGAAGCAAGCTGTCCGACAGCGCGATGGTGCTCTTCTTGTACTTGACGTTTTTGAGTTCGTAGGCGAGCCGCATCTCGCGTGTGTTACCGGCCTTGTCGGTCGCGATCAGCGTGGCTTTCGTTTCCGGAGCCACGTCATACGGGTGCGCGAAGAGCGCAACGAAGTAGTCCGGATGACCCTTCACCTGGCCCGGGAAGCCGGGGAAAAAGTGGTCGCCGACCTTGACTCCGCTGGCCTGCGTGTCCGAAGACGCCTTGTAGACGATCGTGCCGACGCCGCCGAAGTTGACATAACGATCGTCGGCGACGAGTTCCAGTGTCGGAGGTGTCGTGTCGATCGAGAATTTCTTCTCCAGCACGGTCTCGCTTCCGCGCCACAGCGACGCATCGCGCGCGGCGACACGAATCACGGCGGGACCGTCCTTCAGCCCGGCGACTTTTGCCAGTGCAATCGCGATCTTCTTTTCGGCCGCCGGCTGAGCGAACTGCTCCGCGGCAAGTTTGTAGTTGACACCGCCCTGGGACAGCGTTGCCGTGACCGTCTTGATGCCCGTCCCCTTGTCCGTGACCACGATCTCCACGGGGGTCAAGCCCATCGTGTCGACATCTGGCGAAAGGGCGATCTGCGGCGGCTCGGATTCGAAGCGTGGCCAAAGGTAATAGGCAACGCCGCCGACCGCCGCGATGACGATCGCGAGGAAGAAGAGAACGACGGGAAGCTTGCTGCGACGCGGACCAGATGGAAAGGAGTTCATTTAGATTCTCGGAGGATCGGCCGCGAGCGTGGTGACGAGGAAGGATCCCTGCCAGGCGATCCAATCGCTTGCGGCAGACCGGAGAATAGCGCGAGCGATCGATGGATGTCGTCGACGCTGACACTGCGCGTCGAGCGGCGCCCCGGCGTATCAATTTCGGTGTCTTCGCCGCCAAGGGCCTGACAGCGACGATTGCCTCTCGACCGTCACGGACGACCCGGAGCGCATCGACGCCACGACCAGCGGCTCAAGGCGCTTCGGCTACTGCGTTCTTCCCCGCATCGACGCTGGCCGGCCCGGGAGTTTCACCAGCGTGCCGGTATTGGTGACGGTGTCGCCGTCGACACGCAACACGGAGATGTCTTCGTCGTTGAAGTTGCCGACGTAAAGCCAGCGTCCGTCCGGGCTGAACACGGCACCTTCGGGCAGGCCTCGAACTTCGATCTCGTCGGTCTTCGTGACCTTCTTGCCATCGATCTTGAGCGCCGCGACGCTGCCGTTGCGGTTGTAGAACCAGTCGCTCTTCGCGTTGTTCGAGCCGCGCAGCAGCAGGGCTACCGCAATCCTGCCGGTCGGGCTGATCGCAATGCCCTCGGGCGCATCGCCGACGACCACCTTGTCGATCACGCGCTCGGGCTTTGCCTCGAGATCCACCACGGAAACTGTGTCGATGTGTCCGTCGGAGACGCCGTTGTTCCCGTTGTCTGCCGTCAGCGCCAGTTTGCCGTCGGGCGTGACGTCGAAGTTGTAGGGCCACAGGCCCACCGCGATGTCGCGCTTCGTGTAGGTCACTTTCTGGCCATCGACCTCGAGCATCGCGACCTTGTGTCCGGGGAACTTGCCGGCGATCGCGCGCTTGCCGTCGGGGGTGAACGCCACGTGAGCCACATGCTCGCCGATGACCACCGTGTCGACCAGCTTCACCTCTTTGCCTTGTATCGCGAGCACGCTGATGGAGTTGTCAGCTCGATTTGCGATCAGCGCCAGGCTGCTAGCACGGTTGATCGACATGCCAGAGGGTTGCTTGCCTACCGCAACCGTATTGATGAGCCTCGGAGGGTTGGTCGTGAGGTCGATGACGTAGAGCTTGTTGTCAGGCGCGGGCTTCCAGCCGGGGCCTTCCTGCATCCAGTCCATCGAGTTGGCCACAAGCGCAAGTTGTCCGTTCGGCGTTATGCTCAAATTGGTTGGCGGGCCGAATATCGAATTCATCAGCGGCAGGCTGGCGACGATCTTCGGATTGGCGGGTTCGGTGCCGATGTCGACAATCGTCACCAAGTCCTTGCCGGGCGCCGTGAACTGAACTTTGCCGTCGTCGCCCCACATGACTTTATTGTCGATGCCGACCACCATGTACTCGGCCTTGCCCGGCAGCATGCGATCCGTGGTTGAACAAGCCGCGAGCGTCGCCACGGCGCAGAGAAGCGCCAACGGAAGAAGTCGGTTCATCAAGGTCCCCTTGTTAGAAAGTTCTGACGCGTTCGCTGCGCGGGTTGCTCGACCGCCTAGGCGGGGCAATGGAGGGGGGCCGTACCGGGCGCACCTGCACATGTCAAAGGAATTCGAGGTGCTGGTCGACGCGGTGCGTGTCTGTTCGCTCCGACAGATCACGAATGCGTTGTTCGAGGTCGGAGGGCAGTACCGCTGGAACACGAAGCTTCTTTGCCGGCCAATGGCTGCCGCAATCGAAAATCGACAAGGGCGCCTGAAATCGGGTCCCCTCGAGCACATTGCCTCGCGGCCTGAAGATGCGGTTGTCCGGGGAATGGACATCCGTCGATCGTGCGATTGCTCGCTGCAGTTAGCTGAGGATTCAATTCCGACATGCGCCTAAGTGACTGTCACAATTTCCACGATTTCCGGGAACTGGCGAGGCAACGGCTGCCGGGTCCGATCTTCAACTACATCGACGGCGCGGCGGACGATGAGGTGACCCATCGGCAGAACACCGCAAGTTTCGAGCGCTGTGATCTCGTTCCCAATGTCCTGCGCGGAGTCGAGTCCGTCGATCTTTCCGTGACGGTGATGGGCCAGAAGCTTGCCATGCCCGTCTACTGCTCCCCAACCGCGCTCCAGCGACTGTTCCACCATCGGGGCGAACGGGCAGTGGCAGCCGCAGCATCGACGTACGGGACTCTGTTTGGCGTGTCGTCGCTGGGCACGGTCAGCCTCGAAGAACTGCGCAAGGCGTACGCGACGCCGCAGGCGTATCAGTTCTACTTCCACAAGGACCGCGGTCTCAATCGCGCAATGCTCGAACGTGCCAAGGCGGCCGGTGTCGACGTGATGATGCTGACCGTGGACAGCATCACCGGAGGAAACCGCGAGCGTGACCTGCGCACCGGATTTTCCATTCCATTCAGGCTGACACTGGCCGGGATGTTTCAGTTCGCGGTCAAGCCGATGTGGGGCTTGAACTACCTGCTCCACGAGCGCTTCAGCCTGCCCCAGCTGGACGAGCACGTCGACATGGGTGGCGGTGCCATGTCGATCGGCCGCTACTTCACGGAGATGCTGGACCCGTCGATGAACTGGAACGACGTGGAGGCCATGGTCCGATCATGGAACGGCCAGTTCTGCCTGAAGGGCATCATGTCGGCCGCCGACGCCAGACGGGCCGCCGACATCGGCTGCACCGGCATCATCGTCTCCAACCACGGCGGTCGACAGCTCGATGGTTCGCGCGCTCCCTTCGATCAACTGGCCGAAATTGTCGATGCCGTGGGGGATCGTCTTGATGTGATGATGGACGGAGGCATCCAGCGCGGCACGCATGTCCTCAAGGCCCTATCGCTCGGTGCCAAGGCCGTCGGCTTAGGACGCTTCTATCTGTTTCCGCTGGCGGCTGCCGGCCAGGCTGGAGTCGAGCGAGCGCTGGGCCTGATGCGAGCGGAAATCGAGCGCGGGATGAAGCTGATGGGCTGCTCGTCGATCCTCCAGCTCTCGCGTGAAAATGTGCGGCTGAGATAGTGCGTTGACCCAAGGGCGCGGTCCGGCCCGCTGGCAGAAAGAACTTGCAGCCAATGGCGGGTCATTCGACCTGCTACAGGAGCCGTCCGACAGCGGACCCGTAGCCGCGAGTCCGACTTCGGAACACATCGACCTTCCGTACACGGCAATCGCTCACGTACTATCCGCCGGCTCGTCCTGGCGACTGCCAACTCAAGACCCAAGGGGGAAGTGAATGGTCCGCTCCAAGAAGTTGTCGTGGCTTGCTTACGGAATCGTCGTGCTGCTGGGCTCGATGTCGGCTCTTGCGTACGCAGCATCATCAACGAGCGCCGATGCGGCAGCACTGCGCGCGCAAACTGCAAGCTGGGAGAAGGCCTACAACAGTGCCGATGCGAAGGGAGTGGCTGCGCAGTATGCCGACGACGCACTCTTGCTGCCGCCTGGTGCGCCGGGCGTGCGGGGTCGAGCGGCGATCCTGGAATTCTTCACCAAGGATGTCGCGGCCTCGAAGGCCGCAGGAGTGGTCTTTGTCATCGATCCCAAGACCGAAGTCGGTGTCTCGGGCGCCATGGGCTGGGAGTCGGGGACCTACAAGGTGACGGTGAAGGGCGCCGTCGTCGACACCGGCAAGTTTCTCTCTGTCTCTCGAAAGAAGAACGGCAAGTGGCTGTATATCCGCGATACGTGGAACTCGGATGCGCCTCCTGCTCCTGCAGCACCGGCGACACCGCCTGCAGCAATGCCCGCGGCGAAGAAATAGGTTGCGTTATTGAAGGGTCCCCGGGCCGTCCTGACTGCCGCGCCGTTTCACTCTGCACGCAGATCTCTGGATTGTCTGCGTCGACTGCAGTTAAATGCGCTTCTGAGCGGCGCTGGCCCGCGTCAGGCCGCGGCGGCTCAAATTCGACAGCCCCGGAGGAACGCATGAACAGAGTCACAGGCATCGGTGGGATCTTCTTCAAGGCGAAGGATGCTGTCGCGTTGCGTGCCTGGTACCAGAAGCACCTTGGCATCGATGTTCAGGAGTGGGGCGGTGCCGCCTTTCGCTGGGCCGACGCTGACGGCAAGCCAGCGCCGGGCACGACGATCTGGTCCGTCGCCGAAACGGGCGGCGACTACTTTGCCCCCAGTACGTCCACGTTCATGGTGAACTACCGGGTGGCAGACCTGCGTACCCTGCTCGATGCACTGCGTGCAGAGGGCTGCAATGTGCTCGAAAAGACCGATGACTCGGAGTACGGCAAGTTCGGCTGGGTCATGGATCCCGAGGGCAACAAGGTCGAACTGTGGGAACCTCCGCCGGGCCAGTGAGGCGGTGACCGACAACAAAGGGTGTCCGCACTGAAGACGACTGCGGCCACATCGAGACATCGCGCCGTTCTGCCTGATCTGCCGCATAACGGACGTGCCTACTGGACAGCGGACATCGTACGGGCTTCAATGGAACTCGCTCCCGAGGTGGCCACGTCACATGTCGCCCGAACGCGTGCTTCGCGATTATTTTCATGCAAAGGACGAGAACCGTCCGCACCTGCTGCACGGTGTCTTCGCCCATGATGCTTGCTTGGAGATCCGCAACCGATCTGCGGAGATTCACTTCCCGGCGGTAACACGCGGAATGGAAGCGATAGCGGACGTTCTTGTTCGGCGCTTCAACCAGACTTACGAGAACATCTACTCCTTCTACTTGGCTCGCCCAAGCGAAGACGCCACAGAGTTTTCGTGCGACTGGCTGGTCGGGATGACCGAGAAGGATTCGAAGCGCGTTCGCGTCGGCTGTGGCAAATATGAGTGGACGTTTCGAGACGACGACACGCCTGTCGCTACATGCCTCGTGATCACGATCGACCAAATGCTCGTGCTGCCCCCCGAAGCTGCGACGGAAGTACGAACTTGGCTCCTCGGCCTCTCGTACCCGTGGGCGTCAGTTGCCGCCGCCACGGCGGCGTCGTTTCCAGCCATCCTCGAGCCGGTTGTTGCATACCTCGGCCGCGAGACGAACTGAAGGCGGACCCGAACGGGCTCGACCCGGCCAAGTGCGGACACTAAGGTCAAAGGCGTAGATCGCCTGATAGCGGACAGTTCGCGGCTCTCAGGCTAGAGTGATCTATGCGAACACCCACCCCAGTCGGCCGCATGCTCTTCCATCCCGAACGTCACGAGCCGCTCGTGGATATCGCTTGGGATGAGGTGCGAGCCCGGGAAGTCATCCAATCGATCGTCCACGATGCCGAGCGCGCACGCGGTACCAATGGCAACTGGCCATTGCATCCGCTCGACGATCGAGGGCGACGAGCCACGCGTCCGGGTTCAAGGCCTTGTACCTCGGGAGTGCGGGCGTGCTGTGGGCGCTGTGGTACCTCCAGCGCGAAGGTGCCGGTCAACTTAGCTCTCGATCCGACAACCGCCATCGAACGAGTCCGGCCGCGTATCGGGCAGATCCCGACACAGGCAGCGTTGTCCCGTCCTATTTCCTTGGCGAGGTCGGCATCCTGCTCGCGGCCTGGCTGTTGACGCAATCACGCAGCGGTGGCCGACCAGATCTACGTCTCGGTCAAGGCCAACATCCCCAATCCGACTAACGAAGCGCTGTGGGCCGCTCCCGGAACCATGCTGGCG
Organism: uncultured beta proteobacterium; assembly: GCA_963724365.1. GTDB lineage: Bacteria > Pseudomonadota > Gammaproteobacteria > Burkholderiales > Burkholderiaceae_F > JALORV01. Next base: position 4,605 of record CAVRUR010000002.1, on the reverse strand, counting down.
GCTTGGCACCTATGGGAGGCGACCGGAGAGCAACGGTGGCGCGAACTGTTCCTGGAGAACGTTGAGCAGCTTTGGCAAACTTGGACTTTCGACCAGAAGGCGCAGTGTTATCTCTGGACGCAGGATCTGTATGGTCAGGTCGTTCAATACCTCGGGGCTGGACATGGCTTTGTCGGCAATGCCTTTGCGTTGCTAAAAGGTGCGAGCTTGCTCGATGCGGATCAACGACGCGAACTCTATGACCGCTGTGTAGCGACTCTGCGTGCGACCAAAGTGGTCGACGAAAACAGCGCCGTCAATTGGCCGCCCGGAACCTTCAAGTCGCGACCTGAGCGGCCGAGCATGCTGATGCAGTGGTGTCACGGCGCACCCGGCGTCGTCACGGCCATGGCGGATTTCCCGTGGCAGCGATCGGCCGAGATGGACACCATGCTCCTCGGGGCTGGAAACGCCGTCTGGAAGGCCGGCCCGCTCATCAAAGGGTATGGGCTATGCCATGGCACGGCAGGCAACGGTTACGCATTTCTAAAGCTATACAAACGCACGAGCGATCCGATCTGGCTTGAGCGCGCCCGTTCTTTTGCGATGCATTCGATTGAGCAGCGAGTGCAGATGCGCGGGCGGTATGGCCAAGGACGTCACACCCTTTGGACCGGCGATGACGGCCTCGCGGTCTATATCTGGCACTGCATTCAAGGCCTCGGGGGATTGCCCACGCTGGACTTTGTTTGATGAAACTAACGAACTCCCTGCAAGGGTCTCAGCATCGCCGCCTCTTGCGTCTGGACGCGTCCATAACGCGATGTCGGCCACGAGTGGCCAATGAGGTGTTCTCCCTGATCACAGCGCGGCGAGTGCTGCCCCGCACCTCTCGTCCGACTGATCCCGCCCGGTTACGGTTGCTAGGAGATCGCGCACGAGTCCATTCTCGAGGCCGTAGACCCAGCCATGTACGGAGAGTGGCTGACCGCGGTCCCACGCGTCGCGCACAATCGTCGTTTGGCAGACGTTAGCGACCTGCTCGATCACGTTGAGCTCACACAGGTGGTCGATGCGTCGCGCCGTGTCCGCGAAAGCCGCGACCCGCGCCTGGTGCTTGTGGTGAACGTCCTGCACGTGGCGCAGCCAGTTGTCCGCAAGGCCCACGCGGCGGTTCTCGAGCGCCGCACTCACCCCGCTGCACCCGTAGTGGCCACACACGATGATGTGCCCCACCTTGAGCACGTCGACTGCGAACTGCATCACGGAAAGGCAGTTGAGGTCGCTGTGCACCACCACGTTGGCGACGTTGCGGTGGACAAAGAGGTCGCCGGGCAAGAGACCGACGATCTCGTTGGCCGGCACCCGGCTGTCAGCGCAGCCGATCCACAAATAGTGGGGAGACTGCTGGCGCGAAAGGCGCGCGAAGAATTCGGGATCGCTGCGGCGCATGCGCTGCGACCACGTGCGGTTGTTGTCGAATAGCGCCTGTAGCGGATGCATGGACCACGCATTCTAGCCAGCGGTTGCGCGTGCACCGCAGCACTTTGGTCCGGCTGGATCGCCTGCAGCATCGAAGGCTTGGCCGGGGGCCTCCTTTCGCAGGTGAACTGCCCCGGCGACTGGCCGACCAGGCAACACAAATGTCGCTAGATGCCCGCTACGCCGACAACTAAAAGTCAGCCAGAGCCGAGCGCCACTGCGATGCGACGGTCGGACCAACGGATTCCCTATCACGTGTAGGCGTGGCCGGCTGCTCGAGCATGGCGCCGTGCGGCCATGACCGGACTTTCGGCGTCGCCGACTGATTCGCTTGAAAGCAGCCCCTTTGCAGTGCGAGATGTCGCCGAAGAGCGGACTCCACTGTTTTCCTCCAGTGCGGCGAGCACGGCGGGTCAACTCCAAATCATCCGCGCGCGCGCGACTTACGTTCACCGCAAAGACGCATTCGAACTGGAAAACCGGGCACCGCATGGGCTCCGGGCCGATGAACGGTGGTCAGCGCTTCAGCGACACCGACAGCAGCAGCCGGGCACGCTCCCAGTCGCGCCGCACGGTGCGTTCGTTCAGTTCCAGCGCGTCAGCAATCTCCTGCTCGCTGAGGCCGGCGAAGTAGCGCATCTCGACGACCTTGCGCAGGCGCGGATCGACCCTTGTCGAGTTCGTCCAGCGCATCATTGATGCGGATGATGTCCTCGTCCTGGTTGCCGATCGAGCCGGCAATCTCGGTATTCAGCGTCAGATTGGCGTGGCCGCCGCCGCGCCGCTCGGCATTGCGCTTGCGCGCGAAGTCGACGATCACCGAGCGCAGCACCCGCGAGACGTAGGCCATGAAGCGGCCACGGCAGTCGAGATCGATGCGGCCAGCACCCTGCAGGCGCAGATAGGCCTCGTGCGCCAGCGACGTCGTGTCGAGCATCGTCTGCGGACCGTTCTCGGCAAGACGGGCGCGCGCCATCCGATGGATGTCGGAGTACAGCAGCGCAAAAGGCTGTCGAGTGCCTCGCGATCGTTTCCGGAATGCGGTGCAGCAAGACCGTGACGTCGCCCATCGTCGGCTTCCGGTAATCGACGGCAGACCGCATTTTGAATGCAATAGCGCGGCCTGTGTGGCCATCTGGGCGACAGGATTGGACGATCGATGGTTGAGTGACAAGCCAGTTGAAGACGCCGAGCCGGTGCGCTTGCTCACGAGGGACGATGATTCACGGCGCCGGCCGTGCCGCGAGCGCACCGATGCGAGGGGAGCGCGGACTTGGCCAGCACCCGCCGCGCCTCGGCCATCATCCAGCGGCCGCGTTTGACCTCGCCATGGGCGATCCAGGCCTGACCGAACCAGTATTCGACTTCGGCCGCGAAGACCCCTCCGGGCTGGTTACTGCTGAGCCACGCCCCATAGGCCATGCGCAGCGGTTCAAGTGCTTCCTGCGCCCGGCCGTTGGCGAGCAAGGCGCGGCCGTAGGCAAGGGCCGTGTTGGGGTCGTTATCGAGCTTGCGTGCGCTCTTCAAGCACTCCTGCATCGTCGCCATAGCCTCGACATTGCGCCCCCATCCCAACTCCGCCAGCGCCATCTCCCGCAGCGGCCGCGCCTCGCAAGCCATCAGGGCCGAGCGCTTGGTTGCGCGGCAGCGTTCGATGATCGTCTGCGCCGTGCGCACCGCTTCCGCGTAGCGCTCGTTCTGCCGCTGGGCGAAGCTCGCGGCACGACCAAAAAGCAGCTTTGGCCCGGGGTCAATCTTCCGATCTGGCCGAACTCGGTGTCGAAGCTGGCCGCCGATCGGCGCCGCGAACTGCTCCGCCTCTTCGGCGTCACCGCGCTGGGCGAGTAGACATACCCGGCTCATCGCGAGCCCCCGCGTCAGCCTTGCGCGCAGTGCGGGGTCGGTGATCGCCTGCGCGTTCTCGACCGCACTCTGGTAGTAACGCTCGGCCGCATGCCAATCGCGTTGGCCCATTGCTGAATCGAGCGCCTCTTCGGCCCGGCGCATCAGGTGAGTTGACGGCGCCGCTCGCGGGCTGCGGCGATGGCATAAATATCCTCCTCAATCCTGACCGTCGTGGGATCGTCTACAGCGTTGAGGCAGGCCCCGAGTGCTTCCAGCTGCCGCTCCAGCTGCACGCTGTGTTCCCCATGCGCCGCCCGCACTGCCGCGACCGCTTCCCACAGCTTCGACAGCATTTCGGCGCTGCGCCCGGATTCGCACAGGGCCGCTCATGTGGCCGGTGTTTACATCCTGGTACTCGACGCTGGAAGTGACGCCATCCGGCCGGGCCCGCGCGCGTGCGCCAGCGACGTTTCGATCAGACGCTCCGCGTCCGCGCGCTCTCCGAAGATAAAGGTTCGCTCCGCATAGGGAGGACGACTTTGAGTTGTTGGCGGCTGCCGTCGCCGAAGTACCGCCTTGCCGTTTCCATGGCCTCGTTCAGAGTGTCGAAGCGCCTGGCCGGAGCGTGAACTAGGGTACGCCAGAGTAGTTGCTGCGTCGGAGTGCGGATCGACGAGGCATCGATCAGCAGAATCGGCGCCAGCGGCCCCTTCGTTCCAGGAGTCTTGATGGCGCCATCCAAGCTGGCCGAGGCAACTGATGAGACGATCAGCTTGCCGTCGGCCGCCCGCGCGCGGGCGGTCAGCAGCAGTAGGTCATCGGCCGGCAGCATTGAGCGGCTCGTCGACCGCGCGCTGGTCGACGCGCTGGGCCTCAGCCGTTTCGCCACCGTTCCTTGTCGACGTCGCCGACGGTGACCCGCAGTTGCAGCAGCTGGTCGGTTGAGCCTTGAACTCAGAGTCGATGCGTTGCTCGATGGTGTTGAGCATGGCGACATCGGCGGCCTTGGTCTGGGCGCTGGCGTTGGGGTCGGCGGTGCGGATCAGAGCCGAGCACGAAGGTATTGAGCGCCGTGGCACGCTGTGCCTGAGTGCGCGCTTCATTGCCCTGCCACAACGCCACCAGGCCAATGCCAGCCACCACGATCGCACTGGCAGCGGCCACTGGCAGCTTGTTGCGGGCGACGAACTTCTTCAGTCTGTAGCTGCGGCTGTCGGGCTGGGCCTTGACTGACTCACCAGCCAGGTAGCGCTCGAGGTCGTCAGCCAGCGCCGCCGCACTCTCGTAGCGCTCCGTGGG
>CAVRUR010000001.1:0-413048 GCA_963724365.1 uncultured beta proteobacterium | reverse complement strand
GGCTCACGGGCGGGCGTATCAGAAGGACTACGTGAGCGTGAGACCAGCGTAGCCGATGAACTGAATGGAAATGTTCACAAGCCGATAGGTTGCTGAGGTTGATTCCCGAGTGATGGCAAGACAGGTCGGACCGCAAGAACGCAAACCTGAACACGGCCTTGCGCACATCAAGCGCGCGGTCGAGATGAGGACGTTCTTGGCGCATTCCATCAGGGCCTGCAGGCTTCGGTCTGCACGACAAGGCCGGATATAAGACTGCAGCCAGTACCTCGTTGAGGCATCACATGAAGATCAACTTGGCAAACCGGGCGGTGTCCATATAAGGCTGTGTGAAAACTCGTTGTCGAATCCTGCGACGGTGGACTCGACTTCTCAGTTGGCTCTGTATTCAACGATCGACCCTTCGGGAGTATCAAACCGGCCACCGAAAACGCAAGGAATTCAAGTTTTCACACAGCCTCGGTCGCGAGCTGCCTCCCTTGGCCACGAGCGCCAAGGCCTAGCGTAGAGCCGGGCATCAAGCTCGTGCTGACGCGTTGGCTCGCAGCTTCGTCCTTGTGGTTTTCGCACGCGGTGCGTGATGGCGAGGGCAACGACCTAATGCTCCGCATGGCGCGCGCAGTTGGCTGGTAGCCGATTTCGTCCAACAAGCCCGAACCCAGCGAAGCTCAGAGCGCGTAAGGACTCTGGCGTTCGAGTTCCTGTACGTTGACCGCAAGCTGCTGCGTTCGCGCCGTCAGTTGATCGATGCGCGCGATCAGCTCGGTGCGTTCCTGTGTCAGTCGAATCAGCTCCGTCGCCAGGAAGGCGCGGCGATCTGTCGGCACGCCCGGCAACACCAGCTCCGTCGTGACGCTCGCCATGCCCGCCTCGGTGTGGGACAGCCCGTCGCGGGCGCTGCGCAGTCGTGACTGCGTCTGGCGCAGCTCGGTGCGCGCGTCGTGAATCTGCCGGCCGTAGCGGTAACTGTCGACGAACGCCGGTTCGGTCGGGCCTGAGCACACGTTGGCATAGCCGCCGCCGCGCAGGCCGACGCTGAAGCCGTTCTTCGGCTGACAGAACTCCTGCAGTCCGCGCTGGCGTCCCTCCATGTAGGCGGCGAGATTGGGCGTGACCTGATGTTTGGCGCAGGCGACGCGATGGACGCCGATCCGGTCCGCCGGCCAGCCTTGCAGACCGTCCTCGAAGCCGATCATGTGCCAGTCGGCCAGCACGCACTGGTCCTTGCCCATGCCACTGGAACAGCCGGCCACCAGCACGGCAGCGAGCAGCGCGGCGGTGCAGGAGAGGAGACGCCGAAACAGACCATTCATGCAGTCGATTCTGGCGAGTGCGCGCGACCGAGAACGCCGAAATTGCCGCCGGAATCGGGCCGATCCGCGGCGAATGCCCTCCCACGTGCGCGTGACGACTGTGGCGAAGTTCCGTTGCGCGCACTATGGTGGGAAGGCGGAGCGTTGATCGCGACGCAGAAGAAGATCCAGCCATGGGCGGCCGAGCGGGCAACGGGTGCTGCCGCAGGGCGCGATGCCTTGCTGCGGTTCTTGCATGGGCTGTGTCAGGGGTGATTGCACAGCCCATCCCGTGCACCCAGATCCCACAGGCCAATCGGGAGCAGGCGCTTCGCTCCGGCCAGTGCGTCGACGTCCAGCCGCAGCCCAGGTTGCAGGCCGTTCCGCCGGCGGTTGCGCCGGCTCCTCAGCAGATCAGACCGGCCGCGCCTGCACCTGCGCTACACCTACACCTTCAACCAGGCAGTTTCAGCCCATGCAGGTCCTGCCGGCGCAGATCGCGCCGAAGGACGATGTGCGGCCGCCGCAGTCGGTCACGATTCCGGCGCTGATCGGCCAGCGCTACGTCGACGCCGCGCAACGACTGCAGGGCATCGCGAAGGTCGAGCGGCGGCAGCGGGCATCGAGCAGGCCGTTCGACATCGTGATCGACCAGAGTCCTGGCGCGTCGGTCGTGCCGTGGCCCGCGACGGTCGTGTTGACCGTGTCCGACGGTTCGCTGGTCGTGGTGCCGCCCCTGCAGAAGCAGCCGTCGGCTTCTGCGCTGGCACTGCTGAAGCGGCAAGGATTGTCGTGGTCGGTCGTCGAGCAGAACTCGAGCGCACCGGCTGGCACCGTGATCGGGCAGGCGCCCGAGCCGGGCCGCGAGGTGCCGCGCGGCACATCGGTACGCCTGACCGTTGCCAGGGCGCCGTCGCCGTCGTCCAGTTCCGCATCGCCGCCGTTGACCGGTCCGATGAGCACGATGACAAACCCGTCGGTCGCGATTCCGCGGGTGTATGTGCGCGACTACATCGGCGCACCCGCGCCCGTCGCGGCGTCCGAGCTGGGCAGCGCCGGCCTGAAGCCACAGGTGCAGTCGCGGCCTTCAGTGCGACCGCGCGGCGAAGTCTTCGACCAGAAGCCGCGCAACGTCGAGGTGCCGCGGGGCACGGTCGTGGATCTGCTCGCATCGGATGGCTCGCTCGTCGTGATGCCGTCCCTGCGAGGCCAGCGCATCGAGCGCGCACGTGCGCTGCTCGATCGGCTCGAACTGCGGCCCACGTTCGAGGAGCGGCCCGCGTCGGCCCCGCCCGGCACCGTGATCGACCAGGGCATCGCTGCCGACACCGTCGTGCGGCGCGGCTCGACGGTCCGCATCCTGGTCGCCGCGGCGCCTCCCGCACCGATCGTCGTGCGCGATTACGTCGGCTGGTCGGCGAACGATGCACGCACCGATCTGCAGCGCCAGAGGCTGCAGGCGGCCACACAGATGCGCGCATCGAGCGAGCCGCGCGAACGGGTCGTCGATCAGATGCCGCGCAACGTGGAAGTGAAGGCCGGAGCGACGGTGACGCTCGTCGTGTCGGACGGCTCGCTGGTTCGTGTGCCGCGTGTCACGCGGTTGCCGCTGCCGCGCGCCGAACAGGCGCTGCAGGAACGCGATCTCACCGTGCAGCGACAACGGCGCGAGTCCGATGCGCCGGCGGGAACGGTGCTGCAGCAGGATCCGGCACCCGACACCGAAGTTCCGCGCGGCAGCGCCGTGCGTGTATTCGTGGCCGCTGCAAGACCGACGCCGCCGACTCCACCGGCACCGCCAGCTCCTTCGATACCGCCCGCCAAACCGCCGCCGCCGTCAGCGCCTCCGCCGCCGGCGCCCGCCCCCGACCCGCCTCCGACACTCGCACCCGCGCCCGAACCACTGCCGATGCCCGTGCCGACGCTGCCGCCGACGCCGGTCGACACGACTCCGCCGCCGGCGTCGCCCGCGCCCGCAGGCGTCGCGCCTCCGCCTGCACCGGCAGGCACCGAGCCGCCGCCCGCAGCGCCGGCGTCGCCGCCGGCCCCGGTTCCGCCGGCAGTCATCCGGCCGACGCCGAACGAGGGCATGTCACCGTGGTGGTTTGCGGCCGCGGGCCTTCCGTTTGCCGCGGCGGGAGGCTGGTTCCTGAGAGGTCGAGTCAAGACACCGAAGGTGCGCGAAGCCGCCGCCGGCAAGCCGAGCGTCGCTGCCGAGTGGGCCGGAGCGGCGGAGCCACCGCGACTCAGTCCGCATGAAGGTGCCGGACTGCACATCCACATCGAAGTGTCGGGGCCCCACGCTGCCGTGCGGCCCGAGGCACACATTACGCAGGAGAAGCGCGATGAATGACACCGGCATGACGCTGACGCAATTGCTCGCCGTCGAGAAGGGCGCCATGCAGACGGCGCTGGAGCGCTACGTCGAAGAAAATGACGCGCACGCCTCACTGCCAGGGACGGTGCTCGGATTCGTCGCCGAGGAGGCGGCCGCGGCGGTGGACAAGGTGCTCGATCGCGACATCTTCGAACTGGTCTTCAAGGCGTGGGCCGCGGTGCATGAACTGCACGAGTACGCGGACCCGGCCAAGCATCCGCCGGACGAGCGCGCCGTGGTGCGCTGGGGCAAGTGTTCGCTGCAGGCACCGCAGAACGTCGACATCAAGCTCGGTGCGGCCGGCGTACGGTTGCCGGTGCTGCAGCTGACTATTGATCTCGCCGCGGAATTCGACAGCCTCGCGCTGACGATTCAGGGCGGCGCGATCCGCAAGATCACACCGGGCGCTGCGCGTGCGTCCGTCGCGCTCAAGTACCGCAAGACGACGTTGATCAAGCCGCGCAAGACACCCGAGCTGACGTTCGAGCACGGGATCGAGTTCGAGGAAGGCCTGCGAATCGAGTGATCCGTTGCGCGATCGGAATTCCCGATGCGCGCCCGGCTGAGGATTGGAATGCTTCCTGCTTGTTGCAATGCGTCACAACGAACAAGCACGGAGGATTCCATGCTGGACAAGACGGGGTCGTTGTTCTCCCACGTGAAGTCATCGGACACGCCATGGCGCGGCGATGGCCTGCGCGACTTCTTTCTCTATCGCGATTTGGGCGTCGCAGATGCCACCCACGGCAAGGTCCTGGTGCAGCTCGTGAAGGCGCATTCCGCACCCGAACAGGGCACCGGCTGGCACCGTCATGAGGCGGCGTTTCATGTCGTCATCATGCTGAAGGGCTGGGCGCGCTTCATGTACGAAGACAAGGAGACGCTGGTCGAGGCCGGCGACTGCGTGCACCAGCGGCCCGGCATACGCCACTTTCTGTTCGACTACTCACCGGACATGGAATACCTGGAGATCGTTTCGCCGGCGGACTTCGGTACCGTCGATGTCGATCCGCCCTGCGCGGTGCCCGAGCCCTCCCCCTGGAAATGATCACCGCGCGACGGTCGGCCCAACCGTAAGACTAGAACTCGGCTTCGAGCTCCTCGATTTCCATCGGTTCCTTCTTCGCGGCCGCGATCCACTCGATCATTTCTGGCATCGCAAGAATCGTCCGGCAGTAGGTGGCGCACGCCGACGGGAGCTTGACGTCGTAGGTGAGAAAGCGCGTGGCTACCGGGGCGTACATCGCGTCGGCCATCGAGCGGTGCTTGCCGAAAAGGTAGGGGCCGCCATAGGTGGCCAGGCAGCCGGTCCAGATTTCAACGATGCGGTCGATGTCGGCCTGCGCGCGCGCCCAGATGCGGAAGCCAGGAAAGTGCCCGTGCAGGTTCATCGGCAGCGCCGAGCGCAGATTGGCAAACCCGGAGTGCATCTCGCCGCAGATCGCGCGGCAGTGCGCACGCGCCACCTTGTCGGTCGGCAGCAGGCCGGCCTTTGGACGCGTCTCGTTCAAGTACTCGGCGATGGCGAGCGTGTCCCACACCGTCACCGGCCCATCCTTCAGGCTCGGCACGCGGATCGACGAGGCGAGCAGCAGCATCTCGGCGCGCACGTCCGGATCGTCCGGCGCCACGACCTTCTCGTTGAACGGCAGGCCGGCGAAGCGCGCGAGCAGCCAGCCTCGCAGCGACCACGACGAATAGTTCTTGCTGCTGATCGTAAGCACCGCTTTCGATGTCGCCACTGCCGCTCCCCTCGATTCCGCGTCTGTCCGATTGCGTCGCAAGCGCCATGCCAGATGTGCGCGCTTCCGCGTCAGCGAAGTGGCGCGGTCCTTGCGTTGTCTCCCGGAAAGACTCGCCGCCGAGGAACATCCATGCTGTACGAGACCTACCAGACCCACACGGACCTGCTCTACCCGTTGCGCGCGGCGGCCGGATCGGCGCTGACGCTGCTCGAACATCCCGGCCAGGTGCTGGCGTCGGCGCGGCTGGCGTATCCCGGCAGCGACTCGAATGCGCGCGCCGCGGCCGCGTTCGAACTGATCGCCCGAGCACAGCTCACGCATTCGCGCCCCGCATTCGACATCGACACAGTGATCGTCGGCGGCCGTGAGGTTGCAGTGACCGAGGCAGTGATCGTCGACACGCCATTCGCGCAGCTCCTGCGATTTTCCAGGGACCGGCCGGGTGAGCAGGCCGCGCGTGCTGCTTGTGGCGCCGATGTCCGGTCATTTCGCCACGCTGCTGCGGGACACGGTGCGCACCCTGCTGGAAGATCACGACGTCTACGTGACCGACTGGGGCAACGCGCGCGACGTTTCCTACTGGCACGGACGCTTCGGTCTCGACGAGTACATCGCGCACCTGGTCCACTTCCTCGAAGTGATCGGGCCGGGCGCACACATGGTCGCCGTGTGCCAGCCCTGCGTGCCTGCACTCGCCGCGGTCGCCGCGATGGCGCAGGGCGGCCACCCGGCCCAGCCACTCAGCCTGACGCTGATGGCGGGCCCGATCGATTGCCGGATCAATCCGACCAAGGTCAACGAACTGGCCACGGCAAAGCCGATCGACTGGTTCGAAAGTCATTTGATCGCGACCGTTCCACTGCGCTACCGCGGCGCCTTCCGTCGCGTGTACCCGGGCTTCCTACAGCTCACCGCATTCATGAGCATGAATCTGGAACGACATGTGAAGGCCTTCGTCGATCTGTACAACGCGATCATCGCCGGCGAGCACGACAAGGCGGAAGGTACGCGCAGCTTCTATCGGGAGTACTTCGCGGTTGCTGACCTGCCGGCGGATTTCTACCTCGAAACGGTGCGGCTAGTGTTTCAGGAATATGCGCTGGCGCGCGGTGAGCTGAAGTGGCAAGGCGAGAAGATCGAGCCGGCCGCGATCCGCGGCACGGCCCTGCTCACGATCGAGGGCGAGCGTGACGACATCTGCTCGGTCGGCCAGACCATGGCTGCGCACGATCTGACACCCGGCATACGTCCGTACCTCAAGCAGCACCACATGCAGGCCGGCGTGGGTCACTACGGTGTCTTCAGCGGTCGCCGCTGGCATAACGAGATCTACCCGATCGTGCGCGACATGATCTACCAGATGGAAGCGCGGGGGGCGATGGGGACTGCAGCAGTGCGATCGGCGACGAGCGGCGCTCTGAAGCATTGAGCACGCATCGGCGTCGCGTGCTTCGGCGCGGGGCGATCACATTGCCGCAGGCGGACGTCGGTAACGTTTCGGCGGGTCGGAAAATTCCGATGCGCCTTGATCTCGACCGGAGCCCGGCGTCGCTCGGATCGCAGCCGATCGGCCCGGCACCTCGGCGGCAGTCTGCCAAGATAGCGGCGCCCGCCCTTCCGAGATCCTCGTCCCATGGCACTGATACAACTCGAAGAAGAACAGATTCGCACCTGGACCCGGGCGCAGAAGGACGAGTGGTGGTTTAAGAACGTCTACCGCGGCGATATGCCGCAGCTGACGATCCGCTCGGCGCTGACGGGCTTCCTGCTGGGCGGCGTGCTGGCGGCCACCGCCATGTACATCGGCGCGAAGACCGGCATCAGCATCGGCGTGGGTCTGACCGCGGTGATCCTGGCCTTCGCCATCTACCGCATCATGGCGAGTGCCGGGTTCGCCCAGGACTTCACGATCCTGGAAAACAACTGCACGCAATCGATCGCGACCGCGGCCGGCTACATGATCGGGCCGATGATTTCCAGCCTCGCGGCCTACATGCTGGTGACGGACCGCATCATCCCGTGGTGGCACATGATCACTTGGATGTGCGTCGTTTCGATCATCGGCGTGCTGCTGGCGTTTCCGATGAAACGGCGTTTCATCAACGACGAGCAACTGCCTTTTCCCGAGGGGCGCGCGAGCGGAGTCGTGCTCGACGCGCTCTACACCGGCGCTGCCCACGAAGGAATGTTCAAGGCACGCCTGCTCGGCATCACAGCGCTCGTCACGGGCCTGTACCAGGCCATCATCAGCGACGGCTGGATGAAGCTGCTGCAGTTCAAGGTCCTGCGCCTGGACCAGTGGGCCGGCTTGAAGGAGCCGTGGACCTTCCACGAACGGCTCGACAGCTACTACTACGCCGCGGCCGCGAAGGTGAGCGGATGGATCCCCACGATTCTCGGCACGGACATTCGCCAGCTCGGGCTGCGCCTGACGCTCGATGCGGCGATGCTGGGCGTGGGCGGGCTGATGGGCGTTGCGGTGGCGACGAGCTGCCTGCTCGGCGCGTTCATCAACTTCGTCATCCTCGCGCCCATCATGATCCAGGTCGGCGATATCGTCGCTCGCGTAGGTCCGACCGGCGCGGTGGTGCCGATCTCGCGCGCCGAGATCGTCAACCAGTGGTCGCTGTGGTGGGGCGTGACGATGATGGTGGTGGGCTCGCTGGTCAGCCTGCTCGGACGTCCGGAGATCTTCAAGGGGCTTTTCAAGCGCAGCAGCAGGGAGCAGGGCGCCGATGTGCTGAAGCACATCGAGTTTCCGCTGTGGATCTCGGTCGTGGGCATTCCGCTTTTCAGCGTGCTCGGCGCGTGGGTCACGCATGAGTTCTTCGGCGTGCCGTGGCTGCTCGCCTTCATCTCGCTGCCGCTCATCTTCGTGCTGTCGGTGATCTGCACCAACTCGATGGCGCTGACGTCGTGGACGCCGACCGGTTCGATGTCCAAGATCACCCAGTTCACGATGGGCGCAATCGACCGCACCAACCCGGCCAGCAACCTGATCCCGGCGGCGATGACGGCCGAGATTGCTGCCAACTCGGCCAACCTGCTGTCGGACATCAAGCCCGGTTACATGCTCGGCGGCAAGCCGCGCCAGCAGGCGATCGGCCACGTGATCGGGATCTTCGCGGGCGCAGTTGCCTGCGTGCCGCTGTTCTTCCTGTTGTTCCTGCAGCCGGATGCCAACGGGGTGCGCACAACCGCAACCATGGTGTCGGACCAGTTCGCGTTTCCCGCCGCCTTGCAGTGGAAAGGCGTGGCCGAAATCATCGCCAAGGGCGTGAGTGCGTTGCCCTATTCGGCGGTGGTATCGATGATCGTGGCGGCCATCAGCGCGGCTGCCATCGAGGTCGCGCGCATGGTGACCAAAGGTCGCTTCGGACTGTCGGCCGTCTCGATCGGCCTGGGCGTGGTGCTGCCGCCTGAAGCAACGTTTGCGATGTGGGTCGGGGCGATGATGTTCTGGCTGATGGGACGGCGCTACTCGGCACGGGGCACCCGTGGGCACGAGTTCTGGGTGGAAGGCCTCGAGCCGATTTGCGCGGGCCTGATCTCCGGCGCGGCCCTGGTGGGAATCGGCAACGCCATCGTCAATGTGCTGATGACCTGAGCTGCAGCGATGGCGCGGCTGCCGCTCGCTGGCCCTACTTCACTGGCAGTTTGTAGTAGGTCTGGTTGAGGAACGCCGCGATATGTTCCTCCTCCTCGGGAAACAGCCCGATCTTCAGCATCGCGTTACAGGCTGCGACCTGTGATTTGAGCTTTGCCCAAGTCGTGACCTTGCGATCACTGCGCAGATAGATCGTGCCTGTCGGTCCGTAAACCTTGCTCTGATGGCAGGTCTCGCACTTGTGGGTCTGCACCAGCTTGCCGCCCTCCGTGGCATCGGGCGTGGCGAGTGCGGCAAATGGCACCAGGAGGGCAAGGCAGCTTGCGGCGCGGATGTTCATCGCGAGTCCTCGGCGCGGGAATGTCAGCACAGTCTATATCGACGACCCTACTACGCCACGCGGGCATGTCGGGGTGTTGCCCACCCTGTCATGAGAGGGTTCGCCGCGTCGGCAAACCGCGTGTTCCTACAATGCCGGCATGGCCCTGCGTTCCACCGTTTATCGCGTCGACCTGCTCGTCTCGGACCTGGATCGTCACGTCTATGCGCAGCACGCGCTGACACTCGCGCGTCACCCATCGGAAACGGAGCAGCGGCTGATGGTGCGCCTGCTCGCGTTTGCGCTCTATGCCGACGAAGCGCTCGCCTTCGGCCGCGGCCTGTCGGCCGAAGGTGAGCCGGATCTGTGCAGGCTCGATGCCACCGGTGTGATCGATCTTTGGATCGACGTCGGCCTGCCCGACGAGAAAGATGTGCGCAAGGCATGCGGTCGGGCGCGTCAGGTGGTCGTGGTGGCGTATGGCGCGCGGCGTGCCGAGGCGTGGTGGGAGGACAACTCGGTCGCCTTCACGCGTCTTGCCAACCTCAGCGTGTTCGTTCTCTCGGACGCGGATGCCGCGGCGCTGCAGTCGCTGGCGGCGCGGTCGATCAAGCTGACCTGCACCATCCAGGAAGGCCACGTGTGGCTGGCTACGGAAGCCGCAACGATTGAAATCGCGCCGGAACGGAAGCTGGTGGCGAATGCGGCCTCGCGCAACACGCCTTCCATGTGACTCCGTCACATCGCATCCGGGTAGCTGGGCAGGCTACCCGGCCAGGAGTTACTGGGTGATGGTGCGTGGCCGCGCGGCAAGGAACCCGCGTGCCAGCGTCTTCCAGCTGGCGAATCGGGCGATCGCAACGTCCGCCAGACGGCTGGCTTCGCGTTGGCGCAGCAGCCGGGCCTGCTCGCGGGCAAAATCATGGATGTCGGTGGCGCTACTCGCGGCGGCGTCGACCGGTTGCGCAACGTGGACACTGGCGGTTCCCTTGATGGCGCTGATCAGGACGAGGGTGTTGCTCCTGACATCGAAGCGCTGTCCGGGCACGAGGACAACGTCTTCGATCTGCCGTTCCTGTGTCAGCCAGATTTTGCCCTGGACCGCGAACAGGGCCGAGCCGACCGGCAGGCGAAGCGCCAGCGGATGATCGTTGACGTCGAGCGTGACGCTGTTCAGGACTTCGGTGGTGGCGGTGCGGGTCATGGTCTTTCTCCTACGGTGATGACGAGGCACACTGTCGCTCCGCCGACGCCCGGCGACAAACGAAATTCCGGGATGCGATGCATGAGTGACAGGAATGCATAGACAGCGCGACCTGCCGACCTCGCTCGACCTGCTGCGCGGATTCGAGGCCGCTGCCCGCTTGCTGTCCTTCACGGCAGCAGCTACGGAGCTCTTCCTCACGCAGTCGGCGATCAGCCGGCAGGTGCAGCAGCTCGAGGAGCAGCTTGGCGTCAAGCTCTTCGAGCGACGTACGCGCGCGCTGGTGCTGACCGACGCCGGCGACCGCTACTACCGCGATGTATCGAAGGTACTGGACCAGTTGCGCGAGGCGACGGCCGCCGTGCGCGTGCAGGCCACGCCGGTCGTGCGCGTGACGACGACGCTGACCTTCGCCTCGTTGTGGCTGGTGCCACGGCTCGCCAGTTTCCAGAAGGAGCACGCGGACATCTCGGTGCATGTGGTGGCCGACAACGTGGTGCGCGACCTCGAGCGCAATTCGCTCGACGTCGCACTGCGCTACTGCCCGGAGGAAACGGCGGGACCGGGTGCGGAGAGGCTGTTCGGCGAGCAGGTCGCGCCGGTCGCCGCGCCGGCGTTGCTCAAGGGTCAGCGGATCCGCAGCGTGGAGGATCTGCTGCGCCTGCCGCTGATCGAACTGGAGGACCCGAACGGCACTGCGCTGTGGCTGTCGTGGAAGGTCTGGTGCGAAGCGATGGGCGCGGCGCGACCGCGCACGAGTCGCGTGCTCACGTTCAGTCACTACGATCAGGTTGTGCAGGCGGTGGTATCGGGACAGGGGGTGGCACTCGGCCGCTTTCCGCTGCTCGATCCGTTCCTCGCCGAGCGACGGCTCGTCATGCCCCTGAAGGGACGGCAATACGCGACGCTCGCGCACCGTGCCTACTGGCTCGTCGGCGCACCGGGCGCAGCACAGCGTCCGGAGGTGAAGACATTCATGGCCTGGCTGCGCAAGCAGGTCGCCGCGCAACGCGTCCCCGACTAGCGACGCACCTTCTCCTCCGCCCGCCTGCGCACGGCCGGGCCATGGCTTCTGCCGCCCGGTCCGCCTCGGTTTAGGAGTCTTTTAGGAAATCCTGAGCAAAGTATTACGAACGCCGTTGCGTTCGGCTGGTTACTGTGCACGCCTTCGAAAACAAGCACCGCGACGGCCGTCTGCAGATCTCTTCGGCGACCCCCGCGGACTGACCGAACCCGGATGTCGTCACGATGAAAGCGCTGCACCTGCTGCTCTTGCTGATCGCCACTGCGGCCGTGACGGCCGCGCTGGCGGCGCAGCCGGTCGTGCCGCCGCTGCCGCGCCTGCTGAGCGAGACCGGATTGTTCGAGACGGGTTCGACGACCGTCGTTCGTGCCGAAGTCATCGCCTTTGCGCCGCAGTACCCCTTGTGGTCGGACGGCACGCGCAAGCAGCGCTGGATCCGCCTGCCGCGCGGCCGCGCGATCGATGCGTCGCAGCCCGACGCCTGGCGGTTTCCGGTCGGCACGCGCCTGTGGAAGGAGTTCGGCTACGGCAGTCGCATCGAGACGCGCATGATCGAGCGGCTCCCCGACGGCGCGTGGCGCTTCGCCAGCTATGCATGGAACGCCACCGGGACCGACGCGGTGCTGGTGGCGGGATGCCGGCGCCGTAGTCGCGGCCGCCGGTGCGCCGGGCGGCCGCTACTCCGTGCCGTCACGCAATGACTGCCTGGCCTGCCACGACGGCCCGGCGGTGCCGGTGCTGGGATTCAGCGCGCTGCAGCTGTCGCCGGACCGCGATCCGCTGGCTCCACACGCCGATGCGACGCGCCGCGAGTTTGCCGATCTGCGATCGCTGGTTGCGCAGGGCCGGATCGTGAACCTGCCACCCGCACTGCTCGCCGCGCCCGTGCGCATTGCCGCACGCACACCGACGGAGCGCGCGGCGCTCGGTTACCTGCATGCCAATTGCGGCCACTGCCACAACGCAACCGGTGCGCTCGACGGGCTCGAGCTGGTGCTGTCGCAGTCCGCCGGGGCGAGCGCCGACAGTGCCGAGCAGACGCTGCGCTCGCTGCTCGGCCACTCGAGCCGCTTCCGTCCGCAGGGCGCGGCAACGGCGCAGCGCGTCGCTGCCGACGGCAGCGGTGCGCACATGCTGACGCTGCGCATGAAGAGCGAGAACCGGATGGCCCGCATGCCGCCGCTCGGCGTGCGCGTCGTCGACAGCGAGGGCGTGGCCCTCGTCGAACGCTGGATCACCGAGGCTGTCCAGGCCTCACACGAACCTCAACACCTGGCAAAAGGAGAACTGAAATGAAACGCATCCCCGTGGAATACGCCGTCCTCGCGATCGCCGTTGCGGCCACGCTCGCCGTCACCCTGCCGGCCCGCGCGCAAACGCCCTCGAAGTCCGCCCAGACAACCGCCGACAAGGTGGCGCGCGGCAAGTACCTGGTCACGACGTCCGTATGCAACGACTGCCATACGCCGTGGATCATGGGAGAAAAGGGTCCCGAACCCGACATGAGCCGCATGCTGTCGGGCCATCCCGAGAGCGAGAAGGTGCCGCCGGCGCCGGCCGCGCAGGGGCCGTGGGTCATGTCAGCCTATGGCACCAACACTGCGTGGGCCGGGCCGTGGGGCGTGAGCTTCACCGCCAACCTGACCCCCGACAGGGAAACAGGTCTCGGCAAGTGGACGCTGCGCAACTTCAAGGAGACGATCCGCACGGGCCGTCACATGGGGCGTGGCCGAGAGATCCTGCCGCCGATGCCGTACCCGATGTACAAGAACTTCACCGACGCTGACCTTGAAGCGATCTTCAGCTACCTGCAGTCGATCCCCGCGGTGAGCAACCGGGTGCCGGAACCGCTGCCGCCGGCTGTGCCTGTGGCGGCGAAGTAGGGCCGCGTCCTCAGCGCGAGGGCCCGGCCCGCTGCGCGCACTCGTCGGCGCGCCGTCGCAGCAGTGCCTGTTCGCGGGCGTTGCGTGTCATCGACGCCGCGCGCTCGAATTCGTTGCGCGCCTCGTCGAAGCGGTCCAGCTTGAACAGCAGGTCGCCGCGCACACTCGGCAGCAGGTGATAGTCCTTGAGTTGCGCCTCATCGCGCAACGTGTCGACCACTTCAAGTCCCGCCGCCGGGCCAAAGGCCATGGCGAGCGCCACGGCCCGATTCAGTTCCACCACGGGCGAGGGTGCGCGCTGCGCCAGCGCGTCGTAGAGCGCGGCGATGCGTTTCCAGTCGGTCGCGTCGGCCGTCGTGCGCGCGGGCGTGGCACGACGCGATCGCGGCCTGCAGCGCGTACGAGCCGAGTCCGCCTTGCGCACGCGCGAGCTCGTCGGCTCGATCGAGGGCCGCGAGTCCACGCCGAATCAGCATCCGGTCCCAGCGGGAGCGGTCCTGGTCGAGCAGCAGGATCGGCTCACCTCCTGGCCCGGTGCGCGCACGCAGGCGCGAGGCCTGGATCTCCATCAGTGCGACCAGGCCGTGAACCTCGGCTTCCCGCGGTGCCAGTCCGGCCAGAACCCGACCGAGCCGCAGTGCCTCTTCGGCCAGTGCGGGTCGCGTCCAGTCGTCACCCGCCGTCGCGGCGTAGCCCTCGTTGAAGATGAGGTAGAGCACTTCCAGCACGGAGGCCAGGCGTGGCGCAAGCTCGGCGGCGGGCGGTAGCTCGAAGGGCACGCGTGCCTCGGCCAGCGTCCGCTTGGCGCGCACGATGCGCTGCGCAATCGTCGGTTCGGGCACCAGGAACGCGCGCGCGATCTCGTCGGTCGTGAGGCCGCCCAGCAGTCGCAGCGTCAGCGCCGTGCGCGCGTCGCGCGACAGCACCGGGTGGCAGGCGATAAACATCAGCCGCAGCAGGTCGTCGCCGATCGGATCGTCGAACGCTGCTTCGACTTGCGCTTCGAAATCGGGCGCGGCGTCCTGCAGCTGCGTCTCGAGTTCCCAGGTGATCTCGTCCTGGCGGCGTTCGTGCAGCGCCTTGCGGCGGATCCGATCGATTGCGCGATGCTTCGCAGCCTGGGTCAGCCAGGCGGCCGGGTTGTCAGGCACACCGTCTCTGGGCCACTGCTCGAGCGCGGCGACCAGCGCGTCCTGGGCGAGTTCCTCGGCCAGTCCGACATCGCGTACCAGTCGAGCCAGGCCGGCGATGATGCGCGCCGACTCCATGCGCCACACCGCATCGATCGTGCGATGCAGGCGATCGGTGGGCGAATCACTCAATGGATCAGGTGAAGCAGGGGCCGAACTCGCGCACCTCGACGGTGGCCCACCGTGCGGCCGGGCATTCGACCGCGATCGCCACGGCTTCTTCCTTGTTCTTGCAGGTGAGGAGGAAGTAGCCGCCGACCATTTCCTTTGCTTCGGCAAACGGTCCGTCGATCAGCGTGCGTTTGCCCTCCCGCACCTGCACGCGCACCGCTTCGGCATCGCTGCGCAGCGACTGGCTCACGCTCAGCAGGCCACGCGCCTTCAGGTCGGCGCTGAACTTCAGCATGCTGTCGTACAACGCGCGCCCTTCGTCCTCGGTGCGTTCGCGGCGCTGGCCGACCGGTTCCACGATCAGCAGCATGTAGCTCATGGTCCCACCCTCTCGCGCGTGTCCAGCGGCAACCTTACCCGATACGCGTGTAGCGCGTGGTCATGAAGCGTGTCCACTGGCCGTCCGGTCCCTGGACATTTCCGTGCAGCAGGCGTTCGTCACGGCTGATCATCTCGATCACGTCGCGGTACTGCGCCATCGTGCCGGGCGGTCCATCAAAGGCCGGCCCTTCGGCGTCAAGCGCAAGTAACTTCTGCCCGGCATCCAGCGCGCCGAAGTGATAGATCCACATGTGATTCATCATCGAGCCGATGAAGGTGCCGACGAAGTGACCCTTCGCGGGGTCGTAGCCCAAAGTCATCTGCGTCAGGGCCGGGTCGCCGCCCATGTTGCCGCTGCCTTCACAGAGCACCCAGGTGTCGCCGAGCAGGCGCACGCGCTCGCTACCTTCGGACTTCATCGCAGGCTGGTCCGGCCCGAAGTCCGCTTCGCTTTCAAAGCGCCATTCGCCCACCAGCTGGTGCAGCCAGGTGTGCTGCGGGGTGATCTCGGCCTTCATCGCTTTTCTCCGGGAGTTGGGTTCAGGTAGCCGCCACGACGTTGAGCATCCAGCCGACGCCAAAGCGGTCAGTCAGCATGCCGAAGCACGGCGACCAGAACGTCTTGCCGATTGGCATCGTTACCATGCCGCCCTCGGCCAGCGCGCTGAACATGCGGCGCGCGGCGGCCTCGTCGGGCGCCGTGATCGACAGTGAAAAGCCGGCGAAATTCGGCTTGCCCGAGCAGCGGCCGTCCGACAGCATGACGTCGGTGTCACCGACCTTGAACGATGCGTGCATCACCTTGTTCTCGCTGCCCGGAGGCAGCATGCCGGGCGGCGGCGGTTCAGGCGCCTCGTTGTTGCGCATCACCATGTCGACCTTGGTGCCGAGCGCCTTCGTATAGAACGCGAGCGCCTCGTCGGCGCGGCCTTCGAAGAAGAGATACGGTTGTACGTTCATGGGATGCTCCTTTCTCGTACTGCGTTCAGTGGGCTGCGGCCTGCATCGCTGCGAGGTCAAGCTTCTTCATTTGCATGACGGCTGCCATCACGCGTTCCGAGTTCGGGCCAGTCATCAGCTGCCCGATGATGCTCGGCACGATCTGCCACGACAGGCCGTAGCGGTCCTTCAGCCAGCCGCACTGCTGCGCGCGCGGGTCGCCACCGGCGCCGAGCGTGTTCCAGTAGTGGTCGATCTCGTCCTGCGTGTCGCAACGGACGACGAGCGAGATCGCCTCGCTGAACTTGAAGATCGGCCCGCCGTTTAGACCCATGAACTCCTGGCCGTCGAGATCGAAGATCACCACCATGACGGAACCGGCCGGTCGCCGATGGTGCTCGAAGCCGGCCTCGCCGTAGCGCGAGACTGTCTTGATGCGCGAGTTCGGAAAGACCGAGACATAGAAGTTCGCGGCGGGCTCGGCGTCGGCTTCGAACCACAGGCAGGGCATGATGCGTTGCAGAGTGGCCATCGTAGGTCTCCTTCGCGGTCAACGCGGCTACTTGCTGCGCCGGACCAGTTGGTCGGCCTGAGCTCGCAGGCGATCTTCCTGAGCACGCAGTTCCGGCGTGAATTCGGCGCCGAAGTCGTCGGCCTCGAACACCGGCCGGATCTCGATCTCGGAGTCGGTCGGCATCGGGTTTGGGCAACGCCTGACCCACTCGATCGCCTCTTCCATCGACTTCACCTGCCACAGCCAGAATCCTGCGACCAGTTCCTTCGTCTCGGCGAATGGGCCGTCGATCACGGTGCGCTGGCGACCACTGAAGTGCACTCGCTTGCCTTTCGCGCTCGGGTGCAGGCCCTCGCCCGCCAGCATCACGCCGGCCTTGACCAATTCCTCGTTGAAGGCACCCATGGCTGTCAGCAATTCCTCACTGGGCATCGCGCCGGCCTCGGAATCACCGGTCGCTTTCACCATCACCATCACTCGCATGTCGGTTCTCCTCGATCTGCTCCGGCGGTTGCCGGCTACAAGGACACGTCGAACGTGATGCCCTGAAATCGACGTCGTCGGACTCTCGCCCATTCGCTCGGCACTTGCGTCGCGATCGGCCGGACTGCTCAACCCCCGCTGAGCGCCTGCACGATCAGCACTTCGTCGTTCGGGGCAAGCGGCAGGCCCAGATCGAACACCGGTTCGCCGCGCACAAAGAAGCGCACGTGCGGCCGCATGCGCTCCTGTTCGTTGATCATCCGGAAGCGAATTCCTGGGTACTGGCGGTCGAGATCGGCCAGCACGTCGGCCAGAGTCGCGCCGTTGGCATCGACCCACGACTGCTGCGTATAGGAACGCAGCGGGCTGGGGATCAGCACTCTCATCGCCGGTTGCCGCCAGTGTTGCGATCAACGATTCACGTGATCTCGGCAGTCTCGACCGCGTAGATCTCGGGGAGATTGCGCACTATGCAGGCCCACTTCGCACCTTCGTCGCGACTGGCCCACAGCTCGCCGCTGGTCGTCCCGAAATACAGCCCGACCGGATCGTGTGCATCGAGGCTCATCGCCTGACGCTTCACGGTCCACCAGGCCTGCTCCGGCGGCAGGCCCGCGTCCTGTCGCTGCCAGGTCTTGCCGCCGTTGCGGGTCACATACACCGCGGGCTTGCCGTCGGGGCTCGTGCGCGGCCACACGGTCTGTCCGTCCATCGGCAGCACCCAAGCAGTGTTGTCGTCGCGCGGATGCACGTTCATCGTGAAGCCGACGTCGCCGACCTTCTTCGGCATCGCACGTCCGATGCGGGTCCAGGTGGTCGACGGGCGATCGATACGGTAGATCCCGCAATGGTTCTGCTGATACAGCCGGTCGGGGTTGCTGGGGCACATGCGGATGCTGTGCGGGTCGTGACAGGTCGGGTCGTTCTTGGGAAAACCTTCGACCACGTCGAGCCCGTCGATCAGCAGCGAAAACGTCTTGCCGCCATCGTGCGACTCGTGCACGCCACCGCCGCTCATGCCGAAGTAGATGTGCTTCGGATCGCGCGGATCGACGATGATCGAATGCATCTTCGGCCCATCGGGTGTGCCGTCCTGCACCGTGCCCATCCACGCGATGTACTTCGGATCGTCGTTGATAGGCGATGCCGAGTGCCACGAGATTCCGCCGTCGTTCGAACGGAACAGTCCCTGCGGCGAAGTCCCGGCGTACCAGACGCCGGGTTCGCTCGCGTGACCCGGCGTGAGCCAGAAGGTGTGGTCGACCACGCGTCCGCTGCCGTCGGGCTTCTTGTCGAACGCCGGCGGCTTCGCGGCTTCCTTCCATGTCTTGCCGAAGTCGGTCGAACGGAAGATCGTCGGGCCCAGGTGGCCGGTCTTCGCGGCCGCGAGCAGTGTTCGTCCGTCGCGCGGGTCGAGCGCCAGGTGGTGCACGATGTGTCCATGGAAGTGCGGGCCATCGGTGCGCCAGCTTCGGCGGGCAGCATCACCGTGGAGCAGCCACGCCCCCTTGCGAGTTGCGATAAACACGACGACGCGGCGTGCACCGCGCGCGCCACTCGGGACTGACCGGCGGGCCGCTTTCTTCGCGGCGGGCTTCGACGCGCGAACGCGGGCCGAGGTCGACGCCTTCTTCTTCGTGGTTGCCATGAACTCTCCCCGGTCGACGGTTGTTTGCGGAGGGACGATAAGCGCGATCGGCTGTCATGTCAGCGCCCAAGGCACGGTCCTTCAGGCCCTGGCGTCGGCGTGATCCCTGCCAGTACGTCGAACGGGACGGCACTGAATCGACACGCCGCCGAAAAGATTCCCTTCCCGCCGGCGGGGATGAAACTTCAGGCGGCGGACGCTTCGCGTTCGAGCAGTGCCCGCTTGCGATCGATGCCCCAGCGGTATCCCGCCAGGGCGCCGTCGGTGCGCACGACCCGGTGGCACGGAATGGCCACGGCCAGCGGATTGGAAGCCACCGCATGCGCCACCGCACGGACCGAAGTCGGTGCGCCGATCCGCCGCGCCACTTCGGAATAACTCGCGGTTCGGCCGGCCGGAATCTCACGCAGGGCCTGCCATACGCGCTGCTGGAATGCGGTTCCGCGCACGTCGAGCGGCAGGTCGAGTCCGCGTGCCGGCGTCTCGACCAGGCCGACCACCTGCGCGACAAGGCCTTCGAATTCAGCGTCGCCGCCGATCAGACGGGCGCGCGGAAAGCGATCCTGCAGGTCGCGCACCAGGGTCTCGGGATCGTCTCCGAGCAGGATGGCGCAGACACCCTGGTCACTGGCCGCCACCAGGATCGAGCCGAGCGAACACTCGCCGACGGCGAAGCGGATGGTCGTGTCAGGACCGCCCGCGCGAAAGCGGGTCGGCGTCATGCCCAGCAAGGCAGCGGCCTGACCGTAGAACCGCCCGCTGGAATTGAAGCCGGCGCCGTAGATCGCATCGGTCACCGTGCGGCGTGCCCCGAGTTCGGTCCGGACGCGACGCGCACGATGTGCGTCTGCGTACTGCCTGGGTGTCACGCCGGTCACTGCCTTGAATAGCCGATGCAGGTGGTATGCGCTCACTCCCGCGCGCCGCGCCAGCATGTCGAGGGTCGGAGGATGATCCGCGCTCTCGATGTAGCGGCACAACTCGGCGATCAGCGCGGACTGGACAACGCCGCGCGCCATGTCGTTCGGCCGGCAGCGCTTGCAGGCGCGGAAGCCCGCGAGTTCCGCCTCGGCCGCAGTCGCGTGGAACTCGACGTTTTCAGGCCGCGCGGTGCGCGATCCGCAGGACGGGCGGCAATACACGCCCGTCGTCCTCACGGCGTAGACGAAGTCCCCGTCGGCGCGCGTGTCGCGGGCGACAACGGCCGCCCAGCGGGGGTCGCTGACAGTGGCGGCGGCGCGCCGCTCCAACGTGGTGGTCATGTTCACTCGAGACTCCGATCATCTTAGCGATGGCCGGACTCTATGGCGTGACGATCGCGCCGGAACTCCGCGGCTTGCGATCGAATTCAGGGTGACGTTACTGCCGGGCGAGCGTCAACGAGCCTAGCGCCGGAGCGTTGTGCTGCGACACGAGCCGAAATCGGTACGGCACGGGACTCGGTCCGGCAGGGATCCGCCGGAACCGGGTTGAAACGGAAGGGTCAGGCGTCGATGCGCCGGCGCAGGCCGCCGACCGCCGACAGAGCGAACAGGCCGACGAGGTGCATCCAGCCCAGCGCGGCGCCGCCGCCGTCAGCCGGGGAGTTCGCTGCGCTGCTGCCGGTGGGCGCTGTCCCGCCTGTGGCTGCTGTGCCCCCGATTGCAGTGCCCTCGAGGGTCACCTCGCGTGCTGTCACGCCGTCGGCGAAGTTGATGGTCCACTTCTCGCTGCGCACTCCGGCCGCGAGCGGCGCGAACTGCACACCGAACGAACAGCTCACGCCCGGATCGAGCCTGAACCCCGGTACGCAATTGGTGGTGCCGGCAGGCGCGGTCGTCACGACGAATTCGGTCGACGTGCCTGACGGCGGAACCAGGGCCGGAGTGGCTAACGAGACGGCCACGGTCGTGCTGTTCGTGACCAGGATGCCGGTGGTGGCGCTGTATTTGCCCACCTCGGTGCTGCTGAACATCGCCGGGCTCGGATTGATCGTCGGTGTCGTCGTGGGTGTACCCGGCGCCGGCGCGGGGGCAGGAGTCGGTGCAGGTGCGGGCGTACCGGGCGGCAGCGCCAGCGGCGGCAGCGACGGAGGCGCGGCGGCGGCGACGTAGGTGGCAACATCCCCAATCTGCGCGGCGGTCCACGACGAAAACGCGTTCATGCCGCCGCGATTGGCGCTGATGGCGGCACTGATCGCACCCGCGGTCGAGGCGGCCTTGAAGATATACGCGGGGCCGTGACAATTTTGGCAACTTGCCGGCGCGCCACCAGAAATCGGGACCGGCTGTATGTACAGATTGGCACCGTTGGCACCATTGGTTTGCGCCTGCGCGGTACCGGACATGCCGACTGCGGCGAGCGCAAGCGCTGCCGTGGGTAATGCGCGCAGGTGGAACAGCGATTTGCGATCTGACATGGCGGGCTCGACAACAGGAGGTTGTTCCGGGCGAGTCTATGGGTGCGGCGCCGGTTTTTCCCTCGTACAAACGTCGTAACCCCACCGTACGAACGCATGACCCGCCACCCTCCATTTGCGCGGTCCGGACCGGACCGGCGGCCGTCAGGGGTTAGTCGGATCCCCGCCCGGAGGCACTCGGGTGCCGCAAGACCCCGGACCGAACTCAGCGGGCCGCGGCACCCGCGGATGGGTTTTCCGCAAACCATGTCATTGACATCTTGACCCGCGTGCGCCCGCTCGGGTGGTCGTAGAACACGAGTTCCTCGAGGGCGGACGGTTCCAGCTTCCGATAGGCCGCCAGCCGCATGGCCGCGGAAGCAAACGCGTGGGGCTCGCGCGCGGCGTTGAGCCCGTACATGTCGGCCTCCGACTCGGCAATGCGCACGATCGAATTGGTCACCGGCGTCATCAGAAAGAACCACACCGACAGCAGCGCAATCACGACCGGCAGCCCGGCGATATCGTCGGGACCGCGCAGGCCCCACGCGGAACCCCAGCGCGCGACCAGGCGGCGCTGAACCCATTGCGTGAATGCGAATCCGGCCGTCAGCACCAGTCCCATCTGCAATACCAGCTTGAACGGGTGATTGAGCACGTAGTGACCGAGTTCGTGCGCCATCACCGCGTTGATCTCGGGCAGGGAGGTCTTGCCCAGAAGGTTGTCGTTCAGGCTGATGCGCATCGTGTTGCCGAGCCCGCTGACGTTGGCGCTGATGCGCTTGCTCTGCTTCGAGGCATCGAACCAGTAGACCTCCTGGGCAGTGACTCCGTTGGCGTGTGCGAGCGAGAGCACGCCGTCGCGCACCGGACCGGGACGCAACGGCTGGAAGTGATTGAAGGCCGGCAGGATGAACACCGGCGCGATGAAGTTGACCAGCAGCATGAAGAGCACGCTCAGCACAGATGCCGGTAGCCACCAGCTGCCCTCGCGCTTGCGCACAACGCTGAAGATCAGGGCCAGCACCGGTGCGCCGAGCAGCACGGCCAACAGCAGACCCTTGCCCTGTTCCAGGAACCATCCGGCCAGCGAGAGATTGGACAAGGCGAAGTCATGCTCGCGGTACCACCCCTGATAGAACGCGAGTGGCAGGCCCAGCACCGTCATCAGCACGATCAGTCCGGCGGCGTAGGCCATCGATTGCAGCCAGGGGCGGCGGGTTCGTCGCTCCGCCCATGAACGCAGGCGCGACGAAATTCGACCGAACAGAAGCACGCCAGCCACGCCGAGCCCGTACAGGAACCCCCACAGCCTGAGCCAGTACCCGCCCTCGTAGTACGCGTCTGACTTCGCCCGCACGTCCGCCGGAATGCTGTCGAGATAGGCCCGGGTGGCGCGCTCAACGTCGAATGCCGGGCCGGGTCTCGCCGCATCGGGAACGATGATCTGTCCCTGCGGCGTCGGTTCCGGACTCTGACCCAGCGCCGGTCCGGCGGCCTGCAGCAGCAGTACGAACATGAGCACGAATAGCCGCAGCAAGTTGAGGGGAATTCGCAAAAAAAGTGCATGGTAAGCGGACGAGGCCCGCGCGCGGTGCGCCGCTTGAACAGTGGAATATCGCGCGGCCTTGATCCGGATGAAACGTCTCCGGAATTCGGCGTGAGGTAACGCAGGCTTCGGATCGCGCTGCTTTTTAGACTCGACGCGGTCTTTCTCATGGCGGTGACGGGTGCCTGGTGCCCGACCGGACAGCAGTGATAGTGAGTCGATTTGGGTGGGGAGAGTGGCTGGCGCGTGGCGTGCAAGCCCTCGTGGGTGTCGTGCTGAGTGCGGTGCTGAGTGCCGGGATCGCCGGCGCAGCGAACGCGGCGACCGGCGCGGACGCGGCGACGATCGAGGCCTTCGTGCGCGATGGCTGCCCGCACTGTGCCAAGGCCGAGGAGTTTCTCGCCAGGTTGCAGCAGGAGCAGCCGTCGCTCACGATCGTCGTCCGTGACGTTCAGAAGGACCCGTCGGCGCTCGAGCGGCTCAAGGAACTCGCGCGAACGCAGGGTGCCGGCGCCGCGCGCGTGCCGGCCGTGTATGTCGGTGGGCAACTGATCATCGGGTACTCGGAAGAAGCGAGCACCGACAAGCTGATCCGCAGCGCCTTGGCCGGTCGCGCTGCATCGGCTGCGGCGGCGGATGCCGGGACCTGCGAGGCCGAAGACAGTCTCGCGTGTCCGCAGACGGGCGCGAGGTCCGCGGCGCCGCCGGAATCGTTCGAGGTCTCCCTCTTCGGACGCACCCTCACGCTCGACGATGTGGGACTGCCGGCCTTCACGCTCGCGATGGGCCTGCTCGACGGCTTCAACCCGTGTTCGATGTGGGTGCTGCTGCTGATGATCTCGCTGCTGGCACCGCTGAACAATCGCCGCCGCATGCTGGCGATCGCCGGCACGTTCGTGCTGATCCAGGGCATCGCCTACTTCCTTTTCATGGCGGCCTGGCTCAACCTGTTCCTCGTGATCGGACTGTCGCGGGCATCGCAACTGATCATCGCCGCCATCGCGATCGTCGCCGGGCTGATCAACGTGAAGGACTTTCTTCGCCTTCAATATCGGCGTCTCGCTGTCGATCCCCGAGAAGGCCAAGCCCGGCATCTACAGCCGCATGCGCGCCATCCTGCACGCCGAGAGCCTCGGGGCGGCGATCGTGGGCGCGATCATCCTCGCGATCCTGGTGCAGATCGTCGAGTTCCTCTGTACGTCGGGTTTCCCCGCCCTGTTCACGCGCATCCTCACGCTGCGGGAACTCGAACCGGCGGCCTACTACGGCTACCTGCTCCTCTACATCGCCGCCTACATGCTGGACGACATCATCATCCTGACCATCGGCGTGGTCATGCTGAGTCGCCACCGCCTGCAGGAAAAGGAGGGTCGCGCGCTGAAGCTGGTCAGCGGCCTCGTGATGATCGGCCTCGGTGTCTACCTGATTTTCTTTGCCTGATCCCCCGGTTGCGGTACGTCGGCCCACGGGCGCGCCCTTCGCCGGTTGCAAACGGCCATCCCCGCTTGAATCCGCGCACCGACTGACTATGCTCCGGTGTCATGAGTTCACTCACCGAGCCACTGACGATCGATGTCGTGTCCGACATCGTCTGCCCCTGGTGCTACATCGGCAAGCGCCGGCTCGAGGCTGCGCTCGCGGAGCGCGGCACAGCGGCAACAGTGCGGTGGCATCCGTTCCAGCTGAATCCGGACATCCCCCGCGGCGGAGTGGATCGGCGCAGCTACCTCGAGACGGAAGTTCGGTGGCCCTGAAGGCGCGCGCGACGTCTATGCAGCGCGTGCAGGCTGCGGGCAGGGACGTCGGTGTCTGGTTCGAGTTCGATCGCATCGAGCGGCAGCCGAACACGCTGGACGCGCACCGGCTGATCGCGTGGGCGCAACGCTTGATTCCGGCGAAGACCTCCGGCCTGGTGGAACGTCTGTTCCGTGCCTACTTCACCCAGGGCGCTGGACATCGGCAACGTCGAGGAACTGGCGCGCCTTGCCGGCCAGGCCGGCTACGACGCGTACCGTGCGACGGCGATGCTGACGACCGACGAGGGTCGCGCCGGAGTCGTCGCCGCCGACCAGCGCGCGCGCGCCATGGGAGTCGGCGGTGTGCCGCTTTTCATCTTCAATCAGCGTCGCGCGGTGTCGGGTGCGCAGCCTTCGAACGTGCTGCTCGAGGCGATGCTACAAAGCGAAGTGGCGACGGTAACGCGATGATGTTGCAGCCTGACTGACAGGCGCGTCGCGAGCGGGCTCCGGCTCGTGCTTGAGTTCCTTCGGCGATGCCCTGATCAACTTCACCCATGCGCGGCATCGGCTGCGCCCGAGGCCGTGGCCACCTTCGCGCAACAGTTTCAGATTGCGGCGCCCCTCTTTGCGCTGGTGCTGATCGGCTACCTGCTTTCCCGCTGGGGACGCTGGTCCAAGGAGGTCAGCGCCGCCCTGTCGAAGTTCGTCTTCGCGGTGGCGCTGCCCGCGCTGCTCTTCCGGTTGATGAGCGGCCTGGCGGCGCTGCCTTCGGTCCACCCGCAGCTGCTCCTGGCCTACTTCGGCGGTTGCGTGCTGGTGTTCATGCTTGGGCGCGGCGTGGCGCGCTTTGCTTTCAGGCTCGACGGTGTCGGACAGTCGGTCTTTGCACTCGGCGGCATCTTCTCCAACAACGTGCTTCTCGGCGTGCCGCTGGCGCGATCCGCTCTCGGCGAAGCGGCGATGCCGGCCGTGGCCCTCGTGCTCGTGTTCAACACGCTGCTGCTCTGGACCCTGGTCACCGTATCGGTCGAGTGGGCGCGCCATGGCGAACTGTCGCTGAAGGGATTCCGCACGACCGCCCGCAGCGTGCTGACCAATCCGATCGTGGCCTCGATCGTGGTGGGATCCGCCTTCGGGCTTGCCGGCGGCAGGATTCCGGCACTGATCGACGAACCGTTGCGCCTGCTCGGTGACGCCGCCGCTCCTTTGGCGCTTTTCGTACTCGGCATGGGCCTGTCCGAATACGGTGTGCGGCAGGGATGGCGCGAAGGCATCGCCATCACGGTGTTGAAGCTTGTCGTCCAGCCGCTGGTCGTGTGGGTCCTGGCGCGTCTGCTGCGACTCTCGCCGGTGGAGACCCAGGCGGTGGTCCTGCTTGCCTCGCTTGCCGTGGGCGTGAATGTCTACCTGATGTCGCGCGAATTCCGTTCGATGGAAGGAGCCGTCGCCACCAGCATGGTGCTTTCGACGGTGTTGGCCGCCTTGACCACACCCCTGGTGCTCACGCTGATCGGCTAGAGGCGGCGCGGATGCCAGGGGCGAGGGCTGCATGTCCGACCGCGGCTCCGGTACGCTTCGCGCCGCGCTACCGGACCCGAGCCGGCACGTCCGTTCATCCCGTGAAGTCGCTCATTCTTACGCTGCCTACCGACTGGCTGCGGCGCTTTGCGCTTGCCGCCGACGACCTGCTGCGCGACGCGATCTACCGTCGGTTGTGGGTCTCGATCTTCATCAGCTCCTTCGGTGCGCAGGTGACCATGCTCGCGCTGCCGCTGACGGCAGCGGTGCTGCTGCACGCCACGCCGACGCAGATGGGCGTTCTGACGGCCATGGAAGTGCTGCCCTTCGTGCTCTTCTCGTTGCCGTCCGGCGTCTACCTCGATCGCGTGCGCAAGTTGCCGGTGTACGTCTGGGGAGAACTCCTGCTGGCGCTGTTCGTCGCCAGCGTTCCACTGGCCTGGTGGGCCGGCTGGCTGACGATGACCTGGCTCTATGTCATCGGTTTCGCAATCGGAACCGTCTACACGATCGCAGGCAGCGCCGCACAGATCGTGCTGACGCAGATCGTGCCGCGCGAACGACTGGTCGAGGCCCACGCGAAAAACGCGTTGGCCAGCTCGTCCGCCGAAGTCGCCGGTCCCGGACTCGCCGGCGCCCTGATCAAGCTGGTGGGTGCACCCTTCGCGCTGCTGGCCGATGCGGTGCTGCTGATGGTCTCGGCGCTGATACTGCGGGGCATCCGCGTCACCGAAGGACCGCTCCATGTCGCGACCGACTTCTGGCCCGCCCTGCGTGCCGGCATGCGCTTCGTCGCCAGTCACCGCTTGCTGGTGACGATGGCGCTGATCGTCGGTGGCTGGCAGATGTGCCACCAGGCGGCTCTCGTGGTGCAGATCCTCTTTGCGACCCGCACGCTGGGCCTGACCGAAGGCGGCGTCGGCCTGTCGTACGTCGCCCTCGGCGTGGGCACCATTGTGACGAGCACGATCGGTAATCGGATCTCGAAGCGCCTGGGACCCGGACCGACGCTCGTGCTGGGCTTTGCGGTGTGCGGCGTCGGCTGGCTGCTGGGTGCGGTGGCACCCGCATCGCCACTGGGCATCGCCATGTTCGGGCTGATGCTGATGCTGTTCGGCGTCGGAGCCGTGCTGATCTTCATCACCTTCCTCGCGCTGCGACAGGCCGTTACACCGCCACACCTGCTCGGTCGCATGACGAGCACGATGCGCTGGCTGATCCTGATTCCGGCCGGCCCCGGTGCGCTGCTCGGCGGCTGGTTGGGCGAGCACCTGGGACTGCGCTATGCGCTCGCCTTCGCAGGTATCACGGTGCTGGGGCTCGCCGCCGTGGCGTGGCGCCAGAAGATCATCCGTGACACTCGAGTGCTTCCCGTGGTGACGGACGATGCAGCACTGCACCTTCCGACGCCCGGAGTGGCGAGCTGACCGGAACCGATCGGTGACCTATGGGCCGCGCATTGATCGCGCATCGGCCCGGTTCGCGCAATCGCTTCGAGCGTCCGTCGCACGGCGTCACCGACAACCCGGAACCTCGCTAGCGTGCAAGATGCTGTGGGGGAGGCAGGCATGCAATGGAACGGACGACTCGGCGCCGTCGCGCTGGCGGCTTGGCTGCCTTGCGTGATGGCGATTGACCGCTCGGCGGAACTCGAGCGCGTCGTGGCGAGCGAGCGTGCATTCGCTGCGCGCGCCCAGGTCGTCAACGCGCGGCAAGCCTTCGTCGAGTACTTCGCACCGGACGCGATCTTCTTTGGGCCGTTTGCGGCACCGGCATTCCCGCGCCTGCGCGAGAGCGCCGACTGGGGCGTCAACATTCAGTGGCGACCGGCCGCGGCGGCGATCTCCGGCGCCGGTGACATGGGATATACGACCGGGCCGTCGGAATACCGTCCCTCGGCTGACGCCGCGCCGACCGGCTTCGGTCACTACACGTCCGTGTGGCAGCGGCAGACCGACGGCCGCTATCTGGTCGTCGTCGATGTCGGCATCGATCACCCCGCACCACCGGCACGCATCCCGGACTGGTCAGCTCCGGCGCAGTTACCCGCAGCAGCGCCCGTGCTCGACCCGGCGCAACGACGCGCCGCGCAGGACGAACTGCGCACGCTGGACGCGCAGATCGGCGTATCGGCGCAGGACGATTTACAGACGTCCTTCGCGCGCGTGCTGGCCGATGATGCGCGGCTGCACCGTGGCGGGCGCCTGCCGGTGGTCGGACGCGCAGAGGTTCTCGCCGATCTGGACACCTCGGTCGAGTCTTTCCGCTGGACGCCCGAAGGGGCCGCGGTGGCGGAGTCCGGAGACTTCGGCTTTGTCTATGGCCGGGGCCGCTGGGGTCGAGCGCGAACGGCCGAAGCGGGCGACCTGGCGTATCTCAATGTCTGGCAGCGGCGCGCGGGCGAGTGGCGCCTGCTGGTGCACTTGTCCCGCCCCGTCGTTCCGCGCCCGACGCAATAGTCAGTGCGTGCCTTCAGTACGCACCGTTAGTCCGCGCCGTACATCCGCGCCGCCGAGGCCTATGCGGCGGTGATGCGTGGTGTCGGTGTTGGCGTCATGTTCGGCATGCGCGCAACGACGCAGTCGCGGCCATTGGCCTTGGCGGCATACAACGCTTCGTCGGCGCGGCGCAGCAGCTGCGTGATGGTGTCGCCGGGCGCCGACACCGTCAGCCCAATGCTAACGGTCATGCGACGCCCCGGCAGGTGATGACTCAGGTCGAGCGTGCGGACCTGTGCCAGCAGACGCTCTGCCAGCCGGCGAGCGGCAATCTCGTTCGCCTCGGGGCTGGCGATGAGGAACTCCTCGCCACCGAGCCTGCCGAGCTTGATCTGGCCGTTGGCGACTGCGCGCAAAGCCGTCGAGACCGCGCGCAGGATGTCGTCACCGACCAGATGCCCGTGCTCGTCGTTGATCGTTTTGAAGTGATCGATGTCGACGATCAGTACCGAGCAGCCGTGTCCGCTGGCCAGGAACTGGTCCAGCTGTGCGAGCACCTGCCGGCGGTTCGGCACGCCCGTCAGCTCGTCGGTCATCGCGAGTGTCCGCATGGCCTGGCTGGTACGGCGACCGCGCCAGGCCAGGGTCGCAAGCACTGCGGCCAGCACCACGATCAGCACGATCACGGCCTCCTGCAGGCGGGTGGCGCGCCGTTCCTGGTTCAGCGCGTGCACGGTGGCGTCCTTCTGCTGCTGCAGCAGCGCGTTTTCCTTGTCCTTCGCTGAGGTCAGGCTGGCGTAGCGCTGGTCGAGCTGTCGCTGCAGCAGTGCATCGTTGGCGGTCTGGTACTGCACGTGCTGCTCATAGGCGCCTTGCCAGTCGCCGAGGCCGGCCAGCGCACGCGCGAGTTCGGCCCGTGTCATCGCCACTTCGCCGGCCGAATCGGCCTTGACGAAGACGTCGAGCGCCTCCCGCAGCGCTTCGATGCTCTCACGCGGACGCTGCAGTCCGCGCAATGCGGTGCCGCGCTGCAGAAGGATTTGAGCGCGCAGCATCTCGTCGGTCGTGGCCCCCTGCTGCGCGGCCGCGCGGTCGAGCAGCGAAAGCGCGTCGAAGTGATTGCCACGCGAATTCTGGACCTGCGCCAGTCCGCGCAGCGCATAGGCTTCGCCGCGCGCGTAGCCGATCTGGCGGCTCAGGCGCTGCACTTCATTGAAGGCCTGCTCGGCCGCATTCCAGTCCTTCAGCTTCTCCAGCACGCGCCCGAGGTTGTAGCGCGTCACGACCTCGTCACGGGTCAGGCCGGCCTTCATCTGGATCTGCAGCGACGTTTCGTAATAGTCACGCGCCTGCTGGTGGTCACCGACGCGGCTGTAAAGGCTGGCAATGCCGTTGACGGTGTTGCGCAACTGCTGCGTGAGGTTCAGCTCTGCATACAGCCCGTGTGCGCGCTGCAGGTCGGCCAGGCCGACGGCAAAGGCACCCTGCAAGCCGCTCAGGTAGCCACGCAGGAACAGGGCGTCGGCCAGCAGTTCGCGCTCGCCGTTCTGTTCGGCAGCAGTGACGGCTTCCTGGTACAGCGCAGCGGCCCGTCCGGTGTCGTTGGCGAACTCGTTCAGCTCCCCCTCGCAGTTCGCGACGTGGGCGCGCAGTCCGGGACGCTGCGCGCGTGGCAGCAGGGCGCGCGCCTGGGCAATGTGGGCAAGAGCCGCATCGCGATCCCGCTCGGAGTAGTAGTCGCACAACAACGCATGCGCGCGGATCTCGAGGTCGACATCCGGCTTCAGTGCGAGCAGTTTCATCGCCGCCTCGGCGTGACGCCGGCCGGATTCCGGGTCGATCCGCGTATCGGCGCTCGCCCGATCGAGCAGCGCGGCAATGTCGTCCGCAGCCCGCGCCGCGGCACTCAGCAGCGCTGCCAGGGTAAGGGCAAAGGCAAGGCGGAAGACGAAGCCCACGTGGGAGGACAAAACAGAAGGGCGGGGCCGCTCATTGTGCCAAGGCGGTGTCCGACGCGTCCGCCCGTCATCACCCGCATCTGCGTCATTGTTTACACGATCGCGACCGTGGCAGGCGCGGCAGGGCCGGGACCCGTCCGGGGCCCGGACCGGGTCCGGCAGTCTCTGCGTCGGCTGCGACGGCCGAGGGTAAGCTCGACGGCCGTCGTCGTCGCCTGCCCGTGGACCGTGGTCTGCGGTCCGCGCCGTAACCCGCTGTGAACGTCAGGGAGCCATGAAGTATGGGAGCGAAAGTTGCATTGATAACGGGAGCGGGCAGCGGGGTGGGACGGGCCGTGGCCCTGGCCTTTGTTCGGGCCGGCTACACGGTGGCGCTGGCAGGGCGGCGGGTCGAAGCGCTGAACGAAACGGCCGCACTGGCCGGATCAGGTCACCGCGTGCTCGTGCTGCCGACCGATGTCAGCGATGCCGTGGCAGTGCGGTCCCTTTTCGACCGGGTGGTGTCCGAGGCCGGGCGCCTTGACGTGCTGTTCAACAATGCCGGCAGCGGCGCGCCACCCATTCCTTTGGAGGACCTTACGCTGGCGCAGTGGCAGAGCGTGGTCAATGTCAACCTGACCGGCGTGTTCCTTTGTCTGCAGCAGGCGTTCCGGGTGATGAAGTCACAGACCCCGCGCGGTGGCCGCATCATCAACAACGGCTCGATATCGGCCCATGCGCCGCGCCCCAATTCGGCGCCTTACACCGCGACCAAGCACGGCGTCACTGGGCTGACCAAGGCCGCCTCGCTCGACGGTCGCCAGTACGACATCGCGGTCGGTCAGATCGATATCGGCAATGCATCTACGCCGATGACGGCACGCATGCCGCAGGGCGTGCTGCAGCCCAATGGCCAGACCGCGCCCGAGCCGGTCATGGATGTCGACGTGGTTGCCAACGCGGTCGTGCACATGGCGAATCTTCCGCCCGACGCCAACGTACTCTTCATGACCGTGATGGCCACCAAGA
Source organism: uncultured beta proteobacterium (assembly GCA_963724365.1). Classification (GTDB taxonomy): domain Bacteria; phylum Pseudomonadota; class Gammaproteobacteria; order Burkholderiales; family Burkholderiaceae_F; genus JALORV01. Next base: position 381,744 of record CAVRUR010000001.1, on the reverse strand, counting down.
TGCCATTCGTCGGTCGTGGCTGAGTCGGCGAGATCGCGAAGCCGGGACCGCCGCAGTGGTTACCACTGACGTCGCGGCTACTTCGCCGTCAGCCGCTTGAGCGCCCGCTGCGTCTGGTCAAGTACACGGCCGGTCTGCTTGCTCGCCTGAAGTTCATTGCGCAGCGCGGTCAGTTCACCGATTGCCGCGTCGCGCTTGCCGGCATTTGCCTGCAGTACCGAGCGACAGTAACGCCACACGGCCGTTTCGCCCTCGTGGCGCGGCTGCGGAAACAGCCAGTCGAAGGTCCTGAGGTGGTCGTCACCGGATAGGAGCGCCAGAAACCCGGCATCGTCCTGCACGTTGAAAAGTTGCGAGAAGTAAATCGGACTCCACAGGCCGCTGCGCTGTTCCGGTGTCAGTGCTTCGCCGTTGAGGCGCATGTCATTAACCGTGCGGACGAGATGGGCTCCGTAGTCCCCGCTCCACGTCCAGGCACCGAGTTGCATGCGCCGCACGAACGGGCGGTCGCGATTGGCGGCAACGGCCGTTCGGAAGTGCACGACCGCCTCGTCCGCGCGACGGCGCACCGCAAAGTAATGCGCGCGCATCGCGTTGGCATAGACATTGTCGGGATCGTCCTCGAGTGCGCGGCGGAAGTGGGCGTCCGGGGTGGCATCCGACGCGCCTTCGCGCGCCCGCAGGTTGTCGGCCCATCCGATGTGGGCGCGCAGGTCCGCCGCGCGCCTTCCTTGTGTCGATGCCAGTCCTGCGGCCAGCGTCGGCACCAGGCGGTTGACGATCGCCGTGAAGGACTCGGTATCGCTACGGACGCGGATGTCGCGCAGCCAGCGCATGGCGCAGTCCTCGCGCGCGGTTTGCAGGTCGGCGATGTCCGCGTGCTGGCCGGCGATCTCGCTCAGGCGCTGCCAGCCGGCGGCATAGCCGCCGCTCGCGCAAAGATCCGCCGCCGAGGCGATCGACTGGCGCAGCGCGGCGGCTTCAAGGCGCTGCTCGCGCCACAGCCATCCGGCCGCGACTACCGCCAGCAGCAGCGCTGCGGCCACGGCGAGCCACACCAGTCGGCGACGGCCCGGGGCCAGGCGAGCAATCGCAGCGGCGATGCCCGGCACCGGATCACCTTGCGGCTCGAACATCGTCACGGCTTTGAGATACGCAGGCACGCTGGCAAGGGGTGTCGGTGCGAGCTGTACCGGCAGCACTCGGCCGCGCGGATGCGGCCAGCGGGACTGCACGAGGCCGAGTTCCGCCAGCGCATAGCTGCCCGCCGCAACCGATTCAGGGCTCACCAGGTACACGAACAGATCGCAGTCCTCAATCGCCTCGCGCAGTTCCTCGTCGAACGGCTGACCGGGCTCGAGTTCCGCACGATCGACAAACGGCTCGTGGCCTTCCGCCACCAGTGCAAGGCGCAGCCGCTCGACCAGGTCGCGGTACTTTGACGAGTACGAGATGAAGATCTTCATCGGTCACGCACGTCGAGCCGAGCGAATCGAGCGCGGCGATGCTCTTCTCATTTGGCAAAGAGCCGCGCCGGATCGGCGAATGCCTTGAACTCCAGGGCATTGCCGCAGGGGTCGAGGAAGAACATCGTCGCCTGTTCACCCACTTCGCCCTTGAAGCGCACATGCGGTTCGATGATGAACTTGACGCCTTCGTCCCGCAGGCGCGCGGCCAGTGCGTTCCACTCTTCCATCGACAGCACGACGCCGAAGTGGCGCACAGGAACGTCGTCGCCGTCGACCGCACTGGTGCGGCGATGACCGGCTTCCTCGGGCGCGAGGTGGGCGACGATCTGGTGACCGTACAGATCGAAATCGATCCAGGCATCGCTCGAGCGACCTTCCGGGCAGCCCAGCAGGTCGCCATAAAAAGCGCGCGCCTTGGCGAGCGACGTGACGGGAAAGGCGAGGTGAAATGGGTGCATCGCAGTCATGAAATCGCTCCTGCATCGAGGTGCGCCATTGTCGCAGCAATGGTCGCCCCGGCGCGAACGGACTGGACACTTGCGATCATCTCAGGCAGTATGCGTGCATATGCACGCTAATCTGCCTTTGCCGGCACGCGGATCCTGCACCTGCTCGAAGGTGCGCGGGCTGGCCCGGCGATTGACCGGGATGTACGACGCGGCGCTGGCCCCGCACGGCCTGACGGTGACGCAATACGCGGCCCTCGTCGCGATTGCCCGCGTCGACGGCGCGCTCGCGGTGGCTGATCTCGCGCAGCGACTGCAGATGGACCGGACCACGACGTCGCGCCTGGTTGGCCCCCTTGAGCGCGCCGGACTGGTCGCGCGCGTGGACGGACGCAAGGTTCGCAGTGAGCGGCTGAGCGGCGACGCACGAACGCGCCCGCTGCAACTGACAGCGAAGGGCGAGAGACGCCTGCGTGCCTCGACCCCGGCCTGGCAGGAAGTGCAAAGTCGGGTCGACGCCCTGCTCGGCGTACGTCTGCAGGCCACGCTGATGCAGGCGGCCGATGCCGCCGGACGCGCACTGGCTGCACTCGATATCGAACCCGCGGACCGTTCATGACCGGGAACCCGCAGCGCACCTGGTGGGGCGTCACGCTGCTTGCCGCCGCCATGCTGATGGTGACGATGGGCGCGCGGCAGTCGATGGGCCTGTTCGTCTCGCCGATCAACACGACGACGGGACTCGGCATCGTGACGATCAGCCTGGCCCTGGGCATCGGACAGTTCGTCTGGGGCGCGGTACAGCCAATCGCGGGAGCCTTTGCCGATCGCTACGGCCCGGGCCGGGTCCTAGCCGTGGGCATCGTCGTCCTGGCGATCGGCACAGCGCTGACGCCGCTGGTGTCGAGCGGCCTTGGCCTGGTTCTCACGCTCGGACTGATGGCGGCGGCCGGATCGGGCGCAGGCAGCTTTTCAGTTCTGATCGGCGCGGCAGCGAAGAGTGTCCCGGTCGAATCGCGTGGCACGGCGTCGGGAGTCATCAATGCCGGCGGGCTCGTTCGGACAGTTCGTCTTCGCGCCGCTGCTGCAGAAGCTGATCTCGCTGATGGGCTGGATGGGCGCGATGTGGACGCTGGCGGCGATCACGCTCGTGACGCTGCCGCTCGCGCGTGTGTTGCGTGGACAGCCGGCGGCACCGCATGCACCGGCCGCTCCCGGGCGACCACGGGCTGCGCCACGCGGTGCGAAGTGCGCTGGGCGACCGCAGCTATCTGCTGCTGCACGCGGGGTTCTTCACCTGCGGCTTTCACATTGCCTTCCTGGTCACGCACCTGCCCGGCGAGGTCGGGCTGTGCGGACTGCCGTCGTCGGTCGCCAGCTGGTCGCTCGCGATCATCGGGCTGGCCAATATCGCGGGCAGCCTGATCGCCGGATTCTGGGTCAACCGCTTTCGCAGCAAGTACATCCTGTTCTGGATGTACCTTTCACGTGCGGTGCTCGTTGTGGCGTACCTGGCCGCGCCCAAGACCGCGCTCACGTTCTATCTCTTCGCGGCCGGGCTCGGATTCACCTGGCTGGCCACCGTGCCGCCGACGGCCGGGGTCGTGGCCAAGCTCTTCGGCACGCGCTATCTCGCCACGCTCTTCGGCCTGACGCTGCTGTCGCACCAGATCGGCGGCTTCTTCGGCGCCTATCTCGGCGGGATTGCGGTCAGCACCCAGGGCAGCTACCTGTGGATGTGGTACGCGGATGCTGTGCTCGCGCTCGCCGCCGCGCTGGTCAATCTGCCGATCCGCGAGCCGCGCGTCGAACGGCGGCCCGTCGTCGCGGCCGCGTCGCCCTGATTGTCGCCCTGGTCGCCACTGCGCAGCAGCCGGCGCTCCGAGCCGCACGACTCCAATCACTCCGATCAGGGTCGCGCAGCGGGCTGAAGTCGCTTGCGCAGGGCGTCGCAGGGGTCGGGTCGTTCGGCTGCCGCCGTTTCGATGACGACGTCGAAGTGACTTGATTGATCCTTCATCGCCATGTCGGGGTCGCGCTCCAGCAGGCCAATGGACAAGACGTCGCGTCGCTCGTCCGCACTCAGCCAGGCCGGGACACCGATGTCCTTGCGCACATGACCATTGCCACTGAGCAGTACCGCGCCTCGAGGCAGGTACGGCCTTAGGGAGCGGGCGAGCACGATGTCGCGTGCAATCTGCGCGCGTGCCATGGGCGCCAACGCCGAGTCCGGCAGCAAGTCGCAGTGACCCCGCGCGACAGCGCGTTCGTGTGCCTCGATGAACTCGGCCGGCAGCCGGTCGAGGCCGAGTGCTGCCTGGGTCGCGCCGTCGAAAATCCCGTCCCATCCGCTCGCTGCAACCTTCATCGCGTCGGCGCGGGACAGATTCGCCGCGACGATCGGCAGGTCATGGTCGAGCGCGAGCTGCACGAACGGCCGATAGTGCTTCCAGTCCCAGTTCTTCGCACCGACCGCGGCGATGAGCGCGTCGGTGTCGCCCGGTCGGTCCTGCCGCACGCGGTCGATGTCGGCCTGTCGCTCTCGATCGAACTGCTCGAAGACCAGCGCCGGTCGCGCGCCCGCCTCGATGCGCTGGCGCAACGCCGCCACGCGCAGCGCATGCTGCTCGCCGTTGTCGTGGACTTCGCCGAGCAGGACGTTGCGCTGCTCGGCCATGATCCCGGCAAGCGCCGCCGGCGTGGCGTCGATCTGCACGGCCGAAATGGCGGGCGCCGGCTGGGCGGCACCGAGCCACGCGACCAGGACTGCGAAGAACGGGTGGATTCGATCCGTCATGCAGTCATTGTGCCGGGTGGCGCCTCGCCGAACCCGCGCGTGGATCGCGCAGGAAGGCCTCGCGCAATGCCGAACCCCTGCGTTCAGGTCATCGCGAGGGGTTGCTTCCCGTGTGGCGGGGCAAAAAGCCGGTCGATCGCGGCGCAGTCGTCGGCGTCGAGCATGACCGCCGCTGCGGCCAGGTTCTCGCGCAGGTGGTCCTCGCGGACGGCTTTCGGGATGGCGATGACATCCGGATGACGCAGCACCCACGCGAGCGCCACCTGGGCTGCAGTGATGTCATGGCGTCGCGCGATCCGTGCGAGGTCTGAATTGGCTGCAAGGGTGCCCTGGTCGATCGGGCAATAGGCCATCGTGGCCACCGATCGCTCGCGTAGCCACGGCAGCAGGTCGAACTCGATGCCGCGCCGGCTAGCCGAGTAGTAAACCTGGTTGACGGTGCACCTTGAGCCCGCAGCTTGTCGCCACAGTTGTTGCATGTCGTCGACGTCGAAGTTCGACACGCCCCAGGAGTGAATCCGGCCGGCGTCGGACAGCGCTTCAAAGCCCGCGATCGTCTCGGCCAGAGGATGGCTGCCGCGCCAGTGCAGGAGGTACAGGTCGATGACATCGAGCCGCAGTCGGGTCCGGCTGCGATCGCAAGCCTGGGCGACTCCACGAGCGCTGGCGTTGTGCGGATACACCTTGGTGACGATGAACACTTCGTCGCGGCGCAGGTCGCCGGCCGCAATGGCGTCGGCGAGCGCCTGCCCGACGACCTGCTCGGCGCCTCCTTCACCGTACATCTCCGCCGTGTCGATCAAGCGATAACCCAGCTCGAACGCGCGCCGCAATGCGGCCACTTCCGCGCTGCGACTGCGGGTCGACTCCCCGAGCCGCCAGGTCCCCAGGCCGAGAGCCGGAACTGACACGCCGGCATTTCCGGCCAACCGGACGGTCTTCATGGGTCAGGTGCCTTCGCCGGATCGATCTCGAAATGCCGGTCAGGACACCGGCAGACGCGGCAGCGGCTTGCCGCGCTCGTCCTCGGCGATGCGCTGCAGGTACGCCGCGAATTCCGGATCCTCGCCCTTGAGCAGCTTCGGCAGCCGATGGTAGAAGTCGTCGCGCCGCACCCACTCGCGCATGAAGTCCTCCCACGAATTCCAGCGGCGTCGCTGCAACGGCGTCATGCTGTCGCTGTAGGCCGTCAAATAGGCCCGCTCGAACAGTGAAATCAGCATGTCGAAGACAATCAGCATGCGCTCCTGCTGCTCAGGGCTCAGGTCGAGCGTGGCGAACTCGCTGCGCAGACGCAGGTCCGGGTTGTCCATCACGACCTTGAGAAAATCGTTGTAGGCGTTGGACAGCAACTGGTAGACCTCGTCCTCCTCCGTGGTGCGCTCCTTGCGCTGCTCGAAGAAGAAGAGTGCGATCGCCATCGGCAGTCCGATGACGGTCACCACGTAGCTCGCGATCTCCCAGGTCTGTGCGTCGAGCATGTCAGTGCCCGCCCGGCCGCCCGAAGGGCACTGATGCCTTGCAGGCCGCGGCGTTGCCAGACGCAACGCCTCCTCGTGCCGTCCACCCCGGCGCAGGCCGGCGCGGAGCCGCGGCACTCGGCTCCCTCGGCGAGCAGCGAACGAAGTGAGCATGGGGGCGCATCGACCTAGTCCCCGTAGCGTCGCAATTCGTCCAGGTCGAGGATGCGGACGCAGCCGTAGGTAACCTCGAGCAGACCGGCGCGTGCGAGCACCTGCAGCGCCTGATTGACGCGCTGGCGCGAGACGCCTGACAGGTACCCGATCTCCTCCTGCGAGATCTCGAGCTCGGCCCGGTTGCCGGGGTACAGATACGGATTGAACAGTTCGGCCAGGCAGCGTGCGACCCGCGCATCCGGCTCCAGCAGTCGCTCGTACTCCACCATGCCGATGAATTGGCCGAGCCGTTCGTTGAGTTGCATCAGCAGGAATCGATTGAAGGCGATGCTGGTGTCCATCAGGCGCTCGAACGTCCGTCGCGGCATCCAGGCGATGCGCGTGTCCCGCAGGGCGACAACGTCGTACTTGCGCGCCTCGCTCTTGATCAGCGAGCCCTCGCCGAACCAACCGCCGGGGCCTACGCCGGTGAATGTCGCGGTCTTGCCCGATGGCGACACGACGTTGATCTTCACCAGGCCGTCGACGACGCCGGTCCAGGCATCGACCAGCTCGCCCTTGCGCATGACCACGGAACCGCCGCTGTAGCGGCGTTCCTCGATCTCGGCGAGCATGCGCTCGCGCTCGACCGGCTGCAGCGCGGGCCACCAGGCACTCGCCGCCAGCATGTCGGCCAGTCGGAGCGGATCGGGTTCGGCCATGCTGTCTATTCTGTCTGAAGACTGTCGTCCGGACGACAGCCATGTGCCCTGCGGCGCCGTAACGTTCGCTGGCGCGGTCGCGGTCGGCGGATTTGACGCCGACAGCGTGCGAGCGGTGGGTTAAGCTAACCCACTACGTGTTCGCTCGAAACACGAACGAGAACAAGTCGGAGACAGAACATCGTGGCGGAGATAGTCACCGCTGACACCTTTCCTCGCCTGTTGAAGCTGCATGCCCAGCAGCGGCCGGGCTCTGCGGCGATACGCGAAAAGGATCTCGGCATCTGGCAGAGCTGGAGCTGGGCACAGACGCTGGTCGAGGTGCGCCAGATCGCTGCCGGGCTGCATCAGGCCGGATTCCGGCGCGGCGAGCACCTGGCCATCATCGGCGAGAACCGCCCGCGGCTGTACTTCACGATGATTGCGGCCCAATGCCTTGGCGGCATCCCCGTGCCCATGTACCAGGACGCCGTTGCCCCCGAGATGGCGTTCGTTTTCGACAACGCCGAGATCAAGTTCGCCGTGGTCGAGGACCAGGAGCAGGTCGACAAGCTGCTCGAAATCCGCGAGACCGTGCCCCACCTCAAGCGGATCATCTATGAGGATCCGCGAGGGCTGCGCAACTACGACCAGCCGGGCCTCGCGTCGTACGAGCAGATCCGGGCGCTGGGTGAACAACTGCTGAAGGAGCGCCCGGTGCTCATCGATGACGAGATCGACAAAGGCCGGGCAGACGACGTTGCGGCGATGTTTTATACCTCCGGGACGACCGGTAATCCCAAAGGCGTCGTGCTGGCTTTCAGCAACCTGCTCGCCGCGGGCCGGGCGGGCGCGGACATGGAGGGCCTGTCACATCGGGAGGAAGTGCTGGCCTATCTGCCGATGGCGTGGGTCGGGCAGAACATCTTTTCCTACACACAGTGGCTGGTTTGCGGCTTCACCGTCAATTGCCCAGAGTCGGCGGCCACGGTGATGGCTGACCTGCGCGAGATCGGCCCGACGTACTACTTCGCCCCGCCGCGCGTGCTGGAGGCGTTGCTGACCCAGGTGATGATCCGCATGGAGGATGCCTCCGCGATCAAGCGGCGCGTGTTCCACTATTTCATGGACGTCGCCCGGCGTGTCGGTGGCCGGCTGCTGGACGGGCAACCGGTCGGACTGGGCGACCGACTTGCCTACGGACTCGGCGACTGGCTCGTCTACGCGCCGCTGCGCAATGCACTCGGCATGAGCCGGATACGCGTGGCCTACACGGCCGGGGAAGCGATCGGGCCGGACCTTTTCACCTTCTACCGCTCGCTCGGCATCAACCTTAAACAACTGTACGGCTCCACCGAGACCTCGGTGTTCGTATGTGTGCAACCGAACGGCGGTGTGAAGCCCGACACGGTCGGACCTCCGGTCAGGGGTGTCGAGATTCGCCTGACCGATGCGGGCGAAATCCTGATCCGCTCCCCGGGACTGTTCCGCGAGTACTACAAATCGCCTGATGCGACGCGCGAGGCCAAGGATGCGGAGGGCTGGTTCCATACCGGCGACGCCGGCTACTTCGACACCGAAGGCCACCTGAAGATCATCGACCGCGCCAAGGACGTCGGCCGGCTGGCTGACGGGACACTCTTCGCCCCGAAATACATCGAGAACAAGCTGAAGTTTTTCCCGACGATCAAGGAAGCGGTCGCCTTCGGCCACGCGCGTGACCGGGTCTGCGCCTTCATCAACATCGACATGGAGGCCGTCGGCAACTGGGCCGAGCGGCGCAACCTGCCGTACTCCGGCTATACGGATCTCGCGTGCAAGCCGGAAGTCGTCGAGCTGGTCCGCGAGGCGATCGAGAAGGTCAATGCGGATCTCGCCAATGATCCCAAGCTGGCGAATGCCCAGATCCGTCGCTTCATCGTGCTGCACAAGGAACTCGACGCCGACGACGAGGAGCTGACACGTACCCGCAAGGTTCGGCGCGGCTTCATTCAGGACAAGTACCGCGAACTGGTCGATGCGATGTACGCCGGCCGACATGAACAGTTCATCGAGACGATGGTGAAGTTCGAGGACGGACGCACCGGCAAGATTGCGGCCACGCTCAAGGTGTGCGACGCCAAAAGCTTCGAACCGATGCAGAAGGCGGCCTGAGCGTCATGAGCGGACGCGTCTGGATTGCCATCGCCTGCCTCGTCATTGGCGTTCCGGTGGCGGCCTGGGGGCTCGCCAATGGCTCGCTGATGCTGGCACTCGTCGGCCTGGCCTTCGTGCTCGTGTTCGTCTTCCTCGTAATTGAGGCGATGAACCGGGCGGCCAAGCCCAGGTATGAGATCCCGAAGTCGGATAACCCGGCGTGGAGCATGAAAGGCGATGCGCCGTCGGCGGCATCGAACGCCGATCGCCGCGAGGGAGGTTCGCTGTGACGCGACCGACCGTCGGCGAGATCCTGCTGAAAGTTGACGACGTATGGCTTTCGTTCGGCGGCGTGAAGGCGATCCAGGGCGTGTCGTTCGATGTCCGCGAGCACGAGATCCGCGCGATCATCGGACCGAATGGCGCCGGCAAGAGTTCGATGCTCAACGTCATCAACGGCGTCTACCACCCGCAGCAGGGTCGCATATCGTTTCGCGGCAAGGTTCGCACATCGATGGATCCGCACGACGCGGCCGCCGAAGGGTTCGGACGCACATTCCAGAGTCTCGCCCTGTTCAAGGGCATGTCAGTGCTCGACAACATCATGACTGGTCGCAATCTGCGGATGCGCACCGGGCTGCTGATGCAGGCTCTGCATCTCGGCCTGGCGCGGCGCGAGGAACTGCGGCACCGCGAATTCGTCGAGCACATCATTGATTTTCTCGAGATCCAGCCCTATCGCAAGACGCCGGTCGGCCGGTTGCCGTATGGACTGCAGAAGCGCGTCGACCTGGCGCGCGCACTGGCGATGGAGCCGAAGATCCTGCTGCTCGACGAGCCGATGGCAGGCATGAATCTCGAGGAGAAGCAGGACATGTCGCGTTTCGTGCTCGACGTGAACGAGGAGTTCGGCACGACCATCGTGCTGATCGAGCACGACATGGGGGTCGTGATGGATATTTCCGACCGTGTCGTGGTGCTGGATTACGGCAAGAAGATCGGCGACGGCACGCCGGACGAAGTCAGGGCCAACCAGCAGGTTATCGACGCCTACCTGGGCGTGGCGCACTGAGGCGGCCATGGTGCAGACCCTCACGAAGAACTGGCCGGTGGTCCTGATGCTGATCATGATGAGCATCGGTCTGGTTGCTCCTTTGGCGCTCGGCACGACAGCGCCCGGCTTCTACGTCGAAGTGCTGCTCGGCGGCCTGATGTCCGGTGTCATGTATTCGCTCGTCGCGCTGGGCTTCGTTCTGATTTTCAAGGCGTCCGGCGTGTTCAATTTCGCCCAGGGGGCGATGGTCCTGTTCGCAGCCCTGTCGGTTGCACGCATCAGTGAAGTGATGCCGCTGCCGTTCGCCTTCGTCCTCGCTGTCGGCATCATGGCCGTCCTGGCCTGGCTGATCGAGCGCCTGGTGTTGCGTCATCTCGTCAACCAGGATGCCGTCGTCCTGCTGATGGCGACGCTGGGCGTGACGTACTTTCTCGACGGCTTCGGGCAGACAATCTGGGGCAGTGATATCTACAAGATCGACACCGGCCTGCCGAAGACGCCGCTGATGGTTGCCGAGTCGATCTTCGATGGCGGCATCCTGATCAACACCGAAGATCTGGTCGCGGCGGCCATCGCCGGCCTGCTCGTGCTGGCGCTGGCACTGTTCTTCCAGAAGACGCCGACCGGCCGCGCATTGCGTGCGGTCGCGGACGATCACCAGGCCGCGCAGTCGATCGGCATTCCCTTGAATCGCATCTGGGTGATCGTCTGGACGGTGGCGGGGTTCGTGGCGCTGGTCGCCGGCATGATCTGGGGTTCGAAGCTTGGGTGTGCAGTTTTCGCTGTCGCTGATTGCACTGAAGGCCCTGCCCGTCGTCATCCTGGGCGGCTTTACCTCGGTTCCCGGGGCCATTTTGGGCGGACTGATCATCGGTGTCGGCGAAAAATTCGCCGAAGTCTTCCTCGGCCCGATCATGGTCAAGCAGTTCGACCTGGCAGGCGGCGGAATCGAGAACTGGTTCGCGTACGTGCTGGCGCTGCTGTTCCTGCTCGTCCGACCCGAAGGTCTCTTCGGGGAAAAGCACATCGATCGCGTATAGCGCCCGACGAGACAAGACCGCCATGCTCTACCGCGAAAACGGCCAGTTCAAGACCTCGTACGCCGAGGACCAGCAGATCCTGCCGATCGTGCAGGACCGCTGGTTCATGCTGGCGCTGCTGGCATTTGCCTATCTGGCGATGCCGGCGATCGGCACGGAGTACCTGTTCCTGTCCCTGGTCGTGCCGTTCCTGATCCTTTCGATCGCGGCCATGGGCCTGAATATCCTGGTGGGGTACTGCGGTCAGATCTCGTTGGGGACGGCCGCCTTCATGGCCGTGGGTGCCTACGCTGCCTATAACTTCGTCGTACGTGTGCCGGCGCTCAACTTCATTGTCGTGCTGGCGCTCTCAGGCGGCATCGCGGCGCTGGTGGGCGTGCTCTTCGGCATTCCGAGCCTGCGCATCAAGGGCCTCTACCTGGCTGTCGCCACGCTGGCCGCGCAATTCTTCATCGACTGGCTGTTCGCGCGCGTGAAGTGGTTCACCAACTATTCCTCGTCGGGATCCGTGTCGACGCCGCCGATCGAGATCTTCGGCTGGGTCGTCGACTCTCCGGTCGAGAAGTATCTGTTCGTCCTGACGATCGCGGTCGTGATGACTCTCGCCGCGAAGAATCTCGTGCGCGGCCACATCGGCCGCAGTTGGATGGCGATCCGGGACATGGACGTTGCCGCCGAGGTGATCGGCATTCGGCCGCTGTACGCCAAGCTGTCGGCGTTCGCCGTGAGTTCGTTCTATGCCGGCGTGGCTGGCGCCCTCTGGGGGTTTATCCGGCTCGGCGCGTGGGAGCCGTTGGCGTTCAATGTGAACCTCTCGCTGAACCTGTTGTTCATGATCATCATCGGCGGGATGGGGTCACTGCTAGGCTCATATTTCGGCGCTGCATTCATCGTGATACTTCCATTGCTCCTGAACCAGGCGCCGGGTTGGATCGGAATCGAAATGTCGACCGCATTTGCATCGCACCTGGAAGCAATGATTTTTGGCAGCCTGATCGTGTTCTTCCTGATCGTCGAACCGCATGGCCTGGCACGGCTCTGGTCGATCGGTAAGGAAAAGCTGAGACTATGGCCGTTCCCGCACTAAGGTCCACGGAGAAACGGTTGATCACTACAACGCTGGACCCGTTTTTACGCATGGAGACAACGATGGCAACGAATTTGAAATCAAGGGTCGCCGCCATGGCGGTGGCCGGGATCGCGGCGGGCGCCTTGCTTGGCCTGTCCGCAACGGCAGAAGCTCAACAGAAGGCGGCCGCCCCGGCCGCCGGCAAGGGCGAGCAATTCTTCCCCGTGCTGGTGTATCGGACCGGAGCGTACGCGCCTAACGGTGTTCCCTGGGCCAACGGCTACGTCGACTATCTGAAACTGGTCAACGCGCAGGGCGGCATCAACGGGGTGAAGCTCACCTGGGAAGAGTGCGAGACCGGCTACGCCACCGACCGTGGCGTCGAGTGCTATGAGCGCCTGAAGACGAAGCCTTTCGTCTCCGCGGTCCAGCCTTTGTCCACCGGCATCACCTTTGCACTGACCGACAAGGCGCCAACGGACAAGATCCCGCTGATCACGGCCGGCTACGGCCGCTCGGAGTCGGTCGAGGGCGAGGCATTCCCGTGGAACTTCCCGCTGATGGGCACCTACTGGGACGCCGCCGATGTGCTGGTACAGCACGTCGGCAAGCTGAATGGCGGCGTGGACAAGCTCAAGGGCAAGAAGATTGCGCTCGTCTATCACGACTCGCCTTTTGGCAAGGAGCCGATTGCGCTGTTGCAGGAGCGCGCCAAGCTGCACGGCTTCGAACTGATGACGATCCCGGTAACGCATCCGGGCGTCGAGCAGAAGGCCGCGTGGCTGCAGATCCGCCAGAACCGTCCCGACTATGTGTTCCTGTGGGGCTGGGGCGTGATGAATTCCACCGCATTGCGTGAAGCCGTGGCGACCGGATATGCGCGCGACAAGATGTACGGCGTATGGTGGGCGGCGGCCGAGCCCGATGTAACGCCGGTGGGCGCCGACGCGAAGGGCTACAACGGACTGGCGCTGCAGCACGGCGCGGGTCGAGCCAAGGTGCACGAAGAAATACTCAAGCTCGTGCATGACAAGGGGCAGGGGACCGGGCCGAAGGACGAGGTCGGCAGCGTGCTGTACACGCGCGGCATGATCAGCGCGATGCTCCAGGTCGAAGGCGTACGCCAGGCGCAACTACGGTACGGCGCAAAACCGCTCACCGGTGAACAGGTTCGTTACGGACTGGAAAACCTGAATCTCGACGCCAAGCGTCTGGATGGCCTCGGGTTGACGGGAGTGATGAAGCCGCTGGCAACGAACTGCCGCGACCATGCTGGAGCCCGTTCGGCGCGCATCCAGCAGTGGGATGGCACCAAATGGGTCTTCACCTCGGACTTCTACGAGGCGGATAACCAGATCATCAAGCCGATGATCAAGGCAGCGGCGCAGCGTTATGTCACCGACAAGAAACTGACGATGCGCAGCTGCGCGGACGAGATCGCCGCGGATGTGAAGTCGGCATCCGCTGCCGCTGCTCCGGCGGCCGTGAAGACGGCGCCGGCACCAGCAAAGAAGTAAGTTCGATTTCAGCTTGGCCGGCCGCCTCGTGCGGCCGGCTGTGCGAAGTGCTTACGGTGTGAGTGCTTCGCACAGCGACCATGGAGTCCACGTGACAGCCCCGCTGCTCATCGTCAATGGCATTGAGGTTATCTACAACCACGTGATCCTCGTTTTGAAGGGGGTCTCGCTGACCGTGCCCGATGGCCGCATCGTCGCATTGCTCGGCGCCAACGGCGCGGGCAAGACCACGACCCTGCGCGCGGTATCGAATCTCCTGCACGGCGAGCGCGGCGAAGTCACCAAGGGTTCGATCGAATACCGCGGGGAGAAGATCGAACGACTGACGGCCTACGATCTGGTCAAGCGCGGTGTCGTGCAGGTGATGGAAGGACGACGCTGCTTCGCCCACCTGACGGTGGAGGAAAACCTGCTGTCTGGCGCTTATTCGAGGGGAGCCTCCGGGCGCGGCAACTCGCGGGCCGACATCGCGGTGGATCTCGACAAGGTCTATGCCTACTTTCCGCGCCTGAAGCAGCGGCGCACCAGCCAGTCGGGCTATACGTCGGGTGGAGAACAGCAGATGACGGCGATCGGGCGTGCGCTGATGGCACGCCCCTCGATGATTCTGCTCGACGAACCGTCGATGGGTCTCGCGCCGCAGGTGGTCGAGGAGATCTTTGCGATCGTGCAGGATCTGAACAAGAAGGAGCAGGTGTCTTTCCTGCTTGCGGAACAGAACACCAACATCGCGCTGCGTTTCGCCGACTACGGCTATATCCTGGAAAACGGCCGGGTTGTCATGGACGGCGATGCGTCAGCGCTGCGCGAGAACGAGGACGTGAAGGAGTTCTATCTCGGTGTGTCGAAGGCCGGCCGCAAGAGTTTCCGGGAGGCCAAGTTCTACAAACGTCGCAAACGCTGGCTCGCCTGAGGAGCGGCGCATCGTAATTCCGCGCAGAGATGCGCGGGGGCTTTCGCCAGCGCGCGCGGGTTGGCGAAAGCGAGTTCGGGGCCGCGCAATCCTCAAGGAGCATAGATGGCCACAGCCAAGAAAGCTGCGAAGAAGAAGTCCCGCCGGACGGTGATGTACAGCACGGGAGGCAAGAAGCTGTATGCCGTGCGCGATGCGAGCGGCAAGTTCAAGGACATCCAGCAGTACTCGCGTGCACACGCCATGGACATCAAGCGCGGTAGCAGCGCTGAGGCAAAGGCTGTAGCGAAGAAAGCAGCGAAGAAGGTTGCGAAGAAGGCTGCGAAGAAAGGCGGCGCCAAGAAGGCGACGCGCAAGTCAACGGTGAAGAAAGTGGCGAAGAAGGCCGCGAACCAACTGGTGAAGCGCCTGCGCAGCGCCGTGGCCAAGGTGCGCGCGAAGCTGTAGACGCGACTCCGACAGGACAGGTGCCGGGCTCGCTGTCGACCCGGCCCTGCCGTATTTTTGCCTTCTGTGACGATCCTGAATTTGATGAGAGCGTACGGACCCGGATTGATGTCGGCGTTGGTTTCCCTCGCGCTGGTCGGAGGCTGCACTCCTCGCGCCGACGAGCCGTCGACACCGTTGCCGACGCGGCAGACGACCATCGATCCGGTCGTCAAGAAGCTGGATGCGGCCCAGCAGGATGCGGAACGCCGTCGTGCAGAGATCGATGTTGCGGGGAAGTAAGCGGATTCACAGGCGAGGTTGGCATGACGCAGCACTTTGACAGTCGCGAGACCCGCGATCCCCGCCAGCGCGAACTCGATCTGATGGGACACCTGCCGGGGCTGGTTGCCAACGCGCTCAAGGCGCCGGGCTGGCGGCAGCACCTGGGGGCCATCGATCCGGCCACCATCGTCACGCGTGCCGACCTTGCGCACCTGCCGGTGCTGCGCAAGTCCGAGCTGCCCGCGCTGCAGAAGGCAGCGCCGCCCTTCGGTGGACTAATCGCCGATCCGATCGAGCGTTTCGGGCGCCTGTTCACTTCGCCGGGTCCGATCTACGAGCCCGAAGGGCGACACGATGACGCCTGGCGCGCGGCGCGCGGGCTTTATGCCGCCGGCTTCCGCGCGGGCGACATCGTGCTGAACACGTTCTCCTATCACCTGACGCCGGGCGGGTTCATCCTCGACGGCGGAGCCCGCGCCGTTGGTTGCGCGGTGATCCCTGCGGGTCCGGGAAACACGGAGCAGCAACTCGACCTGATCGGGCACCTGCGTCCGACCGCCTATACCGGCACGCCGGACTTCCTGAAGATCCTGCTCGACGCCGCGGACGCGGCGAAGCGCGAGGTGTCGATTCGTCGCGCGGCCGTTTCCGGCGCCGCGTTTCCGCCATCGCTGCAGAGCGAAATGCGGGCGCGTGGGATCGATGCGTATCAGCTGTACGCCACCGCCGACCTCGGCGTCGTCGCCTACGAAACGCCGGCGCGCGCCGGCATGGTCGTCAACGAGGATGTACTGATCGAAATCGTGCGACCCGGGACCGGAGACCCGGTACCTGACGGGGAAGTCGGCGAAGTCGTCGTGACGTCATTCGATCCGCATCATCCCGTGGATCCGGCTCGCGCTCGGTGACCTCTCGGCGATCATGTCCGGGCGTGTCGCCGTGCGGTCGCACCAACATCCGCATACGCGGGTGGATGGGACGCGCCGATCAGACCACCAAGGTGAAGGGCATGTTCGTACGGCCCGAACAGGTCGCCGAAATCGGACGGCGCCATCCGCGCGTGGGCCGGCTGCGACTCGTCGTCGCGCGCAGCGGCGAGTCCGACGCCATGACGCTGCAAGGTCGAGAGCGCGGATCGCGACGCGGCGCTTGTCCGACGGCGCTTGCCGACACCGCTGCGGACGATCACCAAGCTCGGTGGCACCGTCGAACTGGTTGCTCCTGGCTCCTTGCCCAACGATGGCAAGGTCATCGAGGACACGCGCGCGAACTGAGACCGGCCGCCTTGGCCAAAGGCAAACGGCGCCCGAAGGCGCCGTTTTCAGGTCAGTAGCTTGACTCGATCAGCGGCGTCGGCGGTGCCGCCTTCTTGGCGGCTGCCTTCTTCGGCGCGTTGCGAGTGCGCGTCGTCGTGCGGGTTGCTGCGCGGGACGTGCGTGCGCTTTGCGGCGCGCGCCGTCGCGCTGCGGTCTGCGACGGCTTGCGCTGCGCGACTTGGGCTTGGTCGGCGCCGGCGTGCACCGGTGGCGATGTCGATCGCCGCGATCATCGCGTCGCGCACCGTGTTCGCCATCGCATTGATCGCGTCGGTCATCGAGGCAGCCGGCTTGGCGACCGGGCAGCTTGACCGTCGTTGCCGGCGGCGCCGCCGCTTCCTCGTTGATGCCCCAGAGTTTCAGCAGTTCGGCCTGGGTCGGCACCGTGCCTTGCGACAGGCGTTGCCGGCGTGCCGCGACCGAGTCGCGCACGATCTTCTCGACGACATCGAGCGGCAGTCGATTGAGGTCCGAGAACTTGATGAAGCTCTTGTTGGCGTTGACGCCCTGCAACGCGTCCTTGTGCTTCAGCACGACGTCTTTTTCGGCCACATACAGCGACATATGCCGGCGGCCGGATTCCAGGGCGAAAAGCGGCCCGTCCAGTTCGTAGAAGGCGAGTCCGTAGCGCATGCTTTCGCGCACTCCGCGGGCGGAGCGACGAATCATGCTGCATAGGCGCGCCATTGCCACGCGACGGTCCGGCGGCAGGTCGCGCAGGTAGGCGCCTACCGTCGAGGCTGTCGGGTTCATGTTGCATTCCTCCGGCGTACAGCGTCCGAAAACGCTGAATTTTAACGCTTTTTGAGAAACGGCTCGGAGCACTGGGCTCGGGGCAGGCTACTCGCGACGGCCGCGGATCGTCTCCGGACGGTCAGCCGCGGCTGCCGACTTGGCCCGGTAGAAGACGAAATCAGCCGAGAAATCGACGCGCAGCAACTGGTTGGCCTGTGCTGCATCGCACTTCCCGGGAGGCATGCCGCCGCGCGTGTTGATGCGCTGGACATGGGTAATGCCGTCGAAAGCCCCTTTGCCGAAGCTGCGAGTCGTCAGCAGCACCCAGCGCAGGTCGGCGGCATTCGGCGCTTCGTCGTAGGCGACGATCGTGACGCGACGAGCCGGCTGCCGTCGCTATGCTCGAACGAGAAACTGGCGCCATGACGGCCGACGACCTTGCCGCTCGCGTCGAGCAACTGCGCGTCCGGCTGCCGAAACATCCAGGCAAACCTGCCATCGCGCTTTTCGCAGCGGAAGATCTGCACCCCTGCGCTGATAACTGCAAGCGTCGGTTCGCGATCGGACGGCACCTTGATACTGGAAAACAGCCCAGGCTTGGCGCCGTGACTGCGCCGGTCTTGCCCGGACCTGCGTGGCCGTCGGGCCAGGGCCGACTGACGCACAGGCAGAAAGACATCGCTGCGACTGATGGCGAGGCCTATGCGATTGCGGATCTTGACTGAACGCGAACGTTCATCGTCATCGATTCCCAAGTTGGCCCATCGTACCCGGAGCACTCGGCCCCCCGTGTCGCAAGCCGGAACGCCGCTCGTTCGCTCGCCGTAAGCGGTACGGATGCTGAGCCGGCCGGCTCAGCGGTTGCGAACTTCTGCGGCACGCGGAATCCCAGCGACGCGAGCTCATCGCGCACTTCCGGATCTTCCAGCAGGGCGCAGAACGCCCGCACGGCGGGGCGCTCGAGCCGTGCCGTCGGTACGACGAAGTCGTAGTGCTCTTCCTGCATGGCGATGAAGCCGAGCCCGTATTGACGGGCCACGGTATCGATCGCGACGCCCCAGTCCGCCCGCTCCTGCGAGATCGCCACTGCGACCGCGTTGTGGGACTTCGTCTGCGTGCCGTATCCGGCGGGCCTTTCTTTGCCCAGCCACTTGTCGATGATGATGCGCGTGCCGCTTCCGGCGTTGCGATTGACCATCACGCAGCCGGCTTCGCCCACTGCTGCACTGATGGCCTCATCGAACGACTTGCCCTCGAAGCGGACATCACCACGCCGGAACACGAAGCCCTGCATGCGGCCGTAGCCGGTGACGAGGGTCAGGGCGTCACTGAGCATCGGGCGGTTGTATTCGCCCGTGGCGGGGTCCATCAGGTGGATGCCGGCGATGTCGCACTCGCCGCGCCGGGCCGCGGCCAGGCCTCCCATGCTGCCGACGATCATCAGCTTGGCCCGGATACCCTGGCGCGTCAGCTTGCCCACCAGCAGGTCGAGGCCGACACAGTGACTGCCGATGATCACGAGATCGGCAGGCTCCAGCTGCTCGCCGAGGAGTGTCACCGCGACGGCGCTTCCGGCATCGAGGATCTCCGTGTGCTGGTCGATCGTGATGAATCCGTCGGCGCCGCTGAAGGTGGTGACCGAACCCGAGCCCTTGCCCATCGGATAGGCCAGATACCCGTCGGGTCCCTGCACCAGCCCCACCAGCAGATATTCGGTACGTCCTCGTTCGGAGTTCACGCGCATCGGCAGCGTCGCCGGCACGGTATGGCGCCGCTCGGGCGGCAGGCCGGCAAACGCGCGGATCACCGGCGCGAGGAATTCGTGGAACGTGAAGATCGCGGACGTGGGGAATCCGGGCAGGATGACGACGGGCTTGCCCTCGGTGACCGCGAGGCAGATGGGCTTGCCGGGTTTCAGCGCAACGCCGTGCGCGACCACGCCGGGATTGCGCAGCGTGTGCACGATCCGGTACGAGATATCCCCGGCGCCCTTCGACGTGCCGCCGGAGAAGACAACGACGTCCGACTGCAGGCCGCGTGCCAATGCAGCCGCCAGCGCCCGCTCGTTATCGGCGATCACGCCCAGGTACACGGCAATGCCGCCGAGTTCTTCAACGGCGGCCCCGATGATCGCGGCGTTGGAGTCGTAGACCGCACCTGGGCGCAAGGAAGCGCCGGGCGCCACGATTTCGTTGCCGGTCGAAAAGATGGCCACCCGGGGTCGACGAAAAACCAGGCACTCCGACAGTCCCAGTGCGGCGAGTACACCGATCTCGCGGGACGTGAGGCGTTGTCCGGAGCGCAGCACCGTCTCCCCACGCGCGACATCGGTGCTGGCGTAACTCACGTTCTCGCCCCCGGTAAGGGGTCGACGGACCTCGACAAGCCGAGCGTCCTGCACGTCCGACAAGTTCCGAATGCTCGACCATCAGCACTGCATCGGCGCCACGCGGGAGCATGCCGCCGGTGGCGATCATCGTCGCATGACCGGAAATCACGGGCTGGGTGGGCACGAGTCCGGGCGCGAGCACTTCGTCGTTGAGTCGCAGCGTGCGCGGCGCTTCCTCCATGGCGCCGAACGTGTCCTGCGCCTGCACCGCGAAGCCGTCGACATTGGCGCGATCGAACCCTGGCACGTCGATGTCCGCCGTGACGTCTCTGGCGAGCACGCGGCCGAGAGCCTCCGCGAGAGAAACGAGTTCCTCGCCCAGCGGAGCGAGCCGCAGGTGCTCGCGAAACTTTGCGGTGGCCTCGTCGCGCGAAACGACGTTCAGGAACTGGGACTGCCCGGCGATGGGCTCCGCGCCGTACGTGCCGGATTCGTGTGAAGTCGACATGTTCGAGGGAGCACTCAGTCGTAGAGGTAGACCGTGACGTCTGCATCAGGCCCGTAGCCTTCGCAGTTCGCCGGCACGATCACGAAGCCATCGGCCCGCGTCGTCGAGGAAAGGATCGAGGCCCCGCTGAGCGCGATCGGTTCGACCCGGCCATCGACCAGGCGGACGCGGCAGTAGTCCACGCGTCCGATGGCGGAAACGATCTTGCGCGCAACAACCGCCTGCAGCGTGCGGTGCGGCCACTCAGGTGACCGACCGCCGAGCAGGCGCAGGGCGCGGCCCGCGAAGAAGTCGTAGGCGCACAGGCACGACACGGGGTTGCCGGGCAACAGGAATACCAGCGTCTCACCGATGCGTCCCAGGCCGGCGGGACTCGACGGTCGCATCGCAACGCCGTGTATCGCCAGTTCGCCGATCTCGGCAATCAAGCGCGGTGCATAGTCCTCGCGACCGACGCTGGAGCCGCCCGACACGAGGATCACATCGGCACCGGGCGCGAGCAGGGCCGTGCGGATCGTGTCCGGGTCGTCACCCAGTCGGAGATGCGCTTCGAGCACGCCACCGTCGCGGGCGATGAGGCCGCGCAGCATGTACGAGTTCGCGTCGTAGACCTCGTACGTGCCTTTCGGCGCTCCCGGGGCCTTCACTTCGTTGCCGGTGACGAGCATGCGCACGCGCGGCTGCCGGACGACGGTTACGTGGTCCAGGCCCAGGGACGCCACCAGACCCAGATCCTGCGGACGCAGGCGTCGGCCGACGTCGAGCGCGGTCGATCCTGTCTGCAGGTCCTCGCCGCGATGGCCGACGTGCTGGCCCGGGGCAACGGGTCGAGTCACCACGATCTGTCCGGCGGTCTCGGTCGCGAACTCGGCCGGAACGACCGCGTCGACACCTTCGGGGACGGGCGCACCGGTCATGATCCGCACTGCCGTGCGCGCCGCCAGTTCCCCAGCGAACGGCTGGCCGGGCATGGCCTGGCCCAGCACGTGAAACTCGAGAGGGTTGTACTCGCTGGCTCCGGCCGTTTCCGCGCCGCGCAGTGCGAAGCCATCCATCGCGGCCCGATCGAAGCCCGGGACGTCAAGCGGAGCAATCACTTCGGCCGCCAGCGTGCGGCCGCAGGCCTGCTCGAGCGGAACCGACTCTGCGCCCAGCCGCCTCGCGTTCTGATCGATCCAGTCGAGCACAGCTGACACTTCGCTGCGCTTCCGGAATCCGTGCATGCGCACGTCGGGGATCGAAGCGATTGCAGCTTTCATTCGGCGCTCATGAGGCAGGAACGATCCTTGTGCACGATGCATGGCCATCCGGCAGCCTCGTAGGACACGCGAGTCGGCGATCGACGGGACGCGAAGCGCGAGCAACAAGTGGCGCGCATCCATTATTGCGCAACCGTTCCCGCACTCGCGGCAAGGTCAACGACGTGCGCCCGGACGGGTGTCACGAGCGGGATCCGGCTCGGATCCCTCGCAGTGCCTGCGGAAGGGAAGGCCTGCTCGCGCAGTCCTTGCCTTGCGCTACTCGCCCGCATTCGGAAAGAAGAGCTGCTCTCCGCCGATCTTGTAGGCGGCGATCGCCGACTGTCCCGCGCGGCGAGATCATCCAGTCGGCAAACTGCTGTGCCTGCGCGACCTTCACATGCGGATGCCGTCGCCGGATTCACCACGATCACGCCGTACTGGTTGAACAGGCGCTTGTCGCCTTCGACGAGAATGGTGAGGTCGCCGCGGTTCTTGAACGCAAGCCAGGTGCCGCGATCGGCCAGCACGTAGGCCCCGGAAGCGGCGGCGATGTTCAACGCCGGTCCCATGCCGCACCCACACTCCTTGTAGCCGCTGCCGCGCTGGCTCGCCAGCCCGGCGGTGGTCCAGTACCGGTTCTCGGCGCTGTGGGTTCCGCTCTTGTCGCCGCGCGAAATGAATGCGGCATTGCCGGCGCTGATCTTCCTGAGTGCGGCGACGATGTCCGAACCGCGTGTCGCGGCCGGATCAGTCTTCGGCCCGATCAGCACGAAGTCGTTGTACATGACCGGATAGCGCTTGAGCCCGAAGCCCTCGGCGACGAACTTCTCCTCCGCCGCCTGGTCGTGGACGAGGAGGGCATCGGCGTCGCCGCGGCGCGCGATGTCCAGTGCCTGTCCGGTGCCGACCGCCACCACCTTCACGTCCAGGCCGCTGGCCTGCTTGAACAGCGGCAGCAGATGCGCGAACAGCCCCGACTGCTCGGTGGACGTGGTCGATGACAGCGTGATGCTCTGCGCTCCGGCCACGCCGCTCGCGATGCACAGGATCGCCGTGAAGAGGACTCTCGCTTGCCCGATCAACGTCATTTCAGTTCTCCTTCAATTGAAAGTCTCGACTCGGCCGCCGCGGTCCGTACCAGGAATTCCTGTACCGGAAGGTCAGCCTGTATGCGGCCGTCCTGCAGGCAGATCACGCGGCTCGCAAGCCGCCTGACCTGTCCGAGCGTGTGGCTGCTGAAGATGAGCGTCTGCTGGCGCCCGCTGGTGAACTCGCCGAGGAGTGCCTCGACCTCACGTCGCGCGTCCGGGTCCATGCTGGCAGTGGGCTCGTCGAGCAACATCACATCGGAGGCCAGCACCCACGCGCGTGCCAGCGCCAGCCGCTGCTGCTGGCCCTGCGGACAACGTGCGCGCATTGCGCTGGGCGAGCGCGGCCAGGCCGACACGCGCCAACGCCTCGTTCGGCCTGCTTGCAGGCATCGCGCCAGCGTGCGCCACGCAGCCACATGCCCAGTGCGACGTTGCGCTGCGCGCTCGTGCGGAGCATGTAGGGGCGCTGAAACAGCATTGTCTGGCGCGTCGTCAAAGGCCGCTGCACTGTCCCCGCGCTGGGCTCGATCAATCCGTTCAGCACGCGCAGCAGCGTGGTCTTGCCGCTGCCGTTAGGTCCGATCAGCGCGACGCGTTCACCCGCGCCGATCGACAGGCTCACCGACTGCAGCGCCCACGCCGAGCCGTAACGCACGCCGACCTCGTCGAGCTTGAACATCGGGTGCGTCGCGACGCTTGCAGCGCTGGGCGTTCGGAAACGCACCCTGTGGGTTATCGGACAGGTTCATGCGACCGCGACCCGTGCAGCCTGTGTGGCCGCGCCGTCGAGCCGTTCGCGCCAGGTGCGCAATGCGGCGATCAGCGCGTTCAATGCCAGCACCACCAGGAGCAGCACGATGCCCAGGGCAACGGCGAGCGGCAGGTCGCCCTTGCTGGTCTCCAGCGCGATCGCCGTGGTCATCACGCGGGTGAAGCCATCGATATTGCCGCCGACGATCATCACCGCACCCACTTCGGAAATCGCGCGTCCGAATGCTGCGAGCAGTACCGTCAGCAACGCGTAGCGTTCGTCCCAGGACAGCAGGAGGCCCCGCATGAACGGCGCGGCCCCCAGCGACGTCAGCTGCTCCCCATGCGCCCGGTCGGCGTCCTCGATCGCCTGGCGCGTGAGCGCGGTGACGATCGGCACCACCAGGATCGTCTGCGCCAGCACCATCGCCTCGAAGGAAAAGAGCCATCCCAGAAAGCCCAGCGGTCCGGAGCGCGATAGCAGGAGATAGACGAGCAGGCCGACGACGACCGAGGGCAGCGCGAGCAGCGTATTGAGCACCGCGAGAACCGCGCCGCGTCCTGCAAAGCGGGAGACACCGAGCCAGGCCCCGGCAAGTACGCCGAAGCCGAAAGCGATCAGGCACGCGCTCGCGCTGACCGCCAGCGAACGTCCGACCACCGACAGCAATGCCGGGTCGAACGAGGCAATCATGGTCAGCGCGGCGGCGGTCGCCTGGGAAATCGTGTCCATCGCGGGATGGATCGTAGGCAAGCGTGCGGGCATTCAGGCCACAGTGGGCCGGGCCACCTTAGGCAAACTGTTTCATATGTGGCGCGGGCGGATGGCGAGCTTTGCGGCAAACTCGCGTGGTGCACAAGGTCGAACTGTCGTATGTGTTGGCGAGCGGACGCGCACCCGAGGCGCTGATCCGCAATCCATTGATGGATCTGCTGGCCGCAGTGCGCGCCCAGGGTTCGATCTCGGGCGCCGCTCGTGCCCTGGGCCAGTCGTATCGCCACGTCTGGGGCGAACTCAAGCGATGGGAACAGGAACTCGGACAGCACCTGATCGTCTGGGACCGGGGACAGCCGGCGCGGCTGACCGAATTCGCCGACAAACTGCTGTGGGCCGAGCGGCAGGTGCAGGCGCGGCTGGCACCACAGATCGCCGCGCTGCACTCCGATCTCGAGCGAGCCTTCGCGATGGCCTTCGACGCGTCCGCCAGCGTGCTCGTATTTTTGCGCCAGCCATGACATGGCCCTGGCGCTGCTGGGCGAGCACTGCACGCCTTCCCGCCTGCACCTCGACATCCGCTTTACCGGCAGCGCAAACGCGCTGCACGCACTGAGCGCCGGACACTGTGCGATCGCCGGCTTTCACCTGCCGCCCCGCACGACCCCGCACAGCCTGATCGCCCGGACCTACCAGCCCCTGTTGCATCCCGACCGCCACCAATTGATCGGATTCGCGCGCCGCGTGCAGGGCCTGGCGGTGGCACAGGGCAATCCCCTGGGTCTGCGCACGATCGCCGATGTGGCGGCGCGCGGTGCGCGCTTCGTCAACCGGCCGACCGGCACCGGCACGCGGCTGCTGCTCGATGCGCTTTGCGAGCAACACGGCGTGGCTCAATCCACACTGGTGGGCTACGAGAACGAGGAGCCATCACACGCGGCGGTGGCTCAGACGGTCGCTGCAGGTCAGGCGGATACCGGCCTGTGCATCGAGGCGGCGGCGCGCTCGCGCAATCTCGACTTCGTGCCGCTGTTGTGGGAGGAGTACTTCCTGGTGTGCGACAAGGCGACGTTGGCGCAGCCCGCAATCCGCATCCTGCAGGCGGTGCTGCGCAGCGAGTCCTGGTTGCGGCGACTCTCGACGCTGGCCGGCTATGCGCCGGCGCGCAGCGGCGAGGCGATGTCGTTGCGCGACGTCCTGCCTTGGTGGGGCGAACGCGCCCAGCGCGGTTCTAAGCGAGGCCTTCAAAAGCCAGGACGCTGACCGGCTCGTCCGCAGCCGGGCATCCCTGCCCATCTCGAACCCGATCAGGCAATCGGCTTCTTACATCGGGCGCACGCGTCGCAGGACGCGAGTTCATCCGCGGTCGTGCTGCTCCAGTTCGGCGCGCGTGTTGATGTTGGCGAAGGCGTCGGCTTCGTCGTCGAAGGCGACCTCGACCACGTTCAGGCTCGCGTACCAGAGATCGATCTTGCGCTCGCCGCGCGCCAGGAAGTCGGCCAGGTGGGGACGCACGCGGGTGCAGACCAGTGCGAACACCGGATGCGGCTGACTGCCGGTGCGCGCCACCGCGACATCGGCATCGGTCTCGCTGCGCGCCGTCGCCAGCCGGGCGACGAGGTCGTGCGGCAGGAAGGGCGAATCGCACGGCACGGTGACGACCAGCGGTGCGTCGGTCGCATGCAGGCCCGCGTCCAGCCCGGCCAGGGGCCCCGCGAAGCCGCCGACCCGGTCGGGCACGACGGGACAACCGAACTCTGCATAGCGCTCGAGGTTCTGGTTGGCGTTGATCAGCACGCTGGTCGACCTGCGGGCGCAGCCTTTCGATCACATGCTGCATCAGCGGCCGTCCCTGCAACTGCTGCAGGCCCTTGTCGACGCCCCCCATGCGACGACCTTGCCCGCCGGCCAGTACCAGGCCGCAGATCGCGCGCGTCACCGGACTAGCCTCCGCGCTGCGCGCTGCGGCTTGAGCGCTTCGGAGCGGCCGTGCGCGCTCATGACGCGCGCGCCGCGTCGAAACGATGCCGACCGGTGAAGAGCAGGTAGTGCTTGCGGGCTGCGCGGCCGATCATCGTCAGTCCGACCTGGCTCGCAATGCGCCAGGCCATTTCGGTCAGACCCGAGCGTGAAACAAGGAACGGGATGCCCATCTGCGCGGTCTTGATCACCATCTCGGACGTCAGCCGGCCCGTCGTATAGAAGACCTTGTCCGAGCCGTCGATGTTGTCGAGCCACATGCGGCCCGCAATCGCATCGACGGCGTTATGCCGCCCGACATCCTCGATGAAGACGAGGATCCGGCTGTCGGCGCCCTCGTTCGAGGCCAGCGCGCAGCCGTGCACGGCACCTGCGGCGTTGTAGATCGTCTCGTGCTGGCGCACGGCTTCGAGCACGGCGACCAGTGACGCTTCCGACAAGCGCACGTCGTCGCGCAGGCGGATCGAATCGACCTCTTCCATCAGGTCGCCGAACATCGTTCCCTGTCCGCAACCGGTGGTCACCGTCCGCTTGGCGAGTTTCTTTGCGAGCGACTTGACGCCACGTCGCGTGGTGACCGCCACGGCGTCGGTTTCCCAGTCGACCTGCACTGCGGCGAGTTCGTCGAGCGACGACACCAGGCGCTGGTTGCGCAGATAGCCGATGGCGAGCGCCTCGGGCGCCTGCCCCAGTGTCATCAGCGTGACGACTTCGCACTTGTCGACGTAGAGCGTGAGCGGATGCTCGCCGGCGATCGGCGTCGGCACGGATATGCCGCGTTCGTCGATGGCATCGACAGGGAAGATCAGCGGGCGGGACGCGTTGGTCAGCAGCAGTGGCATCGATGGTCGGGTTCCGGTCCTGCGTGGCGTCTGGATCGCATCGCGCATCATCGAGAGCAGTCCACGAAAGACCCTTCACGCGTATTCCGTATTCCGGTTTACGCTTGCTGAGCGATAGCAGGAATATTCTCTGCTGCCTGAAGGAAGATAACATCGAAGGCATGGCAAACCCATTGCGAAGGCCGGCCGCGGTCGTGACCGCCAAGCGCCTTGTCGACAACCCGTGGACGTCCGAGATCTGGGTCCCGGTTGCCGTCATCGAGCGCGATGGCGCGCGCGATGACGCGCCGATCCTGCTCGAACGCAATGCCGCGGGCGAACAGTGGCTGCATCTCGGTTTTGAAGTCGAACTGAATCGCACCGAGGCCGATGGCTACTATCTGAACCTGACGACCGATCACCCGGTCGCCTTCGTGGAGTGGGAACTGACCGAGATGGGCGCGGAACCGCGCTGGGTCACGCTCAGCTATCACGAGGCGGCGCGGCGCATGGACGGCGGTGCGCAGGTCGAGGCGGTGCCCATCCCGAGCGAGTGGCTGCCGTGGCTTGCGGCATTCACGCAGCAGCATCTGAAGATGCCGGAGAAAAAACGCCGACCGGCGCCGGCGTCGTTCCTCGGCGCCAAGCGCGACAATCGATGAATCCGCGAAGCTGCTGCACGTTTGCATCCCGATGTGCACGGCGCGCCGCTGGTGACGGCTACCTGAATGAGCACTGAACCGGAATCGTTCCTCGCCCGTTGGTCGCGGCGAAAGCGCGCGGCCGAGCGCGAAGCGGAGCCGCCGGCTGAAGTTGCTGCGCCGGAGGTTGCCGGTGATCTGCCGGCGAAGGTCGGTGGCGAGGAAGTCGCGGGAGGCGGGCCTGTCCCGGCAGCGGCACACGCAGGAGTGACCGGCGATGCGGCCGAGGTGCCGCTGCCGCCGATCGAGTCGCTCGAGGGCTTGCGTTCGGACTACGCGGCGTTTTTCCAGCAGCCCGTCGGTGAAGACCTGCGCCGGGCAGCACTGAAGAAACTCTTCGCCGACCCGCACTTCAACCAGATGGACATGCTGGACGTGTATGTCGACGACTACACGCAGTTCGAGCCGCTGCCGGCCGCGCTGCGTATGCGTCTGCCGAGCGCGCGCGCTTTCCTGCACGGTTCCGAACTTGCTGAGGTGGAAGCGGCCGAAGCAGCGGCGGCCGCGGCGGGCGATGAATCGGCGTCTCTCGCGGCGGCCGCCGGCGCAGAACCTGATCACGCAGCGAGTCCTGACGCCGTCGAAGAAACGAGTGGCCTTGCTGTCGAAGACGCGAACGTCGAATCGACATCCGCGCTGACAGCGGCGCCCAGCGAAGTGCCCGCGGACACGGCGCCCGCGGACAAGCGTCGGCGGAGGCGCCGGACAAGGCACTGAACGTGTCGTCATCGACGGCCATCCCGCCGGGCAAGACCGCGGCACCCGATCCCTCTCCCACCTGAGCCCGCATGGCCACACCAGGCAACACGCTGAAAGTCTGCAACTGCAATCGCACCATGTCGCTCGACGGGGCGGCGCTTGGGCGCGCGCTCGGGCGCGACGCGATACCGATCTACACCGAGCTGTGCCGCAAGGAAGTCGACGGCTTCACCTCGGCGCTGGGAGCCGGCCCCTGCACGGTTGCGTGCACGCAGGAGGCCCCGCTGTTCTCGGAACTGGCCGAGAGTGCGGGCGCATCGACGGAGCTGAAGTTCGTCAATATCCGCGAGGCGGCCGGATGGTCGGCCGAAGGTGCTGCCGCGACCGCGAAGATCGCCGCCCTGCTCGCGCTGGCGGATCTGCCGGAGCCGCAGCCGGTCGCGATATCTTCCTACTCGTCCAAGGGCGAGGTGCTGATCATCGGGCCGGCCGAGGCAGCCATCGCCTGGGCCGAGCAGCTCGTCGACAGCCTGTCGGTCAGTGTCCTGATCACGACGGCGCGCGGCGCGGAACTGCCGGCAACCCGTCGTTACCCGGTGTGGTCGGGGATGCCGCGATCCGTGCAAGGGTATCTGGGCAAGTTCGAAGTCGAGTGGGAGCAGATCAACCCGATCGATCTGGAGACCTGCACCCGCTGCAACGCCTGCATCAAGGCCTGCCCGGAGCAGGCGATCGACTTCACCTACCAGGTCGATCTCACGCGATGCAAGGCGCACCGGGCCTGTGTGAAGGCCTGCGGTGCGATCGGTGCGATCGATTTTGGCCGCGCCGCGTCGACTCGCACCGAGCAGTTCGACCTGGTGTTCGACCTGTCCGCGCAGCCGTTGCTGAAAATGCCCGAGAAACCGTTCGGCTACCAGGCGCCGGGCGCCGATCCCGCTGGAGCAGGCGCAGGCAGCGAGGCGGCTGGTGCAGATGGTGGGCGAGTTCGAAAAGCCGCGCTATGTGCAATATGACGAAAAGCTCTGCGCGCACAGTCGCAATACGAAGACCGGCTGTACGCGCTGCCTCGACGTCTGCGCGACCGACGCCATCCGCTCACTGGGCGACAAGATCTGGGCGCACCCGTTCCTGTGCATGGGCTGCGGTGACTGTGCGACGACGTGTCCGACCGGCGCGCTGCACTTTGCCTACCCCGCCGTGGCCGATATCGGTACACGGCTGCGGAAGCTCTTGTCGGTGTATCGGGGGGCGGGTGGCAAGGACGCCGCGCTGCTGTTCCACAACGCCACGAGCGGTCGTGAGCTGATCGCGCGACTGGCGCGTGTGGGCAAGGGGCTGCCGGCGCGCGTGCTGCCGATCGAGGTGCACAGCGTGGCGACGATCGGCATCGACGTCGTGCTGGGCGCCATTGCGTTTGGCGCGAGCCAGGTGTTCGCGCTCGTCGACGATGCCGGGGCCGACGAACACGGTGCTCTGCTGGATCAGCAGGCGCGCCTTGCCGATGCGATCCTCAATGGACTGGGATACGCGGGCACGCACTGGCAGGTATTGCGTGCCGGAGGAGCCCGCTGCGCTGCAGGCGGCGTTGTGGTCATCCCAGCCGGCGGCGACCGTCGCTGAACCCGCGACCTTTCACCTGTCCAACCGCAAGCGCGAGACGCTCGACTTCACCATTCATCACCTCGTGCAACAGGCGTCGGCGCCGCCGGACGAGATCGCACTGCCCGCGGGCTCGCCGTTCGGTGCGCTCGCCATCGACAAGTCACTCTGCACCCTGTGCAAGGCCTGCATCGGTGCCTGCCCGAGTTCCGCACTGCAGGATGCGGAGGACGCGCCAAAGTTGCGCTTCATCGAGCGCAACTGCGTGCAGTGCGGCCTGTGCGAGACGACCTGCCCCGAGCAGGCCATCTCCCTGGTGCCGCGCCTGCTGGTGACACCCGCGGCCCGTCAGCCGGTCACGCTGAACGAAGCCGAGCCGTTCCATTGCGTTCGCTGCGGAACGCCGTTCGGTACGCGGCAGATAATCGACGTGATGACCAGCCGTCTCAGCACACATTCGATGTTCTCCGGTGCAGCGCTGCGGCGCATCCAGATGTGTGCCGACTGTCGCGTGATCGACATGATGGAATCGAAGAACGAAATATCGATCTTCGACGTCAAGCGATGAGCACGACCGACGCGACGATGGGCGTGGTCCTGGCGCCCGAGGACGAGGGACGCATGCAGCTGTATGCGCTGCTGGCGCGCTTGTTCGCGGCGGGGCCTGACGAAGGCCTGTTGCGCGCGCTGGCGCAATCGGCCGGCAGCATCGAAGGTGATGGCGAGCTGGCGCAGGCCTGGAACGACCTGGCCGCTGCAGCGGTTCATACGTCGGCGCGAGATGCGACGCTGGAGTTCGACGAAACGTTCATCGGCGTGGGCAAGGCTCCCGTCAGCACTTACCTGTCGCATTACCATCCGGGGCCGCACAAGGAAGCTGTGCTGGTCGAATTGCGCGACACGCTGGTTCAACTGGGACTGGCGCGCACTGCCGTATCGGCCGAGCCGGAAGACAACCTCGCCGCGGTGCTGGAGGTCATGCGTCATCTCGTTGCCGCCGGATCCGATGAGAAGTCCTTGCAGCGCCAGCGGGAATTTTTTGCCCGCTACCTGCAGCCGGTGTACCGCGAGTTTTGTGATGCGGCGCACAAGGCCGACCTCAGCGACTTCTACAAGGCAGCGGTACGTACCCTCGAAGTCTTCATGGTGTCTGATCTAGCGCAATTCGAGATGGGCTAGGAATCACTTAGGGAACCTGAGCGTTGACGGACCGTCGGCACAGGAGCGATGATCCGGGAGCCAAGGGGTATGAAGGAATAATCATATGAATAACGTACAACCGAGCCGTCGCGGCTTCTTCAAGGCAGTCGCGATTGGCGGCGCAACTGCGGCAGCAGCCGTGGCGACGACTCTCGTCGGCGAGCGCAAGATTCTCAGCGATACCGCTGTTGCCGATGACTCGAAGCAACTCGGCTATCGCGAAACCGCGCACATCCGGCACTACTACCGCACCACCCAGGTCTAGACGGGAGACTCCCCGATGCTTACGAAGAAATCCGCGGGGGCCGCGACGGCCCAGGGTCGCCTTGCGCGCGCTGTTTCCGGCATGCACGGCCGGACGATCGATCGACGCACCTTCCTCAAGCGCTCCGGCGTAACTGCGGGTGCCGCGGCCTTTGCGTCACAGCTTCCGTACGGTGCGATCGGCAAGGCCGAGGCGGCACCGGCAGCTGCGCCGGCGGCTTCGGGCGTGCAGGTCAAGCGCACCGTATGCACGCACTGCTCGGTCGGCTGCTCGGTCGACGCGGTCGTGAAAAATGGCGTGTGGGTGGGCCAGGAGCCGGTGTTCGATTCGCCGCTGAACCTCGGTGCGCACTGCGCCAAGGGCGCATCGGTGCGTGAGCACGGCATGACCGAGCACTCGCACCGTCTGAAGTATCCGATGAAGCTGGTCGACGGCAAGTACCAGAAGATCAGCTGGGATCAGGCGATCGACGAGATCACCGCGAAGATGTCAAAGATTCGAGAGGAGTCGGGTCCCGACGCGGCTTACTTCATCGGCTCGTCCAAGCACAACAACGAGCAGGCGTACCTGATGCGCAAGTTCGTTTCGCTCTGGGGCACGAACAACTGTGATCACCAGGCGCGCATCTGCCACTCCACGACGGTCGCCGGTGTGGCGAACACGTGGGGTTATGGCGCGATGACGAACTCCTACAACGACATGATGAACACGAAGGCCATCATGTACATCGGGTCGAACGCTGCCGAGGCGCACCCGGTGTCGATGCTGTTCTCGCTGCATGCGAAGGAGAACGGGGCCAAGATGATCGTCGTCGATCCGCGCTTCACGCGCACGGCGGCGAAGGCCGATCACTACATCCGCCTGCGCTCGGGCGGAGATATCCCGTACCTGTACGGGATGATGTATCACATCTTCAAGAACGGCTGGGAGGACAAGGCGTACCTGGCGGCTCGCGTGTATGGCATCGACAAGGTCAAAGAGGAGGCCATGAAGTGGACTCCCGACAAGGTGACCGAAGCCTGCGGAGTGCCTGAAGACCAGGTGCTGCTGGCCGCAGAAACGATGGCCAAGAACCGACCCAGCACGATCGTCTGGTGCATGGGGCAGACCCAGCACACGACAGGCAACGCCATCGTGCGCGCCTCGTGCCTGCTGCAGCTCGTCCTCGGCAACGTCGGCGTCTCCGGTGGCGGCACCAACATCTTCCGCGGCCACGACAACGTCCAGGGCGCGACGGACGTCGGCCCGAATCCCGATTCCCTGCCTGGCTACTACGGCATCGTGCCGGGTTCCTGGGCGCACTGGGCCAAGGTCTGGAACGTCGATCTGGACTGGCTGAAGAAGCGCTTCGCGTCCGATGCGATGATGACCAAGCCAGGCACGACGGTCAGCCGCTGGATCGATGCGGTGCTCGAACCCAACGACACGATCGGCCAGGGGCCGAACCTGCGGGCCGTGTTCTATTGGGGCCACGCGCCCAACTCGCAGACGCGCGGGCTGGAAATGAAGAAGGCCATGGACGCGCTCGATCTGCTCGTCGTGGTCGACCCGTATCCGTCGGCGACCGCCGCCATGGCGGCGATGCCGGCAGGTGAAGGCGGCAAGCTCAATCCGAACCGTTCCGTGTACCTGCTTCCCGCATGCACGCAGTTCGAGACGACCGGGTCCGTCACGGCCTCAGGCCGTTCGCTGCAGTGGCGCGAGAAGGTCATCGAGCCCTTGTTCGAATCGCGGACGGACCACGCGATCATGCTGCGCTTCGCGCAGAAGTGGGGCTTCGGCGACCAGCTGCTGGGCAAGCGGGATGGCAAGCAGAACATCCGGACCATCCCGGGTGCCGGCGGCTGGGAAGAACCGGTGATCGAGGACATCCTCGGCAACGAGATCAATAAGGGCACGTGGACCATCGGTTACACCGGCCAGAGCCCGGAACGGCTGAAGCTGCACATGAAGCACATGGGCACCTTCGACGTGAAGACGCTGCGTGCCAAGGGCGGACCGTGCGACGGCGATTACTACGGTCTGCCGTGGCCGTGTTACGGCACGCCTGAAATGAAGCACCCGGGCACGTCCAACCTGTACGACACCTCGAAGTCGGTGATGGACGGTGGTGGCAACTTCCGTGCGAACTTTGGCGTCGAGCGCGACGGCGTCAACCTGCTGGCCGAAGCGGGCTCGCATTCGAAGGGCGCCGAGATCACCACGGGCTACCCCGAGTTCGATCACGTGTTCCTGAAGAAGCTCGGGTGGTGGAACGAACTGACCGAGGACGAGAAGAAGGCGGCCGAGGGCAAGAACTGGAAGACGGATCTTTCGGGCGGGATCATTCGCGTGGTGATGACCAAGCACCAGTGCCATCCGTTCGGCAATGCCAAGGCGCGTGCCGTGGTGTGGAATTTCCCGGATCCCGTCCCGCTGCACCGCGAGCCGCTGTTCAGCAATCGTCCCGATCTGGTCGCCAAGTACCCGACACACGCCGATCGCAAGGACTTCTGGCGCGTGCCGACGCTCTACAAGACCGTCCAGGACAAGAACATGGCCGACAAGGTCTACGAGAAGTTCCCTCTCGTGATGACCTCGGGCCGCCTGACGGAATACGAAGGAGGAGGCGACGAGACGCGTTCGAACCCGTGGCTCGCCGAACTGCAACAGAATGCCTTCGTCGAGATCAATCCGAAAGCGGCCAACGACCGCGGCATCCGCAATGGCGAGTGGGTCTGGGTGAACACCCCGACCGGCGCCAAGCTCAAGGTCATGGCTCTCGTGACCGAACGCGTCGGACCGGACACCGTGTTCCTGCCGTTCCACTTTGCAGGATGGTGGCAAGGCAAGGATCTGATTGACAGCTATCCGGCCGGAGCAGCGCCGATCGTCCGTGGCGAAGCGATCAACACCAGCACGACCTACGGCTACGACTCGGTGACGAACGATGCAGGAAGGCACGAAGACGATCCCTTTGCCAGGTTGCCAAGCTGGCCTGAGAGGCCTCGAGAACGAAACAAGGAGACTCACGATGGCCCGCATGAAGTTCATCTGTGATGCCAACCGCTGCATCGAATGCAACGGCTGTGTCACGGCCTGCAAGAACGCGAACGAAGTGCCCTGGGGTGTGAACCGCCGGCGCGTCGTTACTCTCAACGACGGTGTACCTGGCGAGCGCTCGGTCTCGGTCGCCTGCATGCACTGCTCCGATGCGCCGTGCATGGCGGTATGCCCGGTCGACTGCTTCGTCCGCAGCGAAGATGGCGTCGTGCTGCACGACAAGGACCAGTGCATCGGTTGCGGTTACTGCCTGTATGCCTGCCCCTTCGGTGCGCCGCAGTTTCCGCAGGCGGGTGCCTTTGGTGCGCGCGGCAAGATGGACAAGTGCACGTTCTGCCAGGGCGGACCCGGCAAGGGCAGTGCAGAAGAGCAGTACAGCAAGTACGGCCAGAACCGCATCGCCGAAGGCAAGCTGCCGCTGTGCGCCGAGATGTGCTCCACCAAGGCGCTGCTCGCCGGGGACGGCGAGGTCATCGCCAACATCTTCCGCGAGCGCGTGACGGTGCGCGGCAAGGGATCCGAAGTCATCGGGTGGGCCACGGCGTACGGACCGCCCAAGGGTGGGGCGGCACCGGCGGCGACCGAAGGGAAGAAGTGATGCACAAGTTCACCAAGCCCGCGGCCGTGCTGGCCGCGCTCGCACTGGCTCTCGGACTGTCGGCCTGCGGCGAAAAGAAGGTGACCTCGTACGAGCCGGGCAAGTACTCCGGCGCGCCGGTTGCCGCGCCGTGGGACTCGCCGCAGTACGGGGGCAAGCAGGCGGAATGGGAAGCGGCCCTGCAGGCACGCGCGCAGAGCCAGAACGATTACGCGCGCATGAAGTAGGAGCGGCCTCATGACGATCACCACGTGGCGGGCCGGGTTTGCCGCCGTTGTGCTGGCCTTTGCAGGCTACGCGGCCGCGCAGCCCGCGACTCCGCAGCAGCAGGACTCCGCGCGCCAGCAGGTACAGCAAAACGTTACCCAGCCTTACAACAATGCCCCGGTCTGGCGCGAGGTGCGCGATGGCGACCCGGGATTCACTCAGGTCGGCGCAGCGCCGGACCAGGGAGTACTGATCCAGTCGCGCGGAGAGACATGGCGGCAAGCGCGCGTGCCGGTGTCTCTGATCGGTGGACTGCTCGTCGCGCTGGCCATGTTGTCGCTGGGCGGCTTCTACGCCATGCGCGGTTCGATTCGCTGTCGGCGAAAGCGGATCGAAGATGATGATCCAGCGCTTTCGTCCCGCGGATCGTTACGCGCACTGGACCATGGCCATCGTCTGGGTGACCCTGGCCATCACCGGCCTGATACTCACCTTCGGCAAGGTGCTGCTGCTGCCGATCATCGGTCACACCCTTTACTCCTGGCTGGCAGTGGCGGCGAAGAACGTCCACAACTTCGTCGGACCGATTCTGATTGTCGGTGTCGTGTGGACCTTCATCCGCTACCTGCCGTACAACTGGCTGAACAAGCAGGACTTCGTCTGGCTGACGAAGATCGTCGGCAACCTGACCGGGCACGAGTATCCCTCGGGCAAGTTCAACGGCGGCGAGAAGATGGTCTTCTGGTTCCTGCTGGTCCTTCTCACGCCGCTGCTGATTGTTTCCGGACTGGTGCTGAACTTCCCGAACTTCGGTCAGACGCGGGCCACGATGCAGACCTTCAGCGTCATCCACATGGTGCTCGCCTATGTCGCGATTGCCATGGCCTGTGTGCACATCTACCTGGGCACGATCGGCATGAAGGGGGCGTACCGCGCCATGCGCAACGGCTATGTCACGGCCGAGTGGGCCAAGCATCACCACGAGCTTTGGTACAACGACGTCAAGGCCGGGCAAGGTGCCCGAAAGTCCGATGGTGTCCGAGGCCGCTGTGCCTGGGCCCGTCCGACGCGCGGTCCAGCTTGCTGTCAAATAGTGTCAAACGGGGGAGTCATGCTGAAGCACATCATCATTGCCGTTTGCGGGCTGGCTTTTGCCGCGGCCGGATCGGCCAAGTTGCCGGCGCCGACGCCTGAGCAGCAGGCGGCAGCGGCGCTGAATGCGGCCAAGGCGGCACACGCCGGCAAGGTCGACGCCTACACGCTGTGCATGTCGCAGACCAAGGTCGCCGAGGCGTACATCAAGGAGCAGAAGGCCGCGCGGCAAGGTCTACACGCCCGAAGCGACTCCCGCCTGCGTGAATCCCGGCCCGTTCGTGCCGCCGGCTGCGACTCCGGTGGCGGCGGCTGCCCCAGCGCAACCTGCAGCTGCCTCGCGCCCGCTGCTGCTGCTCCGGCGCAGCCTGCAACGTGCCGGCCGCCAAGAAGTAGCGGTCGATCAGCGTCCACAGCAAAAGGCGCCCCATGGGGCGCCTTTTGCTTTTCAGCGATGTCTTCTGAGTTGAAACGGGAAGCGCGAAGCGCTACAGCTTTGCGCCTGGATGGTGACCGCCTACCGGATGCCGCCGTCCCAGTCACTCAGAATCGACGCGGCATCATCCGAGTAGCGCGAGTGCGCCGAGCGCGTCGGAGTGCCAGTCACGATCCAGCACAGCAAGATTTCGCCCGGCGCACAGAACGCCTGCTGCACTTCCACGTCGTAGATCGACGCACCGCCGAGAACCTTCGCGCCATAACCCATCAGGTGCAGCGCATTCAGAAAATTCATCAACGCTGCGCCGATGCATAGCCACTGCTCCTGCGCCGGCACGTCGAACGCACCATCCTGGATGCGGCCGATCAAGGCCAGCAGGCACGGGCCGTTGTGAGCGCGATCACGGGCCCGCTGCACCTCGGCATCGTCGAGGCCGCGGCGCCGTGCGCCAAGTGCATACAACTCGCCGAGCGCCGCTCGCTGATGTGCGTCGATGTGCACAAACCGGTAGGGTCGCAGCGCCTCGTGGTCGGGCGCCCGCAGTGCCAGCGCGGCTGCGCGCAGCAGCTCTGCGCGGCCGGGCGCCGGAGCGCCGAGATGCTTCGGGCTGATCGAATAGCGCGATGCCAGGTGCTGCAGGACATCGGCCGGCTCAGGTCGATCGACTCTTGACGGGCGCTTCATGGACGAGGCCCGGCAAGGCAGCGCGGGCAGGACGGCATTACCCCAGCCGGTTGAACGTACACACGAAGTCCGCGATGCCGCCTGCGTCGTCGAGATCGAACTGCGGCAGCGCCGTGTCGAAGCGACAGTCGGTGGCGACCGCGACAACGTGAGGGTCGTCGGGATGCAGTGCTGCCTTGGCGTTGTCGCGGCGGAATACCTCGATCTTCGGGATGGCCTCCCGCTTGAAGCCTTCCACCAGCAGCAGGTCGCAGGGAGAGATGCGGTCGACCAGTTGCTGCAGAGTCTGCTCCGGCTCGCCTCGCAGCTCGTGCATGTGCGCCCAGCGCACGCTGGACGAGATCAACACCTCACGACATCCCGCACGCCGGTGACGGTCGGAGTCCTTGCCTGGCACGTCGACGTCGAACTCGTGATGTGCCCGCTTGATCAGAGACACCTCGAGTCCGCGGCCGGTCAGCAGTGGAATGATGCGTTCGATCAGCACGGTCTTGCCGCTGCCAGACCAGCCGGCGAATCCAAAGACTTTCATAAGGGCATTGGCCGCAGGCTCAGCGCGGCCCCGGTCCGAGGTTGCTTTCGAACCCGGACTTTAGCAATGCCCGCGGTAGTCCGCGCCGCGGTACAGCCTGCTGGCCGCAGCTCACGTGGCGTGCCGCTGCTGAATGAGAGGCGTTGAACCGGCGGTGCCGCGCATGGGCCGGGCGGCGCTTTCGCAGCAGGTCGGCTGATGCCGGCACCGCGCGCCCAGAGCACTGCACTTGGGCGCTGCAGCGCAACTCCGCGCCGCAGCGAAACGGCGTTGAGCGTCAACGCCCGATCACTCCAACGGAAGCCCCCTCATCGACCGCTTGAGTGCGGCCCCACCTGAAGTCGGTGATCCCGCTGAAGTACGCGGTCCGGCCAGCGACGTGCGTGTCGAGGCAGGCAGGCCGCCACCTGACCGCGTTGGCGCTGCAGCTCAGCCACCGTGGGGGTTCGTTGAATCCTCGAGCGCTGGCTCATCCGAGCGTTGGAAACGCGGCCTTGCAGCGTCCGGGGCGGACGTCGTGTTCGCGATAGCCGTCTGATCTTCTGCAGGCGCCGCGGCGAGAGGCACGACACTCGAAGCCGCGGGGTCACTCCCGGCGGAGGTGCGCCCGCCAGGCTGTTCGAGGACAGCCGCCGTGGCGACCGCCAGGGCGATCAAGTCCGCGGCGATGGTGAAGGCGGGACGCAGATTCTTGCGGCCGGCCTTGAGGTCGGAATTTGAATCAAGTCGTGCTTGGTGCATGGCAGGCTCCGGTTCTGGTTCGCGTCGAGCGCGACGCCACTGCCATGCTGGGCGCAAACACGCGCAGCCACCATTCATCGGACGATGTAATCGTCGCGGCAAAAGGCCTAAGCCGATGGGCATAGGTTCTCCAGTTGGCTCGGCTAGGGCGTGCGCCGGAGTTGGCGCTCATGCCGTCCGCGGCAACCCTTTGGAGCAACTCCCCTGGCCCACACGCCGATCCTGTGTGAGTGACTTGCGACAGGGCACGCTCGACGCACGGGCTGCACACGGCGCGGCCGACTCTGCCTTACCGATCCGGCGCACAGGATCGTGCCGATCTCATCCGCCTGCCACCCTGGACGGTGCCCTTGCTTGCGTGTAGTCGGCTCGCTCGGCATGAGCGGCCGCTCTGCAATCGCTGGTCGGATGGTCCCGGCCTGCATGACACCCGACAAGCTCAGGCTCGTGGATCGGCTAGTCCGGCGTCGTATCCACGCATAGCCCCGACATGGCGAGTCGTCTTTCAGGACGATAAACAACCGGCGCCGACCTTGCCGATACTTCCATTGAGGGGTGGCTCTGCATCCCGGGGAGGGCACGCATGAATCCGTCCGACGACGATCGTCTCATTCCGATCGGCGACCTGCCGGTGTTCGCTGGAATGTGGTTGGTGGTCGTACTGGTCGTCTCTGTCACGGCCGTGTGCATTTAGCGGGCTGCTGCCGGCATGCGGATCGCCGCGCGACCACTTCGACACACTTCACGGCAGCGACCGACCCCGCTGACAGCGGGCCGCACGTTTCAGCCGTCCCGGTTGGCGACACTCCGTCGTGACTATCTGCGGCCCCGACGCGACCAGTTCGTCACGCTGCGCTCGATCAACTGGTCGAACGGAACGCGGAAGTAGCGCTCGTTGATCACGTTGAAGTAACGCGCGCCGCTCAGATGCCGTATCAGCCGCTTCGAACGACAGCGAGCGCACGTCGAGCAGGTAGAACTTGATCAGTGCCTTGGCCACCTGCCGCGCGTTGCGCGCCGGATCTGCCGAGAGCGCAGCCAACCTCTGGTCGAGCTCGTCCCAGCGCAGCGTCGACATCGGTGAACGGTGCGCCATGGCCCGGAATGACGAGTTGCGGAGCAAGCCGGGCGATCAGCTCGAGCATCGCGGCCTGCTCGGCGAAGCCTGACTCGCCTTCGATCTCGGGAAAGATTCCGCCGAAGCCGTGCTGCCACAGTGCGTCCGCCGAAATCAGTATTCGATCGGCAGGGTTCCACAACATGATCGAGTGCGGGTCGTGACCAGGCGCTGACAGGACCTGCCACTCGCGCTCGCCCAGACGCCACGCCGTGCCCGGGGCGAGCACGTCGTCATGCCGGAAGCGAGTCGCAGTCCTGTCCGGTCGCGCGGAAGGTCAGCAGCTCCTCGTCCCACCGCTCCACGGCGTTCGCAAGCCCCGGAGGAATGGCGAGCCGTGCGCCGGTGGCTTGTTGCAGGTATGGCATTGCCTCCGCAATGGTCCGAATGCAGATGCGTGTTGAGGATGCGCGTCAGCCGGCGACCCGTCGAGCTGGCTCTGCACCAGCGCCAGAGTCTGTTCACGATGGCTGACATAGCCGGTGTCGACCAGCGTTGCGTTGCGGTCGTCGTCGAGGAACAGGATGTTGTTCGATGACAGCCAGCCACGTTCGAAGACATGCATCGTCGGCGGAAGCGTCACGGCCGGATGGTTCGATGTCATCGTCGAAACAGCCACTCAGCCGCGGGCGCGACGTTCGGCTATCCGCAGCCAGACCGCCTGCTTGTCGGCGTCGGAATAGCGGCTCCACCCCGCGATCTCGTCGATCGTGCGCAGGCAGCCCGTGCACAGTGCGCTGCGTGGATCCATCGTGCAGACCGAGATGCAGGGCGACGGCACGGGCGTAACTGCAGTGCAAGTTGCGACAGGCGAGGTCATCCAGAAATTTTCGCATGCGGCGCCGGCCCAGTCCCGAATGCCCTTATGAAAGTCTTAGCGTTTGCTGAGCCAGGATTTAGCGACGATCCGGCCCGCGGAAACCTACAGTGAGAGTGTCGAATCTACTCATTCCACACCAACGGGAGACTTCCATGAACATCGCCGATCGCTTCAACATCTACACCGGAATTCACAAGGGACTGCGCGCCTACATGAGTGAGGTTCTGGTGCAGGTCGGTCGTCTCGATCCGGACGACTCGGGTGAGGTCCGGACGGCTCTGGCCGCTGTCCGCGAACTGGTCGAGTTTTCGCGGGGGCACCTGCAGCACGAGGACGAGTGGATTCATCCGGCGCTCGAAGCGCGTCGTCCCGGCTCCAGTGCCGCGACGCAGGCCGATCATCAACACCACCTGGCCACCTTCGAATTGCTCGAGGGCAGCCTGCGGAGCCTCGAACGCAGCACGGGTGCAGGACGGACCGTTGCGGCACGGCAGCTGTACCGGCAACTCGCGTTGTTCGTTGCGGAAAACTTCGAGCACATGCATGTCGAGGAAACCGACAACCACGCCACGCTGGTCACGTGCTACTCGGAGCAGGAAGTGCTCGAGTTGAATGCGCGCCTCGTCGCGGCGATCAACCCCGGAACGATGGCGACCGCGCTGCGTTGGATGATTCCGCACGCTCAGCGCTCCGGAGCGCGCCGCCTTGCTCGGAGGCATGCAGGCAAGCGCACCGCGGGCGGTTTTCGATGGGGTCATGAAGCTGATTCGGCCGCACCTGAGCGACCGCGACCTGGCAAAGCTGCGTACGGCGATCGGGCCGATGTCGCGGCCGGCAACCGAAGCGATCGCCGCAGGTGATGTCACGGAGCGTGCCGACGCGGCGCTGGCCGCCTAGCCGGCCTCGACCAGTGTCAGCGGCCGTTCCACCGACAGGCGGAACCGGCCGCGCCCGGTCTTCTCGATGCGGACCTCGGACCCGCGTTCCTGCAAGCGTCGCACCAGCAGGATCAATCGCGCCTCCAGGTTGTCGGTGATATCGGGCAGCCGGATCGACGAATCGAGGCGCAGTTCGCGGTTGGTGAAGTCCGTACGGCCCTTGTCGAGGAAGTCGCGCACGAGCTTGCGGAAGATGGCTCCGGCCACGCCCTTGATCAGGTAATCGTCACCGATGAACACCGAGTTGTCCGCGGGGTAGTGGCGGATCGCAAGTGGCGCGCCGCGCGGCACGGCAGGCCGTTGGCTTGCCGCGGGCGCGTCGTCACCGGCGTCGGCGGCCTGCTGCAACAGGGCGATCGTCGTCCCGAGCTGGGACGCGATCGCGACCAGCGCGTCCTCGTCTTCCCAACTGAAGCGGGCGTCGTCCTGGCTTTCCGCGAACAGCACGCCCACGGTGTGGCCGCTGACGCGCAGAGGCACGGCGAGCTGCGAACCTGGGGCCGTCAGTCCCGGTCAGCGGAATTTCCGTGTCAATCAGGTTCGCCAGGCCGTCGCGCTCGGCACGTTCGCGCATGATCCGGCTGTAGGCATATTCACTGGTGCCGTGCGAAATGCGGATCGGCGCACCCTCGCGTGCCGCCACGCCGATGATGCCGTGGCCCAGCGGAATCTCGGAGCCGACTCCCGACGTCGCATAGCCGCGGCTCGCGACCGTGTACAGGCGCGAGCGGTTGCGCTCGATCAGCATCACCATCGAATGCGTAATGCCGAGATCGGTATCGAGCACGGCCAGCACGTCGTCGAGCACGGAAGACAGGTCGGTCGCGGAGGCCAGTAGCGACGACACAGCACACACGGCACCGAGCAGGCCGGAGCGCGTCGACGGCGGCGCCACTTCAGGGCCTGGCAGATGCTCGGTCTCCAGCACCTCGTAGACGTCCGCGCCCTGCAGCTTGAACACACTGGCCATGCCGGTGTGCGATGCGATGCCCGCCAGATACGCCTTCATCCGCTCGAACAGCGCGCCCTCCGCTTCGGTTCGCAGGTAGCGGACGTGCAGGACATAGCGCGCCGCCGTATGGGGATCGACGAGAAACACGGTGGCGCGC
Organism: uncultured beta proteobacterium; assembly: GCA_963724365.1. Taxonomy (GTDB): domain Bacteria; phylum Pseudomonadota; class Gammaproteobacteria; order Burkholderiales; family Burkholderiaceae_F; genus JALORV01. The sequence continues at coordinate 339,003 of CAVRUR010000001.1, read as the reverse complement.
GGGTTCGCGAGGATGTTCGCGCGCGTCTTGTTGAAGAACTGGAACGACAGCGCGACATGCGTGCGATCGACGTAGTGGACGTGCGACACATAGGTCAGGTTCGGTACGCCGTCGGCGGCACAGGTGGCGACGAGGCTCGGAACGATGCCCTCGAGGCAGGCTCGGATCGAGTCGAGCGGGGGCCCTGTTCATAGCCGCTCGCTTGCGAGCGGTTGGCCGGCGCGAGGACCCGGTGTCTGCGCGAATGCGCTCGTCGGCGTGAAGCGCACCGCCTGCACCTGTGCCGGTGTGGCCTCGAACACGGTACGCACCCAGGTCTCTCCGTAGCCGAGTGGGCACAGTTCGGCAACAGCGGCCTCCAGGTGTGCGCCGATCATCGGCCAGTCGCCTTCGTCGAGCGTGCCGACCACAGCGTCCTCGCCCTTGACCTGCAACGTCCGGTGCGTGCTCGGTTCGCTGAACACCACCGCCACGAGCCCGGTGGCGCGGATGTCCGCCAGCACGCGTTCGGAGTGGCGCGAAAGTACGAAAACCGTCGAGGCGTTGCGCTTGCTCGAACACGCGAAAGCCGTGGCAGCGGACGACAGAAGGCACATGAGTCGAGGCTGCGCGACGCGACCGAGATCATCACGCGATGCTGCAGGAACTCCAGAACGCGGTCGTCCAGCACCGGCGTAGCCATCGCGTTCAGCGTCCCGCTGCCCGGCGCTTGGCCGAGACCTTCTCGTTGAAGCGGGCCGCATCGATGATGACGCGCTCGTGAGTACCCTCGGAGATGAGATCGTGCCCGTCATGGGCGCTGGCCTGGAACCGCACCTTGCGCCCCTCGACCGCGATCACCTCGACGTGGACACGCACCGTCAGGCCCGGCGGAGTCGCGGCCAGATGCGAGAAGCTGACATGCGTGCCGAGCGACTGCTCCCGCGGCCAGTCTAGATACGGCTTGATCGCAAGCTGGCAGGCGCCTTCCATCAGGCCGACCAGGAATCCCGTGGCGAAGACTTCGGGCATCTCGCCGAACTCGCGCCATTCGGGATACAGGCGCGGCACGGTCTTGCTGTCCGGCACGGTGTAGTCGAAGACATAGCTGATCCCGGGCTTCAGGTCAGGGCTCATCGGGTTCCTCCAGCGTGGGCGGATTCTATGCGTGCGGCGACAATTGGGGCACTGGCAGAATGCGTGCAGCCATGGCCGTGACGCGCCGCCCCCTGGACATGACCGCGTATGCCGTCATGCTGGTCTGCACACTGCTGTGGGGCCTGCAGCAGGTGACGGTCAAGGTCGCTGCGGCCGGAGTGTCGCCCGTCATGCAGGGCGGAATCCGGTCGGTGCTCGCCACGGTGCTGCTGCTCGCGTGGTCGCGCGGCCGCGGCATTGCACTTTTCGAGCGCGACCGGACGATGGCGCCGGGACTGGCCGCCGGTTGCCTCTTCGCCGCGGAGTTCTTCCTCATCTACTACGGTCTGGCGCATACGCTGGCGTCGCGCATGGTCATCTTCATCTACCTCGCGCCGGTGCTGACCGCCATCGGACTCGCCTGGTGGGTGCCGAGCGAGCGCTTGAGCGCGCTGCAATGGCTGGGCGTGGCGCTAGCATTTGCCGGCATCGTGGCGGCCTTCGCCGACGGCTATGCCAGCGGCGATCGCCAGACCCTGCTGGGCGATGCCTGCGGCATGCTGGCGGCGGCGCTGTGGGCTGCCACGACCGTGCTGATCCGCGCCACGCGCCTGGCCAGTACGCGGGCCGAGAAGACGCTGCTGTACCAGCTGGCCGTCTCGGCATTGCTGTTGCCGCTGGCATCGTTCGCACTGTCTGAACCGGGAGTCGTCAGCCTCGACGCCGTGACGGTCTCGATGCTGCTGTACCAGGGAGTGGTCGTTGCCTTCGCCAGCTACCTCGCGTGGTTCTGGCTGCTGACGCGCTACTACGCAGCGCGCCTGTCCGTGTTTGCCTTTGTCGCGCCGCTGGCAGGCGTGGCCTTCGGTGTCGTCCTGCTGAACGAACGGCTGTCCGCTTCGTTCATCGCCGCCGCACTGATGGTCACGGTCGGTATCGCGCTGGTCAACGCACGGCGAAGCTGAACGATGCCCGCACTTTCGTCCACCGTCCCTTCGCACGGTCGCCGCCGCCTGCTTGCGGCCGCGGCTCTGTCGATGGCCCCCGGGCTGGCTCTCAGCGAGCCTACGCCGACGGGCTCACTGATCACGCGCACCATTTCGCGCAGTGGCGAGACGATTCCCGCCGTCGGCATGGGCACCTGGCTGACCTTCGACATTGGCCGCAGTGCATTCGATCTTGCGCGGCGCCGCCGGGTACTGGAGTCGTTCTATGCGGGCGGCGGGCGGATGATCGACTCGAGCCCGATGTACGGGCGCGCCGAGGCGGTCGTCGGGGAACTGATCGCGCAACTGGGCAGCGCAGCGAGCACGTTCGCGGCGACCAAGGTCTGGACCCAGGGCCGCGATGCGGGGGCGCGGCAGATGCTCGACTCGCTGCAGCTCTGGGGTATCAAGCGCTTCGATTTGCTGCAGATCCACAACATGGTCGACTGGGAGACCCACCTGGCGACGCTGCGCCAGTGGCGGGCCGAGGGACGCGTGCGCTACGTCGGCATCACCACCTCGCATGGCCGCCGCCATGCGGCGCTCGAAGCGGCGCTGAAGCGCGAGGAATTCGACTTCATGCAGGTGAGTTACAGCTTTGCTGATCGCAGCGTCGAGGCGCGCCTGCTGCCCCTGGCGGCCGAACGCGGCACCGCGGTCATCATCAATCGGCCCTTTGACGGTGGCTCGCTGGTCGACCGGCTGAACGGCTTCCGGCTGCCGGGCTGGGCGGCCGAAATTGGCTGCACGAGCTGGGCCCAGGTGTGCCTGAAGTGGATCGTCTCGCACCCCGCAGTGACCTGTGCCATCCCGGCAACGACCGATCCGGAGCACATGCGCGACAACATCGCAGCGGCCCACGGCCGCTTGCCGGATGCCGCGTTACGGCGGACGATCGCAGATCATGTGGCCCGCCTCTGACACCGTTCCAGGCCGCGCCCTGCGCCATGTACCCAACGCGATCACGGTCGTTCGCGGTGTGCTGATCCCGGTGATCGGCGCACTGCTCGTCGAGCAGCGCTACGTGACGGCCCTCTGGACGCTGCTGGTGTCTGCGCTGAGCGATCTCGTCGACGGGCAGATCGCCCGACGTTTCAACGCGCGGACGCGCTTCGGCGCGATTGCCGATCCGGTCGCGGACAAACTGACGATGCTGACCGTCACCCTGGTGCTGGCGTGGCAGGGGCTGCTGCCTCTGTGGCTCGCGGCCGCGATCGTACTTCGGGACATCGTCATCGTGGGCGGTGCGGTGGCCTATCACCGGTTGATCGGGCCGGTCGAGATGGCTCCGACGTGGCTCTCCAAGCTCAACACGGTGCTCGAGTTCGCTGTGCTCGCGGCCGTGCTCGCCAATGCCGCAAACCTCTTCGAGGTCGATACGCAGCTTCCGTTGCTCTTTGCCATGCTGTTTGCGACGGTCGTCGCGTCCGGCGCCCAATACGTGTGGATCTGGGGACGGCGCGCGCTATCGCTGCGCCGCGCACTGCACACGGGACCGGGCTAACGCGCGCGCGCGAGGTCGACGTCGACCAGTGTGCCGATCTGATGGTCGATCAGGGACCAGAACGGGTTGCTGTGCAGGCGCGTCAGTGCGCCGAGCGAGATCGAAATGGCGCCGCTTTCGCCGCGCAGCAGCCACTTAGCGTAGTTCGTCAAACAGTAGCTCTTCATCAGCACGTTGGGGTGGAAGCCCTGGATGTTCGGCAGCGAGTAAATGTCGATGTCTTACGCCAGCGCGATTGCACTCCAGAAGAGCGCTGCCGCAGCAAGAGCGGCTGCGAGCGCAGCCGTCAGCAGGCGGTCATGCAGGACAAACCGGGAAGTGGTCTTCATTGACGCACCGTATTGAGATCAACCACGGCAGTCCGCACCGCGACGCCCCGGTTGAAAGTGATGAATCTCACCTAATAAACCGCCAGCGGAACGCGCTGAGCGCTGCCGGATCCTTGTGCGGAATTTTCCGGAGCGCGGCGCTCGGCGATTGGGTGAATTGCGCGTGATTCGCCGCCCGCAGCGACAAGCGGTTTGTGCGAGTCGCCGCTGGTCGGGAACGAGCGGTTTTGCCCACCGCGCGGCGACGAGCGTCGCGCGATGCGGGCACTAACTCAGGCGAGTCGAGAAATGATCAGGCCGCAAGCTTCGCGGTGACGGCATTGCCGGCGCGCGTGAACGCCTTGCGCTCGAGGATCGCACTGATCCATTGTCCAGTCGCGACGACCTGTGTGAAGTCGATGCCGGTTTCTATGCCGAGTCCATTGAGCAGGTACAGCACGTCCTCGGTGGCAACGTTGCCGGTGGCGCCCTTGGCATACGGGCACCCGCCGAGTCCGGCGATGCTCGTGTCGAAGCTCGCGATGCCGAGTTCGAGGCAGGCGTAGACGTTGGCCGTTGCCATGCCGTAGGTGTCATGAAAATGGCCCGAAACATCGGCCAATTCGTAGACCTGCAACGCCGCGTCCATCGCGCGCTTGGTCTTCTCGGGCGTGCCGGTGCCGATGGTGTCCGCGACGCCGACATGCTGCACGCCGATGTCGTGCATCAGTTGTGCGACATATCTGACCGCATCCGGCGCGACTTCGCCCTGGTAGGGACAGCCCAGCGCGCATGAAATGGCGCCGCGCACGTGCATGCCGTGGGACCGCGCGGCCGTCACCACTGGCTGAAAGCGTTCGATCGATTCGGCGATCGAACAATTGATGTTCTTCTGCGAGAACGCCTCGCTGGCCGCGCCGAACACGACGATCTCGTCAGGCCGGGTCGCGAGAGCACCCTCGAAGCCTTTCATGTTCGGCACGAGCACCGAATACACGATACCCGGCTTGCGGCGGATGCGGGACATCACTTCGGCCCCGTCGCTCATCTGCGGCACCCATTTCGGCGACACGAACGAGGTCACCTCGATCGCGCCGAAGCCGGCCGCCGTGAGTCGATCGACCAGCTCGATCTTGACATCGGCTGGAATCATCTGTTTCTCATTCTGCAGCCCATCGCGTGGGCCGACGTCGACGATCTTGACGCGTGCGGGCAGGGGCATGCGCACTCCCGGGAATGCCGTGATGAACGATCAAATGGTAGCGCGCGGGCAATCAGACCTGTGGTTGGGAAAATTTCTCAATCGCACTCGACTCGATGCAGTCCGCTTGTACCTGCCGGACAAACCCGACCAATGGGTTACCGCATCACGGTGAAGCAACGCCTTGTGATCGCCAGCGATGATCGCGCATAGTTTCGACCATTGCGCCGCCGTCGCGGGTTGGGCGCGCGCACGATCGCTACACAGAATGAGGAGAAGTAATGAGATCAAGTTCGAGTCGCCTTGCAGCCTTGCTGATGACCGTGCTGCTGGCCGCGTGTGGCGGTGACCTGGCGCCGGGGAGTCCCGAGACCGACGGAGCGCCGGTGCCGGGCACGGCCGGGGCGCCGCCGTCATCGCCCGCCGATGCGATGTCCGTCGTTGCGGGCACGGTCACAGGATTCACCACGACGATTGCCGTGGACGGCGTCGACTACAGCGCCGCCAGCAACGCCAGCGTCGCGCTCGATGTCGACCCGCGCGCAGAGACGGCGGCGACCATGGCCGACCTCAAGCTCGGCCAGCAGGTCGAAATCGCGCTCGATGCATCGGGTCAGGCCACGAAACTGCTCGTGCGGGCGACCGCCATCGGGCCGGTCGACTCGATCGATCTGAACGGCGGCAGCTTCAAGGTGCTCGGCCAGACCGTGAAGGTCGTGACGACCGGCGACGCGAGGACCGTGTTCGAGGGTATCGACGACCTGTCGAAACTCAAGATCGGTGACTGGACCGAGGTCCACGGCACGCTCGATGCGACGCAGAACATCGTCGCCACACGCGTCGAGGTCAAGCCCGCGGCGGGCGAAATCAAGGTGCGCGCGGGCGGATTGGTCAAGAGCCTGAATGCAACAGCGAAGACCTTCAAGCTCGGCGACCTGACTATCAATTTCACCAATGCCATCGTCAAGCCCGACGGCGCCAAGATCGAGGACAACGTCTTCGTAACTGTCTTCAGCGATCAGCTGCCGGCGGCCGGCACGCTGGCCGCCAAGGCGGTGCGCGTGGTCAAGATGCCCACGCTCGAAGGGCGCCGACTGCACATCGGCGGACTGGTCACCGACGCGGCGGCCGACGGCAAGAAGTTCAAGCTCAACGGCCTCGCTGTCGATGCGGCCAACGCCGAACTCAAGGGCGGCCAGAGCCCGACGTTCGCTGACATCAAGAACATGGCGCTGGTGCGGGTCGAGGGCACGCTGACGACGACTCCGGCCGGCACCGTGCTCACCGCCACGCGCGTGTGGGTGATTCCGGCCTCCGAGCAGCGTCGGGTCTTCCTCGCGGGACAGGTCACGGACTTCACGGCGCTGGCGGCGAATTTCAAGGTGCGCGGCGTGCCGGTCAACGCGAACGCCGCGATGTTCAGGGACGGCAAAGCGGAAGACCTCAAGAACGGCGCGTTCGTCGTGATCAAGGGTCGCATCGCGGGCGATGTCGTCAAGGCCGACGAAGTCCGCTTCGACACACCGCCGCGCGGCATGGACTTCAGGCTATTCGGTGTCGTAGCCGAATACAAGGCGGCCGACGGCACGTTCAAGCTACTCGGTATCGCGATGAAGCTGTCGCCCGGTGCGGTATTCGAGGGGGGCGTCAAGGGCGACTTTTCCGACGGTGACGCGGTCGAGGTCAGGGGCGCGTGGGACGGCACGGTCTTCCTGGTCAGCAAGGTCGAGTTCAAGTCGTCCGTGTTCACTCCGTCGGTCTATCTGGAGGGGGCCATCTCGAATGTTGCGGCGACCGGCTTCACGCTCAACGGCTCGGCGATCAAGATCGACGCGAAGACCGAGATCAGGAATGGGCCGCTCGCCAATGGCCAACGAGTCGAGGTGCGTGCCCAGCTTGTCGGTGCGGATGTGGTCGCCCGCGAGGTCGAGGTGCAGGTGCCGAGTGTGACGGCAAGGCTCCTGGGCATGGTCAGCGATATCAAGCTGGTCGACAAGACCTTCGTCGTTCGTGGGCAGACCGTGACCTGGAGTGCCACGACCGAGTTCCGCTGGGGTGCGGAGGCCGACCTTACGAACGGTGACCTGGTCAAGGTCGAGGCCACGCTGGCGGCCGGCAAGGTCAACGCAACCCGGATCACATTCCTCAAACCCTGACCGGGCCGTCCCTCTCACAGCGGCCGCGGCGGCGCATTGCGCCCCGCGGCCGCTGCGTCTTTGTGCTTCTTCGTCACGATGAACGTGGGTTTGCCGCGTCCCGTCCGCGGCTTCCGCCGTCGCGCGCCGACGGCGTAACAGTCAGCATGGCTGCATCTGAACTCCGCGATTCGTCGCGCAGGGGAATCGGCAGATGCAACCGAAAACGTCATCACGAGAAGACCGCAGCTCCGCCGGCGGATCACGGCGCGGCGCAGTGCTTGGGGTGTTGCTCGGCCTGCTGCTCGGTCTGCACGGGACAGTCGGCGCGGATCCGTCGGCAAGGGCAAGGCTGCAGCATGATCCGCGCTACATCCTCGAATCGGTGGCGCGCCAGATGAACATCACGCTTCGCGCCGACGAACCGCTGCCGCGCATCCATTTCGAAAGCAGCACGCCGCTCGCGCAGTTCCAGGATGCCGTCGCTCCCCAGTGGCACTTCCGTCCGCCGATGATCGCCAATGTCTATGTGGTCGCGCGCAACGAGATCTACCTGGCGGACGATCCGGCCTACTACCGGCGCCTGCGCCGGACGCTCGACGAGTCGCTGGCCCACGAATACGCGCACTACCTGCAGGTGCGCTACTTCGCGGCCAATCTCGGGGACGAGTCGTGCGAGACCGAAGCGGTTGCCGTGCAGTTCGCTTTTCGCGAGCAGAACCGCATGTCGGCCGCTCCGGGTGAGATGGGCTAAGGCACTCGATTCAGTAGCCGCGCGCCCGGTCGACAGCGCCGCTGACCGGGTCGCCGCGTGACCAGCGGGCCAGCTTGCCGACGACCTGCTCGATCGCCGGTATCAGTTCGGTCTCGGCTGCCACGTGCGGCGTGATGACGATGTCACGCCGTGCCCAGAACGGGTGATCGGCAGGCAGCGGTTCGGTCGCAAACACGTCCAGAGTCGCACCGCCGAGGTGCCCGGAATCGAGCAGCGCCAGCAGGTCGGCCTCGACCAAGACCGCGCCGCGGCCCACGTTGACGACGTGCGCGCCACCGGCGAGGCGCGCCAGCGCCCGTTGATCGAGAATGCCCTGTGTCGCGGGGGTGGCGGGCAGCACACTGACGAGTACGTCGAGTCCATCGAGAAAGCTGGCGAACTCCGCGTCGCCGGCACGACAGTCGACGCCGGCAATGTTCTTGCGCGTGCGGGCATGGCCGCGCACCGCGAACCCGTGCCCGGACAATGTCGTCGCAATCGCGGTACCGAGCACGCCCAGGCCGAGGACACCGACGTTGTAGCGATCGCGCGCCGGCGGTGATTCGGGCTGCCAGCAGTGCTGTGACTGCGCGGTTGCGTAGCGGTCGAAGCGCCGATAGACGCGCAGCACGGCGGCCAGCACATACTCGGACAGTGCGCGTGCCATGCCGGCGTCTTCGAGCCGGAACACGCTCACCTGGGTAGGCAGTCCGGGCAAGGCCAGCAGCGCATCGACACCGGCGCCGAGATTGAACACGGCCTGCAGGTGTCTCTGTTCCTCGAACAGCACCGCCGGCGGGCGCCAGACCACGGCGACGTCTGCCTGGGGTGCGTGCGCATCCGCCACTGCCTGCCCGGCATCGCGCGACCAGACGTCGGCATCGACGTGCTCGCGCACGAGGGCCGCTCGCAGCGCTTCCGCCCACACGTGCGCCGTCGTCTCGCGCGCGCAGAACACGATTCTCAGGGTCATCGGTACGGCACCCGGCCGAGCCTCGCCTACTCCGATTCGAAGCGAACGAGTTCGGCGCCCTCGGCCACCTGGTCGCCCACGGCATACAGCAGCTCCGCGACGACACCGTCGGCGGGAGCCACGATGGTGTGCTCCATTTTCATCGCCTCCATCACCAGCAACGGCGTGCCGCGGGTCACGCGCGCGCCGGTCGTCGCCGACAATGCGATCACCTTGCCCGGCATCGGCGCCGTGAGCTTGCCAACCCCCGCTTCGTGGTCGCCGGACTGCGCGATGATGTCCACCAGAGTCAGCACGCGATGGCGGCCATGCGTGAAGACATGCAGTTCGTCGCCCTGCCGGACGACATCGGCGCGCAGCGAACGGCCGCCGAAGGCGATGGCAAGGCGCGAGCCTTCGATGCCCGCGAGCGCCAGCGGCGCATGGGCGCCGGCATGATGAAAGCGGTAGCCGACGCGCGCATATTCGAGATCGACGTCGTGCACGCCACGCTCCGACTTGAAGGTGAGCGTGCGCGTGTAGGTGGTGTTGAGCCGCCAGCCGAGGGTCGAGCTCCACGGATCGGTTGACTCGTGGCGTGCCTCATCGGCCAGCACGCGTGCGCACGCGAAGGCGAGCAGTTCATTGCCGACGCGCTCGTCGTGGGCATCGTGCGCGAACAGGCGTTCCCGTTCGCGCTCGATCAGGCCGGTATCGAGCTCGCCGCGCGCGAAACTCGCGTTGGCGAAGAGTCGCGCCAGAAAGTCGACGTTGTTGGCAACACCGACGATATGCACTTCTGCGAGCGCCTCCTGCATCCGCGCGATCGCCTGTGCTCGGTCTTCACCCCAGACGATCAGCTTGGCGATCATCGGGTCGTAGTACGGCGTGATCTCGTCGCCGGCACGCACGCCGGTATCGATCCGCACCGCCGCGGGCGGATCGCCGCGCTGCCCCTCGAAGCGCGCGGCGGCCGGTTCGCCCAGGTGGACAATGCGACCGATCGATGGCAGGAATCCCTTGTCCGGATTCTCGGCGTAAATGCGCGACTCGATTGCGTGGCCGTGGATCGCAAGCGCTTTCTGACGATCGGGGCCTGGCAACGGCAACGGTTCGCCGGCGGCCACTCGCAGTTGCCATTCGACCAGGTCGTGTCCGGTGATCATCTCGGTCACCGGGTGCTCGACCTGCAGCCGTGTGTTCATCTCCATGAAGAAGAAGTTGCCGTGCGGATCGGCGATGAATTCGACCGTGCCCGCACCGACATAGCCGACCGCCTTCGCCGCGGCAACCGCTGCCTCGCCCATCGCACGCCGGCGCTCCGGCGGCATGCCCGGCGCGGGCGCCTCTTCGATCACCTTCTGGTGGCGCCGCTGCACCGAGCAGTCGCGCTCGAACAGGTAGACCGCATCGCCAAGACTGTCGGCGAAGACCTGGATCTCGATATGGCGAGGTCGCTCCAGGTACTTCTCGATCAGGACGCGATCGTCACTGAACGAGGCCTTGGCCTCGCGTTGGCACGACTCGAGTGCGGCCGGAAACTCCGTGGTCGCGTTAACGATGCGCATGCCCTTGCCGCCACCGCCGGCGCTGGCCTTGATCAGCACCGGATAGCCGATCGAGTCGGCCTTCTCATGCAGGAAGTCGCGGTCCTGCTTCGACCCGTGGTAGCCCGGCACGAGTGGCACCTTGGCGCGCTCCATCAGCGCCTTGGCTTCGCTCTTGCTGCCCATCGCGTGGATCGCAAACGGCGGCGGCCCGATGAACACGATGTCCGCGTCGATACACGCCTGGGCAAACGACTCGTTCTCCGAGAGAAAGCCGTAGCCGGGATGGATCGCCTGCGCGCCGCGGTCGCGCGCCGCCAGCAGGATCAGATCACCGCGCAGATAGCTGTCCTTGGCCGGCGCGGGTCCGAGTCGCACGGCTTCATCGGCGAGCGCGACGTGCTGGCTGCCGGCATCGGCGTCGGAATACACCGCGACCGTTCGCACGCCCATCTTTCGCGCCGTGCTGATGACCCGGCAGGCGATCTCGCCGCGGTTGGCGATCAGGATCTTGCGGAACATCGTCACCTCGCGGCTCGATCGCCTTGCGCTGCGCGCCCGGCGGTTAGGGGCTCGCGGCCGTGGGCCGCTCGGTCGCCGCGGTTGGCGATCAGGATCTTGCGGAACATCGTCACCTCGCGGCTCGATCGCCTTGCGCTGCGCGCCCGACGGTTAGGGGCTCGCGGCCGGGCGCCGCTCGGTCGCCGCGGTTCGCGATCAGGATCTTGCGGAACATTCGTTATCCCTTCCTCGCGTACTGCGTCAGGTCGAGCTCGGAGTCCTTGAGCACGGTGAACCATCCTTCCTTTGCATCGAGGAGCAGGTCCAATCGCAACGGGAAGCGCTGCGCCAGGTCCGGCGGAACATTTCCTTCGCGCGCCGACAGGCCCAGCGTCAGCGAGCTGCCCGGAGGAAGACCCAGCGCGGATTCGCGCATGCGCATGAAGTCGCGCTGGCCCTCCGGAGACAACGCAAAGATTTCCCAGCGGCGTCCGGCCGGGGCCGATGGCAGGCGCGTATCGCGGTTTACCGGCTCTGCAAGCAGTATCTGGTAGTCGGCCGGTGCACTATCTTTTGGCGCGAGCGTCACTTTCATCGTGACGTTCTTCATTGTCGCGCGCTGGTCGACCAGCGCAGCGGCTCGCAACTGCGCCGGATCGACGGCAAGCATGGCCGCGCGGTCGAAGCGGGCCAGTTTCCACATCGTCGATACCGGGATCGACGTGCAGGCAGCAGCGAGCATTCCGGCCGCGCCGAGGGTCAGCAGCGTCCGACGCTTCATCGACCGGGCTCCGGTCCCTCGGTGCCGAACAGCGCCTTCAGGATGCGACGGATGAACTGAAAGAGTTTCGGCAGCAGCCACAGCGCGAGCAGCACCAGCAAACCGACAATCGCGGCCGCGACCCAGGGATAGGTCATCACCAGCCACAGCAGTCCGCCGACCGCGACGTCTTCAGCCACCGAAAGTGCGATGTTGGAGAACGGCTCGGGCGAGGTGTTCGCCGCGGCCCGCGTGCCCGCCTTGGTGAAGTGGCTGGTTGCCGCCAGCGAGCCGCCGAGGATTGCCGCCACCGTGGTCCAGGCGGCGCTGTCGAGCCCACCGAACACGCCGGCAGCCAACGCGGCACCGGCCGGAATGCGGATGAACGTCTGGATGCCGTCCCAAAGCGTGTCGACCCCGGGAATCTTGTCGGCGACGAACTCGACCAGGAACATCACACCGGCAGCGATCAGCACGAACGGGTGCTGCAGAATGCCGAGCCCCGACGGCAAGTCGACCCAGCCGGCGTATCCGACCAGCCCGACGATCAGCAACACCGCATACAGCCGGATGCCGCTGGCAAACCCCAGCACCGCGGCGAGCGCGATCAGCTGTGTCAGGTCGAGGGAGTCCATGACACTTCTGCAGCGTGAAATGCGTCGAGGTGCGCCGCCATCGCGACGCCGGCCCCGTTGTTGTACTCGAGCCGGGCGCCCGGCCGTTCCGGAGCCCGGCTCGCTGTCTCTAGCGGCCGAAATGCACGTGCACCGGCGCAGCCGATGCGTACATTTCGGTCGAAGACTTTACATTTCTTCATCATCGCTGTCCTGCGACATCATCGCTTCGTATTCGGTGATCCAGCGTGGCTTGCGCTTCTCGAGGAATGCTCGCACGCCCTCGCGGCCATCGTCGCTCGTCCGGATGGAGGCAATGCGTTCGGCCGTATCGGCGACGAGGGCATCGTCGATCGGGCGCGACGCGAGTTCGCGCACCAGGCGCTTGGCTTCTGCCACCGCATGCGCGCTCGTCTGCATCAGGGTTCCAAGCAGCGTGTTGATGCGCAGGTCGAGTTCTTCAGGCGGCACCAGTTCGTGGACCAGTCCGATGCGAAACGCCTCGGCCGCATCGAACTTCTCCGCCGTCAGGAAGTAGCGCCGCGCGGCATTCACTCCCATTGCGCGGACCACATAGGGTCCGATCGTCGCCGGAATCAGGCCGAGCTTGGTCTCGCTCAGGCAGAAACTCGCATCGATCGCAGCCACCGCGATGTCGCATACCGACACCAGCCCGACGCCGCCGGCGTAGGCGTCGCCGTGCACGCGCGCGATCACCGGCTTGGGGCAGTCGTGGATCGTGCGCAGCATCGTCGCGAGCTTCATGGCGTCGTCGCGATTCTCGTCATGGGAGAAGCCCGCCATCCGCTTCATCCAGGCGAGATCGGCTCCGGCGCAGAAGGCGGGCCCCTTGCCGGCCAGCACGATGGCGCGTACGTCCGGGTCCGCCCCGAGTGACCGGAAGGTCTCGGTCAGGTCGGCGATCGACGCTTCATTGAAGGCATTGCGCACGGTTTCGCGCGCCATCCAGACGACAGCAACGCGGTGACTGATGTGGATGTCGAGTGTGGTGGTGGTCATTTCTGTGCGTGCCCGGGCCGCCCGGTGGGTAGAGATGGGACGATTGGCGCGCGGCGCTGGAGCAGTGAGTGTAGGAACTGCATGCTAGTCGAGGTGCTGCCTGAGGAACTGATCGATGCGTCCGAGGGCGTCGGCCCGTGCGGCAGGGTTGCCACCGACGCGAACACTGCGGCCATCCACGCCGCTGGGGATGTCCTTGAGCGTGCGCACCGGGGTCGAACTGTCGAAGCCATGGTAGCTGTCCGCGTAACTGACCAACTGGACCGCGGCTGCCGGCGTGCCGCTCGCCAGGCGGCGCGCCAGGTCCTCGCAGGGCCGCGGCGGGGTCCAGTCGTCGAGCGCACCGACCAGCAGCAGTAGCGGAACCGCCGTTGCGTAACGCTCGTTTCGGAGCGATGCGGCGCAACTGGGATAGAGCGCAATCGCCGCCGCCGGCGTGAGCGGCCAGTCGGGGCGATAGATCGTCCGCAGCACGGTTGAACCGCCGTTGGACCAGCCAACCAGCGCGACCCGCCGTGGATCGACGTCGGGCTGCGACATGAGCCACTGAAGTGCGATGTTGACGTCCTGGCGCCGCATCGCGACCGTGACGCTGCGCTCGGCGCTGGGTTCGCGACAGATCGACGTTTTGCCGCGCGCGCCGAAGCTGTCAGGCAGCAGCACGTGCCAGCCCGCGGCGTTCCAGCGGGCGGCATATTCGATGTATCGGGCGTCCATCACACCGCGCGACGTATGAAGGCCGCCGCACCCGTGCAGCGCGACCACCACCGGGCGGCGTCCGGGGACGGGCGCCGGCTGCCACTGCAGGCGCAGTTCCGGCGCGGGCGCCGGTTCGACCGGCGCGAAGGCCGTCGCCGCTGACATCGACGCCAGACCCGCCGCAGCCAGCAGACCGCGCAACCGGGCCATGAGTCGCCTCGACCGGCACGCGCCGGCCGGTGTCAGGCCGCAGGCGCCCATCGCTTAGCCACTTCCTCGAGCATCACCTCGGTCGCGCCGCCGCCGATGGCCAGCACGCGCGCGTCGCGCACCAGCCGTTCGATCGGGCTTTCACGCATGTAGCCCATGCCGCCGTGGAACTGCTGGCAGCTGTAGGCGACCTCGTTGACCAGCTCGCCGGTCAGCGCCTTGAGCATCGAGATTTCGCGCACGGCTTCGCGCTGCTGGTCAACGAGCCACGCGCAGTGATAGAGCAACTGCCGCGCTGCCTCGGTCTTTGCCGCCAGCATGGCGAGACGCTGGCGGATCGTCTGCTTGTTCCACAGCGGCGCGCCGAAGGCCTTGCGTTCATGCACGTAACGATGCGTCAGGTCCAGCATCGTCAGGCAATGTCCGACCGCCATGCTGCCCAGCGCGATGCGCTCGGTCTGGAAGTTGCGCATGATCGCGTGGAAGCCGCCGTTTTCCGCGCCGATCAGGTGAGACGCCGGTATGCGGCAGTCTTCGAACACCAGCTCGGCAGTGTCGGATGCGAGCCATCCCTGCTTGCTGAGCGCGCGTCCCACGCGGAACCCGGGTGTGCCACGCTCGACGGCGAAGATCGAGAGGCCGCGCGAGCCCTTGGCGTTCGGGTCGGAGCGTGCGGCGACGAACACGAGGTCGGCCAGCACGCCGTTGGTGATGAACATCTTGCTGCCATTGAGCACCCAGTGATCACCGTCGCGATCATTCACACGATGGGCGCGCGTGCGGATCGCCGCAACGTCGGACCCGGCGTCAGGCTCGGTGACCGCGACGGCAGTGATCAGTTCGCCGGCGATGATCCGCGGCAGCCAGCGCGCCTTCTGCTCGGGTGAGCCGCCGTGCGCCAGATGCGGGCTGGCCATGTCGGTGTGGACCAGCACGGTGATGATGAAGCCACCGGAAGTGGCGCGCGACAGCGCCTCCTGGAACACGACGTTGGTCGTCATGTCAGCCTCAGACCCGCCGTGCTGCGCCGGATACATCAAGCCGAGCCAGCCGAGTGCCCCCATCTTGCGCAGGATCTCGCGCGGCGTGCTGCCGACTTCATCCCAGGCCAGCGCGTTCGGCTCGACCTCGGCGGCGATGAAGCGCGCGACCTGGCGTCGCAGTTCCTCGTGCTCGGGTCGAATGTGGATCATCGGACGGCGGGTCTCGCCTGCGTCAGCGCGGTCCGGGCAACGGCGGCACGACGAAGGTTCCTGACGTGCTGCCCACCGCCTTGGCGATCGCCGCCCGATAGGCGCGCGCCCATTGCACGAGGGACTCTGGCGCGGTGGTCAGTGCGGTCGCCTCTTCGCTCTTCACACCGAATAAGGCCGGATCGATCCATGCCGCCGCGCGGAAGTACTCGCTGCCCTGGTACTTGACGATCACGACATTGAAAACCGGTCGCGGTGTCTTCAGGTTCTCCGCCTGCAGCCACTTCGCAGCGGACGCATAGACTTCGACGCCCTGCACTTGGGTCGGCTGGCTTTCAAGGACACGTATCACGAGGCAGTCCGATAAGGTCGCCGTGCTGCTGTCTTCGCGGTGCAGGGCCTTGCCCGGGCGGCATCCGGGGTCTTCGCGCCAGTTGTGGACCTGGCTTCCCCCGGTGGTGCCGGTCATGAACAGCCCCGCGCGTACCGCGCCTTCGCGCACCAGCGCGGAGTAGACCTCGATGACTTCGGCGCCGGTGCGTGTGTCGGTCAGCTTCACGTCGCGCAGATGGCGACCGCCGAGCTTCCAGTCGCCGGGCGGCAGCGTCCAGGTGCGCGTACCCATTTTGAGCGTCCCATCGGCAATCGGTGCTCCGATCGCAAGCGAGTTCGCATCCTCGGCGCTTGCCGCGATCATGAACATGGCGAGTGAACACAGCAGCGCGAAGGTGCCCATGTGGCGGCGGGGTATGGCTGCCATCGACTTCTCCCGGAAAAGTGCAACAGGCCGCGTGCGACCAGGGTCACATCCGGAACACGCCAAACGTCGTGTCCGGGATCGGCGCATTCAGTGAGGCGCTCAGTGCGAGGGCCAGCGTCTCGCGCGTGTCGAGCGGATCGATGACGCCGTCGTCCCACAGCCGGGCGGTGGCGTAGTACGGATGGCCCTGGTGCTCGTACTGCGCGAGGATCGGCGCCTTGAACTTCTTCTCGTCGTCGGCGCTCCAGGCTGCCGCCCTTGGCCTCGATGTTGTCGCGCCGGACCGTGGCGAGCACGCTCGCGGCCTGCTCGCCGCCCATGACGCTGATGCGCGCGTTGGGCCACATCCACACGAAGCGCGGGCCGAAGGCGCGGCCGCACATGCCGTAGTTGCCGGCGCCGAAGCTGCCGCCGATGATCACCGTGAACTTCGGCACCTGCGCGCACGACACCGCCGTCACCATCTTGGCGCCGTGGCGTGCGATGCCTTCGTTCTCGACCTTGCGCCCGACCATGAAGCCGGTGATGTTCTGCAGGAAGACGAGCGGCACCTTGCGCTGGCAGCACAGTTCGATGAAGTGCGCGCCCTTCTGCGCGCTCTCGGAGAACAGGATGCCGTTGTTGGCGACGATGCCGACCGGCATGCCGTGGATCCACGCAAAGCCGGTCACCAGCGTCGAGCCGAAGCGCGCCTTCCATTCGTCGAATTCGGAAGCATCGACGATGCGGGCGATGACCTCGCGCACGTCGTAGGGCTTGCGCGTGTCGGTCGGAATCACGCCGTAGAGTTCCGTCGGCGCGTGGTGCGGCGCGCGCGGCTCGCGCAGCTGCATCTGCTGCGGCTTGACGTAGTTGGTGGTCGCCAGGATGCGGCGCGCCAGTGCCAGCGCATGGGCGTCACTCGACGCCAGGTGATCGGCCACTCCCGACAGCCGCGTATGCACATCGCCGCCACCGAGATCCTCCGCCGTGACGACCTCGCCAGTGGCCGCCTTCACCAATGGCGGGCCGCCGAGGAAGATCGTGCCCTGGTTGGCGACGATGATCGACTCGTCCGACATCGCCGGCACGTACGCGCCGCCGGCCGTGCACGAACCCAGCACGACGGCGATCTGCGGGATGCCGGCCGCCGACAGCGTCGCCTGGTTGTAAAAGATGCGGCCGAAGTGTTCGCGATCCGGGAAACACGTCGTCCTGGTTCGGCAGGTTGGCGCCGCCCGAATCGACCAGATAGATGCACGGCAGACGGTTCTCACGCGCGATCTCCTGCGCACGCAGGTGTTTTTTCACCGTCATCGGGTAGTAGGTGCCGCCCTTGACGGTGGCGTCGTTGCAGACGATCACGCACTCGCGGCCCGACACACGCCCGACGCCGGTAATGATGCCGGCCGAGGGAGCGGCGCCGTCGTACATCTCCCACGCGGCGAGCTGCGATAGTTCAAGGAACGGTGTGCCCGGATCGAGCAGCAACTGCACCCGGTCGCGCGGTAGCAGCTTGCCGCGGGCCGCATGCTTTGCGCGCGCCTCGGCGCCGCCGCCGGCAGACACCTGCGTGATCTTTGTCTTCAGGTCGGCGGCCTGCGCATTCATCGCCTCGGCGTTCGCCTTGAACTCCGGGCTGCGCGGATTGAGCCGGGTCTCCAGGATCGTCATCGTTCGTGTCCGGATGGGTCGACGACGCCGTCCGGCGTCGTCAGGCGAATGGTAGCCGTGCGGCAGGAGGCGCGTTCACGCTCCGGCGCGAGCTGGGCCTCAACCGTGCGTGACCGTTACCGCGTGCGAAACCGACTGGTTGCGATGGCGGCGGAAATGAACGATCGCCAGCATGAGCGCCGTCAGCGACAGCACGGCCGACATGAAGAACGGCGCGCCGATGCGCCAGTCCCCCGCCGGCAGGTGGCTGACGCCCGCGAGCAGCGGCGTACCGATGAAGGGGGCGGCCACGGCCATCAGTGCACTGAGCGAGGTCAGTGACCCCATAGCCAGGCCCTGTTCGCCGGGGTCCGTGGCCTTGGAGACGATCGCGCTCAAGGCCGGCCCGACCGCGAACGCCAGCACGTTGGCGACGATCACCGCATACATCATCCAGCCGACGGTCGTCAGACCGTAGGCCACATAGGCCAGCGTGCCCGAAGCGAGCCCGGCCAGCACGACGCGACGCTCACCCAGCGTCCTCATCAGCCAGCCCAGCAGTCCGCCCTGGACCAGCGCGGCCATCACGCCGACCGCGAACAGCGAAAGACCGGTCTCGCGCGGTCCCCAGCCGAAGCGGAAGTTGGTAAAAAGGACCCAGGTGCTGTGCAGGATGAACTGCGCCAGATTGGCCACGGCGATCACCGCCACCAGCACGCCGACCGTGCGCAGCTTCGCCAGGCCGCGCAGCGACGAGATCGGGTTGGCACGCTTCCACTGCAGCGGCTTGCGGCGTTCGGCCGGCAGCGACTCGGGCACCACCAGCAAGCCATAGAGAAAGTTGAGTGCCGACAGGCCGGCCGCCACGTAGAACGGCAGGCGGATGTCGATGCTGCCGAGCAGCCCGCCGACCATCGGTCCGACGATGTAGCCGATGCCGAATGCCGCGCCGATGAGACCGAAGCTCTTCGCGCGGTTCTCCGGCGTGGTCAGATCGGCCACATAGGCGTTGGCGACGGCAAAGTTGGCCGCGAGCACGCCGCCGAGCACGCGTGCCAGCAGCAGACCTGTCAACGAGGTGGCCAGCGCAGAAAGCAGGAACATCATTCCCAGGCCGGCAATCGATCCGAGCAGTATCGGGCGCCGGCCGAAGCGGTCCGACAGTGCACCGAGGAACGGCGAACAGAAGAACTGCGTCAGGCCGAAGGTGACGATCATCGCGCCGTACCAGTAGGTCTGGGCGTCGCGACCGGTGGTGAACTCGCCCACGAGTGCCGGCAGCACGGGCAACAGCAGGCCGAAGCCCATTACGTCGAGCAGCAGTGTGATGAGGATGAAGACGATGGCGGGACGGCGCTTCATGCGTTGCAAGGTCAGCGGGCGTAGACGGTCGCTTCGCTCCAGCCCAGCCCGCTCATGTCGTCGACACGAAACTTCGCGTCGGACGGCATGACGAACTCGTCGAGCTGAGGTGGCTTGACCGCGGTTCCGCTCAGCATCGCATGGACCTGGCCGCGGTGATGGACCTGGTGCGTGATGAGGTGCAGCAGCACGTCGCGCGCACGGTCCCGCTGCACGAAGCTCCCGCGATCCATGTCGATCATCTCGTCGAGCGCGGCGTCATCGGCACGTTCGCACCAGTCGATCAGTCGCTGATCCGAGGTGACCTGTGCGGCGGCCAGTGCGGGCATCGTGTCGAACGGTGTCTCGGAGGTCCACGCCCGCGCCATGTCCGCTTCGCGGTAGAGCGCGGCGATGTAGTACCAGTCGACGATCAGGATGTGGTTGAGTGTTGCCCACATGCTGGGAAAGAAGCCCGTGCGCGGCGCCTTGAACTCTTCCGGCGCAAGTTGCAGGCAGGCCGCATGCAGGCGAAAGTTGGCGAGCCGGTTGGCATGCGCGAGCGTGCGCATGGTCTGCTGCAGGGGGCTGGAATCCACCGCGATCTCGCCTCAGGGTGACGGCATCACCGACACGCCCGGGTCGCTCAGGCAGCGCGCCAGCCACTCGCGTACCGCCGGATAGGACGCGAGGTCGAAGCCGCCGTCCTCGGCCACGTGCGTGTAGGCAAAGAGTGCCAGGTCCGCCAGACTCAGTCGGTCGCCGGCGAAGTAGTCGTGATCGGCCAGATGCTGCTCCATCACGCCGAGGGCGCGGTGGCCGCGGGCCAGCAGGTCCGGCAGGCGGGGATCGTCATGCCGCTTCAGGAAGGCGCGGATGAAGCGCGCCACCGCGATCGCCGTCTCATGGGAGTACTGCTCGAAGAACATCCACTGCAGCATGCGTGCGCGCTGCAGACGGTCGCCGGGGATCAGCGCGGTACCTTCGCCGAAGTACCAGAGGATGGCGTTCGACTCGGGCAGCGCGGAACCGTCATCGAGCACAACGACCGGCACCTTGCCGTTGGGGTTCAGCCGCAGGAACTCCGGCGTGCGTGTTTCCCCGGTCATTACGTCGATCTCGCGCCATTCGTAGAGGTGCGACGTGATGTCGAGAACCATACGCACCTTGTGGCAGTTGCCCGACGTGCTCGTCCCGTAAACGGTGATTGTCATCGCTGTTCCTAGAACGGCCCAGTCGTGATCCAGCGCTCGACCTGGGCGAGTCGATCGTGGCCCCAGAACATCTCGCCATCGATGAACAACGCCGGCGCGCCGAACACGCCGCGCGCGATCGCCTGCTCGACCTCGGTGCGCAGGGCGTTCTTGATGGAGTCTTCCTGTACACCGGCGGCCAGTTTCGCGACGTCGATGCCGATGCCGTTGGCCAGCTCCATCACCACCGTCGCGTCGCTGATGTTGCGATCCGCCACGAACAGCGCGCGGAAGACCGCGTGGATGAACGGCCCCACCTGTGCTGGCTGCTCGCGCTGCAGCCACAGCACCGCGCGCGCTGCCGAGACTGCGCCGACCGGAAAGACCGTCGGATGCCGGTAGGGCACGCCGACGAAGGCCGCTGAGCGCGCAAAGTCGCGTACCGAATAGCGTGCCTTCGGGCCATAGGCCTCGGTGAGGGGCGTGCTGCCCGAGGCCTTGAACACCACGCCCAGCAGGATCGGTCGCCAGCGCAGCTCGCGTCCGTGCCGTTCGGCGAACGACTCGATCTCTTCGGAAGCGATGTACGAGTAAGGCGACGAAAAGTCGAAGTAGAAGTCGAGCGCGGAGGCCATGGCTGCAGCCGGGGAAAGTCCCGAGAACCCGGATGTTACGTGCTGGGCCGTCTGCAAGGTTTTCGAAATGCCTGCAAACGCTGCCAGGCCCTCGCAGAGGAGCGTTTGCAAATTCAAAGTGAACAGCCCTCGCGCCGTTCTCAATGAATCTGCTAGTTCCCTATCTTTCGCGACCGTTTTCGTTCAGGTCTAACGACTCAGCTCGACCCACTGCGGAGTTCGCGATCGCCGAAAGCGGCCATCGATTCCAACCCGAAATCTGCCATTGGTGCGATCGGCAGATCGCGTGTCCTTGCGGACGTCGCTTGCAGCGTCGGCGATCAGCCAGCCCTATTGCGACGCGGGCGTGTACCAGATGGGCGAGGTCCAGGCGCGCTGCTGAATCGTCTTCGGTTGGTCTGGATTAGGCGCCACTTGAAGCTTCGCCGCCCAGTAGGTCGACCACCGCGGCGTTGGAATTTCAAGCACCCGCGCGTAGTAGGTCGCGTGCGCGCGTGAGTCAAAGTCTGGGTCTGCCCACTGCGCGCTCAATTCGACGCTACCGATGGAGTTTGTGTAGGTCGCCGTTTTGACGTCGACCGTGTTGCCCACAGGCGGCACCTTGCCCGTCTTCGGGTTCATCTTTCGATCTCCGCTCCAGGCCACATCGTAGACGCGTTCCTGGCTGACGCCTTGCTTGGTCCAGACCTTGATGATCTGGATGCGATCGAGATTTCCACTTTCAGGATCCTTCACAGCCACGACCACGAAGGTCGGACGGGCGGCGCCTGCCCGCGGAATCAAGTCGCCCCCCATCGGAACGCCCTGCGCATAGGCTGTCTTCACCCAGTCGGCGCTCCCGGTCAGTCGTTCGGGATAGTCCCAGCCCGCAAACATCCGCACCTTGATACGTACGCCTGATGTGCCGAAGGTTTCTTTTCGTTTCATGGCCGAGAACAGCGAGGCACGCGTGTTCTCTTCGGCCCAGACGCCTGTCAGGCCTCCGGAGCCAATCGAAGTCGGCGGCTCGCCCCCAATGGAGGTCGTATCGGTGACAACCTTTATGGCTAACTTCGGATCACTGTCCTGGTTACCGTGGGAGCCCGGATAGTTGTTCGCCTCGGTTGAGGACAACCCCGAATGGAAGTCGGTACCCGCCTCGATTCCGTACTTGAACGGATTGACCCCCAGCTTCTGCTGCAGTTCCTGACCGACGCCGTAGGCTTGGCGCATGTAGCTTCCCGTCGCCGATTTCGCGGGGATGCTCGTGCCGATCAGGTACTTCCACATCTCGAAGTTGGCGAACTCATCGTTCTTGGAGAGCTCAGGGCTTGTGTCGCTCTGACCCTTGCCCTGGATGATCTCGGCGAGCGGCTCGTTCGCCATGCGTCTTTCGGCGTATTCCCTCGTGAGCGGTCGGCCGGACATGTCCTTGACGTCGAACATCAAGCCGTTGCTTGCATTGCCGTTATGCGGCACGGCAATCACGTCGTGCCCCAGTTTTCGCTGTGCTTCGAGATAGCGCCATAGATCCTCCGGATCCTGCGACTCAAAGGCCGTATATGGCACGTCGGGGCCTTGGTCGGCAAAAATGACGCAGCGGTGCAGATTCTGGTATTCCGGCGCGGACGTCCATTCGAAGCCTACGAAGGCCGTGAATTTGCCGGGATCGTCATATTTCCGTGCGGCAGCGGCGTACGTCGCCCAGGCTGAACGCACCATTCCAGCCTCTGTGAACTCCGGCAAGGGCTTGTTGCTCACGGTAGACCCGATCAACTTCTTGAAAGCCTCGGCCGCAATCGTCGGATCATTGCTCGTCATCACCTTGAACCAATCGGTCTTTGCGAACGGCCCATTTGGATCGATCGTTTGCCGCACGACACCGAGGTATTCAGCGTGGTCGGTGAGCGCGAGAAAATCGAGCGGCGCGTGGCGCTTTTGCGGAACACCGAAATACTCGACCGTCTCGCCCTTCGCGTAGCGGAATGCATCGTCCGGCGTGGTTCGCGTGTTCAATGCAAAGGCGTCCATCGAATAGCTGCTGTGAAGGTGCAGATCACCGAAGTAAGCGTTGCGCAGGGGATTGGCGGGCGGCAGCGTTCGAGCAGCCGGCAAGGGGGCTGCGGCCGTCGCGGGGGCGTCCGCTTTGGAGGTCTGGGGCGCCTGGCGATCGCAGGCGGCAGCGAGAGTGCCGACAAGCAGCATCGTAAGAAGGCGTTTCACTGATACTCCTTCCCGGAAAGAGCGCGAGGGTACCGCAGAAAGGAATTCAGACGGCCGCTTTCGAGCGGACTAGGGGCCAGTAGCAAACGGCAGCTTGTGGCCGCATTGAGTCTATCGAGCCGCGGGCGCAACGCGATCCGTAGCGGAAGTCGCAAGCGGCGAAAGGCGGACCTTTGGTCGTGCCAACGGTGGCCGTTCGACGTATTGAAGAGAGAACGCGGCAGCTATGACCGCGTCCCCCTCAAGCGACTCGTCAGTTGGTCGTCTCGTCGCGACGACTTCCCTATTTCACCCGTTCATAGGTGATTACGGCCCGAGCCATCCGGTCGTCCGGGCGGGCCGCCCAAGCCGTCACTTCTTGAAGTCGGTTTCCCGTGATTCGAAACGAGCGGGTTTGGTCCGTTCCGACCCAGGCGGGGTTCGCAGATACGTCCACCGTCGTGATCCACTTGTCACCCTCCACGCGATAAGCGCCCGTGTAGGCCACCAATGTATTGAACAAGCCCGCGCGATCCTGCTCCGTGGCCGGGGCCTTTCGCCCCTCTGCCGTGATCAGCACTGCCATGCGTCCTTCGGGAAGGAAGAGGATGTAGCCCGTCGGAGCCTTCCCCATGGGGTATTCGCGTTCGCCCGCGGGTTGATACTCCCGCTCGAATGAAACCAGTCGCCAGTTCCCAACAAGAACGTCTCTTTCGGCGGCAAAACTCGCTGCCATTGCGACCAGCAGAACCGGCGCCATTACTAGCCATTTGAACTTAGTCATGCTGCCTCTCTTTGAAGTCTCAGTCAGAACCTTCAGCGGAAGTCACCAACTCCCCTGTATCAGGCTGGCGGTCTATTGAGGCGGCGTATTGACCTTCGTCAGTGCATTCGGATCTGTGTCTGCTCCGGGGGCAGCAAAGCGACTGCACGCGACGGCAGTTACTGGCCCTTAGAACTCCCTCCTCAAGACATCAGCTCGCCGCTGGAGACAACGTGTGCGCGTCGCGGGCCAGGAGCCAGCGGCCGTCTGGCTGTTTACGGTATATGGTGATCCGATGACCGGCTAACTCCGTTGCTTGTCCGCCGGCGCGCGGTGTCACGGATAACGAATCCCGGCACAGGGTGTAGGCGACTTCGCCCGCGACCACGATCTCTTCCAACTCGCTGATGCAACGGATCCGAGATTGTTGGTGGGCGGTCGAGAAGCCGGCGGGAAATCCATCCCGGCCGAACGGCGCTCGGCCCGGATTCAGAAACACCACATCGTCCGCCATCAAGGTGAGCAAGCGGGCAAGATCGCCGGCGTTGACTGCATCAATCCACGTTGTATGCACCTCACGGATGGCTCGTTCATCCGGTTCCATCTGCAACCTCCCTAGCCTATGAGTTTGATGACGCGATATCACGGACGCCGGTCCGCATCGGTAGCGGAAACAACGGGATTCAGGAGGTTGAAGGTCTCGTCGGCTTTGTAGCGGATCGGGGTCGGTCTGCCTAGATCTGGACTTGGCCAGCTCGCCCTTCCGTCCTCGCTCTACCGCTGCTTCCTCACTCTCCGCGAATCTTGCAGCAAGCGAGAAAGTTCGCATTCGAGTTGAGTACCTGCACGTCCGCGTTCAGCCCAGTGGCGCCGCATGCAAACGACACGTGTAGCGCATGTCGATCGTCCCACCCTCGGCATTCGACTCGAACAGCGCCCGCAGTGCTGTCATCAGTTCGGCGTTGCGCGGTTGGCCTGGCGCCGGCAGGTATGACGCAGAGCCGGCCAGTGCCGCCAGCATTGACCAGTCCATGCGCCGCTGATGGCGGAACTCCGCAACCGGCGGCACCCGTCCGTCGAAGAACAGCGGAATCGCGTCGGTGCCCTGGTGCCGGTAACGGATCGCGAGGTAGTCGTTGCCGAACTCGACCAGCAGGGCGTCGTAGCCGGCGAGGAAGGGTGTCGCAGCCGTATCGCGATCGTTCCAGATCAGTGCCGCCCAGCCACCCGGCCGCAGGATGCGAAGTGACTCCGCCCGGAATCGCCTGGGGTCGAACCAGTGAAAGGCCTGCGCGGCGATCACGAGATCGACCGCGCCGTCCGTAAGCCCGGTCGCGTCCGCCGTGCCGTCGCGGGCCTCGTAGTTCGCGTGGCGTGCGAGGAATTCGGTGCTGGCGGCGCGCATCGGTGCATTCGGTTCGATGCCGATCACGCGATGACCGGCCGCCAGAAACGGTTCGGCCGAGAGGCCCGTGCCCACGCCGATGTCGGCAATCACGCCCCGTACGGGCAAAGCGGGCAAGGCGCCGATGCGTTCCAGATGCGTGACGACTTCATCGCGGATAGCGCGGCCGACCCGCAAGGTAGGCCTCGACGCGGTCGGAAAAGCGTTCAGTCGACTCGGCGCCGCTCATCGTGTCCTCACCAGGCCATGACGGCATCGAGTCCGCGGTGCAGGCCCGTCAGGGTCGCAACTTTGCGGATCGCCAGCAGGGCGCCGTCGACGTAGGGCTCCGCGCTGGAGCCCGCGTGATGCGCCAGGTGCAGGCGCTGTCCCGGCGCACCGAAGACCGCCTCGACGCCGATCACATAACCAGGCAGGCGCACCGAGTGGACCTGCACGCCATTGAGCGTCGCGCCGCGCGCCTCTCGCGGTCCGCGCACCTCGTCGAGCGGCACGCCGGGGTCCGGCGCCTTGACCTGGCCGAGCCGATACGCCAGTTCGCGTGCCGTGCCGGACGGCGCGTCCGGCTTGTCTTCATGCGCGTAGTCGATGATCTCGAAGTGATCGAGATAGCGCGCCGCGATCTCCGCGAAACGCTGCAGCAGCACGACCGTGAGCGCGAAGTTGCCGCAGGCCAGCACGCCGCGCCCCCGCGCCCGCGCGACCGCATCGATCTCGGCATAGTCGACGTCGCTCAGGCCGGACGTGCCGACCACCACATGAGCGCCCGCCTCCAGCGCGGCGAGTATGTTCGCCTTGGCTCCTGCCGGCTTGGTGAATTCGACGAAGACATCACATGGCGTCGCGAGCGCCTCGGCTGCAGTCGCATGCACCGGGGCGGACAGTGCAGGATCGCCGAGGACGGCGCCCAGTGACTGTCCCGCCGTCGTGCGCGCGATCGCTGCGACGAGTTGAAGATCCTGGTTCCTCGCGATGCCGCGCGCGATTGCCGATCCGGCCCACCCCGTCGCTCCCGCCAGTATCACGCGCATGTCGTTCCTTTGAATCAATCGTCGGTCCGGGCACCCGGCCGCTGCCAGCGCTTGCAAACGCGCCGGGCGCCGGGCCGCCCCAAGCCCGCCGCGCCATTCAGGTCGCCGAAGCGCACGTGCATTCGCGCAGCGAATGCGTACGCGCCGACGAAAGACTATAAATTGCGCGCGATCAGGATGCGCTGGATGTCGCTGGTGCCTTCGTAGATCTGGCAGACGCGCACATCGCGGTAAATGCGTTCGACCGGAAAGTCGCTCACGTAGCCATAGCCGCCGTGGATCTGGATCGCATCGGAGCAGACCCGCTCGGCCATTTCCGACGCAAAGAGTTTCGCCATGGCAGCCTGCTTGAGGCACGGTTGACCGGCATCCTTCAGCGACGCCGCGTGGTGTATCAGCTGGCGTGCGGCCTCGATCTGCGTGGCCATGTCGGCCAGTCGGAACTGCACCGCCTGGTGATCGAAGATCGGCTGCCCGAACGCGACGCGTTCGCGGGCGTATTTCAACGCGGCTTCATAGGCTGCACGCGCCATGCCGACCGATTGCGCGGCAATGCCGATGCGCCCTCCCTCCAGGCCCGACAGCGCGATCCGGTAGCCCGTGCCTTCGTCGCCGATCAGGTTGGCGGCGGGTACGCGGCAATTCTCGAACAGGATCTGCGCAGTGTCCGAAGCGTGCTGCCCGAGCTTCTCCTCGATGCGTGCCACCACGTAGCCCGGCGTCGATGTCTCGACGATGAATGCGCTGATGCCGCGCTTGCCGGCGGCCTTGTCGGTCACCGCCAGCACGATGGCGATATCGCCATTCTTGCCGCTGGTGATGAACTGCTTCACGCCGTTCAGGATCCAGTGGTCGCCGTCGCGCACAGCGGTCGTGCGCAACCCGGACGCTTCTGACCCCACATGCGGTTCGGTCAGGCAGAACGCGCCCAGGTACTCGCCGCGAGCCAGCGGGACCAGGTAGCGCTGCTTCTGCTCTTCGTTGGCCCAGGCCATCAGAATCGAGCACACCGGACAGTTGTTGACGCTGATGATGGTCGAAGTCGCTCCGTCGCCGGCGGCAATCTCCTCGAGCGCCACCGCGAGTGCGGAGTAGTCCATGCCGGCGCCGCCGTATTCCTCCGGCACGGCAATGCCGAAAGTGCCGAGCGCGGCCAGTTCCTTCAGTGCTTCCTTTGGAAACGTGGCCTTGCGGTCCCACTCGGCAGCGTGGGGGGCGAGTCGGTTCGAAGCGAAGTCGCGCAGTGCCTCGCGCAGCAGCCGATGCTCTTCAGCCAGCATTGCCCGGCTTCGTCTTGGGGTTCGGATCGGCGTCCGGGGCCATGAGCACGCGACGCTCGCCAAATGAAATCCACGAGGGTCGTTGGCGCAGCACCAGCGCCACGATGCCGCCGGCCACCATCGCGCCGACGAGCAGCGGCCCGCCGCCGACGATGCCGGTCGTGATCAGCGCATTGGAAAAGCAGCGCAGCGCGCTATGTGCCGGGCACCAGAGCCATGAGATCAGCGTCGTGATCGCGATCCAGGTCAGCAGTGCAACCAGCAGCGCACGCGACATGGACTGTTCCATGTTGGTGACGCGCGTCGCCGCCCGGATGTACGACAACACCGCGAACAGCATCGCCAGGAGGCCGGGAATCGCGATGAAGAGCCAGCTCTCCATGCCGGCCTCGTTGGCAAAGCTGCGCATGACCGGTTCGATGATGGCAATCGCGAGCCAGCTGCAGATGCCGTATACGAGCACGATGAAGACCTGCAGTGGCATCTCAGCACATGTCCTGTGGGTTTCGGGCAGCGCGGGGGAGCGGAATCACGTCAGCTCCAGGCCCGTCGACGCGCCGTCACTTCGATTTCGATCTTCATGCGCGCATCGACCAGGCCGCACACGATGGCGGTCGCGGCCGGACGCGCGACTCCGAAGTACTTGCCGAACACCGGCGCCACCTGCTCGAAGAGCGCCGCATCGGTAAGGAAGTAGCGCACGCGCACGACATCGTCCAGGGACGAGCCGGCCTGTTCGAGCGCGGAAGCGATGTTGCGGAAGCACTGGTGGGTCTGCGCGGTGGCGTCGGGATCGATCGTCATCGCAGCGTAGTCGAAGCCTGTCGTTCCCGCGACGTGCACGTAGTCGCCCTCGACGACGGCGCGGCTGTAGCCGGCCACGGCCTCGAACGCGGAACCCGAAGAGATCAGTCGCTTGTCGTTCATCGATCTACCAGGACAGCTGCTCGCCGTTGAAGTTGAGGAACTTTCCGTTCTGCGATGCATTGGCCGATGCCAGCACGCGCCGCATTCCGGCCACGCTGGTCGCGGCGTCGATGTCGGCGCCGGCGCCGCCCATCTCGGTACGCACCCAGCCCGGGTGGAACGCGATGCACACGATGCCGTGCGGACCGAGTTCCAGGCTCATTGCGCGCAACGCCGAGTTGGCCGCCGCCTTGCTCGCACGATACAGCCAGCCCGACGTGCTGCTCATCAGCGAGATGGAACCCATACGGCTGGAAATGAGCGCGAGCTTGCCGCCGGCCGCGGCCAGTCCCGGCACGAGCTGGGGAATCAGCTGCATCGGTGCCCGCACGTTCGTGTGCATCACGGCATCGAAGTCCAGTCCGCCGGGCGTGTCGATGGCGCTGGTGCGCGGCCCATAGACCCCGGCGTTGTAGATCGCGACATCGATCTTTTCGCCATGCAGTTGTACGCCGAACTCGGCGACTGTCGCCTCGTCGACGACATCGAGCAGCAGCGGCTTGGCACCCAGCTCACGCAACCTCGCGGTGTCCTCGGCCCGGCGCACGGTGGCGACGACCCGCGCCCCGTCGGCCGCGTACTGGCGAGCGAACTCCAGCCCGATCCCACGCGATGCGCCAATGATGAGGACGGTGGCCATTGCCCGATGTCAGCGTTGCGCCAGTGCCAGACGGGTCGCCAGTCCCGCGAACAGCGCGGCGCCCAGCCCGTTCAGGGCGCGCCGCACCGACGGACGCGTGCCCACGCGCCGCAACCAATGCGCGAGGGCGACGAGCAGCAGCAGGAAGACCGTGCCGTTGAAGATGAACACGGCACCGAGGAACAGGAAGGCGAGCGGTTTGTTCGGTGCATCCGCGCCGATGAACTGCGGCAGCAGTGCCATGAAGAACAGAGCCACCTTCGGATTGAGCACGTTGGTCAGGAAACCCTGGACGAAGACGCGCGACAGCGGTGTCGACACGGGCAGCGCGATGGCCTCGGCAGGTTGCCCCGGCCGCCATGCCGCACGGGCCATGCCCCACGCCAGCCATAAGAGGTAGAGGGCACCGACCCACTTGATCACCGAGAATGCCCAGGCCGAGGCCGCAAGCAGCGCCGCCAGTCCGAGCGCAGCGGCCAGCGTGTGCACGGTGCAACCGGCACTGATGCCGAGTGCCGCCGCGACGCCGCCCCGTGCACCGTGCTGCAGCGTGCGCGTCACGGTGTACGCCATATCGACGCCCGGAGTGGCATTGAGCACCAGACCGGTGACAACGAAGAGACCGAGGTCCTGTACGCCGAGCATCGTCAATCGGGCCGGAGGTTCGAGCGCTTGTCGGGATGCATCAGTTGACTTTCCTGGCCAGAGTCGACGGCCCACTGAGGGCCGTCACAGCAGCTCCGGCGCCAGCGATCGACCGCCCGCCTGGAGGTTCACAGGATTTCCAGGGCGAGGGCAGTCGCTTCCCCGCCGCCGATGCACAGCGCCGCCACGCCACGTTTGCCGCCAGTCTTGCGGAGTGCGCCCAGCAAGGTGACGACGATGCGGGCGCCGGACGCGCCGATCGGATGGCCGAGTGCACAGGCGCCACCATGGATATTGACCTTGTCGTGCGGCAGCTTGAGTTCGCGCATCGCCGCCATCGTTACGGCCGCAAAGGCCTCGTTGACCTCCCAGAGGTCGACGTCCCCGGGCTTCCAGCCGGTCTTTTCCAGCACCTTGTTGATGGCGCCGATCGGCGCGGTCGTGAACCAGTCCGGCGCCTGCGCATGCACGGCGTGCGCTCGGATGATTGCGATCGGCTTGCGGTCCGACTTCGCGGCAGTCGACTGGCGCATCAGCACCAGTGCCGCCGCGCCGTCGGAAATTGAGGATGCATTGGCGGCGGTGATCGTGCCGTCCTTCTTGAACGCGGGCTTCAGTCCCGGAATCTTGTCGAGCTTGGCCTTGAACGGCTGTTCGTCCTTGTCGATCGAGACTTCGCCGCCCTTGCCCGCGACTTTCACCGGCGCGATCTCCCAGGCAAAGCTGCCGTCGGTGTTGGCCTTCAGTGCGCGCTCGGTCGAGGCAATCGCGAAGGCGTCCTGCTCCTCCCGCGTGAAGCCGTACTTCGTGACGCACTGCTCGGCGAACACACCCATCGCCTTGCCGCGCTCGTAGGCGTCTTCCAGACCGTCGAGCGCCATATGGTCGTACGTCGTGAAGGCGCCGTAGCGGTAGCCGCGGCGCGAGCCGACCAGCAAGTGGGGCGCGTTGGTCATGCTCTCCATGCCGCCGGCGAGCACGACGTCGGCGCTTCCGGCCACGAGCATGTCGTGCGCAAACATCATCGCGCGCATGCCGGAGCCGCACATCTTCGACAGGGTGACCGCGCCTACCGACTGCGGCAGTCCCGCACCCAGCACCGCCTGGCGCGCCGGCGCCTGGCCCTGGCCGGCCATCAGGCAGCAGCCCATCAGGGCCTCGTCGACGGCATCGCCGGCGATCCCGGCGCGGTCCACGGCGGCGCGAATCGCCGCCGCGCCGAGCTGGGTGGCCTGCAGGGACGTGAAGTCACCCAGCAAACCGCCTATCGGCGTGCGGGCGGCGGAAACAATGACGATCGGATCGTTCATGGCTTCTCCTCAGTGAATCTCGAATTCTGACGCAAAGCGGCGCCGGAAACGGCGCTCGGGAGGGTACGGGAACACGTCTTCCAGGTGCCCGGCCTGGATGCGTTCCTTGCGCGCGTTCCAGAAAGCGGGCGCCAGCAGGTCGGCATGGTGCTTCAGGAAGGCAGCGCGGATGCGGTCGTCGCCGAGCAGGAACGTGCCCCATTGCTCGGGAAACATGTCGCGTTTTTCCACGCGGTACCAGGCCTCCGCGTTCATCTCGTCGTCGTCGTACTGCGACTGGGGCACCGTGCGGAAATTGCAGTCGGTCATGTACTCGATCTCGTCGTAGTCGTAGAACACGACCCGGTTCAGGCGCGTGACGCCGAAGTTCTTGTACAGCATGTCGCCCGGGAAGATATTGGCGGCCGCCAGTTCCTTGATCGCATTGCCGTATTCCAGGATCGCGTGGTCGAGGTCGGCATCGGACGCCTTCGCGAGATACAGGTTGAGCGGAGTCATGCGCCGCTCGATGTAGACATGCCGGATCGTCACCGTGCCGTCGCCGAATTCGAGCTGACTCGGACAGTAGGTGCGAAGCTCCTCGATCAGCTGGGACGAGCACCTTGCACGCGGCAGCGTCACCTGCGAGTACTCCCAGGTGTCGGCCATGCGTCCGACGCGATCGTGCATTTTCACCAACTGGTATTTGCCCATGATCTGCTGGCGATCGGTGTCCTTCGGATGCGGGATCACGTCCTTGATCACCTTGAACACGTAGGGGTACGACGGCAGGGTGAACACCGACATCACCAGGCCCTTGATGCCGGGCGCGATGACGAAGGAGTCGGTCGAGTGCTTCAGGTGATGCAGGAAGTCACGATAGAAGAGTGTCTTGCCCTGCTTGGCGAGCCCGACCATCGTGAACAGTTCCGACGGCGGCTTGTGCGGCAATATGGTGCGCAGGAAGTCGATGTAAGCCGACGGCGCCTCCATGTCGACGAGGAAGTAGGCGCGCGTGAACGAGAACAGCGTTGCCAGCAGGTCGGTGGTGAACAGTGCCGTGTCCAGGAAGAGCTGCCCACGCGAATTGCGCAGGATCGGTACCGCGAGCGGCGTGATGCGAGTGCCGTTGATTACGCGGCCGACGATGTAGGCGCCCTTGTTGCGGAAAAACAGCGACGACAGGATCTGGATCTGACAATCGGGCTCCATGTTCCACGGGCGCCGGAAAGCCTCGCCGCTGCGATGCGCCTCGCACACCGCGCGCACGATCAGCCGCAGGTCGCGCTCGACATCCTCCCAGCGGCACGCCAGCCCGGCGTCGATGACGATCTGTCGCAGCGTCGCGCGCAGGCCCGCCGACGGGTAATAGCTGCGATACGACGGCGGGTCCGAATCCATGTAGTCGGTCGCCACACCGGGCCGCACGAACAGAAACTGGTTACGGTAGTACTCGCGATGCAGAAGCTTGGTGCAGACCGAATTGAAAAACGTCTCCGCACACTCCGGCTGACGGTGCTCGGCGAGGAGCGACACGTACTGCTGCTTGACCGCCTGCCAGAGCGCGTCGCGCTCGGCCTCCTCGAGCGAGGCAAGGTCGAACTCGCGCTCGATGCGGGCCACGGCCTCGAGCACGCGCTGGTCGTAGAAATCGATGCGTTCGCGCGCCCGCGTCCGCATCGTCTGCCAGTTGCCGTTCTCGTACAGCGACTTGGCCTGCTGCGCGACGTAACGAAACAGCCGGTAGTGCCGGTTGAAGCCGTCGAGGATCGCGTGCGCGATGCGCGCAGGCGAAGGCATCGAACGGTCAAAGACCACATCGGCAACGGCGGACATTTTTCCTGTGGCGGGTTCTAGTGGGGTGAATGCCGCGGTGTCGCCGCGAGCCAGATCGCGAGCGCGCCGAACGCGCTTCCCAGGATCCAGCGCTGGACGCGCAGCCAGCCGGGCCGCCGCGCGATCCACACCGACAGCGCCCCCGCGACGGTTACCAGGGCACCGTCGACCAGGGTCGAGACCGTCACGTGAACGACACCCAGCGCCAGGCTCTGCAGCAGCACCGGGCCACTGGCCGGATCGACGAACTGCGGGAACAGCGACAGGTAGAACACCGCCACCTTCGGGTTCACCACCGACGCGGTGAGTGACTGCCGGAACAGCACGCGGTCCGGCACCGGGTCGAGCGGTTGCGGCGTGAAGCTGAAGCCGCTGCCGCGCAGCGTGCTCCAGGCCAGCCACAACAGGTAGGTCGCACCGGCCAGCTTGATGGCATCGAAGGCGGCGGGCAGCGCCAGCAACAGCGCCGACAGGCCGAGTGCCGCCGCCAGCAGGTGCACCAGCACTCCCGCCATGACGCCGATCAGCGAGAAGTAGCCGGCACGGCGGCCCTGAGTGAGCGTGCGCGAAATCAGATAGATCCACACCGGGCCCGGTGTCAGCGCCAACAAGAGGACCGCAAGCGCAAACAGCGCGAGCTTGTCGAGCCCGAGTCCGAACGCCGTCACCGTACCCACTCCCAGTGCTGTTCGCGCACTTCCGGGCCCCATTCGGTGGAGGGCCGTTCGAGCACCTTGCGAAAGCCGAAACCTTCATAGAGATGCCGTGCCGCATGCAGGGCATCGAAGGTGCCGAGCCGCACGCGCGCATAGCGAGCCGTCGCAAACTCCATCGCGTCCTGCATCAGGCGCCGCCCCATGCCCTTGCCGCGCAACGTATCGGCCATGATGAACCATCGGAGCTGGGCCTGAGTCGGATCGGCACTGGCGCCGCCGTCGATGACGATGGTGCCCACGACCTGTCCGCTGTCGACCGCGACCCAGACGCCATCGCGCTTTGCGTCGTAGCGCGACAGGAATGCGGCGATGTCCGCCATCCGACCGGCCTCGAAATACACGCCGAAGCCGTGCTCGCGCGCGTAGTACTGCGACTGCAGCGCGGCGCTGGAGGCCAGTGCACCGGGCAGCAGGCACGGAAGCAGGCGCGGACCGCAGTCGACAGGATGCAGCGCCCGATCGAACGGATAGAGCAGTTCAAACCGCTCGAGATCGACTTCGAGCGTCTCGTCGAAGCGGCGGCCGAATGTAGCCAGCTCGCGCGTGAAGTAACGACGGTGGCCATCCTTCCAGTCCTCGAGGGTGCGGTCACCTTCGCCTTCGTCCCAGGCGAACGCAGCGTCGACCTCGGCGAAGACCCGACGCTCGAGCACCGTTGTTCGAATCACCGCGCGCGGCGTGCCGTCGTGCTCGGTCAGCACCGAGTAACCCCCGGGAACCGGCTTGACCTGTGGCATTTGGTCGTTGAATTCAGACAGTCCCGCAGTCGCCCGCTTGGGTCCGTGCAGCACCAGCTCGACAAGTTCGTGCGCCAGAGCCGGCGTGTCGCCGAAGTACCAGGCCTGATACGGCGTCGCGGGGTTGAGCCGGGTTGCAACGCAGAAGTCGGTCCAGTACTTCCGCACGCTGGCGGATTTCTCGACCGAGTTGTCGAGTGCGTGCACGTCGTTCATGTCGGGCGGCTCAGGACTGCAGGTCGAACAGCATGCAGGTGGTGGTGCCGTGCGAATACAGTCGGCCTGAGGAATCGACCAGTCGCCCTTCGGCCGTCGCCATGCGGCGCCCGCTGGCGATCACCTTGCCTTCCGCGCGGACCGGTCCGGTCGACTCTGTCAGCGGGCGCACGCAGTTGATCTTGAACTCGAGCGTCGTATAGGCGCGTCCCGCCTCGCACAGCGTCTGCACCGCACAGCCCATCGCGGAGTCGAGCAGCGTGGCATGGTAGCCACCGTGGACGGTTGCAATCGGGTTGTAGTGCGCATGCGTGGGCCGGCCCTGGAACACGGCCCGGCCCGGATCGGCCTCGATCAGGTAGAAGTCGAGCGTCTGCGAGATCGGCGCAGTCGGGAGCTCGCCTCGAATCATCCGGCGCAGGAATTCGAGGCCGCTGATGTGCTTCAGCGTGTCCGCGTCGGCCAAGCCAGGTGGCTTGAACCCGGCCTTGAGTTGATCGAGGTGTTGTTGCCAGGGATGCATGGGTCGACCTACATCGTCTCCGCAAAGAGTTCACGGCCGATGAGCATCCTTCTGATCTCCGATGTTCCGGCCCCGATTTCATATAACTTCGCGTCGCGCCACAGGCGGCCGGTGGGGTAGTCGTTGATGTAGCCGTTGCCGCCGAGCGCCTGGATCGCTTCGCCGGCCATCCAGGTGGCTCGCTCCGAGGCGAACAGGATGGCACCGGCGGCATCCTTGCGAATGTGGCGCACGGTTTCGGGGGTGGCACGGTCGCAGGCGCGGCCGACCTCATAGACGTAGGCGCGGCACGCCATCATCGCGGTGTACATGTCGGCGAGTTTGCCCTGCATCAGCTGGAATTCGCCGATCGACTGGCCGAACTGCTGCCGGTCGTGCACGTACGGCACGACAACATCCATGCAGGCAGCCATGATGCCGAGCGGCCCGCCGGAGAGCACCGCGCGCTCGAAGTCCAGTCCGCTCATCAGCACCTTCGCGCCGCCGCCTTCCTCGCCGAGCACGTTCTCGGCCGGCACCTCGACGTCCTGGAAGACGAGTTCGCCAGTGTGCGAGCCGCGCATGCCGAGCTTGTCGAGCTTCTGCGCGACCGAAAACCCCTTCATGCCCTTTTCGACGATGAAGGTCGTCATGCCGCGCGCGCCCATCTGAGGATCGGTCTTCGCGTAGACGACCAGCGTGTCGCAATCCGGGCCGTTCGTGATCCACATCTTGGTACCGTTGAGCACGTAACGATCGCCCTTGAAGTCGGCGCGCATTTTCATGCTGACCACATCCGAGCCGGCGTTCGGCTCGCTCATCGCCAGTGCGCCGACGTGCTCGCCGCTGACGAGCTTCGGCAGGTACTTCCGCTTCTGCGCGGCATTGCCGTTGCGCTTGATCTGGTTGACGCACAGGTTCGAGTGCGCGCCGTACGACAGCCCGATCGAGGCGCTGGCGCGCGAGATCTCTTCCATCGCAACAATGTGTGCAAGGTATCCCATCGCCGCGCCGCCATAGTCCTCGTCCACCGTGATGCCCAGCACTCCGAGATCCCCGAGCTTGCGCCACAGGTCCATCGGAAACTGGTCGGAGCGGTCGATCTCGGCAGCACGCGGCGCGATCTCGGCCTGTGCGAAGTCATGCACGGTTTCGCGTAGCGCGTCGATGTCCTCGCCAAGCTGGAACTTCAGTCCGGGAAGTTGCATCGGCTGTTCCTCTCTGTTCTGCTCAGTCGGCGCCGGCCCGCTCGGGGACTACCCGATGCCCAGTGGGCAGGCAGCGACCGCGGCGAGCGCGTGGGCCATCAGATCTTTTCGTCCGAAACGCCGTGCAACACCATCAGCGTCTGCTGCATCGTGGCTACGAGGGTCTTCCGGTCGCCCCGAATGGCCATGACATCGGCGCGCGCGACCGCCAGGGTACGGCCCGGCTTCAGTATCTCGCCGGTCGCAACCAGCAAGTCGCCGGAGGCGGGTGCCAGCATGTTGATCTTGTATTCGACGGTCAGCACGCTCGCATCGGCGGGCATCAGCGTGAAGCCCGCGTAGCCGCCGGCGCTGTCGGCAATCATGCCGACCACGCCGCCGTGCACGAAGCCGTGCTGCTGGGTCAGGTCGTCACGCACCCGCAGCTCGATGACGCAACGGCCGGGTTCGACCGTGGTCAGCCGTGCGCCGATCAGTTGCATCGCGGCCTGGCGTGCGAACGAGTCGCGCACACGCGATTCGAAGTCGGGGTTGGGGGCGGTGAACACGGCCGGTGCGGACGGAGACTGCAGCGTTGTCGCGGTGGTGACCGCGGACCGATGACTCTACGGCCAAGTTGACGTTAACGTCAACTTGCTGCCGATTCATGTCCCGGGTCGGCTACGGCACGGCGCGGCCGTCCGCCAGCCGCAGCGTCCCGCGGACGAGCCGGTAGACAACCCAGAACCACACCACCGTAATCGCCAGGCCGCCGGCGATCGCGCCGCCGAGCACTTCCCAGGGCACGCGCACGATGTCGGTCGCCTTGATCAACTGACCCATCTCGATGGCCGACGGCACGACCATGATGACCATGCCGACGATCGCCAGCGCAAACCAGGCCATCCACCACCAGAATGTCCGGATCAGCCAACCGTAGTGGCTGCCAAGAAAGCTCTCGGCGACATCGTTGCGCTTGATGTAGGCAATGATGAGACCGATGAACGCCGGCCAGAACATGACGAGCCCGATCGTGTACAGGCCGTAGGTGATGCCCAGCATCGTGAACTCGCGGGACGACGGCACGGCGGAGGAAGCGTCAGCAGTCATGGGCACTCGCAGGCGGCAGGACAAAGAGTCGGCGTAGTCAGTTGCCGACGCACGGCGGAAACGAGGGCTGAATCGTACCGCTGCCGCGTTTCGCTACGCTATGCGGGTGGATCGAGCGAACCCCGGTACCCTCCTCAAGGATGTCTTCGGCTACGACAGCTTTCGCGGCTTCCAGCGTGAGGTGATCGAGCATGTCGGCGCCGGCGGCGACGCCCTGGTGCTGATGCCCACGGGTGGCGGCAAATCGCTTACGTACCAGATCCCGGCGCTGCTGCGACCGGGAGTTGGCATCGTTGTATCGCCGCTGATTGCGCTGATGGCCGACCAGGTCGCGGCCCTGGACGAACTCGGCGTCCGTGCGGCGGCACTGAATTCGACGCTGTCCGTGGTCGACGCTGCAGCCATCGAACGCCGCATGCGCAGCGGCGACATCGATCTCGTCTACATCGCGCCGGAGCGCCTGCTGACCGAGCGCTGCCAGCGACTGCTCGAACAGACGCAGGCCGGTGCCGGCATCGCGTTGTTCGCCATCGACGAAGCGCACTGCGTCTCTCAGTGGGGACACGATTTTCGTCCGGAATACGGTGCGCTCGCGATCCTGCGCGAGCGCTTTCCCACAGTGCCGCGCATTGCGCTGACCGCGACCGCCGATGACCCGACGCGGCACGAAATCGTCGAACGCCTGCTGGTGGAGCCGCGTGTTTTCGTTGCCAGCTTCGACCGGCCCAACATCCGCTATCGCATCGTCGAGAAGCGCGAGCCGCGCGAGCAGTTGCTGCGCTTCATCCGCGACGAGCACCCGGGCGAGGCCGGCATCGTCTATTGCCTGGCACGCAACACTGTCGACGAGGTGGCACTCTTCCTCGCCGGCCATGGCATCGATGCGCTGCCGTACCACGCCGGCATGGATGCCGTGGCGCGCGCTGCGAACCAGGCGCGTTTCCAGCGCGACGACGCGTGCGTCATCGTCGCCACGATCGCGTTCGGCATGGGCATCGACAAGCCGGACGTGCGTTTTGTCGCGCACCTCGATATGCCGAAGAGTGTCGAGGGCTACTTCCAGGAAACCGGCCGTGCCGGTCGCGACGGCCTGCCCGCGGACGCCTGGATGGCCTATGGCCTCGCCGACGTCGTGCAGCAGCGGCGGTTGATCGAGCAGTCCGACGCCGCAGACCCTTACAAGCGCCTGTCGAGCGCCAAGCTCGACGCGATGCTGGCGCTGGCCGAAGCGGCGGACTGCCGACGCGTGCGCCTGCTGGCCTATTTCGGCGAAGCGAGCGTGCCCTGCGCGCACGGACAAAATGCATGCGACAACTGTCTCGCGCCGCCGGCGCTGCGCGATGCCACCGAGGACGCGCGCAAGCTGCTGTCCACGATCTACCGCTGCCAGACGGCCGGTGGCTTCGGCTTCGCGGCGACTCACGTCATCGAGGTACTGCGCGGCAAGGTCACCGACAAGGTGACGCGCTTCGGACACGACCGACTGTCGACGTTCGGCATCGGCGTCGACGTCCCGGAGGCAGAGTGGCGATTGTTGCTACGGCACCTGGTGGCGCAGCACATCGTCGACGTCGACCATGACCATTACAACGTGCTGCGGCTCACCGAGGCCAGTCGTGCCGTGCTGCGAGGCGAACGGCGCATCGAACTGCGCATGCGGTCGAACGAGCCGCGCCGGCGCGCGAAGGGCAGGCGTGTCACGGCAGTCGAAGGTCTGGATGGCGCGGCGGAACGGGTGTTCGCGCGACTGCGCGAGTGGCGTGCCGGCGTCGCGAAAGAGCACGGGGTGCCGGCTTACGTGGTGTTTCACGACGGCACGCTGCGCACGGTCGCCAGCCAGCGACCGCGCTCGCTCGAGGCGCTGGGACAGGTGTCGGGAGTGGGTGCTGCGAAACTCGAACGCTATGGCGCCGCCGTCCTGCAGCTGGTCGGCGACGATGGAAACGGCTGAGGCAGGTGCTAGTCGAGCAGGGCGTACAGAATCACCGCCCACACCAGGGCGCCGAGTCCTACGCTCCACGTAATACCGTGGGCAGCCGCCAGATCCCGTTGGATCGGTTCGGGTCCGTTCAGCGGGGGGCTGATCTTGAGCGGGATGGCGTTCATAGCAGTGGCATTGTCACGCCGCCGATGCCGACGGGTTTCACTCAAATCAAACCTTGTGTAAATGGCAGGCCGGATACGCAGCCTGCCCAGTGTTCGGCCAGTCGATGGGGGCGGGAGCCGCGTGCGCACCTAGCGCCGGCCCCGCTCCAGCAGGCGCCGGCACTCGGCCTCGTGCTGCGCAATCTCGGCCAGCGTGACCTGGATGTCCTCGCGCTGCTGCTCGAGCGCGGCCCGATGCTGGTTGAGCACGCTGAGAAAGCGCTTTGCCTGCGCGCCGGCATCCTTCGGCGACTCGTACATGTCGATCAGCTCGCGTACCTGCAGCAGCGACAGACCCAGCCGCTTGCCGCGCAGCGTCAGTTTCAGTCGCGTGCGGTCGCGCGGCGAGTACACACGCGTAAGGCCGGATGCACCGCTGCGGGTCGGGGCCAGGATGCCCTGGTCTTCATAGAAGCGGATCGCGCGCGGCGTGATGTCGAACTCGCGCGCGAGTTCGGTGATCGAGTACGAGCGGGTCTCGTGCTCGTCGTTGGCGAGTGTGGCGCGCGGATTGGCAGGGCGCGGAGTGGCAGGGCGCGCGCGCGTGGACATGCGGGTCGGGTGATCGAACGTCGGCATCCGCCGCGTAGAATCGTCGCAGTTGACGTTAACGTCAAGTCACCGCCCCTGTCACTCGCCTTCGCATGAACCCGAACGAGCACGAGCTGCACTACCCTTGGGCGGACGTGCCCGGGTCCGGCACGTGGATCACGCTGCGGCCGGGAGTGCACTGGGTACGCATGCCGCTGCCGTTCGCGCTCGACCACATCAACCTGTGGGTGCTCGACGACGAGATCGATGGACGCCGCGGATTCACGATCATCGACAGCGGCATCACGTCGGACGAGACGAAGTCGGCGTGGGAGCGGATCTTCGACGGCCTGTTCGGCGAGCGACCGCTGCTGCGCCTGCTGTGCACGCACTTTCACCCGGACCATCTTGGCCTCGCCCACTGGCTGACCGCGGGCGGTGACCGCAAGCGCTGGCAGGCGCCGCTCTCGATGAGTGCGACCGAGTATGCGTTCGGCCGGTTCCTCGCGGCCGGTGGTGACGACACCAGCGGCGAGGGCGCGGCGGCGCACTTCCGTCGTCATGGACTGGTCGACGACGAGTCGCTGGCCCGGGTGCGCGCACGCGGTTCCGGCTATTACCCGAAACTCGTGCCGAGTGTCCCGCTGCGCTTTCGCCGACTGCTGGACGGCGACGAAGTCGCGATCGGGCCCGCGCATGGCAGGCGGGTGTTCCGCAACATCGTTGGCTACGGCCACTCGCCGGAACACGTATCGCTGTACTGCGACGAGGACCGGCTGCTGATCGCCGGCGACATGGTGCTGCCGCGCATCTCGACCAACGTCAGCGTGTTCGACGTCGAGCCGGAGGGCAATCCCTTGCCGCGCTACCTGCATTCACTCGATCGTCTGCTGCTGCTGCCCGCCGACACGCTGGTGCTGCCATCGCACGGCAAGCCGTTCACCGGTCTGCACCAGCGCATCGCGCAACAGCATGCGCACCACCGCGAGCGCCTGGCCGAAGTGCTCGCTGCCTGCGCGTCACCGCAGACCGCCGCCAGCATCGTGCCGGTGCTGTTCAAACGCACGCTCGACCTGCACCAGACCACCTTCGCACTCGGTGAAAGTCTCGCTCACCTGCACGCGCTCTGGTACGACGGTGCTGTGGAACGCGTCGAGCGCAATGGGGTGTTCCAGTTCCACGCGGCGCCCACGCGGCCCAATGAGACCGGAGTGACACGATGAAGCGACGCAGAGGCACCGACCTCGTCACCGCAGGGCGCGACACGCATACCAGCTTCGACTTCGTCAATCCGCCGCTGGTACGCGGCTCCACCGTGCTGCACGAAAGCGTGGCCGACATGAAGGCGCGCATCGCGCGCCGCAACGCCGGCGAAGAGGGGGCGTCGGTCACCTACGGCATCTACGGCACGCCCACGCACCATGCGTTCTACGAGGCGCTGAACGTCCTGGAGGGCGGCCATGCGAGCTGGGCGCTGCCGTCGGGACTCACTGCGTGCACGATTCCGATCCTTGCCTACGTGGAGGCGGGCGACCATGTACTGGTGCCCGACTCGGTCTACTGGCCGACCCGTCGCTTTTGCCGCGACACGCTTGCCCGCTACGGTGTGGAGGCGACGTTCTACGACCCGCGCATCGGCGAGCAGGGCCGCGCCGCGGTCGAGGCAATGTTCCGGCCGACCACGCGCGTGCTCTTCCTCGAATCGCCGGGATCGCTGACCTTCGAGATGCAGGACGTTCCGCTGCTGGCCGAGGTCGCGCGCAGCCGCGGCGCGGTCAGCATGATGGACAACACCTGGGCCACGCCGCTTTACTTCCAACCGCTCGCGCACGGCGTCGATATTTCGATCCATGCGGCCACCAAGTACATCTGCGGGCACTCCGACGTCATCATGGGCACGGTCACCAGCAATGCAGCGGCCTGGCCGCGGTTGCGTGAGACGATGCACCACTACGGGCTGACCACCAGCCCGGACGATGTCTACCTCGCGCACCGAGGCCTTCACTCGATGGCGGCACGGCTGCGACAGCACACGGCGACCGCGTGGCGGCTGATCGAATGGCTGCAGTCGCGACCCGAGGTCGCGCGGATTCTGTACCCGGCGCTCGGATCCGATCCGGGCCACACGCTGTGGAAGCGCGACATGTCCGGCGCCTCGGGCCTGTTCGGAGTCGTACTCAAGCCGGTTGCCGAGGATCGCTTTGTCGCGTTCATCGACGGGCTGCAGCTTTTCGGTCGCGGCTACTCGTGGGGCGGCTTCGAAAGCCTGCTGATCCCGGTTTTCCCCGAACGCACGGTCGTCCCCTTGTCATTCGAGGGACCGCTGTTTCGCATCGCTGCCGGACTGGAAGATGCCGACGACCTGATCGACGATCTGGCCGCGGGTTTTGAACGTCTGCGCGGCTGCTCCTGATCGGCCGTTGCTACGCCGCCGTCGCGCGTGGCTTTTGTTTCCGTCGTCGCGTCAGCCGATCGAACTGCGCGCGCGGCAGGAACTTCAGCACCGCCGTGACGACTCCCATTTGCCAGGGGATCGTGCGGTAGCGAACGCCGGCGAGCATCGCGTCCACCGCGCGCGGCGCGAAGTCGGCGGCATCCATCAGAAACGGCATCGCATAGGGATTCTTCGCCGTCAGCTCGGTGCGGATGAAACCCGGCGAGATCGTGACAACCTTGATCTGCACTTTCGACAGCTCGACGCGCAGGCTCTCGCAATAGGTAATGACGGCCGACTTCGAGGCGCAATAGGCTTCCGAACCCGGCAGGCCGCGGATTCCGGCCACGCTGGCGATACCCACCAGCGTGCCGCGACCGCGCGCCTTCATCGGCGCGATAAAGGGGTGGAATGTGCTCGCCATCGCGAACACATTGGTGTCGAACACGCGCCGGAGCTGCGCCAGATCCTCGTAGTGCTCGGTCTTCATGCCGACCGAGATGCCGGCGTTGGCAACCACGATGTCGACTCCGCCGGTGGCGGCATCGAACGCGCGACCCGCCGCGATGATCGCATCGGTGTCGGTCACGTCGACTGCATACAAGTGGTGGCGACCCGGCAGCGTGGCGACCAATGCCTCGAGCGCCTCGCGGCGGCGCGCCACCAGCCCCAGACAGGCACCGCGGCCGGCGAACTCCTTCGCCAGTGCGGCACCGATGCCGCCGGAAGCGCCGGTGATGAAGACGTTCATCGCCATGGAAGCAGTCTAGGGCCTGTTCACGCCAAAGCCGGCTGACCGCGCGCGTGCGGAACGCCGCGCGCGGTGAGATTTACTACTTCTTGGATTTTTCGGCGCGGGCGCGCTGCACGAGATAGTCCAGCACGATCAGGCTGCCTTCACGCGAACCGACCATCGAGGGCGCCGTCGTGAACTTGCCGTCGACAGCCACGGCCGGCGTGCCGTCGATCTTGTAGGCGCGCCAGATCTGTCCCGCCCGATTGGACCGCGCCGCCACCGAGAACGAGTTGTAGGTATCGATCCACTGCTTGCGATCGATGCCGTTGGCCGCCATGAAATCCGCGATCTGGTCCGGATTCACCATCGGCTGCCGGTTCTTCTGGATCGCAGTGAAGACTTTCTGGTGCATGTCGTCGAGCTTGCCGAGTGTCTCGAGAGTGTAGTAGATGCGCACGTGCGGCATCGTGCTGTTGTCCCACGCGATCGGGATGCGCTTGTAATCGACGTCGGCCGGCAGTTTCTTTCTCCAGGCCTGGAGGTAAGGGTCGTAGGACGCGCAGTGCGGGCAGGAGTACTGGAAGAACTCGAGCACCTCGATCTTGCCGCCGCTTTCCACCGGTACCGGGGTTTTCAGCGTGACGTAGTCCTTCACTTCCTGTGGCACGCGCGGAGCGGCCTGAGCGTGCACGAGCAACGGTGCGGCTGCCGTCGCGGCGGATGCGATCAGCAGGAGGCGTCGGGAAAGCAGCATGTCAGGATCTCCAGAAGACGGCGCGGGGGCCGGCAGGTTTCAGGTTCAACGAGTCTGCGACCGTCGGCGATGACAAGGGTTCACCCGCACCGACGAGTGGATCGCGGGTTAGTGGTCAGCGGACCTTGATCAACTGCACGTCGATGCCGTTTTCCGCCATCGACTTGCGCATGCGGTTGACGTCCTCGACGTTTCCGTAAGGACCGAGGCGAACGCGATACAGCGTCTGGCCATCCTGCTCGC
Source organism: uncultured beta proteobacterium (assembly GCA_963724365.1). Classification (GTDB taxonomy): domain Bacteria; phylum Pseudomonadota; class Gammaproteobacteria; order Burkholderiales; family Burkholderiaceae_F; genus JALORV01. Next base: position 294,595 of record CAVRUR010000001.1, on the reverse strand, counting down.
GCGGAAAGATCTTCGCATCGAAGCCCAGCAGCGCGAGGCGTGCGCGCATGGCATCGGCATCTTCCGGCGTCTTGAACGCGCCCGCCTGCAGCAGGTAGCGCGAACCGTCGTCAGGAAGCGCGGCCATGCCTTTTTCCGGCGGCGGTGGAGCGGCCTTGGGATCAGTCGCTGCGTCGAGCCTGGCCGGCGGCACGGTGGCCGTGTCGGCCGGTTGCGGTGCCGACTGCAGGGGTTTGTTCGGGTCGGGCAGTTGTCCGCCCGCGCCCGGATTGATGTTCTCGCTGGCCGGGCGCACCTTGTTGAGGAATGGCACCGGCGCATTGGTGATGTACAGCGCCACCGCAACAGCGATGGCCAGCCCGAGGATGAGGCCCAGGATGAAACCAAGCAGCGTGCCGCCGGTCTGGCGGGAGACGAAGTCAGGGGAGGCGAAATCGGGCAGGAGTCGGGGCATCACATTTTTTCCGGCGCGGAGACGCCGAGGAGGGCCAGGCCGTTGCGGACGACCTGGCGAGTCGCCAGCAACAGCGCCAGCCGGGCGTTGCGCACGCCGTCGTCATCGACCAGCACCCGCTCGGCATTGTAGTAGCCGTGAAAGTCGGCCGCGAGATCCTTCAGGTAGTTCGCCAGCTGATGCGGCGCCAGGTCGTTCGTCGCGTCGGCCAGCACGTCGGGATAGGCGGACAAGCGGTTCAGCAGCGACTGCTCGCGCGCGCTGGCCAGCGGGCCGAGATCCGTCCGCAGCGCGGCGGCAACGTCGGGAACCGCGAAACCCTTCTCGCCGGCCTGCTGCAGGACCGAGCAGATGCGCGCGTGGGCGTACTGCACGTAGTAGACCGGGTTGTCTTCGGACTGCGACAGTGCCAGGTCGACGTCGAATGTGAACTCGGCGTCGGCCTTGCGCGCCACGAGGAAGTAGCGCGTCGCATCGCGCCCGACCCACTCGAGCAGGTCGCGCAGCGCCACGTAGGTGCCGGCCCGCTTGCTCATCTTCACTTCCTCGCCGCCCTTCGTGACGCGCAGCATCTTGTGCAGCAGGTAGTCGGGATAGCCGTGCGGCGCGGAAAGGGCGAGGCTGCGCGCCGCCGCCTGCACGCCGGCACGCACACGCGCCACCGTGCCGTAGTGGTCCGTGCCCTGGATGTTGATGACCTTTTCGTAGCCGCGCTGCAGCTTGTTGAGGTGATAGGCCACGTCCGGCACGAAGTAGGTGTAGGTGCCGTCGGACTTGCGCATCACACGGTCCTTGTCGTCCTTCGGCGGGCCACCATGCCCGGCAAGGTCGTCGAATTCCGTCGTTCTCAGCCACAGCGCCGATTCGGCCTCGTAGGTCATGCCGGAATCGACCAGCGCCTTGACGGTCGCGTCGACCTTGCCGTCCGCGTACAGCGACGATTCGAGGAAGTAGTTGTCGAAGGCAACGCCGAGCGCCGCCAGGTCAGCGTCCTGCTCGTTGCGCAGATACACGACGGCGAAGTGGCGCACGGCGTCGAGGTCGTTCGGGTCGCCGCTCGCAGTGACCGGCTCGCCGTCGCGCGCCTTCACCGTCTTCTTCGCGAGGAAGTCGCGCGCGATGTCGACGATGTAGTCGCCGCGGTAGCCAGCCTCCGGGAACTCGACCGAAGCACCGAGCAGTTCGCGCGCACGCGCCTGCAACGACAGCGCGAGATTGGCGATCTGCACGCCCGCGTCGTTGTAATAGAACTCGCGCGAGACCTGCCAGCCCTGTGCAGCCAGCAGGTTGGCGAGAGCATCGCCGATCGCGGCCTGGCGTGCGTGGCCGAGGTGCAGCGGCCCGGTCGGATTGGCCGACACGAACTCGACCATCACGCGGTGGCCGGCGTGCGCCGACGTCGTCCCGAAGCACTCGTGCTCGCGCAAGGCGGCGCGAACGACTTCCTGGCGTGCAGCCGCGGAGATGCGCAGGTTGATGAAGCCGGGTCCTGCGATCTCGGCGGCATCGATGAGGCCGCGTGCTGCCGGGTTGAGGTTCAGTGCGCTGACGATCGCCTGGCCGACCTCGCGCGGATTCCGCTTGAGGCCCTTGGCCACCTGCAGCGCCACGTTGCACGCGAGGTCGCCATGCGCTTCGATCTTGGGCCGTTCGAGCACAACGGGAACGTCGTGCACGCCCAGGCCGGCAAGCGCCTGCTCGATCAGTGCGACGACCTGTTGTTTCTGTGCGGAAAGCAAGACTTGCCCCGGGCAGTGCGAAAGGCGCGGATTCTACCGGCGCGCTGCTTGCGAGTGCCCGCGCGGTCGCGACTAGCCACTGCGCTTCTCGTAGGTGCCGATCATTTCTGCCCGTGCCAGCACATGGCCCTCGAACGCCGTCTGCAGCGCCCCGCTGCTGGGTCGATGCAAATCGCCCAGCAGTCGATCGAGCGCGACCAGCTTGAAGAAGTACCGATGTCGGCCGATCGGCGGGCAGGGACCGCCGTAACCTATCCGTTTCCAGTCGTTGAGGCCATCGCGCGCATGCATCGCCGATGCGGCGACGCCTTCCTGCAGCGACGTCGTATCGGGCGGCAGGTCGTACACCACCCAGTGAACCCAGGTCATCTTCGGCGCCGCCGGATCGGGCGCGTCGGGATCATCGACGATCAACGCAAGGCTGCGTGCGCCGGCGGGGACACCGTCGATCGTCAACGACGGCGAGACATCAGCTCCTTCGCAGGTGTGCTTGCGTGGAATGCTGCCGTAGTTCTCAAAGGCGGACGAAGTGAGTTTCATCGTGTCGGTCTCCTCATGCCGCGGTCGCCATCTCGCGTTGCTCTGGCGTCAGCCCAGGGCATCTTGAGCGCGGCGTAGATCGATTCCTCGGTGTTGCCGGCGACGCGGCGCTCACCCCTGAACAGCCCATACTCATTGAGCTTCAGACCGCGCGCGATCGCACGCCGGCGCAGTGCAATGTTGTACGCCTTCGAGCCGGTGAAGTAGAGCAGCGCGGCGCCGAAGCTTGCCTCCGGCACGATGCGCAGGTCGACCTGCAGGCCACTCCCCGGCACGGCGCTGGCGCGCTTTGTGCCTCGGGCAAGAACCTCACGGAACGCCGGGTAGGCGACGAAGTGCCGGGTGACCGCGCTGCCGTGGTCGCTGACGACAAGCACGTCGATGTCGCCGACGCTGTCACGCTTGCGCCGCAGGCTTCCGGCAATGACTGCCTCGCGCACCGAAGGATCCGCCTTCAGGTACGCCAGCAACGGATCTGCGTGCCGCTGCGCGACGGCCAGCGGCACGCGCTGTTTCTTTCCGCGATGCGTGCCCAGCGCTTCGAGCAGGTGCTGCTCGGTCTTCGGACCGAAGCCCCGCAGTTCCCGCAGCCGGCCACTTTTCAGCGCTCCCGCGAGATCGGTCGGACTGTGGACCCCTAGTTCTTTGCCGAGCGCGTGGACGCGTTTCGGACCCAGGCCCGGGATGTGCAGCAGCGATGATGTGCCACGCGGTAGGGTGCCGCGTAGCTCCTGCAGCAGCTCGCAGGTGCCGGTGCGGGCGATCTCGTGGATCTTTGCGTCGAGGTCGGCGCCGATACCAAACAGCTTGCCGAGCGCTTCGCCGCGCGACGCGCGCGCAGCGAAGCCGGGCGCCTGCTGACCGACCATCCGCGCGGCGTTGCGATAGGCGCGGACGCGAAAGGAATTCTCGCCCTGGACTTCGAGCAGATCTGCGACCTCCTCGAACACCGCGGCGATGCGGGAGTTGTCGACTGCGCTCGCCGGAGTCATCGATGATGGCTACGGCCGCGTGCGCAGTTCGCGCGTCTGTTGGGCCTTGAGCACGCCGACCATGCCGTCGAGTTGCTCGGCGAGCGCCTCGAGCAGGTTGTCGAGTGCGATCACGCCCACCAGCGCTCCGTCGGGGCGGGTCACCGGCAGTCGGCGCGCGCCACGCTCGCGCATGCGTGCCAGCACGTCGAGCAGGTCGTCGTCTTCTTCGACGACCGCGGGTTTCCCGCTCATGACGTCTCCCGCGGTCAATGCCTTCGGATCGAGACCGAAGGCCACGACTTCGATGGCGATGTCGCGGTCGCTCAGCATCCCGATAGGGAATTCGATGCCGTCCGTGTTCTCCACCACCACCAGGCACCCAACGTGCTCGGCGTGCATCCGCCTGGCGCAGCCGGTAATGGTTTCAGTGGCCTGAACCGTCACCGGCGTATGCACGGCAAGGTCACGTACGAGCAGTGAAGGTGCTCTCATCGGATGTCCCGAAGATCCAGGTACCGTTTCAGACTAGGAAGGCCGCCCTTGGGTTTCCTGACGGGCGTCAATGAAGGGCTGGTCGCCACCGAGCGCCAAGTTCGCTCGTTTTTGCGGCGGGTGTTGCGCCGAAGTCCCGATTGGCGTCATGCTCGCTCCGGGAGTCGACACGGGTGGTAGGGTCTTTTGGTGGGGAGGAATCAAATGAAGACGGCTGCACTGACACGAATTGCCCTCGGACTTGCGGCGATTTTCGCCACCGGCGTTACCTGCGCGCAGGCCGGCAAGGGACCCACCCAGGTGGTCAAGCCGCCGGTCTCGCAGGCCTGGATCGATGTGGCCACCTTTGCCGGCATGGGCATGCCTTCGATGGGTGCCGGCGGAGGAAGCCCGATGTCGTCGATGATGGGCAGCATGTTCGGCGGCGGACAGGGCGGGAAGAACACGTTCGGCATGACGCAGACCGGCTCGGCCGGCCGCTGGGTCGACGTGACGCTCTACACCAGCCGCAATCCGAGCCTGGCCGAGGCGGCGCAGGCCGTGCCGGCGGGCACGCAGCTCGCGCCGACGTTGAAGCTGGTCTCACCGAAGGTCGAGAAGGGATCGCCGCCGACTCCGGGCGACGACACGGTGGTCGAGCACGAGTACGAGCGTCCTAAGGGCAAGATGTACCTGTACTGGGGTTGCGGGGACACGGTGCGGGCCGGACAGCCGCGCGTGCTCGACATGGCAACCGCGCGCCCGGATGAATACGGCAAGTTCTTCACCTCGCGCCGCGCCACCCAGCGCGGCGCGCACAGCGCGGCCGGCCGCCCGCTGTGGCCGAACGAGATCGATTCGCGCATGGTGCCGGCCAATGCGTCGCTGGTGGGTGAGCACACCTTCAGCGGCCAGGGCGTGCCGGAAGGATTCAAGTTTGCAATCGGCGCCCAGCAGGACCTGATGCCCGCGGTTGAACTGAAGCAGGGTGATGTGGGCGGTGCTACACAGCTCGAGTGGGCTGCGCTACCGACGGCGCGCGCCTATTTCATCGCCGCGATGGGTGCGAAGGGCGGCTCGGAAATGGAGATGGTGTTCTGGACATCGAGCGAAGTGCCCGAACTCGGCATGGGGCTGATCGACTACCAGACCAACCCGTCGGTCGATCGCTGGCTGAAGGAAAAGGTGCTGCTCGAGCCGAGTGTCACGCGTTGCACGGTGCCCAAGGGCATCTTTGGAGAGGGCGGCGGCGCGATGCTGCGCATGATCGCCTACGGCTCTGAACTCAATCTGGTCCACCCGCCGCGCCCGACTGATCCGAAGATCGCATGGGAACCGCAATGGGCCGTGAAGCTGCGCGTGAAAAGCGTGGCCAACGCCTTCCTCGGTATGGACATGGGCAGCATGCAGCGCGGCTCCGGCCGACAGGCGCAGCCGCAGGGCCAGTCGCAAGGCACGGCGCCGCCAGCGGCTGAAAAGAAGGAAGAAGACAAATTGCCCGACCCGGTCAACATCCTGCGCGGCATCCTCGGACGCTGAAGAACTGCACGCCGGCGCGTTCGTACTCGGACTTCGTGGACGAATGCACATGGCCTACGCAACGGCGCTTTGGAGCGCCCGGGTGACTCGTACAAGCAAATCACAGGAACAACCCGATGAACGAACCTTCCGGCGTGCCGCCGCTGCCCGATCGCCTTTCGGTCAACCCGCGCAGCCCTTTCCATGTCGCCGCCGTGCTCGAACACGATATCGGTGTTCGCTTCAATGAAACTGAACGTTCGGACGTCGAGGAGTATTGCATCAGCGAGGGTTGGGTGAAGGTGCCCGCGGGCAAGACGCTGGATCGCAGGGGTCAGCCGCTGTTGATCACACTGAAGGGCAAGGTTGAGGTCTTCTATCGATGATGGCCTCGATACAGCCAATGGCGGCGATTCGCACCGGGACTCACGGCGACTCCCGTCGAATCGGCCCCGGAGAGTTGAAGATGCGAGTCATACGACGCCTGCTTCTGCTGCTGGTCCTGACATGTTCAGGCGCCGCGGTGCTCGCGCAGGGATCGGCTGTAGCGAGCGCGGACGACCCCTATCTCTGGCTCGAAGACGTGGGCGGCGAAACGGCGCTCGGCTGGGTGCGCTCGCGCAACGCCTTGGCCGAGAAGGAGTTCGCCGCCGATCCGCGCTACGAGCCGCTGCGCGCCAACCTGCTCACCATACTCAACTCGCAGGAGCGGATCCCGTACGTGACTCGCATGAGCGAGCACGTCTACAACTTCTGGCGCGACGCGGCTAACCCGCGCGGACTCTGGCGCCGCACGACGCTCGCCGACTATCGCAAGCCTCAGCCCGCGTGGGAGGTGGTCATCGATCTGGACGCCGTGGCAGCGGCCGACAAGGAGAACTGGGTCTGGAAAGGAGCCGAATGCCTGCGTCCTGACAGGCCGGGCGAGCCCTATCGGCGCTGCCTGGTCGCACTGTCGCGCGGTGGTGCCGACGCCACCGTCGTGCGCGAGTTCGATCTGCAGGACAAGCGCTTCGTGGGCGATGGCTTCAACCTGCCGGTCGAGGCCAAGCAGGAACTCACATGGAAGGACATCGACACGGTCTGGGTCGCCACCGACTTCGGCCCCGGCTCGATGACCACTTCGGGCTATCCGCGCATCGTCAAGGAGTGGAAGCGCGGTACACCGCTGGCGGCGGCCCGCACGGTCTTTGAGGGCAAGGAAACCGACGTGGGCGTCGAGGCCCGTTCGGAACGCGAGTCGGGTCGGCGGCGCGACTGGGTCACCCGCGACATCGAGTTCTGGAACACCGAGCGCTACGTCGAACGCGACGGCAAGCTGGTGCGCGTCGAGGTACCGGCCGACGCCACGGTCATTCCCTTCAAGGACTGGTTGCTGGTGCGCACGCGCACGCCGTGGACGACCGGTGCAAAGGTCTGGCCGGGCGGCGCCCTGCTGGCGATCCGCTTCGAAGACTTCATGAAAGGGGGGCGCGGATTCGACCTGCTCTATGCGCCGACGGCCCGTAGTTCGATCGAGGATGTGGAGGTCACGCGCAATGCAGTGCTGGTGAGTGAACTCGACAATGTGCGTCCTCGCCTGTGGGAACTGCAGCACGATGGCAAGCAGTGGGAACGTCGGCGAGTGACTCTGCCCGAGCAGGGGCAGATCGGCCACTTGACCACTTACTGGGACAGCGACGACTACCTGCTGACCCATCAGGATTTCACGACGCCGACCACGCTTTTCGAGCGGCGTGTCGGTGCTGCGGACGCGACCGCACTGAAGTCGTTGCCACGTTTTTTCGATGGCAGCGGGATCGTCACGCAGCAGTATGAAACGGTCAGCAAGGACGGCACGCGCATCCCTTACTTCATCGCGATGCGCGCCGACCTGAAGCTCGACGGCCGCAATCCGACGTTGCTCTACGGCTACGGCGGCTTCCAGAATGCACAGCTGCCGTGGTACTCGGGTGTGTTCGGCAAGGGCTGGCTCGAGCCTGGCGGTGTGCTGGCGCTGGCGAACCTGCGCGGCGGAGGTGAATTCGGGCCTGACTGGCATCGTGCCGCGCAGCGGGAGAACAAGCAGCGCACCTGGGACGACATGGCGGCCGTCGCCGAAGACCTGATCAGGCGCGGCATCACTTCGCCGCCGCACCTCGGCATCATGGGCGGCAGCCAGGGCGGGCTGCTGGTCACGGCGACCATGGTGCAGCGGCCGGAGCTCTTTGGCGCCGTCGTTTCGCAGGTGCCACTGATCGACATGCTGCGTTATCACAAGCTGCTGGCCGGCGCCTCGTGGATGGCCGAGTATGGCGACCCGGACCGGCCTGCCGATCGCGCATTCATCGCGAAGTACTCGCCCTATCAGAACGTGAGCAAGGGTGCGAAGTACCCGCGCATTTTCATCGTGACATCCACGCGCGACGACCGCGTCCATCCCGGACATGCCCGCAAGATGACGGCGCGCATGCTCGAACAGGGTCATGACGTCCTGTACTTCGAGAACATCGAAGGTGGGCACGGCGCGGCCGCGAACAACGCACAGGCCGCTCGCATGTGGGCGCAGACCTTCAGCTTTCTCTGGCGGCAACTCGGTCCACGTTGAACCTGGCAAGGCCAGGCCGAGTCGCCCGCATGCGCGCGGTCAACCGCGATCTTTGTCCGCCCCATCGCTGCGGCGTCCGGAGGTGTCGCCTGAGCCGTGATGCAGCCGCTGCGAAGAGTTCAGGGTGAAGCCGGATCCGGGCTGTCGATCGGCCTGTCGTTCAGGGGACCGGCTTGCGCCACACACTGGCCAGCCAGGGCTGTTGCTGCCGCGGCAGGCCGGCCGGTCGGTAGTAGTGAGTCAGTTCGGCGAATCCGGCGGCAGTCATGTAGCCGCGCCAACGTTCCCAGTCATGGAACACTCCATAGCGTTCGCCATTCCAGCCCTCCTGGCCGTCGCCGCGTGGATTCGAGCTGAACAGAGACGCCGTTCGGCTTCAGTGCCTTGTGCAATTCACGCAGGACGTCCGGCAGCGCCTGGCTGGGAATGTGGAACAGTGCTGCGTTGGCGAACACACCGTCGAAGTGATCGCGAGGCAACTCGAGCGCAAGGAAGTTCTGCTCGAGCACATTGCATCCGCTGTGGGCACGCGCCATCGCTGCCAGCTGCGCCGATCCTTCGAGGCCGCTCGCGCGATGACCGAGCGCTGTAAACGTCTTGAGATCTCGCCCGGGCCCGCAACCGAAGTCGAGCAACTCGAACGGGGGTTTCGCCTCGATGTACCGCAGCAACGCGTTGATGTTCTGGCTCACGTCGTGATCGTGAGTGCCTTCCCAGAAGGCCTTCGCACTCTGGTCGTAGTGCGCAAGCGTGCGTCTGGCGGCAAGTTGAAGCTCTTCGGGCGTGAGTGGCATGTGCGTTGGACTGGCGGCCGTGGGCGCCGGAAGTACCGGGACGATTATCGTCGGGGCCAACAAGCCCACGAGTCAATGTGCAGCCACGAGAGGACCTCGGGGGCTGTCTTCCTTTGCGATTCGAAGCAGACGAAGCGTTCGGGCCGTAGTCCGACCGGCCATGCAGACATCGCACAGCCGGTCGGAGCTGCCGGTTTCATTCTCGACCCCTAGGCCGCGCGCATTGCCACAACGGCATGCGCGTCGGCGTCCGCGGCCATCACACGAGGCTCAACGGCCTCGTTGAAGTCCACGAAATATGCTTCGGGATAGCGATGGTAAAACTCCGCGGCGACATTGAAGACCACCACCGCGAACATCGCGAACATCACGAAGGCATAGAAGAAGTCGTTCTTCGCCTCATGCTTGCGTTTCATGACACTCTCCTGCGGGTGGCTGCAGCCAACAAAAAGCCCGGAGGCGTTCGACGCGATCCGGGCTCTGGATGCAGCCTAGTCCAGCTAACTGCCTGGACCTCCGCCCGGATCATGGGCCTGCATGGAAAGGCTAGTCCGCGCGCCGGCCAGCGACGCGGTCTCGACAGGCATTTCAGCCTGCCGACACGTGTCCACAAAAGCGAACTGGGGTCGCTTTCTGGACTTGAGTGTGCCGATAGCGTCGCTCATCTCTGAACTTTCACCTTTGCCGGCGAAATTGCCGGTGTCCAAATGCTACGGCTGGCCGCGCTGCCGATCAATCACATTTGTACGTGAATATTCTGCGCCGGCCGGGATGGTTCTGGAACGCAGGTACATGGATGAACTGGGCCTATGCCAGCTCTATGCTCGAAGCTTGCACGCCTCTCCTTGAACCGCCCGGCCGCTTGCGGCCAACTTGGACGGGACGCAGAATCTCCGCCAAATGCACCTCTCCGACATCAGACAGACATGACCACCATTGATGTGTTTCTGAAGGTCGCGTGGACCGACCATGGCGATCATCCGCAAGAGGTCGCCGGACGGCTGTCGGACTCGATCGGCTTGATCCAGGCACGCGAGGACTTTGCGCCATACGTGCGGCTCCTGACGCATGTCTATGGAGAACACCTGGGCCAGTGGCAAGGGGCGGTGGAACTGCTGGATCGGCTACGCACCTTGCCCGCGTTTGACGCGAGCCCAAACGTAACGGCGACGATTGACCAGGCGGTGGCGACCATGCGATTTGCCTCCGGCGATACAACTGCGCTCGATGCGCTGCCTCTCGAGGCTCGGGTGTCATCCTTGGCCACAGCTGCGTCGGCCCTCGCGGCTCGCGACGAGTTGCGGCCTGCGATAGCCGCGCTCGAGCGTGCGCTGCAGCTGGCTGAGCCTGGGTTGCCGGAGGGCTCGGCAGCGAATCGCACACTGGCTGTGGCAGGCAACAACATGGCCGCAGTGCTCGAAGGCAAGCCCGAGCGCGACCCTTTGCAAACTGCGGCCATGCTGGTGGCCGCAGAGGCTGGCCTGAAGTACTGGAAGCTGGCCGGCACCTGGCTCGAAGTAGAACGGGCCGAGTACCGACTTGCGCGCAGCCAGCTGCAAGCAGGAAAGGCTCGGGACGCCGCGGCCAGCGCCCAGCGCTGCATTGCGGTCTGCCGCAGGAACGCGGCGCCTGCATTCGAGCAATTCTTCGGCTTTGCCGTCCTTGCGCTGGCGCAGCGGAGCGCCGGGGATCGAGAAGCAAGTGACGCCAATCGCGCCGAAGCAATGCGCCAGCTCGAACAAGTCTCCAGCGAGGAGCGCCAATGGTGCGGAGCTGACCTAGCGGAACTAAATGCCATGGACTAGCCGGTGCGCGACTCGCCGCCGGGCGAGATTAGTGTGAACCCCACCGGGTTCTCATCGACGCGGCCCTTCAGGAAACTTGCCGACTCAAACTGAAACCGCTCAGACCCTGACTTGCGGTTCCTCCACGGCGTCCGGGTGTACATCGGCAGCGCTGTCGTCCACCACCTCGTCATCCGGCTCGACAACCACATCCGGCACGTCGTTCGCCAGGAACCCGCCGGACTGGCGCTTCCACAGCAGCGCATAGTGGCCGCCGGCACGCAACAGTTCTTCATGCGTGCCTTCTTCCACGATGCGACCGGCGTCCATCACGACCAGCCGGTCCATTTTCGCGATCGTCGACAGCCGATGCGCGATCGCGATCACGGTCTTGCCCAGCATCAGTGATTCCAGCTGTTCCTGGATAGCGGCTTCGATCTCGCTGTCGAGCGCGGACGTGGCCTCGTCCAGAACCAGGATCGGCGCGTTCTTCAGGATCACGCGGGCCAGCGCCACACGCTGGCGCTGGCCGCCGGAGAGCTTGACGCCGCGTTCACCGGCGTGGGCCGCGTAGCCGCTGCGGTCCTTCCAGTCGCGCAGCCCGACGATGAACTCGTGCGCGTGCGCCTGACGCGCGGCGGCCTCGACTTCGGCGTCGGTCGCCTGTGGCCGGCCGTAGCGAATGTTGGCGGCAATCGAGCGATGCAGCATCGATGTGTCCTGCGTGACCACGCCGATGGCTGCGCGTAGGGATTCCTGCGTGACCTCACGCACGTCCTGACCGTCGATCGTGATGCGACCGCCTTCGACGTCATGGAAGCGCAACAGCAGGCTCACCAGCGTCGACTTGCCGGCGCCCGATCGACCCACCACGCCGACGCGCTCGCCCGCAGCAATGTCCAAGCTCAGGTCGTCAAGCACAGCACGCCCGCCGCGCGCCAGCGTGCCGTAGCCGAAACGCACATGGTCGAAGCGGATCGCGCCACCGCCAACCGTCAGCTCGCGCGCATCGGGGCGGTCGGTTAGCGCGTGCGGCACTGCAATCGTCTCCATGCCCTCTTGCACCACGCCGATGTTCTCGAAAATTCCGCTGACTTCCCACGACACCCAGCCCGCCATGTTGGCGATCTGCCATGCCAGGGGCAGCGCCGTCGCGACCGCAGCGGCGCTCACCGCACCGTTCATCCACAACAGCACGCCGAGTGTGGCCGTGCCGACCACCAGCGCGGAGTTCATGCAGGTCAGCGTCGCCATGAATCGGGTGGTCATGCGCATGTGGTCGGCGATGCGCTGGCGATGCTCGACCATCGCCTCGCGCACGTACGAGTCTTCGTCGGCGGCGCGCGCAAACAGTTTTACCGTCGGAAAGTTGGTGTACGAGTCGACGACGCGCCCCATGACCTGCGAGCGCGCCTCCGAACTCACCCTCGACAGATCGCGCATGCGCGGCACGAAGTAGCGCAGGAAGAACATGAAGGTCGCGATCCACAGCACGATCGGTACCGCCAGGCGCCAGTCCGCCGCGCTCACCAGCAGCAGTGCCGTGATTCCGTACACGACGATGTACCAGACCGCGCGGATGCTCGAGACCACACTTTCGCGCAGTGAGTTCGAGGTGTTCATCACGCGATTGGCGATCCGGCCGGCAAAGTCGTTCTGGAAGAAATTCCAGCTCTGGCGGATCACGTGCCAGTGACTCTGCCAGCGGATCAACGTGGTCACGCCGGGGATCACCGCGTTGTTGCGCACCATCGAATCCGCCAGGATCGCGAGCGGCCGCGCAATCAGCACCAGGGCCGCCATGACCAGCAACAGCGGCGCCTCCGCCATCACGGCAGCACGCGGATCGGGCACGGTCATCAGCCCCACCAGCTTGCCGATGAAAAGCGGTATCACCGTATCCAGCAGCGCCACCGTCGCGCCGAACACGAACATCGCGACGTAGAGCCGTGGCGACTGGCGCACGAAGTGCAGGTAGAACGGCAGCAGCCCGGGTGGCGGCCCGTCGCGTTCGACTGCCGCGGGTGGCGCCGCAGTGGCGTTCGGGACGCGCGATTCGAAGTAGCTGAAAAGACTCATGGCGTCTCGGTGGTTCGTGTCACTGTCCGGATGGCTGACTTGCCGAGTTTGCACGCGTGGGGCGCGACACGCCACGCCTCCCCAAGCGTCACCCCTAGGCAAGGCGATCGGTTGGTGCAACGATGCCGGCCAGTCCCTCCCCGTTCAAGGTGAACTGTATGCGACTCCGCCGCGTTGCTGCCGGTCTGGGCTTTCTGTTCGTGTGCTCCGTTGCTGTCGCTGGCCCGGACGCCAAGCTCATCGAGCGCGGTGCTTACCTGATGAACAGCATTGTCGCGTGCGGCAACTGCCATGCCCAGTTCGACAAGGAGGGGCGCCCGCAGACGGCGCTTGGGCTGTCCGGTGGCATGGTCTTCGACGAGGAGCAATTCAAGGCCTACGCCCGTAACATCACACCTGACCCCGAAACCGGCATCGGCAAATGGACGGACGCGCAACTCGCGCGCGCGATCCGTGAAGGCATCCGGCCCGATGGCAGTTTGATCGGCCCACCCATGCCATTCGAGTTTTATCGGGGAATCTCGGATGCCGACCTGAAAGCGTTGGTCGCCTACCTCCGGGCGCAACCACCGGTAAAGAATGCCGTGCCCAGGTCCGTGTACCGGATGAAGCTGCCGCCCGCGTACGGTCCGCCGATCAAGGGCAGGGTCGTTGCGCCACCGCAGAAGGATCTCGTCAAATATGGCGGCTATCTCGCCGGGCCACTCGGCCACTGCATGGATTGCCATACGCCGTGGGTCGATACGGGTGTCGACATGAAGCGGCTCGGCGCCGGCGGCAATCCGTTCACGGGACCGTGGGGCGTCTCGGTCTCGCGCAATCTCACGCCGCATGAGTCCGGCCTGAAGGGCTGGAGCGACACCGAGATCGCACTGGCCATTCGCGAAGGGAAGCGGCGTGACGGTTCCTCGCTCAAACCGCCGATGGCGTTCGGCTGGTATAGAAACATCGACGAGGCCGACATGAAGGCGCTGATCGCCTACCTGCGATCGCTGAAACCTCTGCCGCTTGCCGGCCACGCCGCGGACGCGAAGAAGTAGCAGGATCGTCTCCACCGGTGGTGTCCATCGCGATGCGAACGAACTCTGCGCCCCGCCCGGCACCGGTGGCCTACACCGCCACGTTTCGTGGCCGCGCAGTTCCCTAGAATCGCGGGATGCAGCGTTCCGAACTCGACCACCTCGTGGTGGCAAGTACGCGCCTTGATGAAGGCATCGACTGGGTCGAGCAGCACCTTGGCGCACGGCCGCAGCCGGGCGGCCAGCACGTGTCGATGGGCACGCACAACGCCCTGCTCAAACTGGGGCCACGCTGCTACCTGGAAGTCATTGCAATCGATCCGGACGGAGCGCCACCCACGCGCCCCCGCTGGTTTGCGCTGGACGAGGCGTCGGTGCGTTCGCGTCTGGCGTCCGGCCCGACGCTGGTCACCTGGGTGCTTCGCTGTGTATCACTGGCAGCCGCGTGCGCGCGGGTGCCGGACCTCGGCGAGATACTGGAGATGAGCCGCGGCGATTTTCACTGGCAGATTGCCGTGCCGGAAGACGGCAGCCTGCCATGGAGCGGCGTGCTGCCGGCGGCTATCCAGTGGTCGACCGACGCCGACGAATCGACTCCGCATCCATGCGACCGATTGCCCGACAGCGGCTGTGAACTGCTCTCGCTGGACCTCAGCCATCCGGCGGCCGTGCTGGGTACCGCTGGCATCGTCTCAATGTTTCGCGAACTGCGCGTGGTCGGACCGATCGACCTGCGACCCGGGCCGGTCCGCATTGCGGCGCGCATGCGGACGACGGCGGGTGAAGTCACACTGGCATGATCCGCCCCTATGAATTGCGTGAGCGACATACAGCGCGCTCGGCCGAGCGTATTCGTACCGGCCGCGAGCGCATTGCTCTATCTGATTGCAGGACTCGCAATGGCGCAGACCAAGACTAACGCCGCTCCGCTGACGCCGCCGGTGGCCCAGCGCATTCCGCACGTGGTCAAGAGCCCGCACGGCGAACGCGTCGACGAGTACTACTGGATGCGTGACGATGATCCTGGGACCAAGCGTCCGGAGATCATCGAGCACCTGAACGCCGAGAATGCGTACGCCGACGCGATGCTGGCGCATGTGAAGCCGCTGCAGGACCGGCTCGTCACCGAAATGCGCGCCCGCATCAAGGAGGACGACAGTTCGGTGCCGGCGTACGACAACGGCTGCTGGTACTGGCGGCGTTTCGATGCCGGCGCCGAGTATCCGGTCCTGCTGCGACAGCGCGGCGGGCCGGCCGCGCCGGACGCGGGAGCTCCGGAGGAGGTCGTGCTCGACATCCCGCAGCTCGCGCGGCCGCACGCGTACTACAACATCGGTGCTACCGCGGTCAGCCCGGACAACCGCTGGCTGGCGTATGCAGAAGACACCGTCGGCCGTCGCATCTACACGCTGCGCTTCCGTAACCTCGTCACGGGGGAACTCGCAGCGGAGTCGATCGCCGGCGTGCTCGCCGACGCCGAGTGGGCCGCCGACAGTGCCACCGTGTTCTACCTGCGCCAGGATCCACAGACGCTCGTGCGCGGGACCGTCTACCGGCATCGGTTGGGCACTGACCCGGCCGGTGACGTGCTCGTGTACGACGAACAGGACCCGGAGCTTTTCACCGGCCTCGCGCGCAGTGCGTCGCGGCGTTTCCTGATGATCCAGCTCGAAGGCTACGACACGACCGAGACGCGCGTTATTCCGCTCGCGGCGCCGGCGTCCGCCCCGGTCGTCGTGCTGCCACGGCGCAAGGAGGTGCGCACGTATGCCGATCATCTCGGTGATCGCTGGATCCTGCGCACCAACGACGCGGCGCTGAACTTCCGGCTGGTGGCGGCACCGGACAGCGCCCCGGACGACCGCACTCGCTGGCGCGACATCGTGCCTGCGCGCGCCGACGCGGCAGTCGACGCATTCGCGCTGTTCGAGCGCGCGATCGTCATCGAGGAGCGTGTCGAAGCGAACAGTCGAATCCGCGTGCTGCCTTCAGATGGCCGCACGCCGTTCACGGTTGCCGCCGACGAGCCTGCGTTCTCGATGAACCTGGCGGGAAATCCCGACCCGGCGGTGCCGGCGGCGCGCTATACGTACACGTCGATGACCACGCCGACCACGACCTACGACGTGGACCTCGCCTCGGGCGAGCGACGTTTGCGCAAGGTGCAGCCGGTGATCGGATACGCCGCCGCAAAGTACGCCACCGAGCGGGTGTGGGCGCCGGCGCGGGACGGCCAGCGCATTCCGGTGTCGCTCGTCTACCGCCGCGACCGTTTCAAGCGCGACGGCAGCGCGCCGCTCTACATCGACGGCTACGGCGCCTACGGCCTGTCCAACGATCCGTACTTCAGCAGCAATCGTGTCTCCTTGCTCGACCGCGGCTTCGTCATCGCACTCGCCCACGTGCGTGGCGGCGCGGAGCTCGGACAGGGCTGGTACGAGTCGGGCCGCCTGCTCGCCAAGCAGAACACCTTCAACGACTTCGTCGATGTGACGGACCACCTGGTGCGCGAGCGTTACGGCGCCAGGGAAAGAGTGTTCGCCTCGGGCGGATCCGCCGGGGGCCTGCTGATGGGCGTGATCGCCAACCAGGCCGGTGGCCGCTACCGCGGCATCGCGCTGCACGTTCCCTTCGTCGATGCCGTGACCACGATGCTCGATGAATCGATACCGTTGACGACCAACGAATGGTCGCAGTGGGGCGACCCGCGCCAGAAGTCACACTACGATTACATGCTCGCCTATTCGCCGTACGACAACATCCGTGCACGCGAGTATCCGGCGATGCTCGTCACGACCGGACTGTGGGACGCGATGGTGCAGTACTACGAGCCGGCCAAGTATGTCGCCCGGCTGCGCGCCACCAAGACAGACCGCAATCTACTGCTGTTTCACGTCACGATGGAGGCCGGCCACAGCGGCAAGTCAGGCCGCTTCGAGCGGCTCGTCGAAGCAGCGCGCGAGTTTGCGTTCTTCCTCGATCTCGCCGGCGTGTCCGACTAGCCGGCGGACGGCACGGCCGCCGACGAGGGTTGCTTGCGCAGCTTGAACACCGGCACGAAGCCGCCGGTCTCGATGCCGCGGTAGTTGCGGATCGGCGGGCAGTCGTAGACCGCGAGCGGCGTGCCGCTCGAATCCTCCAGCACGCCGAGTTGCTGCAACACTTCGACCGTGGCGGCGTGCAGCGCGCGCGGACTGCCGTCAGCGATCCGAATGGCGATGCCGAGCCCGTGGCTGGCGACGCCGATTGCCTGCATGCCATCGGCGCCCGCCTTGCTGATCCAGTCGCCTGCGCCGGTCTGCATGATTGCCAGATCGGTTCGGCGCGTGCCCGACACCAGGTCCGGATGTCGCGTCATCGCGAAGAAAAGCGCTGCCAGCTCCGGCGTTTCCTGTGCCGCCAGCCGGGCGTAGGTCTGCGCGAGCCGCCGCAACGGCAGTGCGAAATTGGGTGCGCTGCAGCCATCGATGCCCTGCGCGACGCCGTCACCCTGGGCGAAGCGCGCGACGATCGTGCGAATGCGCTGCTGCAGCGGGTGCCCGGAGTCGAGGTAAGTTTCGGTCGGCTGGTCGTGCATGCGGCAGTACGCGAGGAATCCCGCGTGCTTGCCGGAGCAGTTGTGGAACAGCGACGACCACTTGACCCCGGAGGGCGCAGGCGATTCGGTCGCAGCAAAGAAGCCGGGCGCGTGACAGCCGCACTGCAGTGCGGAATCGTCGACTCCGGCGGCGGCGAGCATGCGCTGCACGAGGCCGATGTGCACCGACTCGCCGCTGTGACTGGCACACATCATCGCCAGCTCGTGCGAGGTGAAGCCGTAGCGGCCCAGGCCGCCATCCTCGACAAATGGCAGCGCCTGCAGCGGCTTTAGGGCCGAACGAGTGAAGTTGAGAGAGTCCGGATCGCCGACTGCGGAGATCAGCTTGCCGGCCGGGTCGACCACCGCGATCGAACCGTAGTGCACGCACTCGGTGGCGCCGCCGCGCGTGGTCTCGACCAGGGGAACGTGACGCGGTATCAACGGAGACCTTCGGCAACGCCGCGCGCGGAGCGGGGGTGCACCGTGTTGCGCATTCCCGACCTACGCGCCGTGACGGCGCGCGTGGTCAGGCGGGCTGGGCGATCGGGTCGGCCGGAGGCGTGCGCAGTCGCGCCGCAATTTCCTTGCGGTAGCGGTTCAGGTCCTGCACGGAATTGAACGTGCGCTCGAAAAGCAGCGACAGGTTGTGCAGGATCCGATCGACGACTTTGGTCTCCCATTCCTTGTCGAATCGTATTTGTTCGTCGAGCCAGCGCTCGAGCCAGCCCGGATCCGGGAGGCGCGATTGTACGGTGTCATTCGGGAAAAGCGACTGATTTACATGGAGATTGGTCGGGTGCAGCGCCTTGTCGGTGCGCCGTGCCGAGGCCATCAGCACACCGATCTTCGCGAATGCTGCGCGTGCCGCATCGCCGACTTCGCCGAGCGACTTCTTCATGTAACGCAGGTAGGCGCCGCCATGCCGCGCCTCGTCCTGCGACAGCAGTCGGTAGATGGACTTGATCACCGGCTCGGTGTGCCACTCTGCCGCGCGGCGGTACCAGTGGTTAAGGCGGATTTCGCCGCAGAAGTGCAGCATCAGCGTTTCCAGGCGCGGCGCCGGGTCGAACTCAAAGCGCACCGCGTGCAGTTCCTCTTCGGTCGGCGCGAGGTCCGGCCGGAAGCGCTGCAGGTATTCCATCAGCACCAGCGCGTGCTTCTGCTCCTCGAAGAACCAGACCGACATGAAGGCGGAGAAGTCGGAGTCGTCGAGGTTATCGCGCAGGAACATCTCGGTGGCCGGCAGCGCCGACCACTCGGTGATGGCGTTCATCTTGATCGTGCGGGCCTGGTCGTCGGACAGCCGCGTGCCGTCGAATTCCTTCCACGGCACATCGGTTTCCATATTCCAGCGCACGGATTCGAGCGACTTGAACAGTTCAGGGTAGAGAAATGCCATGTTTGTCTCCTGCGCGGCTTCAGCCGGCGGCCCGGCGCCTGAGCCAGCGCATCAGTCCACCTAGCAGCGGCAGCTTCTCGTACAGCTCCTCCGCGGCGTCCCAGTAATCCCGGTGATGCGCCACGCGACCGTCTGGAGCGAACTGTATATGACTTGCGCCGCGGATTACTTGGAGTTGGTCAGGCGATCGCTTCATTCTGAACTTGAAATCCCATGTCAAGAACGCGTGATCACCCTGTGCCACTGCGCGAGTGACAACGAATCGCGGGTCGTTCACCTGGTCGAACATGTGCTCGAAGACCCGCCGCACCGACGGCAGGCCGTGCACTTCGTTGAACGGGTCCTTGAACCATGCATCGTCGGCATACACGGTCCCGATGGCGGCGAGCGAACTGCGCGACAGGGTCTCGAAGAATTGCTGCAGCCGCGTGACGCGGTGCGTCGACTGTCATTGTGAGAGTGCTGGAACCTAGTTCCCGGTGAACCGACGAACGGCAGCGAAGTATGCCGGGTACGGAAGGGTGCGCAGCAGCCGCAGCAGGTTGGTGAAGCGCTTTGGAAAGTGGCTCTCGAACTCGCCGTCAGCGATGCCCTCGAGCGTCAACCGGGCTGCCTCGTCGGCCGGCAGCAGTGCCGGCATCTTGAAGCCGTTTTTTCGTGTCAGCGGCGTGTCGACAAAGCCCGGGTTCACGAGGTGCACGCCGATGCCGCGCGGTGACAGGTCGAGGTAGAGAGACTCGACGAGGTTGATCAGCGCGGCCTTGGTCGGGCCGTAGATCAGGGCCTTCGGCAAACCGCGATAACCGGCCACCGAGGCGACGATCGCGACCGCGCCGCGTCGCTGCGCCAGCAGCGTCGGCAGTGTCGCATCCAGGCAGTGCAGCACGCCCATCACGTTGACCTCGAACAGCTTGCGCGCGCGCGCGATGTCGAGCGTGTCGGCGTTCATCGCCATATGGGTGCCGGCGACGATCAGCACGAGGTCGATACCGCTGAACTCGGCGAGGATAGTCGTGGCGGCGTTGCGGACCGAGGCCGGATCGGTGACATCGAGGGTGGCGATGAGCGCGTCGGTGCCTTCGGCAATTGCATCGAGCAGGTCGCGGCTGCGCGCCGACATGGCCACGCGCGCGCCCTCGTTGACCAGCCGCCGCGCCAGCGCGGCGCCGATGCCGTAAGAGGCGCCGATCACCCAGACGCGCTGGCCGCGCCAGGTCCCGATCTTCGGATTGAGAGACATCAGAGCTTTCGGAACGAGATCAGCACTTCGCCGACCCGGAATCCATAGAAGCTCATCACGGCGCGGTTGAGCATCACACGCTCGTCGATCAGGAACATCCAGTCGTCGAACGCGACCTCGTAGCGCTTGCCGTCGTCGGTCTTCAGGTCGAACGCGTAGGTCCAGTTCAGTGCATTGCCGTTGACCACGCCGCGCGCTTCGCCGATGACGTCGGCGGCGGTGCCGATCCAGCGCGAGCCGGTGGCGTCGCCTGCGGCGGGGCGCAGTGTCCAGATGCGCTTCTCGCGCTTGCCGTCTGACCAGACGAATTCCTCGTCGAGCGTGCCGATGTCGCTGGCCCAGCTGGCCTTGATCGTGACCACGAAGCGGCGCTGCACCTGGCCGTTGCGGTCCTGGAACATTCCGTGGCCTTCGAGCGTGCCGTTGAAGTAGCGCCGCAGATCGAGTGCGGGCTGCTGGTCGTAGTAGGCCTGCGGCTCCACGCCGGCACAACTGGCGATGAGCAGGGCTACAAGTACGGTGCAGACGATGCGGGCGATCATCGGAATCCTCAGAACTTCTGCTGTCGCCAGGCGGCGGTGAGCAGGCCTGCGGCGGCGAGCTTGAGCAGGCAGGGCAGCACCGCGTAGGCGAACGACAACGCGGAAAGCGCATCGGCGTCGCGAGCCCCGGGCGTGTAGCCGAGCAGGGCCAGTGCGGGCAGCGCGATACCCGCTGCCAGCGCCAGGTTCAGCTTGTTGGCGAGGTTCCACAAGCCGAAGTAGGTGCCTTCGTGTGCGCCGGTGTGGCCATTTTTATCGATGACGCGCGCCAGCAGGGCCGGCGGCAACGCGAGGTCGGCACCGAGCGCGAAACCAGATAGCAGGCAGATCAGCGCGAAAGCGCCGAAGTCACCGGCGCCGAGCGCGTAGGCCCAGGCGAACGCGGCCACCGCGGCCACCATACCGATCAGCCATACAGCTTCCAGTGGCAGGCGCTGGGCCAGGCGTGCCCACAGCGGCATGCTGGCGGCGCCGGCGACGAAGTACAGCGCGAGGAACACGCCCGAACGCGTCTCCAGCTCGAGCCGGTCGGCAACGAAGAACAGCACCAGCGAGGCCGGTATCGCCGCCGCGATGCCGTTGGCGACGAACACGGCCAGCAGCCAGCGGAAGCGCGGCATTGCCAGCGGCAGCGCAATCGACGTCGCGTCGCGGGCCGCCGTCACCGGCCGGTGGGTCGGACGCGGTGCATGGCGCACCAGCACCGTGAGCGCGACGGCCAGAGCGACCAGGAACAGAATGACCAGGCTGGCCGCGCCCAGCGCGTACGGCACGACCGCGGCAACGATGACGCCGACCAGTCCTGCACCTTCGCGCCACGCGGTCACGTGCGTGCGGGCGCCGTCACTGTCGCCGAGTTCGGCGCCCCAGGCCTGGTAGGCCACCGTGGCGAGCGAGTAGCCGAGATAGGCCGCCGTCAGTGTGGCGGCCAGCCAGCCGGTAGCTGCAGCGGCCGAGAGGCCTGCGGGAGGCAGGAACAGCAGCGCGAAACCGAGGGATAGCGGCGGCATCGCCAGCAGCACCGGACGCAGGTAACTGCCGCGCGCCTTGGCGCGATCGACCCAGGCGCCGAGAAACGGGTCGATGAAGGCGTCGGCCAGTCGGGTGACCAGCAGCACGAGTCCGATGATCGACAGCGCGAGACCGGTTGCCTCGAAGTAGAACTTGGGTACCAGCACGTACACGGGCAGCGCCATCATTGCCAGCGGGGCTCCGAGCAGTCCGTAGGCGGCGAGGTCGCGCGACCCGGGCTCGCGACCGGGGTGAGCGGCGGCGCGGGCAGGCACGGTGGCGCGGGCAGGCAGGTGGCGCGGGCAGCACGTGGCGGCCGGCGTGGCGGCAGTCATGGCGGAGGTGAACGGCGGGACGGTGGCGAAGAGGCCGGAGCGCAGATCGATGTGCCGGCGAGCCGCTGGCGGACGGCGGTCGTGGTCCGACCGGCAGCGGGCCGCGGCACCGTCAGCGCCGCGCCTCCGACAGCAAGCTCGCGCGCAGCTGCGGCGCGCTGGTGCGCGGGTCGAGCCAGATGGCGAAGAACGCCCGCCCGAACTCCGGGTCGACGATTTCGCCGAGGAAGCGTCCGTCGACGTAGAAGCGCGTCGGCCCGCCCGGGCGGTAGATACCGACCAGACGCTGGCCGGGCTTCACGTCCGGAAACAAAACGCTCATCTCGACCAGCCAGCGGTCGCGCTGCCCGGTGGAGCCGAAGCCGAGCTGCGCGATCTCGTCGCGGCTGCGCTCCGCGATCGCACGCCCAGACAGGCTGCGCGCGTAGGTGATCTCCAGAGCGAATGGCCGTGCCTCCGGCTTCGCGGGATCGAACTCGCGCGGCACGAACATGCGCGCGTCGTAGACATGCAGGCCGAACCAGGTCAGCCGGCCGGTGCCCGACGGCCTTGGATCGTCGATGTAGCGGCGCACGTGCTCGGGCGTCTCGACGATCGTCGCGTGCGCAAGGGTCGACAGCGCGCAGCCGGCCGCGGCCAGCAGCAGTCCTGCCAGTAGCGCGGCAAACCGTCGCGACAGGCTGCCGGCCAGCGGCGCGGCGTCAGCGCGTGACCAGCGTGTACTGGATGACATCGATGTTCTCCCGGGCAAAGGCGGCCTCGCAGTAGGCGAGATAAAAGTCCCATAGGCGCATGAAGCGTTCGTCAAAACCCAGCGCACGCACGTCGTCGAGTCGGGCCAGGAATCGGGCGCGCCAGCTGGCGAGCGTGCGCGCGTAGTCGAATCCGAAACGGAACTCGTTGATCACGGCGAGCCCGGCCACCTCGGCCTTCGCGCGGAAGACCGATGGCGACGGCAGCATGCCGCCGGGAAAGATGTACTGCTGGATGAAGTCGGAGCCGACGCGATAGCGCGGGTACAACTCGTCGGCAATCACGATCGATTGCAGGCAGACGCGCGCGCCCGGCTTCAAGCAGCGCCGCAGCGTCGCGAAGTACGACGGCCAGTAGGATTCGCCGACCGCCTCGAACATCTCGATCGAGGCGATGCCGTCGTAGCGGCCATTCTCATCGCGGTAGTCGCGTAGCTGTAGGTCGGCCGGCAACCCTGCGCGTACCAGGCGATCGCGCGCGTAGTCGAGCTGCTCGGTCGACAGTGTCAGGCCGGTCACCGTATGTCCGGCGCGCGCCGCCACCTCGGCCAGTCCGCCCCAGCCGCAGCCAATCTCCAGCAGTTGCGCGCCGGCAGGCAGGTCCAGTTCCGCCAGCACGCGCTCGTACTTCGCCTGCTGGCCGCGCTCCAATTCGTCCGTGTCGGCCACCTCGTGCGGGCCGGCCGACTGCTCGAACAGCGCGCTCGAGTAGCTCATCGTGCGGTCCAGCCACAGCGCATAGAACGCATTGCCGAGGTCGTAGTGCGCATGAACGTTGCGGCGCGCCTGTGTGCGCGTGTTGCGGTTGAACAGGTGCCGCAGGCGATACGCCAGGCGACCGATGAACGACCCATAGATCACGTCTTCGGCGGCGGTGCGGTTCGCGACGAAGAACTCCATCAGCCGCACCAGGTCGTGTGTGGACCAATCACCGGCTAGGTAGGACTCGGCGAAGCCGATGTCGCCACTTTTCAGCGCGGCGCGGAACGGCTTCCAGTTGGCGAGTTGCAGATCGGCGCGCTCGCCCGAACGCAGGTCGCCGAAATAGGCGTGCTGACCGTCGGGAAAGGTGACGTCGAGCCGTCCGTGCCGCATGCGTTCGAGCAGGCGCAGCGCGAGACGGACGTCGGATGGAAAGCGGGCGGTGTCGAGTCCGGCGCGCGGGTCGAGGGCGAGTTGGCTCATGAGGTCAGCGAGTCACTTGCAGCGCCGGCGGCGCCGGCTTGGAAACGAAGGGCACGCGCTTAAGCCAAAGCCGCAGCGCCTGCCAGTGAATACGGGCGATCACACCGAAGGTGAACGCGGGGTAAGCGAGCAGCGCGCGCAGTAGCGCGCGGTCGTCCAGTGCGACGAGTTCGCCGGCGATCGAGGTCTTCAGCAGCGGTCCCTGGTCGTCCTCGTAATCGACACAGCCGATCCAGCGGGCCGCGGGGCGCTCGGCGCCGGCGCGGCCTGCACCGCTGAGCAGGAAGCGGAAGCGATAGATGCCCGCGACATCGCAAAATGGCGACACGTGGAAGACTTTGCTCGCCTGCAGCGACTCGCCGTCACGCAGCGCGTGGCCGTCGTCGTGTGCAAGCAGGTAGCAGTGGCGCTCGCCGAACGTGTTGTTGACTTCGCAGACGACCGCGCGCAGCTCGCCGTTGGCGCGGTGCGCGAACCAGAAGCTGACCGGGTTGAAGACGTAGCCGAGCACGCGCGGAAAGGTGTGCAGCCAGATCTCGCCGTCGGCGTCGCGCACGCCTGCCTTGTGCCAGCAGCGACTCGATCCAGGTCAGCAGCGGACGGCCGTCGCCGTGGTCGCGGTCGTTGACCGCAAACAGGCCGGCGCGATTGAAGCGCAGCAGCCGGGCCGGCGATGGCCGCTGGGTCAGCGCCCGCAGCGGGAGTCGCAGGAAGTAGCCCGGGTAAGTGAAGGCATGGCGGGTCGGGCGCAGCCGGACGTGGCGAATCGGGCCGAAGCCGATGGCAGGGCCGGACGCGGCGGTTGTCGGATCGTGCATGGAACGTCAGCGCGGGTGCAGGTCAGGCGGGTGGGTGGACGGTACCGCTTCGAAGTCTTATCAGTTTACACAATGAACTGAATAGTTCAAGTAAAAACGATATGGTATGATTACTAACCCTGACACCATGGGCGGCCGGCGACCTGCCGGGACCGCGAGGAGGACGCATGACCACGTCGGTCAGCGAGATCGCGCCGCGACGGCTGTCACTGAAAGAGCAGCAGCAGCGGCTGCGCGAGGACGTCATCTTGCAGGCCGTCAACGGCCTGCTGGCGGAAAAGGGCTTCGACCTGATGACGGTCGATGAAGTCGCCGCGGTGGTCGGCATCGCCAAGGCGAGCCTGTACAAGCATTTCGAGTCGAAAGAGGCGCTGGCTGCCGCAGCGATGGTGCGATTGCTTGAGCGCACATTGGCGGTGATCGACACCCAGCCGCCAAACGCCGCGCCGGACGACAAGTTGAAGGCCGTCGTGCGATGGGCGGTGCGCGAGCATCTGCTGGGCCAGATGCCGTCGTTGCCGTCCACGCGCTCAACGCTGCGCGATGCGCTAGTGCGTCACAAGGCCTACATCGAGCGCCTGATCGAGGTCAGCGAACGCCTCGGTGCGTGGATCGAGGCCGCCCAGGGGGCCGGCGAGATCGCGTCCGCCCTCCCGCCGGAAGCCGTGCTGTACACGCTGTACGCGCGCGCCTGCGACCCGGTGTCCGATTATCTGAAGCTGTCCGGCAACTACCGCGACGAGGAGATCGTCGAACTGGTCACCATGACCTGCTTTGCCGGCCTGTCTGCGCGGCCGTCCTGACGGCCTCGGACGGCGCAGCGCCGCGTCCGGCGCGCGACCTTCAGGCGACCAAGCGCAGTGGTGATTCCAGCTGCTGCCGGATCGCCGCCGCCACGGCCAGGCCGGACTTCAGTCCGTCCTCGTGAAAACCGTAGCCGACCCATGCCCCGGCGAACCACACGCCGCGCCTTCCCTGCAGTCCGGCGAGCTGCTGCTGTGCCTCGACTGCGGCGGCATCGAACACCGGATGGCTGGTGTCGAAGCGGCCCAGCACCGTTTCCGCGCGGGGCTCGACCAGCGGGTTCAGCGACAGCAGCAGCGGCGTGCTGAACGGCAGCGGCTGCAGCCGGTTCAGCAGGTAAGTCACCGACACGGCCGGCTCGTTGCCGCCGGCGCTCAGGTAGTTCCAGGACGACCACACGCGCCGTTCGATCGGCATCAGTCGCGTATCGGTGTGCAGCCAGGCGCGGTTGGGCTGGTAGCCGACCGCCCCGAGCACACTGCGCTCGGTCGCGTCGGCGTCGGCCAGCAGCGTCGCCGCCTGGTCGCTGTGGCAGGCGAGCACGACCTGGTCGTACCGCGCGACGCCGGAACGGCTGCGGACGACCGCGCCTTGACCGGTCGCATCGCGCCGCACCTCCAGCACCGGTTCGGCGGTGCGCACGTCAGGCAGCCCGGCGGCGATGCGCTGCACATACTGCCGTGCGCCGCCGCGCACCGTGTACCACTGCGGCCGGTTGCTCACCTGCAGCAGTCCGTGGTTGTGGCAGAAGCGCACGAAGGTCGCCACCGGGTAGGCGAGCATGGTGGCCATCGGGCAGGACCAGATTGCCGCCGCCATCGGCAGCAGGTACCAGCCGCGGAACGCCGTGCCGTAGCGCTCGCGATCGAGGAACTCGCCGAGCGGCTGGCGGACATCGACCTGCTCTTGCCCGGAGGCCAGGCGGGTCGCCTGTGCATTGAATCGCAGGATGTCGCGCAGCATGCCCAGGAACCGCGGCGAAACCAGGTTGCGCCGCTGCGCGAACACGCCGGCGAGATCGGTGCCGCTCCACTCGATGCGACGGTTGCCATCGCACACGCTGACCGCGAACGACATATCGCTGCGCGCCACCGGGACGTCGAGTTCGGCGAACAGCCGGATCAGGTTCGGATAGGTGCGCTCGTTGTAGACAAGAAAGCCGGTGTCCACCGGGAATTCGAGTCCGTCCAGCGCAACATCAACCGTGTGCGTGTGCCCGCCGAGACGCGCCTCGGCCTCGTATAGCGTGACCTGCGCGACGTCCCTGAGGGCGTGAGCGCACCCGAGACCGGAGATACCGGCACCGACGACTGCAACCTTCATGCTGTGGATCCCGCTGAAGAAGTATTCCGGAAGCTCGCTTGCGTGTCGCGGCCGACCTTGCCGCCAGTTTGTCGCGTGGACCCGTCCAGCCTGCTGCGCATGCCGCCGGGGCGTCGTCGGCGCGAGGCCCCGCCTCCCCTCCGGATCAGGCCCGGTATCGCAGAGCCGGCCCTAGCCTGCTGGCGCCTTGTCGCGTTCGATCAAGGCGTAGGCCGAATGGTTATGGATGGATTCGAAGTTCTCGGCTTCGACGACGAAGGCGCGCACGCGCTCGTCGGCGTCGAGAGCCGTTGCGACGTCGCGCACCACGTCCTCGACGAACTTGGGATTGTCGTAGGCGCGCTCGGTCACGTACTTCTCGTCGGTTCGCTTCAGCAGCCCCCACACTTCACACGAGGCCGCGTCCTCCGCCATGCGGATCTGGTCCTCGACGCGCATCTCGTCGGCCAGGGTCAGCGTCAGCGTCAGGTGCGCACGCTGGTTATGGGCGCCGTAGTCCGCGACCTTCTTGCTGCAGGGGCACAGGCTGGTCACCGGGACGACGACCTTCTGCCGGTAGCGGGTCGTCGCTGCGCGACGTTCGATGGCCAGCGTCAGCTGGTAGTCCATCAGGCTTTCGACACCCGAGACCGGCGCGGTCTTGAGGACGAAGTACGGCAGGCGCAGTTCGATGTAGCCGTCGTGCGCGTCGAGCCGCTGGAGCATCCGTTCGAGCAGCGCGTGCACCGAAGCGCGCGACAAGGCATCCCGTTGCGACTGCAGCACGTCGATGAAGCGCGACATGTGCGTGCCCTTCTTTTCGGCGGGCAGGGCGACGTACATGTCGACCGAGGCAACGGTCGGCTGAGGGCCGCGTGCGGTCGCCACCATCATCGGGTGGACGAGCGACTTCACGCCGACGCGCTGGATGGCCAGGTTGCGCGCGTCCGCCGCGGACTGGATGTCCGGGAGGTACATGGTGTCGGGAGCGTTCATGGCAAGGCCGCTATTGTCGCCGAAGTCCACGCGCCGCCGGGCGCAGGCTCGGCCACTGCCGCTACTTCGATGCCAACAGGGACTCGATCTGGCCGGTCAACCGCGCGTCGAGCGGTTCGACCTGGCTCGGGAACGACGCGACGACCTTTCCGTCGCGGTTGATGAGGTACTTGTGGAAGTTCCAGCGCGGCGCCTGGCCCGTGTCCATCGTCAGCGCCGCGAACAGCGGGTTCGCGGAGCCCCCCTTGACCGTGCTCTTGGCGAACATCGGAAACTTCACGCCATAGGTGTTGAAACAGAACTCGGCGATCTCCTTGTTGCTGGCCTTTTCCTGATTGCCGAAGTCGCCGGACGGAAACCCGAGAATCGTGAAGCCGCGCTTCGCATACTGCGCATAGAGTTTCTCGAGGCCCTCGTACTGGGGAGTGAACCCGCAGTAACTCGCGGTGTTGACCACCAGCACGACGTTGCCGCTGTACTGGCAGAGATTCTGCGGACTGTCATCCTGCAGCCGCGCGAAAGTGTGGTTCAGCAGTGCCGGGCAGGTCTGTGCCGCCGCAGGCAGGGCCGCGGCTGACATCAGGAGCGCCACAGCGCCAGTGGCAAGGGTCTGGACGAAGAGTTTCACGGGAGCTTGGACCGTAGGACCGGGCCGAAGTGCGGGAAAGAAGTACGGATGATCCCAAGCCGACACGGATTGTGTCAATGAATTGTCTAGGACAAAATGGGACGGTCTCCCCCGCCTGCCGTCCGATGCCGGCCGGCCATGACAAATTCGTATGAACGAACGCACTGTGCCCCGAACGCTCACTGTTTCGATTGCCGCTGTCGAGCGCGACACCGGCCTGTCGAAGGATGCGCTGCGGGTATGGGAACGACGCTACGGGTTTCCCGTTCCATCGCGGGATGCGTTCGGTGAGCGCACCTACCCGGTCGACCAGGTCGACAAACTGCGCCTGCTCAAGCGGCTGATCGACCAGGGCCATCGTCCGGGGAAGATCATCGGACGATCCTTGACAGAATTGCAGCGGCTTGGCCGAGGGGCTTGGCGAGACGCCAGGCTCGATCAACGCGCCGGATGCGGCAGACGACCTCGTGCGATGCCGGGACTGCGTGGCGGAACATCGGCCCGACGAATTGCGACGCCTGCTTTCGCAGGGCTTGCTGCGACTCGGGCTGGCGCGTTTCATCACCGACGTCGTGGCGCCGCTCTCCACGATGATCGGTGATGAATGGGCGCGCGGACGCCTGCAGATTTTCGAGGAGCATCAGTACACGGAGGCGATGCAGTCCATCCTGCGCGGCGCGATCACAACGATCCCGCACTCCGCAATCGGCCCGCGCGTCCTGCTGACGACGTTTCCCCAGGAGCCGCACGGGCTCGGTGTGCTGATGGTCGAGGCCATGCTGGCGCTCGATGGCGCCTGCTGCATTTCGCTGGGCACGCAGACGCCGCTGTCGGAGATCGTCTTCGCATGCAAGGCGCAGCAGATCGACGTCGTCGCGTTGTCGTTCACGCCGATCGTCAATCCCAACCAGATCCTCGACGGACTTGCGGATCTGCGTTCGCACTTGCCGGACTCGATCGAGATCTGGGCCGGAGGCTCGGCGCCCATCCTGCGCCGTCGTCCGCCGCCGGATATCCGTGTGCTGGTTTCGCTGGAGGATGTCGAGCCCGCGGTCGCGGAGTGGCGTGAGCGTCATGGCTTTGCTTGACTCCCTCGCGTGGCCCAGCAGGACAATCCAGCTTCGCCATGAACCCTGAAGACGAAGGACGCACCATATGAAACTGGCCAACCGGGTGGCCGTGATCACGGGGGCCGCCCAGGGCATCGGCGCAGCGTGTGCCCGCCACTTTGCCGAGCAGGGTGCCAGGGTCATGCTGGGCGATGTCAACGAAGTCGGCGCGGCCGCACTCGTGAAAGACATCGCTGCCAACGGCGGTACCGCGGCCTTCCGTCGCGCAGACGTCGGCTTGAAGGCCGACTGTGAGGCTCTGGTCGAGCACGCGGCCGCGCAGTACGGCGCGCTCGACATCCTCGTCAACAACGCCGGCATCGTGCACGCCGCCGACTTCCTCGACCTGGCCGAGGACGATTTCGACCGCGTGCTGCGCATCAACCTCAAGGGCGCGTTCCTGTGCGCTCAGGCCGCGGCGCGGCGCATGGTGACGCAACCCGCGCGCAGCGATGGTCAGCGCGGCGTCATCATCAACATTTCCAGTGTCAATGCGGTGCTGGCTATCGCCAACCAGGTGCCCTACACGGTCAGCAAAGGTGGGCTCAACCAGTTGACGAAGGTGATGGCGCTCGGGCTGGCGCCCCAGGGCATCCGCGTGATGGGCATTGGCCCCGGATCGATCGCCACCGAACTGCTCAAGACCGCCGTGCTGACCAACGAAGCGGCGCGGCAACGTATCCTGTCGCGTACGCCGCTGGGCCGCTTGGGCGAACCCGATGAAGTTGCCAGGATTGCGGTCTTCCTCGCCAGCGACGATGCGTCGTACCTCACCGGAACGACGCTCTACCCCGACGGCGGGCGCCTTGCACTCAACTATGTGATGTAGGTCGCCTGAGGTGCGCGCGGTCTTCTGATATCGGGACTCGCTATCGCTTCGCCTTGCGGCGCGCCCGCTTCGCCTTGCGCGCAGGAGTCTTGGCTTCTGCCGGCGCCGATTCGGACGCGGCCGCGGCGATCTTCGAGAACTGATCCTGCAGTGTGTGCCACCACGCTGCAGGATTCAGCGCATCGTCCGACAGTGACGGGGTGTGCGCGCCTGCCTTGCGTCGCGGGCGGACCGGTTTCGCCTCGGCCTCCGGTTCGGGAGGCGGGGCCATTGTTGCGGCGGCCGGGGGGGCGCTGAATTCCGGGGGAATCGGCGGGAACGGACTCTTCTGCGGTGGCGGCGGACCCATCATCGGCGCCATCATCGCGCCACTGATGCCCTTGAGCGTGGCGATCGTCGCGCGCTGCACTTCCAGCGTCTGGATGGTGGTGCGCAGCATGCTGGCGTTCAGCTCGAGCCACTGCTCGACCGCACGCAGGTCGGCGATGCGCTTGTCCAGCTCGCCGATGTCGATGGTCGGCGCGAGCATGCTCGGCATCTGCTGCGGCGCGCGCACGAGCGACGCGAGGTTGCCGGGCGTCGGCATGCCGGCCATGCCCCACATCTTCTGCATCACGTCGAAAGGATTGCCCATCCCAGAGAACGGGTTCGCAGGGGCTGAATTGTCTGGCATGGTGGCTCCTCTCGATGCGGGCGCGAAGTCGGGACAGTGTGCTAGCGGCGCGCCGGCGCGGCAACTGGCTGGTCGATCGCGCCGAAGATGGACCGTCCTTGCACATCGAACATCTCGATGCGCACCCGGTCGCCGTACTTCATGAATGGTGTGGTCGCGACACCCGATTCGATCATCTCGAGGCTGCGTTTTTCAGCGATGCAGCAGTAGCCGCGGGCGCGATCGAGGTTCGACACGGTTCCAGAACCGATGATCGAGCCGGTGCGCAGGTTGCGGGTCCGCGCCACGTGCGCGATCAGTTGCCCGAAGTCGAAAGTCATGTCGTCTCCGGCGTTGGGTTCGCCAACCTTGGCCTCGTTCCAGTGCACGACCAGCGGCCGATGGACCTTGGCATCGTGCCACGCGTCACCGAGTTCGTCCGGCGTCACCGCGACGGGTGAAAATGCGGTTGCCGGCTTGCTCTGGAAGAAGCCGAAGCCCTTCGCGAGCTCGGCCGGAATCAGGTTGCGCAGGCTGACGTCGTTCACCAGCATTAGCAGGCGAATGTGTTCCACGGCGTCACGCGGCTTCGTGCCCATCGGAACGTCGTCGGTGATGACGGCAACTTCGGCCTCGAAGTCGATGCCGAACTCCTCGCTCGGGCAGGCGATCGAATCGTGCGGCCCGAGCAGATCGTCGGAGCCGCCCTGGTACATCAGCGGATCGGTCCAGAACGAGGCCGGCATCTCCGCGCCACGTGCCTTGCGCACGAGCTCGACGTGATTGACGTAGGCGGAGCCGTCGGCCCACTGGTAGGCACGCGGCAGCGGCGCCATCGCCATGCGTGCATCGAACGTGAACGCGTGCCGGGCGCGCCCTTCGTTGAGCGTCTGATACAGATCGTCGAGCTGTGGCGCGAAGAACGACCAGTCATCGAGGGCACTCTGCAGTCGCCCGACGATCCCGGCCGCGTGATGAGCCTGCGTCAGATCGCGCGAGACGACGACGAGTTGCCCGTCGCGCGAACCATCCTTCAAGGTCGCGAGCTTCATCGGATGAGATCGGGAGTTGAGAAAGCGAGGAAGCCGGTATCTTAGCGGTGGGGCTCGTGGTCGGCGGATGAATCGGTGGCAACGACGGGTGGCAACGACGGGTGAGCGACAGACTGGCGGGCGAAGGCGCTGCGCGCGACACAGCACACGATGGTGAGGCAGGAACCGGGAGAGCACTGGCGTCGACGCCACTGGCGGCGTGGCGCAGTCGTCCTCGGAATCGTCGTGCTGATGCATGTGCTGGCGATCACCGGCGTGCGACGCGAACTCGCGCTGGACAGGCCGGACAAGCCGACACAGACGACGATGTCGATCGCGTTGCTGAAGCCGCCGGCGCCGCCGGCGGCACCGGCGCCCCCACCACCGCGGCCCAAAGCGACGCCGACGCCGCGCACGCCGAGTGTCGTGGCAGCGGCTCCCGCCCTGCCGGCACCGTCGCCCGCGCCGACTCCTGAACCTGCCCCGCCTCCGGCACCTGCGCCGGTCGAGGCACCGCCGCCACCGGTGACTGAGCCCGCGGCGGAACCATCCAGGCTGCCACCCGGCGTCAAGGAACTGCCGACCAAAGGGCGCATCGCCTATCGCACCACGTACTCGCGCATGCGCGGAATCGACGTGATGACCTATGTCGACTGGACGATCGATCTCGACAAGGCGCGCTACGAACTCTGGTTGCGCACGGTCGATCCCCCGGGGCTGCTCGATCTGCGTTCGACTGGTGAACTCAGGCCGTTCGGCATTGCGCCGACCCAGTACCTGGAGCGCATAGAGATCGCCAACCGCGAGTTGACGGTCGACTTCGACTGGACCAGCCACATCGTGCGATTCGCCGGACGCGGCGCGGGCGAACCGTCGCCGTTCGATGACGGAACGCAGGACCCGCTGTCACTGCAGTTTCACCTGCCGTTGCTTGCGCAGACCTATCCATGGCGCTTCACTCCGGGATCGCTGATCAGCTTCCAGGTCGCGCGTCGCAAGGTGGAAAGCTATACGTTCGTGGTCGACGGCTTCGAACCGATCACGATCCAGGGCAAGGAGTTGCAGACGCTCAAGGTCCTGCGACCGAAGGGACCGAACTCCAACCGGGCGGTCGAGCTATGGATGGCGCCGGATCTCGACTGGATCCCGGTACGACTGCGCTTTGTCGACACCAACGACGAGGTGTGGGACAGCGTGCTCGCGCACTTGCCCGGAACGGAACCGCCCGCCGCCCCGATTCAGCAGCCCGACGTCAAACCCTGATCGTCGGAGCCGAAGGCCTCAGGCGTGTTCGCTCAACACGGCGCTCAGCACGGACATATGGGCCATCCCGAGGATGCCGTCGACTTCCATGTCGGTCAGCTGCGCGGAAAGGCTCATCCCCAAACTGACGACTCGTCCAAGGACAGTGTCGATCGCCGCGCGTGCCAGCGTCAGTTCATCGGGAGATTCGGCGTCCATCGCGTTGGACAGTGCGGATTCGAGGTCGGCCGCCACCGCGCGCGCGGCGTCACCGTCCCCTTCTAGTCCGAATTCCAGCAGCCGCGCTTCCTGCGCGAGCGCAGTCAGATGGTCCGCCTGGTTCGCGGGCTTCGGCAGGTCGCACTCGACGGCCGGCAGACCTCCGCCGCATGGCGAATGGCCGGTCTTTTCCCGCATGAAACTTCCCTTCCCGGCGCGATCGATTGTCGCGTGCAACGTACCTTAGGCCGATCCGAGCCGTTGCGCCACCAACTAGTGCCGCGAATTCGGTAGGCCCGCGAAGATTTTCGCGGGCGGATGCGGGCGCCCCGTCGTCAGGCGGCCTTCTGCGGCATGCGGATCACCTGCGCAGTGACCTGGCCGCGCAGTCTGGCCAACAATGTGGACCATTTCGGACGAACGGCCGCCAGGTTGCGCTCCTTGATGTGGCCGTAGCCGCGGATTTCCTCTGGCAAGCTGGCCAGCTGAATGCTGACGTCATGGTTATCCGCTGCGAGCCGCGTCAGGATCTCGTCGACCAGCGCCTCGTACTCGCCGATCAGCGCGCGCTCGGTGCGGCGTTCGGCGCTGTATCCGAACACGTCAAGCACCGTGCCGCGCAGGAACTTCAGTCGGGACAGGACAGAAAACACCGGCATAACCCACGCGCCGAAGTGAATCTTCTGTATGCGGCCGGTGACGGGATCCGGTCGCGCCATCAGCGGCGGTGCGAGGTGGAAGTTCAGTCGATAGTCGCCCTCGAACTGGCTCGCGATCCGTGCCCGGAACGCCGGGTCGGAATGCAGCCGTGCCACTTCGTACTCGTCCTTGTAGGCGAGCAGCTTGAAGTAGTAACGCGCAACCGCTTCGGTCAGCTGCGTCGACTGCAGCCGGTCGGACTCGACGCGCCGCACGCGTTCGACAAGATCGGCATAGCGCTTCGCGTAGCTAGCGTTCTGGTAGCCGGTCAGGAACTCCACGCGACGGCCGACGATGTCCTCGAGCGTCGAGGCAAAGCGCTTGAGCTCGACCACGTTGTTGGCGGCGTCGGGGAAGGCAATCCGGCGGACGGCTTCAGCGTCATGCGCCGCAGTGCGGCCCCACTCGAATGCCTTGCGGTTCGCCTCGACCGACACGCCATTGAGCTCGATCGCGCGCAGCATCGTTTCATGGGCCAGCGGAAGCCAGCCCTTCTGCCACGCGAAGCCGAGCATGAACGGGTTGGTGTAGATCGCATCGCCCATCAGGGCCGTCGCCATGGCGCTGGCATCGACGAACAGGCTGTCGGCTTCCGAGCCCACCGCGTCCCGAACCTGTTGCGCGAGGTTGCCGCCGCCGAACTGCCAGTTGGGGTCGCGTACGAAATCCGCGGTCGGCGATTCCGCCGTGTTCACGACGGCCCGGGTCTTGCCGAGCTGGATCTTCGACAGCGCCTCGTTGCTGGTGGTGACGATCAGATCGCAGCCGATCAGGACATCGGCCTCGCCCATGGCGATGCGCGTTGCGAAGAGATCCTCCGGCGCTGGCGTGATCTGCACGTGCGAGAAGACGGCACCGCCTTTTTGCGCGAGTCCTGCCATGTCCAGCACCGACACGCCGCGTCCCTCGAGATGGGCCGCCATGCCAAGCAGCTGGCCGATGGTCACGACGCCGGTCCCACCGACGCCGGTCACCACGATGCCGTAGGCACCGCGCGACCTCAACGGCGGAAGCACCGGCTCCGGCAGCTCCGGCAACGCGCCCGTGACCGACGACTTGCCCTTTTTCAGCTTGCCGCCTTCCACCGTGACAAAGCTTGGGCAGAAGCCGTTCAGGCAGGAGTAGTCCTTGTTGCAGCTCGACTGGTTGATCGCGCGCTTGCGGCCGAACTCGGTCTCCAGCGGCTCGACCGAGAGGCAATTGGACTTGACGCTGCAGTCGCCGCAGCCTTCGCAGACGAGGTCGTTGATCACGACGCGGCGCGCCGGGTCCGGAAACGCGGTCTTCTCCGGCGTGTTCTTCTTGCGGCGCCGACGCTTTTCCGACGCGCAGGTCTGGTCGTAGATCAGCACCGACACGCCGGGATACTCGCGCAGTTCACGCTGGATGCGGTCGAGCTCGTCGCGGTGATGCACCGTGACGCCCGGGGCCAGCTTCCATGCATCGCCGGTCGCACCGTGTGCGTTGACGGCGCTGTGGTCGAGTTCGCTGGTGGCGTCGTATTTGCTCGGTTCGTCGGTGACGATGACGATCTTCTTCACGCCTTCCGCGTGCATCTGCTGCGTGATCTGCGGAGCGGTGATCTGCCCGTCCGTGGGCTGGCCGCCCGTCATCGCGACCGCGTCGTTGAAAAGGATCTTGTAGGTGACCGGCACGTTGGCCGCGACGGCTGCACGCACGGCCAGCGAGCCCGAATGGAAGTAAGTGCCGTCACCGAGGTTGGCAAAGATGTGCTTTTCGTTGGTAAACGGCGCCTGACCGATCCATGGCACACCTTCACCGCCCATCTGCGTATAGGTGGACGTGTTGCGGTCCATCCAGACCACCATGTAGTGGCAGCCGATGCCGGCCACCGCGCGCGAGCCTTCCGGCAGATTGGTGGACGTGTTGTGCGGGCAGCCCGAGCAGAACCACGGCTTGCGCTCAGTGACGACGCGCGGCCTTGCCAGCGCCTTTTCCTTCGCCTCGATGATCGCCAGCCGCGCCTGCATGCGCGCGCGGATGTCGGCCGGCAATTCGAGCTTGCCGATGCGCGCGACGATCGCCTTGGAAACGATCGCCGGAGAGAATTCATAGTGCGCCGGCAGGATCCAGTTGCCCTGCGGCACGGCCCATTCGCCGCCGTCCTTCTCGTCGAACTTGCCGATCACGCGCGGGATGCGCTTGCCGGTACCGATCCACGAGAAGAGCTCCTCCTTCAGCTGGTACTCGACGAACTGGCGCTTCTCCTCGACCACGAGGATTTCCTCCAGCCCCTCGGCGAAGGACCGGATCGCGGTCGCCTCGAGCGGCCATACCATGCCGCACTTGAAGAGCCGTATGCCGATGTCCTTGCACGTCTGTTCGTCGAGACCCAGGTCCGCCAGCGCCTGGCGCGTATCCAGGTAGGCCTTGCCGCTGGCGACGATGCCGAAGCGCGCGTGCGGTGAATCGATCACCGTGTGGTTGAGCTTGTTCGCACGGCAATACGCCAGCGCCGCATACAGCTTGTAGTCCAGCAGGCGCGCTTCCATCTCGAGCGCACCGTCTGGCCAGCGGACGTTGAGGCCGCCGGGTGGCATCGCGAAGTCGGCCGGCAACTGGATCTCGACGCGCTCCGGATCGACGATCACCGAGGCGGACGCCTCCACCACTTCGGTCACCGTCTTCATGCCGACCCAGACGCCCGCGTAACGGCTCATCGCGAAGCCGTGCAGGCCCATATCGAGGTACTCCTGCACGGAGGCTGGAAACAGCACCGGCATCATGCAGGCCTTGAAGATGTGGTCGGACTGGTGCGGAAGGGTCGACGACTTGGCCCCATGGTCGTCGCCGGCCAGCGCCAGCACGCCGCCGTGCCGGCTGGTGCCCGCCGCATTGGCGTGCTTGAACACATCTCCGCATCGATCCACTCCGGGGCCTTTGCCGTACCACATCGCAAATACACCGTCGTACTTCGCGCCCTCGAACATGTTGACCTGCTGCGTGCCCCAGACGCTGGTCGCAGCGAGGTCTTCGTTCAGCCCCGGCTGGAACTTCACGTGGTGCCGTTCGAGATGCTTCTTCGCCTTCCACGCGGTCTGGTCCACGCCGCCGAGCGGCGAGCCGCGGTAGCCGCTGATGAACCCGGCGGTGTTCAGCCCGGCGAGCTGGTCGCGCTGACGCTGCAGCATGGCGAGGCGGATCAGGGCCTGCGTGCCGCTCATGTAGGCGCGGCCGCGGTCCAGGGTCCACTTGTCGTCGAGGGTGACCTCCGTCAGTGCACGGCGGACGGCTTCGGAAAGGGGCGCGTTCATCAGGACTCCTGCCAAAAATCGTGTTCTTGGGAGCGCGGCAGTCGGGTGGGTGCCCCTGTGCCGTGCAGCCGGAGCGTGCCTTGTGAGCGCGCTCGGCGAAGTTCCGCGGTGAGCGGAATTGAAAGTGGCGGCGAGCGTAGCACCGACGCAGCGCCCGCTCAATCGTGCGGCGCGGTTGTGGTCAAACCCGGTCGGGTGCAATGCGCGAGGTATGCTGCCGGCCGAATTTCCACCGGGTATTCCATGCTGCGCCTACTGCTATTCGCTGCCGCCTTCGTACCCTCTGTCGCGGCCGCCACCACGCTGGACCTCAAGGGACTCGGCACGCCGGCCGAGGCCTGTACGGACTTCGATGAGTACGTCAACGGACTCTGGAGGAAGGCGACCCCGATCCCGCCTGACCGGGCACGCATCGGCAGTTTCGATACGTTGCGTGACGAAAGCCGGGACATCGTCGAACAGGCATTGATCGACGCCGCGCGCGATCCTTCCCTGCTCGACACGCCGGGCAAGCTGCTCGCGTTCAGGTTCTATGTCAGCGGCATGGATGTGGAGGCCATCGAAAAGCGCCGACTCGAATCGGTGCAGCCGCTGTTGCGACAGATCGATGCGCTCAGCGATCGCAAGCAGCTGCCAGCGTTGCTGGCCGAGTTGTCGCGTCACTACATCGACGCGCCTCTGCGCGCCGCGGTAATGCCCGACGCCAAGGATCGCCGGCGCTACATCGTCCAGCTTGACCAGGGCGGCCTGGGCCTGCCTGATCGCGACGACTACTTCCGCGATGACGCGCGCACGCTCGAACTGCGCAAGGCGTACGAGATCTACCGCCTGCGTCTCGGGCAGCTCGCCCAGGCAGGAGATGCGCCCGCGGCCGCCGCGGCGAGCTTCGAACTGCAGACCTTGCTCGCGGACGCGTCGCTGACTCGGGTCGAACGACGCGACCCGAACGCGCTCTACCAGCTGAACTCGCTCGAGACGATCATGCAGCGCGCGCCGGGCCTCGACTGGGCGGCCTACTTCGCGGCGCTGGGCGTGGCGAAGCCGGGTGAATTCAACGTCGCCGCGCCGAAGTTCGTCGCCGCGGTGGCGCGCGCGGCGGCCGAAGCGCCGCTGGCGAGCTGGCGCGCGTACCTGCGCGAACGCGTGCTCGACGAAATGGCGCCGATGCTCCCGGCCGAGTTCGTCGACACGCGCTTCGACTACCGCGGCAAAGTCATCCAGGGCCTGGAGAAGAACTTCCCGCGTCCGGATCAGGTCATCCGCGCGATGACCGGTCCGTTCGGGTCGGAGCCGCTGGCGGAGGGACTCGGGCAGCTTTATGTCGCGCGCGCGTTCACGCCGGAAGCGAAGGCACGCGCGGTACTGATGATCACCGACATCAAGACGGCCCTGCGGTCGCGGATCGAGAAGCTCGACTGGATGAGCCCGCCGACCAAACAGAGCGCGCTGAAGAAGCTCGACGCGATGGCGCTGAGGATCGGTTACCCGGACAAATGGAAGACTTACGACGGACTGGTGATCGAGCGCGATGACTTTGCGGGCAACTGGCTGCGGGCGCGCGCCTGGGCCTTCAACGATCGAGTCGCGGATCTGGGCAAGCCAGTCGATCGCACTCGCTGGTTCGCCTCGCCGCACCTCGTCAACGCCTTTGCCGGAGGCCTGAACGAAATCGTCTTTCCAGCCGCGATTCTGCAACCGCCATTTTTCTATCCCAAGGCGGATGCGGCCGTGAACTACGGTGGCATCGGCGCCGTCATCGGGCACGAGATCACGCATCACTTCGACGATCGCGGCCGGCAGTTCGACAGCGTCGGCAATCTCACCGACTGGTGGTCGCCCGACGATGCCGCGGCCTACAAGGCGCGCGCCGCGCGACTGGCACGGCAGTTTTCCGGCTACACGCCGGTGCCAGGGCAGTCGATCAACGGGTTGCAGACGCTGGGCGAGAACATTTCCGACCTCGCCGGCGTGAAGATCGCCTTCGACGGCCTGAAGATCGCACTGGCGCGTCAGCCGATCGATCCGATCGACGGTCTGACGCAGAACCAGCGGTTCTTCATTTCCTACGCGACGATCTGGCGGGCGCAGTACCGGCCCGAGGCACTGCTCGACCAGTTGCGCACCGGCCAGCATTCGCCCAGTCGCTATCGCGTACTGGGGCCGCTCGCCAACTTTCCGGCGTTCGCGGCGGCGTTCAATTGTCCGGCGAACGCGCCGATGATGCGGTCGCCGGCCGATCAAATCTCGATCTGGTGATCAGGGCGTCGGCATCGGCTGCCGGTCCTTGAGCCGCAGCCAGCCGCGTGCGATGCGATAGATCGCCCAGATGCCAAGCGCGAAGAAGCCGACGATCCAGATCGCGAATCCGACCAGGACGACGGCGAAAACGGTGCCGACGACGGCGACGATCACCGCCCACAGCAGCGCCCACCAGAAGGTGCGGATCTGCCACGAGAAGTGCGACTCGAGCCAGGTTCCGCGCACGTCGCTGCGCTTCACGTAGTTGATGATCACCGCGATGATCGACGGCCAGCCGAACAGGAACATGCCGATCACCGATCCGGCTCCGAACGCACCGATCACCAGGCCGAGCGTATGCAGCGCATAGACGATGTGCGTCGTCGTCACCAGTGATTCATTGGGCGTGTTCAGCGGTGCAGGCGTGCTCATCAGCGGCTCCGTCG
Organism: uncultured beta proteobacterium; assembly: GCA_963724365.1. Taxonomy (GTDB): domain Bacteria; phylum Pseudomonadota; class Gammaproteobacteria; order Burkholderiales; family Burkholderiaceae_F; genus JALORV01. The sequence goes on along the minus strand of CAVRUR010000001.1, from coordinate 254,304 downwards.
GGCAGGGGAGCGCAGCATAGCGCTGCCGCACACGGCGGTGGGAGCGGGACTCAGTGAGAGCCTCCGCGCAGCGCGCCGCGGCGCGAGCTTGCCGACGCTGCGCTCAGGTCATGAAGCCGAGGTCGGACGTCGGGAAGTTCACGATGTTCGGCAGGATCAGCGGGATGTCGGTGGCGGCCACACCCATCCAGCGCGCCAGCGTGGCCGCATATTGCTCGACTGCGGTGGTGGGAATCAGCCGGCCGTTGCCGGCGTCGGTCGGGCCGTTCGCCGTCAGGTCCGGATAGCTGCCGACAACCTGCTTGCCCTTGACCGCGCCGCCAACGACAAAGTGATGCCCACCCCAGCCGTGGTCGGTGCCGTCGCCGTTGACCGTCAGCGTGCGACCGAAGTCCGACGCGGTGAAAAGCGTCACCTTCTGCGTCGTGTTCAGCTCGATCATCGCTTTCTGGAACGCGTCGATCGCGCCAGCGAGTTGCGTCAGCAGAGCGGGGTGCGTCGTGTCCTGGCCCGAGTGCGTGTCGAAGCCGCCGAGCGAGACCATGTAGACCTGACGTTTTGCGCCGAGTTCGGCGCTGACGCTGATGATCTTCGCCACCATCGCCAGTTGGCTCGCAAGCGTGTTGTTCGCCGGAAAGGGCGTCGTCAGCGTGGGCGCCGTGGCCAGAGCCGCGGCGAGCGCGGTGTTCGAATCGATCGACCGCTGGTTCACGTTGCGCAGGTCGCTTTCAAACAGGTGGGTGCGTGGACGCGTCAACGCGTTGCGCAGCGCAGCGGCGCCGGCGGCCGAGCCGTACAGTGAGTTGGCGTTCAGCGCGCCGAACGCGATCGAGCCCTGCGCCGGGTCGATCTGGAATGGCTGCACGGTCTGGCCCGAGAGGAACACCGCGCTCCCGGTCAGCGAATTGCAGGTGAAGATCTGAGTCGAGTTTTGACTCGCCATCAGGTCGCCGATGCGACCTCCCCAGCCGAACTTCGCGCCTTCCGGCACCGACGCCTGCCACACCGACTGCTGGTCGTTGTGCGAGAAGAGCTTCGGCGGCAGCGGCACCGACTTGCTGTTGAAGCTGGTGCGGTTCGTCGGCACGACCAGCGGGCCCACGTTGGCGACTACCGCGCACTGTCCCGCGTCGAAGAGCGTCGCGAGTGGTGTCAATTCGGCCGGCATGGCGACCTGCCTGCCGCTGGGCAGCGGGGTAGTCGGGGCCAGAGGCGTGAGTTGTGCCTGTGTCCAGGCGAGTGCCCCGCGCACACCGGCGTAGTTCGCATAGCTGGTCGCGTCGTAGGGGACGACGGTGTTGTGCGCATCGTTGGCGCCATACAGAAAGACGCAGACCAGCGCCTTGTAGTCGGCCGACGTGGATGCCGAGGCAGCGCCTATCGATGCCAGGTTCAGCGCAAAAGGCGCGGCCGTGCCGGCGAGCGAAAGGGCGGAGGCGTGGCGCAAGAATGCGCGGCGGGAAGCGCTAATGGTCGTAATCGGGGTCGTCATCGCGTCGTCTCCTACTTCTGCACCAGGTACTCGGGCGAGGCCATCGTCAGCAGCACCGCGGTGTAGACGCGATTGGCGCGCCCGTTGGGTGCCGTCACGGCAATCGCATTGATCGCATCGCGGATCTCCTGGCGCTGCTGCGTTCCCATCGTGCCGGCCATCAGGCAGCGATTGACGCGATCGATCAGCGCATCGGCGTTGTCCGCCACAGCCAGTTCGCCGGTGTAGGCGGCGCGCACTTCGCGGTTGATGCCGACTCCGCTGCTGATCGCGGCCTGCATGAAGTTGGTGTAACCGGCGACGGAGGTTTCGCCAGTGATCTGGAATTCCGGTGCAACCAGGCCGGCCGAGGCGATCGCCGTGTTTGCCGGCACGTAGCCGGGCCGGAAGAAGTTGAAGACCGACGGCGCGCGCAGCGGCTGCTGACCCAGCGACGTCGCGGGACTGTCGAGGTTGCGAATCTGCCAGTTGCCGGAGGCCGAAGTCGCGCCGAAGCAGCGCGCCCATTGCGACAGGCGCAGCACGGGTTCGCGCAGCTTGCCGAACTGCGGGTCAACGAGGCCGGCACTACTGCGCGCTTCGCTGTCGAGCAGGATCGCACGCACGATGGCCTTCATGTCGCCACGCACGCCGACGCTGTTGTCGGCGCAAGCGGCCGACACGCGGGCGACGTAGCCAGGCGTCGGATTGCTCGTCACAAGGCGCTGGATCATCTGCCTGCCAATGAACGGGCACAGGTTCGGATGATTGAAGAGCGTGTCGAGCGCGATCGTCAGGCTCGCCTGCGCCGCGGTGTTCGCCGGAATCGTCACATTGAGGAAGTTCTTGGTTCCGGTTTCGTGGAACTGCGGGTACGGCTGCATCGGCCGCAGGATGCGGTCGGCATAGGCGGTGCCGCCGCCGTTGAAACTGGCATTCGAGGTGTCCTGCGCCGCCCAGCTCCAGCCGGTGAAGACGCGTGCGAGCCCGGTGATGTCGGCATTGGTGTAGGTCTCGACCGGCTGGCCGTTGACAAGCTTGGGCGTGCCGTCGGGATTGATCTCGGTGAGTCCGATGGAGAAAAGTTGCATCACTTCGCGCGCAAAGTTCTCGTCGGGAACGCGACCGGTGACCGGGTCGGCCTTCTGATTGCGCAGATGCGAAAGGTAGATTCCCATCATCGGGCTGGTCGCAACCGCCTCGAGCAGCGTGCGGTAATTGCCGAACGCGTGCTCGCCGAGCAGGTCGACGTAATTGGCGAGGCCGTCGGAGGCCGTGGCGATGGTGCCGCTCTCGGCGGAGACGACGGCAATCTCGGTCAGCGCGAACTTCACGCGCTGGCGCAACTGGTCGGGCGCGGGAATCGCCTGCTGCCAGAAAGAGTCCTGCATGAAGGCGAAGTTGCCGCCGAACAGCAGCAGGCTGTAGTTGGCCTGCACATAGGGCAGGTGCTTGCTCGGGATGGCCACGAACTGCTCGTCGATCCAGCCGCTGTAACCGAGCGACTGGACGCGTGCGATCTCGGTCTCGCTGGGACCGAAGGTCGCTTGCATCAGGAAGCGGGCCGCTTCATCCGCGCTCGGCGGAGGCATGGGCGCGGGACTCGGTCCCGGGCTTGGAGCCGGCGCAGGCACAGGGGCCGGAGCAGGCCCGGAGGACGAACCGCCGCCACCACAGGCGGCGCCGAGTCCAATCGCACACGCCAGCAGTGTCGTGCGGGCGGTGCGCGCTGCTATGAATGGCAACTTCGTGGATGGCATCGTCGACTCCCCTCGTACCGATGGCCGGCATCTGAACGCTGAATCGGCGAACGCCCTAGCAACTTTACAAACGGAAACGCCGCGTAACAGCGCGGCCCGCCTTTCGTCGGCGACGGCAACGAGCGGGCGGAGCGGGCACGATCGGTCGCACCGTTCATCGGTCGCGATGGCGGGCGGTCAAGGCACGCTCAACTCGCCCACCGGAATGCCGAAATCGCGGGGTCGCTCGGCATCGCAACGCGCACGAACCTTCGGTATCGTTGCGGGTCCTCCGAAAGCTCACCGATGACCAACGACAATCCCCTGCTTGATGAGTGGAAAACTCCCTACGGACTGCCTCCATTTTCCGAGGTCCGTGCTGAACACTTTGCGCCCGCCTTCAATGTCGCACTGGCGCAGCATGCCGCCGAGGTCGACCGCCTCGCCGCGCAGACCGACGCGCCGGACTTCGACAATACGATCGTGCCGTTCGATGCGAGCGGGCGCCTGCTGGCGCGCCTAGGCCACCTGTTCCACAACCTGTGCAGTTCGGAGACTTCGCCCGAACTCCAGGCCGTCGAACGGGAGTTGTCGCCGCGACTGGCTGCGCATTGGAGCGCGATCTACCTGAACGGTCCCCTGTTCGCGCGCATCGATGTGTTGCATGCTCAGTGCGAAGCGCTCGAGCTGGCACCCGAGGCGCGCCGCCTGCTCGAGCGCGTGCATCTGGACTTCGTCCTTGCGGGTGCCCGCCTGTCGGCGTCCGACAAGCAGCGCTTTGGTGCCATCGTCGAACGGCTGGCGGAGCTGCAGACCGCGTATTCACAGAACGTGCTGCACGATGAATCGAGCTGGGCACTGTGGCTCACTGACGAGCGCGACCTGGCCGGCCTGCCTCCGTACCTGCGGGCGGCCGCGCACGAGGCCGCGCAACAGCGCGGACGCCCCGACGGCTGGGCGATCACGCTGAGCCGCTCGCTGGTGGCGCCCTTCCTGACCTATTCGGACCGCCGCGACCTGCGCGAACAGGCATTCAAGGCATGGACATCGCGCGGCGAACACGAAGGCGAGCACGACAACCGACCGATCGCACGCGAGATTCTCGCGCTGCGGCATGAGCAGGCTCGCCTGATGGGCTACGCCACCTACGCCGAGTACGCACTGGTCGATCGCATGGCGGGTACGCCGGCCGCGGTCGCGCGCCTGCTCGAACAGGTTTGGACGCCGGCGAAGAAGCGGGCTGCCGACGAGCGCGCGGCGCTCAGCGCCATGGCCGCGTCTCGCGGCGAACCGTCGGCGATCGAGCCGTGGGACTGGCGCTACTACGCGGAGAAGGTCCGCCAGGTGCGCTATGCCGTTGATGATTCGGTGGTCAAGCCGTACTTCCCGCTCGAGCGTGTGGTCGACGCTGCATTCGATTGCGCGCAGCGCCTGTTCGGCCTGCGCTTCGTGGCGCGTCCGGAAATCGTTGCGTATCACCCGGACGTCAAGGTCTATGAAGTGCACGGCCGCGACGACCGGCTGGTCGGCGTGTTTCTGCACGACAACTTCGCACGGCCGACCAAGCGCGGTGGCGCGTGGATGAGCGCCTATCGACTGCAGTCGCGCATCGCCGGCGACGTGCTGCCGATCATCGTCAACAACAACAACTTCGCCAAGGGCGCGCCGGGGGAGCCGACGCTGCTGTCGCTCGACGATGCACTGACGCTGTTCCACGAGTTTGGCCACGGCCTGCATGGTCTCCTGTCGCAGGTCACCTTCGAGAGTCTTTCAGGTACACAGGTGCTGCGCGACTTCGTCGAACTGCCATCGCAGATCTTCGAGAACTGGCTGCTCGAACCGCAGGTGCTCAAGCGCCATGCGCGGCATGTCGACACCGGCGAGCCGATGCCGGACGACCTGATCGAACGGCTCGAGCAGGCCCGGCGCTTCAACCAGGGCTTCGAAACCGTCGAGTACACAGCCTGCGCACTGGTCGACATGGCGCTGCATGCGCAGGCCGATCCGGCGGGTGTCGACATCACCGAGTTCGAACGCGACGAACTGGCGCGTCTCGGAATGCCGCGCGAAATCCTGATGCGTCACCGGCTGCCGCACTTCCTGCATCTGTTCGCGAGCTCAGGCTATGCGGCCGGCTACTACGTCTACATGTGGGCCGAGGTCCTGGATGCCGACGGCTATGACGCCTTCCTCGAGGCCGGTAGCCCGTTCGACCCGGCGGTGGCGGAGCGGCTGCAGCGCTTTGTCTACTCGGCGGGCAATACGCTGGAGCCCGGCGCCGCCTTCCGTGCGTTTCGCGGTCGCGATCCCCGGGTCGAGGCGATGCTTGCCAAGCGCGGTCTGGCGGGAGCGTCGGCGACGGCGTGACCTCGCCTGCCGAGGGTGCACATGCATGGCGTCGGCGGCCGCCCTCGGTTTTCGCAGCGAGCTCATTTTCCATCGGGCCGACGGCGAAGTTATCGACTGTCGTGCCGAGCACGGCTGCCGCGTGATCCGCACGCCCTCGAATCCAACGTACTACTGGGGCAACTACCTGCTGTTCGAGCGCGCCCCTGAGACTGATGACGCGCAGCGCTGGCCGGCACTCTTCGGCCAGTTGATCGCCGCGAATCAACCGCAATCGACTCACTGTGCCTTCGGCTGGATGGAAGACGCCGAGGGCGACGTCGGCGGATTCCTGGCGGACGGCTACTCGATGAACAACGCGGTGGTGATGCAGAGCACCGATGTTCCACGTGTGCCCGCGCCGACCATGGACGCGCGGATGCGGCCGTTCGCACCGGCCGGCGACGAGGCGGAAAGTGAATGGACGGCGCTCGTGGAGCTGAGTGTGGCCACGCGTGATCCGCACTACGGAGAGGACGGCTATCGCTCGTTCGCGCGGCAACGCGTGGCGAGCTGGCGCGCCCTGGCCCGTGCCGGACGTGGAAACTGGTTCGGTGCCTTCATCGATCAGGCCGGGTCGGCACCGCGTCTGGCGGCGGCGCTCGGCGTGTACGCAGAAGCAGAGCGCGAAGACGGCCAGCGCCTGGCCCGCTACCAGTCCGTCATGACCGATAGCGCCTACCGTCGTCGCGGACTGTGCCGCGCATTGATTGCCATGGCGGCCCGGCATGCGCGGGAGATGCTGCACGCGGATCGGCTGATCATCGTCGCCGCCGCCGGTGAAATGCCGGAACAGCTGTACGCGAGTGTGGGTTTCGTCGCCGCCGGCCTGCAGCGTGGCGTGCAGTGCATGGGTGCGCCGGAACGCGCGAGCCGCTAGGAGCGCTCGAGGAAGCGCGCCAGCCGCTCCACCCCCTGCAGCAGCAGCGCATCGGAGGCTGCAAAGCACCAGCGCAGGAATCCTTCGCCTTCCGGACCGAAGGCCACGCCCGGTGCGATGCCGAGCCCGGATTCGGCCACGAGCCGCTTCGCGAAAGCGAAGCTGTCGTCGCTGCGACCGGCAATGCGGAAGAACAGGTACATCGCTCCCGGTGGCGGTGCGACCTCGGTGCCCGGCAGCGTGGCAAGGGTTTCAACCAGCAGGTCGCGCGAGGCACGCAGGCGCGCCACAGTGCTTGCTACCAGCGACTCGCCGTCGCGCACCGCGACGATGCCGGCCTGCTGCACAAACGTCGGTGCGCACGACGTGTTGAACTCGATCACCTTGCCGATCTGTGCAATGAATCCTTTCGGCGCCACCAGCCAGCCAAGCCGCCAGCCGGTCATGGTCCAGCTCTTCGAGAACGTATTGGCGCTGATCACCCGGTCATCGTCGTCGATGGCGGCCAGCACGCCCGGGGCGTGCCCGTCGATGGTCAGCGCGGCATCGAATACCAGGCGCTCATAGGCGTCATCGCTCACGAGCCAGATGCCGTGCCGCCGGCAATGTGCGAGCAGGGCGTCCCAGTCGCGCTGCGGCATTGTCCAGCCGGTCGGATTGTTGGGGGAGTTGACCAGCACGAGCCGCGTGTCCGGCGTGGCGGCATCGAGCAGCTTCTGCAGATCGAGCGACCAGGCCCCTTTGCGGCATTCGAGTGCGACACGGACAACGTTCGCGCTCATGATGCGCGGCATCGAGGTGAGGTTCGGCCACACCGGGGTGACGATCACCACGCGATCGCCGGGGTCGATCAGCGCCTGGTCGACCAGCGACAGCGCGTGCACTCCGGCGCTGGTCACCGCGATGCGATCCGACGTGATCGGCGCGACAGGACGATGCAGCCGGGTGCTGTACTCGGCCAGTATCTCGCGCAACTCGATGATGCCCAGATTGTGGTTATAGAACGTCTCTCCGGCATCGAGCGCGGCCTTTGCAGCCTCGCGGATGAACGCGGGCGTGACCTGGTCGCCTTCGCCGAACCAGAATTTCAGGACATCGCTGCGGGCGAGTCCGGCGTTGGCGACTTCGCGGATGCGGGAGGCTGGAAGCTGGTGAATTGTTTCGCGTATCACCGGCCGATTATCGCAATTCATCGATCAGCGCCCTGAAGCCACCCGTCTGGGACAGAAAGCTCGGTCCTGATCGCTGGCATCTACGTGATGAAGTGAGCGTCCCACGGGCCAGGCCGGATCAACACCCGTCGCAGTCGCTTTATTCCTGGCGGAAGGTGTACAGACGGGGGAGTGACAGCAAGACGGGCCGGTAGCAGCATGCCGATCCAAGCCGCTTTCCCCAAACCTCTGCCGCCCAGGGAGGTCCTCATGAATCCATCCCGTCGACTGTTTGTCGCCGATGTCGCAGGAAGCGCCGTTGCCCTGATGCTCACAGGCTGCGGCGGTAGCGACTACAGTCCAGCGCCGCCCCCGCCCCCACCGATGCCGGTCCCGCCCCCGCCGCCTCCGACGCCCGCGTTGTTGTGCGGCGCTACGAACATCTCCGCAAATCACGGCCATGCCCTGGCGATTCCACCCGCCGATGTTGATTCGACCGTCGACAAGGTCTACAGCATCCTGGGAACGGCGGACCACAACCACCTCGTGACGCTGACCGCGGCGCAACTGGCGCAACTCAAGACCGGCGCGGCGGGAACTTCAATCACGGTCGGGTCGACCGCGGGCGGTGACGGTCACACCCACTCGGTGACGGTTAGCTGCTCCTAGTGACCTGCAAGGCTCGTGGAATTCAACGAAGTGGGAAGGCGCATCTCGCGCCTCCTGTTCGCGCGGATTCTTGTGCAAGCCTTCGGATCACAGTGCGGTGGGAACCTTGACGTCAAGCTTGCCTGCCCACGGAATCAGCGCCGGCATGATGTCCTCGTTCAGCGCCACACCGCGCTGTAGCTGCTCGCGGCGCAGCGAATGGCCGCGCTGCCCGGGTAATCGCACGGCATCCACGCCAGGGCGCGGCGGGTTGTCGCGACAGGCTTCCACCAGCCAGTCGGCCTGGCGCTCGAAGGCCGCGCGACCGCCAAACGCGTCCGGATCGATGGCGTGCACCGCTACGGTCGCTCCCCAGCCTTCCTTCGGATCGGCGCGGCCGAAACCGGCCAGCGCGCCGGTCAGCATCTCGACGATCAGCGCGAGGGCGTAACCCTTGTGCCCGGCATCGACGCCTCCGGCCGGCAGGATCGTGCCTTTGGGTTCAGTGAACAGCACGGCCGGGTCGTCGGTCGCGCGGCCGCCGGCGTCGAGCAGCCATGCGTGCGCGAACTTGCGCCCCTGCTTGTGCAGGCGCGCGGTCATGCCGTTGGTGGTGAGCGAGGCGGACAGATCGATCAGCACCGGATCGCCGGAGGTCGGCACGCCGAACGCCAGCGGGTCCGGCGTGAACACTGGCTTGAGTCCCCCGTGCGGCGCGACGCTGGCTGAATTCGGATCGGAACAGGTCAGCAGCAGCACGAACCCGCGCTCGGTCGCGCGGGTCAGGTAGGCGGCGAGGCAGGCGATGTGGTGGCTGCGGCGGATGACGACGGTGCCGGTGCCGCAGTGTTGCGCGCGCGCGATCGCATCGTCGATCGCACGCAGGGTCAGCCATGGGCCGGGCAGGCGCTCGCCGTCCCACAGCGCCGCGGCGGCGCGTTCGTTGAGGACACGATAGGTACCGGCCTTGCGTAGCGAACCGCTCTCGAGCTCCGCAAGGTAGGACGCCAGCAACGCCAGGCCGTGAGTGTCGTGTCCCAGCAGATCCCCTTCAACGAGCACGGTGGCGACATCGCGCGCCATGTCCGCAGACATGCCGGCGGTAGCGAGCAAGGTCGCCGCCATCGAGCGCAGCGCTTCGGCTGCGTAGCGCGCCGCCATCATCAGTAGACCGCCCGGCCGCCGGACAGATCGAACACGGCCCCGGTCGAGAACGAGCATTCCTCTGTCGCGAGCCATGTCACCAGTGCCGCGATCTCATCGACTTCACCAAAGCGGCCCATCGGGATCTTCGACAGCATGAAGTCGATGTGACTCTGCGTCATCTGCGCGAACATGCCGGTCTTCACCGCGGCCGGCGTCACGCAGTTGACGCGGATTCCGACCTTCGCGAGTTCCTTGCCGAGCGACTTCGTCAGCGCGATGACGCCCGCCTTCGACGCACTGTAGGCCGACGCATTCGGGTTGCCTTCCTTGCCCGCGATCGAAGCGATGTTGACGATGCGGCCATAGCCGTTCGCCGTCATGTGCGGAACGACGATCCGATTGCACAGGAAGACCCCGGTCAGGTTGATGTCGATGACCTCCTTCCATGCGGCCAGCGGGTAGTTCTCGACGGTGGTGTTCGGCCCCGTGATGCCGGCGCTGCAGACCAGCGCGTCGACGCGCTTCAGCGCGGACATCGACGCGGCGAACGCCGTCGCGACACCATCTTCGCGCGTCACATCGACCGCGGCCACGTGGGTGCCGTGGCCAAGTGCCTGCGCGGCGGAGTCGAGCGTCACAGCATCACGGTCCCAGAGGCTGACGCGCGCACCAGAGGCGACCAGGCGCCGTGCAATCGCCAGTCCGATGCCCGCCGCGCCGCCGGTGACGATGGCGGCGCGCCCCTGCATGTCGAGTTGATTCATCTCCTGCCTCTCCCAGCGGCTGGTGCGCCGCCGCACGACTATAAGACCTAACCTGGCGTCGCGCCGCAAATTGGTCAGACCACTTGACCGCTTTTCGTTGACCCCCGTGGGGTGGGTGGATACACTCGCCGGCACTTTTCGTCCCTGCCTATCTTCTGCACCCTCCGATGTCCGGTAAGCCCCGCCGTAGCCAGAGCTGGTTTGGTCGCCTCGATCGCGACGGTTTCATCTACCGCTCGTGGACAAAGAACCGCGGCATCCCGCACGACCAGTTTGACGGCCGTCCGGTGATCGGCATCTGCAATACCTGGTCGGAGCTCACGCCCTGCAATACGCATTTCCGCGTGCTCGCCGATCAGGTGCGCCAGGGCGTGCTGGAGGCTGGCGGCTTTCCGCTCGAGTTCCCGGTGATGTCGCTCGGCGAGACGCTGATGCGGCCGACGACGATGCTGTTTCGCAATCTGGTCAGCATGGATGTCGAGGAATCCATACGCGCGAACCCGCTCGACGGCGTCGTTCTGCTGATGGGTTGTGACAAGACGACTCCCGCCTTGCTGATGGGCGCGGCCAGCGTCGATCTGCCGACGATCGGCGTGTCGGGCGGGCCGATGCTGTCGGGCAAGTTCCGTGGCGGCGAACTCGGCTCCGGCACCGGGGTGTGGCAGATGAGTGAGGCGGTGCGCGCCGGCACGATGAGCCAGGCCGATTTTTTCGAGGCCGAGAGCTGCATGCACCGTTCGCACGGCCATTGCATGACGATGGGCACGGCCTCGACGATGGCCTGCATGGTCGAGGCGCTCGGCATGGGGCTGCCGGGCAATGCGGCGATCCCGGCAGTGGATGGCCGCCGCAATGTGCTGGCGCGCATGGCCGGGCGGCGCATCGTGGCGATGGTCGACGAAGACCTCGTGATGTCGAAGATCCTGACACGTGGCGCGTTCGAAAACGCGATCCGCGCCAACGCCGCGATCGGCGGCTCGACCAACGCGGTGATCCATCTTCTTGCGCTGGCCGGCCGCTCCGGCGTGAAGCTGGCGCTCGAAGACTGGGACCGATTCGGCCATGACCTGCCGTGCCTGGTTGATCTGCAGCCGTCGGGCCAGTATCTGATGGAAGACTTCTACTACGCCGGTGGGCTTCCGGCGGTGCTGCGCGAGCTCGGCGACGTGCTCCATCGCGATGCGCTGACCGTCAACGGCCAGACGATGTGGAACAACATCAAGGACGCACCGCGCTACGACCTCGAGGGAAGAGGTGGACCCAAGCAGCGGGTGATCCGTCCGCTGGCCGACCCGTTCAAGGCCAAAGCCGGCATCGCGGTGCTGCGCGGCAACCTCGCGCCGGATGGAGCGGTGATCAAGCCTTCGGCGGCGACGCCGGCATTGATGCAGCACCGCGGCCGCGCGGTGGTGTTCGAGAACAGCGCCGAAATGCACGCCAAGGTCGAGGACGAATCGCTCGACGTGCGGCCCGACGACATCCTGGTGCTGAAGAACTGCGGGCCGAAAGGCTATCCGGGCATGGCCGAGGTCGGCAACATGCCGATTCCGGCCAAGCTGGTGAAGCAGGGCGTCACCGACATGGTGCGCATCTCGGACGCGCGCATGAGCGGCACGGCCTATGGCACGGTCGTGTTGCATGCCGCGCCGGAAGCCGCGGCCGGCGGCACGCTCGCATTGGTGAAGAGCGGCGACTTCATCGAGCTCGATGTCGAGCACCGCCGCCTGCATCTGGAAGTCTCCGATGCCGAACTCGCGCGCCGCCGCGCCGCCTGGAAGGCGCCGGCCGCGCCGAAGCCGCGCGGCTACACAAAGCTCTACTTCGATCACGTGCAGCAGGCAGACAAGGGCGCCGACCTCGACTTCCTGGTCGGGTCCAGTGGCTCCGCAGTCCCCAAAGACAACCATTGACCGTGCCAAGGTCCAGAACTTCTATGAGCAGGAGCGCGCCGACGGCGAGCAGGAAGCGCTGCGGCTGGGCGGGCGACGATCCGCTGATGGTTGCGTACCACGACGATGAATGGGGTGTGCCGTCGCACGATGATCGGCACCTTTTCGAAATGCTGATCCTCGAGGGTGCTCAGGCCGGACTGTCGTGGACGACGATCCTGCGCAAGCGCGAGGGTTACCGTGAAGCCTTCGACGACTTCGACGTCGACCGCGTCGCGCGATACACGCCGGTTCGCATCGAACGCCTGCTGACGAATCCTGCGATCGTGCGAAACCGCGCCAAGGTCGAGTCAGCAGTGCTCAACGCGCGTGCGGTACGGGCGATCCGCGACGAACAGGGTTCGCTTGACCGCTACCTGTGGTCGTTCAGTGGCGGGCGACCGATCGTGAATCGGTGGAGCGACTACCGCGAGGCCCCGACCACCCGTGCCGAGTCCGACGCGATGAGCAAGGCACTGAAGGCGCGTGGTTGCAAGTTCGTCGGCTCGACCATCTGCTACTCGTTCATGCAGGCGACCGGCATGGTCGATGATCACCAGCGCGACTGCTGGCGGCGGGCCCCGGTATGAAGGCGCTGATCACGGATTTCGACTTCCCGGACATCACCCTCGAACGAGGGCTGTTTGCCGAGGCCGGCATCACGCTGGCCGACGCGCAATGCCGCACCGAGGATGAACTGATCGCGGCGGCCCGCGAGTGTGATGCGCTGTTGCTGCAGTACGCCCCGGTCACCGAGCGTGTGCTGAATGCCTTGCCACGCGTCGGCCTTGTCAGCCGCTACGGTGCCGGATATGACACGGTCGATACCGCCGCCTGCAGGCGCCACGGCGTCTGGGTTGCGAACTCGCCCGACTACGGTGTCGGCGAAGTGGCCACACACGCGCTGGCAATGGCGCTGGCATTGCTGCGGCATCTGGCCATCTACGACCGCGACGTCAAGGCCGGACGCTGGAGCTACCTGTCGCCGGGCACGATCCGTCGCGCCAGCGACCTGACCGTCGGCATCCTCGGGCTCGGCCGCATCGGCAAGCGCTTTGCGCACCTGGCCCGCAACTGCTTTGCGCGCGTGATTGCCTGCGATCCCTACATCATCGACGGCGACTTTCCCGCGTATGTCGAACGCGTGACGCTCGAGGCGCTTTTCGAGCACAGCGACATCGTCTCGCTGCATGTGCCACTGACCGACGAGACGCGCGGCATGGTTGCGACGCCGCTGCTGGTGCGCATGCGTCGGGGCAGCCTGCTGGTGAACACGGCACGAGGCGCGGTGGTCGATGTCGACGCCGTGCTGGCGCGGCTCGACGACGGAACGCTCGACGGCGCGGCGCTCGACGTGCTGCCGACCGAACCGGTAGCGACCAGCCATCCGCTGGCGCGCCACCCGCGCGTGCTGCTGACGCCGCACGCGGCTTTCTATTCGACCGCGGCGGAAGTCGAGCTGCGGCGCAAGGCGGCAATGAACATCGTGCAATGGGCGAAGACAGGACGCCCCATGTATCCTGTGATTCAAGGGACGAAGATCCCCGCAGGTTGATCGCAGCGGCACCTTCCCTGCCGCGCGGAGGAGACAAGGCTATATGGCGCAAGTCGCGATTCGCGGCGTTGCCAAGCGCTTCGGTGGAACGACCGTGATCCACGGCGTCGACATCGACATCGCTGACGGCGAGTTCGCGGTCCTGGTGGGTCCCTCCGGCTGCGGCAAGACCACGCTGCTGCGCATGATCGCCGGACTCGAGGAAATCAGCGAAGGCGAGATCCTGATCGGCAATCGTGTCGTGAACCGCGTTGCCCCGAAGGAGCGCGACATCGCGATGGTGTTCCAGAACTACGCGCTCTATCCGCACATGACGGTGCGCGACAACATGTCGTTCAGCCTGCGGCTTGCCAACGCTACGAAGGATGAGATCGACCGCCGCGTCGCGCGCGCAGCCGACATCCTCGGGCTCGGCAAGCTGCTCGACCGCTATCCGCGCCAGCTCTCGGGGGGCCAGCGGCAGCGTGTCGCGATGGGCCGCGCCATCGTGCGCGACCCGCAGGTGTTCCTGTTCGACGAGCCGCTGTCCAATCTCGACGCCAAGCTGCGCGTGCAGATGCGCACCGAGATCAAGGAGCTGCACCAGCGCCTGAAGACCACCTCGGTCTATGTGACGCACGACCAGATCGAGGCGATGACCATGGCCGACAAGATCGTCGTCATGAAGGACGGCGTCGTCGAACAGACCGGCGGCCCGCTCGACCTCTACGACCACCCCGCGAACACGTTTGTGGCGGGCTTCATCGGATCGCCCGCCATGAACCTGGTGCCGGGCACGACGCAGCGTCAAGGCGGCGCGCTCGAAGCGGTGTTCGCCGATGGAAGCCGACTGCCGCTGGCGCAAAGCGCGGGGGTGCGCGAAGGACAGTCCATCCTGTACGGCATCCGGCCCGAGCACTTTGCGGTGGGCAGTGCCGGCGGTCTCGCGGTTGAAGTGGTCGTCGTCGAGCCGACCGGTGCAGATACCCAGATCTATTGCCGCTTCGTCGACCAGGAAGTGACCGCGACGATCCGCGATCGAACGAACGTGCGCGCCGGCGAACGCATCACGCTTGTCCCGGATGCCGGGCGAGCTCATATTTTCGACGCCGCGAGCGGCAAACGCCTCGCGACGGGACTTCAACCGGCTTGACACAGTGAGCCAACCACCAAGGAGACGTGCATGAAGAATCTGAAACGGCGGGAGTTTCTGAAGACGTCGGCAGGCGTGGCGGCAGCCGCGGCCGGTCCACTCATCTGGGTCAAGGATGCCGAGGCGCAGTGGAGCAACGCGCCGGAGAAAGGCGCCAAGCTGCGGGTGCTGCGCTGGAAGCGCTTCGTGCAGGGCGACGAGGACCAGTACCTGGCCAACGTCAAGAAGTTCTCGGAGAAGTACGGCATTGAAGTGCGAGTCGACGCCGAAGGCTGGGAAGACGTGCGCCCGAAAGCGGCGGTGGCCGCCAATACCGGCGCGGGGCCCGACATCATCCTGTCGACCAACGACGACGCCAACCTGTACCCGGACAAGCTGGTCGACGTCACCGACTTGTGCGCCTATCTCGGCAAGAAGTACGGCGGCTTCTATCCGGTGTGCGACCCCTACCTGCGACCGGATGGCAAGAAGTGGATCGGCGTGCCGCTGGGTGTCGCGGGCGTGTGCATGGTGTACCGCATCAGCCACGTGAAAGCCGCGGGTTTCGACACATTTCCGAAGGACACAGACGGCTTCCTGAAGCTGTGCAAGGCGCTGAAGGACAAAGGCACACCGCCCGGGTTCGCGCTCGGCAATGCGACCGGCGACGGCAACACCTGGGCGCAGACGCTGGTGTGGGGGTTCGGCGGCAAGCTTGTGGATGCGAACAACAAGGTCGTCATCGACAGCCCGGAAACCATCAAGGCTCTCGAGTACGTCAAAGAGATGTACTCGTCGTTTGTGCCAGGCACCCTGTCCTGGCTGGACCCGAACAACAACAAGGCGTTCCTGGACGAGCAGATTTCGCTGACGAACAACGGCATCTCCATTTACTACGCCGCGAAGACGTCGAAGGACCCGAAGGTCGCTGCGCTGGCGGCAGACATCAATCACGCCAACATGCCGATCGGGCCGATCGGCAAGCCCAGCGAGTTCCAGCTGTTCTTCAACCAGATGATCTTCAAGTACACCAAGTATCCAAAGGCGGCCAAGGAGTTCCTGCGGTTCATGATGGAGGCCGAGCAGATGGACCCGTGGGTACAGGCGGCGATCGGCTACGTGACGCCGGCACTGACGTACTACGAGAAGAACCCGATCTGGACCGTCGATCCGAAACACACGCCGTACCGGGACTCGATGAGGAACATGTGGCCGAGCGGACACGCCGGCAAGATGGGCTATGCGTCGGCCGGCGCGCTGGCGGACTTCATCATCGTCAACATGGTGGCCGAAGCCGCGTCGGGGTCGAAGACGCCGAAGGAGGCTGCGGATCGGGCGCAGAAGCGGGCTGAGCGCTACTACAAGGTCTAGACGCGTCCGTGGTGCATGGTGGTGCCGCATCGGGCACCGCCATTCACTTCCCCGCGTTCCAACCCTGACCCCCTGACCGCCGTGAACAACGCCCGAGCCCAGCCACCCGTCCCTGAGACGAGCGTGATGAGTCGCCTGCTCGAAAGCCGCAACTTTCTCGGGCTGGTGTTCATGCTGCCGGCGGCGGTCGTGCTACTGCTGTTCCTGACCTATCCGCTCGGCCTCGGCACATGGCTCGGTTTCACCGACACCAAGATCGGACGCGGCGGCGAGTGGATCGGGATTGAGAACTACGAATTTCTCTGGGGGGATCCGATCACCCGGCTCTCGGTCTTCAACACGATCTTCTACACAGTCGTCGCCAGCATTATCAAGTTCGCGCTCGGCCTGTGGCTGGCCCTTTTACTCAACAAGCACCTGCCGTTCAAGTCCTTCATCCGTGCGATCGTGCTGCTGCCGTTCATCGTGCCGACCGCGCTGTCTGCGATCGCGTTCTGGTGGATCTACGACGCGCAGTTTTCGATCATCAGCTGGACGCTCGTCAAGCTGGGGTGGATCGACCGCTACATCGATTTCCTCGGCGAGCCGTGGCTCGCGCGACTGTCGGTGATCGCCGCCAACATCTGGCGCGGCGTGCCCTTTGTCGCGATCTGCCTGCTGGCCGGCCTGCAGACAATTTCGCCGTCGTATTACGAGGCGGCCAGCCTTGACGGCGCCACCGACTGGCAGCAATTCCGCTTCGTGACGCTGCCGTTGCTGACGCCGATCATCGCGGTCGTGATGACCTTCTCGGTGCTGTTTACCTTCACTGATTTCCAGTTGATCTACGTGCTGACGCGCGGCGGACCGCTG
Source organism: uncultured beta proteobacterium (assembly GCA_963724365.1). Taxonomy (GTDB): domain Bacteria; phylum Pseudomonadota; class Gammaproteobacteria; order Burkholderiales; family Burkholderiaceae_F; genus JALORV01. Next base: position 237,303 of record CAVRUR010000001.1, on the reverse strand, counting down.
AATGCGACCCACCTGATGGCCACTCTCAGTTTCCAGCGCGCCATCCCCGGGGGCGCGCTGGGCGAGGGTGCCGCGCTGGCGACCGCGATGGTGCCGTTCCTGATGGCGGCGATCCTGTTCAGCTACTTCGGACTGCAGCGCCGCGCCTGGCAGCAGGGCGGGCAGGATAAATGAGCGCCGCGCGGCCGCTCCGGAGGCGCTCGGCCTTGCAGGCCGCGCTCGCGCATTCAGGCGCTCGCCCGCTCGTAGGCGCCGGGCATGCCGCAGGGCATGCCCGACGTCCGAATCGCGCCCCCTCGAGGGGGACCGCGCGCAGCGCCATGGGGGCAACATGAGCGACACCGAGAAGTTCGAGACGCCGGCCACGCCCGAGACGACCGACTCGCAGGGCATGAAGTACCTCGAGTCCACGCCGCGGCGTCTGGTGACCGTGTACCTGCCGCTGGCCGTGTTCCTGATCGTGCTGCTGTTTCCGTTTTACTGGATGACGATCACCGCGTTCAAGCCAAACGAGGAACTGCTGTCACGCGAGGGCAATCCGTTCTGGGTCATTAACCCGACGCTCGCCCACATCAAGAAGCTGCTGTTCGATACGGCGTATCCGGACTGGCTGTGGAACACGATCCTCGTGTCGGTCGTTTCGACACTGCTGTCGCTGTTCTGCAGCGTGCTGGCGGCCTACGCAATCGAACGGCTGCGGTTCCGCGGTTCGCGCTATGTCGGCATGAGCATCTTCCTGGCGTACCTGGTGCCGCCTTCCATTCTTTTCATTCCGCTGGCGGCGATCATCTTCAAGTTCCAGCTGTTTGACACACGCCTCGCGCTGATCCTGACGTACCCGACGTTCCTGATCCCGTTCTGCACCTGGCTGTTGATGGGCTACTTCCGCTCGATTCCGTTCGAGCTCGAGGAATGCGCGCTGATCGATGGCGCCAGCCGCCTGCAGATCCTCGTGAAGATCATCCTTCCGCTGGCAGTGCCGGGGCTGATTTCGGCGGGGATCTTTGCCTTCACGCTGTCATGGAACGAGTTCATCTACGCACTGACCTTCGTTTCGTCGTCGGAGGTCAAGACCGTTCCTGTCGGGGTGATCACCGAACTGGTCGAGGGGGACGTGTATCACTGGGGTGCGCTGATGGCAGGCGCGCTATTCGGGTCGCTTCCGGTCGCGATCCTGTACTCGTTCTTCGTCGAACACTATGTATCCGGGATGACGGGTGCTGTGAAGGAGTGACGGCACCCGCCGCTGCCCGGGATCGACTGCTAATCTCAAGACAGCTGACGCCTGCGCGCCTAGTGCGGTGCAGGCGTTCCGCGCCATCCACCGACCTGCCAACGACGAACGACCAGGACAACTTGCATGCCCATCGCCGCAGGATCGAACGTCGTCTCGCTGATCGGCGCGCCGACCGACATCGGTGCCAGCGTACGCGGTGCGAGCATGGGTCCCGAGGCACTGCGGGTCGCGCAGATCAAGCCGGCGCTGGAACGGCATGGCCTCGAGGTCATCGACCACGGGAACCTCAACGGTCCGCCGAATCCGTGGCTGCCGCCGGTTGACGGCTATCGGCATCTCGATGAAGTGGTCGCATGGAACCGGCTGGTGCATGAAGCGGTCGGGGCCGAGCTGGGGGGCGGCCGCCTACCGATCCTGCTTGGGGGTGACCACTGCCTTGCGATCGGTTCGATCAGTGCGGTGGCACGCCACTGCAGCGAGCGGGGCAAGCGTCTCCGGGTACTCTGGCTCGATGCCCACGCGGACTTCAACACCAATGCATTGACGCCGAGCGGCAATGTGCATGGCATGCCGGTGGCGTGCCTGTGCGGCCACGGCCCGCGTCCGCTGATCGAGATCGGCGGCACCGTGCCGGCCATCGACCCGCGCTGGATCCGGCAGATCGGCATCCGCAGTGTGGATGCCGGCGAGAAGCAGTTCGTACACGAGACCGGGCTCGAAGTGTTCGACATGCGCTTCATCGATGAACTCGGCATGCGGCATGCAATGGAACTGGCACTGGCGACGATGGATCCGGGCACGCATTTGCATGTCAGCTTCGACGTCGATTTCCTCGATCCGGAAATCGCACCCGGCGTCGGCACCACGGTGTCTGGTGGGCCGACCTATCGCGAGGCGCAGTTGTGCATGGAAATGATCGCCGACAGCGGGCGGCTGGGCTCTCTCGACATCATGGAGCTGAACCCTGCACTGGACGTGCGCAACAAGACGGCGCTTTTGACCGTCGACCTGATCGAGAGCCTGTTCGGCAAGAGCACACTGATGCGTCAGCCATCGCGCTGAAGTTGTCTCCCAACAGTGACAACGACCGCTGCGGCTGGCCCAGGGCGCAGGATTGCCCGACCGGACTGTCGCTGTTGCGCCAGCGCACGCTGTTCCGCCCCTCGCAGTCACGCGGCGACGCGCACCCGGCACCGGCCGTCGGTCGCAACGGTGGGCCGCTGCCGGCGGGCTTCCTCGAAGGGAATTGAACCGGAGCGGCACACGCTGCGCAGATCCGCGCCGGTCGATGCGGACGCTATGGCATCAACTGCCCACCGTTGACTTCGAGGATCTGCCCGGTGACATAGCCGCTCAGCGCATCGGACGCGAGGTACAGGTAGGCACCGACGCAGTCCTCGGCACTGCCTAGACGACCCATTGGCACCGCTGCGCGAAACGACTCCATTTGCGCCGCGCTGGTGTGGCGCGCCTGCAGTGGCGTGACGATGACACCCGGCGCTACGCCGTTGACGCGGATGTTCTCCTGCGCCAGTTCCTTCGCCAGACCGCGCGTGAAGGTGCTGACGAACGCCTTGGAGCTCGCGTACAGGACCGACCCCGGGCCGCCGCCGTTGCGTGCCGCGATCGACGTCGTATTGATGATGTTGCCGTGTCCTTGCGCGCGAAAGTGCGGGATCGCGGCACGGCTGGTCGTGACAACCGAACGCACGTTGAGATCGACGACGGCATCGAAGAACTCCTCCGTGCTGTCGGCGATCGGGCATCGGCGCACGAGATCGCCGACGTTGTTGACCAGCACGTCGAGCCGGCCGCAGCGGTCCACCGCGGCCCGCACCAGGGCGACCATCTGCTCAGGCCGGGCAGCGTCCGCGCGCAGAGCGTGTGCGCGGCCGCCGTCGGCCTCGATCGCAGCCACCAACGCGCGCGCGGAAGCTTCGCTCGCGTGGTAATGAACGACGACCGTGCTGCCTGCGGCGCCGAATGCCCGCGCCACGGCGGCACCGATGCCGGTACTGGAGCCCGTGACCAGTACCGCCTTGCCCTTCAAATCGGGAGTCATCGTCTCCTCACAGTACCGGGGTGATCAGTGGCTGCTCCGCAACGAACGCGGCGACGTTGTCGATGACCAGCTGGCCCATCGCGCCGCGAGTCTCGCGCGTGGCGCTGGCCTGATGCGGCTGCAGCACGACATTTTCGAGCGTGAACAGGGCCTCGGGCACATGCGGCTCGTCGACGAAAACATCGAGCCCGGCGCCACCCAGCTCGCCCGTCGACAGCAGTTCGACCAGTGCGGCTTCGTCGACGACCGATCCGCGCGAGATATTGACGAACACGCCCTTGGAGCCGAGGGCTTCCAGCACGGCACGGCTGATCAGTCCCAGGGTCGGCGCGCCGCCCGGGCAGGCCGCGATCAGCACGTCCACCTGGCGAGCGAGTGCAATGAGGTCAGGCTCGTAACGCCAGGGCAAGTCCTTCGCGCGCGGGCCGGTCCACGCGATCGACATGCCGAATGCCGCCGCCCGCTCGGCAATGGCCTGGCCGATGCGTCCCATGCCGACGATGCCGAGTGACTTGCCGCTCACCTTCTTCTGCACCGGCATAGCGCCGCGCAGCCAACGGCCTGCGCGCACATAGCGGTCTGCGGCGGCGATACCGCGCATCGTGGCCAGCATCAGGCCGATGGCGAGGTCGGCGACATCGTCGGTCAGGACGTCCGGTGTGTTGGTCACGGCGATGCTGCGTTCGCGCGCGGCCACGAGATCGATCGCGTCGACGCCGACGCCGAAGCAGGCGATCAGACGCAACAGCGGCAGGTGCTCCATCAGGGCGCGCGACGCGCCGGCACCGCCGGTCGTCACGAGGATCTCGACGCGTGGAGCAATCCGCTCGAACAGGGCCTCGCGGTCGGTGGCTTCCCAGAGGTGGTGCACCTCATAGACAGCCTCGAGGCGCGCCTGACTCGGCCCGTGTATCGGTGATACCAGCAGTAGGTCGCGCTTCAACGTTCCTCCGGCAACGGCAGGGCCAGGCGAGCCGACCAGTCGGCAAATTCGCTCCACAGCCCCGGCTCCACCGGAATGCCCTCACGCGCGCGTACCGCCTCTCGCCTCGCCTCGGGCTCGCCGGGGTACTGCACATCGCCGGGTTGGCGCCGCAGCGTGGCGATCAGTTCGCGCACGGTCAGGGCAAGTGTCGGACCGCCCGTGAATCGCATCGGGTCGAGCGCCATCACCAGCGAACCGAGGTGCCGCCGTGCCTGCAGGTCGGCAAACATCGGCGCGATGCGGTCGGCGAACGGCATGCCGTTGAGCGGCCCGCACAGCAGATCAATCATCAAGGCCAGCGCATAGCCCTTGTGGCCGTACTCGCTTCCGCCCAGCGGCAGCAACGCCGCTGCATCGTGGGCATCCCGTGTCGGCGTGCCGTTCTGGTCGATCGCGACGGCCTCGGGCAAGGCGTGACCCTCGCGGCGCGCGTTCATCACACGGTTCCAGGCAATCGAACTCGTGGCCATGTCGAGGCAGATGGGCGGGCCGTCGGCGTTCGGGAATGCGATCGACAGCGGATTGGTGCCGAGCAGTTTCTGCTGCACCGCCGGCAGGCGCGACGATCGAATCGGCATGCGTGAATGCGAAGCCGATTAGCCCCGCGGCGGTCGCCTGGCGCGTGTACAGGCCGATCGCGCCGCAGTGCGACGACTCGCCGATGCCGACGATGCCGACACCATTGGATCCGGGCGAGTCCGATCGCGTGCGCCATCGCGGCGGTGCAAACGACGATGCCGAGGCCGTGTCCGCCGTCCAGCTGCGCAGTGCAGGGCCCGGTTGACGTGATCCGCAGCGCCGGCACCGGCGCAATCGACCCGGCCCTGATGCGGCTCATGTAATGGCCGAGGCGGGCAATGCCATGCGAGTCGATGCCCCAGAGGCTGGTCTGCACCAGCGCACCGTGCGACCGTGTCGGCATCGACGCTGTCGACGCCGACGCGCGTCAGGCAATCGGCCGCCCAGGACGTCAGGCGCCGGGCGGAGATATGGCGCAACGCCGGCGCGGCGAAAGTGTCGCCGGCCACGCGCTCACGCGTGCGCGCGTACGCGTTGCCGCTGCTCGCCGAGCCCGGCGATGCCGAGTGTGACGACATCGCCGGCTTTCAGATACTGCGGCGGCTTGCGGCCCATGCCGACGCCCGGCGGGGTGCCGGTCGTGATGATGTCGCCCGGCAGCAGCGTCATGAACTGGCTGACGTAGCTGACCAGGTGCGCGACGCCGAAGACCATCGTGCGTGTGTTGCCGCGCTGCATCGGCTGGCCGTTGACGTCGAGCCACATGTCGAGGTTCTGCGGATCGGGCACCTCGTCGCGCGTGACGAGGTAAGGGCCGATCGGACCGAAGGTGTCGCAGCCCTTGCCGCGGTCCCACTGGCTGCCTCGCTCGAGCTGGAAGTTGCGCTCCGAGACATCGTTGATCACGCAGTAGCCGGCGACGTGATCGAGCGCCTCGTCCTTGGCGACATACTGGGCCTTGGTGCCGATCACGACGCCGAGCTCGACCTCCCAGTCCGTCTTGGTCGAGTTGCGCGGGATGACGATGTCGTCGCTGGGACCGTTGATGCAGGTGGTCGCCTTCGAGAACAGGATCGGCTCGCTCGGAACCGGCACCCCCGACTCGGCCGCGTGGTCAGCGTAGTTCAGCCCGATCGCGATGAACTTGCTGATGCCCAGAAACGGCACGCCCAGCCGCGGCGTTCCAGCCACCAATGGCAGCGACTCCGGGTTGATCTTTGCCAGCTTCGCGAGCTCCTTGTCCGACAGGTGCTCGCTTGTCACATGCTCGACAACCCCCGACAGGTCGCGCAAGCGTCCCTGCCGGTCCAGCAGCCCCGGTTTCTCAAACCCCGACGGTCCAAAGCGCAATAGTTTCATGAGACCCGCCCTTTCAATGCCTTTGTGATGAAAAAAATCGTCTGGCTCTGCCAGCGATTTTTTCTAATCCAAACCGGGCAAAAGTAGGTGTGCACTTTTGCCCGCTTCTAGAGACTCATCCCGCCGTCAACGAAGATCGCCTGACCCGACATGAACGACGACTCGTCGGAGACGAGATAGACGAACGTTTCGGCGATCTCCTCGGCTGTTGCGAGCCGTCCCATCGGCTGGCGCGCGATGAAGTCCTTGCGCGCCTGCACCGGATCAGCAAAGGCCTGGATGCGATCCCCAAGCGATGGCGTGTCCACGGTGCCCGGACAGACGCAGTTGACGCGGATTCCCTGTTTGACGTGGTCGATCGCCAGCGCACGCGTGAAGCCGGCCACCGCGGCCTTGCTCGCCGCGTAGGCAAGGCGGTTGGGTGCCGCCTTGTGGGCACCCAGCACCGAGGCCATGTTGAGGATCACGCCGCCGCCGGCGGCGATCATCCGCGGCAGCATTGCCTTGGTCAGCACGAACATGCTGCGGACGTTGAGATCGAAGCTGAAATCCCAGTCGGCGACCGAACAGTCGAGGATCGTGCCCTGGTGCACGGTACCGGCGCAATTGAAAAGTATGTCGACGGCGCCGAGCCGGCCGACGAAGTCCTGCACTGCGTCATCGTCAAGGACATCGAGGCCGAGCGTGGCAACGCCGTCCGGCAGGCCTGCCAGCAGTTCGGGCTTCAGGTCGGTGGCGGTGACGCGCGCGCCCTCGCGGGCGAAGGCCGCCACGGCGGCACGCCCCATGCCCTGGCCGGCGGCCGTCACCAGCGCCGACTTGCCCTGCAAACGCCCCGCCATCGCGTTCCTCCGCTGCTTTCCACCGCGGCTTGACACCCCGGGGTGTGCATGTGAAGCTAGCCGCGCAATTGGTCTGACCACTTGACCAGTGCGCGGCAGTGTAAGCGGCGCTGCTCTTCGCTGTCCAGCCTGCCGACGACAATTCAATACGCCCGGGAGCGTAGCCCCGCCATGCCGATCAAGGCCGTCGAATCGCAGCGGCTGTACCGCCGCATCGCTGAACAGATCGCCCAGCTGATCCGCCGTGGCGAATACAAGCCCGGCGAACGCCTGCCTCCCGAGCGCGACCTCGCGCGCCAGCTCGAGGTCAGCCGCCCGTCCGTGCGCGAAGCGCTGATCGCGCTCGAGGTCGAGGGCTACGTCGAAGTGCGTGTCGGCTCGGGCGTGTACGTCACGCAGCGGCGGCCGGCGGCGCGCAGTGTCGATCCCCTGCCGGGAGATTCCGGACCCTTCGAGCTGATCTCGGCGCGCCGCCTGCTGGAGTCCGAGTGCGCCGCACTGGCCGCGCGCCAGGCGAATCCTGCGCAGATACGGCGGATGAGGGCCGCCCTGACGGCGATGGAGCGTGACCGACGGCGCGCCGTGATGCCGCTCGACAACGACCGCCGCTTTCATCTCGAGATCGCCGAGGGCAGCGGCAACAGTGCATTGGCGCTGGCGGTGCGCACGCTCTGGGACCAGCGTACCGGCCCACTCTTCCTGCGGCTCGAACGCCACTTCGACACGCCGGACCTGTGGGCCGCCGCAATCGCGGAACACAACGCCGTGATGAGCGCCATCGAAGATCACGATTCCAGCGGCGCGCGCGCGGCGATGCGACGCCACATGGATGCCGCGGCGCGGCGCTTCCAGCGTAGCTGGAGTGCCGGCGCGCGGACCTGATACACGAGACAGGAACTGTGGGCGGTGTCATCCGCACCGCAATGAGAACGCATGCAGCCGACGACGCCGACAACCGAAGGACCGCAGGAACACGTGCTCACCGCAAGTGGCGAGTTCGATGTCCATGATGAACCGATCGACCTCGCCGTCTATCGCTTCGAGGACTGGATCTCGTTCGTCTTTTTCTGGCTGCTCGCCGGCACCGTCTTTCTGCAGTTCTTCACGCGCTACGCCCTGAACGATTCGGCCGGCTGGACCGAGGAGATCGCGCGCTACCTGCTGATCTGCACCGTGTTCATCGGCGCGGCGGTCAGCGTGCGCAAGAACAACCACATCCACGTCGACTTCTTCTACCGCGTCCTGCCGAAGCGGCTGATGCACGTGGTGTCGATGCTGGTCGACGTGGTGCGTATCGCGTTCTTCGGCTACGCGTCCTGGCTGACCTATCTCCTGATGCAGCGTATCGGCAGCCAGCGCATGGCGGTCGTCGACCTGCCGATCGGCCTGATGTATTCCGTGGTGCTGGCCGGCTTCCTGCTGATGACCTGGCGGGCGATCGATGTCGCGCGACTCAACTGGAAGCGTGGCGTCTCGGTGCTCGAACAGCCTGAACTCGCCGATGGACACGGCGAGCTACCCATCGCGACGGGCCGTTAGACGTGGGCCCGGGCGCATTCAAGCTGCTGTTTCTCGGCCTGATGGGATCAGGCGTTCCGGTGGCCATCGCGATGGCAGGCTCATCGCTGATCTTCGTGATGGCGACCGGCACCGTGCCGGACTTCGTCGTCATCCACCGCATGGTGAACGGCATCGATTCGTTTCCTCTGCTGGCGGTGCCGTTCTTCATCCTCGCCGGCAACCTGATGAACTCGGCAGGGATCACGAATCGCATCTACAACTTTGCGCTTGCCCTGGTCGGCTGGCTGCGCGGCGGGCTCGGCCATGTGAACGTGCTGGGCTCGATGATCTTTGCCGGCATGTCGGGCACCGCGATCGGCGATGCGGCAGGCCTCGGCACGATCGAGATCAAGGCGATGAAGGACCACGGCTACAGCGCCGAGTTCGCGGTCGGCGTCACGGCCGCGTCGGCCACGCTCGGACCCATCATTCCGCCATCGTTGCCGTTCGTGATCTATGCGATGTTCGCCAACGTCTCGGTCGGTGCGCTGTTCCTGGCGGGCATCCTGCCGGGCGCGGTAATGGCGCTGCTGATGATGCTCACGGTTGCGTACTTCGCGCACAAGAACAAGTGGGGCGGGGACATCCGCTTCGAGTGGGCGCGCATCATCAAGGCGCTGGCGGAATTGCTGGTCGTCGCGCTGTTCCCGGTCGTCATCTGGCTGTTGACCACCAAGGCGGGATTGCCGCACGTACCGACGGTGACCGCCACGCTGGCGGTTTTGCTGCTCGCCGACCGCGTCTTCCGATTCAACGCGGTGTTGCCGATCATGACGCCGGTGCTGCTGATCGGCGGCATGACGGCCGGTGTGTTCACCGCCACCGAAGGGGCGATCGCGGCGTGCGTGTGGTCTCTGTTCCTCGGCATCTTCTGGTTCCGCTCGCTCAACTGGAAGATGCTGATCAAGGTCTCGATGGACACGATCGAGACCACGTCGATCGTGCTGCTGATCGTGGCGGCGGCGTCGATCTTCGGCTGGATGCTGACGGTGACCAAGACCACCGAGATGATCGCGGGCTGGGTGCTGGCATTCACGACCGACCCGTGGATGTTCCTGCTGCTGGCGAACCTCCTGATGCTGTTTGTCGGCTGCTTTCTCGAGCCGACCGCTGCCATCACGATCCTGGTGCCGATCCTGCTGCCGATCGTCCGTCAATTGGGCATTGACCCGGTCCACTTCGGGCTCATCATGGTGTTGAACCTGATGATCGGTCTGCTGCACCCGCCGATGGGGCTGGTGCTGTTCGTACTGGCGCGTGTGGCGAAGCTTTCGATCGAGCGCACGACAATGGCGATCCTGCCGTGGCTGATTCCGCTGCTGGTGAGCCTCGGACTGGTGACCTACCTGCCGTCGATCAGCCTGTGGCTGCCGCGGCAATTTCTGTAGACGGAGGAGGCGCAATGCTGCAGGAAGTTCCGCTGGTCCTTCGGCTCAACCCGGCCGACGATGTCGTCATCGCGCGACGGCAACTGGTGGCTGGAACGCTGATCAAGTCTGAAAGCGTTACGGTCAGTGGCCTGATACCGCCTGGTCACAAGCTGGCAACGCGGGCGATCTCCAAGGGCAGCCCCGTGCGGCGCTACAACCAGATCATCGGCTTTGCCACGCGCGAAATCCGGCCGGGTGAGCACGTGCATCTGCACAACCTCGGCATCGGCGCCGAGCATGGTGCCTTCGAACGCGACTACGCGTTCTGCGCGGACGTGCAGTCGACGCCGACCGTCGCGGCACCCGCAACCTTCATGGGCATCGTGCGTGACGACGGTCGGGTCGCCACGCGCAATTACGTCGCAATCCTTTCGAGTGTGAACTGTTCCGCGACTGTCGCGCGGGCGATTGCCGACCGCTTCCGTCGCGATATCTTTCCCGACGCGCTCGCGCCGTACCCCAATGTCGACGGCGTCATCGCGCTGACGCACGGCACCGGCTGCGGGATGGACATGGGCGAGAGCATGCAGGTCCTGCGCCGGACGATGGCCGGCTACGCACGGCATCCGAATGTCGCGGCAGTTATCTTCGTGGGCCTCGGCTGCGAGGCCAACCAGATCACGTCACTGTTCGGTGCCGAGAGCCTGAAGGAGAGCGACCGCATCGCGCGCTACAACATGCAGGATGTCGGCGGGACTGCGAAGGCCATCGAACGCGGCGTGGCGCAGGTGCGCGAGATGCTGCCGGCGGCCAACCGCGTCGAGCGTGTGCCAGTACCGGCGAGCCATTTGATGCTCGGCCTGCAGTGCGGCGGTTCCGACGGCTATTCGGGCATCACGGCCAATCCGGCGCTCGGCAACGCGGTAGACCGACTGGTCGCGCATGGCGGCACTGCCATCCTGTCCGAAACCCCGGAGATCTACGGCGCCGAACATCTGTTGACTCGACGTGCAGTGTCGCGTGAGGTCGGCGAAAAGCTGATCAATCGCATCAAGTGGTGGGAGGATTACACCGCGCGCAACCACGGCGAGATGAACAACAACCCCTCGCCGGGCAACAAGGCGGGCGGGCTGACGACGATCCTCGAGAAATCGCTCGGTGCGGTGGCCAAGGGCGGCACAACCAACCTGGTCGACGTCTACGAGTACGCACAACCCGTGTCGGCAAAGGGCTTCGTGTACATGGACACACCGGGCTACGACCCGGTGTCGGCCACCGGGCAGGTCGCCGGCGGCGCCAACATGATCGTCTTCACAACCGGCCGCGGTTCCGCCTACGGCTGTGCGCCGTCGCCGTCGCTTAAGCTTTCGACCAACAGCGAGTTGTGGCAGCGGCAGGAAGAGGACATCGATCTGAACTGCGGCGAGATCGCCGACGGCGCGGCCACGATCGAGCAGGTCGGTGAGCGCCTGTTCGAACTGATCCTTGCCACGGCCTCGGGCAACAGAACCAAGAGTGAACGCTTCGGTTACGGCCAGAGTGAGTTCGTTCCATGGCAACTCGGCGCGACGATGTAGCGCCGCTTGATGTAGTCATACCAGGTCCTACCAGGAGGAGACATGAAGCAGAGTATTGAAGGGCAATTTCGCAGCGGGTTTGCCCGCTGGGTGGTGGGTGCCGCAGCGGCCCTGCTCGTGGCAGGCAACGTCTCGGCGCAGACCAAGCTCAAGTTCGCGCACGTGTATGAGACCAGCGAGCCGTATCACACGGCTGCACTGTGGGCGGCCGGCGAGATCGCCAAGCGCACCAGCAATCGCTACACCGTCGAGGTCTTCCCGGCGTCCACGCTCGGCAAGGAGACCGACATCAACCAGGGGCTGACGCTCGGCACCGTCGACATCATCTACACGGGCCAGCTCTTCGCGGGGCGCACCTACGGGCCGATCGCCATCGGCGGCGCGCCGTACATGTTCCGCGACTTCAATCACTGGAAGGCGTTCTCGACCAGCCCCCTGTTCGACGAACTCGCCGAGGGCTACCGCGCCAAGAGCGGCGGCAACAAGGTCCTGGCGATCACGTATTACGGCGAGCGGCAGGTCACGTCGAACAAGCCGATCAACAAGCCCGAGGACATGAAGGGCCTGAAGATCCGCGTGCCGGACGCGCCGCTGTACACGATGTTCCCGCGCGCTGTCGGAGCCAATCCGACGCCGATTGCGTTTGCCGAGGTGTACCTCGCGCTGCAGAACGGTACCGTCGATGCGCAGGAAAATCCGCTGCCTACGATCGACGCGAAGAAGTTCTACGAAGTGCAGAAGTACATCGTGCTGACCGGGCACATCACCGATGCGCTGCTGACCATCGTCGGCGCGCCGACCTGGAGCAAGCTCTCCGATGCCGACAAGAAGATCTTCGAAGACGTGCTGCGCGAGGCCGCTGCGCGCGCGACCGCGCAGATCATCGAGATCGAGGCCAAGCTCGGGGCCGAGTTCACCAAGCGCGGCAAGGAGGTCGTCAAGGTCGACCGCGTGCCGTTCCGCGAATCGGTTGCCAAATTGCACAACGGACCCGACGCGACCTGGGACAAGGCCACCTACGACAAGCTGCAGGCGTTGAAGTAAGAGTAGGCCGGAAGGGCCGGTGGCGAGGTCGAGGGCTGTGCCCCGCTACCGGGTTGTCCGCCTGTGCTCCGCGCCGGCGGACGACCGAACCCCCACTTCTCCCGATGCCTACTTGACCAGCGTGTTGATCTCGATGATCGGAAGCAGCACGGCCAGGACAATCAGCATGACGACCACGCCCATCGCGAGGATCAGGATCGGCTCGAGCAGCGAGGTGAAAAAGAGCGCCCGCCGCTCGGCTTCGCGTGAATGAATGTCTGCGGCGCGGGTGAGCATCTCGGGCAACTTGCCAGTGGCCTCACCCGAGGCGATCAGGTGGATCAGCACGGGCGGGAACAGCTTGATGTACCCGGGCTTCTTTTCCTCGTCGGTATCGGCGCGCAGCGCCTTGGCGAGCGAGAAACCCTCGCGCACGCGTTGCACCGCATCCATGACGCGAGTGCGCATCGCCAGGTTCGTCACGGTTTCGCCTGCGGCCTGCAGCGAGCGCAGCATCGGCACGCCGGACCCGACCAGGATAGCCAGCGTCGACGAGAAGCGCGCCGTATTGATAGTGCGTGACAGCACGCCGAAAATGGGCATCGTCAGGATGCGCTGGTGCCAACGCATCCGCACTGCCGGAACGCGCAGCGATCGCTCCCAAAAGAACGCCGCAAGCACCAGGGCGACGACGACGATCCAGCCATAGTTGCGGACAAAGTCAGACACCGCGATGAGGGCCGTGGTCAGGAACGGCAGCTGCTGCTTGGTGTTGGCGAACACCTGCACGACCTGTGGCACGACATAGGTGAGCAGGCCCACGACCACCAGCAGCGCGACCAGGGTCACGATGGCCGGGTAGACGAAGGCGAGCGTGATCTTCTGCTGCAGCCGCGCGCGTTCCTCTATGTAATCAGCCAGGCTGCCGAGCACCGAGCCGAGCTTGCCCGACTCCTCGCCGGCCGCGATCAGTGCACGGTAGATCTCCGGGAACTGGCGCGGGTGGCGCGCCAGTGCCTTCGACATCGACGTACCCGACAGAACGTCGGTCCGAATCGACGCCATCAGCTCGCGCACCTGCTGCTTCTCGCTTTGCTCGACCATCACAGTCAGCGCATCGGCGACCGGCAGCTGAGCACCCATCAGCGAGGCCAGTTGGCGGGTGATGACAGCAAGTTCCGTCTGCGACAGTCGACGGCCGAGGCGGATCGCCATGCCGGTCCCGCTGGCAGCCTCGCCGTAGACCGGTTCAACGGTGAGCGGAATCAGTCCGCGCCCGCGCAGCAGCTGCCGGGCTAACCGGGCGCTGTCGGCCTCGAGTACGCCTGTCTGCTCCTTGCCCGACGTGTCCGCCGCGGCGAACCTGAATGCAGCCATCAACCCTCGTTGCAGTTGTAATCGCGCCGGGCGCTCGGCCGCCCGGAGCCCGGCGCGCTAGCTTTGGCGCAGCGAGTGCACATGCGACGCGCGGCGTCGCGTACACGAGCTGCGAATTACTCTCTGGTGACTCGCAGCGCTTCTTCCTGCGAAGTCACCCCGGAGACGACCCAGCGCTGCGCATCGGCCCGCATGTTGACCATGCCGCCCTTCTCGGCAACGCGGCGAATGTCGGTGTCGTTGGCGCCCTGGTGGACCAGCATGCGCATCTCGTCGTCGACCGTCAGCAGTTCGTAGATGCCGGTGCGGCCGACATAGCCGGTGTTACCGCAGTTTTCACAGCCGACGGCGCGCCACGGCGACGTCGGACTGTCCTGCACGCGGCACTTCGGGCAGAGCTTGCGCACCAGGCGCTGACCCATGACACCGAGCAGCGAGGACGACAGCAGGAATGGTTCGATGCCCATGTCGATGAGGCGCGCGACGGCGCTGGCCGCGTCGTTGGTGTGCAGCGTGGCCAGCACCAGGTGACCGGTCAGCGAGGCCTGCACCGCGATCTGCGCAGTCTCGAGGTCGCGGATCTCGCCGATCATCACGACGTCGGGGTCCTGGCGCAGGATCGCGCGCAGCGCCTTGGCGAAGGTCATGTCGATCTTCGGGTTGACCTGCGTCTGGCCGATGCCCTCGATGTCGTATTCGATCGGGTCTTCGACCGTCATGATGTTGGTCGTGTTCTTGTCGAGCCGCCGGATCGCCGCATACAGCGTCGTCGACTTGCCCGAGCCGGTCGGCCCGGTCACCAGGATGATGCCGTGCGGCTGGTGGATCAAGGTATCGAAGCGATCGAGTGCGCCCTTGGCCATGCCGAGGTTGGTCAGCTCGAGCTTGGAAAGATCCTTTTCCAGCAGACGCAGCACGGCGCGTTCGCCATGGCCGGTGGGCAGTGTCGAGACCCGAACATCGACCGGGCGTCCGCCCACGCGCAAGGTGATGCGGCCGTCCTGCGGCAGGCGCTTCTCGGCGATGTCCAGCGCCGCCATGATCTTGATGCGCGACACGAGCGCCGCGTGCAGTGCGCGCTTCGGCCGCACGACGTCGCGCAGCGTGCCGTCGACGCGGAAGCGCACCAGCGAATACGACTCGAACGGTTCGATATGGATGTCGCTGGCGCCGTCGCGCGCCGCCTGCGTCAGCAGCGCGTTGATCATGCGGATGATCGGCGCGTCATCCTCGGTCTCGAGCAGGTCCTCGACGTCCGGGACCTCCTGCATCATCCGGGTGATGTCGAACTCGCCTTCGATGTCACCAACGATCTGCTGCGCCGAGCCGCTCTGGTCGCCGTAAGTCTGCGAGATGGCCTCGGTCAGTTTGGTCGGCTCGACGACGATCGGCCTGACCTTGCCGGGGAACACGCGCATTACTTCGTTGAGCGCGGCGAGAGGCGTGGCGTCCGAGATCCAGACCTCGGCGTCGCGCTCGCTCTTCGGCACCAGCAGGATCGCGTTGTCCCGTGCGTAGGAGTACGGAACGAAACGGCTGGCTGGCGTCATGACGGCTTTCCTGCAGCCGGGTTCAGGGCGTGACGATGATGGGATCGAACCCCATCGCCTTCAGCCGGGCGATGGTTTCTGCCATGGTCTGCGTTGCGTTGTCGACGGATACGCGCACGCGCACGACTTCGCCCTTCTTGGACCTGACGCTTTCCCAGTAGGCCTCGAAACCGGCTTCGCGCAACTGCCGCTGCAGTTCGCGGCCGCGACTGATTTCAGTCACCGCGGCCACCTGCACCAGGTTGCTCGCCGGAGGGGCCGGACTGCCCTGCGTTGCGGCGAATGCGCCGCTGGGGGCAGCGACGGTTGCGGCCGGCGCTGTCGCAGGAGGCGAAACCGGCGTTGCGATTGGAGCGGGCGGCGGTGACGTGACACTCGCCGTGGTGGCCGGGCTCGGCGCCGACGTGGTGCTTGGTGCGGACGATGGCCTTGGCGCGGCGGTCGGTTCGGTCACCGCGACGGGCGCAGGCACCGGGCGTGCTTGCTCGGCCACCGCGGGCACCGGAGCAGCCGGAGGTTCCTTGGCGGGTGTCGGCACGACGGCGGGCGGTGCCTCGGCGCGCGGCGCCGGTGCGGGGGTCGGTGCAGGGGTTGGTACTCCAGCCGGGGGCGCCGACACGGTGGGTGCGGCGACCGGTGTCGCGGATGGCGGCGGCGCCGTCATGGCGACTGCCGCTGGCGCTTCGGTCACCGCAGTCGACGGCGAAGGTGACGGTACCGGTGCCGAAGCTGTAGGAGCGGGCGCGGGAGTCGGAGCCGGCTCGGCGGCTCTCGTCGGGGCGGGTTCTGTCCGTACTGCCGTGGCGGCCGGCGCGGGCGATGTCGTGGATGGCGCAGGCTTCGGATCTGGCGCAACGGCCGGTATCGACGGCGGCGGAGTGGAGGCCGTTTGTGCCGGCGCGCTCGCAGCGGCGATCGGGGCCGGGGTATCCGTTGGAGTACTGCTGGTCGGAGCAGGTGGCGTCACCGGCGGCTTGGCGTCCGGGTCCCGGCGCATTGCGGGCGGTACCGGCAGCGTCTCCGGCAACTGCTTGCCCTGCAGGCCGCGGAAGATCAGGTTGTCCGGAATCGAACTGTCGGCCACCTGGCCGCGGATATAGGCATAGCGGTCCAGCGCGAGCGCGGACGACGTCCCTTCGTCGCGCACGACGTAGGGCCGCAGGAACACGAACAGGTTGGTCTTCTTGCGACTGCGGTTCTCATAGCTGAAGAGGTAGCCCAGCCCCGGGATGCTGCCGAGTATCGGCAGCGAACTGCGGCTGTTGTCGGTCCGGTCCTCGATCAGTCCGCCGAGCACGACGATGTTGCCGTCCTCGACCAGCACCGTGGACTCGAAGCTGCGCTTGTTCGTGATGATCCCGCCCTGCGCAGCCGTCAGCGTGTTCTGGATCGACGACAGCTCCTGGTAGATCGCCAGACGCACGACGCCGCCCTCGGTGATCTGCGGCTTCACGCGCAACTGCAGGCCGATGTCGCGTCGTTCGAAGGTCTGGAACGGATTGACGCCGGCGGCCGTGGTGCCTCCCGCGGCGGCGTACGAGCCGGTGATCAGCGGGATGTTCTGGCCCACCAGGAACTTGGCTTCCTCGTTATCGAGCGTCTGGATCGTCGGCGTCGACAGGATGTTCGCGTCGGCCGTGGTCTGCAGCGCACGAGCCAGGAAGGCGAGGTTGATGACTTCGCCGATGCCCGGAATCGTGATCTTGCCGCGCACGACACCGAGGTTCAGGCCCTGGCCGAGGGAGCCGATGTTCTGGGCGCCACCGATGATGTTGGTACCGCCGCCGCCGAAGTTCGTCCCGGCGATCACGCCCGTGTCGCTGTTCTGGATTGCCCCCAGCGCCTGCCACTGGATGCCGAACTCGGCCGCCTTGTCGGCGGTCATCTCGACGATCAGCGATTCGATGACGACCTGCGCGCGGCGCACGTCGAGCTTGTCGATGATCGCGCGGATGTTGCGATAAAGCGGCTCGGGGGCCGTGATGATCAGCGAGTTGGTCGCGGCATCGGCCTGGATCAGGCCGGCCAGAGCGCCGCCGCCTCCGCCGCCCGAGCTGCCGGCGACCGAAGCCGTGCTGCCGGCAGTCATGCCGCCTGCAGCGCCGCCAGGTTGGCCCGGCGCGCCCGATGTCGAACTCTGTTGCGACAGGCCGCCCGAGCTGCCGGTCTGCGGAACATAGGACGGATCCGAGCCGATGATGGCCCGCAGCAGGGGCGCGAGGCGCGTGGCCTCGGCGTTGCGCAGGTATACGACATTGATGTTGCCCGGCGTCGAAGCCGGACGGTCGAGCTGTGCGATCAGGTTCTTCGCGAGCGTGAGGCGCGCCTGGCTGGGAGCGCGCACGATCAGCGTGTTCGTGCGCGGCTCGGCCAGGATCGACACGCGCTGACCGGCATCGACCGCCTGGCCAGCGGCGCGCGCGCCTTCGTCGAGAACGCGGTTGACGACTGTTGCAATCTCCATCGCCAGGCCGAACTTCACCGGAATCATCTCCAGGTCGGACGTGGCCGGGGTATCGATCGACTCGATGATGCGCTGGATGCGCCGCAGGTTCTCGGCGTAATCCGTGATGACCAGCGTGTTGTTCTGTGGATAGGCCGAGATCGTGTTGTTCGGCGCAATCAGCGGCCGCAGGATCGGCACCATCGCGGTGGCCGACTCGTACTGGAGGCGGAACACCTGGGTGACGAGTTGGTCGCCGCCGGGATTCTGGCTGCGGGGTGCAACGACGGTGCCACCCTGAAGCTTGGCGTCGGCTTCCGGCACCACGCGCATCACGTTGCCGGTCTGAACGATCGTGAAGCCCTGCAGCCGCAGCGCCGACAGCAGCTGTTCGAACGCCTGCTGCTTGGTCACGGGCCGCTCGGTCACCAGTGACAGGGTGCCCTTGACGCGCGGATCGATGACAAACGTGCGCTCGGTGTACTGGCCGATGGCCCGCACCACAGCATCGATGTCGGCATTGACGAAGTTCAGCATCACGCTGTCGGCTGCGGCCGCGCCGCTGCCGGTGGCGGTCTTGGTCTTCGCCGGGGCCTTGGTCTGCGCGATGGCGGCCGGGATCGAGGCCGGCAGCGCGATAGTGACGGCACAGGCCAGCGCAATCAGGCGGGACAGCGAGGACAGTGAGTCCCTCCCTGCGCGTTTTGTTATGCGCCCGCTCGTCATGTCACCCGCCGCCGAAGTTCAGGAGGGCCCCATCGCCATCGCGCCGCCCCAGCAGCGAGATGAGACCCGTCAGTTGTGCCTTCACACCCGGGTCGGTGCCCGCCAAGGCCTGTGCGCGGCCTGTAAAGCGTAAGCGCCCACCCTCCGGGATTGTGCCACTCCCCCTCAGCTCGAGGGGACCCGAAATGGTTAGTAATTCCAGCTGAGTTCCGGGCCAGACACCGTTGGTCTGCAGACGGTAATGGCCCATCGGCGACACCGGCGTCAGCGCGCTCGACGCGTACTGCCACTCGGCCGACAGATTGCCGAGCATGCGACGCGGCTCGATCTGCAACCGGTCCCACGACAGGGTCAGGATGCCGCCGGGTCGTACCGTGTTCCAGGGAGCGCCAATGCCCACCAGCAATGAAGCCGGCAGTCGGACCGTCGTGGCGCCGAGCATCGTCGTACCCCCGAAGAGCGGCGCGCGGATGTTGAGCGGCTGCGTCAGCGCCGACGGGTGAGCGATGGTCAGGTTGATCTGTGCGGCAAGCAGCGACCAGGGGCTCAGTTGCCAGGACAGGCGCTCCGGCAGACTCGCGCGCGTCGCGCTGGCGTCGGCAGCGGCCGCCAGCACAAGGACAGCCGAACCGTTCCAGACCGTTCCGCGCGCTTCGGCCAGATCGACCCGACCCGAGGTCGCCGACCGCACGGCGCTCGCGGCCCACTGCGCCGGCGCGATGACGAGCATCGTGATCATCAGGACGACGAGCGCAGCCAGCAGGTACAGGGCGGTTCGCATCGTCGGACTTCATTTCCGCGCCAGGCGCAGCGCAAGTTCGGCGTCGACATTGCCGGGCGTGGCGTCCTTGCCGGTGATGACGACCGACGTCGTGCGGGCCCCGAGTTCGCGCTCGATGCCGGCGAGCCACGCGGCCCAGGTCCCGTAGGGAACGTTGGCAAAGGTCAGCTGGATATCGCCGTCGGACAACGGGACGATGCGCGTTGCCTTCATGCCAGCGCGCGTCAGCGATGTCTCGATGGCGCCGCGGACCTCGGATGGCGAAACGGTCGCCACCTGTGGCTGCGACTTGAGGCCCCGGACTTCACCGAGCAGCGCGTCGAGTTCGGCCGCCAGCGACCGTTGCTGCGGCAGCGACCGTTCGAGCCGGCCGATGCCGGTCCAGGCCGGTTCGATCACTACGAGGTACAGCACCGCAATCAGCACCACGCTGGCGCCAAAGCCAAGGATGGCGCGCTCACGGGGAGCGCGTTCGGCCCAGAACTGTTTCAGCGCGTCCATCAGGAGCCCGCCGCCGTGACGCGCGCCGTGCCGTCGGCATCGAAGCGGATCGTCAGCCCCTGCTGCACCGCTGCCGAGCGCATCGTGTTCTGAAACGCGGGGTTGTCGGCCATGCCGCCCTTGAATTTCACCTTGAGTGCGCCATCGCGGTATTCGAGTCCGCCGACGCTGCCGAGCGGCGCAGCGGACAGCAGCAGGGCCGTGCGCGCGTTGAGGACCGAGAAGTCGTTGGCCGATGGCAGTCCGGCGCGGGCGCGCAGGTCGTTGAGCTGCCGCTTCGTCTGCAACACCGGGTCGACGACGGCCGTGGTCTCAGGAAAGCTGGCGCGGAATGCGTTCTCCATCTGCTGCTTAAGTGCCTTCGCCTCGGCTTCGAGTTTCAGCCAGTAGGCATTCATCCCGACGAGGGCGACGATCACGCCGACCGCCGTCCAGATCAGCGGGGCCTTGAAGGACACGCCACGCAGCGCGGCGGCGCGACCGGCCAGTGGCATCAGGGTGCCGAGCATGCCGCCCGGCGCGAAGCTGCCCTGCAGCAGGTTGACGGCGTTGTCGGCGCTGACGGTATCCACGTCGCTTGCCACGATATCGATCTGCACGCCGAGGCCGGTCGCAAGCGGGCTGATGCGCGCCGCTTCGCGTCCGTAGGCCTTGATGCTGCGCACGCCCAGCTGGCGCACGGCGAGCGCGAGCGCGGCAGGTGCCTCGTCGCCCGCGAGTTCGAAGGAAAACCCGTCGTGCGTCGCCGAGCGTGCGATGCCGCGACCGCGGTCGACGCGGACCGACAGCACACCGGCCGCCGGCGGGGGCACCGTGTAGATCTCGCTGTAGGCGGCGCGCACGCGGTAACCGGCTTCGGCACAGGCGTCGAGCGCCCGCGTAAGGACGCCGCGGTCGATGACCGCCACCGGCATCTTCGGCAGCGCGGCAATCGTCGTCATCCCGGACCCGCCACGCGGGATATTGAAGGCAAAGTGGCAGTCCGTGGCATCCGCCAGCAGGCGGTCTTCCAGTATGTTGGGTAAGGCAAGGCGCAGCTTGCCCTCCGACAGCTTGGGCGGTTCGATGGCGGTGACGAACACATCGGTCGGATCGAAGACGAGGTCGAGGCTGCCGGCCTTGGGCAACAGGGCGAGCGGCGTTTCGCCGCCCGAGCTTTCGCCGCCGATCGCGACATAGCTCACGACCGTGCCCGTCGACATATGTCCCTTGGCCCCGAACGAACGCCGGGGTGGCACGAATACGAGCAGGCGCTGGAGAGTCTTTTCCTTCATCGTTCGATCAGATCTCGCGGATCCACAGCACGTTGACCGGCTGGATGCCCTGGCCCGGCACACCGCGACGGACGAGCGCTTCCATGCGTGTTACCGCACGGTCGAGTTTGACCTCACCGCGGACAAAGAAAAAGCGCGAAGCGGTAGAGATATCGGCCTCACCAACCCCGTTTGCCTTGGCGCCGAGGCGGGTTCGAACCTCGCCCGTATTGTTGAAGTACGAGATACGTTCCCGTTCGGCCACGAGGGCGCGTGCCTCGGACAGGGACAGGTCGGGTACGCGTGCCGCGATGACCTCGGGACGTGCGGTGTTGGCGTTGATCGGCGTACGTTCGTCGAGCACGACGATGTAAGGTGCGAGGCGCTGCGCCGCTTCGGCGGAGATGCCGGGAACGGCGATCAGGTCATTCGACAGCATCAACGGAATGGGCCGCACCCGATCGCCCTGCATTGCCGACTCCGGCATGCGGCCACTCTCGTCCGGCGTCGTTGCAGGCAGAGCTTTCAGCATGCGCTCCGCGATCAGGTCGGCCGTCTGCTCGGGGACCTGCAGCAGCCCACACAATCGCCGCAGAGCGTCGAGCTCGGACTCCACGACGTGGCCGTTGTCCACCAGGTTGCGCAGATTGAAGCGCGACTGCGCGTCTTCCATCGAACCGGCGATCGACGCCTGGGAGGCCAGTGCCGAAGTCTCGCCGAGCTGGTCCAGGCGCGTTTCCGCCAGCGGCTGGGCCCAGGGCTCCGACAGGGCGTCATAGCTCGACCGATTGGCATCCTCGCGCAGGATGGCACGCCCCCAGTCGAGTGCGCCCCTGAGCAGCAGGCGGCTCTGCGCCATCAGTTGCTGGTTCTCGATCGTCCGAAGCAGCACGAACTGCCGATAAAAGAGGCCGCTGACAATCAGCGTGGCGAGCGTGGCGACGAACAGGGCAAGCAACACGGCTGCGCCACGTTGCTTGCCTATCGGCACAATTGGTGGCCTCACTCTGGCCAGCCCCGCGCACTCTGTGGCGGTTCTCATGCGCCCACCAGCAGCACGCGGCGAAAGATCCGGCCGTTCTCGCGCTCGATCGTGATCTCAACGCCGGGGACGACAGCGCTGGCTCCCGGGGGCGCGCCGCTGGAGTCCTGCGGGATATTTGGATCGACCCAACCGCCGTTCGGTGACCAGGTGCGTACCTGCATCAGCCGCACCTGGCCGAGCAGGCGGGCCGACTCCAGGCGGTCGGTAGGCGTGACTTCGAACGCCGGCAGCGCCGCGGTCGCCTGACGGATGAGTGTGCCTTCGACGACGCGGTAGTACACAGTCTGAACTTCGGTCGGTCGGTCAGCCGAGGCCGGCGCCACCCGCGCCAGCTGCAGCATCGTCGTACCGTCGGCGATCAATACGTTGACCGGTGACGCCGTCAGGCCGAGAAACTTCGGATTGGTCACCTGTGCGAGATCGCGTTCCATCTGACCGAAAGTCGTCAGCAGCGCGCGCACGTCATCGGCCTCCGGCTCGAGCCGCTCACGCGTGCTGACCAGCGTGTCGAGCCCGCGCCAGGAGATCAGCGACACGACCGACAGTACGGTGATCGCGACCAGCAATTCGAGCAGCGTAAATCCGCGCGAGCGGATACGAGCCTCCGGGCTGCGCCCTGCGGCGCGAGCTTGCTCTGAGACGGCTCTGCGCTGCACTCATTGGTTGGTGGGCAGCACAGTCATCAACTCGGCCAGCATGCGGGGGGAACCGTCGGGCGCAGTCTTGAACACGCGCACCTCGACACGCCGGAAGAACGGGTTCGGAGTCGGTTTCACTGCCTGTACGCACTGGAAGGTCAGGCCGCCCTGCTCGCACGGCACGCTGTTCTCGCCCTGTTCGAGCCGCTCGCGCGCCAGGCGTAGTTCGAGCAGGCGGTTCTCGGCCGTCATGACGGCCAGCATCTTTTCGCGCGTGTACTCGGCCGTGGTCGTCAGCGACATCGCGCCCCGCATCGACGCGGCGAGCGCCACGCCAATGATCACCAGCGCAACCAGCACCTCGAGCAGGGTGAAGCCACGGTGTCGTGTCATCGAACCACCGTCGCCCGGCCAGATTCGTCGAAGTCGAGGCGGACCGTCGAGTCTTCGTTGGACAGTTCGAGACGCCAGCGCGGCTGAACCCACTCGCGCGCGATCGCCATGCGCACCGGCGGCGCGCCTGGGCCCAGCAACGTCTGGGCCGGTTGCGGCCCCGCGCCGTCCTGGACCGAGAGCCGCGTCAACGGTGTTTCCCAGGTGCGTTCGCGCAGCAGGTCATCGCCGGTCAGCAATTGCCGCTCACCTCCCACCTCGGCCACGAACCGATAGCCGCGCAGGTCCGCCTCCCAGACGATCGGCAACTGCCGGATGCGAGCCTCGTCGGCCGCGAGCGTCATCAGCTGGCCGATGCGTTGCGCCTCGCGCATGAGCTTCTGCCTCGGATCGGGCGTCACGCTGATCGACACGACGGAAATCAGGATGCCGGCGAGCACGATGACGACCAGCATTTCTATCAGGGTGAAGCCGCCGCAAGGCAAGCGTTCACCCGGAGGTGCGGGGCGTCGCGCCGGCAGGGCCTTCATGGGGTCTGGGTCTGCGATCGTCTGGCGAGGCACGGCGGCGGTACGGTGACCGCGGCGCGCTTACAGCGACCAGGACCCGATGTCCGCGTCGGAGTTCTGTCCGCCCGACTGGTTGTCAGCACCGAAGCTGAAGACATCGATTTCACCCCGCAGGCCCGGGTTCAGGTACTGGTAAGGCTGGCCCCACGGATCGCGCGGCACTGAACTGCGCTCGAGATAACCGCCTTGCTTCCAGTTGTTGGGGATCGGTTCAGTGCCCGGCTTGGTGATCAGCGCCTGCAGGCCCTGCTCGGTGGTTGGGTAGCGTCCGTTGTCGAGGCGGTAGAGCTTCAGCGCCTGCATCACCGAGGCGATGTCCTGGCGAGCGGCGGCGATGCGGGCATCGTCAGTTCGCCCCACGACTCGCGGAACGATGAGCGCAGCCAGGATTCCGAGGATCGTGATCACGACCATGATCTCGATCAGCGTGAAGCCGCCGTCGCGCGGGGAAAGGGGGACCTTCATCGTACTCATATGATCACTGCCCAAAGCGAAAGAAAGCTTGAAGTTACGCGCCGAAGGCATTGAACTTCTTGTGTTTTGGGCGCGGACAATGGGGACTACGACGGATATTATCAACGCAAGTGTGTGACCTGACCCCTCTTAGACGGGATTCGTCGCGGCCGCTAATGAAAGAGGATGAGCGTAATCCGCGCGGCGTGAGCGATCATCGGCGCCCCTGCCTGGACTTGCGATGCTGAAAAAGTTTGCTGCGGCCATGGTCCACCTGCTCTTCTTTGCGGGTGTGGTGGCCATCGGCGCGTACTGGTCGGTGCGCATCTTCACTCCGGCGCCGACCTCGGCGCCACCCCCCCTGCCGCCGCCGCCCCTGCGCGATCCGGATGCGACCGCCGCGGCCCGTATGTTCGGTAAGGTCGAAGTGGCGCAGGTCGCGGTTGCATCCAATATCCAGTCGCTCGGAGCCTTCGCTGCCGGCAAGAATTCCAGCGCAATTCTCGTCGTTGACAGCAAGCCACCGCGGGTGTTCCTGGTCGGCCAGGAAGTCGTTCCCGGCACTCGGCTGGTGTCGATCGAGTCGGAGGTCATCGTGCTCGACAGCCCGAGCGGGCGGCAGGAAGTCCGGCTCCCGCCTCGGCCCGCCGTGGCCATGAGCGGCGGCGCACCGACGCAGAACTTCACGCGCGACGGCAACACGCTGACCGCCCCCAGCGCGAGCGGGGCCCCGGCAATCGCACCGCGTCCCTCAAGCGCATCGCCGCAGCCACCGCCTGCCATGCCCCAGAATCCCCCGGGGACACCGCCGCAGACACAGTAGGTTGCGCCACGTGTAGCTGACGCCTCGCGGGCGTTTCAGTCGTAACCAAAGGTAAGTCGCGTCGACCGGGAAGCGTGGCCACCGTTAAATGGGCTCACCCTCAAAGGAGATGCTCATGAACACTCGGATACTCATCGCTGCCCTGCTGGCCACCTCGTGCGCCGTTGCCCTGGCTGCGTCCAACGACGCGCAGGGCCCGGCGAGCACCGGCGCCGGTTCCCTCGACAAGAACGGCGATGGCTCGATCTCGCGTGAGGAAGCTGCCACTCATCCGCGCCTGAATGAGTCGTTCGATCGCCTCGACACCAACAAGGATGGAGCGCTGTCCGCCGACGAATTGCGCGCCGGCCGACGTGCCGGTCATCATGGCCATCACGCCAACCTCGATGCGAACAAGGACGGGTCGATCACGCGCGACGAGGCGAAGTCGTTCCCGCGCCTCGCCGAAAACTTCGACGCGATCGATACCAACAAGGACGGCACGTTGACGCGCGATGAGATGTCCGCGTGGCGCCAGGCAAATCCTCGGCGCGCCCAGCCGGCACCGGTCAAGCCCTGACACGCCGTTTGATTCCGGCGAGGCGCCTCCCACTTTGGCGACACGCGCCGGGGCTCGTATTGTTGGCTTAGGTCAGTGTGCCGCTTGAGAAACGACGGAAGATGTCGAAGTTCGAAGGCGGGGCCTGCGCCGAAGGCGGGCCGGAGGCATCGGCCGGCGAGACTCCTCCATGCCGATGACGCGGTTACCGATGGCTTGAACGTACATGACTTGAACCGACGGGACTTGTAGCCATCTAAGCCTTATATGAACCCTCGGACCAAAGCACCCGCGCCCCCCGCGCCGGAGCCCTCGGCGGGCGAGCGCGTGTGGCGCAACACCTTCTTCGTGCTCAGCTCGACGTTGGCCGGGCTGGCGCTGGTCCAGTTCGATGCGGGCCGGATTGCCAATGGTCTGGGCGATCTCGGCGCGTCCGTTCTGATGCTGTCCCTGATCTCACAGTTTCCGTTCATTCGCGCGGTCATCCAGGCCAGTGCCGACAGCCAGGGCTCGCCCGAGCAATCCAGGCGTCGACAGGAGGAACTGATGCAGCAGGCCGCGCAGCTGAAGGCCGCGCATCCCTGGTCGGACATGGCAGGTCGTGCGGGCTGGGTCTTGCTGGGGGTATCACTCGTGCTGCGCCTTGCCGGCGGGTCCTGAACCTGCAACACCGAAATGAGCGTCCACTTCGCGTCCCGCAGGGTCGATTCATCGCGCTTAGACGCAGTTCGCACCGACCCGGTGGTTTTCGTGGACTTTGCCCTCGCCGATCTTCGATTCATCGCAATCGCGTCGCAATCACGGGCGTGCTTGCCTAGAGTTCAATGCAATGCGGCAGCGATAGCCCAGTGACGACGCTGGGCGACGGCTTCGAGAGACAACCAGCCCGACGACACCACCCGCGCCGCTGACGGGTTCGAGCAGCTCACCCGGCGCGGTGTCCTTCCTCCAGCCCCGGCCCCCCGGGGATTGTTCCGGCCCGGCTCCAACCGGGCCGTTTTTTTGGTATCGATCGGGTTGTCGTTCCTATCTGCGAGATGGATTGGGCGGCCATCCCGTTCCGTGCTTCTGCAGTCTGGCCCTCGCTTCGTGCATCCTGTCGCACCAGTGTGGTGAGAGTTTCGTCCGGACCCTACTGTGCCCTCATAGCTAACCGCATGAACACAGGTTGTTGAGATGAAACCAAACACGACATCGCTTTCCAGCCCTGGCTGCCGGCCCTTCTCCTTGGGTGACGCGGTCGGGTCCAGGGTATCGGCCTTTTTGGCCCGTCCTGTCCGCCACCCGCGATAATTCCGCCATGGCCGACAACCAAACCACTCCGGCCGCGGGCGAAGCCGGCGGCGATGCCGCGGGAGTCTTGCGTCGCGCCAGTGCAGCAACGGCAGCCGGTGCTCGCACGGCCGCGCCGGATGTCGCCAGCGGAGCCGCGCGCAGCTGGTCGTTCTTCCAGGCCAGGGTAATGCCTCCGGCTCGAAGTCTCGTTGGTCGCCTGGGTGACTGGCTCGCCGTCGTTGGATGGGGGAAGTTTGCCTTGGTGGCGATATTGCTGATGGCCTTCGCCGGTATCGCGTCAAACGTCATCTACAGCGATGGTCCCGTCGTCATCGTTGACCGCAATGGGCCGGCCGACAACATCAAGGTGGACATCAAGGTCGGCCCCGACGGCATCCGCATCGAACGACCCAACTCACCCCAACCGCCGAAGCCGCCACCGCCTCCGCGCGCGCCGCAGGCGCCTAACGCGCCCAAGGCTCCGGCCCTGCCCGATGCGGCGCCCGCGGAGGGTGCGAGCTCGGTCAATATTGACGAGACCGGTGTGCGCATTCTTTCCCAGCGCAACGGCAAGCCGGTGCAGGTGGTGATCGATGGCGCTGGCATCCGCGTCGAGGAGTCGGACAAGGTACCGCCGCCGGTCAGGGACGATCCGGCTGCCATCGTGATTGATCGCAACGGCGCCGTGGTCATCCCGCCGGAGGTGGCGGGCGATCCCGCCAAGATTGAGCAGGCGCTGGAAAGTGCACGCAGGGAAATCGAGAGCATCGTTTCTGACCAGGTGGATCGGAAGATCGCGCGCGAGGTCCACAACTACCGGGAACGCAGCGGCGACTGGCTGATGAGCTTTGCGGTGCTGATGGTGCTCACCGGCATCGTTGTGAAGATCGTGCTGGGCGGCAAGAAGCGCGCGGAGCGGCGTGCGCAGGTCGCCACGGCGACAGCCGCGGAAGAAGGGCTCAAGCGCCAGCTCGTCGAGGCACAACTCAAGATGATGCAGGCCCAGGTCGAGCCGCATTTTCTTTTCAATACGCTGGCGTCGGTCGACTATCTGATCGAAACCGACCCGCCCACGGCGTCGAAGATGCAGAAGAACCTGATCCAGTACTTGCGCGCAGCACTGCCGCAGATGCGAGAAGGCTCGACCACGCTGGGCAAGGAAGTGCAGCTGTGCCGCTCGTACCTGGAGATCCTGAAGTTCCGCATGGAGGATCGACTGCAGTACACGGTCACCGTGCCGCAGGGTCTGTCCTCGGCCCAGTTTCCGCCGATGATGCTGCAGTCGTTGATAGAGAACGCGATCAAGCACGGCCTCGAACCGAAGCCTGAAGGCGGCTCGATCACGATCTCGGCGGACATCGTTGACGGTCGGTTGCGCGTGACCGTTGCCGACACGGGCCTCGGGTTCGCCGCCGCCTCGCGACCGGGAACTGGCGTTGGCCTGGCCAATGTCCGTGAACGACTGTCGGCACTCTATGGCGGACGTGCCCGTCTGTCGATCGATGCGAACGATCCGTCAGGGACGATCGTCACTATCGACGTGCCCTACACCTTCGAAGCCGACATGCCGATGCAGCCCGCAGCGCAGCCCGCCTGACGCATAATCGCTGCATGCCACGGGCGATCATCGCGGATGACGAAAGGTTAATGCGCGAGCAGTTGCGCGCTCGCTTGACCGAAGTCTGGCCTGAACTCGACATCGTGGCCGAGGCCAAGAATGGCGAGGAGGCGGTCGCTGCCGTCAGTCAGCACGCGCCCGACCTGGCGTTCCTCGACATCCGCATGCCCGGCATGACCGGGATCGAGGCTGCACGGGCCATCGGCGAAGCCTGCCACGTCGTCTTCATCACGGCCTACAACGAGTACGCCGTCGATGCGTTTGAGCACGGCGCCGTCGACTATGTCCTCAAGCCGGCCGAACGGGAGCGGCTCGAACTGACGGTGGCGCGGCTCAAGAAGCGTCTCGGCCGGCGGCCCAGCGATCTAGGCGAATTGCTGACCAAGCTGGCGGCGCGTCTCGATGCCGACAGCGGGGCGATGCCGTCAACGTCGGGCGGCAGCAAGCTGCAATGGATCCAGGCGAGCGTGGGCCAGCAGATCAAGCTGATCCCGGTCGCGGACGTGCTGTTCTTCACGTCGGACGAGAAGTACACGCGCGTGCAGACAGAGACGTTCGAAGCGCTCATCCGCAAGCCGATCAAGGAACTGGTCGATGAACTCGACCCGGAAAAGTTCTGGCAGATCCACCGCTCCACCATCGTGAACGCCGATGCCATAGCTGGCGTGGTGCGCGACTTTCGCGGGCGGCAGCTGGTCCAGGTCAAGGGGCGGCCCGACAAGCTCGAGGTCAGCCGCAACTACACGCACCTGTTCAAGCAGATGTAGGTCGCGCCGGATCGGCGCTGAGGCGAAACCCCAGGTCGAGTGCGGCAATGGCCTCGCCGAACGCCTCCTGCAGCATCGAGGCGGGTGAAGCCGGTTCCAGTGACAGATAGGCGCGCGGCTCGATCGGGTCGAACACAATCTGCATGCCCGCGCGCCGGGCCAGCGAAGCGAGGGCCGTGTTCTCGGGCAAGTAGGCCATGACAAGCCGGGTGTGGCCGCGGTTGCGCGCATGCGCGGCCGCCCGTTCCAGAAGCGCAAGACCGACGCCCTGTTTCCGCACCGCCGGGTCCACCGAAATTCCGAGTTCGGCTGCTTCGCAATCGGCTGCAAATGCCAAGTGGCCGAACGCCCGGATGGTCCCGCTGTCATCGAATGCGCCGAAGGCCGCATCGCGGTGGAATCGGATGTGACGGACGTAGGCGGCAAGGCTGGCATCGCTGATGGCATGCCCAAAGCGCAGCCGACGGTCGTCCGCCGGCAGCGATCGCAGGTGGGACTCAATGTGCTTGCGGTGTCCCGGCCCGAGCTGCGCGATCAGCGAAACGCAAGGCGACTCGCCGGGTTGCGGGGTACGGGGAAGAGCAGGGGCGGCGGCAGCCGCGCGCTCAATACCGGGGTCAAGGGCCTCTATTTTGTGCATTGCACAAGTATCGGGGCTGAGCGTCGCATGTCAACCTTTGATGTCCATAGTGATTGGGCAACATACTCAAGAGTGTGCGCTAACTATTCACGACATTCGGGTTCAGTTGCGGACCACGGCCGGTCGGCGCTCGCTTCGAGCTTGGCAGAAGGGACCCGCAGCAGGCTGGTGCAGTGCACCCAAGGCGAGTCGGTTTGACAAGCCTTTGTTGCACAACCATAATTTGCGGTTCGCCGCGGAGGGGTGCCCGAGTGGTTAAAGGGGGCAGACTGTAAATCTGTTGGCTTACGCCTACGTTGGTTCGAATCCAACCTCCTCCACCAGCATTCTCCGGGCGAATCCGGCGTGCAGGTAGCGAAACACCCGCAGCAAGCTGATGCGGCTTTTGATATCAGGAGTTCGTTGAGCGGGTGTAGCTCAATGGTAGAGCAGAAGCCTTCCAAGCTTACGACGAGGGTTCGATTCCCTTCACCCGCTCCAGAAGATTTCCAGGGAGAAGACGCGAGTTCAAGAGCAAGCAACGCGGCGTTAAGCGCATGCGCGAACGACGCGAGGCCCATGTGGCTCAGTGGTAGAGCACTCCCTTGGTAAGGGAGAGGTCACGCGTTCGATCCGCGTCATGGGCACCAGATCGAAGGCAATGCAGTCGGCGTCGATCGGAAGCGATCGAGAGAAATCGGGAAAGTACGAAGAACGGGCGGTCAGGAGTCTGCGATGGCAAAAGGAAAGTTTGAGCGTACGAAGCCGCATGTGAATGTAGGCACGATTGGTCATGTGGATCATGGCAAGACGACTTTGACGGCGGCCATCACGCTGGTGTTGTCGAAGAAGTTTGGTGGTGAGGCGCGGGCGTATGACCAGATTGATGCGGCGCCGGAGGAAAAGGCGCGCGGCATCACCATCAACACGGCCCACGTCGAGTACGAGACCAAGAACCGGCACTACGCCCATGTGGACTGCCCGGGCCACGCCGACTACGTCAAGAACATGATCACCGGTGCCGCTCAGATGGACGGCGCCATTCTGGTCGTCAGTGCTGCTGACGGTCCGATGCCCCAGACGCGCGAGCACATCCTGCTGGCGCGCCAGGTCGGCGTGCCCTACATCATTGTCTACATGAACAAGGTCGACATGGTCGACGACGCCGAGCTCCTGGAGCTCGTCGAGCTCGAAGTGCGCGAGCTGCTCAGCAAGTACGAGTTTCCGGGTGACGACATTCCCATCGTCAAGGGCAGCGCCAAGATGGCGCTCGAAGGCGACCAGGGCGAGCTCGGCGAGCAGTCCATCATGAAGCTGGCCGATGCGCTCGACACCTACATCCCCACCCCCGAGCGGGCGATTGATGGTGCCTTTCTGATGCCGGTCGAGGATGTCTTCTCCATCTCCGGTCGCGGCACCGTCGTCACCGGGCGGATCGAGCGCGGCATCGTCAAGGTCGGTGATGAAATCGAGATCATCGGCATCAAGCCCACGCTCAAGACCACCTGCACCGGGGTGGAGATGTTCAGGAAGCTGCTGGACCAGGGTCAGGCCGGTGACAACGTCGGCGTGCTCTTGCGCGGCACCAAGCGCGAAGAAGTCGAGCGCGGCCAGGTGCTGGCCAAGCCCGGCTCCATCACGCCGCACACCAAGTTCAAGGCCGAGGTGTATGTGCTGAGCAAGGAAGAAGGCGGCCGCCATACCCCCTTCTTCAATGGCTATCGGCCGCAGTTTTACTTCCGCACGACCGACGTGACCGGCTCGATCCAGTTGCCGGCGGGCACCGAGATGGTGATGCCGGGCGACAACATCCAGATGGATGTGGCGCTGATCGCGCCGATCGCGATGGAAGAAGGACTGCGCTTTGCCATCCGCGAAGGCGGCCGCACCGTCGGCGCCGGCGTGGTGGCAAAAATCGTCGAATAGGAAAGCGAGATCGCGGTGCGGCCACGCGGCCGCGCCGGCCAGTTCCGGTAGGGGTATAGCTCAACTGGCAGAGCGTCGGTCTCCAAAACCGAAGGTTGGGGGTTCGATTCCCTCTGCCCCTGCCAAATCGAGTGACCCCGCCAGTGGCGGGTGCTGAAGAGATCACTGCAGATGACGACGCAAAACGTCGAGACCGTAGCCAGCAAGACCGACTTCGCCATCGTGGCGGTGGCGGTGATCGCGGCCGCCGCAGGCGTCCTCGGGTTCACATTCCTGACGGAGCAGCCGACCCTCGTTCGCGTCGGCGCGCTGATAGGCGGACTGGCGGCCGGAATCGCGCTCGCCTGGTTTTCCGAGCCAGGCAAGCGCTTTCTTGCCTATGCCCGCGAGTCGTATCAGGAGACGAAGCGCGTGGTCTGGCCGTCGCGCAAGGAAACGATCAGCACAACCGGCATCGTTTTCGGCTTCGTCGTACTGATGGCGCTCTTCCTGTTCGTCGTCGACAAGAGCCTGGAGTGGTTCCTGTACGACCTGCTGTTGAGTTGGCGCTGAGGCAAACATGACGACTGAAGCTGCAACGGGTTCGAGCACCAAGCGCTGGTACGTGGTCCATGCCTATTCGGGCATGGAAAAGAGCGTCGCACGCACGCTGCAGGAGCGAATCAATCGCGCCGGGCTGCAGTCGCAGTTCGGACAGATCCTGGTGCCGGTCGAGGAAGTCGTCGAGGTCAAAGGCGGCAAGAAGTCGATCACCGAGCGCCGCATGTACTCCGGCTACGTCCTGGTCGAGATGGACATGACCGACGAGGCATGGCATCTGGTCAAGAGCACGCCTAAGGTGACCGGTTTTCTCGGTGGCACCGCCAACCGCCCGTCGCCGCTGCCGCAGCGGGAAGTTGACGAGATTCTGCTGCGTATGCAGGAAGGTGCCGAAAAGCCGCGCCCGAAAACGCTGTTCGAAGTGGGCGAGATGGTGCGCGTGAAGGATGGTCCGTTCACCGACTTCAACGGCAACGTCGAGGAAGTGAACTACGAAAAGAGTCGCCTTCGTGTGTCGGTGACGATTTTCGGCCGTTCGACTCCGGTCGAACTCGAGTTCGGGCAGGTCGAGAAGGTTTAACGAAGAGCATTGAGTGGTTGGCTTGAGGCGGCTCGGCGCCAACCACTGGATCAGAAGCAACGAGCCGAATTAGCAGGGGAGCTGTGCGCAGAAACGCACGGCGCTTGAACCCACAGGAGCCATCATGGCAAAGAAGATCGTCGGCTTTATCAAGCTGCAAGTGCCGGCAGGAAAGGCGAATCCGTCGCCCCCGATCGGCCCCGCGCTCGGTCAGCGCGGCCTGAACATCATGGAATTCTGCAAGTCCTTCAACGCCCAGACACAGGGCGTGGAACCGGGCCTGCCGATTCCGGTGGTGATCACGGCCTACGCGGACAAGAGCTTCACCTTCGTCATGAAGACGCCACCGGCGACGGTGCTGATCAAGAAGGCCGCGAAGATTGATAAGGGTTCGCCCAAGCCGCACACCGACAAGGTCGGCAAGATCACCCGTGCCCAGGCCGAGGACATCGCCAAGGCAAAGATGCCCGACCTCACGGCCGCCGGACTGGATGCCGCTGTACGCACGATCGCCGGCAGCGCCCGTTCGATGGGCATCACGGTGGAGGGCCTGTAAATGACGGTTTCGAAACGATCCAAGACGATCCACGCCAAGGTCGATCCGCAGAAGCACTATGCGATTGCGGATGCGCTTGCACTCGTGAAGGAATGCGCCACCGCCAAATTCGACGAGTCGGTCGATGTCGCGGTCGTGCTGGGCATCGACGCGAAAAAATCGGATCAGACGGTCCGTGGTTCGGTCGTGCTGCCTGCGGGTAGCGGCAAGACCAAGCGCGTCGCCGTCTTCGCGCAGGGTGCGAAGGCGGACGAGGCCAAGGCGGCGGGCGCCGACATCGTCGGCTTCGAAGACCTGGCGGCGAAGGTCAAGGAAGGATTCATGGACTTCGATGTCGTGATCGCTTCTCCGGATGCGATGCGCGTTGTCGGACAGTTGGGCCAGATCCTTGGGCCGCGCGGCCTGATGCCGAACCCCAAGGTCGGCACGGTGACGCCGGACGTCGTGCAGGCGGTGAAGAACGCCAAGGCAGGCCAGGTGCAGTTTCGCGCCGACAAGGCGGGCATCGTGCATACGACGATCGGTCGGGCCTCGTTCGAAGTCGATCGACTCAAGACCAACCTGTCGGCCCTGGTCGAGGCGCTGAACAAGGTCAAGCCGGCCTCGAGCAAGGGCATTTATCTGCGCAAGATTTCGGTCTCCTCGACGATGGGCATCGGCGTGCGCGTCGATGCGGCATCACTGAACGGCTAGTTCGAGAGGCAAAGGATTCGACCCGGCTGCGACCGGGTCACAAGGGACTTTGGGCTGCGCGCTGCGTCGGAACATCGATACGGGCGCGCTGCTGTCAAAGACCGCTGGACGAGAACGACACCGATGGCGCGAGCGTGCAACGAATGCGCCCCTGGGTCTTCTCCTTAATCACCGTCTGCTCTGTCTCGCATCGAAACGCTCGGCGATGACAGGTCGGCAGCAGGAATCCAGCGCAGACGGCCCCGAGGAAGACATGGAAAGTGCGTTGTTCAGCACTCGAGATGTCGCTTCGGACGCCGGGTGGTGCAACCGGTGCCTAGCCAGTGCGCAAGCACGAATGCGAAGCACATTTTGAGTGGAGCCAGTACCGTGGGTCTCAATCGGCAGGAGAAAGCGGCCAAGGTCGAAGAGGTCAGTGCCCTAGTGGCATCGGCCCAGACGATCATCGTCGCCGAGTACCGTGGTCTGGATGTGGAATCGGCCACCAAGCTGCGCAAGCAAGCGCGCGGCCAGGGTGTCCAACTGCGCGTGCTGAAGAACACGCTGGCACGTCGTGCCGTCAGTGGAACGCCGTTCGCCGGACTGTCCGACAAGTTGGTCGGACCGCTGGTGTATGGATTTTCCGCTGACCCGGTCGCGGCGGCCAAAGTGCTCTCCAGCTTTGCCAAGGACAACGACAAGCTTGTCGTCAAAGCCGGCGCGATGGCCAATTTCGTCATGGACGAAAAGGGCGTCAAGGCGCTGGCGACGATGCCGAGCCGCGAGGAACTCCTGGCGAAGCTGATGGCGACGATGCAGGCACCGATCGCGCAGTTCGTTCGCACGCTGAACGAAGTGCCGTCGCGCCTCGTCCGCACGCTCGCCGCAGTCCGCGATGCCAAGGAAGCAACGGCGGCCTGATCCCCATCCCAAATTCCGGAACTGAATCAACGCACAGGAGTCAATCAAATGGCACTTTCGAATCAAGAAATCCTCGACGCGATCGCCGCAAAGTCGGTGCTCGAGATCAGCGAACTGATCAAGCTGATGGAAGAGAAGTTCGGCGTCTCGGCCGCTGCTGCCGCGGTGGCCGTGGCCGCACCGGCGGCGGGCGCTGCTGCGCCGGCCGCTGAAGAGCAGACCGAGTTCAACGTCATCCTGGCGGAAATCGGCGCCAACAAGGTCAACGTCATCAAGGCCGTGCGTGAGCTGACGGGCCTGGGTCTGAAGGAAGCCAAGGACCTGGTCGACGGCGCACCGAAGCCCGTAAAGGAAGGCGTGAACAAGGCCGATGCCGAGGCCGCCAAGAAGAAGCTGGAAGACGCCGGCGCCAAGGTCGACGTGAAGTAAACGGCCAGGGATGCCGGCGAAGGCAGCTTCGCCGGTGTTCTGAACCGAAAGGCCGGGAGGCCTTTGACCTGCAGCCATCGGCTTCAGATCAAAGTCTTCCCCTGAATGAGCGGACGCGCAGGATTCCCCTACGCCGCCCGGGCGACAGCCTCTGCTGTGCCCGCGGTGGCGTTTGTCGTCCCTGCAAACGCCCGGTCAGGCCGCATTTTTTCTCTCTCCCGCGTCGAACGGAGTGTCCATGCCGTACTCGTTCACTGAAAAGAAGCGCATTCGCAAGAGCTTTGCCAAAAGGCCAAGCGTTCTGGCGGTGCCTTTCCTGCTTGCGACCCAGCTCGAGTCGTACACGCAATTCCTGCAGGCGGATACGCCTGCCAGCAAGCGCAAGACCGAGGGCCTGCAAGCGGCGTTCTCGTCCATCTTTCCGATCTCCAGCCACAACGGCATGGCCCGGCTCGAGTTCGTCAGCTTCAACCTGGGCGAGCCGGCGTTCGACGTGAAGGAATGCCAGCAGCGCGGGCTGACCTACGCCTCGCCTCTGCGCGCCAAGGTGCGGCTCGTGATCATGGATCGCGAGGCCAGCAAGCCGACGGTCAAGGAAGTGAAGGAGCAGGAGGTCTACATGGGCGAGATACCGCTCATGACGACCACCGGTTCGTTCGTGATCAACGGCACAGAGCGCGTGATCGTCAGCCAGCTGCACCGCTCGCCCGGCGTGTTTTTCGAGCACGACCGCGGCAAGACGCATTCGAGCGGCAAGCTGCTGTTCTCTGCGCGGGTGATCCCGTACCGCGGCTCCTGGCTCGACTTCGAGTTCGATCCGAAGGACATCCTGTACTTCCGCGTCGATCGCCGCCGCAAGATGCCGGCAACGATCCTGCTGAAGGCGATCGGCCTCAGCAACGAGCAGGTGCTGGCGCACTTCTTCCGTTCCGATGCCTTCCAGCTGGCTGCCGAGGGCGCCTTCATGGAACTCGTGCCGGAGCGACTGCGTGGCGAGATCGCGCGCTTCGACATTACCGACAAGGCCGGCAAGGTCGTCGTCGCCAAGGACAAGCGCATCAACGCCAAGCACATCCGCGACATGGAAGCGGCGGGCATGAAGCGCATCGCGGTCACCGAGGACTATCTGCTCGGCCGCGTGCTCGCCAACAAAGTCGTCGACCCCGAGACCGGGGAGATCGTTGCGAATGCGAACGATGAGGTGACCGAAGACACGCTCAAGAAGCTTCGCGTCGCGAACGTGCAGGAGATCCGCACGATCTACACCAACGACCTGGACCAGGGACCGTTCATCTCGAACACGCTGCGCATCGACGAGACCGGCGACCAGCTGGCGGCGCGTATCGCCATCTACCGCATGATGCGTCCCGGCGAGCCGCCGACGGAAGACGCGGTCGAGACGCTGTTCCGGCGCCTGTTCTTCGACGACGAGACCTACGACCTGTCACGGGTCGGCCGCATGAAGGTCAATTCGCGCTTCGGTCGTCCGGAGATCACCGGCCCGATGACGCTGACCAACGAGGACATCATCGACACGATGAAGCTCCTCGTCGAGTTGCGCAACGGTCGCGGCGAAATCGACGACATCGACCACCTCGGCAATCGCCGTGTGCGCTGCGTCGGCGAGCTGGCGGAAAACCAGTTCCGCGCGGGCCTCGTGCGCGTCGAGCGTGCGGTCAAGGAACGCCTCGGCCAGGCCGAGACCGAAAACCTGATGCCGCACGACCTGATCAACTCGAAGCCGATCAGCGCATCGATCCGCGAGTTCTTCGGATCGTCCCAGCTGTCGCAGTTCATGGACCAGACCAACCCGCTGTCGGAAATCACGCACAAGCGGCGCGTCTCGGCACTGGGACCGGGCGGCCTGACGCGCGAACGCGCTGGCTTCGAAGTGCGCGACGTGCACCCGACGCACTACGGCCGCGTGTGTCCGATCGAGACGCCTGAAGGTCCGAACATCGGCCTGATCAATTCGATGGCGCTGTATGCACGCCTGAACGAGTACGGCTTCCTCGAAACCCCGTATCGCAAGGTCGAGAAAGGTCACGTCACCACCGAGATCTCGTATCTGTCCGCGATCGAGGAAGGCAAGTACGTGATCGCGCAGGCCAATGCCCCGCTCGACAAGACCGGCAAATTCATGGACGAACTCGTGAGCTGCCGCGAAAACGGCGAGTTCGTGCTGATGTCGCCGGAGCGTGTGCAGTACATGGACATCGCGCCGTCGCAGATCGTTTCCGTGGCGGCATCGCTGATCCCGTTCCTCGAGCACGACG
The DNA here is from genome assembly GCA_963724365.1 of uncultured beta proteobacterium. Lineage (GTDB taxonomy): Bacteria > Pseudomonadota > Gammaproteobacteria > Burkholderiales > Burkholderiaceae_F > JALORV01. The sequence continues at coordinate 199,500 of CAVRUR010000001.1, read as the reverse complement.
ACGCCAACCGCGCGCTGATGGGCTCGAACATGCAGCGCCAGGCCGTGCCCTGCCTGCGACCGGAAAAGCCGTTTGTCGGCACCGGTGTGGAGCGCACCGTGGCGGTCGACTCGGGCACGACCGTTCAGGCATTGCGCGGCGGACTGGTCGACTACGTCGATGCCAACCGCATCGTCGTGCGTGTGCACGAGAACGAAAACGTCGCGGGTGAAGTCGGCGTCGATATCTACAACCTGACCAAGTACACGCGTTCGAACCAGAACACGAACATCAACCAGACGCCGATCGTCAAGAAGGGCGATGTCATCGCCAAGGGCGACGTGATCGCGGACGGCGCATCGACCGACCTGGGTGAACTGGCGCTGGGCCAGAACATGCTGGTCGCGTTCATGCCTTGGAACGGCTACAACTTCGAGGACTCGATCCTCATCTCCGAGCGCGTGGTCGCGGACGACCGCTACACCTCGATCCACATCGAGGAACTGAACGTCGTCGCGCGCGATACCAAGCTGGGGCCAGAGGAGATCACGCGCGACATCAGCAATCTCTCGGAGAACCAGCTGGCGCGCCTTGATGACTCCGGCATCGTCTACATCGGAGCCGAGGTCAACGCGGGTGACGTGCTGGTCGGCAAGGTCACGCCGAAGGGCGAGACTCAGCTGACGCCGGAAGAAAAGCTGCTGCGCGCGATCTTTGGCGAGAAGGCCTCGGACGTGAAGGACACGTCGCTGCGCGTGCCGTCGGGCATGAGCGGCACCGTGATCGACGTGCAGGTCTTCACACGCGAAGGCATCGTGCGCGACAAGCGCGCACAGCAGATCATCGATGACGCGCTCAAGCGCTACCGCCAAGACCTGAACGACCAGCTGCGCATCGTCGAAGGCGACGCATTCCAGCGCATCGAGAAGCTGCTGCTGAAGAAGGAAGCCATCGGCGGCCCGCGCAAGATAACCAAGGGCACGGTCATCACCAAGGACTATCTCGAGTCGCTCGAGAAATATCACTGGTTCGAGATCCGCCTGGCCGATGACGAGGCCGCCGCGCAGCTCGAGGGACTGAAGGATTCGATCGAATTGAAGCGCAAGCAGTTCGACCAGGCCTTCGAGGACAAGAAGAAGAAGCTGACGCAGGGCGACGAATTGCCGCCGGGCGTGCTGAAGATGGTCAAGGTCTACCTGGCGGTTAAGCGTCGCCTGCAGCCGGGCGACAAGATGGCCGGCCGGCACGGCAACAAGGGCGTGGTGTCGCGCATCGTGCCCGTCGAGGACATGCCGTACATGGCCGATGGCACGCCGGTCGACATCGTGCTGAACCCGCTCGGCGTGCCGTCGCGGATGAACGTCGGCCAGATCCTCGAGACGCATTTGGGATGGGCCGCCAAGGGCCTGGGACAACGCATCGGCGACATGCTGGCCACGGCAAAGTCTGCGCAGGTACGCCAGCTGCTGAAGGAGATCTACAACCGCTCCGGCAAGCCGGAAGATCTCGATCACCTGAATGAGGATGAGATCACGCAGCTCGCCGAGCACCTGCGCGACGGGGTTCCGTTCGCCACGCCGGTGTTCGACGGCGCGGCGGAGAAGGAAATCCACGCGATGCTCGACCTCGCCTATCCGGAGGAGGTCGCGAAGCGCCTGCAACTGACGGCGACGAAGACGCAGACGCACCTTTTCGACGGACGCACCGGCGACGCGTTCGAGCGCACGGTGACGGTTGGCTACATGCACATGCTGAAGCTGCACCACCTGGTCGACGACAAGATGCACGCGCGTTCGACCGGCCCGTACTCGCTCGTCACCCAGCAGCCGCTGGGCGGCAAGGCGCAGTTCGGCGGCCAGCGATTCGGCGAGATGGAGGTGTGGGCACTGGAAGCCTACGGCGCGGCGTATGTGCTGCAGGAGATGCTCACCGTCAAGAGCGACGACGTGCAGGGCCGCACCAAGGTCTACGAGAACATCGTCAAGGGCGATCACGTGATCGACGCCGGCATGCCGGAGTCGTTCAACGTGCTGGTCAAGGAAATCCGGTCGCTGGGCATCGACATGGATCTCGAGCGCAACTAACCGCTCATTGACGCAAATACTGAGAGGTACGCATGAAAGCGCTACTCGATCTATTCAAGCAGGTACAGCAGCAGGAGCAGTTCGATTCCATCAAGATCGGCATCGCCTCTCCCGACAAGATTCGCTCGTGGTCCTTCGGCGAAGTCAAGAAGCCCGAGACGATCAACTACCGGACGTTCAAGCCGGAGCGCGATGGACTCTTCTGCGCCAAGATCTTCGGGCCGATCAAGGACTACGAGTGCCTGTGCGGCAAGTACAAGCGCCTCAAGCACCGTGGCGTGATCTGCGAGAAGTGCGGCGTCGAGGTGACGCTCGCCAAGGTTCGCCGCGAGCGCATGGGGCATATCGAGCTCGCCAGCCCGACCGCGCACATCTGGTTCCTGAAGAGCCTGCCGTCCCGCATGGGCATGGTGCTCGACATGACGCTGCGCGACATCGAGCGCGTGCTGTACTTCGAGGCCTACTGCGTCGTTGATCCCGGCTTCACGCCCCTGAAGAAGGGGCAGCTGATGACGGAAGACGACTTCATCGCCAAGACCGAGGAATACGGCGACGACTTCCGCGCGCTGATGGGCGCCGAGGCGATTCGCGAGCTGTTGCGCGGAATCAACGTCGGCAGCGAGATCGAGACCCTGCGCAAGGACCTGGCCGAGACCGGGTCCGAAGCCAAGATCAAGAAGTTCGCCAAGCGCCTCAAGGTGCTCGAGGGCTTCCAGCGTTCGGGCATCAAGCCCGAGTGGATGATCCTCGAGGTGCTGCCGGTTCTGCCGCCCGAGCTGCGCCCGCTGGTGCCGCTCGATGGCGGCCGTTTCGCGACGTCGGACCTGAACGACCTGTATCGCCGCGTCATCAACCGCAACAACCGCCTGAAGCGGCTGCTGGAACTGAAGGCGCCGGAAATCATCGTGCGCAACGAGAAGCGCATGCTGCAGGAGGCGGTCGACTCGCTGCTCGACAACGGCCGTCGCGGCAAGGCGATGACGGGTGCCAACAAACGCCCGCTGAAGTCGCTGGCCGACATGATCAAGGGCAAAGGCGGCCGCTTCCGTCAGAACCTACTCGGCAAGCGCGTCGATTATTCAGGCCGTTCGGTCATCGTCGTTGGGCCGCAATTGAAGCTCCATCAATGCGGCCTACCGAAGCTGATGGCGCTCGAGCTCTTCAAGCCGTTCATCTTCAACAAGCTCGAACTGATGGGCCTGGCCACGACGATCAAGGCGGCCAAGAAGATGGTCGAGTCGCAAGAGCCGGTGGTGTGGGACATCCTTGAAGAGGTGATCCGCCAGCACCCGGTGATGCTGAACCGCGCTCCGACGCTGCATCGACTCGGCATCCAGGCGTTCGAGCCCGTGTTGATCGAGGGCAAGGCGATCCAGCTGCATCCGCTCGTCTGCGCGGCGTTCAACGCCGACTTCGACGGTGACCAGATGGCCGTGCACGTGCCGCTGTCACTCGAGGCGCAGCTCGAGGCGCGTTCGCTGATGCTGGCGTCGAACAACGTGCTGTTCCCGAGCAACGGCGATCCGTCAATCGTGCCGAGCCAGGACATCGTGCTGGGTCTGTACTTTGCCACCCGCGAGAAGATCAACGGGAAGGGTGAGGGTTCGTTCTTTGCCGATCTGGCCGAGGTGCATCGCGCCTATGAGAATCGGAAGGTCGAGCTGCAGACGCGCATCACGGTTCGCATCCGCGAGGTCGAAGTCAATCCGGAGACCGGGGAGAAAACGCCAAAGATCACGCGCTACGAGACCACGGTCGGACGCGCGTTCATGTCGGAGATCCTGCCTGCGGGCCTGCCGTTCTCCGTACTGAACAGGCCGCTGAAGAAGAAAGAGATCAGCAAGCTCATCAACACGGCGTTCCGCAAGTGCGGACTGCGCGAGACGGTGATCTTCGCCGACAAGCTGATGCAGTCGGGATTCACGCTTGCCACCCGCGCGGGCCTGTCGATCGCCATCGACGACATGGTCGTGCCGGCGCAGAAGGAGGAGATCATCCGCAGCGCCGAGAAGGAAGTGAAGGAGATCGAGGCGCAGTACACCTCGGGTCTCGTTACGCAGGGCGAGCGCTATAACAAGGTGGTCGACATCTGGGGCCGCGCCGGCGATCACGTCGGCAAGGTCATGATGGAGCACCTCGCGACCGAGCAGACGATCGACCGCCACGGCCAGGAAGTGAAGCAGGAGTCGTTCAACTCCATTTGGATGATGGCCGACTCGGGTGCGCGCGGCTCGGTGGCACAGATCCGCCAGCTCGCGGGTATGCGCGGCCTGATGGCCAAGCCGGATGGCTCGATCATCGAAACGCCGATCACGGCGAACTTCCGCGAGGGACTGAACGTACTGCAGTACTTCATCTCGACACACGGCGCGCGCAAGGGCCTGGCCGACACGGCGCTGAAGACGGCGAACTCGGGCTACCTGACGCGTCGACTGGTCGACGTCACGCAGGACCTGGTCGTGACCGAAGACGATTGCGGCACGATCAATGGCGTCGCCATGCGTGCACTGGTCGAGGGTGGCGAGGTCATCGAGCCGCTGCGTGACCGTATCCTCGGCCGCGTCGCAGCGGTCGATGTGATCAACCCGGACACGCAGGATGTGCTTTATGCGCAGGCCGCTCTGCTCGACGAAGATGCGGTCGAGCAAATCGAGGCGCTGGGTATCGACGAAGTGCGCGTTCGTACGCCGCTCACTTGCGAAACCCGGTACGGTCTGTGCGCGAAGTGCTATGGCCGCGACCTCGGCCGAGGCGTGCTGGTCAACTCCGGCGAAGCCGTGGGCGTCATCGCCGCACAGTCGATCGGCGAGCCGGGCACGCAGCTGACTATGCGGACCTTCCACATCGGCGGAGCGGCTTCGCGAGCAGCAGTGGCGTCGGGTGTCGAGGCCAAGAGCAACGGCACGGTGCGGTTTACCGCGACGATGCGCTATGTCACGAACGTGAAGGGTGAGCAGGTCGCCATCTCGCGATCCGGCGAGGTCACCATCGTTGACGACAACGGCCGGGAGCGTGAGCGCCACAAGGTGCCCTATGGCGCCATGCTGCTGGTGGCCGACGGCAAGCAGGTCAAGGCCGGCACCCAGCTCGCCAGCTGGGACCCGCTGACCCGACCGATCATCACCGAGTACGCAGGTACCGTGAAGTTCGAACACGTCGAGGAAGGCGTGACCGTCGCCAAGCAGATCGACGAGGTCACTGGCCTGTCGACGCTGGTAGTGATCGACGCCAAGCGCCGGACGGCGTCAAGCAAGGGCGTGCGCCCGCAGGTCAAGTTGCTGAACGAAGCCGGGGCAGAAGTGAAGATCCCGGGCACCGAGCACTCGGTGACGATCAGCTTCCCGATCGGTGCGCTCATCGTCGTGCGCGATGCCCAGCAGGTTGGTGTCGGCGAGGTGCTGGCGCGTATCCCGACCGAGTCGCAGAAGACCCGCGACATCACCGGGGGTCTGCCGCGCGTCGCCGAGCTCTTCGAGGCGCGCTCGCCGAAGGATGCGGGCATGCTGGCCGAAGTCACTGGAACGGTCACGTTCGGCAAGGAAACCAAGGGCAAGCAGCGGCTCATCATCACCGACCTCGACGGCAAGGAGCACGAGTTCCTGATCACCAAGGACAAGCACCTGCTGGTGCACGATGGCCAGGTCGTCAACCGCGGCGAGTCCATCGTCGATGGACCGGCGGATCCGCACGACATCCTGCGTCTGCTCGGCGTCGAGGCGCTCGCGCGCTACATCGTCGACGAGGTCCAGGACGTCTACCGCCTGCAGGGGGTAAAGATCAACGACAAGCACATCGAGGTCATCGTTCGACAGATGCTGCGCCGGGTTCAGATCTCGGATCCGGGTGACGCACCATTCATCACCGGTGAACAGGTCGAGCGCTCGGAACTCTTCGACGAGAACGACAAGGCGATCGCGGAAGGCAAGCGGCCGGCCCTGTACGACAACATCCTGCTTGGCATCACCAAGGCCTCGTTGTCGACCGACTCGTTCATCTCTGCAGCATCGTTCCAGGAGACCACCCGCGTCCTCACCGAGGCCGCGATCATGGGCAAGAAGGACGATCTGCGCGGGTTGAAGGAGAACGTGATCGTCGGCCGCCTGATTCCGGCGGGAACCGGCCTGGCGTTCCACCGCGCCCGCAAGGAAAAGGAAGCGGCCGACGCGCTGGAGCAGCAACAGTTGGCGGCCATGGAGGCACTGGCCGCCGAAGGCGAAAGCGAGCCGGGTGCAGACGAGTCGACCGAAGTCGCCGAATAGCCGCGAGGCGGCGCTTGACCAGCGGCCCGCCTGTGCGGGCCGTTTTTTCTGAGGCTTCGCTGTCGGCGGCTCGGCAGTCACCTTGACACCGTATGGCCAGGCTAGCGATAATGGCGAGCTTTTCGGCGCCCGCCCGGGCGTTGCGTTCTTTGTCCGTCCTGCGCTTGGCGTTCGCGGTTTCCGAGTTATCGGAAACCCCTCGGCCTGTCAGCGTAAGGGTCGAGTCCAAGGCGCAGGGGTTCCCGAACGCGCCGCCGAAGCAGTGCTGTCCCTGGTGGTCCTTTTAGTTGCACTGAAAAGTTGCACTGAAAGGCCGCACTGATTTAGTCGCACCGAGTTTCCGCATGTCGCCTTGGGCGGCGTGCCCATTGGATTTTCGATAACGGACGTCGCATGCCAACCATCAATCAGCTCGTACGCAAGCCGCGCGAAACGACCCGCATCAAGAGCAAGAGCCCGGCGCTCAAGAACAGCCCGCAGAAGCGCGGCGTATGCACGCGCGTCTACACGACGACGCCAAAGAAGCCGAACTCGGCGCTGCGCAAGGTGGCCAAGGTGCGCCTGGTCAATGGCTACGAGGTGATCTCGTACATCGGCGGTGAAGGCCACAACCTGCAGGAGCACTCGGTGGTCTTGATTCGCGGCGGTCGCGTCAAGGACCTGCCCGGCGTGCGCTACCACATCGTGCGCGGCTCGCTCGACACGCAGGGTGTAAAGGACCGCAAGCAGTCCCGCTCGAAGTACGGCGCCAAGCGTCCGAAGGCCGCCTGATTTTCAACCCGGTTGCCTGCACAAGCAGGTGGCCGAGTAAGTCGCGGCTCGTTTCCATGGAGCCGCCGTTGCGGAGCAAGCGGTGTTCCGCCCAACGACTGAAGCCAGCAGAGAGGTGAGCAATGCCCCGTCGTCGTGAAGTACCGAAGCGCGAAATCCTTCCGGATCCCAAGTTCGGATCCCCGGACGTCACCAAGTTCGTCAACGTGATCATGCTCGACGGCAAGAAGGCCGTGGCTGAGCGGATTGTCTATGGCGCCTTGACCCAGATCGAGACCAAGGCAGGCAAGAACGCGCTCGAAGTGTTTTCCCTGGCGCTGTCGAACGTGAAGCCGATGGTCGAAGTCAAGAGCCGGCGAGTCGGCGGCGCGAACTACCAGGTGCCGGTCGAAGTTCGGCCCGTGCGCCGCATGGCGCTTGCCATGCGCTGGCTGCGCGAGGCCGCCAAGAAGCGCAGCGAGAAGTCGATGCCGCTGCGGCTGGCGGGCGAGCTGATCGAAGCGGCCGAGGGCCGTGGCGGCGCGATGAAGAAGCGCGAGGAAGTGCATCGCATGGCGGAGGCGAACAAGGCGTTCGCGCATTTCCGCTTCTAACGAATTTTCTGTGCGGACTGGCCACAGGGCCGTCCGCAGCGAGGTTTACTAGGTGAGCCTTATGGCACGCAAGACCCCCATCGAGCGGTATCGGAACATCGGCATTTCGGCGCATATCGACGCCGGTAAGACCACGACGACCGAGCGCATCCTGTTTTATACCGGCGTCAACCACAAGCTCGGCGAGGTGCATGAAGGCGCCGCGACGATGGACTGGATGGAGCAGGAGCAGGAGCGTGGCATCACGATCACATCGGCCGCGACGACCACGTTCTGGAAGGGAATGGACCTTTCGTTCCCCGAGCACCGTATCAACATCATCGATACCCCGGGCCACGTCGACTTCACGATCGAGGTCGAGCGCAGCATGCGCGTGCTCGACGGCGCCTGCATGGTTTATTGCGCGGTGGGTGGTGTGCAGCCGCAGTCGGAAACCGTCTGGCGCCAAGCCAACAAGTACGGCGTGCCGCGGCTTGCATTCGTCAACAAGATGGATCGCACAGGCGCCAACTTCTTTAAGGTCTACGAGCAGATGCGCCTGCGCCTGAAGGCCAATCCGGTGGCGATCCAGATTCCGATCGGTTCCGAGGACAACTTCAAGGGCATCGTCGATCTCGTCAAGATGAAGGCGATCTTCTGGGACGAGGCCAGCAAGGGCATGAAGTTCGAGTACGCCGAGATCCCGGCCGAACTCGTCGACTCGGCCAAGGAATGGCGCGAGAAGATGGTCGAGGCAGCGGCCGAGGCCAACGAGGAACTGATGAACAAGTACCTCGAAGGTGGTGCGCTGTCGGAGGCCGAGATCAAGGTGGGCCTGCGCCATCGCACCATTGCGCACGAGATCACGCCGATGCTGTGCGGTTCCGCCTTCAAGAACAAGGGCGTGCAGGCGATGCTCGACGCGGTCGTCGAGTACCTGCCGAGCCCGATCGATCGTCCGGCTGGTCATGGGCGAGAACGACCGGGGCGTGTCGGAAGAACGCCCGGCCAATGACGAGGCGCCGTTTGCCGCGCTGGCGTTCAAGATCATGACCGACCCGTATGTCGGTCAGCTCACCTTCCTGCGCGTGTATTCCGGCGTGCTGAAGTCCGGCGACACCGTCATCAATTCGATCAAGAGCCGCAAGGAGCGCGTCGGACGCCTTCTGCAGATGCACGCCAACCAGCGCGACGAGATCAAGGAAGTGTGCGCGGGCGACATCGCGGCGGCGGTCGGCATGAAGGACGTGACCACGGGCGACACGCTGTGCGATCCGGACAAGGTCATCACGCTGGAGCGGATGATCTTCCCGGAGCCGGTGATCTCCCAGGCCGTGGAGCCGAAGACCAAGGCCGACCAGGAAAAGATGGGCATTGCGCTCAATCGGCTTGCGCAGGAGGACCCGTCGTTCCGCGTTCACACGGATGACGAGTCGGGTCAGACCATCATCTCTGGCATGGGCGAGCTGCACCTGGAGATCCTGGTCGACCGCATGAAGCGCGAGTTCAGCGTCGAGGCCTCGGTCGGCAAGCCGCAGGTGGCCTATCGCGAGACGATCCGCAAGACGGTCGAGAACGCCGAAGGCAAGTTCATCAAGCAGTCGGGTGGACGCGGCCAGTACGGCCACGTCGTGTTGAAGCTCGAGCCGCAGACTCCGGGGACGGGCTTTGCCTTCGTCGATGCGATCAAGGGCGGCGTGGTTCCGCGCGAGTACATTCCCGCGGTCGAGAAGGGCGTCAACGAAACGCTGAAAGCCGGCGTGCTGGCCGGTTACCCGGTCGTCGACGTCAAGGTCACCCTGCACTTCGGCTCGTACCACGAGGTCGATTCGAACGAGAACGCCTTCAAGATGGCGGCCTCGATGGGTTTCAAGGACGGCATGCGCGCGGCGTCCCCTGCACTGCTCGAGCCGATCATGGCAGTCGAGGTCGAGACGCCAGAAGAGAAGATGGGCGACGTCATGGGTGATCTGTCGTCGCGTCGCGGAGTCATCCAGGGCATGGACGATCTGCCGGGTGGCGGCAAGGCCATCCGCGCGGAAGTGCCGCTGGCTGAGATGTTCGGCTACTCGACGACACTGCGATCGCTGACTCAGGGCCGCGCGACCTACACGATGGAGTTCAAGCACTACGCTGAAGCGCCGAAGACCGTGGCCGAAGCCGTGATCTCCGCGAAGACGAAGTAAGAGTCGTCACAACACGAACAACCGTTCTTTGAGGACCTAGCGATGGCAAAAGGAAAGTTTGAGCGTACGAAGCCGCATGTGAATGTAGGCACGATTGGTCATGTGGATCATGGCAAGACGACTTTGACGGCGGCCATCACGCTGGTGTTGTCGAAGAAGTTTGGTGGTGAGGCGCGGGCGTATGACCAGATTGATGCGGCGCCGGAGGAAAAGGCGCGCGGCATCACCATCAACACGGCCCACGTCGAGTACGAGACCAAGAACCGGCACTACGCCCATGTGGACTGCCCGGGCCACGCCGACTACGTCAAGAACATGATCACCGGTGCCGCTCAGATGGACGGCGCCATTCTGGTCGTCAGTGCTGCTGACGGTCCGATGCCCCAGACGCGCGAGCACATCCTGCTGGCGCGCCAGGTCGGCGTGCCCTACATCATTGTCTACATGAACAAGGTCGACATGGTCGACGACGCCGAGCTCCTGGAGCTCGTCGAGCTCGAAGTGCGCGAGCTGCTCAGCAAGTACGAGTTTCCGGGTGACGACATTCCCATCGTCAAGGGCAGCGCCAAGATGGCGCTCGAAGGCGACCAGGGCGAGCTCGGCGAGCAGTCCATCATGAAGCTGGCCGATGCGCTCGACACCTACATCCCCACCCCCGAGCGGGCGATTGATGGTGCCTTTCTGATGCCGGTCGAGGATGTCTTCTCCATCTCCGGTCGCGGCACCGTCGTCACCGGGCGGATCGAGCGCGGCATCGTCAAGGTCGGTGATGAAATCGAGATCATCGGCATCAAGCCCACGCTCAAGACCACCTGCACCGGGGTGGAGATGTTCAGGAAGCTGCTGGACCAGGGCCAGGCCGGTGACAACGTCGGCGTGCTCTTGCGCGGCACCAAGCGCGAAGAAGTCGAGCGCGGCCAGGTGCTGGCCAAGCCCGGCTCCATCACGCCGCACACCAAGTTCAAGGCCGAGGTGTATGTGCTGAGCAAGGAAGAAGGCGGCCGCCATACCCCCTTCTTCAATGGCTATCGGCCGCAGTTTTACTTCCGCACGACCGACGTGACCGGCTCGATCCAGTTGCCGGCGGGCACCGAGATGGTGATGCCGGGCGACAACATCCAGATGGATGTGGCGCTGATCGCGCCGATCGCGATGGAAGAAGGACTGCGCTTTGCCATCCGCGAAGGCGGCCGCACCGTCGGCGCCGGCGTGGTGGCAAAAATCGTCGAATAGGAAAACGCGTACGGAAAATCAGGCCGGCGTCCGGCGGAAGCCGGCCTCTCGCTCTTTGAAAAGGATCAGACATGCAAAGCCAACGTATACGCATCCGCCTGAAGGCGTTCGACTACAAGCTGATCGACCAGTCGGCGCTCGAGATCGTTGACACCGCCAAGCGCACCGGTGCGGTGGTTCGCGGCCCGGTCCCGCTGCCGACCCGCATCCAGCGCTTCGACATTCTGCGTTCGCCGCACGTCAACAAGACGTCGCGCGATCAGTTCGAAATGCGCACCCACCAGCGGCTGATGGACATCATCGACCCGACCGACAAGACGGTCGACGCGCTGATGAAGCTCGACCTGCCGGCCGGCGTGGACGTCGAGATCAAGGTTCAGTAAGGCTGCTTGCCTCGAAGGCTCGGCCCGGATAGAATCGCAGGCTTTCCGCACCCGACGGGTTGAAACGACTTTCGCCCCGGATGCTTGAACGCGGAGCGCGCCGCCACAGGCGCAGCGCACAACGCGGAATTTTGGTCCTGGCCAATCGAAGCCGGGAATGGAGATAAGAATGAGCGAAGCTCGCTCGACGCTCGGCTTGCTGGGCCGAAAAGTCGGCATGACGCGCATCTTCACCGATGACGGGGAATCCGTTCCGGTCACAGTGCTCGATGTGTCGAACAACCGCGTCAGCCAGGTCAAGACGGCTGAGACCGACGGCTACACCGCGGTCCAGGTCGCCTACGGCACCCGCAAGTCATCCCGTGTCGCCAAGCCCCAGGCGGGCCACTACGCCAAGTCCGGCGTCGAGGCAGCCTCGGTTCTGCGCGAGTTCCGACTCGACGCTGCCAAAGTCGCCGAGATGAAGGCGGGCACCGCAATCGGTGTCGATACCTTCAGCGTAGGCCAGAAGGTCGATGTCACCGGGGTCACCATCGGCAAGGGATTTGCGGGCGCCATCAAGCGCCACCACTTCTCGTCGAACCGCGCCACGCACGGCAACTCCGTGTCGACCAACGCGCCGGGCTCGATCGGCAACCGGCAGGATCCGGGCCGGGTGTTTCCAGGCAAGCGCATGGCTGGCCACCTCGGCGACGAACAGCGCACGACCCAGAATCTGGTGATCGCGCGCATCGATGCAGAGCGCGGGCTGTTGCTCATCAAGGGCGCCGTCCCCGGCGCGGCCGGTGGCAACGTGATCGTGCGTCCGGCTGCCAAGGCCAAAGCAACGGCCAAGGCCTAAGGAGAGGGCGCAATGGAACTCAAGCTACTGAACGCCCAGGGCCAGTCCGACGGCACGACGTCCGCGCCGGAGACGCTTTTCGGGCGCGAATTCAACGAAGCGCTGGTGCACCAGATCGTCGTCGCCTATCAGGCCAACGCGCGCCAGGGCACGCGCTCGCAGAAGGACCGGACGACGGTCAAGCATTCCACGCGTAAGCCGTGGCGTCAGAAGGGGACCGGCCGCGCTCGCGCCGGGATGACGTCGAGCCCGATTTGGCGCGGTGGTGGCCGCGCGTTCCCGAACTCGCCCGACGAGAATTTCTCGCACAAGGTGAACAAGAAGATGTACCGCGCAGGCATGACGTCGATTCTGTCAAAGCTGGCGCGTGACGGCCGCATCGCCGTCGTCGATGGTCTCGCGGTCGATTCACCGAAGACGAAGCTGCTCGCCGAGAAGTTGAAGGCGATGGGCCTGGAGTCGGTGCTGATCATCACGGACACCGTCGACGAAAACCTGTACCTCGCGTCGCGCAACCTGAAAAACGTCCTGATCGTCGAGCCGCGCTACGCGGACCCGCTGTCGCTGATCCACTACAAGAAGGTGATCGTGACCAAGCCGGCGATCGCCAAGCTCGAGGAGATGTGGGGATGAGCACGCCGACCCGTCAGGACCGTCTGTACACCGTGCTGCTCGCGCCCATCGTTTCCGAGAAGAGCACGATGATTGGTGAGAAGAACGACCAGGTCGCGTTCCGTGTGATGCAGGACGCCACCAAGAACGAAGTCAAGGCCGCCGTCGAGCACCTTTTCAAGGTGCAGGTCGACAAGGTTTCCATCCTGAACCAGAAGGGCAAGAGCAAGCGCTTCGGCCGTTTCACCGGCAAGCGCGGCAATGTACGCAAGGCGTACGTCTGCCTCAAAGAGGGTCAGGAAATCAACTTCGCGCAAGAGGTGAAGTAATGGCTCTCGTCAAGGTCAAACCGACGTCTGCCGGCCGGCGCGGGCTGGTCAAGGTCGTCAACGAAAACCTGCACAAGGGCAAGCCATTCGCGGGCCTGCTCGAGAAGAAGACGCGTTCGTCCGGCCGCAACAATGCCGGCCGCATCACGACACGCCACATGGGCGGTGGCCACAAGCAGCACTATCGGGTCATTGACTTCAAGCGGACCAAGGACGGCGTGCCGGCCAAGGTCGAGCGGCTGGAGTACGACCCCAACCGCTCGGCTCATATCGCCCTGCTGGTCTATGGCGACGGCGAGCGGCGCTACATCATTGCGCCCAAGGGCGTGACGGTCGGCGCCCAGCTGATGAGCGGCAACGAAGCTCCGATCCGGGTCGGTAATACGCTGCCCCTGCGCAATATCCCGGTCGGCACGACTGTGCATTGCGTCGAGATGCTGCCGGGCAAGGGTGCGCAGCTGGCGCGTGCCGCCGGCACGTCGGTACAGCTGCTCGCTCGCGAGGGCACCTACGCGCAGTTGCGGCTGCGATCCGGTGAAATCCGCCGCGTGCTGATCGATTGCCGCGCAACGATCGGCGAGGTCGGCAACGAAGAGAACAACCTGCGCCAGATCGGCAAGGCCGGTGCGATGCGCTGGCGCGGCGTGCGGCCGACCGTTCGCGGCGTGGCGATGAACCCCGTCGATCACCCGCACGGCGGCGGCGAGGGCCGTACCGGCACCAAGCGCGATCCGGTCAGCCCGTGGGGTCAGCTGGCCAAGGGTTATCGAACCCGCAACAACAAGCGCACCGACACGATGATCGTGCAGCGCCGTCGCAAGTAAGGGGTCCTGAATGTCTCGTTCTCTGAAAAAGGGCCCGTTTGTCGACGGGCATCTACTGAAGAAAGTCGAAACGGCGCAGGCCACCCGCGACAAGAAGCCGATCAAGACCTGGTCGCGTCGCTCGATGATCCTGCCGGAGTTCATCGGCCTGACGATCGCCGTGCACAACGGCAAGCAGCATGTGCCGGTCTACATCAACGAAAACATGGTCGGTCACAAGCTCGGCGAGTTTGCACTGACCCGGACCTTCAAGGGTCACGCGGCGGACAAGAAGGCCGTCGTGGCAAAGAAGTAAGGTGATGACGATGGAAACGACTGCATCGGTGCGTGGAGTACGACTGTCGGCCCAGAAGGGTCGGCTTGTTGCCGACCTGATTCGCGGCAAGCCGGTCGACAAGGCGCTGAATATCCTGGGCTTCACGCAGAAGAAGGCAGCCGGGATCATCAGGAAGGCGCTCCAGTCGGCTATTGCCAATGCCGAGCACAACGACGGCGCCGACATCGACGAGCTGCGCGTCACCGGCATCCTGGTGGAAAAGGCAGCAACGCTGCGCCGATTTTCGGCGCGGGCCAAGGGGCGCGGCGCGCGCATCGGCAAACAGACCTGCCACATCTTTGTGACGGTCGGCGACGCCAAACCGAAGAAATAGGTGATCCATGGGTCAAAAGATCAATCCGACCGGCTTCCGACTCCCCGTTACGCGTAACTGGGGCTCGCGCTGGTTTGCCACCGGTCCGGCGTTCCCGAAGATGCTGCAGGAGGACCTCAAGGTCCGCGAGTTCCTGCGTAAGAAGCTGCGTAGCGCTTCGGTTGGTCGCATCCTGATCGAGCGTCCGGCGAAGAACGCGCGCATCACGATCTACTCGGCACGTCCGGGTGTGGTCATCGGCAAGAAGGGCGAGGACATCGAGTCGCTCAAGGCGACGCTGCAGAAAATGCTCGGCGTGCCGGTGCACGTCAATATCGAGGAAATCCGCAAGCCGGAGCTGGATGCCCAGCTGATCGCCGACTCGATCACTCAACAGCTCGAGAAGCGCATCATGTTCCGCCGCGCAATGAAGCGTGCGATGCAGAACGCGATGCGGCTCGGCGCCCAGGGCATCAAGATCATGAGCGCGGGTCGCCTGAACGGCATCGAGATCGCCCGGACCGAGTGGTATCGCGAGGGCCGTGTTCCGCTGCACACGTTGCGTGCGGACATCGACTACGGCTTCTCGGAAGCCAAGACCACGTACGGCGTCATCGGCGTCAAGTGCTGGGTTTACAAGGGCGATACGCTGGGTCGCAACGAAGCGCCCGCGGCGACCGACGCCACGCCGGCACCGGATCGTGAAGACCGTCGTCCGCGCCGCGGCGAAGGTCGTCCCGACAGCCGCCCGGCAGGCAAGGCGCCGGCCAAGCGCCCGCGCAAGACCGCCGAAGTCAAGGTCGAAACCACGGCACCGGTCGTCGAGAAGCCCAAGGACGACGCGGCCAAGCCGGTCGTCAAGCGTGTGCGCAAGGTGGCGGCCAAGACGCCGACCGAGGGCGGCGCGAAAGACGGAGAGTAAGCCATGCTGCAACCTGCTCGTCGCAAGTACCGCAAGGAGCAAAAGGGCCGTAACCGCGGGCTCGCGCTGCGCGGGGCCCATGTTTCCTTCGGCGAGTTCGGACTGAAGGTCACCGAGCGCGGCCGCCTGACCGCACGACAGATCGAAGCGGCGCGTCGTGCGATCAGCCGCCACATCAAGCGTGGTGGCCGCGTCTGGATCCGCGTGTTCCCGGACAAGCCGATTTCGCAGAAGCCGGCCGAGGTTCGCATGGGCAACGGCAAGGGCAACCCCGAATACTGGGTCGCCGAAGTGCGGCCCGGCAATGTGGTTTATGAACTCGACGGCGTGACAGAGACACTGGCGCGCGAGGCGTTTGCGCTCGCAGCGGCCAAGTTGCCGCTGAAGACCACGTTTGTCGTGCGTCAGCTCGGCGCCTAAGGAGACCGGACGATGAACGTCAAGGAAATGCGCGCGAAGGATGCTGACGCGCTGACCAAGGAGCTGCAGGAACTGCAGAAGGCGCATTTTTCCCTGCGCATGCAGAAGGCCACGCAGCAATTGCAGAACACGAGCCAGATCCGCAACACCCGGCGCGACATCGCGCGGGTGCGGACCGTGCTCGCGCAGAAGGCGACCGCCAAATGAACGCTGAGAAGAAATCGCTGACGCGCACGCTGGTAGGCAAGGTTGTCAGCAACAAGATGGACAAGTCCGTGACCGTCCTGGTCGAGCGACGTGTCAAGCACCCGGTCTACGGCAAGTACGTCGTCAAGTCGAACAAGTATCACGCGCACGACGAGACCGACGCGCTGAAGGAAGGCGACATCGTCGAGATTTCCGAGGGCCGGCCGATTTCCCGGACCAAGAGCTGGACAGTCACGCGCGTGGTCGAGGCGGCTCAGGCCATCTAGGCTTGCCGCGATGCGGCAAAAGCGGATATACTTACTGGCTTTCCGCCGCTCAGGTCGTTACCTCTCGACGTAAGGCATGCAAGGCAGCAGGCAAGAGTAGTCAGTGAGCAGTTTTCCGGAGCGCGCAGGTGCGCTTCGTCCCCCCGCCGGCGGCGGGGCACAGGACGAACGCACGGCGGGTTCCTCAACCCGGACGGGACCAAGACTGGCTGTTGTGTCGAGCCCTCAAGGCTCGGTCCGACGGTTCAAGTTGGGATCGAAAAGCCATGATTCAGATGCAGACGATGCTCGACGTCGCCGACAACACCGGCGCACGTTCGGTGATGTGTATCAAGGTGTTGGGCGGCTCCAAGCGCCGCTACGCGCACATCGGCGACGTCATCAAGGTGACGATCAAGGAGTGTGCGCCGCGCGGTCGCGTCAAGAAGGGCGAGGTCTACAGCGCCGTCGTCGTGCGCACGGCCAAGGGCTTGCGCCGCGGCGACGGCTCGGCGATCAAGTTCGACAACAACGCGGCGGTACTTCTCAACGCCAAGCTGGAGCCCATCGGCACCCGCATCTTCGGCCCGGTCACGCGCGAACTGCGCACCGAGCGCTTCATGAAGATCGTGTCGCTGGCACCGGAAGTTCTGTAGGAGGAACGCGGACATGGAACGCATCCGCAAGGGCGACGAGGTCGTCGTCATCGCAGGCAGGGACAAGGGCAAGCGCGGCGTCGTGCTGAGCCGTGTCGATGAGTCGCACCTCGTGATCGAGGGCATCAACATCGTCAAGAAGCATGTTCGACCGAACCCGATGAAGGGCGTGGCCGGCGGCATCACCGACAAGACGATGCCGATCGATCAGTCGAACGTGATGCTCTTCAACCCGTCGACCAGCAAGGGTGACCGCGTCGGTTTCAAGCAGGTTGAGGGCAAGAAAGTGCGCGTTTTCAAGAGCAACGGCGCCGTCGTCGGCGCGAAGCTGTAAGGGGAACTGGACATGGCGCGTTTGCACACCCAGTACCGCGAGAAAGTCGTGCCCGAGCTGATGACCAAGTTCGGCTACAAGACCGTGATGCAGGTTCCGCGCATCGCGAAGATCACGCTGAACATGGGCGTCGGCGAGGCGGTCAATGACAAGAAGAACATCGACATGGCGGTCGGCGACCTGACGAAGATCGCCGGGCAGAAGCCGGTCGTGACCAAGGCGCGCAAGGCGATCGCGAACTTCAAGATCCGCGAAGGCCTGGCAATCGGCACCATGGTGACGCTGCGTGGCGAGCGGATGTACGAGTTCCTCGACCGACTGGTCACCGTCGCTCTGCCGCGCGTGCGGGACTTCCGCGGCGTGTCGGGTCGCGCCTTCGATGGCCGGGGCAACTACAACATCGGCCTGAAGGAACAGATCATCTTCCCGGAGATCGAGTACGACAAGATCGACAAGCTCCGGGGCCTGAACATCAGTATCACGACGACCGCGAAATCGGACGATGAAGCCAAGGCGCTTCTCGCTGCGTTCCGGTTCCCGTTCCGCAATTAAGCGAGGGGAAAATGGCGAAACTCGCATTGATAAACCGCGAAGCCAAGCGTGAGGCAGCGGTCAAGAAGCACGCTGCCAGGCGCGCTGAACTGAAGTCCATCATCGACGACCAGACGCGTTCGATGGACGAGCGCATGGACGCAATGAAGCGGCTGCAGGCATTGCCGCGCAATTCCAGCCCGGTACGGCTGCGCAACCGTTGCGCGCTGACCGGCCGTCCGCGTGGCACGTTCCGCAAGTTCGGTATGGCCCGCGCCAAGATCCGCGAAGCAGCGATGCGCGGCGATATCCCGGGCCTGACCAAGGCCAGCTGGTAAGCGAGGAACGCACATGAGCATGAGTGATCCCATCGCCGACATGCTGACCCGCATCCGCAATGCACAGCGGGTCGAGAAGCCGGAAGTCGCGATGCCGTCATCGAAAGTCAAGGTGGCCATTGCCCAGGTCTTGAAGGACGAGGGCTACATCGAGGGTTTCCAGGTGCATGCCAACGACGGCAAGCCGGAACTTCGCATCGGCCTGAAGTACTACGCCGGCCGCCCGGTCATCGAGAGTCTCGAGCGCGTTTCGCGTCCGGGCCTGCGCGTCTACAAGGGCCGCGACGATATTCCCGCCGTGATGAACGGCCTGGGCGTGGCGATTGTCTCGACCTCGCGCGGCGTGATGACCGACCGCAGGGCCCGCAGCCAGGGCGTCGGCGGCGAAGTGCTCTGCTACGTCGCGTAACGGAGCGGAGGAAGACCATGTCTCGAGTAGCACGAATTCCGGTGACCGTCGCCAAGGGTGTCGACGTTCAGGTCACCGACAGCAACATCACGGTCAAGGGGCCGCTGGGCACGCTGCACCAGGCGCTGTCTGGCCGCGTCAAGGTCGAACTTGCCGACGGCCAGGTGTCGTTCGCTGCTGCCGACGAGTCGCGCGAGGCCAATGCCATGAGCGGCACCATGCGTGCCCTGGTGGCGGCCATGGTGCAGGGAGTTTCGAAGGGTTTCGAGAAGAAGCTGTCGCTGGTCGGCGTCGGTTACCGCGCCCAGGCACAGGGCGACAAGCTGAACCTGTCGCTGGGCTTCTCGCACCCCGTCGTGCATCAGATGCCCGCCGGTGTGAAGTGCGAAACGCCGACGCAGACCGAGATCGTCATCAAGGGCGCCGACAAGCAGAAAGTCGGCCAGGTCGCGGCAGAAGTCCGTGGCTACAAGCCGCCGGAGCCCTACAAGGGCAAGGGCGTGCGTTACGCCAATGAGGTCGTGGTCATCAAAGAGACCAAGAAGAAGTAAGGCGGCGAGAGGTCAACATGATCGAGAAAAAGGAAACCCGTCTGCGTCGTGCACGCGCGACACGCGCCCGCATTGCGCTGCAGAAGACCGATCGTCTGACGGTCAGTCGCACCAACCTGCACATCTACGCCAGCGTCATTTCCGCCGATGGCGGCAAGGTGCTGGTGTCGGCGTCGACCGTCGAGCCGGAAGTCAGGACGCAACTGGCAACCGCCAAGGGCAAGGGCAGCAATGTCGACGCGGCCAAGGTCGTCGGCGCCCGGATCGCCCAGAAGGCGAAGGCAGCCGGCATCGAGAGCGTGGCTTTCGACCGCGCGGGTTACCGATTCCATGGCCGGGTCAAGGCGCTGGCGGATGCCGCGCGTGAAGCCGGACTGAAGTTCTAAGGGGAAGCCGCATGGCGAGAGTTCAACCGAAGGGTGTCGTCTCCGAGGATCGCGACGACGGCATCAAGGAAAAGATGATCGCGATCAACCGCGTCACCAAGGTGGTGAAGGGTGGTCGGATTCTCGGATTTGCTGCACTGACCGTGGTTGGTGACGGCGATGGCCGCATTGGCATGGGCAAGGGCAAGGCCCGCGAGGTGCCGGTGTCGGTCCAGAAGGCGATGGAGAAAGCGCGTCGCAGCATGGCGAAGATGCCTCTGAAGAACGGAACGGTGCACCACTTTGTCGAAGGCAAGCACGGCGCGTCGAGGGTGATGCTGTCGCCAGCGGCGGAGGGTACCGGTGTCATCGCTGGCGGTCCGATGCGCGCAGTTTTCGACGTCATAGGCATTCGCAACATCGTGGCCAAGTCACATGGTTCGACCAACCCGTACAACCTGGTGCGCGCCACGCTGGATGCGCTCAGCAAGTTGCGCACTCCGGCCGAGATCGCGGCCAAGCGCGGCAAGTCGGTCGAGGAAGTGTTCGGCTGAGCCGGAGAGAGACGATGAAAAAGACGCTCAAGGTCACGCTGGTCAAGAGCCCGATTTCTGCCAAGGTGTCGCATCAGGCGACCGTGCGCGGGCTCGGCCTGAAGAAGATGCGCCAGACGCGTGAACTGGAAGACACGCCCGCGGTGCGCGGCATGATCAACAAGGTTGCCTACCTGGTTCAGGTCGGCGAGTAATCACAGGGGTCGACGATGCGCCTCAACAATCTGAAACCGGCGGCCGGCAGCAAGAGTGCCCGTCACCGTGTCGGCCGCGGCATCGGCTCCGGCTGGGGCAAGACCGCGGGTCGCGGTCACAAGGGCCAGAAGTCGCGCGCCGGCGGCTTTCACAAGGTCGGATTCGAGGGCGGACAGATGCCGCTGTACCGGCGCCTGCCGAAGCGCGGCTTTACGTCGCTTACGCGCCGGTATGTGGAAGTCGTGCGGCTGGCGGACCTGCAGCGACTGGGCGTCGACGAGATCGATCTCACGGTGCTCAAGCAAGCGGGGATCGTGTCGGCGCTCGCACTCGATGCGCGCGTTGTCAAGACCGGCGAACTGACGCGCAAGGTGACCTTGCGCGGCATCGGCGTCACCAAGGGCGCGAAGGCTGCGATCGAAGCGGCCGGCGGCTCTGTGGCCGAACCGACAGTGACGCCCGACACGGCGAAGAAGGCGGCGGCAAAGAAGGCGGCCGCGGACAAGGCGGCCGCGATCAAGGTGGCGGTGAACAAGCCGGCCGAAAAGCCGGCCGAAAAAGCGCCTTCGAAAAAGCAGTGATCAGCCTCACCTGACGTAAACAGGACATACCCGCGTGGCGACCAGCGCATCTTCGACGATAGGCAGCACCGGGAAGTACGGCGACCTGAAACGGCGCCTGTTCTTCCTGCTGCTGGCGCTCGTCGTCTATCGGGTGGGCACACACATCCCGGTGCCTGGCATCGATCCGGACCAGCTGCGTCAGCTGTTCAACTCGCAGCAGGGCGGCATCCTCGGCCTGTTCAATATGTTCTCGGGTGGGGCGCTGTCGCGCTTTTCCGTGTTCGCACTGGGGATCATGCCGTACATCTCGGCGTCGATCATCATGCAGATGCTGACCTATGTGCTGCCTTCGCTCGAAGCGCTGCGCAAGGAAGGCGAATCGGGCCGCCGCAAGATCACGCAGTACACACGTTACGGCACACTCGGACTGGCCATCTTCCAGGCGATCGGCATTTCGGTTGCCCTCGAGTCGCAGCAGGGACTGGTGCTCGACCCCGGCCTGTTGTTCCGCTTCATCTGTGTCGTGTCGCTCGTGACCGGAACGATGTTCCTGATGTGGCTGGGCGAGCAGATCACCGAGCGCGGGCTGGGCAACGGCATCTCGATCCTGATCTTCGCCGGCATCGTGGCCGGACTCCCGACGGCGATCGGCGGACTGTTCGAACTGGTGCGCACCGGTGGCATCAGTCCACTGGCGGCGATCTTCATCATTGCGCTGATTGTCCTCGTCACGGCGTTCGTCGTCTTCGTCGAGCGCGGCCAGCGCAAGATCACGGTCAATTACGCCAAGCGCCAGGTCGGCAACAAGATCTATGGCGGCCAGAGCTCGTTCCTGCCGCTCAAGCTCAACATGTCGGGCGTGATCCCGCCGATCTTCGCGTCGTCGCTGATCCTGTTTCCGGCGACGCTGGCAAGCTGGTTCACGACCGGTGATGCGACCCGCTGGATCCGCGACCTGGCCGCGGCGTTGTCCCCCGGGCAGCCGCTGTACATGTTCCTGTACGCCGCGCTGATCGTGTTCTTCTGCTTCTTCTATACGGCACTGGTCTTCAACAGCAAGGAGACGGCCGACAACCTGAAGAAGAGCGGCGCGTTCGTGCCGGGGATCCGGCCGGGTGACCAGACCGCACGCTACATCGACAAGATCCTGATGCGCCTGACCCTGGCCGGTGCGATCTACATCACCTTCGTGTGCCTGGTGCCCGAGTTCCTGAACGCCCGCTTCTCGGTGCCGTTCTACTTCGGCGGAACTTCGCTGCTGATTGTCGTGGTCGTCACGATGGATTTCATGGCGCAGGTGCAGGCATACATGATGACGCACCAGTATGAGTCTCTGCTGAAGAAGACCAACTTCAAGGGTTTCGGCGGGCAGCTGCCGCGCTGATCCCGGGAACGATGGCCAAGGACGACGCGATCCAGATGCAAGGGGAGATTCTCGAGAATCTCCCGAACGCCACGTTCCGGGTGAAACTGGAAAACGGGCATGTGGTGTTGGGACATATCTCCGGAAAGATGCGGATGCATTACATCCGCATCCTGCCGGGCGACAAGGTCACGGTGGAGCTCACGCCCTACGATCTGTCGCGGGCCCGCATAGTGTTCCGCGCCAAGTAGCGCGGTTGGAGAACGAAATGAAAGTGATGGCTTCCGTCAAGAAGATGTGCCGCAAGTGCAAGATCATCCGGCGCAAGCGGGTCGTGCGCGTGATCTGCACCGATCCGCGTCACAAGCAGCGTCAAGGCTAATAGCCCGAACGAGGAATCAGAATGGCTCGTATTGTCGGTATCAACATTCCGCCGCATCAGCACGCCGAGATCGGCCTGACTGCGATCTATGGCATCGGACGCGCGCGTGCGCGCGCCATCCTGGATGCCGCCGCGGTTCCTTATTCCAAGAAGATCAAGGAACTGAACGACGCGGAGCTCGAGCGCATCCGCGAGGAGATCGGGCGCACCTCGGTCGAAGGTGACCTGCGCCGCGAAATCCAGCTGTCGATCAAGCGTCTGATCGACCTCGGCACTTACCGTGGTGTGCGTCATCGTCGCGGCCTGCCGGTGCGCGGCCAGCGCACGCGCACCAATGCGCGCACACGCAAGGGGCCGCGCAAGGCCGGCGTGTCGCTGAAGAAAGGAACCTAAGGCATGGCGAAGAATCCGTCTCCGCAGCAGATCGCCGCGCAGCAGCGCGCGCGCAAGAAGGTCAAGAAGGTCGTTTCGGACGGCATCGCGCACGTGCATGCGTCGTTCAACAACACGATCATCACGATCACCGACCGGCAGGGCAATGCATTGTCGTGGGCCAGTTCTGGTGGCCAGGGGTTCAAGGGTTCGCGCAAGTCGACGCCCTTTGCTGCCCAGGTTGCCGCGGAGAATGCCGGCCGCGCCGCCCAGGAGCATGGCATCAAGAATCTGGAAGTCCGTATCACCGGACCC
The DNA here is from genome assembly GCA_963724365.1 of uncultured beta proteobacterium. Taxonomy (GTDB): domain Bacteria; phylum Pseudomonadota; class Gammaproteobacteria; order Burkholderiales; family Burkholderiaceae_F; genus JALORV01. Next base: position 176,076 of record CAVRUR010000001.1, on the reverse strand, counting down.
GGCCCGGGCCGCGAGTCATCGGTGCGCGCGTTGAATGCGCTCGGCATCCGAATCTCGTCGATCCAGGACATCACGCCGGTTCCGCACAACGGCGTTCGGCCTCCGAAGCGCCGAAGAGTCTAAGCAGGCGGGCCAGAGTGCAAACCTCCTTTGGCCCGGAATAGTTAGAAAGGATCGCTGGCGAAGCCAGGCGATTCTTTTCGTAGAGGCAGGCAACTGCCTTGGTGTCGCCGCCTTGAGCGGTGACTTAATGCGGCTCAGCCGCAGGATGAAAAAGGAAAGACAACGTGGCACGTTACACAGGACCCAAACTCAAGCTCTCGCGCCGCGAGGGCACCGATCTGTTTCTCAAGAGCTCGCGCCGTGCCTTCGATTCGAAGGCCAAGGCGGACTCGAAGCCGGGCCAGCACGGCCGCACCTCGGGTGCGCGCCAGTCGGACTACGGCACGCAGCTGCGCGAGAAGCAGAAGGTCAAGCGCATGTATGGCGTTCTCGAGCGCCAGTTCCGCCGCTATTACCAGGAAGCCTCGCGCCGCAAGGGCAACACCGGCGAGCACCTGATCATGCTGCTCGAGTCGCGCCTGGACAATGTCGTCTACCGCATGGGCTTCGGCGCAACGCGAGCTGAGGCACGCCAGCTGGTGGGGCACCGCGCGATCGCGCTCAATGGCGAGACGGCCGGCATTCCGTCGATGCTTGTGAAGTCGGGCGACATCATCACGGTCCGCGAAAAGGCCAAGAAGCAGGGCCGCATCCAGGAAGCGCTGACGCTGGCCGAACAGTCGGGCTTTCCGTCCTGGGTTGAAGTCGACCCCAAGAAGCTGGAAGGCAAGTTCAAGCAATTGCCTGATCGCGGCGAAGTGGCGCAGGACGTCAACGAGTCGCTGGTCGTCGAGTTGTATTCGCGGTAGTAGTTCGGGGATGCCGGCCCGCATGCGCGGTCCGGCGACAAATGCGGTTTGGGCAACCGCGTTCGATTTTTCTTTGCCCTAACCATCAGCCTTATCGGCGTAACGAGCCGAGGGTATTGAAGGGAACGTCTCAAATGACAAGCACTGCACTACTCAAGCCGCGCGCGATCGAGGTCGAAGCGGTTGGTCCGAACGCGGCGATCGTCACGATGGAACCGTTCGAGCGCGGCTACGGCCATACGCTCGGCAACGCGCTGCGTCGCATCCTGCTGTCGTCCATGGTCGGCTACGCGCCCACCGAGGCACAGATCACCGGCGTCGTCCATGAATACTCGACCGTCGATGGCGTACGCGAGGATGTCGTCGACATCCTGCTGAACATGAAAGGCATCGTGTTCAAGCTGCACAACCGCGACGAAGTCACGCTTACGCTGCGCAAGGAAGGCGAAGGCGTTGTGATCGCCAGCGACATCGAACTGCCGCACGATGTCGAGATCGTCAATCCGGACCACGTCATCGCACATCTGTCGGGCGGTGGCCGCCTGGAGCTGCAGGTCAAGGTCGAAAAGGGCCGCGGCTACGTGCCGGGCAACGTGCGGGCATTCCGCGACGACCATTCGAAGACCATTGGCCGCATCGTCATGGACGCGTCGTTCTCGCCGGTCAAGCGCGTGTCGTACGCGGTTGAAGCCGCCCGCGTTGAGCAGCGCACTGACCTCGACAAGCTGGTGATGACGATCGAGACCAACGGCGCGATGACGCCGGAAGAAGCCGTACGACAGTCCGCACGCATCCTGATGGACCAGCTCCAGGTCTTCGGCGCCCTCGAGGGTATGGCCGAAACGTCGGCCGCAGCCTCGTCGCGTTCGCCGCAGGTCGATCCGATCCTGCTGCGCCCGGTCGACGATCTGGAACTCACGGTGCGCTCGGCCAACTGCCTGAAGGCCGAGAACATCTATTACATCGGCGACCTGATCCAGCGCACCGAGAACGAACTGCTGAAGACCCCGAACCTGGGCCGCAAGTCGCTCAACGAGATCAAGGAAGTGCTGGCCGCACGCGGCCTCACTCTTGGCATGAAGCTGGAGAACTGGCCACCGGCGGGCCTGGACAAGTAAAACGGCGGCCTCGGCGCGCAGGCGTCGCGGCTCCTTAACCGACCCGCCCCTCAAGGGATCGAAGAGTCGGATCAACAACCGCCCGAGCTGCGGGCGGTCAAAGACTGAAAGGAAGAACCATGCGTCACGGACACGGACTGCGGAAACTCAACCGCACCAGCAGCCATCGGCTGGCGATGTTGCGCAACATGACCAACTCGCTGCTGCGCCACGAAGCCATCAAGACGACGGTGCCGAAGGCCAAGGAGCTGCGGCGCGTCGTCGAGCCGCTGATCACGCTGGGGCGTGAACCGACGGTGGCCAACAAACGCCTCGCGTTCAATCGCCTGCGCGACCGCGAGATGGTGGTGAAGCTGTTCAACGAGATCGGGCCGCGCTACAAGACCCGTAACGGTGGCTACACGCGGATCCTGAAAATGGGCTTCCGCGTCGGCGACAATGCGCCCATGGCGTTCATGGAGCTGGTCGATCGACCGGCTCCGCTCGTCAAGGAAGAGTCGGCCGACGCGAGTTGAACAGCGCGCTGAGCTAGACTGCAAAGGCCTGCCATCTGGCAGGCCTTTTGTTTTTCGGAGCCACTTTTTCCGACCATGGACGCTGCCGTCGTGACCGAGCTGAACCTCGACGAGGTGCTCGACGTCCGCGACCTGCGCAAGGTGTATGGCGGCGCGCCGGTGGTCGACGGCTTGTCCTTCTCGATCCGTCGCGGCGAGTGCTATGCGCTGCTCGGTCCCAACGGCGCTGGCAAGACGACGACGCTGCGCTGCTGCCTCGGGCTGACCCAGCCCGACGGCGGCACGATCCGACTGGTGGGCGAACCGGTCCCGCGCGAGGCGCGGCGTGCCCGCATCCGTGTTGGCGTTGTCCCGCAGATCGATAACCTGGATCCCGACTTCACGGTCACCGAGAACCTCGTGGTCTATGGCCGCTACTATGGACTGACGGACCGGGAAGTCGCGCAGCGGTTGCCTGCGCTGCTCGAGTTTGCAAGCCTTGCCCACAAGAAAGATGCGCGAATCGGCGAACTGTCGGGAGGCATGAAGCGCCGTCTGACGCTGGCCCGTTCGCTGGTGAACGACCCGGACCTGATCTTCATGGACGAGCCGACGACCGGTCTCGACCCCCAGGCGCGCCACCTGATCTGGGATCGCCTGAAGCAGCTGCTCGGACGTGGCAAGACCATACTGCTGACGACCCACTTCATGGATGAAGCCGAGCGTCTGGCGAACCGCCTTGCGGTGATCGACCGCGGCCGGATGATCGCGGAGGGCGCGCCTCGAGACCTCATCCACGAGCATATCGAACCGCAGGTCGTCGAAATCTATGGCGACGGTGCGCTGCAATGGGCGGAACGCGTTGGCCGCACGCTGCTCGGTCGCCTCGAGATCACCGGTGAAACCGTGTTCTGCTATTCGCACGATCCGGCGCCGGCACTGCACTCGCTGGAGGCGAACATCGGATTGCGCTACCTGCACCGGCCCGCCAATCTCGAGGATCTGTTTCTCAAGCTGACTGGCCGCGAGATGCGGGACGAATCATGAGTGCGTCAGCGCCGGCTACTTCGACCGGCAGCTCGGTCTGGGCGCCGCCGCGGCTGTCCTGGCGCTTCGTGCCCGTGTGGCGGCGCAACTTCCTGGTCTGGCGCAAGCTCTTCGTCGAGCGGCTGTTGACCAACGTGGTCGAGCCCCTGCTGACCATCGCGGCATTCGGCTACGGGCTGGGAAGCCTGCTGCCCGAGGTCGACGGCGTGTCGTATCTGCAGTTCCTCGCCAGCGGCTCGATCGCGATGAGCGTGATGTATTCGGCGAAGTTCGAGTCGCTCTGGGGAGCTTTCTCGCGCATGAGCATCCAGAAGACCTGGGACGCGATACTGCACACACCGCTTGCGGTCGACGACCTGCTGCTCGGTGAGCTCGTATGGGCGGCCAGCAAGGCGACCTTTACCGCCGTGTGCATTCTCGCGATGATCTGGCTGCTCGACATCGCGCGTGAACCGTTGTCCTTGCTCGTGCTGCCGGCGGCGTTCTTCATTGCGCTGGTGTTCGCCGCGATGGCGCTGATCGTCAATGCGGTTGCGCGCAGCTACGATCTGCTGTCGAACTATTTCACCGTGGTCGTCATGCCGCTGGTGTTCCTCTCAGGTGTTTATTTTCCGCTGACGCAACTGCCGGACTGGCTGCGCGCCCTGGCCGAGTGGCTCCCGATGACGGCGGCGGTCAACCTGGTGCGCCCGCTGGCACTGGGTCGGTGGCCGACGCATGGAATGAGCGACGTGCTACTGCTCGCGCTCTGGGGCAGCGCCTGCTACACGCTGGCTTTGGGACTGACGCGCAGGCGACTCCTCAAGTGATCGACAACGTTCTCATCGTCCTGACCAACTGCCCTGACGCCGAGGTGGCCGACCGCATTGCTCGCACGCTGGTCGAGCAGCGCCTGGTCGCGTGCGCAAACCGACTTCCGGCAGTCGACTCGATCTATCGCTGGAAAGGTGCAGTGGAGCGTGCGGTGGAGTTGCCCTTGCTGATCAAGACGACTCGTGAACGCTACAGCGAGGTCGAAGCCGCCATACGCGCGCTCCATCCGTATGACGTTCCCGAGATCATCGCGTGGCCCGTCACCGCTGGCCTGCCGGCGTATTTGCGCTGGGTGGTCGAGGAAACGCAGCCGCCCATGCAGGCCTGAGGTGCGAATGGCGTCGGCATTGGTGAACCGAACGGCACGTGGGATCGAACAGGCTCACCGGGGCCGCTAGAATTTTGCTATGACCGCCAGCGACGTCCACGACGCGATCCGGTTCGACAAATGGCTATGGGCTGCACGGTTCTTCAAGACACGGTCGCTGGCGTCCGATGCGGTCGAACGCGGCCAGGTGAAAATTGACGACCAGCGCATCAAGCCGGCCCGGACTGCGCGCGTCGGCGATCGCGTCGTGATCCAGCGAGGCGACGAGCGCATCGAGTTCATCGTCCGTGCACTGTCCGGGGTGCGCGGACCGGCGCCTGTGGCGCAGCAGTTGTATGACGAGACGCCGGAAAGCCGCGCGCGGCGTGAGCAGGCGTCCGTTCAGCGACGCCTGGCACGCGACCCCGCGGCGATGATCAAGGGCCGGCCGTCGAAGCGCGATGCGCGGGCACTACGACGGGTGACTGGCACTACGGACATCGACAGTTAAGTCAAAGGGCGAGATCGAATGAAACGCCGGATCCTGACCGCATTGGCTTGCATGGTGATGGCACCGTTGTATGCATCGGATATTCCGCCGAGTGTTCCGATGGCGGGCTTCGCGAAGTACGAATTCAACAAGTGGCTGTTCCGCGCCTGCACGGGCGCGGGAAAGAGATCGACGTTGCAGGCGCAGGGCCTGCCGTTCATCGATGCCACGCCTGAACGTGTCCTTTTTGCGGCGATCCAGCAGCGCTGGAAGCAATCGGCCGATCCGCTGCGCGGGGTCTATCTGGAGTTCGCCGGGTTCACCGAGACTGGACGCGTGACCGCGACTGACATGCAGCGCTCGCTGGGATGGGTCGAGTCGTGCGCGCAGCGGCCGAGCAACATCCCGCCCGGCGCGCAACTCTGGGCGGCGGGCAACGAGCCGGGCTGGAGCTTCGTGCTCGACAAGGCCACGGCCACCTTTCGCACTCCGGACCACGTGCTGGCCTTCCCGGTTCGGCCGCTGCAGCAGTCGAACGGCGTAATCGCATACACGGCCGACCATCGGGGAACGCAAATCCGCGTCGAGTTCGCGCCGGGGCAATGCAGCGACTCCATGTCCGAGGCGGCCTTCGGGCGCCGCGTCGTTGTCGCCCTGCGCGGCGCGCTGTATACCGGCTGCGGCCTCGTGCGCTGATCAGCGCAGCCAGCGCGGCCGCCGCGGCGTGTGCGGACGGCTCAGGATGCGGCGCGCCCAGAAATACAGGAGCATTACCAGCGCAATCGCGCCGAATCCCGCCGTCACGATCCAGAAGCCGTGCGGGTGATGTGCCAGCGGAATGACGTCGAAGTTCATCCCCCATAGGCCTGCAAGCAGCGTCAGCGGGGCGAATATTGCCGCAATCGCCGTGATCTTGCGCACGATCTCGTTGGTCTGGTGCGTGTTGGCCGAAAAATGCAGTTGCACCGCGGATTCGGCCGAAGTCTCGAGCCGGCGCGCGTGATGCAGTACACGCAGAATGTGCTCCAGCACATCGTTCAGTCGCACGAGGTAGGCGTCGTTTTGGGCGGCATCGGGCGTTTCCTCGAGGTACGAGTCGCGCAGCTCCGTCAGCGCGTCGTACTGGCCTTCACACAGATTCTCCAGCTTGCGCAGTTCGATGCGGGCCTCGAGCAGCGCTGACCAGTTGCTGAAGGGTCGACGTGGATCCAGCAGATCGCGCTGCCAGCGATCGAGCCGATCCGACAGCGGTTCCCGCAACTCGAGGTAGCGATCGACCATGCCGTTGAGCAGGCGCATCATCAGTTCGCCCGGCGACTTGGGCAGTCGTGATTTGTCGAACGGCGACGAATCGGTGCGCACGCGGGGATCGAGCAGACGCTGGCGTACCTGTTCGATCGTCTTGCTCGTTCCCTGGCGCACCGTCACCAGCAGGCGTTCGAGCAGAAAGAAAGTGATCGGACGTGTAACGATCTCCTGCAACATCCGGCGCCGGTCGGCCGAACCGGCCCGTTCCTCGAGCGGCCGGAACTCTCCGGTCGCCAGCTTGCGGAACACCAGCATGTCGTAGTCGTTCGTGCTGTCGAAGTACGACGGATGCTGCAGGTTCGTTGCGTCCTGCAGATGCAGGTCGTACAGGCGCGCGCCCGTGATGCGATGGACCGCGCTACGCAAGCCTTCCGGATCGGCGATGGCCTCGTCGTGCAACACGTCCAACCAGAGGAAGCCCTCGGCCGGCGGACACGCGGGTTCGGCAGCGAGTTCCGTCGCGCGCTGGGCCCCGACCTCGATCCATTTCACGATGTCGGGCGTTTCAGAGAGAGGCCTTCAACCAGCGCGCGACAGGCAGGGCGAAGTAGGTCAGCACGCCATCGGCGCCGGCGCGCTTGAATGCGAGCAGGGACTCCAGCACGACTTTGTTCTCGTCGAGCCAGCCGTTAGCCGCCGCCGCCTTGAGCATCGCGTACTCGCCGCTGACCTGATAGACAAACGTCGGCGCGTGGTAGGCATCCTTCACGCGCCGAACGATGTCGAGGTAGGGCATGCCGGGCTTGACCATCACCATGTCGGCGCCCTCGGCGAGGTCCAGGCCCGCTTCCCACACGGCCTCGTCGGTGTTGGCCGGGTCCATCTGGTAGACCATCTTGTTCGATTGGCCGAGGTTCGATGCCGAGCCGACAGCGTCACGGAAGGGGCCGTAAAAGGCGCTGGCGTACTTCGCGGAGTACGCCATGATCCGCGTGTGGATGTGTCCGGCGGCTTCGAGCGCCTGGCGGATTGCTCCAATTCGTCCGTCCATCATGTCGCTGGGCGCGATGATGTCCACTCCGGCGGCCGCCTGCACCAATGCCTGCTGTACGAGGACTTCGATGGTCTCGTCGTTCAGCACGTAGCCTTGGTCGTTGATCAGACCGTCCTGGCCGTGCGTGGTGTAGGGATCGAGCGCCACGTCGGTCAGCACGCCGAGCTGCGGGAAGTGCTGCTTGAGTGTCCGCACCGCGCGGGGGACCAGCCCTTCGGCGTTGGTCGCCTCGGCGCCGTTGGGCGACTTCAGGGAAGCGTCGATCACCGGAAACAGCGCAATTACCGGGATTCCGAGCCGAACACACTCGTCGGCAACCGGAAGCAGTTCGTCGATCGAAACGCGTTCGATGCCGGGCATCGAGGCCACGGCTTCGCGTCGGCGGGCGCCGTCGAGGACGAACACCGGGTAGATGAGGTCATCGACCGTCAGCGCGTTCTCGCGCATCAGGCGTCGGGAAAAGTCGTCGCGGCGCATGCGGCGCATGCGCACGGCAGGGAACTGGCCGAGGATCTGCATGAGGGGAAGTCCCAACTCGAAGTTGTGAACTGCGTTCGCTATTTTGCGTCTGAGGTGATGGACGATCCGTCGTCTCCCGCTTCACCTCCCTGAGCGGGTGCCTTGACGACTCAAGGCATTGCGGCCCCGGACTTGTTCCGGGGCATTTTTTTCGCGGTCATGATACGGCGAGCCGGCGCGGGCACCGGCTACGCCGAGAAGCCACCGCGTCAGCGTCTCGGTCAGTTCGTCGATGCCCTCGCGCTTCAGGCCGGAGAAAAGCTGCGCGCTGGCGCGCGGTCCGATTGTCTCGGCGCGTCGCTGCGCGGCGGCAAGGGCAGCGCGCTTTTCCATCGTGCCCAACTGGTCCGACTTGTTCAGCAGAAAGTGCAGCAGGCAACCGCGCCGGTCCACGAACTGCAATAGGGCATCGTCGCCTGCCATAAAGGGCCGGCGGGCGTCCATCACCAGGACAATGCCGATCAGCGACTGGCGCTCGCGCACGTAGCTGCCGACGAGCAAGTCCCACGTGGCACGCTGGCCGGCGTCAGCCTTGGCATAGCCATAGCCAGGCAGATCGACCAGGAACCCGCGCTCGACGCGGTCGCCGTGCTCGTCCTTTTCGCTCAGCGAGAAGAAGTTGAGAAGCTGCGTGCGCCCCGGGGTCTTGCTCGAAAAAGCCAGCCGCTTCTGTTGCGTCAGTACGTTAATCACCGTTGACTTGCCGGCGTTCGAGCGCCCGGCGAATGCAATTTCCGGCAGGCCTGGCGGAGCGATTGCCGTCAGCTCGGCGACCGAAGTGACGAACCGGGCAGAGTGAAACAGCGACAAGGCGACGGCAGGAGTGGGGATGGACTTCGGTAGAATACGCGGCTTTGCGGAGCGGCCAGAAGGCGACTGGCCGCGACGTGTTCAACCCTCGAAGGCATGCGATGGAAATGTCGATGTGGCGTCGTAGCGGGATCGTGCTGGCGGCAGTGACGGGGATGGCGTTTGCCTCGACGGTGCTCGCACAGGCCAAGGCAGCCAAGGCCGATGCAGCGAAGGGCCAGCAGATCGCGTCACAGGTCTGCGTCGCCTGCCACGCCGCTGATGGCAATTCGACGATTTCCGCAAATCCGAGGCTGGCGCAGCAGCATCCGAGTTACCTGAACAAGCAACTGGTGGACTACACCGTGCGTGCTGGCGAGCAGAAGCCGGCGCGCGAGAATGCCATCATGAACAGCATCGCCGCCAGCCTCTCGGACCAGGACAAGCGTGATGTTTCGGCCTGGTTCGGCGGCCAATCCGCCAAGCCGGGCACGGCCCGCAACAAGGACACGCTCGAACTGGGTCAGCGCATCTGGCGCGCCGGCCTCCCGGAAAAGGCGTTGCCGGCATGCTCGGGGTGCCACAACCCGGCCGGTTCGGGCATCCCGAACCAGTATCCGCGTCTCGCGGGCCAGCATGCCGAGTACACCGAGGCCACGCTGAAGTCGTTCCGTGACGGCACCCGACGCAACAACGTGCCGATGCAGCAGATTGCCGCCCGCCTGTCGGATGCCGAAATGCGCGCTGTCGCCGACTACATCCAGGGACTGCGCAAGTAAGCGTGGCGAGCTCACGGGCGCGCGCGGCGGCGAGCCGCGTCAGGCTGTGCCGAAGACCTCGTTGACCTGTTGCGTGACGCGCACGAAGCTCGTCCGTTTCGACAACTCCTTGAGTCGTCGCGCGCCGACATAAGTACAGGCCGAGCGCACGCCACCGAGGATTTCCTGTGCCGTCTCGGCCACCGGCCCGCGATACGGCACCAGCACTTCCTTGCCTTCGGCGGCCCGGTAGCCCGGCCACGCCCCCAGCGTAGCGTTCCATCGCGGCCTTGCTGCTCATGCCGTAGAAGCGCTGGTAGCTTGCCCCGTCGCGCTCGATGCGTTCCCCGCCCGACTCGTCATGTCCTGCGAACATGCCGCCGAGCATGACGAAGTCCGCCCCGCCGCCGAACGCCTTGGCCACATCGCCGGGTGTAGTGCAGCCGCCGTCGGCACAGATCAGGCCCGACAGTCCGTGCGCGGCGTCGGCGCACTCGATCACCGCGGACAAGCTGCGGGTAGCCGACGCCGGTCATCCTGCGCGTCGTGCAGACCGATCCGGGGCCGATGCCCGACCTTGACGATGTCGGCACCGGACAGGATCAGTTCTTCGGTCATCTCGCCGGTCACCACGTTGCCCGCCATGATGACGAGCCGCGGATAAAGTGTCCGGATGCGCGTGACGAAGGTGACGAAGTTCTCGTGGTAACCGTTGGCCACGTCGATGCAGACGTACTCGACCGCGTCGCCAGCGGCGTCCATCACGCGCCTGAACTTCTCCTCGTCGGCCTTGGTGATGCCGATCGAATAGAACGCCGCCGACTTGCGCTCCAGCGCGCGGAAGAACGCGACGCTGTCGTCGACGCTGTAATGCTTGTGCAGCGCCGTCGACAACTGGAAGGTGTCGAGCGCCCGCGCCATCTCGAACGTGCCGGTGGTGTCCATGTTCGACGCGATGATCGGGATCCCGTGATACTTGACCCCGGCGTGCCGGAACGATGAAGTCCCGCGTGATGTCGACATCGGATCGCGACGTCAACGTCGAGCGCTTGGGCCGGATCAGGACGTCCTTGAAGTCGAGCTTGACCTCGTATTCGATGTGCATGGCATTTCCGTGCGGCGAGGACTGAACCGATCCAGTCTAGCGGCCGAAACTGTGCCTGAGGGGCGTTGTCATAAGGCATTCCATGTCTCGCCTGCGGGCAATGCTGAGTGGCGGCCGGTCCGGGACGAACCCGGAGCATCCTCAAAGTTTCGATGCTGATTCGACACTCGCCCGATATCGCGCCCTCCGAAATCACGCCCGAAGCCGTACCTCCGACGGCGACGGACCCTGCTGCAGGCGAGCGCGGCCGGGATCGCGACCGCCGCCTTGCCATGCCGGATGTGGGCGCAACCGGCCGCCTTGCCGCCGCTGGCGGCCCGGCCCAGCGCGTTTTCGATGATGGAGAAGCCGACTCCGGCAGCCACTGGTCACGAGTTACTGCAACTTCTACGAGTTCGGTACCGAAAAGGACGATCCGCCGCGATACGCGCCCGCGGCTGCTGAAGACGCGGCCGTGGACCGTTCGGGTCGAGGGCGAGGTCAGGAAGCGCCGCGCACCTTCGACATCGATGACCTTCTGAAGCTCGCGCCGATGGAGGAGCGTGTCTACCGCTTGCGATGTGTCGAGGCGTGGTCGGCGGTCGTGCCGTGGATCGGATATCCGCTGGCCGAACTGATCCGGCGTGTCGAACCGACCGGGAACGCGAAATTCGTGGAGTTCACGACGCTGGCCGATCCGAAACAGATGCCGGGCCTGGGTTCGTCGGTCATCGACTGGCCGTACACCGAAGGCTTGCGGCTGGACGAAGCGATGCATCCGCTGACGCTGCTGACGTTCGGCATGTACGGTCAGGTCCTGCCCGCGCAAAACGGTGCGCCGCTGCGCCTCGTCGTCCCCTGGAAGTACGGCTTCAAGAGCGCCAAGTCGATCGTGCGCATCCGCCTTACCGAGAAGCAACCCGCGACCGCCTGGCAGAAGTCCAATCCGGCCGAGTACGGCTTCTACTCGAACGTGAACCCGGAACGCGATCACCCGCGCTGGAGCCAGAAGAGCCGAGCGCCGCCTCGGCGAAGAGATCTTCAGCCGACGCCGGCCGACGTTGATGTTCAACGGCTACGCCGAGCAGGTCGCCTCGCTGTATGCCGGCATGGACCTGAAGAAGTCCTACTGATGGCCGGGCTCGTCGCGCGCATTCCGCTTCATTCCGCCGGCCTTGCCGGCGCCGGTGCTCGCCGCTCGTGCGCGCGGCAGTCTTCACGCTGGCGATGCTGCCGCTGATTGCGCTGGTCTACCGCGGCGCTGAAGGGGCGCTCGGCTGCCAATCCGGTCGAGGCCATCCTGCGCTCGCTCGGAACCTGGACGCTGGTCCTGCTGCTGGCAACGCTGGCCATCACGCCGCTGCGCTGGCTGACCGGTTGGGCATGGCTGTTGCGGCTGCGCCGGATGCTGGGCCTGTATTCATTCTTCTATGCGCTGCTGCACGTGGCGGCCTTCGTCTGGCTGGATCACTGGTTCGAGTGGTCGGCGATCGTTGCAGATGTGCGTGAAGCGGCCGTACCTGACGTTCGGTTTCGCGGCATTCGTGCTGATGATTCCGCTGGCGGTGACCTCGACGAACGCCATGGTGCGCCGGCTCGGCGGCCGGCAGCTGGCAGCGCCTGCACCGCCTCGTCTACGGCATCGCTGTGCTCGGAGTACTGCACTACTGGTTTCACAAGCTGGCCAAGAACGACCTAGCGCAGCCGGCGATCTATGCGGCCGTACTTGCCGTCCTGCTTGGAGCGCGCATGATTCACCGGCGGCTTGCCCGGCGGCAACCCGGAGGGCTCGTCCCGGTTGCCAGACGCTAAGACCTTAATGCGGGTCGTTACGTAAAACGTGCAGGGGTGCAGGGCCGCCCCGGTGCGACCCTTCGCCACCTAGGGCAGCGTCGACTCGCCCGCGAAGAACTCGGCAACGGTTTCGCGACGGCGAACGGCAATAGGCGCGGTCGCCGTCGACCATCACCTCCGCTGCACGCGGCCGTGTGTTGTAGTTCGAACTCATCGCCATGCCGTAGGCACCGGCTCCGGCTAATGGCCAGCAGATCGCCCGGCGCGAGAGACAGGGCCCGGTCGCGCGCCAGCCAGTCGCCCGATTCGCAGATCGGACCGACGATGTCGTAGGTCTGCGGTCGGTCCCGAACGGGACGCGACCGGCACGACGTCCATCCAGGCGTCATACAGCGTCGGGCGCAGCAGATCGTTCATCGCCGCATCGACGATCGCGAAGTTCCGGGTCGCGCCGTGCTTCAGGTACTCCACCCGTGTCACCAGCATGCCGGCATTGCCGACCATGATCGACCGGGTTCGAACATCACGGTCTTGGCTCCGAAGCCGCGTGCGTCGACCCGCTGCAGCAGTGCCCGCACCAGCTCGCCGCTGGCTGGGCGGCGACTCGTGCCGGTAGCGTATGCCGAGTCCGCCGCCGAAATCGATGTGGTGCAGCCCGATGCCGTCACGCTTCGATCGCTTCGACGAGATCGAGCACGCGGTCGGCAGCATCGAGGTACGGCGCGAGTTCCGTGATCTGGGAGCCGATGTGGCAATCGATGCCGACCACTTCGAGTCCGGGCCGTCGCGCGGCATCCTGCGTACAGCGGCAACGTCTCGTCGATGCCCACGCCAAACTTGTTGTCCTTCAGGCCTGTCGAAATGTAGGGATGGGTACCGGCATCGACGTCCGGGTTGACGCGCAGCGATATTCGGGCACGTCGTCCCAGGCGGCGAGCGACGGCATCGATGCGCTCCAATTCGGCCGCGGACTCGACGTTGAAGCACAGGATGTCGACGGCCAGCGCCTGCTCGATTTCGACTTCGCTCTTGCCCACGCCGGAAAATACGACCTTGCCGGCCGCTCCGCCCGCCGCCAGCACCCGCGCAAGTTCACCGCCCGAGACGATATCGAAGCCCGCGCCGAGCCGGGCGAGGACGTTCAACACGGCAAGGTTGGAATTCGCCTTCATCGCGTAGCAGACAAGCGACGCGCGACCGGCCAGCGCCTCTGCGTACGACATGTAGGCCGCGGTGATGGCGGCGCGCGAGTAGACGTACAGCGGCGTGCCGAAGCGGGCCGCCAGTTGCGCGATGGCCACGCCCTCGCAGTTCAGCTCACCGTCGTGGATGTCGAATCCCGCGCCGGCGGGACGCGCGGCCGTCATTTCCTGTCGCTGGTCGACGGCACGTCGGGGTACGGCCGATCGGTCGGGCGCTCAGTTGCTCGCTCATTCGGCCGCTCGCTTGGCCGCTGACCGGGCGGGTCATTCGGCGTTGACTGCGGTGCCGCGACCGGCGGCGGCAGATACAGCGGACCCTTTTGGCCGCAACCCGCGACCAGGCCCGCCGAAGCGATGACTAGAATGCAGCGGAGGGCCGTAGACATGATGCGAACAAATCTAACATGACGGAATCCGAATTCCTCGAACGCGCCGAAGATGCGCTGCGCGCGATCGAGAGCGCCGCCGATGCCGTCGACATCGAAGTGATGCGCGCAGGCAATGTGCTGACGCTTGAACTTGCCGATGGGTCGCGCGTGGTGGTCAACAGCCAGGCGCCGATGCAGCAGATGTGGCTGGCGGCTCGCAGCGGCGCACATCACTACGGCTGGGTTGAAGGCGAATGGCGCGATACGCGGGACGGCAGTGAATTCTTTGCGGCGTTGTCACGGGTCGTCTCGGCCGAAGGCGGCAGCGCGGTCGTGTTCAGCGGGCGAGTGGCGGGTTGAAACCGGGCCGGCCGATCGACCGGCCGAGCGTGGCTGCACTCACTAGAAAATCTGGTCGCGGACGGCTTCGCGTTTGACCTGCTCTTCCGGCGGCAGACCATCTTCCAGGCCGATGCTTGCCACCCCCTGGCCTGGCTGGTGCTCGACGTAGTAGTACTCACCGCCGAGTTGGACAATGCCCGACGGCGCGGACCGAACCTCCTCGGGCACCCCGCTGAGCGCGCGTGACATATATGAAATCCAGATCGGCAGCGCCAGTCCGCCGCCGGTCTCGCGTTCACCCAGTGGCCGCGGCTGGTCGAATCCCATCCAGGCGACAGCCACGAGGTCACCGCCATATCCGGCGAACCAGGCATCGTGGGAGTCGTTCGTGGTGCCGGTCTTGCCGCCGATGTCACCGCGCTTCAGGACTGCCGATGCGCGCGCGGCCGTTCCAGTGCGCGCCACTTCCTTCAGCAGGCTGTCCATCACGAAGGCGTTGCGCTCGTTCAACACACGAACGGCCTTGTCGCCGGCCGTGACCGGCTTGGCTTCCATCAGGGTCTTGCCATTGGCATCGGTCACCTTGCTGATCAGGTGCAGTTGCAGTCCATAGCCCCCGTTGGCAAATACCGAGTAGCCGTTGAGCAGCACCCATGGGGTCACCGAGCCCGCGCCGAGCGCCATGGTCAGGTAGGCCGGGTGCTTGTCGGCCTCGAAGCCGAAGCGCGCGATCCAGTCCTGTGCAAAGCGAGGGCCGATTGCCTGGAGGATGCGGATCGAGACCAGATTCTTCGACTTGGCCAGGCCCTGCCGTAGTCGCAGCGGCCCCTCGAACTTGCCGTCGTAATTCTTCGGCTCCCAGACCTGGCCGCCGGTCAGGTTCGGATCGATCGACAGCGGCGCATCGTTGATCAGTGTGCTCGGCGTGAAACCCTTCTCCAGCGACGCCGAGTAGATGAACGGTTTGAAACTCGAGCCGGGCTGGCGCCAGGCCTGCGTGACATGGTTGAACTTGTTGAGATTGAAGTCGAAGCCGCCCACGAGCGCACGGACCGCGCCATCGCGCGAACTGGCTGAAATGAACGCCGCCTCGACCTGTGGCAACTGGACGATCGCCCAGCCGGACTTGTCATTGCGTGCCACGCGCACGACCGCGCCAGGAACGATCTTTCGACTCGGTTGGGCCTTGGCGGACAGTGATTGCGCGACGAATTTCAGTCCGTCGCCCGTGATATCGATCGGCTGCGCTCCCTGCGGTGCGACGCGCACCAGTGTGGGAGACGCCTCGAGGACGACAGCGGGGAACAGGTTGGGGCTTTCGATCGCCTCGACCAGGGCATCCTCGATCCGTTGATCGCGCGTCGCCGGGTCGGAGGTGAGATCGATAAAGGCCTCGGGGCCGCGGTAGCCGTACTTGCGGTCGTACTCGAGCACCTGCCGGCGCAGCGCCGCATAGGCACTGTCCTGATCGTCGCGCCGTATCGTCGTGGTGACGTTGAGTCCGCGGGTGTACGTCTCATCGCGGAACACTTCGAAGACGAGCTGGCGCGCAAGTTCGGCCGCGTATTCCGCATGCAGCCGCACTCGTGGGGCCTCGTTCGCGACGGTGTTGGCACTGCGCGGCCGCAGTTCCTGCGCCAGTGCCGTCTCAAAGGTAGGTCGGTCGATGTAGCCGAGGTCGAGCATGCGCGTGAGGACGTACTCCTGTCGGCTCTTTGCCCGCTTCGGATTGACGAACGGGTTATAGGCGCTGGGCGCCACCGGCAGGCCGGCCAGAATGGCCATCTCAGCGACGGTCAGGTCCTTGAGCTTCTTGCCGAAGTAGACCTGCGAGGCAGCGGCAAAGCCATAGGCACGCTGGCCGAGGAAGATCTGGTTCGCGTAGACCTCGAAGATGCGGTCCTTGGACAGCGACGATTCGATCTTGTAGGCAAGTGCAATCTCATAAATCTTGCGGATGTAGCTGCGCTCCGAGCTGAGAAAGAAGTTGCGCGCGACCTGCATGGTGATCGTGCTGCCGCCCTGTCCGCGGCGGCCGGACACGAAGTTCGACAGCGCTGCACGCAATAGCCCAGCGTAGTGGACGCCGTGGTGCTCATAGAAGCGGTCATCCTCGGCAGCCAGGATCGCCTTCTTCATAAGGTCGGGCATCTCGGCCACCGCCACGAAGTCGCGGCGTTCCTCGCCGAACTCCCCGATCAGCAGGCCATCGGCCGTCCAGACCCGCAGCGGAATCTTCGGGCGATAGTCAGTCAGCGCGTCGATGGGCGGCAGATTCGAATAGACCACGGCAAAGGCAAACGTCAGCAGCAGCGCTGCCGCCAAAACGACGGCGCCAGCCAGTCCGCCGGCCCAGAGCAATGCCGTCGCATACCAGGGACGCGCAGCGCCAGGTCGGGACGTTTCGCTATCGATGCCGTGCTTGTCTGCGGACACTGGAGCCGTTGCTGGAGGGAACTGGGCGTGCGAGTGACCGCTTATTTGCGCTTCGCCGCACGAAGGTTCGGGAATTATAGGAGCCGTGCAATCAACGGCCGGGACCGATGATGATTTCCGGCGAACCGTAGGCGTTGGACGCACCTCGTCACGAACGGTTCGTTGTTAATCCCTCAAAAGAGGCACGGTTAGGCCGAACGCGGGGCTTGTAGTTGACTTGTTTATGTTGCTAGGATCTCAAGTGCCATCCGACAAAAACGCGGTAAACGCTCGAAAGATAAGGAAAAACCGGGTCCAAACCGGGCGTTTTGGAGGCCAGGGGGCGGGTGTCCCTTCACTTGTCCGCGGATCCCTCGAATCCGAGTGACACCGAGCTGAGACTGTCGCAGGGAGTACCGCCTTGGCATTCGATCTGCCCTTTGCAACCAAGACGCCGCCGCTGATCGGGCTCGACATCGGCTCGTCCAGCGTCAAGATCGTCGAGCTGTCCGAAGCCGGCAAGGGCACGATGCGGCTCGAGCGCTATGCCATCGAGCCGCTGCCGCGTGGTGCGGTCGTCGATGGCAACGTCGACAAGATCGATGTCGTCGCTGATGCCGTCAAGCGGGCCTGGCGCCGCGCCGGCGGCAAGATCCGCAACGTGGCGATGGCGCTGCCAGCCTCCGCCGTCATTACCAAACGTATTGCCTTGCCCGGCAACCTGCGCGAAGAAGAACTCGAAATGCAGGTGGAGAGCGAGGCCAACCAGTACATCCCGTTTGCGCTCGACGAAGTCAGCCTGGACTTCCAGGTGCTGGGACCGATCCCCAACGCGCCGGATGATGTCGAGGTGCTGATCGCCGCTTCGCGCAAGGAAAAGGTCGAAGACCGCATTGCAGTGGCGCAGGCGGCCGGACTTAAGCCGGTGGTCGTGGATGTCGAGTCGTATACCGCGCGGTCGGCGATCGAACGTCTGATCGAACAGCTGCCGAATTCGGGTGAAGGTCTGGTGATTGCGGTGTTCTACATCGGTGCCAACACCACCAGTGTGACCGTCATGCATGACGGCGAAGCCATCTACGAGCGTGAGCAGCCGTTCGGTGGCCAGCAACTCACCGGCGACATCTCGCGTGCGTACGGCATCCCGACCGAGGAGGCCGAACTGAAAAAACGCAGCGGCGACCTCCCGGCCGACTACGAGACGACTGTGCTGCGTCCCTTCATCGACACGGCGGCCACGGAAATCACGCGGGCCCTGCAGTTCTTCTTCACGTCGACCCCGTACAGCCGGGTCGATCAGATCATGCTGGCGGGCGGATCGGCGGTCCTCACGGGGTTGCCGGATGCGCTGATGGAGCGCGCCCAGGTGCCGACGTCGGTCATCTCGCCGTTCAAGGGGATGGAAGTGTCGCCCAACATCCGAGAGAAGCAATTGCGGATGGATGCGCCGGCGCTGCTGACGCCATGCGGCCTGGCGATGCGGAGGTTTGATAAATGACCGCTCCGCGCGTCAATCTATTGCCGCATCGCGCTGCCAAGCGCGAGCGGCAGAAAAAGCTCTTCTGGGCACTGACGGCGCTGTCGGCGGTCGCGGGCCTGATGATGGTCGCGGTGGTCTGGTCGGTGCTGCAGGGCTATATCGCAAACCAGGAAGCCCGCAACGAATTCGTGCGCAACGAGAATCGCAAGCTCGATACCCAGATCAAGGAAATCGCGACGTTGCGGCAGGAGATCGATGGCTTGCGTGCACGTCAACGCGCGGTCGAGGATCTGCAAGCCGACCGCAACCAGCCGGTCTATCTCCTCGATGAAGTGGCCAAGCAGGTACCGGAGGGCATCTACCTGCGCTCGATCAAGCAGGAAGAACGGAAGGTCAATGTCACCGGATGGGCGGCGTCGAACGAACGCGTCTCCGAATTCCTGCGCAATCTGCAGAACAACTCGCGGGTGCTCGAGCGTCCTGAACTTATCGAAATCAAGGTCTCCGGTCAGGGCCCGACGGGCATGAACCGTCGCGTGTTCGAGTTCGCGCTGAATTTCACATTGAAGCCGACACCTGAGCGTACGCAGTTGCAGCAGCAGCAGGCGCAACCGAAGCCGGCCGCAGGCGTGCCAGCCTCGGCCGTCGCGACCGGTGCGACCACGCCGGCAGTGGCATCGCCGACGCCCTCCGCCGCGACAGCGGCTCCGAAGAAATAGCGCGACGCAGAGGCACTGATGGCAAGTCGAGACCTACTCTCGCAATTCCGGGGCCTGGCCCTGGACAACGTCGGCACCTGGCCGGCCGCGCCCCGGTTTGTACTCTGGCTGGTCGTCATCATCGCGTTTGGTGTCGGCGGCTGGTTTGGCCTGTGGAGCAGCCAGAAGGAGCAGCTTGAACAGCTACACGCTGAAGAGCTGAAGCTGAAGGACGAGTACAAGAACAAGCTGCAGCAGGCGATCAATCTCGACGAACTGCGCAAGCAGCGCGAGCAGGTCAGCCAGTACGTGCTGACGCTGGAAAAGCAGCTGCCGAGCAAGTCAGAGATGGACGCACTGCTGTCCGATATCAACCAGGCCGGCGTCGGCCGCGGACTGGACTTCGAACTCTTCAAGCCCGGCCAGACCAACGTCAAGGAGTACTACGCCGAACTGCCGATCGCGATCAAGCTGGCCGGCAAGTACCACGACCTGGGTGCCTTCGCGAGCGACATCGCCAATTTGCCGCGCATCGTCACGCTGAACAACCTGAATCTCGCCGCGGGCAAGAGCGGGGCTCTGACACTGGATGCCACGGCGAAGACCTATCGCTACCTCGATGCTGACGAACTCGCCAATCAGCGCAAGGCGAAGCAGGCGGCCACGAAGGGGCCGGCAAAATGATGGATGTGACCAAACCGATGCGTCTGGCTGCGCTGATCGTCGCCGCCTCCAGCCTCGCCGCCTGCGGCGGTGGCAGCGAAAGCGAACTGCGCGGCTGGATGGACGACACGCGCAAGGCCATGCGGCCGACGACGCAGCCCGTGCCCGAGCCAAAGCAGTTCTCACCCTTTACCTACGAGGCGAAGGCGCTGATCGACCCATTCGACGCACAGAAAATGGTGCTTGCGGTGGCACGCCAGGCGCAGACACGCGCCAGCACTAGCGCCATCAAGCCGGACCTGGACCGTCGCCGCGAGGCGCTCGAGGGCTTCCCGCTCGATCAGCTCAAGATGGTCGGCACGCTGCGGCAGCAAGGCAACAATGTCGCGCTGATCGATGCCTCGGGCCAGACCTTCATGGTGAAGGCGGGCAACTACATGGGCCAGAACTTCGGGCTCGTCACGAAGATTTCGGAAACAGAAGTGGATCTCAAGGAAATCGTCCAGGATGCCGCCGGTGAGTGGGTCGAACGACCCACGAAGCTGGAGCTGCAGGAGGCCGCCGCGCGGCAAGGGAGCAAGCGATGAGGATGTCGATCAAGGGTCTCGTCAAGGTGCTGTCCAAGCTGGCGTTCGCCGGCCTGGCCACATGCGCCGCGTTGGCGGGTGCGCAAACCCCGGCGGCGGATGCCAGCAACGCGATCGAACGCGTGGATGCGACGCAGACGCCCACCGGCATCGTGCTGACCATCGACATGAAGAATGCGGTCCAGGGCACGCCGGCCAGCTTCTCGGTCGCCAACCCGGCGCGGGTTGCGCTCGACCTGCCGGGCGCAGTCAACGCAATCGGCCGCAACCTGGTCGAAATCAACCAGGGTGACCTGCGCTCGGTGAACATCGTGCAGGCGCAGGGCCGCTCGCGGGTCGTGCTGAACCTGAAACGTCCGCTGACGCACGCGGTCAGCGTCGATGGCAAGAGAATTCTTGTCGCGCTGGGTGGTGCAACCGATACGACCACCTTCCGTCCGACCGGCGCAGCAGCGGCTGCGGCCGCGGCACCGGAGGCGACCTCGGCCGCCGCGACACCTTCGACCGGCTATACCGCGGCGGCACCGGTGAGCGGACGTGCGCTGCGCGGTGTCGATTTCCGTCGCGGTGCCGAAGGCGAAGGCCGGGTGATCATCGACCTGTCTGATCCGAACACCAACGTTGATATCCGGCAGCAGGGCAATACCGTTGTTGTCGACTTCCTGAACACGACGCTGCCGGACTCGCTCAAGCGCCGTCTCGATGTTTCCGACTTCGCCACGCCGGTCAACAACCTGTCGGCGAGCCAGCAGGGCAGCACGGCGCGCCTGATCGTCGAGCCGCGCGGCCTGTGGGAACACAATGCCTACCAGAGCGATACGCGCTTCGTGCTCGAGGTTCGGCCGGTCAAGGAGGACCCGCAGCGCCTGTTCCAGGGCACGCGCCAGGGCTACCAGGGCGAGCGACTGTCGCTCAACTTCCAGAACGTCGACGTGCGCTCTCTGCTGCAGGTCATTGCTGACTTCACTAATCTGAACATCATCACCAGCGACTCCGTCGGCGGCACGATCACGCTGCGGCTGAAGGACGTTCCGTGGGACCAGGCGCTCGACATCATCCTGCAGTCCAAGGGCCTGGACATGCGCAAGAACGGCAACGTTCTGCTGGTCGCGCCGCGTGACGAGATTGCGACCAAGGAAAAGCTCGAACTCGAAGCACGCAACCAGATCCAGGAACTCGAGCCGCTGCGGTCCGAGGCCTTCGTCGTCAACTATCAGAAGGCCGAGGAGGTCCGCCGCCTGCTGGTTGACGACAAGCAGCGACTGCTGTCCAAGCGCGGCAGTGTCGCTGTCGATCCGCGCACGAATCAGATGTTCGTGCAGGACACGGCGTCCCGGCTGGAGGAAGTCCGCCGGCTGCTGCAGCGGATCGACATTCCGGTTCCGCAGGTCCTGATCGAGGCGCGCATCGTCGAGGCCGACGACAAGTTCTCGCGTTCGCTCGGCGTGCGCTTGGGCGGCAATACCGGTTACCCGCAGCAGATCGGCGGAACCGGGGCGTACGGCACGCTCGGCGGACTGGGACCCAGTATCGCGACCGGCCCGGGGGGCACGGTGACCACTACGACGAGTGCCGCCGGGGGTCCGGGCGGATCGAGCACGACCAACCTGACGCAGACGTCGAACTTCGTCAACCTGCCGGCCGTTGGGCTCGGCGGTTACAACCCCGCCGGCTTTGCGCTGACGTTGGTGAATGCCAGCCTGTCGCGCGTTCTTCAGCTTGAGGTTTCTGCGCTGGAAACAGACGGCCTCGGCAAGATCATCTCGAGCCCGCGCGTGGTCACGGCCGACAAGGTCAAGGCGGTGATCGAGCAGGGCACGGAGATCCCGTACCAGCAGGCGACATCGAGCGGTGCGACGTCGGTGGCCTTCCGCAAGGCGGTGCTCAAGCTGGAAGTGACGCCACAGATCACGCCGGAGGGCGCGATCTTCATGGACGTCAAGGTCAACAAGGATTCACGCGGCCAGGAGACCACGGCGGGTCCGGCGATCGACACCAAGGCGGTCCAGACCCAGGTGCTGGTCGAAAACGGTGGCACGGTTGTCCTCGGTGGCATCTACGAGCAGTCGGAGCGCATGCAGACGACCAAGATTCCGTTTCTGGGCGACATTCCGTACCTGGGCTGGCTCTTCAAGACCACCAGCAAGATCAATGACAAGACGGAACTGATCATCTTCATTACGCCGAAGATCGTTTCCGAGCGCGCGCTGGCTTCCACACGCTAAGCGGAAGTTGACCGTGGTTGTACGAAGCAATGAGGGGAAGAACGTGTCGAAGAACGGCTACCTGCGTACCTTTTCTGCTGCGATCGCCTTCGCGGCCAGCGTAACCATGCTCGCCTGTGGCGGCGATCTGGCGCCGGGCCCGGACCCGGTGACGCCGACGGGAACGACCACGCTCGCCGCGCTCGAGGTAACGGTGGCGACGCCGACGCTCGAAGCCAAGGCGAACCAGTCGACGCAGGTGACGATCACTGCGGTCGACGCGAACCGCCGCGCGCTCGCCGACATACCGATATCGCTGAGCGCCTCGTCCGGGATCATCAACAGCACCTCCGTGACGACCGATACATCCGGTCGCATGACGGCGACATTCGGATTGGGATCGGATCGCGGCAATCGCGATGTGACGATTCGTGCGGCCAGCGGCACTGTATCCGGACAGGCCGGCGTCTCGGTCACCGGTACTACACTCACGCTGACGGCCTCGCCACCGACTGCCGCCATTGAGCCCGACCACCGCGGTCGAGATATCGGCCTCGGTCGTCGACGCGGCCAAAGTGCCGCTCGGTGGCGTCGTGGTCAGTTTCAGCTACCACGGGAGGCACCTTGTCCTCGGCGGTGGCGAGCACCGACAATGCTGCGGGACTCGCCAAGGTGAATCTGACCGGCGTCACGGCGGACGTCCTCGGTGACCGGCACCGGTGCAAATGCCACTGCGACGGTCGCTGTGAAGGCGGGCAGCACAGCGCTGCCGGCCGATCGAACCCGCCGGCGTCGCTGTCAAGGATCTGACGATTCAGGCCAATCCATCGGTCGTAGGGCCGAATGCGGGCAGGGGCGGAAACCAACTATTCACAGTTCGACGTGCGCGTAACCGGCGACCTGGGTGCGGCGTTGGGCATCCCGGTTGCGCAATGCGCCAGTGCGGTTCCGGATCGCTTCGTCACCCCCGTTTGGAAAATTGAGCGTCGACACGACGGCGGCACCGGTGCTGAGCAATACCGGAGGGCCTGGTGTCGGCCCGGTTCATCGCCGGGCGCGGCAACGACGGGAACAGACCAGATCGTCGTGTGCGCATCGGTGGATGGCGTGGCCACGCTGCCAAATGGCGGTGTTGCGCCGTGTAACGCCAATGAGAAGGCTGCGAAGCTGACCATTTCCCAGCAGCCGCTGTTCGTCCGCATTTCGACGAACAACGAGATCGCCAAGGTCAACAACAACCTCGACTACGAAAAGCTCTTCAGCATCTACGTCACCAATGCCGCTGGGCAAGGTGTTGCCGGAGCGCCGGTTTCGATCCGGCTGCTGCCGCTCGTATCTACTACAAGGGCAGCATGGCCTTCACGGTGGGAACCGGCTGGGTGCTTCAACGGCGCCGCCGGTCCAGTGCGACAACGAGGACACGAACTTCAACGGCGTGCTCGATACCGGCGACAACAATCAGAACATGGACGGCAATCCTCTGGCCGGGCCAGTCGGCTGCCTTCACGCTGGATAACAATGGCGTGACAGACAGTTCCGGATTCGTTGTTCTCCGTGTCCGGCACGGGCAACGGTTCGCATTCTGGGCGGACTATCAGATCGAAGCGCGGGCGGCGACAGCGGGTTCGGAGCGCTCGACTACCGTACGACTACCGACTGTCGGCCGCGAAGGCGGACGTTGACAACACATCGACGCCGGGCTTTCGCCTGAGTCCGTTCGGAGTCCAGGCAGCGGTCTGTACGAACCCGAACTGATCAACTGGCGTGTCGAATCCAAGGGCCGCCGCGTGCGGCCCTTGTGCTTTCTGGTCTGATCGTCGGCTACGCTTCCGCGATGGTTGCGCACAAACCCGTCTTTCTGATCGGCATGATGGGCGCCGGCAAGTCGACGATCGGCCGCTTGCTGGCCGAGGCGATCGGCTTCGAGTTCATCGACGCCGACCGCGAACTCGAGGCGCGCAGCGGAGTGTCGATCCCGACGATCTTCGAGATCGAAGGCGAAGAGGGTTTCCGGCGGCGCGAGGCGACCCTGCTTGACGAGCTTAGCCAGCGATCTGGCATCGTCCTGGCCACCGGCGGCGGCGCGGTGCTCGATGCGCAGACACGCCAGCGCCTGCACGAGCGAGGTCTCGTGATCTACCTACGGGCTTCGGCCGACGAAGTGTTTCGCCGCACCCGCCGTGACAAGGCGCGCCCGCTGTTGCAGACCGAAAATCCGCGCGAGCGCATCGAACACCTGCTGGCCGAGCGCGAGCCGCTCTACGCGGAGACCGCGCATCTGACTTTCCAGTCGGCGGCCGCAAACCCGAAGCGACTGGTCGAGCGACTGACCACGCATCCGGACGTCGTGGCGATCGTCGCGGGCCGCTGAGACCCGTTGATTCCCGCTGAGTCACGCTCAGTCCGTTCGCAAGGCGCCCTCGTACAATCGCGCGATGCAACGCGTGGTCGTCGGTCTTCCTGGCCGCCAATACGACATCCTCATCGGTGCCGACCTGCTGGGTCGTGCCGCCGAGTTCATCGCACCCCTTGCGCCGACACGCATCGCACTTGTCACGAGCACGACGGTCGGTGGCCTGTATGCCGAGTCCTTGCGCAAGGCGCTCGAAGCGATTGCGGGTGTCGTGACGGTCGTCCTGCCGGACGGCGAGAAGCACAAGCAGTGGTCGTCGGTGTCGACCATCCTCGATGCGCTGGTCGATTGTCGCGCAGACCGCAAGAGCCTGGTCGTCGCGCTCGGAGGCGGAGTGGTCGGTGATGTCGCGGGTTTCGCCGCGGCGGTCTACATGCGCGGCATCCGCTTCGTACAGGTGCCAACGACCCTGCTGGCCCAGGTCGATTCGTCGGTCGGAGGCAAGACGGGCATCAATCATGTGCGCGGCAAGAACCTGATCGGTGCCTTTCACCAGCCACAACTCGTCATCACTGATACCGAGACGCTGCGGACCCTGCCTGACCGCGAACTGTCGGCGGGACTGGCGGAGGTGTTGAAGCACGGATTGCTGGGCGACCGGGACTACTTCGAACGCACATCGAGCGACCTGCCCGCACTGCGGGCACGCGATCCGGACGCGCTGACGCGAGCAATCGCCCGCTCCTGCGAGATCAAGGCCGGCATCGTCGCGCGGGACGAGCGTGAGTCGGGCGAGCGCGCTCTGCTGAACCTTGGCCATACGTTCGGCCATGCGATTGAGGCGCTTACCGGTTACTCGGAGTGGCTGCACGGCGAGGCCGTCGGCTGCGGCCTGGTGCTCGCGGCCGACCTGTCGACCCGCGTCGGGCTGCTACCGCGCGAGGCGGTTGCTCAGGTGGAAGGCGCGATACGGGCAGCCGGACTGCCGACGCGCATCGCTGGCCTGTCAGCGCGCGACGCGACAGAATCGATGCGAGGCGACAAGAAGTCCGAGGCGGGCAACATTCGCTTTGTCCTGCTCGAGCGCATCGGCCGCGCCGTGCAACGTACGGTTCCCGACATCGCGCTCGACGAGACCCTCGCGGCAGGGGGCTACCTGTGAACGCGGCGTTGCAAAACGGCCTTGGCACCCTACGCGGCCGATCCCGCTCAGTCGCGCGGGCGACGCCATGCCGAAGCATCCGTGAAGGGCCGCACCGACTTCCAGCGCGACCGCGATCGCATCATCCACTCGACGGCATTCCGCCGGCTCGAGTACAAGACGCAGGTTTTCGTCAATCACGAAGGCGATCTGTTCCGCACTCGTCTGACGCACTCGCTCGAAGTGGCGCAGATCGCCCGCGCCATCGCACGCAACCTTCGTCTCAATGAAGACCTGGTCGAGGCTGTCTCTCTGGCACACGACCTGGGCCACACTCCATTCGGACACGCGGGCCAGGACGCTTTGGCCGAATGCATGCGACCGCACGGAGGTTTCGAGCACAACCTGCAGTCGCTGCGGGTCGTCGAGGAGCTGGAGGAACGCTACGGCGCCTTCAACGGACTGAACCTGACGTTCGAAACGCGCGAGGGCATCCTGAAGCACTGTTCGCTCGAGAACGCGCGCAGGCTCGGTGAACTTGGCGAACGCTTTCTACTGAAGCGCCAGCCCAGCCTGGAAGCGCAGATCGCGAACCTGGCCGACGAGATCGCCTACAACAATCACGACATCGACGACGGCCTGCGTTCGGGGCTGCTCGACATCGGGCAGCTCGAGTCGGTGCCCTTGTTCGCACGTCACGCCGCGCTCGTGCGTAAGGACTTCCCGGCGATCGCCGAGCGCCGGATGATCCATGAAACCGTGCGCCGCATGATCAACACGCTGATCGTCGATCTGACGGAAGAAAGCACACGACGCATCGAGGCCGCGGCACCGGGATCGCTCGACGATGTTCGGAAGGCGGGCCCGCTGGTCGCGTTCTCATCCGCGCTGCGCGCCGAGGCTGACGCCCTGAAGCGCTTCCTTTACGACAACCTCTATCGTCACTATCAAGTGATGCGCATGACTGCGAAGGCGCGCAAGGTCGTGCGCGAGCTCTTCGAAGCGTTCGATGAGGAGCCTCGCCTGCTGCCGTCTGACCATCAGGCGCGCGCTGTGCTGGACAAGCCGCGCGCGATAGCGGACTACGTGGCCGGGATGACGGATCGCTACGCGATCCGCGAGCATCGCCGCCTGTACGCCGTCGGCGACGGCTGATCCCGGCCTGCCGAGCCATGGCGCGACTCGCGCGGCTCTCGATCGGCGGATACCCGCACCTCGTTGCGCAGCGCGCGGGTGCGCGCGCCGTTGTCAGCGACGACGATGATGCGAACCAGCTGCTCGGTGTACTGCGCGCCGCGATGGTGGAGGCCGACGTCGGCCTGCACGGCTACGCGCTGCTGCCGCGAGGGATATGGCTGTTGGCGACGCCGGCCGATGCGCACGGACTCGGCCGGGCGATGCAGTCGATCGGGCGCCGCTACGTTCGCTGGGTAAACGACCGACGTCGGGAAAAGGGCGCGCTGTTCGACGGCCGCTATCGCGCCGCGCTGCTGGAACCGGAAGCCGAACTGCTTTCGGCACTGCGTTACATCGAATCACAGCCGGTCCTGGCCGGGCTGGCCGCTGTTCCCGAGGAGTCGCGTTGGTCGAGTTGCCGCCACCATGTCGGGCTCGCGACCGATCCAGGCATGTCGGACCACCCTGTCTATTGGGCACTCGGCAACACACCTTACGAGCGACAGGCGGCCTACCGTGGATTCCTGCAACACGGAGTTTCGAACGACGAAGCCATTCGGCTTGAGCGAGCACTTACTGGCGGTTGGGTGCTCGGTTCAAGGGCATTCGTACGCCAGATTGCACCCATGTGTACGCGCCGCCCGGAGCGCGCGCAGGCTGGCAGGCCACGTTCAAACCGAGGATCCCCCATACCCTAGATGACCTGATATGGCCCCTATTGTCTGGGCATGGTGTCTGTGCCGTAAAAATAGGGGACAGACCCCTATTGATTCGGTTGTGCGGTGCAGTGTTCGCGCAGTAAAGTCCGAAAGCGCCGTGACCCTCCGGAAGCGGGCTTACTTTGCCGGACGTTCGACATGACTCTGCAAACGCATGACTTTGCCCTCGAACACGCCGAACAGGGTCTTTACGCGCCGAACCAAGAACACGACGCTTGTGGGGTCGGGTTCGTCGCCAACATCAAGGGTCGCGCGAGCCATGCCCTGGTCCAGCAGGCGCTGCTGATTCTTTACAACCTCGACCATCGCGGCGCTGTCGGCGCCGATCCGCTGTGCGGCGATGGCGCAGGGATCCTGATCCAGATTCCGGATGCGTACTACCGCGACGAGCTCGCAAAGCAGGGCATCGATTTGCCGCCGCCGGGAGAATACGGCGTCGGCATGATCTTCCTGCCGCGCGAGCATGCCTCGCGCCTGGCTTGCGAACAGGAGCTTGAGCGGACCGTGCGCGCCGAGGGCCAAGTCGTACTCGGCTGGCGCAACGTCCCGGTCGATCGCGACATGCCGATGTCGCCCCTGGTGCGTGAACGTGAACCCGTAATCCGTCAGATCTTCATCGGCCGCGGCGCTGACGTCATGGTGCCCGACGCACTCGAACGCAAGCTGTATGTGATCCGCAAGGCCGCGAGCCACAAGATCCAGGCGCTGAAACTCAAGCACGGCAGGGAGTACTTCGTGCCATCGATGTCGACGCGCACGATCGTCTACAAGGGCCTGCTGCTGGCCGACCAGGTCGGGCACTACTACGCCGACCTGCGCGATCCGCGCGTGGTTTCCGCGATCGCGTTGGTGCACCAGCGCTTCTCGACCAACACGTTCCCGTCGTGGGAGCTGGCGCACCCGTACCGGTTGATTGCGCACAACGGCGAGATCAATACGGTGAAGGGCAACTTCAACTGGATCCGTGCGCGGGAAGGAGTGATGTCATCGCCCGTGCTGCGCGAGGATCTTGGCAAGCTCTTCCCGCTGATCTACGAAGGCCAGTCGGACACCGCCTGCTTCGACAACGCGCTCGAACTGCTACTGATGTCGGGTTATCCGCTGGCGCACGCGGTGATGATGATGATTCCCGAGGCATGGGAGCAGCACACGCTGATGGACGCCAGCCGGCGCGCGTTCTACGAGTACCACGCAGCGATGATGGAGCCGTGGGATGGCCCGGCCGCGATTGCGTTCACCGACGGAGTGCGCATCGGAGCCACGCTTGACCGCAACGGGCTGCGGCCGGCGCGTTATGTGATCACGGATGACGACATGGTGGTGATGGCCTCCGAAGTCGGCGTGCTGCCGATTCCCGAAAGCCGCATCATCAAGAAGTGGCGTCTGCAGCCCGGCAAGATGTTCCTGATCGACACCGAGCAGGGCCGCATTATCGACGACGCCGAACTGAAGACACAGCTGTCTGCCAGCAAGCCGTACAAGGAGTGGATCAAGCGCATCCGCATCAAGCTGGACGACCTGCCGGTAGGCGCGGGCGAAAAGCCGGGTTCGGCAGCGCGCCTCGATGTCGCGTTGCTCGATCGGCAGCAGGCCTTCGGCTACACGCAGGAGGATGTCAGGCTGCTGATGGAACCGATGGCCGTGCAGGCCGAGGAGGCAACCGGGTCGATGGGCAATGACGCGGCCCTGCCGGTCCTGTCGAACCGCGCCAAGCCGTTGTACAACTACTTCAAGCAGCTGTTCGCGCAGGTGACCAACCCGCCGATCGACCCGATCCGCGAGCAACTCGTGATGTCGCTGGTGAGTTTCATCGGTCCGAAGCCCAATCTGCTCGACATCAACAACATCAATCCGGCGATGCGCCTGGAAGTCGGCCAGCCCGTGCTCGACTTCAAGGACATGGCCAAGATCCGCTCGATCGGGAACTACTCGTCGAATAAATTCCGTTGCTTCGAGCTGGACGTCTGCTACCCGCTCGCCTGGGGCAACGAAGGTGTTGAGGCGCGTCTGGCGTCCCTCTGTGCCCAGGCGGTGGATGCGGTGCGCGCCGGCTACAACATCCTGATCGTCACCGACCGTGCGCTCGACGCTGAACATGTTGCGATCCCGGCGCTGCTGGCGACGAGCGCGGTGCACCAGCACCTGATCGTCGAAGGAATGCGCACGTCGACCGGCCTGGTGGTCGAAACCGGCTCGGCGCGCGAGGTGCATCACTTCGCTTTGCTGGCCGGCTACGGTGCCGAGGCCGTGCACCCGTACCTCGCGCTGGAAACCTTGACGACGCTGCATGGGGCGGATTCCGAGAAAGCCATCAAGAACTACATCAAGGCGATTGGCAAGGGCCTGAACAAGGTCATGTCGAAGATGGGCATCAGCACGTACATGTCGTACTGCGGCGCCCAGATCTTCGAGGCGGTCGGGTTGAACCGGGAGCTGGTTGACAAGTACTTCCGCGGTACCGCGAGCAACGTCGGCGGGTTGGGCCTGTTCGAGGTGATGGAAGAGGCCGTGCGCACGCATCGCTCGGCGTTCTCGAGCGACCCGGTGCTGGCAACGATGCTGGATCCCGGCGGCGAGTACCAGTGGCGCGTGCGCGGCGAAGAGCACATGTGGACGCCGGACGCGATTGCAAAGCTGCAGCACTCCGCGCGTGCTAACAATTACCAGACGTACAAGGAATACGCGCAGCTCATCAATGATCAGAGCCGTCGTCAGATGACACTGCGCGGACTGTTCGAGTTCAGGCTGGACCCGAAGAAGGCGATTCCGCTCGACGAGGTCGAGCCGGCCAAGGAAATCGTCCGGCGCTTTGCCACCGGCGCCATGTCGCTCGGTTCGATATCGACCGAGGCGCACACCACGCTGGCGATCGCAATGAACCGCATCGGCGGCAAGAGCAACACCGGTGAGGGAGGCGAGGATCCGGCGCGCTACCAGCAGGAGCTGCGCGGTGTGCCGATCAAGTCCGGGCAGACGCTCGCCGGCGTGCTCGGGCGCGATCGGGTCGAGGTCGATATCCCGCTCAAGGACGGCGATTCACTGCGCTCGAAGATCAAGCAGGTGGCCTCCGGCCGCTTCGGCGTCACGACCGAGTACCTCGTCAGCGCAGACCAGATCCAGATCAAGATGGCGCAGGGCGCGAAGCCCGGTGAAGGTGGGCAGCTTCCAGGCCACAAGGTCAGTGAATACATCGCGATGCTGCGGTTCTCGGTCCCGGGTGTCGGCCTGATCTCGCCCCCGCCGCACCACGACATCTATTCGATCGAGGACCTTGCGCAGCTGATCCACGACCTGAAGAACGCCAATCCACAGGCATCGATCAGCGTAAAGCTCGTGTCTGAAGTCGGTGTGGGCACGGTCGCGGCCGGTGTGGCGAAGGCCAAGGCCGACCATGTGACGATCGCTGGTCACGACGGTGGTACCGGTGCCTCGCCGGTGTCGTCGATCAAGCACGCCGGTACGCCGTGGGAACTGGGCCTAGCGGAAACCCAGCAGACACTGGTGCTGAATCGCCTGCGCGGCCGCATCGCGGTGCAGGTCGACGGGCAGATGAAGACGGGTCGTGACGTCGTCATCGGCGCGCTGCTCGGCGCCGACGAGTTCGGCTTCGCTACGGCGCCGCTGGTGGTCGAGGGCTGCATCATGATGCGCAAGTGCCACCTGAACACCTGCCCCGTGGGGGTCGCCACGCAGGATCCGGTGCTGCGCGCCAAGTTCAAGGGTCAGCCCGAACACGTCGTCAACTTCTTCTTCTTCGTAGCCGAGGAAGTGCGCGAGATCATGGCGCAGCTCGGCATGCGCAGCTTCGATGAGTTGATCGGCCGCGCCGACCTGCTCGAGACGAAGAAGGGTGTTGACCACTGGAAGGCCAGGGGCCTGGATTTCAGCCGCATTTTCTATCAACCGTTGATGCCCGCGGAAGTCGCGCGACGCGTGACCGAGACGCAGGACCACGGACTGGCAAAGGCGCTCGACCACAAACTGATCGAACAGTGCCGGCCGGCGCTCGAGAAGGGTGAGCGGGTCAGCTTCATCACACCGATCCGCAATGTCAACCGCACCGTCGGTACGATGCTGTCGTCGACGGTCGCGCGCAAGTTCGGACATGCCGGGTTGGCGGACGACACGATTCACATCCAGCTCAACGGCACGGCCGGGCAGAGTTTCGGTGCCTTCCTTGCGCACGGCATCACGCTGGATCTCGTCGGCGACGCGAACGACTACACCGGCAAGGGCTTGTCGGGCGGGCGTGTCATCGTGCGCTGCCCGAACGATTTTCGCGGCGCGGGCACCGAGAACATCATCGTCGGCAACACGGTGCTCTACGGTGCGATCGCGGGACAGGCCTACTTCAACGGCGTCGCGGGAGAGCGCTTTGCAGTGCGCAACTCGGGGGCCACAGCCGTGGTCGAGGGCACCGGCGACCATGGCTGCGAATACATGACCAAGGGCACAGTTGTCGTCCTCGGCGCGACCGGGCGCAACTTCGCGGCCGGCATGTCGGGCGGCATCGCCTACGTGTTCGACGAGTTTGGCGACTTCGCATCGAAGTGCAACCAGTCCATGTGCGATCTCGAGTCCGTACTGCCGTCCGCTGAACAGCAGGAAAAGGTGGATGAGGCGTTCTGGCACCTGGGAGAGACCGACGAGTTCCTGCTGCGCGGCCTCGTCGAAAGCCATTTCCGCCACACCGGCAGCCTGCGCGCCCGCATGCTGCTCGATAACTGGGCCGGCATGCGCATGCGCTTCGTCAAGGTGTTCCCACATGAGTACCGGCGCGCGCTGAAGCAGCTGAATGCGGCACCGCAAACTCCGGCCGAGCGATTGGCCGCATAGTGATCCAGCATGCGCCCGCCACTCACGCTGTGGCCCACACAACTGCGCGACTGGTTGCCGGGCCTGCTGCTGAGCGTGCCGCTGGCCTTGCTGCTGTGGAACCTGCGCACGGCGCCGGAGGACGTGCGTACGGTCGTCGCGACAGCAGCGGTGCTGCTTGCCTTGCCGTGGGTCGTGCCGGCGATGATTCTCGTCGCGACGCTGTCAGTCCCGGTCTATATGTGGATGCACACCCAGGGTCCGGTGCCGGGCGCGCTGGAGTGGCTCAGCGGCACGATCCTGATCGGAGCTGTACTGGGAGCGCATCTGAACGCGACGCTCGCGTGGCTCTGGTTGCACCGCGGACGGGCGGTGCCCGAGCCCGGATTGCGTGAGTTTCTGACGCGGCGGTCGCAGACCGGCACTGAACACTGTAACGACGAAATGAGATAGCGATGGGAAAGATCACGGGATTCATGGAGTACCAGCGGCTCGAAGAGGCCGCAGAAGCACCCCAGTCGCGCAAGCAGCACTGGCGCGAGTTTGTCGTCCACCTCACCGACGAACAGGCGACAGTGCAAGGGGCGCGCTGCATGGACTGCGGCATTCCGTTCTGCAATCACGGCTGCCCGGTCAACAACATCATTCCGGACTTCAACGACCTCGTGTACCGCGGTGACTGGAAGGCAGCGCTCGACGTCCTGCACAGCACCAACAACTTCCCCGAGTTCACGGGGCGCGTGTGCCCCGCGCCGTGCGAGGCCGCATGCACGCTCAACATCGAGGACGCTCCGGTCGGCATCAAGTCGATCGAGCACAAGATCATCGACAAGGGCTGGGAAGAAGGCTGGGTCGTGCCCCAGCAGCCACGCGTGAAGACCGGACGCAGAATCGC
Organism: uncultured beta proteobacterium; assembly: GCA_963724365.1. Lineage (GTDB taxonomy): Bacteria > Pseudomonadota > Gammaproteobacteria > Burkholderiales > Burkholderiaceae_F > JALORV01. The sequence goes on along the minus strand of CAVRUR010000001.1, from coordinate 142,592 downwards.
GGTGGTTGGCAGCGGTCCGGCCGGGCTTTCGGCTGCGCAGCAGCTCGCGCGCGCCGGCCACGACGTGACCGTGTTCGAGAAGAACGATCGCATCGGCGGACTGCTGCGTTACGGCATTCCCGACTTCAAGATGGAGAAATCGCACATCGATCGACGCATCGTCCAGATGGAGGCCGAGGGCGTCACGTTCCGGACCGGAGTCCTGGTCAGCAAGGGCAAGCTCAACGGTGGGGTCACCAACTGGGCGACGGAGACGATCGATCCGGCGCAGCTCCTGCGCGACTTCGATGCTGTCGTGCTGTCGGGCGGCGCCGAGCAGTCGCGCGACCTGCCGGTGCCGGGCCGCGAACTGAAGGGCGTGCACTTCGCAATGGAGTTCCTGCCTCAGCAGAACAAGATCGTGGCCGGCGACGAGGTGAAGGAGCAAATCCTCGCCACCGGCAAGCATGTCGTCGTCATCGGCGGCGGCGACACTGGCTCGGACTGTGTCGGCACGTCGAACCGGCATGGCGCCAAGTCGGTGACGCAGTTCGAGCTGCTGCCGCAGCCCCCGGCCAGGGAGAACAAGGAGCTCACTTGGCCGTATTGGCCAGTGAAGCTGCGTACGTCCAGCTCGCATGAAGAAGGCGTCGAGCGCGACTGGGCGGTAACCACCAAGCGCTTCGAGGGAGACGGCAAGGGCAACGTGCGGGCGTTGGTGGCGACGCGGGTCGAATGGCAGAAGGATCCGGTTACCGGTGCGATGAAGATGACCGAGGTTCCCGGCTCGGAGTTCGAACTGCCGGCCGACCTCGTCCTTTTTGCAATGGGTTTCGTGGCGCCGGTCGGTTCCGTGCTGGAGGCGTTCGGTATCGAGAAGGACGCGCGCGGCAACGCGCGAGCTGCAACCGAAGACGCCAAGGGTGGAGTCCGCGCCTACGCGACCAATGTGCCGAAGGTGTTCGCCGCCGGCGACATGCGCCGCGGCCAGAGCCTGGTCGTGTGGGCGATCCGCGAGGGGCGTCAATGTGCGCGCGCGGTCGACGAGTTCCTGATGGGGGTTACCACGCTTCCACGTTGAAGCTCGCGGATCGCCCAGCGCTCGCCACGCGAGGGCGTGGGCAGGTTGTGGAACGCGCGCGACCGCGCGCATTGCGCGAAGGGCGTCAGAGTGCGCGCGCGGTGGACGAGTTCCTGATGGGTACGTCTACTCTTCCTCGTTGACTTTGCCCTCGTGACCGGCGCTCGCTGCGCCGGTCGAGAGGTTTTGATCGACCAGCCTCACCGCGACGGCGATTGAGGCCCGTCAATGCGGTCTCGTCACTCCGATCTAGGTTGGAACTGTGGAGTTAGCTGCGGGTCTCCCGCAGTGTCTCCATTCGCCCTGAGCGGAGGCTCATCATGAGGCGTACAAGAATCGCAGCAGTGTTGATCGGAGCGGCGCTGGGCGTCGCGTTTGCAGGAGCAGCCCTTGCCGAAGCCCGAAGCGAACTCGGCAAGCAGGAATACGAATCGAACTGCGTGGCCTGCCACGGCGCGACCGGCAAGGGCGACGGCTACTTCGCGCAGTACCTGAAAATGCCAGTGCCCGACCTGACGACGATCCAGCAGCGCAACGGCGGTGTGTTCCCGGCGGACCGGATGATCGAGATCATCGACGGTCGGCAGGCCTTGAAGGGCCATGGCCCGCGGCAGATGCCGATCTGGGGCACGACGTATACAGAGAAGGCGGCCAATCAGTACCGCGGGTTCGCGTATGACAATGAACAGTTCGTCCGAACGCGCATCCTTGCGCTGACGGACTACCTGTATCAGTTGCAGGTTCGCAAGTAGTCGTCGCGATCGTGTTTTTCCGCACGCGCAGTCGCCAAGCGCGGCTGCGCCATCAGGCGGAGGAGGCGGTTGGTGTAGCCGGACGTCGCAGTGTGCGCGCGCGGTAAGCTCAACCCTGTGCCGCGAATCTTTCACAAGTCCCTGGTGGTCGGCCCTGAATCGATCGACGCGGTCGGGCACGTCAACAACCGCGAGTACCTGCGCTGGATGGAGGAAGTCGCGGTCGAGCACTCGACGGCACAGGGATGGCCGATGGAGCGCTACTTCGCCGATCGCATGGCGTGGGTCGCGGCGACGCACTTCATCGAGTATCTGCGCCCTTCGCTGCCGGACGACCCGCTCGATATCTACACCTGGATTTCGCGCTGGAGCGAACGGGACTGCCTGCGCCGATATGCCGTCCTGCGCGAGCGCAAACTGCTGGCGCGCGGCGAAACCGTCTGGACGTTCGTGGACATGGATTCCGCACGGGCACGACCGATCCCGCTGGCCGTGCTCGAGGCATTCGCCGTCGTGCCTGACGACGACGCCGAACTGAAGGCGTCGAATCTCGCGCGGCGTGAGCGGCGCGCGGCGGCTGCCTGAGGGCGTCCCGTCGTCGATTGTTGCGCTGGTAGTCTATGGGGCTTCCGCTGCCGGCTGGTCGGCTTGCTGGTCGATCGGCGCCCGGTGCGGACATCAAAAACTCCAAGAAAGGTCAATGACATGCTCAAGACCCTGTGGGTCGTATGCGCCATGCTGCTCGCGGTCGGGGCGCAGGCCCAGGACACCGGAACACTCAAGAAGATTCGTGACGCCAAGTCGATCACGCTGGGCTATCGCGCCGACTCGCCGCCGTTTTCGTTTGCGGGGCCGGATGGACAGCCGGCCGGGTACTCCGTCGATCTGTGCAAGCGGGTCGCCGCGAGCCTCGAGCGTTCGCTCGGCGGCAGTCTCGCGATCAAGTGGGTTGCAGTCACGTCGGCCAATCGCTTCGACCAGGTGACCGGCGGTGCGGTCGACCTCGAATGCGGCAATACCACGGTGACGCTCAGTCGGCAGGAGCGCGTCGACTTCTCCAACCTGACCTTCGTCGACGGCGGCGGCGTGCTGGTGCTGGCCGAATCGAATCTGAACCGGCTCGCCGATCTGGCCGGCAAGACGATTGCAGTAAAGCCCGGCACGACGACCGAGACCAGCCTGAAAGCGGCGCTGAAGGACAAGCTGATCGATGCGAAGGTCGTAACGGTCAAGGACGAGGCCGAGGCGCTGGCGGCGCTGAACGAGAAGCGCATCGACGGTTATGCGGCGGATCGAATCGTCCTCGTCGGCAATGTCATCCGCGCTCGCGCTGACATCAAGTACACCCTGATCCAGGACGACTTCTCGTTCGAGCCCTATGCGCTGATGATGCGGCGCGACCCGGCGTTCCGTCTGGCGGTCAACCGCGCGCTGTCACAGGTCTATCGGTCGGGCGCGATCAAGGAAATCTTCGATCGCTGGCTGGCGCCGCTCGGAAAGCCCGGCCCGCTGCTGGCCGCGATGTACTACCTGAACACCACGCCGGAGTGAACGTCGAATGAAACTGATTCACTGGTTGGCCATCCTGGCGGCGTTGGTACTGGCCGGCTGTGCGACGCCGCCAGGCGCAGGCGTGTCGGGCACCGGAGTCGTGCAGTCGATTGCCGAGGGGACCGAGGCGAACCAGACCACACAGGTCGTGGGCGCCATTGGCGGGGCGGTGCTGGGCGGCTGGCTGGGTAGCAACATCGGCGGTGGCGCCGGGCAGACCATCGCCACCGCGGCGGGCAGTGTGGCCGGTGGCATGGCGGGCAGCGCGATCGCCAGCAATGCCGATAGCAAGACGGTCTGGGACGTGCGCGTGCGCTTCGAAGACGGGATCGATCGCACCGTGCGTGTCTACCAGCGGCCGACGTTCCGGCCCGGCGACAAGGTCGCCGTGTCCAATGGCGTGATCACCCCTCTGCGCTAGCGTGTCGGGCCGTCCGGCCTTGCTTGGGGCCGAATCTGCCGTGCGACAATCCGCGGCCGCGCTACGTCACCCTGCACTGTCCGCTGGGCGGCGGCTCCGCTCTCCCAGATCCAACCTTCCATGAACAACGACGCACTCGTCGCGATCGACCATGTGACGTTCGGTTACGACCAGCGCGTCATCCTGTCGGACGTTTCGATGGTGTTCCCGCGCGGCAAGGTCATTGCCATCATGGGCGGATCGGGCTGCGGCAAGACCACGCTGCTGCGGTTGATTGGGGGCGTGCTGACGCCGCAGAAGGGCACGGTCACGTTCGATGGCGCGCCGGTCAATCCGCGCGACCGCGAGTCGCTGTATGCACTGCGGCGCCGCCTGGGGATGCTGTTCCAGTTCGGCGCACTGTTTACCGACCTGACGGTGTTCGACAACGTCGCCTTCCCGCTGCGCGAGCACACGCCGCTGCCGGAACCGATGATCCGCGACCTGGTGCTGATGAAGCTGAACGCCGTCGGCCTGCGGGGTGCGGCCTACCTCAAGCCAGCCGATCTCTCCGGCGGCATGGCGCGGCGGGTCGCGCTGGCGCGTGCGATCGCGCTCGATCCGGACCTCATCATGTACGACGAGCCGTTCGCGGGTCTCGATCCGATCTCGCTCGGTGTCGCGGCGAACCTGATACGGCGGCTCAATGATGCGACCGGGGCCACCTCGCTGGTGGTCTCGCACGACGTGCACGAGTGTTTCCTGATCAGCGACTATGCCTACGTGATCTCGGGCGGACGCATCGTCGGGCATGGCACGCCCGCCGAAGTGCAGGCGTCGGACGATCCCGAAGTGAGGCAGTTCATCCAGGGCGAGCCGGATGGGCCGGTGCGCTTCCATTACCCCGCCCGCGCCTATGGCGAGGACCTGGGGATGCGCGCATGAGCGTCGAGGGCCGTTCCAAGCAAGCTCGCACCGCAGCGCGCAGCGCGGAGGTTCTGATGAGCGCCGCGCCGGGCCGCAGCACGGGCCAACCCAGAGCGAATTGCGCGAGGGCTGTCGGATGACAGCGACAGAGTTCCTCCCGACGCTCGGACGGCGCGCGCTCGAGGTCATGCGCGGGCTGGGCCACAGCGCGTTCTTCTTCGTCGAGATGATCAAGAACATCCCGGCGGCACTGGCGCGCTTCTACCTGGTGGCCACGCAGATCCACTCGATCGGCAACTACTCCCTGGTGATCATCGCCGCGTCGGGACTCGCTGTCGGCTTTGTGCTGGCCCTGCAGGGCTACTACACGCTGTCGCGCTACGGCGCCGCGGAATCGCTCGGACTGCTGGTCGCGCTGTCGCTGGTGCGAGAACTCGGTCCGGTGGTGACCGGACTGCTGTTCGCGGGACGCGCCGGCACGTCACTCACCGCAGAGATCGGGCTGATGAAGGCGGGCGAACAACTGGCGGCGATGGAGATGATGGCGGTCGATCCGAAGTCGCGTGTGCTTGCGCCGCGGTTCGTTGCGGGCATCATCTCGATGCCGCTGCTGGCCGCCATCTTTTCCGCGGTCGGCATCCTCGGCGGCTATGTTGTCGGGGTGCTGATGATTGGCATCGATCCCGGGGCGTTCTGGTCGCAGATGCAAAGCGGCGTCGATGTCTGGGACGATGTCGGCAACGGCATTATCAAGAGTGTCGTGTTCGGCGTTGCCTGTACCTTCGTCGCCCTGTACCAGGGCTACGAAGCAGAAGCCACGCCCGAAGGGGTCGCCCAGGCCACCACGCGCACGGTCGTGATTTCGTCGCTGGCCGTACTGGGCCTGGATTTCGTCTTGACGGCGCTGATGTTCAGCGCGCCGCGTTAGCAGGTCATCGCAGGAGTCGTTCGATGGGACGCAGAGGAATCGAAACAATGGTCGGCGTATTCGTGCTGCTCGGCATGATCGCGGTGGTCTTCCTGGCACTGAAGGCCGCGAACCTCGCGAGCTTCAGCACCGGGCCGACGTATGCATTGACCGCCAAGTTCGACAACATTGGTGGACTCAAGGTCAGGGCACCGGTAAAGAGCGCTGGCGTGACCGTGGGCCGAGTGAGCGCCATCGCGCTCGATCCGCAGAGCTTCCAGGGGCTGGTGACCATCGAGGTGGACGGCAAGGTCAAGTTTCCCGCCGACACCTCGGCGAAGATCCTGACATCCGGCCTGCTCGGCGACCAGTACATCGGCCTCGAGCCGGGCGGTGCAGACAAGAACCTGGCCGGTGGCGACCAGATCAAGATGACACAGTCGGCCGTCGTTCTCGAGAACCTGATTGGTCAGTTCCTCTACAACCGGGCCGCCGAGGGCGGTAGCGAGAAGAAGTAGCTCTGCATGACTTCCGCCTACCGACGACTGACCGATGCCCAGACTGCTTGAACGCCTGCTGCGCATAGGGCTTGCCGCCGTTGTCATCGGCCTGGCAAGCGGCTGCACGACGCTGCCACCGAACGCAGGGCAGGATCCGCGCGATCCGTGGGAAAAGGTCAATCGCAACGTCTTCGTTTTCAACGAAGGATTCGATGCCAACGTCCTGAAGCCGGCGGCTGAACTCTGGGCCAAACTGCCTGACGGCATACGCGACTGCCTGTCCAATGCGTTCTTCAACCTGCGCGGCCCGTCGACGGCGATCAACAACACGCTGCAGGGCAAGCCAGCCGAGGCGGTCTCGGACGTGGGCCGGTTCGTTGTGAACACGACGATCGGCCTCGTCGGCTGTTTCGACGTGGCGACAGAGCTCGGGCTCGAGAAGCATCACGAGGACTTTGGCCAGACGCTCGGCGTGTGGGGCATCGAGCCAGGCCCCTACCTTGTCCTGCCGATCTTCGGGCCGAGCAATGTGCGCGATGCCATCGGCATCTTCGGCGTCGAACCCTTCCTCGACCTGAACTTCTGGATCGATAAACCGGCCCTCGAATACAGCATCTTTGCCCTGCGCATCGTCAACCAGCGGGCTGAATTGTTGCCGACGGACAAACTGATCAACGATGCGGCTCTGGACCGCTACTCCTTCATTCGCGACGGGTTTCTGCAGCGTCGCCGCAACCTTGTCTACGATGGCAATCCGCCGCGCGAGCTGGACCTCGACGAAGACCTTTCCGAGCCCGAGACGGCGCCGGCGCAGCCGGCCGGCCCGAGGGTTCCGGCCGATGCTGCCGCAAAGCCGGCGGCGCCCGGCGCCGGCGGTGCACCAGCCGGCGATCTGGACGTTAAACCTCAGGAGCCGGGAAAATGACCGACTCGCGCCGAACCCTCGCCCTGTGCGGTGGTCAACCCTTCGGTCAGTCCGCAACCAACTCCGGGAGAACCCTGCCGATGCTGCAAACCCTTCGTCTGCTTGCCATCACGGTGCTCGTGCTCGCCTTCGGGCCGTCGCATGCCCAGCCGGCCGCGACCGCGCCCGATGCAATGGTGCGTGACCTGACGAACGAAGTACTCGACGCCATTCGGGCCGACAAGGCCATTGCCAGCGGTGATATCGGCCGAGTGCAGAAGCTGGTCGACGAAAAAGTCCTCCCATATGTCGACTTCCAGAAGATGACGCAACTGGCCGTCGGGCGTGGCTGGCGCAACGCGACGCCGGAGCAGCGCACCGCGCTGACGCGCGAATTCCACACGCTGCTGGTCCGCACCTACAGCGGCGCACTGTCGCAGGTCAAGGATCACAAGGTGCAGATGCGACCGTTCCGGGCCCAGCCGGCCGACACCGACGTGCTGGTGCGGACCAGTGTCGTGCCGTCGCGCGGGGATCCGATCCAGCTCGACTATCGCCTGGAAAAGCAGGATGCCGGCTGGAAGATCTACGACGTCAACGTGCTCGGCGTCTGGCTGGTCGAGAACTACAAGACCCAATTTGCCAGCGAGATCAGCGCTGGAGGTGTCGACGGGCTGATCAAATCACTGGCGGACCGTAATCGCCAGCTTGCCGAGGCGAAGAAGATCTGACACTGTCATGCGGATCGAAACCGACGACATAGGCATGGCCAATGCTGCCCAGGTGGCGGAGCAAGGTCGCGCCGCCATCGAACGTGGTGACGCACACTTCGATCTGTCCGGCGTCGCGCGCTGCGACTCCTCCGCGGTCGCCGTGTTGCTGGAATGGCAGCGCTTGGCCGTTGCCAAGGGCCTGACGCTCGAAATCACGGCGCCGCCCGCGGGCCTGGTCAGCCTTGCGGCCGTCTATGGCGTCGACGGCCTGTTGCCAGCACTCGCGTCGCGCGCCTGAGCCGCCTGCTTCCTTTGAGATCTGCGGCCTGAGCCGCCGGTCCGCTTCCCGCCGACGACTTCGATAAACTGGGCGTCTCTCGTCGAGGCCGCCGGGCACGTCGACTCCCGCCCGTGACTGCTGCCATCCAGGTCAACTCCGTTTCCAAACGCTACGGCGCGCTCGTGGCGCTGGACCATGTCGACCTGGTGATCAACGAGGGCGAGTTCTTCGGACTGCTGGGGCCTAACGGCGCAGGCAAGACCACGCTGATCTCAATCATTGCCGGCCTGGTGCGCGCGAGCAGCGGCCGCGTTGCGATCATGGGGCACGATGTCGTTGACGATTTCCGCGCCGCGCGGCTCTCGGTCGGCGTGGTACCGCAGGAACTCGCATTCGACCCGTTCTTCACGGTGCGCGAGACGCTGGCCTTTCAGTCAGGCTACTTTGGCCTGCGCGGCAATGACGCCTGGATCGATGAAGTCCTCGAGAACCTTGGCCTGACGACTAAGGCCGACACCAACACGCGGGCGCTGTCAGGCGGCATGAAACGGCGCCTGCTGGTTGCGCAGGCGCTGGTGCACAAGCCACCGGTCATCGTGCTCGACGAGCCCACGGCCGGGGTCGATGTCGAGCTGCGGCAGACGCTGTGGGATTTCATCCGGCGCCTGAACGGCGAAGGCCACACTATCGTGCTGACAACGCATTACCTTGAGGAGGCGCAGGCACTGTGCGGACGCATCGCCATGCTCAAGGGTGGCCGCGTCGTGGCGCTCGACACCACGCGCGCATTGCTGGCACGGTTTGCGGGACTGCAGTTGACGATGCGGCCACGCGGGACGCCACCTGCCTCGGTGCTCGCGCACCGGATCGACGAACGCGACGGCGTGCTGACGCTGCGACTGGCGCATTCGGTCGATGTCGGCCGAGTACTGGCCGACTGTGCGGCGGCTGGTTGCATCGTCGAGGAGCTTGAAGTCGGTCGCGCGGATCTCGAGGATGTGTTCATGCAGCTGATGTCGGACAAGCCCGCGCAACGGATTGCGACAGGAGTCGCGGCATGAACGCGCCTGTGGCCTTTCGTGAAGGCGCTGCGGTCAGCGCAGCGGACTCGTCATCGGCGATCGCTTTTCGCACGCTGCTCATGAGGGAAATGCTGCGCTTCTGGAAAGTCAGCTTCCAGACGATTGCCGCGCCGGTGCTGACGGCGGTGCTGTACCTGCTGGTGTTCGGCCAGGTGCTGGCCGATCACGTCGAGGTCTTTCCCGGCGTCAGCTATGTGGCCTTCCTGATCCCCGGCCTCGTCATGATGTCGGTGCTGCAGAACGCGTTCGCCAACTCGTCGTCGAGCCTGATCCAGTCGAAGATCATGGGCAGTCTGGTGTTCGTGCTGTTGCCGCCGTTTTCCCACTGGCAGCTCTTTGGCGCCTACGTGCTCGCCTCGGTCGTCCGCGGGCTGGTGGTCGGGCTCGGTGTGTTCGTGGTCGCCGTCTGGTTCGGACCGCCGAGCTTCGAGGCGCCGCTGTGGATCCTGGTTTTTGCGCTGGCCGGCAGCGCGATGCTGGGCTCGCTCGGCGTGATCGCGGGCATCTGGGCTGACAAGTTCGACCAGCTCGCCGCGTTCCAGAACTTCGTCGTGATGCCGGCCACGTTCCTGTCGGGCGTGTTCTACTCGGTGCATGGACTGCCGGCGTTCTGGCAGGGCGTGTCGCACCTCAATCCGTTTTTCTACATGATCGACGGTTTCCGCTACGGCTTCTTCGCGCAGTCCGATGTTTCGCCATGGGTGAGCCTCGCCGTGGTGGCCGGTGTGCTGCTGCTTACGGCCGCGATCGCGCTGCGCCTGCTGGAGCGCGGCTACAAGCTGAGGCATTGAGTGGGCCTTGAGAGGCGCAGTGAGGGTGAACTGATGGATCCGACTCCCGACGACGTGCGGCGCTACATCGCGGCCGGGCTCGAATGCAGCGTGCTCGAGGTCGACGGTGACGGTCGGCACTTCAATGCGCTGATCGTCAGCCCCGCCTTCGAAGGCAAGTCGCGCGTGGCTCGGCACCAGCTGGTGTATGCGGCCCTGGGCGCGCGGATGCGTGAAGAAGTCCATGCCTTGTCGATGCGCACGCTGACACCTTCCGAACACGCGGCCGCAGCAGGATGAATCCGGCCGTGTGCACTTCATCCGCCCTTCACCGGCAGTTCGTCGCCGCTTCAAGCGCCGCAGCCACGCTGCAGTCCCGTCCGCAAGCCGCGGATGCCGACGCAGGAGGACTGCCATGCTCGAAACGGTTGCCAGAATCGCCGATCGGCCGGTGCGCATCACGCGCCCGGTCGTTTTTCGCCCACTGCCAGGAATTTCTGACGCTCCCATGGACAAGCTGAAGATCCGCGGTGGCGTGTCGCTGGCGGGTGAAATCCCGATTTCCGGTGCGAAGAACGCGGCACTGCCGATCCTGTGCGCCGGCCTGCTGACCGCCGACGACCTGATCGTCGACAACGTGCCCCAGTTGCAGGACGTCTCGACGGCGCTGAAGCTGCTGCGGCAGATGGGAGTTGTGGCTGAGCGCGATGGTGGCACCGTGCGCCTCGGCGCTGCGGGGGTCACGCATCCCGAAGCACCGTACGAACTGGTCAAGACGATGCGAGCGGCGATCCTGGTGCTGGGGCCGCTGGTGGCGCGCTTCGGCCGTGCACGGGTGAGCCTGCCCGGCGGCTGCGCGATCGGCGCCCGTCCGGTCGATCAGCACATCAAGGGCCTCGAACTGATGGGTGCGAGCATCCATATCGAGGGCGGCTACCTGATCGCCGAGGCGACGCGGCTCAAGGGCACCCGCATCGTCACCGACATGGTGACCGTCACCGGGACCGAGAACCTGATGATGGCGGCCACGCTTGCCGACGGTGAGACCGTGATCGAGAACGCCGCGCGCGAGCCCGAGGTGGGTGACCTGGCAACTGCGCTAGTCGCGATGGGCGCGCGCATCCACGGCGCCGGCACTGACCGCATCGTCGTGCAGGGTGTCGAGCGTCTGCACGGAGCGCGGCACCGCGTGATGCCCGACCGCATCGAGACCGGCACCTTCCTGTGCGCCGTCGCGGCAGCCGGTGGTGACGTGCTGCTGCGTGGCGCGGCCCCCGCGACCCTCGACGCCGTGCTCGACAAGCTGCGCGAAGCCGGCGCCGGCGTCGAGTGCGCGGCCGATGCAATCCGGGTGAGGATGAAAGGACGGCCGCGCGCGGTCAGCCTGCGCACGGCGCCATATCCCGCGTTTCCAACCGACATGCAGGCCCAGTTCATGGCGCTCGACTGCATTGCGGACGGCGTCGGTCGCATTACCGAGACGATCTTCGAGAACCGGTTCATGCACATTCAGGAACTGCAGCGGCTGGGAGCGAACATTGCGATCGAGGGCAGCACGGCAGTCGTGCAGGGCATTGATCACCTGGCCGGCGCTCCGGTGATGGCCACCGACCTGCGTGCGTCGGCCAGCCTGGTGGTCGCGGGCCTGGTGGCACAGGGCGAGACGCTGATCGATCGCATTTACCATCTGGATCGTGGCTACGAAGCCATGGAAGTCAAGCTGGCACAGGTGGGTGCCCGCATCGAGCGCGTGAAATAGCGAGCGTACGGACCGACGTGATCACACTGGCGCTTTCCAAGGGACGGATCTTCGACGAGTCGCAGCCGCTGCTGGCCGCGGCGGGCATTGCACCGCTCGAAGATCCCGAGACCTCGCGCAAGCTGATCATCGGCACACGGGATCCCGGACTGCGCCTGGTGGTCGTACGGGCCTCGGACGTTCCTACCTATGTGCAGTACGGCGCGGCGGAACTCGGTGTGGCGGGCAAGGACGTCCTGCTCGAGCACAGTGCGCAGTGGGGCGATCTCGGCCTGTACCAGCCGCTCGATCTCGATATCGCGCGGTGCCGCCTCTGTGTCGCGGTGCCGGCCGGATTCGACTATGCCAATGCCGTCCGGCGCGGCGCGCGGCTGCGCGTGGCAACGAAGTACGTGCAGACCGCGCGCGAGCACTTCGCGGCCAAGGGCGTGCACGTCGACCTGATCAAGCTGTACGGCTCGATGGAACTGGCGCCGCTGGCGGGCCTGGCCGATGCGATCGTCGACCTGGTGTCGTCGGGCGGGACGCTGCGCGCGAACAACCTCGTCGAAGTCGAGGAAGTCGCGGCGATCTCGTCGCGGCTGATCGTCAACCAGTCGGCGTACTAAGACCCGGCGCTCCGAACTGGCGCCGCTGATCGCTCGCATCGAGGCGGCCGTCCGGCGATGAGCTTGCGATGCGCATGCGATTAGACAGCGATGAGCCCGCAATGAAGCTGCGCATGCTCAGTACGCGCGAGCCCGGGTTCGAGGCGGAATTCGGCCGACTGGTCGCTGCCGACAGCGCGATCGACAAGGCGATCGAGCGGGCGGCGGACGCGATCGTCGACGACGTGCGCGCGCGCGGCGACGCGGCGCTGCTCGAGTACACCAACCGTTTCGACCGCATGACGGCGCGCCAGCGTCGCTGACCTGGAGATCCCGCAGGAGGCAGATGCGCGCGGCCTTCGAGGACCTGCCTGCCGAACAGCGCGATGCGTTGCAGGCGGCGGCCGACCGCATCCGCGCCTTTCATCGCGAGCAGCACGCGCGGCTGATGCAGGGCGACTGGACCACCGCGGAAGCCGACGGCACGGTCACCGGCCAGCGCATCACGCCGCTCGACAGCGTCGGTCTGTACGTGCCGGGCGGCAAGGCGGCGTATCCGTCGTCGGTGCTGATGAACTCGATTCCGGCCCATGTCGCCGGCGTCGAGCGGCTGACGATGGTGGTGCCGACGCCGGACGGCGAGCGCAACGCGCTGGTGCTGGCGGCGGCCTACCTGGGCGGTGTCTCGCGCGCCTTTGCGATCGGCGGCGCGCAGGCGGTGGCAGCGCTCGCCTACGGCACGGCGACCGTGCCGGCGGTCGACAAGATCGTCGGACCCGGCAATGCCTATGTCGCGGCCGCCAAGCGGCGCGTGTTCGGCACGGTCGGCATCGACATGATCGCCGGGCCGACCGAGATCCTGGTGATTGCCGACGGCGACGCCAATCCGGACTGGATCGCGATGGACCTGTTCTCGCAGGCCGAGCACGACGAACTGGCGCAGGCGCTGCTGCTGAGCCCGGACGCCGGACTTGATCGCCGCGGTGGCGGCGTCGATCGAGCGCCTGCTGCCGGGCCAGCCGCGACGCGAGATCATCGCGGCGTCGCTCGCCAACCGTGGCGCGCTGGTCCACGACGCGCGATCTCGACGAAGCCGTTGCGCTGTGCAACCGCGTCGCGCCCGAGCACATGGAGATCGTGACGTCGGATCCGAGGCGCTGCTGCCGAAGATCCGGCATGCCGGCGCGATCTTTGTCGGGCACTATTCCTCCGAATCGCTCGGTGACTACTGCGCCGGGCCGAACCACGTGCTGCCCACAGTCCGCACCGCCCGCTTCTCCTCGCCGCTCGGCGTGTACGACTTCGTCAAGCGGTCGAACCTGATCAACGTGTCGGCGGCCGGCGCGCAGCGTCTCGGTCCGATCGCCTCGGTGCTCGCGCGTGGCGAGCACCTGACGGCGCACGCGCTGTCCGCCGAACTGCGCCTGGACCGCGCCGGGAAGACGCGATGAACGCGCGCATCGGCAAGCGCCCGAACCTCGCGGTCATGCGCGATGACGTGCGCGCGCTCGAGGCCTATGCGGTGCCGAGCGCGGTCGGTTTCATCAAGCTCGACGCGATGGAGAACCCGCTACACGCTGCCCGAACCGCTGCAGCGAGAACTGGGTGAGCGGCTGGCCGCAGCAGCCGCTGAATCGCTATCCGCTGTCCGATCCGCGCGGTTTCAAGGAGCGGCTCGGCAAGGCGATGGGTCTGCCGCTCGGTGCGCGGCTGATGCTGGGCAACGGCTCCGACGAACTGATCCACCTGGTGATCCAGGCCTGCGCGCGCCCGGGAGCGACCATCATGTCGCCATGGCCGAGCTTCTCGATGTACGAGATGTCGACCCGTCTTCGACGGGTGTCGCTTCGTCGGCGTGCCGTTGCGTGCCGATTTCACGCTCGACACGAACGCCGTGCTGGCGGCGATCGCGGAGCACCGGCCGGCCGTGATCTTCATCGCCTATCCAAACAATCCGACCGGCAACCTGTTCGACCGCAACGGCGTCGAGGCGATCCTGCGCGCGGCGCCGGGGCTGGTCGTCATCGACGAGGCCTACCTGCCGTTCGCGCAGGACACCTGGATGCCGCAGTTGCGCAGCTGGCCCAACCTGGTGGTGCTGCGCACGCTGTCCAAGCTGGGGCTGGCCGGCATCCGACTCGGCTACCTGGCCGGCGATCCGGAGTGGATCACGGAATTCGACAAGCTGCGCCCGCCCTACAACGTCAATGTCCTGACGCTGGCTACGGCGGACTTCCTGCTCGAGCACCTGGCCACGCTCGAATCGCAGGCCGTCATGCTGCGTGCCGAGCGCTCGCGCGTGGCCGTGGCGCTTGCCGGCCTGCGGGGCATCACGGTGTTTCCGTCGGCGGCGAACTTCCTGTTGTTCCGGGCGGGTGACGCCCGACCGGGTGTTCGACGGACTCAAGGAGCGCGGCATACTGATCAAGAATGTGCTCGAAGATGCATCCGCTGCTCGCCGGGCTGCCTGCGTACGACGATCGGCACCGCCGTGGAAAACGACGCGTTCCTGCACGGGCTGCAGGCCGCCATGGAAAGCTCGACGATGACTGCTCGAGTCTCACCCCGCCGCGTTGCGGTGGAGCGCAATACGAAGGAAACCCAGATTCGCGTCGAGCTCGACCTCGACGGCAGCGGCAAATGCCAGGTCGCCTCCGGCGTCGGATTCTTCGATCACATGCTGGACCAGATCGCGCGCCACGGCATGCTTGACCTCGTCGTCGATGCGCGCGGAGACCTGCACATCGACGGGCATCACACGGTCGAAGACATCGGCATCACGTTCGGCCAGGCGTTCGCGCAGGCGATCGGCGACAAGGCCGGGGTGCGGCGCTATGGCCACGCCTACGTGCCCCTCGACGAGGCGCTGTCGCGCGTCGTGATCGACCTGTCCGGCCGGCCGGGTCTTGTGTGGAACGTGCCGTTCAAGCGGGCGATGATCGGCGAGTTCGACGTCGACCTGACGCACGAATTCTTCCAGGGCTTCGTCGAATCACGCGCTGGTTACGCTGCACGTCGACAACCTGCGCGGCGACAACGCGCACCACCAGTGTGAAACCGTCTTTAAAGCCTTCGCCCGCGCGCTGCGCATGGCGGTCGAGCCCGATCCCCGCGCCGGTGGCGTGATCCCGTCGACCAAGGGAAGCCTGTAGGGTCCACGATGGTTTTGCCTTGCATTTGGAACAGGGCGCGCGCGCGGCCGCTCCGGAGCGCGCCCTCTCACTCTAGCGCTTTGCGTGCACGTGCGACGCGAAGCGTCGCGTACACGCAAAGCGAATGATTGCCGTGATCGACTATGGAATGGGCAACCTGCGCTCGGTGGCGAAGGCGATCGAACATGTCGCTCCGACGACGACGGTTCGTGTCACCTCCGATCCCGCCGTCGTCAGCGCGGCCGACCGTGTCGTCTTTCCGGGCCAGGGCGCCATGCCGGACTGCATGCGCTACCTGCGCGAATCCGGTCTCGAGGACGCGGTGCGCACTGCGGCGACGTCCAGACCCCTGCTGGCGGTGTGCATCGGCGAACAGATGCTGTTCGATCGCAGCGAGGAGGGTGCCACGCCCGGACTCGGACTCTTTCCCGGCGAGGTCATCCGTTTTCGCGATGATGCGATGCTTGCGGCGGATGGTTCGCGGCTCAAGGTGCCGCACATGGGCTGGAACCGTGTGACCCAGACCCAAAGCCACCCGCTGTGGGACGGAGTTGCCGACGACAGCTGGTTCTACTTCGTGCACAGTTATTACGTGGTGCCGCTCGACCGCGGACTGACCGCCGGATGGTCCGACTATGGCGGTCGCTTTACCTGCGCGGTGGCACGGGATAATATTTTTGCCACGCAGTTTCACCCCGAGAAAAGCGCCGCCGCCGGATTGCGAATCTACGAGAACTTCTGCCGCTGGGCACCCTGACTGAACGCCGAGCCGCGCTGACCGTACCGTCCCGGACTGCAAACTCTCCCCCCTCGTGCTGCACACTGCCCGCTGACCGGGCCCATCGCAATGCTGCTGATTCCTGCCATCGACTTGAAGGACGGGCATTGCGTGCGCCTGCGTCAGGGCGACCTGAACAACAACGTCACCGTGTTCTCGGACGACCCGGTGGCGATGGCGCATCACTGGCGCGCTCAGGGCGCGCGCCGCCTGCATATCGTCGACCTGAATGCAGCGCGCTCCGGTCGGCCGGTCAACGAGGCGGTGATCCGCAAGATGGTGAAGGCCGTGGGCGATGACCTACCGATCCAGCTGGGCGGCGGTATCCGCGATCTCGACACGATCGAGCGCTATATCGATGACGGCGTGAGCTTTGTGGTGATCGGCACGGCCGCCGTCAAGAATCCGGGGTTCCTGCATGACGCCTGCAGCGCGTTTGCGGGACATGTCATCGTGGCGCTCGATGCCAGGGGAGGCAAGGTCGCCACCGACGGCTGGAGCAAGCTCACCGGTCACGACGTCAACGATCTCGCGAAGAAGTTCGAGGACTACGGGGTCGAGGCGATCCTGTACACCGATATCGGGCGCGACGGCATGATGACCGGCGTCAACCTCGAAGCCACGGTCGAGCTGGCGCGCCACGTAAAGATCCCGGTGATTGCCAGTGGCGGCGTAGCACGCATGGAAGATATCGAGGCCCTGTGTGCCGTTGAGACTGACGGTGTCACCGGTGCGATCCTCGGTCGCTCGCTCTACGAAGGCGCGATCGACTTCAAGCGCGCCCAGGAACGTGCCGACGAACTCGCCGGCGAGTCCGGGTAGGCCGCTTTACTTCCAGATATCGACGTCTTCGCCGCGGGCCCGCAACCGGTCCGCGCGTGCCTGCACGAAGCGTTGGAAGCTCGGCTCCGATCGGTACGCGCCGGTCGTCACGTATTCAAGCGCTGTCGCAAGGTGGAATGGCCGAACGTAGGCCTCGACCCGGAACACCTCGACGCCGCGATCGAAGAAGACCAGTGTCGGCGCAAAGGTGACGCGCAGTTCGCGCGCCCAGGCCGACGCCGTCGTGCGGCGACCATCGGGCGCGGTGAGTTCGACGTGGCTGGCCGGATCGAAGCGCGCCACGGCCAGGCGCGCAATCTGATCGACCACTTCCTTGCGCCGGAATCCCTCGCGGTGCAGCTCGTCACAACTGGCACAGGGCGCGCGCTCGAAGACGATCAGCAGCGGCCGGCCACCGGAACGCGCGAGATCGTATGGCGGGCGCGCGAAAAACGGTTCGTCGTGCAGGGTCGGACTGGCTGCGTCCTTCACGGTCCGCTGCATGTACGCCGCGAGCGTTTCCCTCGCCTCGAGCCGGCCGGCGACGTAGTCGAGCGCGGCCTCCATGCGGTTCGGTGGCTGATAGCCGTTCAGGCGCACGATGACCCCTGCCTTTTCGTCGAAGAACAGCAGCGTGGGCGTGAACTGCACCTGCAGAAGACGTCCGAGATCCTTCTCAGACATCCGGCGACCGTCAACCCAGGTCACTTCGCGATCGCCCCAGAGGTTGAGCGCGATCGGGACGAAGTTCTTCCGTGTCTTGTCGACGATGCGGGTTTCGGCGAACGTCGTCTGCATCAGCAGTTTGCAGTAGGGGCACCCGTCCTGCCCGAAGTAGACCATCAGGCGCTTGCCGTCCCGGCGCGCATCGGCGATGTCCTCACGGAAGTCCAGGAAAGTCTCGGCGAACCAGCGCGGGATGCTGATCGCATGCGGCGAGGCGAGCTGCGCGTGCACGACCGCGGGACTTAGAGCGGCAATGAAGCTTGCCGCCAGTATCAGCAGGGCTCGTTGCACCGAGGAGACTCCGCAGAGGATCGAAGTGTTCTGTCCATCATTGACGCGCGGTCCTGAGGATAGTTTCAGGGTGCCCTGATGACCGAGGAACCCCGCGATCGGGTCACCCGGAGCAACCCTGGGTGTAACGCGAGCCAGGGCCACCTCCGGGGCGTCGCCATCGTGTTGCGCTAGAGTCCGTCAGCTGGAATCCGAAGACATGCTGGCCAAGCGCATCATCCCCTGCCTCGACGTGACTGCCGGCCGCGTGGTCAAGGGCGTCAACTTCGTCAGTCTGCGCGACGCCGGCGATCCGATCGAGATTGCGCGCCGCTACGACAGCGAGGGCGCGGATGAACTCACGTTCCTTGACATCACCGCGAGCTCCGACCAGCGCGACATCATCCTGCACGTGATCGAAGCGGTCGCCGAGCAGGTCTTCATTCCCCTCACGGTGGGCGGGGGCGTGCGCCGGGTCGAGGATGTCCGCCGTCTGCTGAACGCGGGTGCCGACAAGATCTCGATCAACACGGCGGCGGTCCAGGACCCGCAACTCGTGGCGGCCGCAAGCAACCGGTACGGCGCGCAATGCATCGTGGTCGCGATCGATGCCCGCCGCAGGCAAGGCGATGCCGCCTCCTGGGAGGTCTATACCCACGGCGGACGCACGCCGACCGGTCTCGATGCGGTCGAATGGGCGCGTCGTGTTGCCCAGCTCGGTGCCGGCGAGATCCTGCTGACCAGCATGGATCGCGACGGCACGCGCCGGGGCTTCGATCTCGAACTGACGCGTGCGGTGGCCGATGCGGTGACCGTTCCGGTGATCGCCTCCGGGGGTGTCGGCACGCTGCAGCACCTGGCCGACGGCGTCACCCGCGGCGGCGCCGACGCCGTGCTGGCGGCGTCCATCTTTCATTACGGCGAGTACACGGTGCGCGAGGCCAAGCAGTACATGGCCGCGCAGGGCGTACTGATGCGACTGTCATGAGCCCATCCCGGACCCGTGAAGCCGGGGATGACCCGGCGTGGCTCAACGAGGTGAACTTCGATGCCGCGGGCCTGGTCCCCGTCATCGCCCAGGACGCCGCCTCGGGCCGCATCCTGATGGTCGCCTGGGCCAATCGCGAGGCCCTGGCCGAGACCGCCAGGACACGCCAGGCGGTGTACTGGTCGCGCTCCCGCGGACGACTTTGGCGCAAGGGCGAGGAGTCCGGACACGTCCAGCAGGTGCGCGAGATTCGCCTCGATTGCGACGGGGATGTCGTCCTGTACGCTGTCGAACAGGTCGGCGGTATCGCCTGCCACACAGGGCGGGAGAGCTGCTTTTTCCGGCGACTCGGCGATGACCGCTGGGACGTCGTCGACCCGGTGTTGCAGGACCCTGAACTCATCTACCGCAAATGAACGACGCGATCCTGAGCCAACTGGCTGCCGTCATCGAGTCTCGTCGTGGCGCCGATCCCGACCTGTCCTACGTGGCCCGGCTGCTGGCGCGCGGTGAAGATGCCATCCTCAAGAAGATCGGCGAAGAGGCGACCGAGGCCGTCATGGCGGCAAAGGATGGCTCCCCCGAACGGATCATCGCCGAGACCGCGGACCTCTGGTTTCATTGCCTGATCATGCTGGCCCACTACGGGCTGCAGCCGGAGCAGGTGCTGGATGAACTCGCGCGCCGCGCCGGCACCTCTGGGATTGAAGAGAAAGCGTCGCGCAAGGCCCGGGAACGCGAGGCGCGCGACAACGTCAAAGGATCGGGTGGATGACCGAAAAGGGGTGTCTTTTCTGCCGCATTGCCCGCGGCGAGCTGCCGAGCCGCAAGGCCTACGAGGACGATCAAATCCTCGTTTTTCACGACATCAATCCGGCCGCGCCGGTGCATCTTCTGGTCGTTCCGAAGGTGCACGTGGATTCGCTGGTCACGGTCGGGCCGGAGCACGAGGCACTGTTGGGTAAACTGTTGACCCTTGCGCCGCAGCTCGCGAAAGAGCAGGGCTGCGACAACGGCTTTCGTGTCGTGATCAACAACGGCCCGGACGGCGGACAAGAGGTCAATCACTTGCATATCCACATCCTGGGCGGTCCGCGCCCGTGGAAGCGTCTGTAGGAGTTCACGATGGGTTCATTTTCGATCTGGCACTGGCTGATCGTCCTGGTAGTCATCATCCTGGTATTCGGCACCGCCAAGCTGAAGAACGTGGGCAAGGATCTGGGCGGCGCGATCAAGGGATTCAAGGAAGGCATGAAGGAAGGCACTGACGAGGTCGCAAAGAAGGTCGAGGACGCCAAGCAGGTCGCCGGCCAGACGATCGACGTGCAGGCCAAAGAAAAGTCCTGATCGCCTTTGTTGCGCCCCGCGCCCGTTGCGGCCGGGGCGCACTCATGCTTCGCCTTCCGACCTGACGGCCGCCATCCATGTTCGACTTCAGCTTCGGCGAACTGGCGGTGATCGGTGCCGTCGCGCTGGTCGTGCTCGGCCCCGAACGGTTGCCGAAAGTCGCGCGCACCGTCGGCGAGTGGGCCGGCAAGGCGCAGCGCTATGTCAGCCAGGTGAAGGCCGACATCAACCGCGAGATGGAGCTGTCAGAGCTGAAAAAGCTGCAGGAGCAGGCGCGCGGCATCGCGCACGAATTCGAGGCCTCGGTGCAAAAGGAGGTCAAGGGCATCGAGACGAGCGTGACCTCGGGCATGCCGTCGCTTTCGAGTGGCGCCGACATCGCCAGCCTCGGGTCCGACACCGGCACGGACAACTGGGGTGACACCAACGTCTGGACATCGACGCGCTTTAACCGCCGCTACAAGCCGGGTCCCAGCATCGACGACCTGTCGGAAGAACTTGCAAAGCTTAGGCGGCAGCTCGCCCTACCGGAAACGACCGGGCACTCGCGCCACAAGTACGCGCCGCGGGCCCGCGTCAACCGTCCGCGTATCCGGCGCTGATCCGATGCAGCGGCGCTCTCGATGACGACCGAAACCCCCGAGACTGGCCCGGAACAGAGTTTCCTGACGCACCTGGTCGAACTGCGTCAGCGGCTGGTCCGCGCCGCGCTGGCGGTCGTCATCGTGTTCGTCGCGTTGACGCCCTTCATGACGCAGATCTTCGACCTGCTGTCGCGGCCGATGATGGCGGCGCTGCCGGCCGGCTCCAAGTTGCTGGCAACCGGCGTGATCACGCCGTTCATGGTTCCACTGAAGGTGACGCTCTTCATGGCACTGCTGATCGCATTGCCTTACGTGCTGTGGCAGGCATGGGCCTTCGTGGCGCCGGGGCTGTACAAGCACGAGAAGAAGCTGGCGGCCCCGCTGATCGCCTCCAGCGTGATGATGTTCGCGCTCGGCATGGCGTACTGCTACTTCGTCGTGTTCGGCTTCGTGTTCAAGTTCATTACGAGTTTCGCGCCCGCGTCGGTGTCGGTCTCGCCGGACATCGAGGCCTACTTCGGGTTCGTGATGGGCATGTTCCTCGCCTTCGGCCTGACCTTCGAAGTGCCGATCATCGTCGTGCTGCTGGTGCGCTTCGGCATCGCCAGTGTCGAGAAGCTCAAGCAGGCGCGGCCCTACGTGGTCGTCGGGGCGTTCATCGTGGCTGCCGTGTTCACGCCGCCGGACGTGCTGTCGCAGCTGCTGCTCGCGATCCCGCTGTGCCTGCTCTATGAACTCGGCATCTTCCTGGCCCGCTTCGTCGTCAAGCCCAAGGATGCCGACGAGGGCGCTGCGCAGGAAGTTCCGTGATGGGCTTCCCGCGGCCAGGCCGGTAACGCGTGAAGGCCACACCGCTCCGACTGCTGCTGTGGCTGGCGCTGGCTGTATCGATGCTCTCGCCGGCCGAGGCCGCGCGACTGCAGGTCGTTCCGGACGACGATGTCGAACTGGCCCAGGGTTACGCCGCGCACCAGGCGGGCGACCTGGCGCGTGCGCTGGCACTGTTTCGCAAGGGAGCCGAGCGCAATCAGCGGGTCGCGCAGTTCAACCTGGCGGTGATGCTGCTGGACGGCGAGGGCGGTCAGCCTGATCCGAAGGCGGGACTGCAATGGCTGCAGAAATCCGCTGCTGGCGGTTTCGCACGCGCTCAGTACGCCCTCGGGCTGCTGCATGAACGCGGGGAGCTCGTGCCGCGGTCCCTGACCGAGGCGACGGCCTGGTATCGCAAGGCGGCGGAACAGGGCTACCGCGACGCGCAGGTGAGCCTCGCCACGCAGTATTTCCTCGGCCGCGGAGCACCGCGTGACTATGCCGAGGCGGCACGCTGGTACGAGCGCGCGGCCGAGCAGGGCGACCCGGGCGCGGCGTACATCGTGGCCAGCCAGTACGAAAACGGCGATGGCGTCGAGGCCGACACCCTGCGGGCGTTCTACTGGTACAGCGTTGCCGCCGGCAGTGGCGACGCAGTCGCCGTGCTCAAGGCGCGTGAGATGCGCGAGAAACTGGGCGCTCCGCGCTGACCCGCGCGTGGGCTACTCCGGTCGACGCGGCGTCGGTCGCTCGCCGACCGTGACGGGCACATCGACTTCCTTGCCCAGTCGCAGGACGCGCACGCTGGCGCTGGAGCCCGGTGGCAACTGCGCGATCTGATTCAGCATGCCGCGGCTGTTGGCGACCTTCTGCCCATTGATCGTCACGATCACGTCGCCCGGCTCCAGACCGGCCTTGCCCGCAGGGCTCGCGCGCTGCACGCCCTTGAGCACGACGCCATCGGCCCGCGACAGTTTCAGCAGTTCAGCAGCCTCCGGCGTGATGTCCTCCGGCTCGACACCGAAGTAGCCACGCGTCACCTTGCCGGACTTGATCAGGTCGTTCATGACCTGGCGCACCAGCGTGGACGGAATCGCGAAGCCGATCCCGATCGAACCGCCGGTGCGCGAGAAGATCGCGGTGTTGATCCCGACCAGATGGCCGGTCGAATCGACCAGTGCTCCGCCCGAATTGCCCTGGTTGATCGCCGCATCGGTCTGGATGAAGTTCTCGAACGTGTTGATGCCGAGGTTCGAGCGACCGAGTGCGGAAACGATACCCATCGTGACTGTCTGTCCGACGTCGAAAGGATTCCCGATCGCCAGCACGATGTCACCTACCTTCAGCGCGTCGTCGTGCCCGAACGTGATCACCGGCAGTGCGGTGGCGTCGACCTTCAGGACCGCCAGGTCGCTCTCGGGGTCTGCACCGATGAGTCGGGCATCGAACTGACGCCCGTCTGCCAGTGCGACCGCGATCTCATCGGCCGCCTGCACCACGTGATTGTTGGTCAGGATGTAGCCATTCGCGGTGGCGACGACTCCGGAACCGAGGCTCGCGACCCGCTCGGGGCCGCCGCGCGTTTCGCCGAAGAAGTAGCGATACAGCGGATCCACCGGTGCATCGCGTCGCCGCACTTCCTTGGTGGTGTAGACGTTGACGACGGCCGGCGCAGCGGAGGCGACTGCGTCCGCATACGTTCCGGGCGCTGCCGCGCGCGGTGCGTCCGGATGCATGGAGGCCTGCTTCAGCGCCGGCAGCAGCACGGGTTGAGTCGGGGCCGCCGGCGTGCGAGCCAGCCACTCCGGTCGCAGCGTGGAAACGACGAAGAGCAGCGCAAGTCCGATCGTCGTTGCCTGCGCGAAGATCAGCCAGACACGTCTCAGCATCGGATCGCTTCAGGTTTTCGCGGTGAACTGGGTGTCCGCAGTGTCCTGACCATCAGCGCCGCTTCAGTTCGTCGCGGATCTCGCGCAGCAGCGCCACTTCTTCCGGTGTCGGTGCCGCGGCGGCATCGAGGTTAGCCTTGACGCGGTTGACCGCCTTGACCATCCAGAAAATGACGAAGGCCAGGATGACGAAGTTCAGCAGCACGGTGACAAAATTGCCCCAGGCGAACACGACGCCGCTTTTCTGCGCGGCTTCGAGCGAGGCTCCAGCGGGAATGTTGCCCGACAGCACCCAGTACTTGTTGGAAAAGTCCACTGCGCCGCCGAACACCGCGTTAATCAGGGGCATCACGACGTCCCGGACCAGGGAATCGACGATCCTGCCGAACGCAGCGCCGATGATGATGCCGACCGCGAGGTCGATAACGTTGCCCTTGACTGCGAATTCCCGGAATTCCTTCAGCATGCCCATCGTGACTCCCTCGGCAGTATTTTCTCTAGAGCGAGTTTAGCCGCTCGACCCATGGGCGTCCGGCCTCAACGGCCGTGACAGTCGGGCTTGCCACATACAGTAGAATCGCGGGCTGCCGGCGGGGCGCTACTGCGCAGCGCGGATTTGACCTGCAGCTGACCGCAGGATTCAGACCGCAGCGCTGGATCGCCGGGCTTCCGGCCATCAAACCACTTTCGGGGCTTTCATGTCTACATCGACCTCCGTTCCTGCCGGCGAGATGCCCGCGGGCGTCGACAAGGAACGCCGCAACGCCATCGCAGTGGTTGCCACCGTGGGCGGGGCCGGAGCAGTGGCGCTGGCCGTACCCTTCGTCTCCTCCCTTGCCCCGTCGGAGCGAGCGAAGGCGGCCGGTGCGCCGGTTGAGTTCGACCTGGCCGTGCTCGCGCCGGGTGAAATGAAGACGGTCGAGTGGCGTGGCGTGCCCGTGTGGGTCCTGCGCCGCACGCCCGAGATGCTGCAGTCGATCAAGAAAGTCGATGGCGAGGTCGCCGACCCCAAGTCGCTGCGCACGGCGTTTCCGACACCGGAGTACGCGCGCAACGAATTTCGCTCGCGCAAGCCCGAGTTCCTCATCACGGTCGGCATCTGCACACACCTGGGGTGCAATCCGGTCGGCCCGTTCGGTTCCGGCCAGAATGCGCAGCTGGGCGCCGATCAAGGCTTCCTGTGCCCTTGCCACGGCTCGACCTTCGATCTGGCCGGCCGCGTATTCAAGAACAAGCCCGCGCCCGATAACCTCGTCGTGCCGCCGCACAAATATCTGTCCGAAACCGTCATCGTGATCGGTGACGACACGAACGCCTGATTCCCGGGGATCGCGATGGCTGAATACAAGAGTCCGTACACCGGCCTTGCCGGCTGGTTCGACCAGCGCATGCCGACGGTCATGACGGAGTACAAGAAGCACCTGTCCGAGTACTACGCGCCGAAGAACTTCAACTTCTGGTACATCTTCGGCGGCCTCGCGATCACGGTGCTGGCGATTCAGATCATCACCGGCATCTTCCTGGTGATGCACTACAAGCCGGACGCCAACCTTGCGTTCGCTTCGGTCGAATACATCATGCGCGACGTGCCGGGTGGCTGGTTCATCCGCTACATGCATTCCACGGGTGCATCGTTCTTTTTCATCGTCGTCTACCTGCACATGTTCCGCGGGCTGATGTACGGCAGCTATCGCGCCCCGCGCGAACTGGTGTGGATCTTCGGCTGCCTGATCTTCCTGTGCCTGATGGGCGAAGGGTTCTTCGGCTACCTGCTGCCGTGGGGCCAGATGAGCTACTGGGGCGCGCAAGTGATCATCAACCTGTTCGGGGCGATACCTTTGATCGGCCCCGACCTCTCGGTCCTGGTGCGGGGCGACTACGTGGTTGGCGATGCCACGCTGAACCGCTTCTTTGCATTCCACGTGATCGCGATCCCGCTCGTGCTGATCGGCCTGGTCGTCGCTCACGTCCTCGCGCTGCACGATGTCGGCTCGAACAATCCGGACGGTGTCGAGATCAAGAAGAAGCTCGACGCCCATGGCAAGCCGGTCGACGGCATCCCGTTCCATCCCTATTACACGGTGCACGACATTTTCTGGCTCGCCATTTTCCTGATCCTGTTCTTCGCGGTCGTGTTCTTCGCACCGGAAATGGGTGGCTACTTCCTCGAGTGGAACAACTTCATCCCCGCCGATCCGTATCAAGGCCCGGCCCACATCGCGCCGGTGTGGTACTTCACGCCGTACTACTCGATCCTGCGCGCGACCACCGAGCAGTTCATGGCGGTGATCGCCGTCGGCACGATTGCCCTGTCGGCACTGATCCTGATGACCGTTCGACATCCGGTGGTGCGCGGTGCGATCGCGGTTGGCACGCTGGTGCTGCTGCTGGGGTACTTCACGCTCGACGCCAAGTTCTGGGGCGTCGTGCTGATGGGAGCCTCCGTAATGATCTTTTTCGGACTGCCCTGGCTCGACCAGTCGCCGGCCAAGTCGATGCGCTATCGCCCGGGCTGGCACTTCTGGCTGCTGATCGTCTGGGTCGTGGCCTTCATCGTGTTGGGTTACTACGGCACGCAGCCGCCATCGACCGCCGGGCAGTACGTCTCGATGGTCGGCACGATCATCTACTTTGCGTTCTTCGTTCTGATGCCGTGGTGGAGCCGGATGGGCAGGTTCAAGCCGGTGCCGGATCGCGTCACCTTCCATCCGCACTGAAAGGGCCGGGGACAAGAATGAAAAGCATGTTCACCCGCGTTGTCCTTGGGCTTGGTTTGCTGGTGGCGGCCGGAGCGGCAGCCGCTTCGACGGTTGTTCCGATCGAAACCTGGCCGTCGGAACGCAGCCGTGACTTCGGATCGCTGCAAAACGGCGCGCGCCTGTTTGCCAATTACTGCATGGGCTGCCACAGCGCGAACCTGGTGCGCTGGAATCGACTGCAGCAGATCGGCCTGGACGACAAGCAGATCAAGGAATTCCTGATTTTCGGTAACCAGAAGGTCGGCGACCCGATGAAGATCGCGATGGCGCCGTCGGACGCCAAGGTCTGGTTCGGCAAGGTCCCGCCGGACCTTTCCGTGATTACCCGCGCGCGCACCTCGTTCGACTTCAAGGGCACCGATTACATCTACACGCTGCTGCGCGGCTATTACCGCGACAACTCGACGGCAACCGGCTGGAACAACATCGCCTATCCGAACATCGGCATGCCGCACATTTTCTGGGACCGGCAGGGCCCGCGCGAGGCCACGCTGGTCGAGGTCCACCGGCACGCCGATGCGAAGTCGGGGCATGCGGGCTTCACGCAGACGACAACCGTGTTCGACGCCCAGGGCAATGCGACGAAGACCGAGGCCGAGGCGAAGCCGCCGGTGAAGGAAGGGTCCAGCCACTCCTTCAAGGCGCTCGATCCGCAGCAGGCAAGGCAGTTCGACTCGGATGTGGCCGATCTGGTCGCCTTCCTGGCCTTCATCACCGACCCGTCGCGGTCCGCCCGCATGCAGATTGGTGTCTGGGTGCTGGTATTTCTCGCGTTGTTCACCGTGGTGGCCTGGCGCCTGAACGCGGTGTACTGGAAGAACATCAGGTAGCCGGGCTCGGTGTACGCATCGCTTCGCGGCGCACGTGCACCCCGCCCGGCATGATCAGATGCAGGAGCTTGGGACGGCCCGGCGCTCCTGCATTCAACAAGCTGCCGATGCCCTGCGGGCGTCGGCGCTGTACGAGCCGCTCCCGGCTTGCCGACGCACTAAGGAAAGCAAAAGATGATGGTGCTCTACTCTGGAACCACCTGCCCGTTCTCGCAGCGCTGCCGTTTCGTGTTGTTCGAAAAGGGCATGGACTTCGAGATCCGCGATGTGGATCTGTTCAACAAGCCCGAGGACATCAACGTGATGAATCCTTACGGGCAGGTTCCGATCCTGGTCGAACGCGACCTCGTGTTGTACGAGTCGAACATCATCAACGAGTACATCGACGAGCGCTTTCCGCACCCGCAGCTGATGCCGGCTGACCCGGTGATGCGGGCGCGCACGCGGCTGTTCCTGTTCAACTTCGAGCGGGAGCTGTTCGTACATGTCCAGGCGCTGGAGAACAGCAACAACCAGAAGCTGATCGAAAAGGGGCGCTCGACCATCCGCGACCGGCTGACCCAGCTGGCGCCGATCATGCTGAAGAACAAGTACATGCTGGGCGACGACTTCTCGATGCTCGATGTCGCGCTCGCGCCCCTGCTGTGGCGCCTCGATCATTACGGCATCGACCTGCCCAAGACGGCGGCACCGTTGATGAAGTACGCCGAACGCATTTTTTCCCGGCCGGCGTACATTGAGGCCCTGACGCCCTCCGAGAAAGTAATGCGGCGTTAGACACGCGCCGACGTTCCGATGTCTGAACTCTCGACCAAGCCGTACCTGATCCGCGCCATCCACCAGTGGTGCACGGATTCCGGCTACACGCCGTACATCGCAGTCCTGGCCGACGAGGGAGTGCGCGTGCCGCGCGAGTTCGTCAAGAACGGTGAGATCGTGCTCAACATCTCGCCGCTCGCGACCAATCGTCTGCAACTGGGCAATGATGCGATCGAATTCCAGGCCCGCTTCGGCGGCGTGGCGCGCGAAGTGTTCGTCCCGATCGAAAAGGTGCTCGCGGTGTACGCGCGGGAAAACGGACAGGGCATGGCATTCGAAGTGCCCCGCGAAGCCGCGCCGGCCGGTGTCGAGCAGCCGGCGCCGGGAGGCGTGAGTGCTCCACGGCCGCCGATGGCGCTCGTTCCGGTCCAGGGTGCGGCATCGACCCAGGAGTCCCTCACCGAATCGTCCAACGGCGATGAGGCGGACAAGAACACGCCGGACGACACGCCGCCAGCCCCGCGGGGCGAGCGGCCGAAGCTCACGCGCGTCAAGTAGTCTCAGCTCGACATTCATCGTGCCGGCATAGCTCAGCTGGTAGAGCAGCGGTTTTGTAAACCGAAGGTCGGGGGTTCGATTCCCTCTGCCGGCACCAGCGTTTCCAGGTCAGGGCCCGACGCGACAAGTCATTCCTGCATCTTGCCCGTGGCTGTGCAAGACACGCCGGAATGCGAGCCGGGGGTCGAATGGCGTGTAACCGCGGCCTGTCTCCGCAGACTGGCGGTACTCGTCTGATTAGCCCTGTTCGAGGACGGCATTCCTTACACACTGCACCCAGTTGCGTCGTAACTGTCTGTTTTCTTGAGAACGCACGCTTCTTGCTTTACCCCACTTTGGTTAGGGATTTCCTACAAGAGGGGGACCGAATGCGCACGTTCACTAGGATTGCCCCAGGAGTGGTTGCACTTGCAGCCTGCTTCTGGTCCGTCGGTGCGAACGCCGCCGTCGTGTACCTCGACCAATTCGAGGTCAAAAGAAATGGCGGCACGTTCTTCGCCGATGGTTTCGGTGACGGGAACCCACCGCCAAGCGCGCCGAATTTTCCGAACGGCCAACCGGCTAGCTACGGTGTGTTCGGTACGTTCGTCGCGGGCTCGGAAGCGGGCGGTCTGTTGAGGCTCAACTCAGCCGACGGTGGATTGAGCCAAAACGCAAACGAGCAGGACCGCCGCACTTTGCGCGCGGCCCTTATTACCAACACAGTCTCGTCGGACCTCGCCAGCGGGCTCAAGATCGACGACACGCTCGGCCTGACGGGGCTCTTCAATCTCAGTTCGCTCACTGGGCCACTGATCAATGGCTACGGGATTCGGTTCACCGATCGAGATGCAGACGGTGTGAAGCAGGCGGCGGAGCTGTACGTCAGGTTCAATCCAGTAACGGGCAAGGTCGAGGTGCGCTACATAGAGCAGGACTACGACGCAAACCAAATCATAGAATTTGGGCAAGCTGACTTTGCTCCTCCCAACGGTGCGGACCAGATCCTGCTGCAGTTGGCTCGCCCGGATACCGCCAATACAAACTTCTTCGCCAGCTACAGTTATTTGCAGGGCGGAAACGTCGTCGGCGGCGGAGCATTCGACGCACCGGTAAGCCTCTTCCAGGGAGAAAGTTTCGTCCGCGCCGAGTTCCTTGCGTTCGAGTCGCTACCGGTGCCCGAACCCGGCACCCTCGCACTTCTCGGCCTCGGCTTCGCCGGTATGGCCGCACTGCGTCGCCGCAAGCAATAGCCGCAAAGGGTCTCAAAGCTCCTCGATGAGCCCCGCTTCGGCGGGGCTCTCACTTTGTGCGCGACCTGGCTTCAAAGTACCGGTCCCCCGACAACGCTCTTTGGTGTCTGCAGGACCGATGCATGCTGGTCGTCGGTTGCGCCGGCAGCGATGCGTAGTGTCAGACCAGATACTCAGCTGCGCGCAGGGCCGATCGTGCCACTCCAGCGCGGCGACTTCGAATCTTCCAGATCGAACAGGTCAAGCACGCGGCTGACCGTGTGATCGACCATCTCGTCGATCGATGTCGGGCGGTGGTACAGCGCGGGTACCGGGGGAAAGATGATGCCGCCCATCAGCGTGACGGCTTCCATGTTGCGGATGTGGGCCAGGTTGAGCGGTGCTTCGCGCGTCAGCAGCACCAGCCGTCGCCGCTCCTTCAGGCAGACATCGGCGGCGCGCGTGATCAGCGAATCGGCATAGGCCTGCGCGATCGCTGCCAGTGTTTTCATCGAGCACGGCGCGATCACCATGCCGGCAGTGGCGAACGAGCCGCTGGCAATCGTTGCACTGATGTCGTTGACGCTGTGGACAACGTGCGCCAGTGCCTCGACATCGCCGCGCTTCAGGTCCATTTCCTGGTAGACGTTCAGCACGCCGGCCGGCGAGAGCAGCAGGTGGGTCTCGACGTCCGCGCGTTCTCGCAGTCGCCGCAGCAGCTGTACGCCGTAGATCGCTCCACTGGCACCGGTGATGGCGACGATCAGCCGGCGCGCCGGCGCCATCAGGCGGCCTTGGCCTGACTGAGCAGTGTCTGCAGTTCGCCGGACTGGAACATTTCCATTGATGATGTCCGAGCCGCCGACGAATTGCCCATTCACGTACAACTGCGGGATCGTCGGCCAGTTGGCGTAGTCCTTCACGCCCTGGCGCACGTCGTCATCCTCGAGCACGTTGACAGTGACGAGGCTCGGCGCCCCGGCCTGCTTGAGCACCTGAATGGCACGGCCGGAGAAGCCGCACTGCGGAAACTGGGCCGTGCCCTTCATGAAGAGCACGACCGAATGGTCGGTGACCGTCTTTTGGATGAATTCCTTGGCGTCCATGGCGATGATCTCGGGAGGGAGGGTCAGTGTAGAAACTCGGGTGGATCGCCGTCAAACGGGGGCGATCCGTGTGTCGGAGCATGAATCCCGCTCCCGCAGCGCAACTTGAATGCGCTGTCGCGTCGAATTTGAGGCGGGGGCAGGCCATTTTCGGACCACCGCCCTGGTCAAAAGCGGTTCCAATGCCATTGCGCCGTGACCCGGATATGTCACCGCAGTTCTGGCGGCCGTCACGCCCGAAATTCGGCGCACCAAATTCCCCCGCTGCACGACCCCTTCGAGCGTACTCGGTTAAACCTGCCATCGGACGCTGAACGGGTCGCGCCCGCCTCCGGGCTGTCCTTCCCCGCGATCTCTCAGGTGCAGCCAAAGGACACGCGCGGCTGGCCGCCGGCATCGCGGCGCATCGACACCGCCTTGAAGCCCGCGTCGCGCAGGAGCCGCTCGACCGCCAGCGACTGATCGTAGCCATGTTCCAGTGCGAGCCAGGCGCCGGCGCGCAGGTGCGCTCGCGCACCGGTGATTAGGGTCGACAGGCACTGCAGGCCGTCGTGTCCATCAGACAATGCCATCGCCGGCTCATGCTTCAGGGCATCGAGGTGCGGATCGTCAGCGGCCACGTACGGCGGATTGCTCAGGATCAGATCGAATTGTTCGGCGGGCTCGACGGCGGCGTACCAGTCACCCTGCCAAAATGTCACTCGCGCAGCAAGGTCCAGGGCATTGGCTCGGGCCACAGCCAGAGCGGCCGCCGAGACATCGGTCGCCACGACGCGCGCGTCGGGCCGCTCCAGCTGCAACGTGACTGCGATGCAGCCGCAGCCGGTGCCGAGTTCGAGAACCCGAGGTGCTGTCACCTGCGACAGGCACTCCAGCGCCACCTCGACGAGCGCCTCCGTATCCGGTCGCGGCACCAGCACGTCGGGTGTCACGGCAAAGCGTCGGCCGTAGAACTCTCTTTCGCCCAGCAAGTACGCGAGCGGCTCACCGTCCCGTCGGCGTGCCACCAGCGCCTCGTAGGCGGCGAGCGCCGGCGGCGGCACTTCGGTCTCGGGAAACGCGATCAGTCGCTCGCGCGTGACTCGCAGGGCCGACGCGAGCAGTGCGCGCGCCTCGACGCGGGGCAGATCCGCACTGAGCAGCAGACTGTCGGCGGTGCGCAATCAGGCTGACTCGCCAAGCGCGGCGAGCAGTTCGGCCTGATGTTCCGCGGCCAGCCGCTCGGTCAGTTCGTCGATATCACCGTCCATGATCTGGTCGATCTTGTACAGCGTCAGGTTGATGCGGTGGTCGGTGACGCGACCCTGCGGGAAGTTGTAGGTGCGGATGCGCTCCGACCGATCGCCCGAGCCGATCAGGCTCTTGCGTGCCGATGCTTCCTTGGCCTGCTGCTCGCGCGTCTGCTGGTCCTTGATGCGCGCGGCGAGGATCTTCATCGCGCGCTCGCGGTTCTTGTGCTGCGAGCGATCATCCTGGCACTCGACCACGATGCCGGTCGGCAGGTGCGTGATGCGCACCGCGCTCTCGGTCTTGTTGACGTGCTGGCCGCCCGCGCCGGATGCCCGGTACACGTCGATGCGGATCTCCGATCGGGATCGATCCGGATCTCGTTGATCTCGTCGGCCTCCGGCAGCACGGCCACCGTGCACGCGGAGGTGTGGATGCGTCCCTGCGCCTCGGTCTCCGGCACGCGCTGCACGCGATGGCCGCCGGACTCGAACTTGAGCTTCGAGTACGCCCCGGTGCCGACGATGCGCACGATCGCCTCCTTGTAGCCGCCGAGGTCGGACGGACTCTCGGAGATCATCTCGGTGGTCCAGCGATGCCGCTCGGCAAAGCGCATGTACATGCGCAGCAGGTCACCGGCGAACAGCGCCGACTCGTCGCCGCCGGTGCCGGCGCGAACCTCGAGGAAGATGTTGCGATCGTCGTTGGGGTCCTTCGGCAGCAACAGTCGCTGCAGGTCGCTCTCGATCGACTCCATGCGACCGCGCGCGGCGTGGGTCTCTTCCTCGGCCAGCGTCTTCATGTCTGGATCGGACAGCATCTCCTGGGCGCCCAGCAGGTCCGCGTGCGCCCGGTTGTACTCGTGGAAGCGCGTCGACGACGGGCTCGATTTCGGAGCGCTCCTGGCCAAGGGCACGGTAGCGGTTCATGTCGCGCGCCGCGTCTTCGCTCGACAGCTGCACGTCGATCTCCTCGAGCCGGCGGGCAAGCTGCTGGAGTTTGGTCTGCATCGATGGCTTCATGGTGGCCTGCAAGTCGTGTATCTGGGATGGGCGGTTCGCCGAGCCGCCGTGGGCCAATGAACCTGGACGGCATTGCGCCCGGACGTTGGACCGTCAACGGAATCGCCCGCGACGTCGCGGCGGCCCGCGGCCGTTGCGCCCGCGGGCGGCAGCTAATCGTCGGACTGGGAGTAGAAGCGCGCGAGCAGCGCCTGCAGGCGCGCCTGTTCGGCGTCGTCGCCGACTTCGCGCAGCGTGCTCATCGGATCGTGCAGGAACTTGTTCGTGAGCGCCTGTGACAGCTGCTCGATGACGGCTTCGGGCGCCTCGCCGCGCGCCAGCTGCTTGAGCGCGCGATCGAGTTCGCGGCGTCGCAGCGCGTCGGCGCGCGTGCGCAGGTCCTGGATCACCGGCACCGCGCGGCGCGCCTTGACCCACTCCTCGAAGTCGCGCACGCGGGATTCGATGATCGCCTCGGCCTGGGCGACGGCCGCCTGGCGGCTTTCGCTGCCGCTCTGCACGATGCGGCCCAGGTCATCGACGGTATGCACGTAGACGTCGTCGAGTCGCGCAACCTCGGGCTCGACATCGCGCGGCACGGCCAGGTCGACGATGAACATCGGCTTGCGTCGCCGTGACTTGATCGCACGCTCGATCATGCCGAGGCCAATGATCGGCAGCGAGCTGGCGGTGCATGACACCACGATGTCGAAGCGCGCGATCATGTCGGGCAGTTCGGCAAGCTTGATCGCGTTGGCATGGAAACGGTGCGCCAGCGCCTGCGCGCGTTCCTGCGTGCGGTTGGCTACCGTGATCGACTTCGGATGCTGCGCGGCGAAGTGCGTGGCGGTCAGCTCGATCATTTCACCGGCACCGACGAACAGGATGTGCTCGCCGGAGAGGTTGCCGAAGATGCGCTGAGCCACGCGCACGGCTGCCGCAGCCATGGACACCGACTGCGTGCCGATCTCGGTCGTGGTGCGCACTTCCTTTGCCACGGCGAAAGTGCGCTGGAACAGATGGTTCAGCATCAAGCCGAGGCCGCCCGCGGTCCGCGCAAGCTTTTCGGCCTGCTTCATCTGGCCGAGGATCTGCGGCTCGCCCAGCACCATGGAATCGAGCCCGCTGGCCACGCGAAAGGCATGGCGCACCGCGCTCGCCTGCGGCAGCACATAGGTATGACGCTGCAGCTCGTCCAGGCTCAGCTGCTTTTCCGCCGCGACGAACTCCTGCAGCGCGCGTTGCGCGCGGTCGGGTTCTTCCGCTGCGCAGTAAAGCTCAGTGCGATTGCACGTCGAGACGATGGCCGCCTCGGAGACGCGGCCGTTCGACGGCTCCGACAGCTTCTCGCGCAGCCGGCCGATCGTCGTGCACACTTCCTCCGGGACGAACGCCACCCGTTCGCGCACGGCGAGCGGCGCGGTCGTGTGATTGAGTCCGAGCGTGAGGAGATGCATGGGCCGAACGATGGCACCTAACTCCTTGTTGGAGCGCCGAATTATAGGCTCCGACCGTGCATCCGGGACTTGATCTGGATCGCCCCTGTGGCCGGCCGAATGGCTGATTCCTGGCTTGCGCGGGCCCTACCTGGCCTGCACTGGGTTGCCCGCAGGGCGGCAGTTTCAGTTGTGACTGGCCCCTGCGTAGTCGGGCGATGCCCAAACGTCGCTGACTAGCGCTTGCCGAGCCAATGCTGCGCCCGCTGCGTTTCCAGCAGGTGCGCAGGGGAGATCATCCCGAGCGTTTCGGCCTGATACAGGCAGACCTGCAGCAACTGTGCGGCTGCCATTGCGTTGGCGAGTGCGCCATGCTGCGCCAGTTTGCGGATGTTCATCTTCCCCAGCCAGTCGTCCATCGTCTTGTTCTCGTTCGACGGGTAGAGCGCCGAAAGCAGTTCGGCAAGATCCAGCGAGGGGCTGTGGCTGATCGTACCCAGAGTCTCCCGAAGCGTGCGATCGACAATCGTCTGATTGAACTCGGCATGAAACGCCACTAGCGGACAGCGGCGCACGTATTCCAGGAACTGCAGCAGCGACTCGGCCGGGTCCTCGCCACCCGGTTGTCTCTCGCCGCCGATGCGATGACCCAGGATGCTGTCGCCGCTCGAGGATTCGGGCTGCCGCAGCACGACCTCGAAGCAGTCGGCGAGGTCGATGGCACACCGCTCAACCGCGACGGCGCCGATCGACAGCGGCCGGTCGTGGCGCAGGTCGAGCCCGGCGGTTTCCACGCCCACCGCCACATAGCGCGAAGCGCGATGGGGGTTGCGCATCGGTGGTGGCGACATTTCGGACAGTCGCTGCAGCCGCTCCTCGAACTCGGGACCGAGGCGCGGCTCCATGTGAAACAACCGACTCAGCAATCCCATGCGATAGGGTCCAGGAGATGTTGCATGCCGTGCATCAAAGACCGAACGAAAAGGCTTCCTTCAGGCGCTGTTGCAGCTTGCGCGCCTGCCGAAAGGTCTCCATCAACATGCGCTGGTCGACCTCGTTGAGTGCGTATGGGTCGACGCGATTGGGATTGGCCGGATGCGGGTGCTCCTGGGCACGCAGGCGTAGCACCTGCAGATAGTGAAACGCATCTACGGTGGCCTCGACGTGCCGCGGATCAGCCCTGACCTCTTCGCCAGCGCGCCGCAGCCGGTCCGCCGTTCCGGTGAGATTGGACCCCGTGGCGAGAGCGAATACCCGCGCCGCATCCACGAAAATGCGCGCCCCCCTCTTTTTCAGATCCAGCGTGCCCTCGCGTCCAGGCTTGTCCGACACCTGAAACGCACGTATCAAGCCGAGCGGCGGTTCGGTCTGTAGCGCGTTCTGCACCATCAGGCGCAGAAACAGCTTGTTGTCCTGGGTTCGCGCCAGCAGCCATTCGCGCAGGCTTTCCGCCAGCGTGCTGTCGCCATAGAGCGGTCGAAAGTCGAAGAAGATGTTCGCGTTCAGCAGTCGCTCCGGCGTCGGCTCGCTGATCCAGGCTGTGAACTGGTCGCGCCACTCGACCTCGGTCAGGCACCACTGCGGGTTGCTGGCCATGATGTTGCCCTTGCAGAGCGGGAAACCGAGCTGATCCAGCGCCGTGTTGACTTCGCGCGCGAATGCCACCAGTTCGTGGCGCGCGCGCACCACCTCGCCACCTTCCGGCGGAGCCTCGAAGATCAGCGCGTTGTCCTGGTCAGTGGCCAGCGTCTGCTCGCCACGCCCCTCGCTGCCAAGGGAGAGCCAGCACCACTTCAGACCCCCGAGATCGTGGTCCTGCAGGATCCGGTTAATGACTTCGCGCGTCAGAGCATCGTTCAGTGCGGCAATGGTTCGGGTCAGCGCCTCCGCGGAAACCCCCTGCGCCAGCAGATTGCGAGCGAGGTTGCGAATGTCGCCCGCGACGTGCGCGAGCGCCTTGATCGACCGCGCGGAGCGGATTGCATGATGAATCTGCCTCAGGCTCACGCGCTGCAGCGCGAACAGATCGTGCTCGAAGATCGTCCCGAGCACCTTGCCCTGCGAAGTGACGATCATCTGATGGAATCCGCCCGCAGCCATGCTCTGGATCGCCTCGGCTGCAGTGGCTTCGGCCGGCAGTGTGATCGGGTTCGGCGTCATGACTTCCGATACCGCTGTATCGAGCGGCAGTCCCTGCAGCACGACCCGATCGCGCAGGTCATTCAGTGTGAACACCCCCACCGGTGCCGATCTTTCGTCGACGACGATGATCGACCGGACGGCGTTCTCCTTCATCCGGGTGAGCGCGTCGCGCAGCGACGTCGTCGCGAGGCAGGTGATGGGTTCCGCAGGGATCAATTGCGCCAGCGGTCGTGTCAGCGAATGCTGGTCGGAAGCGACCTGGCTGTAGTGGCGCTGCAACTCGGCAAGCGACTGCTGCGCGAGTACGGTGACAGCCTCGGTGCAGTAGGCCGCGAACTGGGGCGAAAGCGCCCGCAGCTCCTGGAAGTCATCCACCTTGAGGAGATAAGCAAAGACGTCGCCGGTCGCGCGGTAGCTGCGCGTGGGTTGCCCTCCGGCGGTCAGCGAGCCGACGGGAAAACAATCACCTGGCTGCAGCACGCGGTCTGGCATCGTGTCGAGGCCCGCAGTGACGCTGGCCACATTGCCACTCTGGATAATGTGCAGCGGCGGGAACTCGGCGCTGCGATCGACGATGACGCTGTCCTTCGGAAAGTAGGCGAGCTTGAGCCGGGGTATCAGGAACGCAAGAGCGTCCTCGCGCATCTGCGAGTACGGCGCGTGTTTGGCAAGGAAGTCGCGCACGGCCTCGAAGACAACTGGTGGAGTTTTGGGCTGGTTCATGCCTCAAAGATACAAAGAACACGAGCGCGGTCGGCCGATGTCCGTCAACCGATCAGTACTTGATGCGCGCGTAATACGTCTGTTGCGTTGCCTCTCGCGCCTGCCCCAGCGTGTGAATGCCCCTTTCAGCCAGCAGCGGTATCAATTTGAGGAAGATCTCGGCGGTCACCATCGCGTCGCCGAGCGCAGTATGACGGCCGATGATCGTGACGCCGAAGCGCTCGGCGATCGCTTCCAGCCGGTGCGACTCCTGATTGGGGTGCATCAGGGCTGACAGCAGCAAGGTATCGAGCACCGGTTGCTCGAAGCGCACTCCGCTCGCTTCTTCCTTCAGTTGCAGGAAGCGCATGTCAAAGGCGGCGTTGTGCGCGACCAGCACCGTGTCCTGCGCAAACGCGTGAAAAGCGGGCAGCACCTGGTCGATGGTTGGCTTGCCGGCCACCATGTCCGGCGTGATGCCGTGGATCGGAATCGATGCCTCCGCGATCGGGCGGCGCGGGTCGATCAACCGCTCGAAGCATTCGCCCTTCAGCAATCTGCCGTTGACCAGCCGCGTAGCGCCGATCTGGATGATTTCATCTCCGGACGACGGATTCAGTCCGGTGGTTTCGGTGTCGAACACTGTATAGCTCAGTTCGCTCAAACGGCGCTCATCGAGTTCGCGTGACAGTTCGGTGACCTGAAACAGGTCGAAGTCGTAGTACTCGGGCCGGCCCGCGTGGTGCGCGAGAGCCGATGAGTCGAGTTCCTCCTGTGCGCTGGCGAGCGGCAGCAGGAAGCGGAAGAACGCCTGCTGGCGCGCTCGGTCACGCTCGAACCAGAACTCGCCACCATGGCGCTGAACGATGTCGCGCACGCTGAGTGAGGCAATTTCCGAACCGACGCGAATGGGATCGGTCTCCCAGCTCGCCAGGGCTTCGGTGCTGATGGCCTGGCCGCTCCACACCAGGTCCAGGTGCGCGCGTCCGTCCGCTGGCCTCAGGCGCAACCACACGATCTTGATGTCGTATTCGTCGGCCAGGCGCCCGGCAAGATAGGTGAGCGCCTGCATCATCGAAAAGCTGTCGACCTTCAGCCACAACGCATCGTTGACTTCAGCGCTCGTCGCACGCGGCCCCCCAGCCGATTCGATGCGTCGCTGTACGGCGGCGACCAGATCGGTGCCAAGCATGTCCTCGAGCGGCCAGCGCGTCTTGATTTGCTCTGCAGCCTGCGCGGCAAGCGTGCGGATGCGCCCGCTCATTGCGTGCACCTCCTCGCGGATCACGCCATGGAAGCGCTCGCGCATCGACGCGTCGAGTTCGGGGTCGTCGAGCACCTCGACCGCCGCCTGCATGTTGCCGAGCGAGGCGCGGCTGCCCTCTGTCAGTCCGTGCAGCAACCGGTCGCGTGCCGACTCCTGCTCAAAGTCGCTGGTGATGTTGTCGAGCATCAGAACGAATCCGTTCAACACCGGCTCCTGACCCGGCTCGGCGCTCGCACTGCGCACCGGCGCCATCTGCACGCGTAGCAGCTGACCCGCACGCGTGGTGGTGACGAACTGCGCCGACGGATCGGCCACCCCGCGCTGCAGGCGATGCTGGATGTTCTCCAGGGCGTGCGCGACCAGTTTGCGGTCGAAGACGGCGTAGATCGATCGTCCCAGTCCGATCAACTCTGCGCCATCGGCCAGCGTGGGCGCCTGTGACAGAGTTCGAAACTGCACACGCGCGCGGTTGTTGTACAGCAGGATGCGCCCGTCCAGGTTGCACACGACGACACTTTGGGTCAGCTCCGACATCAGCGCCGCGAGCCGGCTGCGTTCCTGCTCGACGTTACGGCTGGCTTCTTCAATCTGTCCGGCGATATCGCCGCGAAGTTGTGTGCGCTGGCGCACAAGGTCGCCGATCACCTGCGCCAGGCCGCGCATGTCGGCGCTGCCGTTGCTCGCATCGAGTTCGCGTTGCACATCGCCGGAGACCAGCACGCGCGCCTGCTCGAGCAGACGCGCTGGCGCGGCGATCCATCGACGGTACATCGGCGGTATGGCCGCAGCGACGAGCCCGAGAATCACCAGCAGCGCTACCACTGCAGCCGGCAAGCTCGGGGCCAACAGGTCGAACAACGCGTCGCGCTTGTCCGCATTTAGCGGCGCCCACGCCAGCGCTGCGATCAGTCCGATCCATATCGTGAGTATCAGCGCGACCGCGGCCACCGCACCGATCACCGCGGCGAGCAATCTCCGGTCGCGTTTCACGTCTTCGCCGCCAGCAGCTCACGCACCTTCTGTACCAGTTCCTTGGTCGAAAATGGCTTGGTGATGTAGTCGTCAGCTCCGAGCGCCAGCCCCTTGGCCACGTCGGTGTCGCGACCCTTTGCCGTGAGCATCAGGATGAGCGTGTCCTTCAGTTCGTCGTCTGCGCGCACCTCCTGGCATACCTCGAAGCCGGTCTTCGTCGGCATCATCACATCGAGCAATACCAGCGTCGGTCGTTCACGCCGCAGCGTGTCGAGCGCCTCGGCACCGTCGCGTGCCACGCTCACGGCGTAGCCCTCGCGCTTCATCAAGTACTCGAGCGAGATCAGGATGTTGGGCTCGTCGTCGGCAATCAGGATCTTGCAGTTCATCGGCTTTCTCCGGGCACAGTCGACGCAAGGCCCTGGTCCTGGCTCCATGGCAGTTCGAAGGCGAAGCACGCACCCCGTCCCGGCGCGGAATGCAGCCACAGGCGTCCGCCGAAATGCTCGACGATCTGGCGACTGATCGGCAAGCCCAACCCGGTACCCTGCGGCCGCCGCGCCGCATCGCCGCCCTGGCGAAACTTCTCGAAGATCAG
Source organism: uncultured beta proteobacterium (assembly GCA_963724365.1). GTDB lineage: Bacteria > Pseudomonadota > Gammaproteobacteria > Burkholderiales > Burkholderiaceae_F > JALORV01. The sequence continues at coordinate 102,466 of CAVRUR010000001.1, read as the reverse complement.
TGCCCGCTGCTCGTCCGGCACGCCTGGACCGTTGTCCTGCACCTCGACCTTCAGCCCCTGCGCGTCAGTTGTCAATCGCATCTCGACCCGGCCGCCCTCGGCCGGCACGAACTTTGCGGCATTCGACAACAGGTTCAGAACGACCTGCATCAGCCGGTCGGAGTCGGCCAGCAGTGCCGGCACCTGTTCAGGCATCGTCAGTGTCAGCGTTGCACCGCGTTCGTGGAACATCTCGCTCGTCGTCTGCGCCGCTTGCGTCAGCAAGGCGCGCATATCGACGTCACTGTTGCGCCACTCGACACTGCCGGATTCGATCTTGGCCATGTCGAGCACCTGATTGACCAGCCGCGACAGTCGCTCGGTCTCGGCGACGATGATGCCGAGGAACTGCTGGCGCTGATCGGCGTCCATCGCGGCTTCGTCGACCATCAGCTCTGCAAGGGCACGGATCGAGGTCAGCGGGGTACGCAACTCGTGCGTCACCGACGACATGAAGTCGTCCTTGAGTCTGTCAAGGCTCTTCAACTGCTCGTTGGCGGCGCGCAGCTCGGCAGTTGCACGCTGCAGTGACAGCGACTTTTCCTCCAGCTCGCGCGAATAGGCACGCAGCTGCGAAGCTTCGTCGAGGATGCGCATAACGTCGTCGAGGTCGAGCGCCTCCTCCTCGACCACCGAAGCCACCATCACGCGTGCCGAGGCGCTGCCGATAGCGCCGGCAAGCTGCGTTTCGACGAACTGAACCAGCCGCGCGTCGGGTGGAATCTGTTCGATGTGTGCCACCCCGACCCGCCTCGCATAGTCCTCGAACATCCGCCGCGTTGGTGTCATCCCGAGGAAACGACCGGCTAGCGACAGCAGCTTGGAGACCTCGGCACGGCCACGCCAGAACACCGGACCATGCTTGCCGCTGCCTTCCTGGGTGCGGGCAAACACGTCGACGAACAACAGCGCCTGGCTGGTTTCCTGAGCTGACGGTGTGCGCGCGAGCGACACGATTACGTAAGCGCCGACGTTGGCGAGCAGGCTCCAGAACAGTGAATGTGTCAGGCCGTCCAGCCCGGCCAACCCGAGCAACTGCTCTGGCTTCAGGAGCGCGATGCCCCACGGCCCGTTCGAGACAAAATCGGTGTGCCACCAGCCCGACTTGGCGATCGACGGCAACATCAGCGTGTACGCCCAGAGCCCGAAGCCGAGCAGCAGACCAGTCAGCGCGCCACCGCGTGTGCCGCCCCTCCAGTACATGCCCCCCAGCATTGCCGGCGCGAATTGCGCCACGGCGGCGAAGCTGATCAAGCCGATGCTGACCAGCGCGTAGGCTTCGCCGGCAAGGTGGAAGTACAGATAGCCGAGCAAGAGCACGGCAAAGATCGCGGCGCGCCGGATGCCCAGCAGCACGCCGGTGAAGTCGCTGCCGCTGCGACTGCCGAAGCGGCGCGTGCGCAGCAATGACGGCATGACCAGGTCGTTGCAGACCATCGTCGATACGGCGATCGTCTCGACGATCACCATGCCGGTGGCGGCCGACAGACCCCCGATAAAGGCGACCAGTGCAAGGAGTGGCTGCCCCGCCGCCAGGGGCAGCGACAGCACGAAGCTGTCGGCGTTTACCTTTCCTTCACCGAAATGCAGCAGCCCACCGACCGCGATCGGCAACACGAACAGGTTGATCAGCAGCATGTACATCGGAAACGCCCACGCAGCACGCTTGAGGTGATGCTCGTTGACGTTCTCGACCACCATCACCTGGAACTGCCGCGGCAGGAAGATCACCGAAAGCATCGAGAGCACCGTCAGCGCGAACCACTGCTCGTAGGCGAAGCTCTTGCCCTGACTGAGGCTGAGCAGGTTCTTGACATCGGGAAGCGCGAGCGCCCGTGCGAACAGATCGCCTGGCCCACCGAACATTCCCCACGTCACGAATACGCCGACGGCCATGAAGGCCAGCAGCTTGACGATCGACTCGAATGCGATCGCGGCGACCATGCCCTCGTGCCGTTCAGTCGTGTCCAGGTGCCGCGTGCCGAACACAACCGTGAAGCCTGCCAGCAGCAGGGCAACGTACAACGTGCTGTCGCGCCACCAGTCGCCAACCGCCGGAATACTCTGTCCAAGCGGGGTGGTCAGCAGAGCGTATCCGGTGGAGACGGCTTTCAGCTGCAGTGCGATGTACGGCACGATCCCGACCACGGTGATCAGGGTCACCAGTCCGGCCAGCAACGGGCTCTTGCCGTAGCGGCTGGCAATGAAGTCGGCAATCGAGGTGATGCGGTAGGTCTTGGCGATGCGGATCATCTTTCGCACCACCATCCACGCCAGCACCATCGCCAGGGTGGGGCCGAGGTAGATCGGCAGAAACCAGACGCCACCCGAAGCAGCGCGACCCACGCTACCGAAGTACGTCCACGCGGTGCAGTACACCGCCATCGACAGCGCGTAAATCCAGGCGTTATCGATGATCGATCGTCCCTGCTGTGCACGCCGGTCGCCGACCCAGGCCACTGCGAACAGCAGCAGCAGGTACGCGAACGACGCGACGATGACCAGCGGGGCCGCGAACATCGTTAGCAGGCCCTAGTGATCGATGCGCTCGACGGTCCAGCCCAGAACCGCAATCAGCACAGCCCAGCCGATGAACAGCGCCGCGGGAAACAGCGGCAGGCCAAGCAGGGTGAGATCGCGGTCCCACAACGCCAGGAGCGGAAAGTTGAACAGCGCCATGCCGCCAAAGAAGAGCGCCACCAGGCGTTGCACACCCAGACCCTTGATCACGGCCGTCTCCTCGTCAGCGGTAGCGATTGAGCCGCTACGCAGCCGACATTCTGGTGTCAGTGTCCCACTTCAGTTCAAGGTGCAGAAAAAAGTGGCCCCGCTTGGGGGCCACCTTTGCCACTGCCACGAGCCTTGGTTCAGTGGGCCGTCGCCTTCGCCGCCAGGATGCCGGTGGTCTGGCGGACGTACAGCTCGTCCCACATATCCTCGGAGCGTTTGTCGCGATACAGCAGAGAGCCGAGGATCACCGCAAGGAAACCAAGCGGTATCGAGATCAGGCCGGGGTTGCGGAGTTCGAACAGCGGCTTCTCCAGGCCCATGATGCTCGTATCGTCGCCCTTGAACTTCTCGAGGTTCGCTTTCGCGGCGGCGACAGCCTTTTCGACCGCGGCCTTGTCTTTCTCAGCCTTGGCGATCTTCGCCGCATCTCCGGAAGCGAGCGCCTCGGTGATGGGCGCCATCCTGGCCGGCGCGCCGTCGACCACTTTCTGTGCGGCCGCCTTGACCACCTTCGGATAGGTCAGGTTCGGCGAGACCATAACGAGGCCGATCGCAGCCACCGTGCCGACGATCATGCCCAGCACGATTCCGCCGGTATTGCAGCGCTTCCAGAACAGCGTCAGCAACACACACGGGAAGTTGGCAGACGACGCCACCGCGAAGGCCAGGGCCACCAGATGCGCGACGTTTTGACCCTTGGCCGAAATGCCGATGACGATCGCCATGGCGCCGACGAAGATGGTGGCGATCCGTGCGGCCTTGACCTGCTCCTGCGGCGTCACGTGCTCGCTGCGGATCACGCCGACGTACAGGTCGTGTGCCATCGCGCTGGCAGCGGCCAGCACCAGTCCCGCAACCACGGCGACGATGGTGGCGAATGCAACGGCCGAGACAAAGGCCATGAAGAGGTTGCCACCCAGCGAGTCGGGGCCGCCGCCCAGGGCTTGCGCCAGCAGCGGATTGGCCATGTTGCCGCCCGGATCTATGCCGGCGATCACCGTCGGACCGACCTTCATCGCTGCGGCCATGCCGAGGAAAAGCGTCAGCACGTAGAAGCCGCCGATGATGGCCATCGCCCAGTTCACCGACGTACGCGCCGCCTGCGCGGTGGGCACGGTGAAGAACCGCATCAGGATATGAGGCATACCGGCCGTGCCGAACACCAGTGCCATGCCCAGAGAGATCTGGTCCAGCGGCACCTTGAGGAACAGTCCGGGCTCGAGGAAGATCTGCCCGAGTTGCGTGGCAGAGAGGTTGGCGGCCTTGTCGCCGATCAGGGCTGCAACGCGGGCCTGTACCTTCGCGTCACCGACGACATTCGTGAGGAAGTCGCCGAAGAATCCGTACTGGCTCCAGACCAAAATCACCATCAGGATCGAGGCGGCCACCAGCAGGACGGCCTTGATGATCTGCACCCAGGTCGTGGCGACCATGCCGCCGAACAGCACGTAGGCCAGCATCAGCACGCCCACGGTAATCACCGAAACTTCGTAGTCGATGCCGATCAAGGTCTTGATCAGCACGCCGGCCCCGACCATTTGCGCGGTGAGGTAGAAGGTGGAAACGGTGATGGTGGAGATCGCACCGACAATGCGTGCCTTCTTCGGGTCGTTGCGATACGCGAGGATGTCCGACAGCGTGTACTTGCCGATATTCCGGCACGGCTCAGCGATTACCAGCAGCACGGTGATGTAGGCGACCAGCCAACCCACCGAGTACATGAAGCCGTCGTATCCGTAGAGCGAGATCAGGCCGGCGATGCCGAGGAACGACGCCGCAGACAGGTAGTCACCCGCAATTGCCCAGCCATTTTGCAGGCCGGAGACGCCGCCGCCGGCCGCATAGAAGTCTGCGGCTGTCTTGACTCGCTTGGCCGCCACGTAGGTGACGTACATCGTTACGGAGATGATGGTGCCGAAGACCAGGAAGGTCAGCCATTTCCAGTTGTCGGCGACAGCACCCTGCGCCAGCGCCGGCAGTGCGATCAGTGGCAGCGCCAGTGCGCCTGCCGCAATGAGTAGGACGCGTCTTTTGTCCATGGCTTATCTCCCGATCTTGTCAGCGTCGCGAACCAACTCGGCGGCCATGGCGTCGAACTTCTTTGCCTTTGCCGTGTAGTAGAAGGCGATGCCCCAGGCGACGACGAACTGCGAGAGCGCGAAGAGGATGCCGACATTGACAACGCCGTAGACCTTGATCTTGAAGATGTCGGTGAAATAGGCGGCACCGATCGGCAGAAGGAAGTAATAGATCAGCGAGAAGACCATCAGGCTGGTCAGGAACGTGACCTTCTTGGAGTGCAGGGTCTGAAAGCGCGGGTCTTCATCGATCGCCTTCCAGTTCAGCGGCGCTCGTGGTGCCTGCGCAGCAGGCGTTGCAGCAGTGGACATCATTTCCTCCCAAGGAACGACAGAGTGACGCCGTAGTGTTGGAGTGCCGCCGACTGGATGCCCACAAGTGGCGCCCACGCCGGGGTTTTTTCTAATTGACGGCGTCGTGACGATATGCGTCGAACCTGTCGCTCGGCTTACGGGCGCAAGCACCTTTTTGATCTATGTCTAGTCTTGTTCCCTATTCCGGCCTCCGGACACCGCCCGGACGTTGTGTTGCAGCGCGGAATCCTGCTGACTGACCGCGTACGATGGTGTGATGTCCCCACTCGCAAGATCGGCGCGCGAACTGGTCATTGTGCCGTCGACGCGGCTCGACATCGATGGGATTGCGCGCCAATGCCGCAAATTGGCAACGCGACGGGCGCTGATTTCCGCCGGCGCCTCGGTGGTGCCGATTCCAGGTGTCGATATCGCGGTGGACATCGGCGTGCTGATGTCGATGATCGAGGACATCAACGCAGCGTTTGGCCTGACTCCGGAGCAGATCGAACAACTCGCGCCACGTCGCAAGGTCTACGCCTACAAGGCCGTGATGGCGGTCGGCAGCGCGATGGTGGGACGGGTGGTGACGCGCGAACTGGTGATCAAGCTATTGAAGACCGTCGGCGTGCGGTTGACAGCCAAACAGGCAGCACGTGCAGTTCCGATCGCGGGCCAGGTGGTGGCCGCATCGCTGAGCTTCGCTGCGTTGAAGTATCTCGGCGACCGGCACATCCAGGATTGCGTGCAGGTGGCCGACACGCTGCTCGACATGGCCGGCCCCGGCGGCAGCCAGAAATGAAACGGGCCGGGAATGCCGGCCCGATCACTCTGCCGCGGCGCGGTCCTCAGATCACGCCGTCCTTCGTCATCGTTGCCACGATCAACTGCACGAACTGCTCGATCAGCTGCGGCACCGTGTTGTAGCCGGTCGACGTGGTGGTCGCGGCCGACCAAAGCACGGCGGCACTCTTGGCATCGAACACGCGCGTATCAGAATGAACATTCTGCGTCGTGGTGACCTGCGGCGGGATCGACGTTGCCCACATGGCGTTGTGATAACCGGCCATGCCGCCCCAGCCGGGCCCCCAGCCACCGCCCCAGCCCCAACCCGGACCCCAGGCCGGACCCATGACCATGCCAGGCGAGACATTGACCTGCGTGGAGACATTGATGATGCGCGTGACCATCGCGTGCGAAACGCCAGCCTCGGTGACAACGCGCCGCAAGCGGTCTTCCGTCACAGGGCCGTCTTCCGGGAGCAAGGTGTAGGACTGGATGGCCTTGACGCCGACCGCGGCCAGTGCCGTGACCATCCGGTCCTCGCTGATTCGTCGATTGGTCGAGTCGCGCACCGCGGCCATCACCATCATGCTGCGGATCGGCCGCTTGCCGACCAACTCGGGATTTACCCACTGCGCATCCAGTGTGGTCGATGAAGTCGCGCAGCCGAGGACAAGAATCGTGGCCGCCGCAAACAGGACACCGCTCAAGCGCTTCAGCATCGTCGTGCTCCGAGGAGGAAATGGCATGGGCTTTCGCCAACAGCGCGCAGGTTAGCGCAACCGGCACCGGCCGGCTCTGGAACGCCAACAGGTCTGCAAACGCGCTTTCACTTCCCCGCGGCTGCGGGCGCGAGTGCTTCCTGCTCCATTCCGAGGTAGACCCCGTAGGCGTTGATGCGATTGGCCGCGGCGAAGGCAGGGACATTCTTGAAGCGCGACCAGTCGACTGCTGCATATGCCTCTTCAAATGGCACCAGTTCGCGCGCCGCCTTGCCCATCTGCTCGCGCAGGTACAGCATGTACTCGCGCGTCAGCGCAATGTCGGGTGCCGGATCGCGCGAGGCAGCACCGTGGCCCGGAATCACGACCGCGGGCTTGAGTGGCGTGATGACATCCAGCGTTTTGAGCCAGGAGCGTGTGTCGGCATTGCCGACGAAAGGGATGCGCCCACTGAAGTACAGGTCGCCCGCCAGAAGAACTCGATCGTTCTCGACCCACAGCATGATGTCTTCCGGTGAGTGCGCGCCGCCGACATCGATCAGCCGAAAGCGGATGCCACCGCGCTCGAAGGCGTAGTCCCGGCCGGCGGTGAAGTCGATCCAGCGGCTGGCGGGCACCAGCCGCGTCTTTTCGTCCACGTAGGGCCAGAGATCGCGCCGACGCTGCTCGAGGCGCTCCTGGGCCGGCGGGTCACTGACCGTTGCGCGAGCCTTGCCGCTGGCCCAGATCTCGATGCCGGGGCCTGTCAGTGACTGCAGACCGTAAAAGTGGTCGGCATGAAAGTGGCTCACGATCACGATGCGGATCGGCTGCGAGCTGACCGTTTCGATCGCCCTATTCATCGCAGCACCGAGTTCGGGCGAGCCGAGCGCATCGAAGACGACGACGCCGTCGCGTGTCACGACAAAGGCAGCGTTCGAGTTGAAGGCGCGATTGGCTGTCGACGCCATGCCCGTGTCGCCCTGGAAGTACCAGACGTGCTCGGATGCGCGGATCGGCGTCAGCGCCTGCTGAGCCGAGGCAGCGCCCGCCAGTAATCCCAGTGCGGTGGCACCCAGCCGCAGCAGCGCGGATGCGAAATGGCGACTCGCACTCATGTGTCGTAGCGGCCGAGACGCACCTGTGTGTTACCAGGCTTCAGATGCCGCATCGACGGCATCACCAGCACGGTGTTGTCATAGGGCGCGGCCCAGACTTTGTCGCCGTCGCGGGCGATCGGGGTACCGGTCCGTGGCACGATTCCCAGGCCTTCGATCGGTACCAGGAACTCGAAGGCCATCGAGCGTGCGACGACCGGCTCGGTGACGCGCACGACACGCTGCCCGGCTGGCAGCGTCACGGTCAGGCGCGCGGCGATGCGATCGAACGCAACGATGCCGGTGGCAGCGAGAAAGCGCAGCGTCGTGTCGCGAGCGACGTCGACCGCACGCTTTTCCCAGTGCTGCCCGCATTCGATCAGCAACGCCTGCTTCGAGCTCGCCGGATCGTTGAAGCCGCCGCGGTCGCGCATGCGCAGACCTGCCGGATGTCCGGTGTCGATCAGCAGGTCGGCGGGCATGCCGACCTTGCGCGCGAGAGTCAGATGCTTGTCGACCATGCCACAGACCATGATCGGTCGACCGGGTTCGTGCATCGAGTGCAGGTCCAGCAGGTAGTCGGCGGCATCGACGAAGGGCCGCAATGCACGGGCGCGTCGGAGTTCGGCGGAGTCCCGCGGGCCGTCGAGGACCGTGTCGGCCCAAACGCGGTTGTAGTCCTCGTCGACGTAGCGTGAGGCGTCGGGGTCATCAAAGTCGAAGCCCGCGAAGGCCTCGACATTTGCGAAGGCGACGAACAGGCGACCCACCTGCGGCCGGATGCCGGATTCCAGCACCTCGATCAACGCGTGGGCACCGCAGAACTCGTTGCCGTGCGTGAGCGCCTGCAGCATCACCGTGGGACCGGGCTGACCGGAATCGAACACATGCACGTAGTCGACGCCGCTCGGGCTTGCGCGGTAGGCCGTGATGTCCGGCGGACGCACTTCGATCGGATGGTGTTCAGGCACGGCGTTGCTCCCGATGGATGTAGTCGCGGATCGCGTCCAGCAGATGCATGAGGTTGGCCTGCAGAGGGGCAAAGCCGGAGTGCCTCGCCCGCGCCGACTCGTCCATGTACAGACGCTTGTTGATCTCGACCTGCAGGCTGTGGCGGCCGCGCGCCGGATCGGAGTACGCACGCACCAGTTCGACTCCCTTGTAGGGATCGTTCACCGTGACCACGTAGCCCATCTCGGCCAGGTGGGACCGTACGAATTCGGTGAATGATGGATCGCAGGTCGTGCCATCGCGATCACCGAGCACGAAATCCGCACGCGCCGTTCCCTCACCGCCTTCGCCCATCTTGCCGGCGACCGAATTCATCGAATGGCAGTTGAGGTGGTAGACCACGCCGAAGCCCTCATGCGCGGTCGCAAGCAGTTGTGACAGGGTCCGGTGGTACGGCGCATGGAACCGATCGATGCGTGAACGCACCTCGTCGACCCGCAACTTGCGCGAGTAGATCGAACGTCCATCGTCCAGCGTACGCCAGATCAACGCCTTGCCGATCGCGGCCTTGCCGCTCGGCAGATATTCGTGCGGCCAGTTGCCGCCCTCGATCAGGGCCAGGTCGATGTCGCCGTGGTGGCGATTCGGGTCCAGGTACGTGCGTGGATAGCGGGCCGCCAGCAACGGGATGCCGTGCTCGATGGCCGGCAGGTACAGCTCATCGACGAAGCAGTCCTCGCCGTCTCGCAGGTCGAATTCTGAAACGGCTGCATCGAAATCCGACGGGAAGTCGACGCCCGAGTGCGGCGAGTCGAGTACCAGCGCTACGCGGGGCTGCTCCGGCCCATGGAGTGAGCAGGCTTCAGAAGTCATGGGGTGAGCGAAGCAAAGTGAAAGTTCATTCCTCAGTCGTTCAGATCTCAATCGTTCAAATGACAGGCCGACAGGCGACCGGGCGCGATCTCTCGCAACGCCGGGGCTTCCGTCGTGCACCGGGGCATGGCACTCGGGCAACGCGGGTGGAAGTGGCACCCCGTGGGCGGCGCCAGTGGCGAAGGGATCTCGCCCCTGATCGGGACGAATGTCCTGCGCCTGCGATCCAGCCGCGGGACCTCGAACAGCAGGGCCTGCGTATAGGGATGGTTCGGTCGGGCGAAAAGTTCCTCCGTCTTCGCAACCTCGACGACCCGTCCCAGGTACATCACGACGACGCGGTTGGACAGGTGCCGCACCACGCCCAGATCGTGGCTGATGAAGAGGTACGTCAGGTCGTAGCGGTCGCGCAGATCCATGAAGAGGTTCAGGACCTGCGCCTGGATCGAGACGTCGAGCGCCGCGACCGCTTCGTCACAGACCAGGAACTCCGGCTTGACCGCCAGTGCGCGCGCGATCCCGACACGCGCCCGCTGGCCGCCGGAAAACTGGTGCGGATAACGACGCGCGAACGAGGGGTCGAGGCCGACCCGCTGCAGCAGCTCCGCGACGTAGTCGGCCACTTCGCTTGAGCCGATGATGCCGTGCACGCGCGGAGCCTCGCCAACGATGTCCGCGACGCGCATGCGTGGATTCAGGGAGGCGAACGGGTCCTGGAAGATCATCTGAATCGGGCGTCGCACGCCCGGTTCGGTCGTGACGGGCTGCCCTCGGTAGCGCACCGTTCCCTCGGTCGGCGCGTGCAGGCCGCAGGCGAGCCGCCCGAGCGTGGATTTGCCGCAACCGGACTCGCCGACCAGTCCGACGACCTCTCGCTCGGCTACATCGAAGCTCACGCGGTCGACCGCGTGCACCGTGTGTTCGCTCACCGTTGCGCCGAGCGTGCGCGCCAGTTTCTCGATCGCATCGAGCCGCTTGCTGAAGCGCTTGCTGACGGCGTCAATCTGCAGGAGAGCGGGAGCAAGAGCCTCCGCGCTGCGCGCTTCGGCGCGAGCTTGCTTGGGGCGGCCCGGCGCTGCACTCATGCAAATTCCAGCGGATGCACGCAGCGAACCGCGCGGCCATCGTGTTCGGCCAGCGACGGCATCAGCGCGCACTCGTCGGTGGCGCGGTCGCAGCGGTCGCGGAATGCACAGCCGGGACCGAGCCGCAGCAGCGAGGGTGTCGAACCGCGGATCTGACGCAATCGTGCACCCGGCTGTGTGGCGGCAGGGACCGAGTCGAGCAGGCCGCGCGAGTAGGGGTGGCGCGGGGCGTCCAGCACGGCGGCCGCGTCACCGATCTCGACGATGCGTCCGGCGTACATCACCGCGATGCGGTCGGCCAGCCCCGCGACCACCGCAAGATCGTGCGTGATCCAGATGAGCGCAGTGCCGGACTCGCGCACGAGCTTCTGCATTTCGTAGAGGATCTGTCCCTGCACCGTGACGTCGAGCGCAGTCGTCGGCTCGTCGGCGATGATGAGATCGGGTTTGTGCAGCAGCGCGATGGCAATCGCCACGCGCTGGCGCATGCCGCCGGAAAACTGGTGCGGGTACTGAGTCAGTCGCTCGGCCGCCGCGGCGATGCCGACACGGCCCAGTGCCTCGATCGCGCGGTTGCGAGCCGTCGCGCGTGGCGTGTCGTCGTGTGCGAGCACGGTTTCCACCATCTGCGTTTCGATCGACAGGACCGGATTGAGCGTCATCATCGGGTCCTGGAAGATCATCGCGATACGCTTGCCGCGCAGTCGCCGCAGCGAGTCGGGCGCCGCGCCAACCAGTTCGGTGCCGTCGAACACGATGCTGCCGGCGGCGATGCGCCCCGGCGGATCGATCAGGCCCAGGATCGAGAAGCCGGTTACCGACTTGCCCGACCCCGATTCGCCCACCAGCCCGAGCACCTCGCCGCGCGCAAGATCGAATGAAATGTCCGCGACTGCGGGCAGGACGCCGTCACGTGTTGCGAACTCGGTGCGCAGGCCGCTGACCTTCAGCAAGGGGCTCATTTTCGTCAGCTTCGTTAGCCTCGTCAGCTTCGTCAGCGCGAAAGCCGCGGGTTTAGCACGTCGCGCAACTGGTCGCCGACCAGGTTGATCGAAAGGATCGTGACCAGCAGCGCGATGCCCGGGTAGACACTGATCCAGTACTTGCCCGACATCAGGACTTCGTAGCCGTTGGAGATCAGCAGGCCCAGCGACGGCTCGGTCGGCGGCAGGCCGAGGCCGAGAAACGACAGCGTGGCCTCGAGCGCGATGGCGTGCGCGACCTGCACCGTGCCGACCACGATCAGGGGCGGCAGTGCATTCGGCAGCAGGTGCCGCAGGACGATGCGCCCCGCGCCCAGTCCGAGCGCACGTGCTGCCTCGATGTACTCCTTGCTGCGTTCGACCAGCGCCGCCGAGCGTGCCGTGCGCGCGTAGTACGCCCACTGCACGGTGACCAGCGCGATGATGATCTTGTCGACGCCCTTGCCGAGTACCGCCAGCAGGATCAGGGCGACCAGGATCGCGGGGAAGCCCAGCTGGATGTCGACGACACGCATGATGATCTGCTCGAAGCGGCCGCCGAGGTACGCGGCGAGCACGCCCATGACGGCCCCGAGCGTCAGCGCTATGACACCGCTCGCGACGCCGACATAGAGCGACACACGCAGCCCGTAGAGGATGGCCGACAGCATGTCGCGGCCCTGACCGTCGGTGCCGAGCCAGTAGGTCATGCCGTCCGCCGACCGTGCACCCGGCGGAAGCCGCGCGTCGAGCAGGTCGAGCTTGGCCAGGTCGTACGGATTCTGCGGCGCGATCCAGGGAGCGAATAGTGCGATCGCGATGATCACCACGAGCAGCGCCAGGCCCGCCAGGGCCAGGTGGCTTTCGGCGAACTGCTTGCGAAAACGCTGCCAGGGTGTCTCGACCGCCGGCACCGATGCGACGACAGCGCTCATGATCTGACCTCGGACAGCCGCACACGCGGGTCGAGCACCGAGTAAAGCAGGTCGACCACCAGATTGATCACGATGAACATGAACACGACGACCATCAGGTAGGCGACCACGACGGGCCGGTCCAGCTGGAAGATCGAGTCGATCACCAGCTTGCCCATGCCGGGCCACGCGAAGATCGTCTCGGTCACCACTGCAAAGGCGATCACCGAGCCCAGTTCGAGCCCGATCACCGTGACCAGTGGAATCAGGATGTTCTTCAGCAGGTGTACGCCGATGACGCGCGAGTTGGTCAATCCCTTGGCGCGGGCGAACTTGATGTAGTCGAGCAGGCTCTGCTCGCGGACCTGCGCACGTGTCAGGCGGATGATCAGCGAAAGCTTGAAGAGCGCCAGGTTGATGGCCGGCAGCAGTGCGTACCTGAGCCCGTCCCAGTTGAAGATGGACAGCTTCAGCCCGAGGACGTCGGTGGTCGGACCGCGTCCGGTCGACGGCAGCCATCCCAGCGTGACCGCGAAGATCAGGATCAGGATCAGTCCGACCCAGAAGGTCGGCAGCGAAAACCCGAGGATCGATCCGGCCATGATGGTCTTCGACACGACGCTGTGCGGTCGCAGCCCCGCATACAGCCCGAGCGGAATGCCCAGAGTGACCGCAATCACCATCGCGAGGAAGGCCAGTTCGAGCGTCGCCGGCATGCGTTCGAAGATCACTTCCAGCGCCGGCCGCGCATAGACGAAGGAGTTGCCGAGGTTGCCGGTGAGCGCGCCGCGCAGGAAACCGACGTACTGCTCGTGCAGGGGCTTGTCGAGTCCGAGCGCCTTGGTCGCGCGCTCCTTTTCGATCTGGTCCGCCGACGGGTTGACCAGGATCTCGACCGGGTCGCCGATCATGAAGAGGCCGCCGAACACCAGCACCGACGTGATCAGCAACACCAGCAGCGTCTGCGCCAGCCGGCGAAGTACAAAGACCGTCATCGTGTACTTCGGGCTCGGTGTACGCGACCCTGCGGGTCGCACGTGCACCTCGCCCGCTCAAGTATGTGCGCGGGCCTTGGGGCGGCCCGGCGCCCCGCGCAACCTAGAACTGCAGGCAGGCCAACCCAAGTGCACAAGCGACCCGCAGGGTCGCGTACACAAGGGGCGCATCTGTTCACTTTGCCGGTCGAACGTCGTAGGCGAACGTGTACTGGTCGGCGCGCGCCTTGTAGGTCAGCCCCTTCTTGGTGCCCCAGGTGCTCACTTCGTAATGCAATGGCACCAGGCCCGTCAATTCGCCGACGGCCTTTTCCGAGGCGCGACCGAGCATGATGCCGCGCTTGGTATCGTCGATCGTCGTGGTCGCCTGCGTGATCAGCGCGTCGACGCCTGCATCGGAGAAGCGGCCGCGGTTGGCGGTGCCCAGCCCCTGCTTCTGGTCGAAGGTTGCCAGCAGCGCCCGCAGCGGAGACGACGTCTCGCCCGTTTCCGCGCCCCAGCCGGCCAGCAGGAAGCTGAACTCGAGCTTGGAGCCGCGCGAGAAGAACACATTCGACGGCATCGTTTCGACCTTGGTCGGAATGCCGTTGCGCGTCAGGTACTGGGCGACGGCCTGCGCGATCGCCGCATCGTTGATGTAGCGGTTGTTCGGTGCGTGCAGGGTGACACCGAAGCCGTTCGGGTAACCCGCTTCAGCCAGCAGTTTCTTCGCGCCGTCGGGGTCGTACTTCTCCGGCTTCAGCGCCTTGCTGGTTCCGAAGAACTGGTCCGGCAGCAGCTGGCCGGCGGCGACAGCCTGGCCTTCCATGATGCGAGAGACGATCGCGTCACGATCGACCATCTTGCTGATCGCCTTGCGCACCTTCGGATCGCGCAGCGGATTGGCTTCCAGCGGCTTGCCGTCGACGGTCGTCACGAACGGCGAATTCTTCTCGCGGCCCGAGTCCATGTGCAGGTAGATGATCCGGTTCGACACTGCGGACGAGAGATCGACACGCCCGTCCTTTGACAGCTTGGCCATGTCGGCCGTGGGCACGCCCTCGATCATTTGCACGTCGCCGGCCAGCAGCGCGGCCACGCGCGCCGGCGCGCTCGGAATCATCTTGAAGCGCACGTTGTCCCACGTCGGCTTCGTTCCCCAATACGCATCATTGCGCTTCAGCACCACGCGGTCGCCGGCGACATACTCGGTCAGTCGGTAGGCGCCGGTGCCGATCATGGCCTTGCCAGAGTTGAAGTCCTCGGTCTTCGCCGTTTCGGCGACGGACTTCGGCAGGATCATGATCGCGCCGAGGTCGTTCGGCAGCAGCGGGTGCGGCTTGTCGGTCTTCATCCGCAGTGTGTGTTTGTCGGTGGCACTGATTTCGACGATGGGCCGCACGAAGAAGGCGAACGATGCCGGGCTGTTCGGCACGGTGGGCACGCGTTTGAAAGTCGCAATCACGTCGTCGGCGGTGAATTCCTGGCCGTTGTGGAACTTGATGCCCTTGCGCAGCTTGACCTCCCACTCGAGGTCGTTCAGTGCCTTCCACGACTCCGCCAGCCCCGGCTGCATGTGCTGGCTCTCGTCCTGCTTGATCAACGTCTCGAAGACGTGCCGGTTGAGGCTGTTGTTCGGCGTCAGGTTGTGGAAATGCGGATCGAGTGACGTGACCGGTGTCGACAGTCCGATGGTGAGATCGGCAGCGTGCGCGGACGCGCCGAGGGCCAGGGCCAAGACGGGCACAGCGAGGCAGCGCAGGACCGGGCGGGACATTTTTCAACTCTCCAGACGGGGTGAACCCGGATAGCTTAGCCGCGTTGGCGGAAGCGGCGAAGCCGCGCGCGACTCGCGCCGGCGGCTGTGACGTCTCGGGCCTCGCGCAGCTGCTCCGATGCGGCCGCTCCGCTATACTTCGCGCCCTTCGCGACGGCATCGGCAGCAACGCTCGCCGTCCTGCAGACCCCAGGCCAAGTAGCTCAGTTGGTAGAGCAGAGGATTGAAAATCCTTGTGTCGGCGGTTCAATTCCGTCCTTGGCCACCACTTTTCACTTCGCACGACCACGCTGTGCGTTTTGCCCCATGAATTGGCCAACTGGCCAATTCATGGGGATTCGTGGAAGCTCGCTGGAGGTCCTGAGTCTGCATGTTGCAGTAGGTCTCCCGGCACCGAGTGCCAGCAACAGGCTTGCTTCCAAGCAGGCGGACTACATCGCCTCGATCAGTGCGGCCCGTTTAGCTTCGTTCACCGGCCAATGCCGGCGGCGATGATGCCGGTGACAATGACCGAGGTGATTGTGACCGTTGCAAAGCCGGCAACGACCATCCGCGGCAGTATCTCCGCCTCGATGGCCTTGACCTCCTCTTCCGTCTCACCGACGGCTTTGGCGGCCTCCTGACTCAACAGCAGCGTGCCCGGGAAACCATACAGCGCCGTGAGTCCGATTCCGATCGACATGGCGGCGCTGAAACCGAACAGCTTCCCGACGAGAACCGCGGCCACGACGATTCCCGCGACCCCCACGACGAAGGCGATGGCCAGGGGCAATGCGAGTGCCAGCAGGTTGTCGAGCGTCACCGTCGCGAGTGGTCCAAACACCAGGATGAGGACCGCAGTGATCATCAGGCCATAGGCGTCGATACCGCTGAGTACGGACGGCTTGAAGATGCGCGCCCAGCGCAACAGGACGCCCAGAATGAGGGCGACCACGAAAGTGTTGAGGTTGCCATTGGTGATGTCGCTGATGAAGCGCGCAACGACCACGGTGACGCCGACCACGAAGAGCGTGCCCACGGTGGACTGGAACGCGGCGGGTAGCCGGGTCTTGGTCTCGGCGCCCGGTTTGTCCTCCTGGACCGGCGCGAGTTTGCCCGCGCGGTACTCGTCCCTGAGGCGCAGCGCCTCCTTGCGCAGGATGACCGACGTCAGCGGGAAACCTACAAGGCCCTGGAGCGCAGCGATGAGGACGGGAAACACGGCAACCGTCGCCAAGCCTACGGCCAATGCCGCTTCCTGAATGATGACGACGGATACGGTACCTCCGCTGATGGCACCGATGGCGGCGATGACGTAGTCCGATCCCTTGAAGATCGAACCGACAAAGAACAGCGCAGCCGCGACGCCGCCGACGGCGGCGATGCCCGTAAGGACCGTCCGCCACTGCTTTATGAAGTCGTCGATGCTGATGACGGTACCGAGGTGGACGATGACGAATCCGACCACGACTCCGGCAAACGCAAGCAGCGAAGAACTGGTCAGGAGATCGGGCGGGAACAGTCCGGACAGGAAGCCGACGAGGAAGATAAGCGAGGCGACGAACAGGGACGAGACTAGCCCCTTGGATTTCGCGGACAGAAATTCGCTCACTGTCCAGATGGCCATGATGACGGTGAATGCCAGTACCGGGTTCATCGAGTCTCCACAGTTTTCGTGCAATGGATAAAGTTCGTGCGGCAGCGACGCTCACGTCGCATAGGCCGACCATGTTAGCGGACCGCTTACGACGATCATTCCGAGGCGGTTGCTTCTATGGCCTGCCGAACGTGCGCCCGAGACCTGCACTTGAACGGCTGGGGCTGCGGCAATTCTTCGACAGCATCGCCGGGCTTCAATTGGATCTGATCGACCTGGGTTTGGACGACACCTGAGAAGTAGATTCAAGGATGGGTCGACGCTGTGTGAAAACTCGTTGTCGAATCCTGCGACGGTGGACTCGACTTCTCAGTTCGCTCTGTATTCAACGATCGACCCTTCGGGAGTATCAAACCGGCCACCGAAAACGCAAGGAATTCAAGTTTTCACGCAGCCTCTTTCGCGAACCCTCTTTCGCGATTGCTGATATCGGACTTAGCAATCAATCTGGCCATCCAGAACCTCGGTCGGGTGTCGGACAACGAAATCGGCGCGGTAGCCAACAGCTCGGCCGAAATTGCAGGCTCCACGGTAGCGATTCCATCCGCTGCGCCGACGTCCAGTCCACGGCAGAGACCCTTTGCGCAAGCACACAATTTTCTCCGTGCGCTCGGTGTCGCAGTGACTGGGTTGACGTCAGTTCCTGACGGCCGAGGCCTTGCCTTCGTGTTCAGTTCCACCAACTTCTAGACCTCGCGCACTAGTGGACTTAAGTACGATCCAAGCCTGACCGGGTCCGCCGTTTGCCACGCGAGGCCTGGAGGAAATTCCCAGCATGACCATGAACGATTCGCTGCCTGCGAGAGACCTGCTCGCGTCCGTCGGTCCGCTGTTGCGTGCCGCGACGGTCGCCGTGCTTGCGTTGGTCGGGTCCGCGGTGCAGGCCCAGGGATTCGACTTCGAAGCCGTCGACAAGCTGGCGCGGGCGCTCGCCGCGAAGCCGTACAACGGCAGCGCGCCGCCGCTGCCCAAGGCGCTGAAGGATCTCAACTACGACCAGATGCGGGATATCCGTTTCGTTCCGTCCCGGTCGCTGTGGCGCGCAGACAAACTGCCGTTCGAGTTGCAGTTCTTCCACCTTGGGGGCCAGTTCCACACCAATCCGGTGCGCATTCACGAAGTGGTGGGCGGGACGGCCCGCGAGATTCCGTTCGACCCGGCCGACTTCGATTACGGCAAGACCGGGCTCGACCGTGCGCAGTTGCGAAAGCTCGGCTTCGCGGGTTTCCGTGTGCACGCTGCGCTCAACACGCAGCGCTACAAGGACGAACTGCTGGTGTTCCTGGGCGCGAGCTATTTCCGTGCTCTGGGCCAGGGACAGCGCTTCGGCACCTCGGCGCGTGGTCTGGCGGTGGACACCGCCGAACGTGCCGGCGAGGAATTTCCACGCTTCGAACAGTTCTGGATCGTGCGGCCGACGCGCAACGCGCGCGAACTCACCGTCTATGCATTGCTCGACTCCCGGCGCGTGACGGGCGCCTATCGATTCTTCGTGCGCCCGGGTGCGGAGACCGTCACCGAGGTGACTGCACGTCTGCACCTGCGCGAGGCGGGCGCGAAAATTGGCCTGGCGCCGCTGACGTCGATGTACTTCCACGGTGAGAACCAGCGCGCCACGGTCGAGGATTTTCGGCCCGAGGTGCACGACTCCGACGGTCTCGCGATTCAGGCCGGCAACGGCGAGTGGATCTGGCGCCCGCTGGTGAACCCGCGCCGCCTACTGGTCACATCCTTTGCCGTCACCGATCCGCGCGGCTTCGGTCTGGTGCAGCGCGACCGCGCATTCGGCAGCTACGAAGACCTCGAGGCGCGCTACGAGTTGCGGCCGTCGGTGTGGGTCGAACCGGTCGGTTCCTGGGGCGCCGGACGCGTCGAACTGGTGCAGATTCCGACGCCCGACGAAACCAATGACAACATCGTCGCGTACTGGGTGCCGCAGCAGGCGCTGCGCCCGGGGCAGCCGTTCGAGTTCCGCTATCGCCTGATGTGGCAGAAGGGCACCGAGCGGCTCCCGCCCGGCGCATGGGTCGTGCAGACCCGGCGCGGCCAGGGGTACGCGGCGCTACCCGACGATGTCATCAAGCTGACGGTCGATTTCGACGGGCCCGCGCTGCGCAAGTTGCCTGCGGACGCTGCGGTCACGGCGGATCTCTCCGTCAATGGGGGACAGCGGCTGGCACTGAACGTGCATAGGAATGAGGTCAGCGGCGGCTGGCGCATGGTGGTGCAGGTCCGGAGAGCCGAAAAGGACAAACCGGTCGAGCTGCGCGCGGTGCTGCGCAACGCGGATTCTCCCTTGAGCGAAACATGGAACTACATCATTCCGCCGAATTGACGGCGGCTGTGCCGGGCGCGGCGCCGCCCATCTCGCGCACCCCCATGGCGGCGCGGCCCTGGCACGCGTTGCGCCCGACCGACGAAGCACCGCGGGTCGTGCATGGCTTCAGCGCGCTCGAGGTGGCGGCAGCGCGGCGCCGCTTTGTGCTGTTGTTGCTGTCGCTGGCGCCCGCGCTGTATGCCACGGCACTGATGAGCGACCTGCTGCCGACCACGGTGGACGGTTGGCTTCAAGGTACGCTGCTGGCCCTGTTCGCGCTGCTGTCGTGCTGGGTCGCGGCTGGCTTCTGGACGGCGATGGCCGGACTGTGGGTATCACTGCGCGGCGGCGACGAGTTCCTGATATCGCGCTCGGCAGCGCCCGACGGGCCGCTGCCTCGCGACGCGCGCACGGCCATCGTCATGCCGATCTGCAACGAGGACGTGCAGCATGTCTTTGCCGGCCTGCGTGCGACCTACGAGTCGCTCGCGCGCACCGGCGAGCTCGAGCGCTTCGACTTCTTCGTACTCTCCGACAGCAGCGACCCGGACACGTGTGTGGCCGAGCTCGACGCGTGGGGCCGACTGCGCGAGACGCTGGGTGCCGAAGACCGACTCTTCTATCGCCGGCGCACGCGGCGCGTCAAGCGCAAGAGCGGCAACATCGACGACTTCTGCAGGCGGTGGGGCGGAAGCTACCGCTACATGATCGTCCTCGACGCGGACAGCGTGATGACCGGGCAGTGCCTGGTGACGCTCGCGCGCCTGATGGAGGCGCGGCCTGACGCCGGCATCATCCAGACCGCCCCGCAGGCGGTCGGACGCACCACGCTGCACGCGCGCGCGCAGCAGTTCGCCAGCCAGGTCTACGGGCCGCTCTTCACGGCGGGCCTGCACTACTGGCAACTCGGCGAGTCGCACTACTGGGGTCATAACGCGATCATCCGGCTCGCGCCGTTCATGCGTCACTGCGCGCTGGCGCCGCTGCCGGGCCATGGCGCGTTGTCGGGCGAGATCCTTTCGCATGACTTCGTCGAGGCGGCACTGATGCGGCGCGCCGGCTTCGGCGTGTGGATCGCCTACGACCTCGACGGCAGCTACGAGCAGACGCCTACGAACCTGCTGGACGAGATCAAGCGTGACCGGCGCTGGTGCCAGGGCAATCTGATGAACGCCCGCCTGATGTTCCTCCGCGGTCTGCATCCGGTGCATCGCACGGTCTTCTTCACCGGTGCGCTCGCGTACCTCTCGGCCCCGCTGTGGCTGAGTTTCCTCGTGCTGTCGACATGGCTGCTGGTGCAGCACGGCGCTGCCGATCCGCAGTATTTCGTCATACCGCACCAGCTTTATCCGCTGTGGCCGTCGTGGCGTCCGGAACACGCCCTGGGCCTGGCCGCCGCGGTCGCGACGCTGCTCTTTCTGCCGAAAGTGGTCGCGGCGCTGCTTGCTGCCAGGTGCGGTGCGTCCCAGTATGGCGGCGCCGGTGCGCTGGCGATGAGCACGCTGGTCGAGATCGTCCTGTCTGCGCTGCTCGCGCCAGTGCGCATGCTGTTCCATTCGCAGTTCGTGCTCGCGGCAATCTGCGGCTGGTCGATCCAGTGGAAGTCACCGGAACGCGCGGACGCGAGTACGTCGTGGTCGGAGGCTGTGCGACGGCATGGCCTGCAGTCCGCGATTGGGCTGGCGTGGGTTGTGCTGGTCGCGTTCAAGGCGCCGAACTTCCTGCCGTGGCTGGCGCCTGTCGCCGTCGGTCTGATCCTGGCGGTTCCGTTGTCCGTATGGACCAGCCGCACGCACGTCGGACTGGCCTGCCGGCGACTCGGGCTCTTCCTCACGCCCACCGAGTCCCGCGCGCCGCGCGAGATCGCTGCGGCCGAGCAGTATTCGGGCAACGGCCGTCCGTTGCCGCGCTTTGTCGATGCGGTGGTTGATCCCGAGGTACACGCGCTGGTGCGGCTCGCGGCGCGCCGCCGCAGCTCACGAGCAGCAGAAGCGCGCCACGAGCGTGTGCATCGCGCACTCGTCGAGGGGCCGGTATCCCTGACCGCGGGCGAGAAGTTGCGGCTACTCGGCGACCTCGATGCGCTCGATGCGCTGCACCGCGCGGTCTCGTCGCAGCGCGTGCATCCGGATTGGACCTTGTCGCGCGACCGTGGCCGCGCAACGATCCATCAACTGATGCCGCACGCACGCGGCAAGCCGGGGACGCTGGCGACGCTGGTGCGGCAGGGCTGAACCGCCGCCGTCCGACGTGACGTGGCTCGCCCTCGTCTGGGGAACTCCCTCGCGATGGTCAGCAGTCGAACGAGAATCTATCGCCGACCAGTCCGTGTGCCCGACTGCCGTAACTGCATCGGTTTCAAGCTTGTCAGGGCGTCGACTTCGCGTTGCACATACCGGCGCCGCCACTCGCTCGGGGCAAGCCCCGTCCAGCTGCGAAACGCGCGCGATAAAGCGCTCGGGTCAGAGTAGTTCAAAGCACTTGAGATGGCCCGCAGCGACATACCAGTCTGTTCGAGCAGTTGCTGCGCAACCTGTAGGCGCGCTTCCTCTGATCAGTTCATGCAGGGACACACCCTCGCGAGCAAGGTGACGGCGCAGGCTGCGCTCACTCAGCGAGAACAAGCTCTGCGATATGCGCGGCATCGGCCGTTCCAGCGAGCACGCAATTGCCCAGCGCCGGCCGGATCCTGTCGCTCAAGCTCTTCGGGATGTCTCCCGAAAGGGCGTTCAGCATCTGGGTCAGCATGCGGTGCAGAGCCGGGTCGGCATCGGGTACCGGCCGATCGAGCCAGTGGGATTCAAAGACCAGGGCCGACAGCGAAACGTTGAACCGTACCGGCGCTTCGAACATCTGATCGTAGAGACGCGGTTCAGCGGGCACGGCGCGCGCCAGTCGGACTTCTCTGGACTTCCATCCGGGGCCGCACAGTGACTTCATGATGCGGTGACCGATCATCAGTGCCGTGTCGTAGATGAGTCCTGTCGCAGGCGTTTCCGGTGCGTATACCGCGTATGACAGCGCCGAGAGGCGGGCATCGACTCGGTCCAGCGTGACGATGGCGCCGCGGGTATGAACATGCAGGTACAGCACCAGCGTCCGCAGCGCGGCGCGCACCGTGCCTTCGTTGCGCATCAGATAGCCGAGGGGGCCTAGCATGGGCAGCTCGAATCGAGCACTCGTCAGCAGACCGAAATGCGGCTTGCCCGTGATGGCAACGCATGCCTCGAGCAGTCGGCCGATCGAGCGGAACGTGATTCGATTGGCTGACGTCATCAAAGATGTCCGCAGCCAGCCCCACCCCTTTGAGCACGGTCGCAGGCTCGACGCCGCAGTCTCGGAGAACCGCCGGGATCGTCGAGACCGGCCCGACGCCGAGGTCGCCAAACGAACTCGGCACGGGGGCAGAGCCATCGGCGCGAGGTTCCGGCCTGCGCGAGCGCTTGTTTGTATTTTGAGAATCGCGAGGTGACACAGCGGGCGGGTGGCGTGGCGGGACAGTCCGCATCGTTCAAAGTTTGGCCGGAACTGTCAAGCCGTTGTCATTTGAGTCGAGCTAGATTCGCATCTTGGCGGGGACTAACCCTGATGACCGGTTGTCAACCTTCGGCGAGTCCGATGCGCGCCTCACGGGTGAGTGAGCCGCGGGCCACCTAACCAGAGTGTTGAAATTGAGCCAGGCTGCTGAGTCAGCGGCCGGAGGAAAGACTATGCAATCTGAAACTTGCGGCACGGCTTTCGCTGATCGTGGCAGTGGCGATGATGGGCGTCAGCCAGCGCGCAGCAGGTCACCGGCACGCTGGGCTCGCCCAGCGCCACGACGACGGTGCCCAACACCCAGTTGCCGCCACCCGATCCGAAGTTCGGCGGCGTCATCAAGAACGGCGCGCTGCAGTCCAAGCCATGGTGGGCGCCGCGCGTGGTGCCGCCGAAGGGCGCACCCAACGTGCTGCTGATCATCACCGACGACGCCGGCTTCGGCGTGCCCAGCACCTTCGGCGGCGTCATCCCGACGCCGACGATGGACCGCATCGCGCAAGGAAGGCCTGCGCTACAACCGCGTCTTCTCGACCGCGCTGTGCTCGCCCACGCGCGCCGCGCTGATCACCGGGCGCAACCACCACTCGGCCGGCTTCGGCGTGATCTCCGAGCAGTCGACCGGCTTCCCCGGCTACAACAGCATCATCGGCAAGGACAAGGCCACCGATCGGCCGCATCCTGCTCGACAACGGCTACTCGACCTCGTGGTTCGGCAAGAACCACAACACGCCGGCCTTCGCGGCCAGCCAGGTCGGGCCGTTCGACCAGTGGCCGACCGGCATGGGCTTCGAGTACTTCTATGGCTTCGTCGGCGGCGACGCCAACCAGTGGCAGCCGAACCTGTTCCGCAACACCACGCAGATCTTCCCGTTCCAGGGCAAGCCGGGCTGGAACCTGATCACCGGGATGGCCGATGACGCGATCGACTACATGACGCGCATCCACCAGACCGACCCGTCCAAGCCGATCTTCATCAAGTACGCGCCCGGCGCTACGCATGCACCGCACCATCCGACCAAGGAATGGGTCGACAAGGTGCGCGCGATGAAGCTCTTCGACGGCGGCTACGAGAAGCTGCGCGAACAGATCTTCGAGAACCAGAAGCGCCTGGGCGTGATCCCGAAGGACACCAAGCTCGGGCCGTGGCCGAGCCAGATGCTCAAGCCATGGGACCAGCTGACGGCCGACGAGAAGAAGCTCTTCATCCGGCAGGTCGAGATCTTTGCTGCCTATGCCGCGTACAGCGATCACGAGATCGGCCGCGTGATCCAGCATTTCCAGGACCTTGGCAAGCTCGACAACACGCTGATCATCTACATCAACGGCGACAACGGCACCAGCGCCGAAGGCGGCCCGAATGGCACGCCGAACGAAGTGGCGTTCTTCAACGGCGTGCAGGTGCCGGTGGACGTGCAGCTGAAGTTCTACGACGTGTGGGGCACCGAACAGACCTACAACCACATGTCGGCCGGCTGGTCATGGGCCTTCGACACGCCGTTCAACTGGTTCAAGCAGAACGCGTCGGCGCTCGGCGGCATCAACCAGAACATGGTCGTGTCGTGGCCGGCGCGGATCAAGGACAAGGGCGGGCTGCGCGAGCAGTTCGTGCACGTGATCGATGTCGTGCCGACGATTCTCGAAGCGGCCGGCATCCAAGCGCCGCTTGCGGTCGACGGCATCAAGCAGGCGCCGATCGAAGGCACGAGCTTCGCCTACACCTTCGACGCCGCCAACGCCAAGGCGCCGCAGCGCCACAAGACGCAGTACTTCGAGATGATGGGCCAGTGGGCGCTGTACGACGACGGCTGGTTTCTTTCCACCAAGGTCAACCGCGCGCCGTGGGACGCCTTCGGTGCGGCCAACCCCGATCCGCTGAACAACCAGGTGCTTGAGCTCTACAATCTGAACACCGACTTCAGCCAGAACGTGGACCTTGCGGCCAAACACCCCGACAAGGTCAGGCAGATGAAGCAGAAGTTCATCGCCGAGGCGAAGAAATACCAGGTTTTCCCGCTGGATGCCTCGGTGGCTGCGCGCCTGGTTGCGCCGCGGCCGAACATCACCGCCGGGCGCACCGAGTTCGTCTACACCCGGCCAATGGTCGGCCTGCCGCAGGGCGATTCGCCGCTGTTGCTGAACACTTCGTACACGATCACCGCCGACATCGAGGTGCCACAGGGCGGCGCCGAGGGCGTGATCCTGACCTCGGGCGGCCGCTTCGGTGGCTACGGCTTCTACCTGCTCAAGGGCAAGCCGGTGTTCCTGTGGAATCTGGTGGACCTCGAGCGCCTGAAGTGGGAAGGGACCGAGGCGCTGTCGCCGGGGCGACACACGGTCGAGTTCGACTTCAAGTACGACGGACTCGGCGCCGGCACGCTGGCGTTCAACAACTTCAGCGGTGTCGGCCGGCCTGGTGTAGGAGTGCTGAAGGTCGACGGCAAGGAAGTCGCCACGAAGAAGATGGAGCGCACACTGCCGATGATCCTGCAGTGGGACGAGAGCTTCGACATCGGTTCCGACACGCTGACCGGTGTCAATGATGCCGACTACAAGCCGCCGTTCGCGCTGACCGCCAAGCTCAACAAGCTGACGATCAAGCTGGACCGTCCGCAGCTGTCGCCGGCCGACGTCAAGAAGCTTCAGGCGGCGATGACGGAGAAGGCGAAGCGCGACTGATGTTGCCGCGCCACGCGGGATTGGCGCGGCATTCACCACCCGCCGGGAAATCGGGAATGAAGCGCTATCCGTACCAGACGATTCGTTTCCTGTGCGCCGCCGCCTAAGTGCACATTGACTGCACGACTGACGCGCAGACCATGCCGCAGTTCGAACCAAGGGCAATCGAAGTCGCAGTCAACCGCGGCAAGCTCGAGATGAACTGCCCGGCCCGTTTGAGAGCGTGGAATTTCGCAGGAGCCCGCTTATGAACCGACGTGATCTTGTCCTCGCGCTTTTCCTCGCCGGCCCGGCTGCGGTTGCTCCGTCGCTCGCCCAGAACGAGAACCGGCCGCGCAACCGGGGCGGCGGCGGTGGCCAGCCGGTGGGCATCTTCACGGTCGTATCGATCGACCGAGACGCGCGCACCTTGCAACTCCAGGGCGCCGACGGGACGGTGTCGACGGTCAAGGTTCCGGACGGTGTGTACGAGCTCGGCAAGCTGAGCCCGGGCGACCGCATCCAAGTCAATTTCTACGTACCGGACGCGATGAATCCCGGACTCCGCGCGGCCGGCATCTGGCCGGCGAACTAAGGAGCTGCGAACGAGTGGGAACGCATGCTGCGTACTTCAACGTCGTGCATCCGGACGACGGAGCCACCTGGCAGCTGCGCCTCCAGGTCCAGTTCATGTTTCCGAAGTGACCTCCCTCAACCCCCGGCCTGAGCGCATGCATGTGCAGACGGCTTTCACCAGGAGTAACGCATGAATCTGCAACTCGCTTCCAGGCTCGCAAAGTTTGCTTTTCCGGCACTGCTGTTCGCCTCCGGTTTTGCGCTGGCACAACAGTATCCGCTGATCGACACGCTCGCCGGCAAGGTCGTTGACAAAGTCAACGCTTCGAGCTGCGAGCAACTGTGGGAGGGGCGCGGCAAGCCGAAGTCGCCGCGCGAGCAGGAGCTGATCCAGTTGCTGCGCAACGATCCCGCCGCGCGCAAGGAATTCATCAACCGCATCGCCGCACCAGTGGCGAACAAGATGTTCGAGTGCGGAATGATCCCGTAAGCGGAGTGACAAGGAACAAGCGGAGATTTCAATGAAGCGAACGAATGCGCTGGCCGGGATCCTTGCTGTGATGATCGTCGGCCTGTCGGCGCCGGCCGCCGCGCAGCCCGCCCCGGCAGCCAGGCCGGTTGCGTCGGTCAAGGCGACGAAGCCTGCGCCGAAGGCCAAGGTAGCGGAATTCAAGATGGTGCTCGAGCCGCGCGCGATGGACCTGCTGAAGGCGATGAGCGAGAAGCTGGCGTCGGCGAAAACCATTGCGTTCACGGCGACGGCCAGCTTCGAGTTTCCGAGCAAGCTCGGCCCGCCGATTGTCTACACCACGCGCTACGACGTCGCACTGCAGCGGCCGGACAGGTTCCGCGTGCTGATGCCCGGCGACGGCCCGGCCTCCGAGTTCTACTACGACGGCAAGTCGATGATCGCGTACGCGCCCGCGGAGAACCTGGCGGCGGTCGCCGATGCCCCGCCGACCATCGACGCGATGCTCAAGCGTGCCTACGACAGCGCGTCGATCTACTTTCCGTTCACCGATGTGGTGATCTCTGATCCGTTCGCGGCGTTGGCTGGCGGCAAGCTCGCCTTTTACATCGGACCGTCCGGCGTGGTCGGCGGCGTGAAGACCGAGATGGTGGCCTGGGCCAATGACGACGTGTTCCTGCAGATCTGGATCGGCGCCGACGACAAGCTGCCGCGCCGCGTGCGCGCGATGTTCAGCGGCGATCCGTTGAGGCTCAGGCATGACCTGGAACTCGCGAACTGGCAGTTGAACGGCCCGATCGCATCCGAGGCGTTCGCCTCTGCAAAGGTCGCGTCCGCTGGCCGCATGGCGTTCGCCGCACCGAAGGTGACGCTGCCGCCCGGCGTGAAGCCGCTGACGATGAAGAAGTCCGCGCCGGCGAAGCCGGCTGCGAAGTCGAACTGACGCCCGGAGGTCACATGGCACGCATTCAACTTGTCGCACTCGCCGTCGCGCTCTGCGCCGCATGGGGCACGGAGGCCGGCGCCTGGGCCAGCGCCAACCGCTACGGTGGCAGCACGAGTCACTCCTACGGCTCGACGACGCACGAGAACGCGTGGGGTGGCGGCACCTCGCACACGGCCGGCGAGGGCACGACGCACGAGAACACCTACGGCGGTGGCACGACGCACAACTACTACGGCGGTACGACGCACGAGAACACGTACGGCGGCACCACCTCCGGCGAGGTCGGCGCTGGCGCCTATCACACGTACCCTGGCGGTGCCACGTATTACCACCCGCCGGGCGCTTATCCGACCTACCCCGTGTATCACCCGCCGGTCGCCGTGCCGTACTACTCGAGTGGCTGTTACGGTTGCGCGGCAGCGGCCGGGGCGGTGGTCGGAGTGGCGGCCGGTGCGGCGATCGCGTCGTCAAGCGCAGCGGCTTCATCCAATGCGTACGCAGCCGGCGTTGCCGCGGGCAGCGCGAACACCGCTGCGGCGACCAGCAACGCCTACAACGCCGGCGTGGCAGCCGGAGCGACCACTACGACGGGCGCGTACAACGCCGGTGTCGCGGCGGGTACGGCTGGAGCCGCCGGTGCTGCGCCGATGGCCACACCCGGCAACTACGTGATGGGCTTGAACTACGCGGCGCTGCCGGCGGGTTCGTTTCCCGTCAACAAGAACGGCATCACCTACTATCTGAACGGCAACACCTGGTTCAAGCCGTCCTACGGCGCCAACGGCGTGTACTACACGGTGGTGCCGACTCCCTAGTCTCGAACGACACTGGAAGCACGCATGAATCGAAAGCCCCCCGAAGGGCGCACCGCGGCGGCTTTGCTGGTTGCGCTAGGCATCGTTACGGCGCTGCCGGCCGCCGCGCAGTCGGCGCCGCCGTCGGACGAGTGGGCCTTCCGCGCCACGGTGTACGGCTGGTTTCCGGGCCTCACCGGCACGACCGAGTTTCCCAGCGGAGCGGGCGGCCCGTCGCTCGATGTCAACGCCGATACGCTCATCGAAAGCCTCAAGATGGCCTTCATGGGAACGTTTGAGGCCCGCCACGGCCGGTGGGGCGGGCTCATCGACTGGTTCTACTCCGACGTCGGCGGCGACAAGGCAGGGACGCGGGACTTTGTGATCCACGGTCAGCCACTGGCCGCCGGCGTCAACGCCAACCTCAGCCTCGACGTCAAGACCAACATCGTGACGCTGGCCGGCACCTACGCGCTGGTCGAGAATCCCGAGTCCAATATGGGCTCCGTGTTCGGTGCGCGCGTGCTCAGCATGGACCAGACACTGAACTGGGCTTTCAACGGCACCGGCCCGCTGGGCATCGCGCGTTCAGGGACATCAGAGGTCAGCGCGACCAACTGGGATGCAATCCTTGGCGTTCGTGGCCGCGTGCGCTTCGGCGGCGACCTGCGCTGGTTTGTGCCGTACTACGCCGACATCGGCACCGGTGACTCGAAGCTCACCTGGCAGGCTCTCGCCGGGCTGGGCTATTCATTCGGTTGGGGCGAAGTCATGGCGGCGTGGCGCTACCTCGACTATGAATTCAAGTCAGGTGAACCGCTGCAGTCTCTGACATTCAACGGGGTGGCGGTCGGTGTGTCGTTCCGGTTCTAAGCGCAGACGGCCCGCGTGCCGTGCTATGTCATCCCCCAACCCCAGCTCCATGCTGTCCGACCGTGCTTCCGCAGTTACTGTGCGGCGACAATGGTCGGCGTCCTGGAACATTCATCCCAAATCCGGAGTCGGAACATGAGAAAACTCAGCATTGCTCCCGTCGTCTTCACGCTGCTCCTCGCTGCCTGCGCGGCACCTGGACCTCAGCCCGGTGAAATGGAAATCCGCCGCGGAACGATTGAACAGATCACGGCGGTGCAACTCCCTAGCAATCACCACCAGGGCGTCGGCGCCGTGGTTGGCGGGTTGGCCGGCCTCGGCATCGGCAGTCTGATCGGCGGCGGCACCGGACGCGATGTCGCGATGGTGCTCGGCACGGTGGGCGGTGCGCTTGCAGGCAACGAGATCCAGAAGAAGCACGATCAGCCGGTGCCGGGACAGCAGATCATTGTGCGGACCACGAACGGCGTGCTGGTGGCCGTGACGCAGCCGGTCAACGCGGGATTGCGCGTCGGACAGCGTGTGTACATCGAAGGCAACGGCGACGGCGCGCGCGTCGTGTCACAGTAGCGGCACGTCTCACGGTACATCAGCCTCGGCGGTAAGCTATCCGGCCTCGTGCATCCTCCCGCTCGATGAGGTGTTCCGGGGCCTGCTGCTGATGGTCCTGACGAGGGTCGTTCACCAGGTGGGTGTGGCCATCGCTGTGTGCGTGGGCCGGGTGCTGCAGCGTCATGCGCGCGGACCCACGCGCTGTTGTCAGCCCGAATCCGAACCGAGAGAATCCATGTCCCCGACGATTCGAAACTTCGCATTCACCCTCGTGACCGTTGCACTGGTTGCCGGCTGCGCGAACCGTTCCGACTCGGCCCTGATGCCGCCGCCGGACGACTCCTGGAGTCCCGCGATTAACGCCAGTGCGACTGGAGGCGGTCTGCCACCGCCGTCGGCGGCCCCGGCGGCTCCGGCCCCGCGTGACCCGTGGCCCCGCGACGTCACGTTGACCGGCGCTGATGCACTGATCTACCAACCGCAGGTCGACTCGTGGACCGGCAATACGCTCGCATGGCGCGTTGCCGTGGCGCTGCGGCCCACCGGCCAGAAGGAAGAGACCTTTGGCGTCGTCTGGGGTACAGCGCGCACCGACGTCGACCGCGTAACGCGCACGGTCGAGCTCAACGACGTCGTAGTCACGAAGAGCAACTTCCCGACGCTGTCGGACAAGGGTGCGCAGTATCTTCCGGCCCTGCGCGCCGCGTTGGTGAGCGCGCTGCAGACGATGGCGCTCGACAGCCTCGAGGCGTCGCTCGCGGCCTCGAAGACCGTTCAGCCGACCACGCATGCGGTGCGCAACGAGGCGCCGACGGTCGTCGTCGCCTATGGGCTGGCGCTGCTGGTGCCGATAGAGGGCAAGCCCGTTATCCGCGAGGTCCCGGACACGCGCTTCGAGCGCGTGATAAACACGCATGCGATGCTCGCCCGCACGCGTGCCGACAAGACCTGGTACCTGCATGTCTACGACGGCTGGGTGTCGTCGGGCTCGCTCGGCGGCCCGTGGACGCAGGTCAGCTTCACGCCGCTCGGGCTCGACGACGTGGCGAAGCAACTGGCGCAGTCGGGGACGGTGGATCTGCTCGACGGCGGCGAGGGCGCGACGCCGAAGCCCGCACTTGCCAATGGCGTTCCGGCGATCCACGTCACGGAAGTCCCGACCGAGCTCATCGTTTTCAAGGGCCAGCCCAATCTCGTGCCGATCACCGGTACACCGCTGCTGTGGGCGACCAACAGTGCAACCGACGTCATCGTCGACACGACGAACAACGCTTACTACGTGCTGATGGCGGGACGCTGGTTCCGCGCGCCGGCGCTCGGCGGGCCATGGACCTTCGTCGCCAGCAACGCGCTGCCGCCGTCGTTCAGACAGATACCCGCGAAAGGCACGCCTGCGTCGATCGTGCTGGCGTCGGTGGCCGGCACACCGCAGGCACAGGAGGCGGTAATCGCGAATTCGATACCACAGACCGCGGCGGTTGCGCGCAACGGCGGGCCGACGTTCACGCCGGAGTTCGACGGCGCGCCGCAGTGGCAGCCGGTCACCGGCACCCCGCTGCGGTACGTCGCCAATTCCAAGGTTCCGGTGATCGAGGTGAGTCCCGGTGGCTATTACGCCGTCACCGGCGGCGTGTGGTTCTCCGCGAGCGCGCTGACCGGGCCATGGGTCGTGGCCACTGCCGTGCCGGGCGTCATCTACGCGATCCCGGTGTCGTCGCCGCTGCACTACGTCACCTATGTGCACGTCTACGGCTACACCGGCAATGTCGTCTATGCCGGCTACACGCCCGGCTATCTCGGTACCGTCGTCGATGCAGGCGGCACCGTGGTCTACGGCACCGGCTACGCCTACTCGCCGTGGGTCGGCAGCGTCTGGTACGGCGCACCGGTCACCTATGGGGTGGCGGCGATGCCGGTCTACAACCCCTATGTCGGCTTCACGTTCGGATTTGCCATGGGCCTGACAGCTGCGTACTGGGCCGAGCCCTACTGGGGCGGGGCGTACTACCACGCCGGCTACTACGGGTATCCGTGCTGCGGCTCGGCGACGGCCGATGTTTATCGCAGCTGGCCGGGTGGCGTGTCGTCCGGCACGCGCACGTACTGGGCCGACAATGGTGGCGCGTTCGGCACGACCGCGGCCGGCAACTATTCCACGTACCGCGGCACGACCGGCACCTACAACGCGCAGCGCAGCTGGAATCCCTATACGGGGCAGGGTTCGCAGGGCTACAACCGCACGTTCAACACCGCCTCCGGCACGACCGGATCCGTCAATCGCAACGAGACCTACAACGCCCAGACTGGCCAGCGCGGCTATGGCTCGAACGTAGAGGCGACCGGTGCCGGCGGCAGTTCGATAGATCGCAATGTGTCGGCAACCGCCGGCCCTCAGGGTGTTGACCGCACCGCGTCGACCACGACCTACAACGCCAACACCGGACAGACCAAGACCTGGAGCGACGGCACGCCGCAGAACACGCACGTTGCAGGCTCGGATGGCAATGTATATCGCAGCGACGGCAGCGGTGGTTGGCAGCAGCATTCAGCGAGTGGCTGGGGCAGTGCCTCGGGCAACACCGCGTGGGCCAGCCAGGAGCAGCAGGCGCGCAGCGCGGCGGCCGATCGAACGAACAGCTACGGAGGCGGAGGCTGGGATCGCTCCGGGGGTGGATCGGACAGCTGGGGCAGTCGCTACGGCAGCGCCGGCGGCGGAGACAGCTGGGGGAGCCGCTCCGGTGGCAGTGCCGGAGGCAGCGGCAGCTGGGGTAACCGATTTGGCGGTGGCAGCTATGGCGATCGCTTCGGTGGTGGCGGTTTTGGCGGAGGCGGCTTCCGTGGTGGTCGCAGATAACGAATGGACCACGTGCATAAGGCGGCCATCCGATGAATGCCCCCTTCCTGACCAACGATGTCGCCGCAGGACGTTATCGCCTGATGCGCGATGGGGCCGAACTCGGCTTTGCGGAATACGACCGTGTCGGCGAA
This sequence comes from uncultured beta proteobacterium, assembly GCA_963724365.1. GTDB lineage: Bacteria > Pseudomonadota > Gammaproteobacteria > Burkholderiales > Burkholderiaceae_F > JALORV01. The sequence goes on along the minus strand of CAVRUR010000001.1, from coordinate 69,862 downwards.
CACTCGATCCTGATCAAGCACACCGAAATCGCGGCGGAGCACGAAGGGCAGGGCCTGGGTTCGCAGCTGGTCCGAGGGATGCTCGATGATGTGCGTCGACAGGGCAAGACAGTCATCCCGATCTGCCCCTACGCGCTCAACTTCATCCGCCGGCATCGCGACTACATCGACGTAGTCCACGCCGACATGCGCTCGACGATCTGATTCGCGGCGCCTCGCTTACGGATGACGTGGAAGCGTCAGTCCGCAGCGTGCAGACGGGAGCGTTCTTCGCCGCTCCTATACTCGATCACTATGACCATACGTTCCACTACGAATCCTGAGCGTGCGTCGGCATGAGCGACGTGCAGGAAGTTGACGTTGCCGTCGTCGGCGCCGGCGTCGCTGGGATGGCGTGTGCGCTGGGACTGTCGCAGCAGGGACTGCGCGTCGCGCTGATCGGGCCGCGGGTCCTTCCGCATGTCGCATCCCCCGCGGCACCGTACGACGCCCGCATTTACGCGGTCGCCCCGGCCACGGTCGAACTGCTGCAGCGGCTATCAGTGTGGAACCGCATCGACACGACGCGAGCCACTCCGGTCGAGCGCATGCGCGTCTTCGGTGATCGCGGCGATGAGCTGACGTTCGATGCGTACGCCGCGACCGTCGAACGCCTGGCGACGATTCTCGAGGAAAGCGAGTTGGTCCGAGTGCTGGATGCCGCCTGTGATTTCCAGCCGGGCGTCGTGCGTGTTGCTGCGGGCTTTGATTCGATCACCACGGATGCGGATGGGGCCGCTGTGGGACTGAGTGATGGCGCATCACTTCATTCTCTGCTGCTCGTCGGCGCCGATGGAGCACAGTCGGCCGTGCGCGCGGTGGCCGGCATGAACGCGACCGTGACGGACTATCGGCAGACCGCCGTGGTCAGCAACTTTGCCTGCGAGCGGCCGCACCTGAACACGGCTTGGCAATGGTTCACCGACGAAGGCGTGGTGGCGTTGCTGCCGTTGCCGGGTGAGCGGGTGTCGCTGGTCTGGTCGGCTCCGACGGTATTGTCACAGGAGCTGGCTGCGCTTGATTCTGTCGCGCTGGCACGGCGCGTCACCGAACGTTGCGGGGCAGCGTTGGGAGAGCTCGCCCCCGCCGGCCCGGCGCTTACTTTCCCGTTGCGGCTGGTCGTTGTCGACCGGTTGATCGCGCCGCGCGTTGCACTGGTCGGCGATGCGGCCCACGTGGTGCATCCACTGGCCGGGCAGGGCCTGAACCTCGGCCTGCAGGACGTCGGCGCATTGCTCGAAGTGGTGCGCGGCCGCGAGGCTTTTCGGGACATTGGCGACACGGTCCTGTTGCGACGATACGAGCGCAGTCGCGCCGAGCCGATTGCCATGATGCGCACCGCCACCGATGGCCTGGCGCGCCTGTTCAGCATCGACGATCCGCTCGCGCGGTTCGTGCGCAATACCGGGATGGCGGCGGTCGACCGGCTGCCACCGCTCAAGAGCCTGCTGATCCGACAGGCGCTCGGCTGAACTTGATCGGCGGTTGTCGGTCTGAGGACCTTCACGACAGGCATACCGTGCGCGCGGCTACACTCCGCCGCCGCTTTCAGGAGAAGTCAATGAATCGTTGGATACGACGCGTCGCCGCGCCTACCCTGGCCCTGATGTGTTCAGTGGCCCTGGCACAGGCACAAGCTCCGAAAGGCGCCGACGCGGTCAAGAGCGCTACGGTCGCGGGCAGCACCGAGGCGCAGATCGCCGCACGTTTCGCCGAGCGTTCGGGCATGAAGGCGGATCAGGTCTTTCGCAGTCAGGGAGGGCTGTACGAGGTGCTGGTGCGCGGCGAGCTGTATTACGTCGACCCGGCGGTCAACTTCGTCATCATGGGCCGCATGTTCGATTCGCGCACGCGCGAGGATCTGACGCAGAAGCGGCTCGACGCGGCACTGAAGGTCGACTTCAAGTCATTGCCGTTCGATCGCGCGGTGAAGACCGTTCGTGGCAACGGTTCGCGCGTCCTTGTCACCTTCGAAGACCCTAACTGCCCGTACTGCAAGAAGCTCTGGCAGAACATGTCGCAGCTGAACAACGTCACGATCTACACCTTCCTGTATCCGATCCTTTCGCCTGACTCGCACGAGAAGTCGAAGGCGATCTGGTGCTCGAAGGATCGTGCTGTGGCCTGGGATGACTACATGGTCCAGGGCAAGGCGCCAGCCGCGGCTGCGGCCGACTGCAAGAACCCGCTTGAACAGAACGTCGCACTCGGTCGCGAATTCGGCATCAACGGTACGCCGACGATCATTTTTGCCGATGGAACACGCGGCGCGGGAGCGATCCCGATCGAATCGATCGAGCAGCGTCTCGTCGCCACCAGCAAGAAGTAGCGTCCAGCGAGTCAAGCGCGAAGTTCAACGCCGGAGCAGCGACTCCGGGGTACTTCCCTTGGGCACGAGCAGCCAGGCACTGACGTCGTACTTCTGGCGTCCGGCGGCCTGGCCGGCTTCCGCGCCGAATCCCCAGAAGAAGTCGAAACGCAGCGGCCCGCGTATCGCGCCGCCGGTGTCCTGCGCCAGCATCGGCCGTAGCAGTGCCGCGCCGGAATTCGGATCGGTCGATGAAACGACAACCGGAGCGCCCAGTGGGATGTAGCGGGCATCGGCCGCCACCGAGTATCCCGGTGTCAGAGGCACACCGAGCGCGCCGGCCGGTCCGGCGCCCGGATCGCCCAGCGGCAGTTCGCGAAAGAACACAAAGCTCGGATTCTGGTCCAGCAGTTCCTTGGCGCGTGCCGGATTGCGTTCGATCCACGCCTTGATGCCGGGCATCGAGGTCTGGTCGAGCGTCAACTCGCCCTGGTCGATCAGCCAGCGGCCGATCGATCGATACGGATGGCCGTTCTGGTCGCCATAACCGAGTCGGATCATGGTGCCGTCGTCGAACTGCACTCGGCCCGAGCCCTGCACCTGAAGAAAGAACGCCTCGACCGGATCGTCGACCCAGACGAGTTCGTTGCCCGCCAGGGCTTCGCCGTTGGTGATGTCGGCGCGCGAAGGATAGGGAACGACGCGCCGGCCCTGCACCTTCCCGCGCAGGCGTAGGTTCTGAAGTTCGGGATGCACGCTGGCGAGGTCGACGATCAGCAGGTCGGGCGGCACGCGGTAGATCGGTGTCGTGTACTTGCCGTTGCGTGCCCGGCTGCCACGCAGCAGCGGTTCGTAGTAGCCCGTCATCAACCCGGTGTCGCGAGTCTCCACCACGCGCTCGTCCTCGACGCGCTGCGCGATCACGCGGTAGGCGTCGAAGCGGGCCGCGAAGTACGCCTGCACGCTGCGGCCGTTGCGCCCGTCGACGCTGTCGACCTGCGCACAGGCTTCGCGCCATGCGTCGCGCTTGGCGAGCGCGCGGCAGGTCTGCAGGAACGCGCTCCATGCGCCGACCCAGTCGTCGGGCCTGGTCGCGGGCAGCATCTCGAACACGATCGGCTCGTACACGGCACGGGTCTCCACCGGTGCCACCGGCGCAGGGGTCGGACGTGGAGCCGGCGGCGGCGCGGGGGCGGGCGCTGGAGCGGGTACCGGGCGCACGGCGCAACCGGCCAGCAGCACCGCTGCGACGGTCAGGGCGACCCGGCGCCTAGAATTCACCGATGGGAAGAGACTGGTCATGTGGCTGATTCTGCTTGAAGCCGCTCTCGCGCTGGGTGCGCTGGTGTTCATCGTCTGGTGGACGATGTTCCAGAAGCCGCGACGGCGCCGACCCCCCGAGCGCTAGCTTGCAGTTCAGTGCAGCGTTCGAGGCATCGACAGCACGAACTCCGGAATCGTCGCCTCGAAGGCCGTACCGTCGTCAGCGACGCACTGGTACGTACCGCGCATGGATCCCACCGGCGTCGTCAGTGGACAGCCACTGGTGTATTCGAAGGATTCACCGGGCTTGAGCACCGGCTGCTCGCCCACCACGCCATCGCCGCGCACTTCCTCGACCTGATTGTTGGCGTCGGTGATGATCCAGTGCCGCGACATCAGCTGCGCGGTGTGCTCGCCCGTGTTGCGGATGGTCACCGTGTACGCGAACACGAAGTGCTGCTCCTCGGGATTCGAATGCGCGTCGAGGTACTGGGGACGAACGCTGACAGAAAGTTCGTAGTTGGCCATTGAGATCCCGGCGTGGAGCGCGGGCGCAGGGTTGATGGACGGAGTGCGGTGTCGGAGTGCGGCTCGACCGACGCTTAGAATAGTCGTGACCGGCAAAGTTTCCGCAACCCAACCTTGGAGTCGCGATGTCCTCCGGCTTTCGTATAGCGCCGAGCATACTGTCCGCCGACTTTGCCCGGCTGGGCGAGGAAGTCCGGGCGGTGGTTGCCGCGGGCGCCGACTGGATCCACTTCGACGTGATGGACAACCATTACGTGCCGAACCTTACGATCGGCCCGCTGGTTTGCCAGGCCATTCGTCCGCACGTCGACGTTCCCATCGATGTGCACCTGATGGTCAAGCCGGTCGACCGGATCATTCCGGACTTCGCCAAGGCCGGCGCCAATGTCATTACCTTCCATCCCGAGGCGTCCGAGCATGTCGATCGCACGCTCGCGCTGATCCGGGACCTGGGCTGCAAGGCCGGGCTTGTATTCAATCCAGCCACGCCGCTGGCGTGGTTGGATCATGTGATGGACAAGATCGATGTGGTGCTGCTGATGTCGGTCAACCCCGGCTTCGGCGGACAGACGTTCATTGCTGAAACCCTGCCCAAGCTGCGCGCCGTCGCGCGCGCGCGCTGATGCGTATGTGCGCGCCAGCGGCCGCACAATCCATGTGGAGGTCGACGGTGGAGTGAAGACGGACAACATCCGCATGATCGCGGAAGCCGGAGCCGACACGTTCGTCGCCGGCAGTGCCGTGTTCGGCACGCGTGATGCCGACGGCGGTTACCGCGGCGTCATGGCGCGGATGCGCGCGGAACTCGCCGCACTCGCGCACGCGGCATGACTCGGCTCCCGGCACGGGCCGTACTGATCGACCTCGACGGCACGCTGCTCGACACCGTCCCCGACCTTGCTGCCGCGGTCAACGCCATGCTGGCGGACCTGGGTCGCGCGGCATTGCCGAGCGCAACCGTGGCGGCCTACATCGGCAAGGGCGCCGACATCCTGGTGCACCGCTCGCTGACTGGCGCGCTCGACGGGCGTGCCGACGATGCGAGTTTCACCCGCGGCAGGGAGTCGTTCTATCGCCACTACCGGCGGCTCAACGGCCATGCGGCGCTGGTTTTCCCGGGCGTGCCGGCGGCGTTGTCGGCCTTTCGTGCCGGCGGCTTCAGGCTCGCGTGCGTCACCAACAAGCCGCGCGAGTTCACGGTCGACCTGCTCGACCGCGTGGGCCTGTCCGAGTACTTCGATACCGTGATCTCCGGTGATGACACGGTCGAGAAGAAGCCCCACGGTGCACCGGTGCTCGCGGCGTGTGCACGCCTGGACGTGCCGGCCGCGGATGCTGTGATGATTGGCGACTCGGAAAATGACCTGTTGTCGGCGCGGGCGGCAGGGTGCCGGGCGATCCTCGTCGAAGGCGGCTACAACGAAGGGCGCTCAGTCGCCGCGCTGCCGGCCGATGCTATAGTCGAAACGCTCGTGGACGCGGTCGCCCTGATCGCTCCGCTCGCCGTAAACGACGCTCTCCGATGAGTCACCGCGACCAACGCGATTCCGTTTTCCTTGGGGCATGGCGCAAAGCCTGGTGCCGGTTCTGGCACGCCCAGGGGGTCTGGTCCTGGCGCCCCTAGGGCGCTGACCGCCGCATCCGATGCGGCACTTCGTTGGTGTTCGACCGCGCGGCGATCGTCCGTGCGACTCCTGCAGGTGACACGTGACTGAAATCGAATTCAAGGCCCTTGCGGCACAGGGCTACAACCGCATCCCGCTGATCGCCGAGAGCTTCGCGGATCTCGAGACGCCGCTTTCTCTCTACCTGAAGCTCGCGAACGAGCCCAATACTTTCCTGCTCGAGTCGGTGGTCGGCGGCGAGCGCTTCGGTCGCTACTCGTTCATCGGCCTGGCCGCGCGCACCTCGTTGCGCTCTTTCATCCGCGACGACGGTTGCACGACCGAGATCGTCGAAGGCGGGCGGGTGAAGGAAACGCACGACGGCGATCCGCTTGCCGTGATCGGACAGTTCGCCGCGCAGTTCAAGGTGGCGCTGCGGCCGGGACTGCCGCGCTTCGCGGGCGGACTGGCCGGCTACTTCGGCTACGACACGGTGCGCGTGATCGAGAAGAAGCTCGCACGCACCAAGCCCGACGACCTCGGCGTGCCTGACATCCTGCTGCTGCTGGCCGAGGAAGTGGCGGTCATCGACAACCTGGCGGGCCGCATCTACCTGATTGTCTACGCTGATCCGCGCCAGCCCGAGGCGCACGCGCGGGCGCGCCAGCGGCTGCGCGAGCTGAAGACGCGTCTGGCGCGGCCGATCGAACCGCCGCATGCGCGCGCCAGCGTGCGCCGCGAGGAGTATCGCGAGTTCGCCAAGAGCGACTACCTCGCGGCGGTGGCGCGCGCCAAGGAATACATCGCTGCCGGCGACGTCATGCAGGTGCAGATCGGCCAGCGCATCCGCAAGCCTTTCGCCGACTCGCCGCTGTCGCTGTACCGCGCGCTGCGGACGCTGAATCCGTCGCCGTACATGTACTTCTACAACTTCGGCGACTTCCATGTCGTCGGCGCGTCGCCGGAGATCCTGGTGCGCAGCGAGGACCGCGAGGGCAAGCGCATGGTCGCGATCCGCCCGATCGCCGGCACCCGGCCGCGTGGCTCCACGCCCGAACAGGATTCGATCCTCGCGGCCGAGCTGGCGGCCGATCCGAAGGAACGCGCCGAGCACCTGATGCTGATCGATCTGGCGCGCAATGACATCGGTCGCATCGCCGAAACCGGCAGCATCAGGGTGACGGAGCAGTACGTGATCGAAAAATACTCGCACGTGCAGCACCTGGTGAGCCACGTCGAGGGCGTGCTCAAGCCCGGCCTGACAAACCTCGACGTGCTGCGTGCGACGTTTCCGGCCGGCACCCTGTCGGGCGCGCCCAAGGTGCGCGCGATGGAAATCATCGACGAACTCGAGTCGGTCAAGCGCGGCATCTACGGCGGTGCCGCCGGCTATTTGTCGTTCAATGGCGACATGGACCTCGCGATCGTCATCCGTACCGGCGTCATCAAGGGCAACGTGCTGTACGCACAGGCCGCGGCCGGCATCGTCGCCGACTCCGTGCCCGAGAGCGAATGGAAAGAGACGGAAGTCAAGGCACGGGCCGTGCTGCGGGCCGCCGAGCAGGTCGAAGACGGCTTCGATGCGGAGTAGTGCCATGTTGCTGATGATCGACAACTACGATTCGTTTACCTACAACCTCGTGCAGTACTTCGGCGAACTGGGCGAGGACGTGCGGGTCTTTCGCAACGACGAGATCACGCTCGACCAGATCGAGGCGCTGTCGCCCGACCGCATCTGCGTCTCGCCCGGTCCGTGCACGCCCAACGAGGCCGGGGTGTCGCTCGGCGTGTTCGAGCGCTTTGCCGGACGCGTGCCGATACTGGGCGTGTGCCTGGGGCACCAGGCCCTCGGCCAGGCTTTCGGCGGCAAGGTCATACGTGCGAAGACGCTGATGCATGGCAAGACTTCGCCCGTCGCGCACACCGGGGTCGGCGTGTTTGCCAGTTTGCCGACACCGTTCGAGGCGGCGCGCTATCACTCGCTCGCGGTCGAGCGGGCTTCGTTGCCCGAGTGCCTCGAAGTCACGGCCTGGACCGTCGACGGCGAGATCATGGGTCTGCGCCACAAGACGCTGCCGGTCGAGGGCGTGCAGTTCCATCCGGAGTCGATCGCCACCGAACACGGGCACACGATGCTGCGCAACTTTCTGGCGCGGCCGGGTGGATCGAAAGGAGTGCCATGCCCATAACTCCGAGCGAAGCGCTGGTTCGGTGCATCGAACACCGCGAGATCTTCCAGGACGAAATGCTGTCGCTGTGGCGGCGGCTGATGAGCGGCGAACTCACGCCGGTGCAGATCGCAGCGTTGACGATGGGACTGCGAGTCAAGAAGGAGACCATCGGCGAGATCGCGGCGGCCGCGCAGATCATGCGCGAGTTCGCGACGAAGGTGGAGCCCGCCGACCGCTCCAACCTCGTGGACCTGTGTGGCACGGGCGGGGATGCGGCGCACACGTTCAACATCTCGACGGCCTCGATGTTCGTCGCTGCAGCAGCCGGTGCGCGCGTGGCCAAGCACGGCGGGCGCAGTGTCTCGTCCGGGTCGGGCAGTGCCGACGTGCTGGAGTCGCTCGGTGCGAACATCGTGCTGACGCCCGCGGCGGTGGCGACCTGCATCGCGGAGACCGGCATCGGCTTCATGTTTGCGCCCAGCCATCATGCCGCGATGAAGCACGCGGCACCGGTGCGCAAGGAACTCGGTGTGCGCACGATCTTCAACATTCTCGGGCCGCTGACGAATCCCGCCGGTGCACCGAACCAGGTGATGGGCGTGTTTCCACCCGGACCTGGTCGGCATCCAGGTCCGCGTGCTGCAGCAGCTCGGCTCGAACCATGTGCTGGTGGTGCATGGCAAGGACGGCATGGATGAGGTGTCGCTCGGCGCGGCGACGCTGGTCGGTGAACTGAAGGACGGCGCCGTGCGCGAGTACGAGATCCACCCGGAGGACTTCGGCCTGTCGATGGTCTCGAACCGGGGTCTGAAAGTGGGCAGCCCGGACGAGTCGCGATCGATGGTGCTGGAAGCGCTCGACGACGTCCCGGGAACGCCGCGCGAGATCGTGATCTTCAACGCCGGGGTGGCGCTGTATGCCGCCAACGTCGCCGACTCGATCGGCGAAGGCATTGCACAGGCGCGTTCTGCCGTCGCGAGCGGTGCAGCGCGCCGCAAGCTCGACGAATTTGTCGCGACGACACGAAGGCTGGCTGCGTGAGCATTGCGCGCACGCGTGGACCCCTGTGCCGGGTCGTACACGCTCATGTGCACCGCATCGTCCTGCGCGCAGCAACGCGGCGCGATGTCGCCGGCGTGGCCGCGCTGGGCGCATCGGCGGCGGCAACTGAGCACAGCCTGATTCCGGACGTTGCTTCGCGGCGGCACGACACGCGTGAGGCGCGCCGCTACTGGCGGCGCGCCATCGACAGTCCGCGCACACGCCTCTTCGTCGCGGTCCGGGGGGGCGAGTTGCTGGGTGCAATCGGCGTCGACCTGATTGTCTCGCGGCATCGATTGGCGCACGTGCGTCGTCGTGTCTATCTGCACTCGCTCTACATCGTGTCGTCGGCGCGCCGCCTTGGCCTGGCCCGTCGGCTGACGCGGCTGGCGCTCGATTGGGCGCGCGGTCGGGGTGCGACGCAGGCTCGGCTGGAGATGGCGGCCCCCAACCGGTCCGCGCGCCATCTGTACGAATCGGTTGGTTTCCGTGCGCGGGAAATGATGTTCGCGCGACCTTTGTAGCATCGGCCGATGGACGACATCCTGCAACGCATCCTGGCAACCAAGCACGACGAGGTGCGGCTTGCGCGCGCACGCGTGCCACTCGCACGGCTGCGCGAACGTGCGCGCGACGCGGCGCCGGCACGCGACTTCACGGCCGCGCTGGTGGCCGCCATCCGCGCCGGGCGCAGTGCCGTGATCGCCGAAGTGAAGAAGGCCTCGCCGTCGAAAGGCGTGTTGCGGGCCGACTTCGATCCTGCCGCCATCGGCGCGAGCTATGCCCGGCATGGCGCCGCCTGCCTGAGCGTTCTCACCGACGTGCAGTATTTCCAGGGCGCGCCCGAGTATCTGGAGCAGGCGCGCCGCGCCAGCGGCCTGCCAGTGCTGCGCAAGGACTTCATCATCGACGAGTACCAGATCGTCGAGGCGCGCAGCTGGGGCGCCGACGCCATCCTTCTGATTGTTGCGGCGCTCGATCGAGCGCGGCTGCTCGCGCTCGAGGCGGCGGCGCATGAACTCGGCATGGTGGTGCTGGTCGAGGTCCACGATGCCGACGAACTCGACCTCGCACTGGAACTGACGACGCCCCTGATCGGGATCAACAATCGCAACCTGCGCACGTTTGAAACACACCTAGAGACCACGCTCGATCTGCTGCCCCGGGTCGGGCCAGAGCGCATCGTGATCACCGAAAGCGGCATCCTGGTTCCAGCGGACGTGGCGCGGATGCGCGCGGCCGGGGTCCATGCCTACCTCGTTGGGGAGGCGTTCATGCGCGCGCCGGACCCCGGACTCGAGTTGGCCCGACTGTTCGCGTGATCGATACATCGACGCTGGCGGCCGGCTGGTCGCCGCTGGTCGAGGAGTTTCTCTCAAGCGACCGGGGGGCCGGGCTACTGTCGTTCCTCAAGGCACGTCGCGCGGCTGGCGCCCGCATCTTTCCGGCGCAGGTACTGCACGCCCTCGAGCTGACGCCGCTTGCCAGTGTGCGGGTCGCGATCCTCGGGCAGGACCCGTACCACGGAGACGGACAGGCGCACGGCATGGCCTTTTCGGTGCCCGATGGGGTGCGTCTGCCGCCGAGCCTGCGCAACATATTCGCGGAACTGGCGCGCGAGTTCGGTGCGATTCCAGCATCCGGCAATCTCGAATTCTGGGCGCGGCAGGGCGTGCTGCTGCTCAACGCCGTGCTGACGGTCGAGGAGGGGCAGCCGGGCAGCCATGCACAGCGCGGCTGGGAGTCGCTGACCAGCGCGCTGATCGCCGTATTGTCGGCGGACGATCGTCCCAAGGTGTTCATGTTGTGGGGCGCCCAGGCGCAACGCAGCGCCAGCTTGATCGCCGATGAGCCGCATGCAGTTCTGAAAGCCAACCATCCGTCACCGCTGTCGGCGCGCCGCCCGCCTCTGCCCTTCATCGGTTGCGGACATTTCTCGCAGGCCAACGCATTCCTTGCGGCGGCGGGGCGCGGCCCGATCGATTGGGTCGGATCTCGCTGAAGGGAGCCGGTCAGCTCTGGCCGAGCCAGCGCGCGCGCAGTCGCGCAGCCGACGACGGGGCTTTGACGTCGAGCGCCAACGTGAATCTGGGTGGTGCACTGCCGGCCAGCTTCACCGAGAAGAGCATCAGCTCGTCGCTGCGGAACGCGTGCACTACGATCGTGTCGCCCGGCGTGTAGCGCGTCAGCAGCTTGTCGAGGTTCGATGGGTTCACGCGCAGGCCATCGATCGCAGCCAGCACGTCATTGCCCGACAGGCCGGCTGCTTGCGCCGGCGTGCCGTCGAACACATGGGCGATCCTGCAGTCCGTTCCTGCAGCCGCAGTGCGCACTCCGAGCAGTGCGAAGGACGGCGAGTCCACCGCTGGCCGTTGCGTGAAGTCGATGCCGAACGGCTTCAGCAAGCGCGCGAAGTCGGGGTCACGCGTACCCTCGGTCCACTCTTCGAACAGCGGGGCCAGCGACAGGCCAGTGGCCTCCTCGGCCGCGGCAACGACCTCATCCTCGTCGACGCCTGCGTAGTCCGCACCGCCCTTCTTGCAGCGCTGCCACAGCAAACGCATGACGTCATCGAGCGAACGCTTGCCGCTGCTCGCGGCGCGGATGCTCAGGTCGAGCGCCAGCGCAACAAGCGATCCCTTCTGGTAGTAGCTGACGACGCTGTTGGGCGCGTTCTCGTCCTGGCGGTAGTACTTGATCCAGGCATCGAAGGAACTGTCAGCCACGCTCTGCTTGAGCCGGCCGGTCCGTTGCAGCACCGTGGTCATGGTCTTTGCCACAGTTTCCAGGTATTGCTCGGTGGTCAGCAGTCCGGCGCGCACGAGCATCAGGTCATCGTAGTAGGACGTGAAGCCTTCGAACGCCCACAGCAGGCGCGTGTAGTTTTCCTGCGTCAGGTCGTACGGGACAAACGCGGCCGGCCGGATGCGCTTGACGTTCCAGCTGTGAAAGTACTCGTGGCTCGCCAGGCCGAGGAAATTGCGGTAGCCCTCGGTCGCGTCCTTCAATCCCACGAACGGCAGGTCGTCGCGCTTGCAGATGAGTGCCGTGGAGTTGCGGTGCTCCAACCCGCCGTAGCCGTCGCCGACGGCCAGTGTCATAAACGTGTAGCGCGAAAACGGGGCCTTGCGAGTGCGCGGCTCGAACAGGCGGATCTGCACTTCGCAGATGCGTGCGAGGTCGGATGCCAGGCGCTTCATATCGAGCCGTGGCACACGGCCAGTGATCGCCACCTCGTGCGGCACGCCGAGCACATCGAATCGCCCCAGATCGAACTCGCCCAGCTCGACCGGGCAGTCGATCAGTTCGTCGTAACCCGACGCCTGATAGGTGCCGAAGCCGTGTCGCCGCGTCGCACGCGCGGGCGCAAGCCCGGTGGCAACTTTCCACCCTGCGTACCGCTCGCCCGCCGGCGGCAGGATATCGACTGTGCAGGGGGCATGTTCAAGCCCGATCGGCAGCAGGAACACACTGGAGCCGTTGAAGAATCCGTGCGTCTCGTCGAGATGTGCCGCCCGCACCGACAGGTCCCATGCGTAGACCTCGCAGGCAACTTCGAGCACGCCCTTCACGGGGGCCGCGCGCCAGGTGTGCTTGTCCAGTTTTTCCATCGGAACCTTGCGGCTGCCGGCGAGCGCGCTGATGCGCACGATGTTGCGCGCGAACTCCCGGATCATGTAGCTGCCAGGGATCCAGGCCGGCAGCATGAAAAGCTGTCCCTGCGGGTCGGGATGCTCGACGCGGCAGATGACGTGGAACAGATGGGCAGCCGGATCGGCCGGGCGGATCGCGTAGTGAATGCTCATGGCGGGACGTTCAGGGTGACGGGCGAGTGTAGACGGCCGTTCCCGCTGAGTCCGGCAAGCCGGCCGCGCGCTAATGTCGCAGCACGTCCAGTACTTCGGAGCGGAACTCGCGCTGGTACAGCAGATAGAGGATGCCCGCCGTGCCGATGGCGTAGGCGAGCGGCGAGAAGAACCACAGGATGACGGCAAAGGCCATGTAGTACGCCCGCAGGCCGTCGTTGAACGTCTCGGCGGCCAGTCCGACGACGCGGGCGGCGCGGTCGGCGAACTCCTCGCGCGACGCCTCCCCGCTTTCGAATGTCTTCGGATCGGGCGCCGAGGCGATCAGCAGCGCCCCGAAGGTGTACTGCCGCATCGACCAGGTGAAGCGGAAGAAGGCGAAGACAAAGACGGCCGCGAGCACAAAGAGCTTGAGATCGAACACGAATGCGGTTGTGCGTGTTGCGAACGGAATCTCGCGCACGAGCTTCGCCGCCTCCTCGGTCGCGCCGAGCAGCGCGAGCAGGCCGCCGATGATCAGGATCGTGGTCGATGCGAAGAAGGACGGGCTGGTCGACAGGTTCTGCACGACGACCCCATCGATGACGCGATTCTCGCGCGCGGTGGTCTGCAGCATCCAGAGCCGGCGGTAGCGGTTGGTCGTCGCCAGCAGTGAACCGCCCGCAGAGGCCCTGCTTCGGGCAAACGCGGCGTAGGCCCACCAGCCCAGGACGAACCAGGCGAGCGCCAGCCAGTCGGGCAGGCTGATCTGGCGAGCGAGATCAAGCAGAGTCATCGGTCATCGCCATCGGATGCCACAGGATACTGCGGCACGAGGAACTACCTGTGCGCACGCAAGCGTCGCGCATTCGCCTTGACGCGACGTCGCACCGGGGCGAGCACCTGTTGGCCCAGCACCGCCGAATCAAGCGCGCCGCGCCGGCCGGCTCGTCGCAGTGACGCGCCAGGCGACCGCCCCGCCAGTGCCGAGCTCCACAGGTCGGTCCACAGCCGTTGTTGCATGGCCAGGGACTGCTGCCAGAGTGCCCACTGGGCTTCCTGTCCGGCCTGCAGCTTCTCCGCCACCATGCGCGTGGCTTCCTTCCGGTCGGTCGCCCGCGTCAGCGTCGGAGCGGCCAGCAGCCGCTGGGTGCGCTTCTGCACGACCTGCGGCGAATACCAGGCAATTTCGCTCGCACTCAATGCCAGCTTCCACCATTCCCACATCGGATTGCTCATCAGTTCTCCTCGACAGTATCGACGTCATACAGCACGCCCGGGATCATCCACCTCGATCAATCGCGGCGGATGCACCGCCAGTACCGGTCGGGCACCCGCATCGCCGCTCAATGCCAGCAGTCGAGGGCGCAGTTCAGCGGCGAAGCCGACCGGATGCCCGCGCTGGCCGCGAAACATCGGTGCGGCCGTCAGTGCGCCTTCAAGCAGGAGCCCGACGACGGCGCGCACGGTTGAGACTTCGATGGCCGGCATGTCCGCGAGGGCGATGACCCATCCGGCAGCGCGTTCTTCTGCCTGGACCCCGCGCACGATCGATGCGCTCATGCCGGCATCCGCGTTGTGGCAGACCGCGAGCGTGCAGCCTTCGCCGCGAAGCAGGGCATGCAGTTGGCGCTGGGCGTCGCTGTCGGCCGGACGCACGACGGCCGTGACCCGGGACATCGCCGCGAGCAGTGCCCGCGCGGCGGCCGCAGCCATCGGGGCACCGACATGCGGACCGAGACGCGAGGGAGCCAGCAGTTTGAGCTCCCGGCCGGTCGGGTCATAGCGTGTCCCGAGCCCAGCGGCAAGCAGGAGGCCGACCGGTTCAGACGCCATCCGGACGTCGCGTCGCCAAGAGCCGCATCACGATCCATGCGACGACGCCGGCGCCCATCACGTACAGGGCCACGTGCACTGCGTTCTGTGACTGCGCATACGTCACGCTCGAATACAGCAGATAGGCGCAGGTGGCGACAAAGACGATCGGCAGTATGGGATACATCGGCACCTTGAACGGCCGCGCCACGTGCGGTGCGCGAAACCGCAACACGAACAAGGCCACGCCCGTCAGCAGGAAGAAGAACCAGAACACCGGCGCGGTGAACTCGACCATCGTCGAGAAACCGTCCTTTTGTATCGATCCGAACGCGATGAGCGCCAGAGCGATCGCGGCCTGAACGAGAAACGCGATCACGGGCACGTTCCTTTCGCCATGCCATTGGCTCATGAATGCCAGCACCGGCCAGTCGCGACCGAGCGCGTAGTTCGTGCGCGCACCGACGATCATCGTGGCGTTGATCGACGTCAGCGTGGCAATGCCGACGATCGCACCGATCAGTTGGGCACCCATGGGGCCGAAAGCGGCCTGCATGACATCGGCGCCGACCGCGGTGCTCTTGGCCAGCCCGGCGAATCCGAGGCCCTTGAGCACTGCCAGTACGACGAGCACGTAGACGACCGTGATGACGAGCAGCGAGATCACCAGGGTTCGCACGATCGCGCGCGGCCCGCCCTTGACCTCGGCGGAAATGTAGGCCGCCTCGTTCCAGCCGCCGTAGGTGAGCAGCACGAAGACCATCGCCAGGCCGAACATGGCAGGCATTCCGGCAGCCGTCGGAGTTGCCGACGAAGGCCCGGCAGGCGCGGTCGCGATCAGCCCGGCGAGCGCCACCAGCAGCAGACCACTGACCTCGAGAATCGTCAGCAGGTTCTGCGTGCGTGCCGATTCGCGCAGGCCGATGATGTTGATGACTGTCAGCACCACGACCGTGAGCGCCGCATAGATCGCGGACGACTGTGCTCCAAGCGACACCACCCGGCTCATGTAGTCGCCGAAGACAAATGCCAGCAGCGCGATCGAGCCGGTGGTGATCACCATCACGCGGGCCCAGGCAAAGAAGAAGCTGGCATCGCGGCCAAACGCCTTGGTGATGAAGTGATAGTCACCGCCGGCGTGCGGGAAGGCGCTCGCAAGCTCCGCATAGCAAAGTGCGCCGACCAGTGAAAGCACGCCGCCCAGGACCCAGGCGATCAGCATCCAGTCGACCGAGCCCGTCACGCCGGCCACCATTGAGGGTGTTTTGAAGATGCCAGCGCCGATCACGATGCCGACGGTAATCATGACCGCGTCGAACACTGACAGCGCCGGTTTCGGCGCTGCGATCGGAGCGAGTGCGGCGCGCGGCGCAGACGACGGGGACATCGGTTCGCTCATCGAGCGTCCTTCCATATGAAGAGCCCCGCCGTAGCGGGGCCCTGCTGCGATCGGGGGAATCGGCGCCGGTCTACTTGCCGTAGAAGCGTCCACACTGCGACAGCATTTCGGCCCAGGCGGCGGCGCGCAATGCGCCTTGCGGCGCACCGGTGACCTTGCTCTCGACGCTGCCGCTCTTCAACGTGCCGACCAGTTCGTTGCCCCGAACCGTGCCGGTGAAGCTGCGCGTCACGCCCTTGTCGTCGTTGAATGCGAAGCGCAGCTGATCGCCTCGCAGCGTCGCGCCCACGAGCGGCTGCTTGGGCGCGCCGCTGACGACGTCGCCGGTGAGTTTCTGGAATGTCTGCGTGAGATTCACCGCAGTGCTGGCGCCGCCGGCGTCGCGCAGCACCCAGGTCCCGTCCACGCGCGCCGGGACGATCCACAGGTACGCGGTGCGGTACTCGAATTCCGAGGTCTCGTCGGCCTCCCAGTCACCCATCGTGAACTGGTGCGAAGTCACGCGCGTGCCGGGCTTCATGCCGAGGATGCGATGCCGCACGCACAGGTTCAGCTCCGGCAACAGGTACATCGTGATGACCGTCGCCTTGCTGAAGTCTTCCTTGAAGATGTCGCCCTGGATGATCTTGGTCTTGTTGCCGACACCTTCGGCGGTCACGAGGCAGCTGGCCAGCTTGGCCATGTCCGGGTTGTATTCGATGCCGACCGAGTTGGCGCCGAGCTTGCCCGCGGCGATCGCGATCTTGCCGTCGCCGGCGCCGAGATCAAATACGAGGTCCTGTGGCGTGACCTTGGCCATGCGCAGCATGCGCTGCACGAGTTCGTCGGGTGTCGGCACCCACACGACATCCTTGCCGGCCTGTCCGACCTGAGGTTTGTAGTCACGCTCGCATTCCGCGCGAGTGAGCGCCGACGCGTCGCCGATCAATGCGGCGCTGAGAAGGCACGCGGCTCCAATTGCCAGCGGACGTACAAAGGTGCGGGACATCATGAGGGCTCCTGCGGAAGGGGTCGTGGGGGATCGGCATTCTGCCGAAAGTCCCTGCGGCCGTCAGCCGCAGGGTGCAAATGAAATCGACTGGGCACCAAATCAGGCCTGACCGAGATCGAACGGCAGCTTGCGCAGTCGCTTGCCCGTCAGGGCAAAGACCGCGTTGGCAACCGCCGGTGCGATCGGCGGCGTGCCCGGCTCACCGACCCCGGTCGGATCGGCGCGGCTCGGGACGATGTGCACACTGATCTCGGGCATCTCGTTGATGCGCAGTACCGGGTAGTCGGCGAAGTTGGATTGCTGCACGACGCCGTCCTTCAATGTGATCTGACCGTACAGGGCCGCCGACAGTCCGAACACCATCCCCGACTGGACCTGGGCCTCGATCGTCAGCGGATTGACCGCCGTGCCGCAGTCGATCGCCGAGGTCACCTTGTGGACGCGGATGGCGTTCTTGTCGACCGAGACCTCGACCACGTGCGCCACCACCGAGCCGAATGACTCGTGCACGGCGACACCGCGGCCGCGACCCTTGGCCGCGGCCGTGGCTCCAGCCGGACTTGTCGCGAACCAGCTGCAGCACGCCGCGAACGCGGGTGTGCTTCGGGTCGAGCAGCGCCAGGCGGTAAGCGATCGGATCCTGCTTCGCGGCACGGGCCAGCTCGTCGACCATCGTTTCCATGACAAAGGCCGTGTGCGAATGGCCGACCGAGCGCCACCACAGCACCGGCACGCTGACCTCGGGGTGATGCACCGACACCTGCAGGTTCGGCAGGCGGTACGGGGTATCGACGACACCCTCGGTGGTCGTGGCGTCGATGCCATCCTTCACCAGGTGCTTCTCGAACGGCGTGCCTTTCAGGAGCGACTGCCCGACGATCGTGTGGTTCCAGCCACGCAGCGTGTTTCGCGGCGTCGAGACCGACCACGACGCGGTGCACGACCAGCGGCCGGTAGTAGCCGCCGCGGATGTCGTCCTCGCGCGACCAGATCACCTTGACCGGCGCGTCGATGCCGGACTGCTTCATCGCCTTCGCGATGTTCACGGCCTCCACCAGGTAATCGGACGTCGGGATGGCGCGCCGGCCGAAGCCGCCGCCGGCCAGCATCGTGTTCAACGTGACCTGCTCCGGCTTGAGCCCGGCGGTGCTTGCGATCGCGAGTTGATCGATCGTCTGGAACTGCGTGCCGCACCACACGGTGCAGCTGTCGGCCTTCAGATCGACGACGGCATTCAGCGGCTCCATCGGCGCATGGGCCAGGTATGGAAACTCGTAGGTGGCCTCGATCTTCGTCGCCGCCTGCGCCACGGCATTGGCATCGCCGTCGCTGCGTGCCGGCAATCCCGGCTTGCCGGCCAGTTCGCGGTACTGCCTGACAAGGTCGACTGTGGTCGGGCCGGTCGCGGCCTCCCACTTGATGTCCAGCGCATCGCGCCCGGTCTTGGCCGGCCAGTAGCCGCTGGCAATCACGGCCACGCCGGTGCCGCCGCGATCGACCGGCACCTGCACGACGGCCTCCACGCCCTTGACGGCACGCGCCTTGGCCGGATCGAAGCTCGCCACCTTGCCGCCGAACACCGGCGGATGCACGAGGACGGCGACGCGCATGTTGGGCAGCGACTTGTCGATGCCGAACTGAGCGGTGCCATTGACCTTCTCGCGCGAATCCAGCCGCCGGGTCGGCTTGCCGATGAAGAAGAAGTCGCCGGGATCGGCCTTCAGTCCGATACGCGTCGGCACCGGCTGCTTGGCGGCCGCGTCGGCCAGCGAGCCGTAGCTGGCGCGCCGTTTCTGTCCGGCCAGTCTCGATGACCAAGCCGTTGCGGGTATCGAGCTTGGCGGGTTCGACGCCCCACTGCTGGGCGGCTGCAGCGATCAGCATTGCCGCGCGCGGACGCGCCGATGACCCGGTACTGCTTCCAGCTCGAGGCGACGGAATTCGATCCGCCGGTGATCTGGATGCCGAAATTGGGATCGGCATAGACCTCGGCTGCCGGCGCCAGTTCGGCGCGAACCTTGTCCCATTCGCAGTCGAGTTCTTCCGCGATCAGCATCGGCAGGGCCGTGCTGACGCCCTGGCCGAACTCCAGCCGGTTGACCATCACCGTGGTGCGGCCGTCCGGTGCGATGCGCACGAAAGCCGATGGCGGATAGACCATGCGCTTGGCTTCCTGGGCGCCCGCGGGGACGGCACCGATGCCGAGCATCAGCCCGCCGCCGGCGGCACCGGTGGCCTTCATGAACTCGCGCCGCGAGAGCTTGACCGGCACCATCGTTGCGGCAGCTGCATCACGCTGCGCCCGGGCCATCTGTTCGATGAATCGCATCGTCGTCTCCTAGGCGAGCGAACGCGCTGCGTCCTTGACCGCTGCGCGGATGCGCGCATAGGTGCCGCAACGACAGAGGATGCCGGAGAGCGCTGCATCGATGTCAGCATCGCTCGGATTCTTCTTGCCCTTGAGCAGCGCAGTGGCCGCCATCACCTGGCCCGACTGGCAGTAACCGCACTGCACGACATCGAGCTTGACCCAGGCGTCCTGCACGGCCTTGCCGACGCGGTCGCTGGCAGCAGCTTCGATCGTCGTCACCGGCCCGCTGACACTCGAGATCGGCGTGACACACGAGCGCACCGGCTGGCCGTTGACATGCACCGTGCAGGCGCCACACGCGGCGATGCCGCAGCCGAACTTTGTTCCGGTCAGCCCGAGGTTGTCACGCAGCGCCCACAGCAAGGGCGTCGCGGGATCGGCGTCGACGTCGACGGCCTTGCCATTCACGTTCAAACGGGTCATGGCGACTCCAGGGTTTGGATTCAGGAGAACGGTGGTTGATCGTGCTGTCGCAGTCGGGCTCAGTGATTGACGTCGACCACCACCCGGCCGCGGACGCGCCCGGCGAGGATATCGCGGGCGACGTCGAACGCCCCGGCCAGTGGCACTTCTCGCGTCAACTGTGCCAGCCTATCGATCGGAAGGTGCTCCGCCAGCAACTTCCAGGCGGCTTCACGCCGCGCGATCGGGGCCATCACGCTGTCGATGCCCGCCAGCGTCACGCCGCGCAGGATAAATGGCGCCACTGAGGCGGGGAAGTCCATTCCGCCGGCCAGACCGCAGGCAGCGACCGTGCCGCCCGCGCGCATCTGCGCGCAGACATTGGCCAGCGTCACGCTTCCGACCGAGTCGATCGCGCCGGCCCAGCGGTCCTTCTGCAGCGGCTTGCCCGCGACGGCAAGCGAGGCGCGGTCGATGACTTCGCGGGCGCCCAGGGCCTTCAGGTAGTCGCTTCGGCCGGTTTGCCGGTCGACCCGACCACCGGTGTAGCCGAGCGAGGACAGCAGCGCCACCGCAACCGAACCGACGCCGCCGGTCGCCCCGGTGACGAGAATCTCGCCCTGGGCCGGTGTGACCCCGTGCGCCTGCAGCGCCAGTACCGACAGAGCGGCCGTGTAACCGGCCGTGCCGATGGCCATCGCGTCGCGCGCGGTGTAGGGCGCCGGGATACGCACCAGCCAGTCGCCCTTGACGCGCGCGCGC
Organism: uncultured beta proteobacterium; assembly: GCA_963724365.1. Classification (GTDB taxonomy): domain Bacteria; phylum Pseudomonadota; class Gammaproteobacteria; order Burkholderiales; family Burkholderiaceae_F; genus JALORV01. Next base: position 49,383 of record CAVRUR010000001.1, on the reverse strand, counting down.
TGGGCCAGGCCGCCCCAATGCGACTCTCCGAGGCCCCAGCCATTGATGACGACGGCGTCGCCCGCCTTCCAGCGGGTGTGGGTGCTGTGGATCACCTTGCCGGCGGCATCGATGCCGGCGACCATCGGCCACTTGCGCACGACCGGCGACGTGTTCGTCAGTGCCAGACCGTCCTTGTAGTTGATCGTCGAGTACTCGACGCCGATGACGACATCGTCCCCCGGTGTTGCAGCGTCGAGTTCGGCGTCCGCGATGGCGCGAATCTCGGCACGGAATGCGTCGCCTTCTTTGGAAAGCACGATGGCTTGCGTCATGTGTCGAAACCCCGGAATGCAGGACCGGCCATCATAGTGCCGTGCTGGGGCACGACGCTCCCGTCAGCGCGGGAAGGCACCGATCGCCGCAATGAGGAGGCACAGCGAAGCGGCAATCGTCAGCCGAGTCCGCAGCGCCAGGTACCACGATGCCACCGGCGTCGCATACAGTTTCATCAGCAGACCATCGGCCATCCGCACCAGCAGCAGGTCGCCGATCAGGAACGCGAACACAATGGTCGCGGGCACGCCAAACAGGAGCATCAGCAGTGCGAGCCATCCCAGCAGCGACGGCGTCACGCCCCAGCCGAAGGCGTTCCAGCTCTGTGCCTTGTTCAGCCCGGGGTTCGCCAGCGCGAGGCCCCAGTGGACCGCGCCGAGAAAGGACAGGACCACCGCCGCATAACCGGCGAGGCCGAGTTGCATGCGGTAGGCGGCGGTCCCGCTCCACGGCCAGCACAACAGCGCCAGCATGAAGAGCGGCAGCAGGCCGAGGTTGCCGAGTAGCGTGGCTATGCGCTGTTCGATGACGACCGACATCCAGCCTCCGGGGTTGCCGCAATTATCCAGCCAGCCTGCAAGCGACCGGGCTTGAGTTCGAGCAAGTCACGGGTGAGGCGGATCCCAATGGCTGCCGCATCATTGCCGGCGCGCAAACGCGGATCAGTGCGCCGGTGGAATCCTCGCGCTGTCCGAACGGAGCAGGCTGACGTGGAAGGAGCAGGCTGACATGGCGGTCGATGTCATTGTGGTTGGAGCCGGGCTGTCGGGGCTGGTGGCGGCCCACCGCCTGCAGCGCGCCGGGCTGTCCGGTCCAGGTGCTGGAAGCGGCCGCACGGCCGGGCGGGGTCATCGGCTCGGAGCGCCGCAGCGGCGTGCTGTTCGAGCGCGGTCCCAACAGCGGCATGGATACATCGCCGGCGATCAATGCACTGCTGGACGATCTCGGCATTCGCAGTCAGCGGCTCGATGCCAGCAAGGCATCGTCGCGTCGCTATGTCCTGCGTGGTGGACGACTGGTGGCCTTGCCGATGTCAGGCGGCGCCTTCATTGCGACGCCGCTCTTCTCGCCTGCGGCCAAGCTGCGGCTCTTTGCGGAGCCGTTCATTGCGCGTGCGCCGTCCGAGGCCGAGGAGTCGATCGCCGGGTTCGTTCGGCGCAGGCTGGGACGCGAGTTTCTCGACTTTGCGGTCGAGCCGTTTGTGTCGGGAATCTATGCCGGCGATCCCGAGCAGTTGTCGGTGCGGGCAGCGTTTCCCCGGCTGCATGCTCTTGAGCAGCGCTACGGGAGCCTGCTGCGGGGAGCGATTCTCGGTGCGCGCGAGCGCAGGCGGAAAGCCGAGAAGTCGAAGAGTGCCGCGGTGAGCTTTTCATTCCGTCACGGCATGCAGACGCTGACCGACGCGCTGGCCGCGGCGCTCGCGGACGTTCAGTGTGGCGCTACCGTCGTTCAACTCGCCCGCGAACCCGACGGGTCGTATGTCGTCACGGTGGATCGCGTTAGTCATGCTGCCCATGCGGCCACTCTGCGCGCACGTGCGATCGTGCTTGCGGTGCCGGCCTATGCAGGCGCCGCGCTCGTCCGGGCGCTCGCGCCCGACGCGGCGGCATCGCTGGAGGCGATACCGTATGCGCCGGTGATGGTCGTGGCCAGCGCCTATCGCCGGTCCGATGTCGGTCATCCGCTCGACGGCTTCGGATTCCTCGCGCCGGCACGGGAGCAGCCGCGAGTGCTCGGATCGCTCTTTTCGAGCACGATGTTCGAGCAACGTGCGCCCGGCGATACGGTCGTATTTACTTCGTTTCTTGGAGGGCGGCGCAATCCGGCACTGATCGACGCGCCGGACGAAGAACTGCTGCAGTCCGTTCGGTACGAACTGGAGCGATTGGTCGCCGCGCGCGGGACGCCGCTCTTCGACGAGATCACGCGCTGGCCACGCGCCATTCCGCAGTACACGATCGGTCACTTGCAGCGAATCGCGCAGGTCGAGCGGGCGGAACGTGAGCTGCCCGGCCTGACCTTCTGCGCGAACTATCGAGGTGGAGTTTCCATCGGTGACTGCATCATGAATGGCGAGGCGATGGCGAGCACGGTGTCGAAGTACCTGGCAGGTGCCACCGCGAAGTCGCCCCGAGGCGCCGGCCCGGCGGGCATCGACTGATGCGGACCGTGGGACCGGGCCATTTCGTCCAATCGGATGCCCTGCCGAAGGCGATGGCGTGGCAGAATCAAACTCGGAAGTCGCGCCCCGTGATGCCGACGTCGGGGCGCTTGCACAGCCCGAGGTCACGCTGAGTTCGACCGTCATTCCATTGCGGCAGTCCGCTGTCGAGCGCTCGCTCAAGCAGGCGAGTTTCGACACCGCGGGCGTGCCGATCCTCGCTGTCAATCACAGTGGCCAGATCCTTGCGATCAACTCTGAGGCCATGGTGCTAGTCGGCGGAGAATCCGTGGTCGGGCGCAGCGTCGCCGAATTGCTGGGATTCCTCAGCCACCGTGCCTTCACGCGCCGTTGGCAGCGCCTGTGGTCGCAGGTGACGGCAGAAGGGCGGTGCGAATTCGAAGCCAAGCTGCCACTGCGAAGTGGCGCACGACTGAGCGCGCGCTTCGTGGTCCGGCTGTTCCGCTTCGACCAGGATGACTTCGCCTCGATCTCCATCGTGGACACGTCGGCCGAGCGGGCCGCACGGCGTCGCGTGCGCGCCGCCGAAGCACGGGCGCGAGCGCTGGCGCTGCACCAGAGCGAACTGACGATCATCCTGAATGCCGATCGCCGGGTGGTCTTCGCCAACGCCGCGCTCGAGCCGATCACCGGCGAGCACGAAGCGGACATCATGGGCTCGCCGTTCGAGTTCATCCTCGATCAGCCGTCGCGCATCGAATTTCGCCGTGCGGTGGATCGCCTGCTACGTGAGCCGGCGGGCGACCGGCAGCCTACGTCGTTGCATTTGCGCACGCGCGCTGCACTGGCCGGCAACGGCCGCAGCCTGTCTTGCGTGCTGGCGAACCGGCTGGACGACTCGACCGTACGTGGCCTGGTGCTGACCGCGCGCGACCTCGGACCGGCCGAGAAGGCGCAGGCGCGGCGGCTGCGGTTCCGCGAGCGATTGCTCGAGCTTGCGATCCAGCCGAAGTCGGATTTCACCCAGACGCTGGCGACTGTTCTGCGCTCGACGGCCGAAGTGCTGGACGTGAGTACTGCCAGCTTCTGGCGCCTCTCGCGCGATCCCGATGTGCTGCGTTGTGAGGCACTGTTCGACCGGACCGCAGACCGCTTCCTGCGCGACTGGGTCGGCCGCGACTTTCCCGCAACCCGGTTCGCGGCCTACTTCGCGCAGCTGATGAATCGCCAGCCGGTCGTCGTCAATGACACGCGCACTTCGCGCCTGACGACCATGTTTGCAGGCGATCAGGACTGGGCCCACGTGCGTGCGCTGCTGGATGTTCCGATACTCGTCGAAGGAACTATCGCCGGCGTCCTTTGCCTGCAGCATCGCGACATCCGTTACTGGGACGAGGACGATGTCGGGTTCGCCAACACGACCGGATTGATGCTGGCGTTGTCGATGGAGGCGGCGCAGCGGCAGGAAGCCGAATCCCGCATCGAGCATCTGGCCTGGTACGACGCGCTGACGGGGTTGCCGAACCGCAACCTGCTGCGCGAGACCATGCGCGACATGGTCATGACGGCGTCGAACCGCAAGCGCCGCATGGCGGCGATGCTGATCGACCTCGACCGTTTCAAGGACGTCAACGACACTCTCGGACACCTGGTTGGTGACGCGCTGATCAAGTCGGCATCCGATGTGCTGCGTGAGACCGTCGGCGAAGACGGCACCGTCGCCCGGCTGGGTGGCGACGAATTCGTCGTGCTGATCAGCGAGTTCGTGCATCGCCAGGAGGTCGCGCTGCTTGCAGCTCGGATTGCACAGGCGCTGCACCGGACCGATCTCGTCTCCAACATCGATACCCAGGTATCGGCATCGATCGGCGTGGCGCTATTTCCCGAACACGGGCGCGACATGAGTACGCTGCTGAAGAATGCCGACGCGGCGATGTACCAGGCGAAGCGCGATGGCCGCAACCAGTTCAGCTTCTTCAATCCGATTCGCTACGAGCGGGCGGCGCGCGAGGTTCAACTCGGCATCGAGCTGGTCAAGGCTGTGCAGAGCGACCGCCCCCAATTCATCTGCGAGTACCAACCACAGATTGAGATGGCAAGCGGTCGCGTCGTCGGGCTTGAGGCGCTGATCCGGTGGAATCACCCGGTGCACGGCATGCTGACGCCCGACCGTTTCATCGGCGTGGCGGAGGTCAGCGGCCTGTCGGAGCGGATCACTCGCTGGGTGATGAACGAAGTCTGCAGTCAGATCAATCGCTGGCGGCTCGTGCGGCCCGACTTCGATGTCCCGGTCGCTGTGAACGTCGCGGGACGAGAGATGGGCTCGACCGCCTTGCCGATCCTTGTGCGCAGCGCGCTCGTCAAGCACGGTATCGAGCCACGGCTGATCGTCCTCGAAATCACAGAGCGCACGCTGGTCAAGGAAACCGAGATCAACAACGACGTGTTGGCCGAGCTCGCCTCGCTGGGTGTCGGCCTCGTGCTCGACGACTTCGGCACAGGCTATTCGATGCTGGGATACCTGAAGCGCATGCCGATACACGCACTCAAGATCGACCAGTCGTTCATCGAGGGCATTCCGGCCGATCCCGACAGCCGCGCCATCGTGCACGCCATGCTGGCGGTCGCGCGCCACTTTCGCCTGAAGGTCGTCGCCGAAGGTGTCGAGTCGCAGGACCAGGTCGACTACATGCGGGACATCGGCTGCGAATTCGCACAGGGCTTCTTCTATTCGCACGCCATCTCCGGCGACACCATCCTCGACTACCTCGCGCGCGAGTCACCGGCGCCGTAGTCGCAGTCCCCGCGCCCGCTAAACTCGCTTGACACTGCGAGGAGGCATCTATGGCGTATCAGAACATCCTGATTGAGACCCGTGGTCGCGTCGGCCTGCTAACCCTGAATCGTCCGAAGGCGCTCAATGCACTCAACGACCAGCTGATGGATGAACTGGGCGAGGCCCTGCTCGCATTCGATGCCGACGAAGCGATCGGTGCAATGGTCGTTACCGGAAGTGATAAGGCGTTCGCGGCCGGAGCCGACATCGGCGCGATGAAGGAGTGGACCTACATGGACGTCTTCAAGTCCGAATACATCTCCCGCAACTGGGAAACGATCCGTCGGGTGCGCAAGCCCGTCATTGCCGCTGTCGGGGGCTATGCGCTGGGCGGCGGCTGCGAACTGGCAATGATGTGCGACATCATCATCGCGGCGGACACGGCGAAGTTCGGGCAACCCGAGATCAAGCTGGGGATCATCCCGGGTGCAGGTGGCACGCAGCGCCTGCCGCGCGCAGTCGGGAAGGCCAAGGCCATGGACCTCGTGCTCTCGGCGCGCATGATGGATGCGGCCGAAGCGGAGCGTGCGGGCCTGGTGTCGCGCGTGGTGGCTGCAGACAAGCTACTCGACGAAGCCCTCGCAGTCGCGGCAGCCATCGCCAGTCATTCGCTGCCAGCGGTGATGATGGCCAAGGAAGCCATCAATCGTGCCTATGAAGCGCCGCTGAACGAAGGCATGCTTTTCGAGCGTCGCCTGTTCCACTCGCTCTTTGCGACCAACGATCAGAAGGAAGGCATGGCTGCGTTCGTCGAGAAGCGTCCTGCGCAGTTCCGTCACACGTAGAGTGCGGTCAGCGACATCGTCTTCAGCTCAGCACGTGTTTGGGCGCGCCCTCTGCCGAGCCCTAGAGGATCCCGTCTAGCGCCCGGCTCCACAGCAAGTGGACTGGAGCACAAGCGGGGCTGGCCCCGTTACGGAACAAGGATTTATCGCTACTGTGGGCCGGGCCGACGTGCGTTGCATCATTGCCCGCCGGCACCTGAATGGCCCGCCGATTTGAGGCTTTGGTGCCTAAGTTTCGCGACCCAGAGCGTTGCCGCGGCCGGTCAACTTGACACTAATTTTGCCGGGCCCCATAATTCCGCTTCTCTGCTGCCTCGGTTGCGTCGCAACACGATTCGACCGGGCAGCGCGTTCTTTAAAAATGAAACAGCCGATAAGTGTGGGCGCTTGGTGAAAGGCGCAACCGGCACGGAAGGTCGTCGAGGTCTCACACCGCGACATCAACCGACTGCGCCGGCTGAACTCAAAACATCAGGTGCTCACGCAATGGAAAGAGGGAAATGATGGAAACATCACATACCTCGATTCCAGCGAGTGAGTAATCAATCGTGCCTAGCACGGTTGCGCAAACAGAATCGAACTGAAGAGTTTGATCCTGGCTCAGATTGAACGCTGGCGGCATGCCTTACACATGCAAGTCGAACGGCAGCACGGGGGCAACCCTGGTGGCGAGTGGCGAACGGGTGAGTAATGCATCGGAACGTGCCCAGTAGTGGGGGATAACCAGTCGAAAGATTGGCTAATACCGCATACGACCTACGGGTGAAAGCGGGGGACCGTAAGGCCTCGCGCTATTGGAGCGGCCGATGTCTGATTAGCTAGTTGGCGGGGTAAGAGCCCACCAAGGCGACGATCAGTAGCTGGTCTGAGAGGACGACCAGCCACACTGGGACTGAGACACGGCCCAGACTCCTACGGGAGGCAGCAGTGGGGAATTTTGGACAATGGGCGCAAGCCTGATCCAGCCATGCCGCGTGCGGGAAGAAGGCCTTCGGGTTGTAAACCGCTTTTGGCAGGAACGAAACGGCGACTTCTAATACGGGTCGTTAATGACGGTACCTGCAGAATAAGCACCGGCTAACTACGTGCCAGCAGCCGCGGTAATACGTAGGGTGCAAGCGTTAATCGGAATTACTGGGCGTAAAGCGTACGCAGGCGGCTTTGCAAGACAGGTGTGAAATCCCCGGGCCTAACCTGGGAACTGCATTTGTGACTGCATGGCTAGAGTCTGTCAGAGGGGGGTGGAATTCCACGTGTAGCAGTGAAATGCGTAGAGATGTGGAAGAACACCGATGGCGAAGGCAGCCCCCTGGGATGAGACTGACGCTCATGTACGAAAGCGTGGGGAGCAAACAGGATTAGATACCCTGGTAGTCCACGCCCTAAACGATGTCTACTAGTTGTCGGAGGGTAACTCCTTCGGTAACGCAGCTAACGCGTGAAGTAGACCGCCTGGGGAGTACGGTCGCAAGATTAAAACTCAAAGGAATTGACGGGGACCCGCACAAGCGGTGGATGATGTGGATTAATTCGATGCAACGCGAAAAACCTTACCTACCCTTGACATGCCACTAACGAAGCAGAGATGCATTAGGTGCCCGAAAGGGAAAGTGGACACAGGTGCTGCATGGCTGTCGTCAGCTCGTGTCGTGAGATGTTGGGTTAAGTCCCGCAACGAGCGCAACCCTTGCCATTAGTTGCTACGAAAGGGCACTCTAATGGGACTGCCGGTGACAAACCGGAGGAAGGTGGGGATGACGTCAAGTCCTCATGGCCCTTATGGGTAGGGCTTCACACGTCATACAATGGCCGGTACAGAGGGCTGCCAACCCGCAAGGGGGAGCCAATCCCAGAAAACCGGTCGTAGTCCGGATTGGAGTCTGCAACTCGACTCCATGAAGTCGGAATCGCTAGTAATCGCGGATCAGCATGTCGCGGTGAATACGTTCCCGGGTCTTGTACACACCGCCCGTCACACCATGGGAGTGGGTTTCACCAGAAGCCGTTTGCCTAACCGCAAGGAGGGCGGCGACCACGGTGAGATTCATGACTGGGGTGAAGTCGTAACAAGGTAGCCGTACCGGAAGGTGCGGCTGGATCACCTCCTTTCTAGAGTACGCGCCTCGAGTCAGGCGTCCACACTTATCGGTTGGTTTCTTGCAGCAGCGAGTGGCGCAGGGTGGCGCAGATGTATGCATCAAGCGCGTCGCGCAGCGCCAGGCCCTGACGATTTCGGGATTCGGAAGGGTCTGTAGCTCAGCCGGTTAGAGCACCGTCTTGATAAGGCGGGGGTCGTTGGTTCGAATCCAACCAGACCCACCACACTCGGTGCGGGTGATGTGCCGGGGGTGTAGCTCAATTGGGAGAGCGCCTGCTTTGCAAGCAGGAGGTCATCGGTTCGATCCCGTTCACCTCCACCACTACTTGAGCAAACGTCAAACGAAAGTCCGTGTCGCGGATTTCCGTTTGACCATTGGTCAAATCGCTGTTTCGATCTTTAACAATTCGGAAGAAGCAAAGCGTTTCAACTCTGCAACTGGTGATGAGCCAGGAAGGAGTTGATAACGGGTTGTGATTGCATACGAGCTCTCAGCAATATCTGAGAACAACGGCAACGCGGTCGCTTGTTAACCGTGCCTGGCAAAAGGCGGCAGGGTTATAGGATCAAGCGACTAAGTGCATGTGGTGGATGCCTTGGCGATCATAGGCGATGAAGGACGTGGCAGCCTGCGAAAAGCTGCGGTGAGCTGGCAAACAAGCGTTACTAGCCGCAGATGTCCGAATGGGGAAACCCACCCGCAAGGGTATCCCGCGCTGAATACATAGGCGCGTGGAGGCGAACCTGCTGAACTGAAACATCTAAGTAGGCAGAGGAACAGAAATCAACCGAGATTCCGAAAGTAGTGGCGAGCGAAATCGGACCAGCCTGTGCGTTTTAGCTGTCGATCTAATGGAACGTTCTGGAAAGTACGGCCATAGCGGGTGATAGCCCCGTACATGAAAGATCAGCAGTGGAACTAAGCGCACGACAAGTAGGGCGGGACACGTGAAATCCTGTCTGAATATGGGGGGACCATCCTCCAAGGCTAAATACTCGTGATCGACCGATAGTGAACCAGTACTGTGAAGGAAAGGCGAAAAGAACCCCGGGAGGGGAGTGAAATAGATCCTGAAACCGCATGCATACAAACAGTAGGAGCCCGCAAGGGTGACTGCGTACCTTTTGCATAATGGGTCAGCGACTTACATTCTGTGGCGAGCTTAACCGTATAGGGAAGGCGCAGCGAAAGCGAGTCCGAATAGGGCGTCCAGTCGCAGGGTGTAGACCCGAAACCAGATGATCTATCCATGGCCAGGCTGAAGGTGGGGTAACACTCACTGGAGGGCCGAACCGACTACTGTTGCAAAAGTAGCGGATGAGCTGTGGATAGGGGTGAAAGGCCAAACAAATCTGGAAATAGCTGGTTCTCCCCGAAAACTATTGAGGTAGTGCCTCGCGTATCACTCCAGGGGGTAGAGCACTGTTATGGCTAGGGGGGCATGGCGCCTTACCAAACCATGGCAAACTCCGAATACTTGGAAGTGTCAGCGCGGGAGACAGTGCACCGGGTGCTAACGTCCGGACACGAAAGGGAAACAACCCAGACCGCCAGCTAAGGTCCCTAATACCGACTAAGTGGGAAACGAAGTGGGAAGGCTAAGACAGTCAGGAAGTTGGCTTAGAAGCAGCCATCCTTTAAAGAAAGCGTAATAGCTCACTGATCGAGTCTTCCTGCGCGGAAGATGTAACGGGGCTAAGTCGGTAACCGAAGCTGCGGATGTAGACGCTTCACTTAAGTTCGCTCGCACTCCGATGTATTTGCGTCGGCGCCTGTGCGTAGCGGACGAAATCTCCAGAAAGTCGAGCAGGAGTTTCTGTCCAGGGTTGTGCGGACAGAGCCCTCTCTCTTTCTGAGGTTTGTCGACGGCGCTGCGCGCCATCGACAAACCGAGCGAACTTAAGCGAAGCGTCTACGTGGTAGGGGAGCGTTCTGTAAGCCTGCGAAGGTGGCTTGAGAAGGCTGCTGGAGGTATCAGAAGTGCGAATGCTGACATGAGTAGCGTTAAAGAGGGTGAAAAGCCCTCTCGCCGTAAGCCCAAGGTTTCCTGCTCCACGTTCATCGGAGCAGGGTGAGTCGGCCCCTAAGACGAGGACGAAAGTCGTAGTCGATGGGAAGCAGGTCAATATTCCTGCACCGATCTCCAATGCGATGGGGGGACGGACTGTTGAAGATCATCCGGGTGTTGGATGTCCCGGTTTCTGATCGTAGGTGGCCAGTAGGCAAATCCGCTGGCGTATCACCGAGGAAAAGGATCGAGTGGCGTAAGCCGCGAAGTGATTGGATGTGGTTCCAGGAAAAGCCTCTAAGCTTCAGTTGGAGACGACCGTACCGAAAACCGACACTGGTGGGCGAGCTGAATATGCTCAGGCGCTTGAGAGAACTCGGGAGAAGGAACTCGGCAAATTGACACCGTAACTTCGGAAGAAGGTGTGCCTTGGTAGCGTGACCGGAGAAACACCGGAAGCGTGAAGAGGTCTCAGAGAATCGGTGGCTGCGACTGTTTATTAAAAACACAGCACTCTGCAAACACGAAAGTGGACGTATAGGGTGTGACGCCTGCCCGGTGCTGGAAGGTTAAGTGATGGAGTGCAAGCTCTTGATCGAAGCCCCAGTAAACGGCGGCCGTAACTATAACGGTCCTAAGGTAGCGAAATTCCTTGTCGGGTAAGTTCCGACCTGCACGAATGGCGTAACGATGGCCACACTGTCTCCTCCCGAGACTCAGCGAAGTTGAAATGTTTGTGATGATGCAATCTACCCGCGGCTAGACGGAAAGACCCCATGAACCTTTACTGTAGCTTTGCATTGGACTGTGAACCGATCTGTGTAGGATAGGTGGGAGGCTTTGAAGCGGGGCCGCTAGGTCTCGTGGAGCCAACCTTGAAATACCACCCTGATTTGTTTGCGGTTCTAACCTGCGCCCGTCATCCGGGCGGGGAACAGTGCATGGTAGGCAGTTTGACTGGGGCGGTCTCCTCCCAAAGGGTAACGGAGGAGTTCGAAGGTACGCTAGGCACGGTCGGAAATCGTGCTGATAGTGCAATGGCATAAGCGTGCTTAACTGCGAGACCGACAAGTCGAGCAGATGCGAAAGCAGGACATAGTGATCCGGTGGTTCTGTATGGAAGGGCCATCGCTCAACGGATAAAAGGTACTCTGGGGATAACAGGCTGATACCGCCCAAGAGTTCATATCGACGGCGGTGTTTGGCACCTCGATGTCGGCTCATCTCATCCTGGGGCTGTAGCCGGTCCCAAGGGTATGGCTGTTCGCCATTTAAAGAGGTACGTGAGCTGGGTTTAAAACGTCGTGAGACAGTTTGGTCCCTATCTGCCGTGGGCGCTGGAAGATTGACGGGGGCTGCTCCTAGTACGAGAGGACCGGAGTGGACGCACCTCTGGTGTACCGGTTGTCACGCCAGTGGCATCGCCGGGTAGCTACGTGCGGAAGAGATAACCGCTGAAAGCATCTAAGCGGGAAACTTGCCTGAAGATTAGTCTTCCCGGAGGCTTGACCTCCCTGAAGGGTCGTCCAAGACCAGGACGTTGATAGGTCGGGTGTGGAAGGCGTGTAAGCGCTTAAGCTAACCGATACTAATTGCCCGTGCGGCTTGATCCTATAACCGTGCTGCCTCCTCGGATACGAGTTGAGGCTCGACATCTCAATCGCCACCTTGCGTGGCCTGTGCTTCTTCCGATTTGGATCTTTCGAGCGTGACCGCGCTGCGGCCGCAATCGCAAGATCAATCAGTGCAAGTTTTGCCTGACGACCATAGCGAGTTGGAACCACTCCTTCCCATCCCGAACAGGACAGTGAAACGACTCAGCGCCGATGATAGTGGGATGTATTTCCTGCGAAAGTAGGACATTGTCAGGCTCGCCTACCGACGCCCCGCTGCATTCGTGCAGCGGGGCGTTTTCATTTGTGCTGCGGCCTATGCGGGAACAAACACGCCGGCACCCCGCCTCCTATACTCGCCTGATCGGTGCGTGGGAGGGCCTATGGAACGCTTCACGATTTCTCTCGACGACCAGCTCGCTCACGAGTTCGACGCGCTGATCGAGAGCGCGGTTACAGCAATCGGTCCGAGGCGGTTCGCGACATACTGCGGGCGCACCTTGACCGGCTGCGTGAACACGCGGATGTCGAAGCGCACTGCGTCGCCAATCTCTCGTATGTCTATAACCATCACGAGCGCGACCTGGCCGAGCGGCTGACGTCGCTGCAGCATGACCACCACGACCTGACGATCTCGACCATGCACGCGCACCTCGACCACGACCATTGCATCGAGAGCGTGATGCTGAAGGGTCGTTCGAGGGATGTGCGCAAATTCGCCGATGCCATATCGGCGGAACGCGGAGTGCGCCACGGGCAGCTCAACCTCGTGACGGTCGAAGTCGGGCACCCGTCCCGGCACGCGCATTCCCACCTGACCCCCAATCACTAGCAAGCGGCAAGCGGATTGAGTCCTGGGCGGATCGCTTCTTGATCCGGCGCAAGGCACGGGTAAGAAGAGTTGGCTTAGAGTTCATACGTTGACGCGGAGATCGCAATGCATGAACTGCCGACGGAATGGACTGCCTTGTGCGCACTCGTGTTCCTGCTCGGCCTCAAGCATGGATTCGACGCCGATCACCTCGCGACGATCGACGGCTTGACCCGGTACAACGCCCGCAATGGCCGACGATTCGGTCGCTACTGTGGTGCCCTGTTCTCGCTCGGCCACGGCGCGATCGTATTGATCATTGCGGCAGCCGTCGGACTGGCGAGTGAACGGTGGAATGCACCCGACTGGCTGGAAGCGTTCGGGGCGTGGACGTCGATCCTGTTCCTTACCTTGATCGGCGTGGTGAATCTGCACGCGGTCATGAGCGCCGCTCCGGGGCAGGTCGTTGCTCCGGTTGGGCTCAAGGGCCGACTGCTTGGTCGCCTCAACCGGGCGAGCCATCCCGCCACCGTCGCCCTTGTCGGCGCACTTTTTGCGCTTTCCTTCGATACCGTCAGCCAGTCAGCACTGTTTGCCCTTACCGCCGCACAGTTCGGCGGGGTCGCCCACGCGCTCGCACTTGGCCTCCTGTTCGTGTTCGGAATGCTCGTGACGGACGGCATCAACGGTTTGTGGATCTCGCGCCTCATCGCCCGTGCGGACCAGCTCGCCTGCATTGCTTCCCGCGTAATGAGTCTCGCCGTGGCCGGCGTCAGTCTGCTCGTCGCAGCCTTTGGCGCCGCCAAGTTCGCCGTGCCGGCCGTCGAGACCTGGAGCGACGGCAAGGAACTGGTGTTCGGGTCGGCCGTCGTGCTTCTCATCTTGCTCGCTTTCCTGGCCGGCCAGGTGCTTGCTCGGCGTCCCGTCGTCGAGTCTGCCTAGACCGATTCTGTTGCCTTGCAAAGTTTCTCAGGGTCTGAAGCAAGCGACTGCAGGCCTGCATCGGACCAAGCCGCTTCGACTTGATTGCGCTGACTCGGCCAACTCGAGGCAGACCTCGACACCACTTTCACGCACAATTCGCACGTCTTGACATCGTCGGAGTCGCGGTGCGCGTAGTGCGCTGGGTCGGGTGGGGCGGTCTGACGCTGGGTCTGCTTGTGCTCACTGGCTTGCTTTGGTATCGGCAGGCGAGTCAGCCGATTCATGAGGGCACCGTGCGCGTGGACGGGATCGCCGGCCGCGTTGAAGTTCGGCGCGACGAGCAAGGCATTCCGACGATTGTCGCCAGCAGCGAGCACGACGCGAGCTTCGCGCTCGGCTACTCGCATGCCCAGGATCGCTTGTGGCAGATGGAGTTCAACCGGCGTCTGGCGGCGGGTCGTCTGGCCGAGATCCTGGGCGCCTCGGCACTGCCGACGGACCAGTTCCTGCGTACTCTCGGTGTCCATCCTGCCGCACAGCGAATCTACGATGCACTGGACGCGGAGCATCGCGGCCTGATCGACGCCTATGTGAACGGTGTCAATGCGTATCTCGCCACGCGCAGCGGACCGCTACCGCCGGAGTTTCTACTGACTCGCGCGCCGCCTCCCGCGCCATGGACGGCTGCCGACTCGGTCGCGTGGTCGTTGATGATGGCGTGGGATCTGGCTTCGCACTCGATGCGCATGGAACTGCGTCGCCTCCGGTTGGCAACGCAGTTCAGCCGCGCCGAGATCGACGACATCTATCCGCCGTTGCCAGGCGAAGCTGCGCCGGCGACGGTCGACTATGTAGATCTCTATCGTCTGCTCGGGGCGCTCAACACCGCGCAGGACGGGGCAGCATCGACGCAACTGGCCGAAGTTCCGACAGCGGGCTTCGGCTCAGGAGAAGGACTCGGGTCGAACAACTGGGTGCTGTCGGGACGTCGAACGGTCAGCGGCAAGCCGCTGCTGGCGAATGACCCGCACCTGGGCCTGACAGCGCCGTCGGTCTGGTACTTCGCTTCGCTTCAGTCACCGGGACTCAATGTCATCGGGGCTACGCTGCCGGGCCTGCCCGGCGTGGTGCTCGGGCGCAACGATCGCGTGGCCTGGGGCATCACCAACACCGGGGCCGATCAGCAGGATCTGTATCTCGAGCGGCTCAACCCGGACGACACCGACGAATACGAGACCCCGGCCGGCTGGCAACGCTTCAAGCAACGCGTGGAACGCATTCGCGTCAAAGGAGAAGCAGACGTCGACCTCGTCGTGCGTGAAACGCGGCACGGCCCGGTGATCAGCGGATTGGCATCAATCGACAAGAGCTTCAAGTCGCGTCAGTTCGTCCTTGCCTTGCGCTGGACAGCGTTGGAACCGGAGGACCGGACCCTGCGTGCAGTACGGGCGTTGAATCGTGCCCGTTCCGTGGCGGACGCCGAACGCGCGCTGGCTGACTTTCAGGTCGTCACGCAGTCCGCCGTGTTCGCAGATGCAGACGGCGGCATCGGCTTCGTCGTCACCGGCCGCATTCCTGTGCGCCGGACAGACAACGACCTGCGTGGCATCGCACCGGCACCGGGGTGGGACGCCCGCTATGACTGGGAGGGCTACGTCCCCTATGCGGAGGTGCCGCGCAGCCTCAATCCCGAGTCCGGCTTCATCGCGACTGCCAACAACCGCATCGCGCCGCTGGATTTTCCGCATCACTGACGTTCGACTGGTTTTCGTCGTATCGGGTTCAGCGCATACAGCAGCGCGTGAGTGAACGCGAAAGGCACGACGTCGCATCGACAAAGGACATACAGGCAGACGTGCTGTCCACTCCCGCCCGTGAACTGATGGCAGTTCTTGCTTCCGCGCAACCGCTCACTCTGGCGGGTCGGAAGCGCTGGAGCGTCTCAAGGTCTGGGATGGAACGATGTCGCCGAACGACCCGAGCCGCTGCTGTTTCATGCCTGGCGGCGCGAGTTGACGCAACGGATCTTCGCGGACGACTTCGGTGATCTCGCTGTCGAGTTTGTCGTCGCTGCCGACCTGACGCGTGCGCTGCTGCATGTTCTGACCCGGTCCGGTCTGGCGCGCGACTGGTGCGACGATCGGAGCACGGAGCAGCGCTTCGAAAGCTGCGCTCACGTTGATGTCCGAAGCCGCTCGACACGGCAGTCACCGCCTTACGCAGGCGAGTCGGTCGCGATGTCGCCGGGCTGCGCTGGGGTGATGAGCATCGGGCCGTGGCAGAGCATCGGCCGCTTTCAGGCGTTGCGCCGCTCGCGCGCGCTGTTCGAACTGAGCACGCCGTATCCGGGCGATACATTCACGGTCAATGTCGGCGCGCTGTCGAACCGTCCGGAAGCGCCGTTCAGTACTCGGCATGCCGCCAGCCTGCGGGCGATCTACGACCTCGCCGCGCCCGAGGCCTCGGTCTGGGTGCAGTCGACCGGGCAGGTCGGCAATCCCGCTGTCCGAGCTGTACGCGTCGATGCTGCCGGCTTGGCGCGATGTGCGCTACCTCCCGATGCGGCCGGCTCCGGCAACGGCTCGCGGACCTCGCACTGATGCCGCGGCGATAGCATCGACCGGATGTCGCGGCGCGTTCAGCACCACGTTCGATGGGCGCGGACAGCGCACATGGCGTGCGACATCGCATCAGACTGCCGCTCCGGCGCCGGCACGTTCCGCGGCGCCTTGCATCGCTGCCGATTCAACGTGCCGGGCGTGGAGTCCATCAGGGCCGCATCGATCATCGACTGCGCGACATCCTCGGCGGGTACCGGGCGAATCGCCGGCGGCAGCACGCGCCCGCAGCGGCCGCGTCGAGCGCCAGCGCGAATGATTCTCCGAGCGGCTTCGCGGCGGTGGCCGTCGAGCAGGCTCGGCCGCAGGAGCACCAGCGACGACGGGCAAGCGCGCGCAGGTCGTTCTCGGTCTCGCCCTTGTCCGGTTGTAGAACACGGCGCTGCGCGCATCGGCACCGAGCGCGCTGACGACCACCAGTCGATAGGCCCGATGGTCGGCGGCCCATTGTCCGAAGGCGACCACGTAGTCATGGTCGACTGCGAAAGGCCGCCTCGGAGCCGGCGGCCCTGATCGTCGAACCGAGGCAGCAATAGGCATCAAGTCGCGCCGGTTCCGACACCGCGCTCGACAAGGCAGGTTCAAGCGCCTCAAAGCGGGCCGGCACTTCGCTCAAGCGGGCGTTATCGCATGCCGAGCGGCCGGCGAGTCAGCGCGACGACCCGTGCGTAGGCGGGATGTCGGAGCAGCCGCAGCACCAGTTCGCGTCCGATGAGACCACTCGCGCCGGCGACGACTGCGAGTTGCCGCGCCTGCGGCCGACGGTAACGTCATGCTCCCCCCAACGTGCGCAGTCAGCGCGGCTCGGTCTGAGTAAGGCGGCGTGCAAGGTGCTCGCCCAGACGCGCAAGGTGCCGCCAGTGCGCGATGTCCTGCGGCATCTTCTGCACGATGATCTTGAGGCCATCCGCCCGCAGGTTGATTTCAATGCTGTCCTCAGCCTTGAACATTCGCGAGGTAGCGGTTGAAGGCCAGTCAAGCAAGAGCGCCTGCAGTTCGTCGTCAACCCAGGCCCTGGGCATGTCGGAGGCAACTGCAACGGTGAATCGTTCGTCGAACGCGGGTCGGCCGACCTTGATCTCGAAGGCGCTTTCGTAGAACTCTGCCTTGTCGACCTGGCCCTCGTGACCGGTGACCGCATGGGCAACGCCACTGACGACTCCCATCAGCAGTCGACCCACCGTTCCGCTCTCAAGCTGGAATCGCTTGCGCCCGATGATCACCAGTGCAAGCCCGGGCGTTCGCAGGTTCGCACTGGACCAGTACGCCCGAGGCGTCGGCGAATCGTCGCCGCGGTCGCTGTCGTGCCACATCTGCCAATCGATGCCGCCCGCGGTTCCGGCGAAGCGGTAGTCGATGCGGCCGGACCGTTGCCCGTCATAGGTCCAGCCGCACTTCCGTGCATGGACCTTGCGTTCGAAGTCGCGATCGCGCTCGAGTCGACGCGCCCTGAGTACCAGCCAGGTCACGGCGCCGAGTACGCCTACGCCAAAGGCAAAGGCAAGGAAACCCGTCATGGTTGGCAGTGAGGCGAGCCGATCCTACGGTGCATCGCCCACCGGCTCGTTGCGGTGACCCTGTTGCGCGCTGTCCCGGAAGACATGCGCGGATGGGCGACTCAGCGGCATACACGGGCGGTGGGGAACCGCGGATTGCGACTCCATCACTGTGTTCGGATCCGTCATTTCGACGCGTCGATGGTAAGCGTTGCGCGACGCAGCCGATCCCGGGAATTGTGCAGAATCCCGGCCCAGCGCCGTCACCCTTGATCGCCTGGCCTCGGCGTGCGTTAGCCAAGATGGCAAACGGCCGGCGCCGGCGCGACAATGACTGCAGGTCAGGCGTGGAGTGCGACGGTGCAGCCGGGCATTGCGGGGCATCCGTGACGACCCGCCTTGCGGCGTGCTCGCGCTGGCCCTAGGATCGCGCGCCCATGCGTTTTCCGGCCATGCGCGTTTTCATTCCAGTGCTGGTTCTAGTGGCCGGCTGTGCCACCACGCCGTCGCCGGACGTGCCTGCCACGGCGATCGCCCGGTTCTCGACGAATTCGCGACCGCGACGAGTTGCCGCAGGGGTGGCGGCCATGGATCATCAACCGGACCAAGACGCCGACCGAATACCGGCTGGTGCGCGACCCGCAGACCGGTGTGGTCGTGCTGCATGCACACGCCGATGCGGCTGCAAGCGGCCTGCGTCAGCGGCTGGACGTCGATTCCGGCACAGCTGCCGGTTGTGCGCTGGCGCTGGCGCGTTCGTCGACCTGATCGTCGGTGCCGACAACCAGGACCGCTACGCCGAGGATTCGCCCGTCCGACTGATGCTGTTCTTCGACGGCGACAAGAAGCACGCTGCCGTTCAAGGAGCAGGTGCTGATGGAGACCGCGAGGCTGCTGACGGGGCAGGACCTGCCGTACGCGACGCTGATGTACATCTGGGAGAACCGCTTACCGGTAGGCACGATGCTGCCGAACACTTCACATCGCAGGTCAAGATGATCGTGGCCGGCAGTGGACCCGATCGGTCGGCTCGGACAGTGGAAGGTCTTCGAACGCAACTACGTCGAGGACTATCGGCGCGCTTCGGCGCGCCTCCCGGCCGCCTGATCGGCGTCGGCATCATGACCGATACCGACAACACCGGTGAGCGGATCGACGCGTACTACGGCGATATCGAACTGAAGCGAGCGCCCTGAAGGATTGTCCTGGTCAAATGGCGGTTCGAAGCTGGCGCCGCCGCCGATCATGCGCCGCGCAGAGTGCGCCGGAACATGCCGCAAGGAACTCGATGCAGCGCATGGCCATTGCCGCTCCCGAGCCGCTCTGACGGGTGGCTGAGTCGGCTCGACGGAATCGTTGCTTCCGATTAGGCTCGAACCTGCCGTCCGACCCCATGCTTCGCTTCCTGCTGACCCGAGTCTCGCTGCTGGTGCCGACATTCTTCGGCATGACGCTGCTCGCGTTCTTCCTGATCCGGCTGGTGCCGGGCGATCCGATCGAGACCATGGCGGGCGAGCGCGGGATCGACAAGGCGCGGCACGAACTGCTGCTCAAGGAGTACGGGCTCGATCGGCCCGTCATCGTGCAGTACGGCATCTACATCGGGCGCGTGCTGCAGGGCAATCTGGGCAAGTCGATGATCACCCAGGAGCCGGTGCTGAAGGAGTTCCTGACGCTCTTTCCCGCCACCGTCGAACTCGCAAGCTTTGCGATCCTGTTTGCGCTGCTGCTCGGCATCCCGGCAGGCATGCTGGCGGCCGTGCGTCGAAATTCGATCTTCGACCACGGCGTCATGGGTGTGTCGCTGACCGGCTATTCGATGCCGATCTTCTGGTGGGGCCTGCTGCTGATCCTGCTGTTCTCGGTGCAGCTTGGCCTGACGCCGGTCTCGGGGCGGCTCGACTTCAAGTACTTCATCGAGCCGGTCACCGGATTCCTGCTGATCGATTCGCTGCTCGCGAAGGACATGGGGGCATTTCGCTCGGCCGCGCTGCATCTCGTGCTGCCGATGATCGTGCTGGGCACAGTGCCGCTCGCGGTCATCGCCCGCATGACGCGCTCGTCGATGCTCGAAGTCATGGGCGAGGACTACATCCGCACGGCGCGCGCCAAGGGGCTGGCGCCAGCTGCGCGTGATTGCGCTGCATGCGTTTCGCAATGCGTTGATACCGGTCGTCACCGTGATCGGCCTGCAGGTCGGAGTGCTCTTCACCGGAGCCATCCTGACCGAGACCATCTTTTCCTGGCCGGGCGTGGGCAAATGGGTGATCGAGGCGATCAATCGGCGTGACTATCCGGTGTTGCAGGGCGGGCTGCTGATGCTCGGTCTGATGGTGATGACGGTCAACCTGCTGGTCGACATCGCCTACGGCTTCATCAATCCACGCATCCGTCATTCGCGATGAGCAGCGATCCCATCGTCACTGCGACGCTGACCGACGCTGACCTTGCGTTGCTGACCGGGGTCGGCGCACCGGCCGAGCATCCAACGCCCTTGCGGGAGTTCTGGCGGCATTTTTCCGCCAATGCAGGCGCGGTCGCTGGCCTGGTGATTGTCATCGCGGTGCTCCTAATTGCAGTGTTCGCCGGCGTGCTGGCACCGCACTCGCCGGTCGCGATCGACAACGCGGCCTATCTCAAGCCGCCCGCATGGATCAGCGGCGGTTCGTGGACCTATCCGCTCGGCACCGATGCGATCGGGCGCGACATCCTGTCGCGCCTGATGCACGGCGCCCGGCTGTCACTGTCGATCGGCGTAGCGGTCGTCACGTTGTCGATCGTCGTCGGCACCTGCCTCGGCATGGCCGCGGCGTTCGTCCGCGGCGTGACCGAGATCGCGATCATGCGACTGATGGACGTGCTGCTGAGCCTGCCGAGCCTGCTGCTCGCGATCGTTATCGTCGCCATCCTCGGACCGGGCCTGATGAACGCGATGCTGGCGGTCGCGGTCGTCGTACTGCCGCATTACGTGCGCACTGCGCGTGCTGCGGCGATGACCGAGCTCTCGCGCGACTATGTGACTGCCGGCGCGCATGGTCGGCGCGAGCGACCTGCGGCTGATGTTCCGCGAGGTGCTGCCCAACTGCCTGGCGCCGCTGATCGTGCAGGCCTCGCTCGGCGTGTCGACCGCGATCCTCGACGCGGCGGCGCTCGGATTCCTTGGTCTCGGCGCGCAGCCGCCGTCGCCCGAGTGGGGGACGATGCTGGGCGATGCGCGCGAGTTCGTAGTGCGAGCCTGGTGGGTGGTGACCTTTCCGGGCCTCGTGATTTCGATCACCGTGCTGGCGTTCAACCTGCTCGGCGACGGCCTGCGCGACGCGCTCGACCCGAAGCTGAAGCGATAGGGCCGCATCATGGCGCTGCTCGAAATCGAATCGCTGGAAGTCGAGTTTCCGATCGGCGGGCGCGTGCTGCGCGCAGTCGACGACGTCAGCCTCTCGGTCGACGAGGGCGAAGTGCTCGGCATCGTCGGCGAATCAGGATCGGGCAAGAGTGTGACGATGCTCGCGCTGATGGGGCTGATCGCCTATCCGGGGCGGGTGCGCGCCAAGCGACTCGCCTTCGGCGGACGCGACCTGCTGACTCTGAGCGAACGCGAGCGCCGTCAGCTCACCGGGCGCGACATGGCGATGATCTTCCAGGAGCCGGCCACCAGCCTCAATCCGTGCTTTTCGATCGAGTTTCAGCTGACCGAGACGCTGCGCCAGCACCTGAAGCTATCCCGCGCCGCGGCGCTCGACCGCGCGGTCGAGCTGCTCGATCAGGTCGGAATCCCGGATCCGGCGCGCCGCCTGCAGGACTATCCGCACCAGCTCTCAGGCGGCATGAACCAGCGCGTGATGATCGCGATGGCGATCGCCTGCAATCCGAAGCTCCTGATTGCGGACGAGCCCACGACCGCACTCGACGTGACGATCCAGGCGCAAATCCTCGATCTGCTGCGACGCTTGCAACGCGAGCGCGGCATGGCACTGGTGCTGATCACGCACAACATGGGCGTCGTGGCTGAAATGGCGCAGCGGGTCGCCGTCATGTACGCCGGTCAGGTGGTCGAGGACCGCGGTGCGCGTGACCTTTTCGCAACGCCCCAGCATCCGTACACGGCCGCACTGCTGTCGGCACTGCCGGAACAGCACGCTGACGATGGCGAACGTCTGGCGACCATCCCCGGCATGGTGCCCGGGCTTTACGATCGACCGCGCGGTTGCCTGTTCAGCCCACGGTGCACCAGCGCGACGATGCATTGCCATAAGGCGCAGCCGCTGCTCGATCCGATCGACGCCGGCCGTGTGCGTTGCTTCTATCCGCTGGACCGCCCCGACCGCGCCGCGGCAATGACTCGTGACGTTCATGTCGGCGCTGTAGCTGCGCGTCACGAAGAAGCGGTGCCGAATCCATGAGCGCGAACCAGGCGCCCGTTGTCGAGGCGCGCGAGCTGAAGCAGACCTACACGGTTCGCCAGGGCATGCTGCAGAAGCCTGCTTTTCTGCAGGCCGTGGGCGGCATTTCCTTTTCCCTGCGGGCCGGCCGCACGCTGGCGGTGGTCGGGGAATCGGGGTGCGGCAAATCGACCCTGGCCCGCGTGATTGCGCTGATCGAAAGGCCAACTTCCGGCGCGCTCCGACTTGGCGGGACCGATGCCATCGCCGCGACCAAGGAGACGCGCGCTCAGCTGCGGCATACGGTCCAGCTGGTGTTTCAGAATCCCTATGGTTCGCTGAATCCCCGCAAGACGATTGGCTCCATCCTCGAAGAACCGCTGGCGATAAATACCAAGCTCGGTGCCGACGAACGGCGTTCCCGGGTCGCGGAGATGATGCGCCGGGTCGGACTGCGTCCCGAACACGTGGGACGCTACCCGCACATGTTCTCGGGCGGGCAGCGCCAGCGCATTGCGATTGCGCGGGCGCTGATGCTGCGCCCTGCGCTGGTGGTCGCCGACGAACCGGTATCGGCACTTGATGTCTCGATCCAGGCGCAGGTGCTCAATCTGCTGGCGGACCTGCAGGGCGAATTTGGTGTCGCCTACCTGTTCATCTCGCACGACCTCGCCGTGGTACGGCATATCGCCGACGAGGTGCTGGTGATGTACCTCGGGCTGGCGATGGAGCAGGGGCCTAAAGCGCACATCTTCGACGCGCCGCTGCATCCGTATACCCAGGCGCTGCTGGGCTCGACCCCGGGACTTGGCGCCGGCCGCCGCACGTTGCTGACCGGGGAATTGCCGTCGCCGCTGGCGCCTCCTGCCGGCTGCGTTTTCTCGACGCGCTGCCCGCATGCTGCCGACCGCTGCCGCGCCGAGCGCCCGTTGCTGCGTCCGCTGGACGGACGCCAGGTGGCCTGCCACTTTGCCGAGCAGATTGCAGCCGATGTATCGTTACCGGTTCCACAACCTTTCATGACGCCCGAAGTGGCGCGATCACAGGAGCAGGGAAGATGACACAAACAAGGGACACGGTCCGGCACGGCGCGACCGCACGAACCATGGCGAGACCGATACTGCGTGCAGCGGTGCTATGCGCAGCGCTGGCGCTGATCGGCAGTGCATCGGCGAAGACGCTGGTGTTCTGCTCGGAAGGCAGTCCGGAGAATTTCTATCCGGGCATCAACACGACCGGCACGTCGTTCGACGCCAACAGCCAGATCTACAGCCGTATCGTCGACTTCGAACGCGGCGGCACGCGCGTCGTGCCGGGACTCGCCGAAAAGTGGGACATCTCGCCCGACGGCAAGGTCTACACATTCACTCTGCGCAAGGGAGTGAAGTGGCACGAGAACAAGAACTTCAAGCCCACCCGTGACATGAACGCCGATGACATCATCTTCGCGTTCGAGCGCCAGTGGAAAGAGTCGAACCCGTATTTCAAGGTCACGAGTTCGAACCATTCGTACTTCAACGACATGGGCATGCCCAAGCTGCTGAAGTCGGTCGAGAAGGTGGACGACTACACGGTGAGAGTCACGCTCGAGAAGGCCGAAGCGCCATTCCTGTCGAACCTCGCGATGGAATACGCCGGCGTGCAGTCGAAGGAATACGCCGATGCCATGCTCAAGGCGGGCACGCCTGAGAAGATCGACCAGGAGCCGATCGGCACCGGACCGTTCTACCTGGTGCAGTTCCAGCGTGACGCCCTGATCCGCTACAAGGCGTTCCCGCAATTCTGGGGCGGCAAGGCCAAGATTGACGACCTGGTGTTCTCCATCACGCCGGACGCCTCTGTGCGCTGGGCCAAGCTGCAGAAGGGCGAATGCCATGTGATGCCGTATCCGAATCCGGCCGACCTCGAGGCTATCCGCAAGGATCCGAAGATCCAGGTGCTCGAGCAGCCGGGCCTGAACGTCGGCTACCTCGCCTACAACACGACGAAGAAGCCGTTCGATGACGTACGCGTGCGCAAGGCCATTAACATGGCGATCAACAAGAAGGCGATCATCGACGCCGTCTACCTGACGACGGGAGTGCCCGCGAAGAACCCGATCCCGCCGACCCAATGGTCGTACAACGACACCATCAAGGATGATCCGTACGATCCTGCCGCTGCGAAGAAGCTCCTGGCCGATGCCGGGTATCCAAATGGTTTTTCGACCGACCTGTGGGCGATGCCGGTGCAGCGCCCATACAACCCGAACGCGAAGCGCATTGCGGAGTTGATGCAGGCAGATTTGGCGAAGATCGGCGTCACGGCAGAAATCAAGAGCTTCGAGTGGGGTGAGTACCGCAAGCGCATGCAAAACGGCGAGCATCAGATGGGCATGCTCGGGTGGACCGGCGACAACGGCGATCCCGACAACTTCCTGAACACGCTGCTCGGCTGCGATTCGGCCAAGTCCAACGGCAGCAATGTGGCGAAATTCTGCTACCAGCCGTTCGAGGAACTGGTACAAAAGGCCAAAACCACGTCGGGACAGGCCGCGCGCACTCCGCTTTATGAGAAGGCGCAGGTCATCTTCAAGGAACAGGCCCCCTGGTTCACGATTGCACACGCAGTGCAACTCAAGCCGATGAGCAAGAACGTCGTCGATTTCAAGCTGTCGCCGTTCGGACGGCACAGCTTCTACGGCGTCGACATCAAGGAGTAGCGCCGCGGGGTCGCGCTTCGGCAAGCAACGGGCCGGCAATGCCGGCCCGTTGCTTTTCCGCGGACGCGGCGACGAACCGCGATCGTCAGCGCAACCTTACGCGCTATATTTCAAGGCATTGACGGCATGGCGCCTTGCGCCAGGCGATTTCGTGTCCAGGGATGCTCGCGTTCATCATTCGCCGATTGTTGCAGGCTGTGCTGGTCATGCTGGCCGTGGCTTTGGTGGCGTTTCTGCTGTTCCAGTACGTTGGCGACCCGGTGTCGCAGATGCTGGGCCAGGACGCTACTCCCGAGGACCGTGCGCGCCTGCGCACCGACCTGGGGCTCGACCAGCCGGTTCTCCTGCAGTTCGCGACGTTTGTGGGCAATGCGATCCAGGGCGACTTCGGCATCAGTTTGCGTCAGGGTCGAGCGGTGTCCACACTGATCCAGGAGCGCCTTCCTGCAACGCTGGAGCTGGCCTTCACGGCCGCCACCCTTGCAATCGTCGTCGGCATACCCGCCGGCGTGTACACGGCATTGCGACGAAATTCCTGGTTGTCGCAGGCCCTGCTCGCGGCTTCGCTGGTCGGGATCTCGCTGCCGACGTTCCTGATTGGCATCCTCCTGATCCTGGTCTTCGCAGTGCAGCTGGGCTGGTTGCCGTCCTATGGTCGTGGCGATGTCGTCAAGCTCGGCTGGTGGTCGAGTGGCTTCCTCTCGTCAACCGGGTGGAAGCATCTGATCCTGCCGGCCATCACGCTGTCACTGTTCCAGCTGACGCTGATCATGCGCCTGGTCCGTTCCGAGATGATGGAAGTGCTGCGCACCGACTACATCAAATTCGCGCGGGCTCGCGGACTGACTGATCGTGCCGTCAATTTCGGCCATGCTCTGAAGAACACACTGGTGCCGGTCATCACGATCACCGGACTGCAGCTCGGCGGCATCATCGCCTTTGCAATCGTGACCGAAACCGTGTTCCAGTGGCCCGGCATGGGGCTGCTGTTCATCCAGTCGGTTCAGTTCGCGGACATTCCGGTGATGGCGGCCTACCTGTGCCTGATCGCCCTCGTCT
Source organism: uncultured beta proteobacterium (assembly GCA_963724365.1). Classification (GTDB taxonomy): domain Bacteria; phylum Pseudomonadota; class Gammaproteobacteria; order Burkholderiales; family Burkholderiaceae_F; genus JALORV01. Next base: position 23,617 of record CAVRUR010000001.1, on the reverse strand, counting down.
TCGTGCTGATCAACCTTATCGTCGACCTGCTGTATTTCGCTGTCGATCCGCGCCTGCGCATCGACCGCGCCGCCGCGGCCCACTAGTCGCTACCGATGGGAACCTACCTCGGAGCAGCGTTGCGTGGCCCGCTGACGTCCATCCTTCCGCATCACGAGGGACTGTCCGAACTTCGGCGTGACCTGCACGCCAATCCGGAACTCGGATTCGAGGAACATCGCACATCGGCGCTGGTCGCTGAGCGCCTGCGTGGCTACGGTGTTGACGAGGTGCACACCGGCATCGCACGTACCGGCGTCGTGGGCGTCATCCGCGGGCGAGGAAATTCGGACCGGTCGATCGGGCTGCGCGCCGACATGGATGCGCTCACGATGGACGAGGAAAACGAGTTCGCGCACCGGTCGGTCCGCTCGGGCCTGATGCATGGCTGCGGCCACGATGGCCACACCACCATCCTGCTCGGCGCGGCGCAGTACCTGGCGTCCACGCGGCGTTTCGATGGCACTGTCGTGCTGATTTTCCAGCCGGGCGAGGAGGGCTTTGCCGGCGCCAAGGCAATGATCGACGACGGCCTGTTCGAGCGCTTCCCGGCCGATTCGGTGTACGCACTCCACAACTGGCCCGCGCTCGAACCCGGAAGGATCGGCCTGAACACCGGTCCGATGATGGCCGCGGCCGACCGGGTCGAAATCATCGTCAGCGGCAAGGGCGGGCATGCAGCGCACCCGCATCGTGCCGTCGATCCCGTGGTCGTGGCCGCGCACATCGTGACGGCGGCGCAGACGATCGTCGCGCGCAATGTCGGGCCGCTGGATGCCGCGGTCCTGAGCCTGTGCTCGATTCATGCCGGTAATCCGGGTGCCTTCTCGGTGATCCCGCGCGAGGCCAGGATGGTCGGGACCGTGCGCACGTTCAGCGCCGATGCGCAGGACCTGATCGAGCAGCGACTGACAGACCTCGCGGAGTCGACCGCCAAGGCGCTCGGTGCCGAAGCGAAGGTGATCTACGAACGCATCTATCCGGCCACGATCAATCACCCGGAACAGGCGCGTTTTGCCGCCGATACGGCCGCGGAACTCGTCGGCGAAGACAACGTAGTGCGAGATCTCGAACCTTCGATGGGCGCCGAGGACTTCGCCTTCATGCTGCGTGTGAAGCCGGGGTGCTATGTCCGGCTTGGACAGGGCGGCGGAGCAGGCGGCTGCTTCCTGCACAACTCCCGATATGATTTCAACGACGCCGTCATCCCGCTGGGAGCGGCCTTTTTTTCCGCATTGGCAGAGCGCGGCCTGCCGCTCAACGCAAAACAGCGTCCTTAGGAGCATCCATGAAGACCCTCGATCGACTTTCGACGCGCATGGCGGCCTGGGTAGCGGTGGGCGCACTGGCCCTGGGAGCCGTGGCCGCACACGCACAGACGTTCAAATACGCCAACCAGGGCGACGCGTTGTCGATGGACCCGCACTCGCTGAACGAATCGCTGCAGTTGACGTTCACCGGCAATGTCTACGAGCCTCTGATCGGTCGCGGGAAGAAACTCGAGCTCGTGCCGGCCCTGGCCACCGACTGGAAACAGACCGGGCCGACCGTGTGGCGCTTCAACCTGCGCAAGAACGTGCAATTCCACGACGGCACGCCGTTCACGGCGGACGATGTGATCTTCTCGTACAACCGCTCCAAGGGTGATGGTTCGGACGTCAAGTCCAAGATCGGCTCGATCAAGGAGATCCGCAAGCTCGACGACAACACGATCGATGTCATCACCAACGAGCCGTTCCCGACACTGCCCGACATGCTCACCGACTGGTACATCATGTCGAAGAAGTGGTGCGAAGAGAACCGCGCCGTGCAGCCGGTGGACAAGCGCAAGGGCACGGAGAACACGGCGTCGTTCAAGGCGAATGGCACCGGTCCCTATCGCCTGCGGTCGCGCGATCCGAACGTGCGCACGACGCTGCAACGCAATCCCGGTTACTGGGACAAGATCGAAGGAAACGTCCAGGAAGTGGTGTTCACGCCGATCGGCAACGCATCGACCCGCGTCGCTGCCTTGCTGTCGGGCGAAATCGACATGATGGAGCCGGTGCCGGTGCAGGACGTGGCCCGCATCCAGTCCAATCCGAATCTCAAGGTGATGCAGGGGCCGGAGCTGCGCACGATCTTCCTGGGCATGGACCAGTCGCGCAACGAACTGCTTTCGTCGAGCGTCAAGGGCAAGAATCCGTTCAAGGACAAGCGCGTGCGCCAGGCGTTCTACCAGGCGATCGACATCAACGCGATCCAGAAGGCGGTGATGCGTGGCGCCTCGGCACCGACCGGGCTGATGATTGCGCCCGGGATCACCGGGTTTGTGCCGGAGATGAACAAGCGGCTTCCGTATGACCCGGAGGCCTCGAAGAAGCTGCTGGCCGACGCCGGTTATCCAAACGGTTTTGAAGTCGGAATGAACTGCCCGAACGATCGCTACGTCAACGACGAGGAAATCTGCAAGGCAGCCACGGCGATGCTGGCGAAAGTCGGCATCAAGGTGAATCTCAGCGCCGAGACCAAGGGCACCTACTTCCCGAAGATCCTGTCGCGCAACACCTCGTTCTACCTGCTCGGCTGGACGCCCAGCAGTTATGACGCGCACAACCCGCTGTTCGCAGTGATGGCGACGCCGGGCGCTGGCGGCCAGGGGCAATTCAACCTCGGCAGCTACAGCAACGCGAAGGTCGATGAGCTGACCAAGGCGATAGCGACCGAAACGGACCTCAAGAAGCGCAACGCAATGATCGCGGAGGCGATGAAGATCCACCAGGATGACGTAGGCCATATTCCGCTGCATCAGCAGGCGCTGGCGTGGGCGATGAAGAAGAACGTCGACGTCGTGCAGCTGGCGGACAACTACATGCCGCTGAAGTGGGTCAGCGTGAAAGGCGCGGCGCAGTAGCGCCGGGCCGGGGAACCGGAATGAACGGTCTGGCCCGCGTCTGGGACAGCGACGTCGCCTACAGCTTCCGCAACTCGCCGGTGGCGATGGTGGCAGCGCTGACGGCGTTCGTGCTGATTTTCTCGGCTGTGTTCGCCTACTGGGTCGCGCCCCACAACCCGTTTGATCTTGCGACGATCAACCTGCTCGACGCCTCGCTGCCGCCGTCCTGGGAAGAGGGCGGGAATCCGACGTTCTGGCTGGGGACCGATGACCAGGGGCGCGACATTTTCTCCGCCGTCATCTACGGCATGCAGATCTCATTGCTCATCGGCATCGCATCGGTCGTGCTGTCGGTGGTGATGGGCGTCGGGCTCGGATTGCTGTCGGGCTATATCGGTGGCCGCCTCGACGCTTTCATCATGCGCGTGTGCGACGTCATGCTGTCGTTCCCGGCCATCCTGGTGGCGCTGCTGATCGACGGCGTGGCGCGTGCCGTGTTGCCGCGCGATTCGCACAACGAGCTGGCTTTCGGCGTGCTGATCATTGCAATCGCGCTCTCGGGCTGGGTGCAGTACGCACGCACGGTACGAGGCTCCACGCTGGTGGAGAAGAACAAGGAGTACATCCAGGCGGCCCGTGTCATCGGCGTCTCGCCGTTCAAGATCATGCTCAAGCATGTGCTGCCGAACGTGCTGGGACCGGTGCTGGTACTTGCCACCGTCCACATTGCGACCGCGATCATCACCGAGGCGACACTGTCCTTCCTGGGCGTCGGCGTGCCGCCGACCACGCCTTCGCTGGGCACCCTGATCCGCATCGGCAACGAGTTCCTGTTCTCCGGGGAGTGGTGGATCACCATTTTTCCCGGACTTGCCCTGATCCTGCTCGTGCTGTCGGTCAACCTGCTGGGCGACTGGCTGCGCGATGCGTTGAATCCGAAGTTGCGTTGAGCTGGCACCATTGCCTGCGTTTGGCGTTTACCAGAGGAGAAGCACCATGAAGATCAAGCTCGTTTCTGCCGCGTTGCTGATCGCCACGATCGGTCTGCTGTCCGGATGTGCCACCTCGTTCCACGGTTCCTACCTGGTGGGGCAGCGCTATATCAAGACCAACATCGACACGCAGCCGGTCATGATTCTGGGCGTGGACAACTGGGACACGACGCAGCGACGGGTGCTGGTCGAGCCCGGTGTCCATGTAATACGCGTGCAGGCGATGCCGGTACCCGGCGCGCCCCAGGAGACCGGTGAACTCAAGGTCGACATCAAGCCGTGCTTCACGTATTACATTGTCGCCGTGCGCGACACGCGGATCGCGGCACAGTTCACTCCGCGGGTCGACTACATGGAGCCGCTGGGAGGCTGCGATCCGAATCCGCCGGCGAAGAAATAGCGCATGGCGAGTCCGCTGCTCGAGGTCCGCAGTCTCCGAATCGAATTCCCGACGCGGCGCGGCACACTGCTTGCCGTCGATGACGTGTCGTTCTCGATCGAACCGGGCGAGGTGCTCGGCGTGGTGGGCGAATCAGGCGCCGGCAAGTCGCTGACCGGCGCAGCGATCATCGGGCTGCTGGAACCTCCCGGCCGCATTGCAGCCGGCGAGATCAGACTGGCGGGCCTGCGCATCGACAACCTGCCGTACGACGACATGCGCAAGATCCGCGGACGCGAGATCGGCGCGATCTTCCAGGACCCGCTGACGTCGTTGAACCCGCTGTACACGGTCGGCCAGCAGATCGTCGAGACGATCACCACGCACCTGAACATCTCGTCGAGCCAGGCGCGCGAACGCGCGGTCGAATTGCTGGTGTCCACCGGCATCCCGGCGGCGGAGCGGCGCATCGATCACTACCCGCACCAGTTTTCGGGCGGCATGCGTCAACGCGTGGTCATCGCGCTGGCGCTGGCGGCGCAACCCAAGCTGGTCATTGCCGACGAGCCAACGACCGCCCTCGATGTTTCGATCCAGGCCCAGATCATCTCTCTGCTCAAGCAACTCTGCCGGGACCACGGCACCGCAGTGATGCTGGTCACGCACGACATGGGCGTGATCGCCGAGACGGCCGACCGGGTTGCCGTCATGTATGCCGGTCGCATCGCAGAGATCGGGCCGGTGTCGGATGTCATCCATCGTCCGCAGCATCCCTATACGGTCGGACTGATGGGCTCGATTCCAAGCATGATCGCGGACAAGGAGCGGCTTACGCAGATCGACGGCGCCATGCCGCGCCTGACGGCGATTCCCGACGGGTGCGCGTTCCATCCGCGTTGCACCCAGGCATTCGAGCGATGTTCGCGTGAGCGGCCCGATCTGCTGACGGCCGGTGCTTCACTTGCGTCGTGCTGGCTGCACGACCCAGCACCCGTGCGTCGTGCCGCCTGACGCGATGGCCGCCGTCCCGAACCCGGAACTGCACCGGAAGCCGGAACCGGGTTTCGCCGAGACCATCGTCAAGGCGGAGGGCATCGCCAAGTACTTCGATGTATCGCCTCCGTGGCTGAATCGCGTGCTCGAGCGCAGCGGCCGTCAGATACTGCATGCGGTCGACGGCATCAGCTTCACCATCCGTCGCGGCGAGACGCTCTCGCTGGTCGGCGAATCGGGCTGCGGAAAGTCCACCGTCGCACGCTTGCTGGTCGGCCTGTACACGCCGACGCGTGGCCGCGTCGAGTTCTTCGGGCACGACCTGGCCGAGATGAACACAGCCTCAGGCCGGAGCCTGCGCCAGAAGCTGCAGATGATCTTCCAGGATCCGTTCGCCAGCCTGAATCCACGCTGGCGGGTGCGCGACATCATTGCCGAGCCGCTGATCGCGCATGGACTGATGCGTGACAAGGTGCAGATCACCGCACGGGTCGATGAACTGCTGCACCAGGTGAAGCTCGGACCGGCCGACAAGGAGAAGTATCCGCACCAGTTTTCCGGAGGGCAGCGGCAGCGGCTGTCGATTGCACGCGCGCTGGCGACCAAGCCGGAATTCCTCGTATGCGACGAGCCGACGTCGGCACTGGACGTCTCGGTGCAGGCGCAGGTGCTCAACCTGATGAAGGATCTGCAGCGCGAACTGGGGCTCACGTATCTCTTCATCTCGCACAACCTGGCGGTGGTTCATCACATTTCGGACCGCGTCGGTGTGATGTACCTGGGCAAGATCGTCGAACTCGCGCCGCGGCGCGTGCTGTTCGAGGCACCGCGCCACCCGTACACACGCATGCTGCTCGACGCGATCCCGGACCTCGAGATGACCGGCCGCGCGCGCACGCCGGTGGCCGGGGAAGTTCCCAATCCACTGAACCCGCCGAGCGGTTGCACCTTCCACCCACGCTGTCCGCATGCCAATGCTCGATGCAAGACCGAGGCGCCGGTACTGCGAACGGAACGCCATGCCGCCGGGGAGACGGAAGTAGCCTGCCACGCCGTGGAAGAGGGGCGAATCTAGCGGCTCTTGTGCGGCACGCGAGCAGCTCTGGCCGGGTCCTGACCCGGCGGCTGCGTCGCCTTCCTTCGGCGGTTCTGCTTACTCGAAATCGAGCATCTCGTTGAGGTCGAGTGTCGAATTGGTGCCGAGATCGTCGCCGTGGTTCGCAAGGAACTCGTCGGCCACGCGACGCCCCTCCTCACGCAGCATCTGGAAGAAGGCCCACTCCGCCAGCATCTTGGACGAATAGCCGAGCTCGGTCATCATCGGGCTGGTGATGCGATGAAAACGCATTCGCGCCAGCAGGCCGAGCTCGCCGGTGCTCGACTTGGCCACCTGGCGCAGCAGCGCGGCGGCGCGCAGTTCCTTCAGCAACGTGGCGTTGAACGAGACCTCGTTGAGCCGGTTCTGGATCTCGTTGGCAGTGCGCGGCGTCCCGGGACGATCGACCGGATTGATCTGCACGAGGATCGTATCTTCGGACTTGCACTCACGCACCAGCGGCGTGATCGTCGGATTGCCCGTATAGCCACCGTCCCAGTAAGCCTCGCCGTCGATCTCGACCGCCTGAAACAGCGTCGGCAGGCACGCCGACGCGAGCAGCACGTCCGGAGTCAGTTCCCGGTTGCGGAACACGCGGCTGCGGCCGGTGCGCACGTGAGTGGTGTTGACGAAGATCTTGATCCGCGCCTGCGAGACGCGCTCGAAGTCGACGCTTTCGGCGAGGATGTCGCGCAACGGATTGTTGTCGCGAGGGTTGAGGTCGTACGGCGAGAACACGCGCGCCGCAAGATCCATCGCCACGAAGATCGGCGAGTAATCGAGTGTCCATCGGCCGGTCAGGACTTCAAGCGGCCCGCGGCGGAACGGACTCATGATGGCCGCGTCCGAAACGCGGCGCCAGAAGCTATCGAGAGCGACACGCGCCTGTGCGTGACCTCCGGCGGCCAGGCCATCGGCCATGACGACCGCGTTCATCGCGCCCGCCGATGTCCCCGAAACACCTTCGAACTGCAGCCACGATTCTTCGAGTAGGCGATCGAGTACGCCCCAGGTGAAGGCTCCGTGCGAGCCGCCCCCCTGCAGGGCCAGGTCGACAAGGACCGTCTTGCGCGACGCGGATTTCCTCGGGGAAGTCTTGGTGGATTTCTTTTTCATGTGTGCGTGATCGAACTGTGCGGATGCCGGAGTGGTTTCGATTGGAACATAAACGTGGACTCGACGCGGATCGCCGCGTCCGGTCCGACAGACGTCAGCGCAACAGCGTGAGCAGCCGCGGCTCGACCGACACGGCGGCCATCAGGCCACCGAGCAGTGCGCCTGTCACACCGGGGCAACATGCGTCCTGCCCGGCGAGGAACAGCCCGCCGATCGGCGTGCGCGGACGCAGCGCATCGCTCAGGAAACGGGCCGGCGTGGTTGCCAGTCCGTACATCGCGCCGTGCTCTGCGCCGGTATAGGTCGACACCGAGATCGGTGTCGATGACGTGACGTAGCGGACCATCGGCGTCAGTCGCGGGAAGTGGCGCCCGAACTGGCTCAGCAGATTCTGCTCGATCCGTTCCTTGAGTTCGAGATAGCCGGGATCGCGTGTGTCGCCACGCTTCATGCCTTCGCGTTCCCACGGGGCGAAGGCGTCCGGGTCGACGAAAGTGACGATCTCGCAGGTGTGGCGCAGCGCTTCCCCGGGATCGTGGCGCGGATCCTTCAGTGAGGGGAACGAGACGAACATCATCGGCGCGTCGGGTTCGATCAGCGGGTTGCGCCAGAGCTGGTCGACGTCCCAGCTTTCATAGATCCAGTCGTTGGCCGAGCTCGCACCGTTGGCGGCGATGTCGCCTTCGAGTCCGAGGTACAGGCCGACGTAGCCGACCGACGGCTCGATCTGCAGCACATCACGGGCCCACTCGTAGTCCACTTCCTCCGACGGCAGCAGGCGCAGTGTCGTGCGTACGCCAGCATCCGAGATGACGCACGGCGCGTCGATCATGGCGCCGCTCGCGAGCGTCACCCCCTGCACCCGGCCCTCGTTCACGCGGATTGCGGCCACCGCTTCTCCGGTGCGCAGTTCGCCACCGCCGGCCTGCACGGCTTCCCCGAATGCTTCGGCGAAGACGGCGGACCCGCCCACCGGATACCAGGCGCCGTCGAAGTAGCTCGACATCACGACCGCATGCAGCGCGAAGACTGGCCTGGCTGGGTCGTCCGCCATGGTCGCCCCACTGTGCGGCCAGCACGGCCTGCAGCTTGGGATCGCTGACGCATTCCTGGATCACTTCCCACAGCGTGCGGCCGACCCAGCGCTCGACGTCGTCTTCCTTCCACCACATCAGTCCGCGCGCGACGATCTGCGGCATCGAATGCGCCGCGAAGACTGCCTCGAGCGCCTTGCCGGCGGCGCGCATGCTGTCGAAGTAACGATCGATGCCGGCCGCTTCCGAGGGAAAGCGGACCTTCAGCGTCTCCACCAGGCGCGCGACCGGGTGCTCGAACTCGATGGTCATCCCGGGAAAGTGCACACGGTCGTAGACCGGTCCCATCGACGCCATCGGGATTCCATGAGGCGTCAGGACGTCGAAGATCTTCTTCGCCGGCCCGACATGGTCGTCGGTGTCGCCCGCGCCACCGATGTAATGCACGCCGACGTTGAACCGGTAGCCGTTGCGCTCGAAGGACTGGGTCAGGCCACCGAGCTGGTTGTGGCGCTCGACGACGAGCACACGCTTGCCTTCACGCGCGAGCGCTGCGGCTGCGGACAGTCCGCCGATGCCGGAACCGATGACGATGACGTCCCACTGAGACACGATGCACCTCCTGAGCCACGTATCTCACCTTACCCGATCGCCAGCGGTGTTGACCGCGGTCAGCGCGCGTCGTCCAGCGCGAGCAATGCGAATGACGCGAGCCAATGCGTACCGACATAGTCGCCGCCGGTCGCGGCCGGCAGCGATGCCGCCAGATGTGCCGCGATGGCGCGCTCGACTGGGTCGCGCAGCTTCGGTTCCAGCTCCGGGTACAGCAGGGACCAGCACCAGGCGCGGGAGAGGTTCACTCCGTGCAGGTGCACGATCCTGGCGTCGGCCGGATCGCTGACAGCCACGGGAACCAGCCAGGCGGACCAGGGCATCGTCCGTCGGCAGGAACAGCGCCCACCAGTCGGCGAAGGAACAGCCGTCGACCACGCGCAGCATCAACGCTGCCTCGACCAGACCAGCCGAGAGAAAGTCCTCGCCGCTGGGTTCGTACGCCGCCGGGTAGCGGCGGTCGCGGCCGAACCAGCGATTGGCGCGCTCAGCGATCGCCTGACGCAGCGCGCGGTGCTGGACCGCGTCGCACCAGGCAAGTGCGAGCAGAAGGGCGAAGGCCGTGTTGACGTGTGCGCCGCCCCGCGACGGATAGTCGGCGCGCGGCAGATAGGCGAGGAAGCGTTCGGCAAACTCACCGGCCAACGGCCGCACGGCATCGCGCCACGCCGAGGTTTCGCCCTGCTCCTGCGCAAGGAGTTCCAGTTCGGCAGCGAGCTTCAGCAGCCAGCCCCAGCCATAGGGCCGCTCGAAGGTCTGCCGGTGCGGCCGGCGCAGGGTGGCGAGTTCACCGGCAATGGCCTGCGGCGTAAGGCGTGCCTGCAGGTGGGCGCGCGTCGCTCCGGCCAGTTCATGGTCCGGAAACCGGCGCAGCAACCGCACCAGCGTCCAGTGCATGTGGACACACGAATGCCAGTCGTAGCTGCCCCAGAACACCGGATGCAGCGCGCGCGGAGTGGCAAGATCCTCGGTACCGGCGAGCAGTTGATCGAGCTTGTACGGATACTCGGTGACCACGTTGGCCAGCGCAGTCCGCGCCAGCGTCGTGGCGAGCGTAGCGGTCAGCATCCGGCAAGCGTACCGCCTGCCGCGCTACTTCGCCTTGCGCACCTCGCCCGAGCCGGCGATGCTCTTGCGGATCATCGGCGAGCCGCGATAGAGCACATCGCCCGATCCGGCGACCGCCACATCGAGCATTTGCTGGGCGTGCACCCGGACGTCGCCGCTGCCGGCGATGCGAACCTTGACCGTCTGCCCGACAAGGTCGCTTGCGAGCACATCGCCCGATGCCGGCGATGTTGTAGCCCTGCTCGTCGGCCCGGCCGGTCGCTGCGAAGTCGCCGTTGCCGCTGATGGACACGCCGAGCACGTCCACGTCCATGTGGTCGACTTTCACATCGCTGCTGCCGGCGATCGAGATGGCCAGCAGCGGGCCGCGCAAAACGTCGGCGTGGACATCGCCCGAACCCCGCAGCGAAAGGGCACTGATCGACTTGAATTCAATGACGACCTTCGGCTTGCGCGAACTCTTGAATCCGGCGGTTGGCTGAATGCGGATGTCAAGGGTGGGAGCAGCGGCGGCGATCACGCGCGTTTCGACCAGTTGCAGCAGGTTGTCATCGAAATTCACGGTGACCTGCTCGCGGTCCGACGCCTTCAGCACGACATCGATCGGCCCGTCGATCTTCACGGCGGAAAACGGTTCGAGGGCACGGACGTCGTCAGCCCGGCGGCCGGAACCGTCGGTCCGGCTGCCGGAGGAGCCGACGATCACCGTTGCGGCGATGGGCACCGCGGCGAACTGGGCAAGGCTGGAGCCACCCCATAGGAGCCCGAGGGTGAAGATGAAAAGTCGCATGTGTCCGCTTTCTAGGCCAGCTTGCATCGTGCCCATGCCGCCGTCGCGCCGCACGCGCCGTGCGACGCAGTGCACAGGAAGCGGACTGGATGGTAGATGCCGCCGACGGGCGGGTCGGCCGCTCTGGCTACTTGGCAGGCGCCTTGGGGGCCGGGGCGGGCGGTGGCTGGCCGTCCCGGGCGCTCTTGAGCAGGTCCTGGGCTTCCTTCTGGCCGCGGGCCGCCGACCGGGAGATCCACACCACAGCTTCACGCTGGTTGGGCGACAGGCCGTCCTTTCCGGACAGCAGTGCAATTCCGAGCTGGAACGCGGCGCCCGGATTGCCTCGTTCGGCCGCGCGGCGCAGCAGGGCCTCGGCCAGGGCGGGATCCTTCGGAACGCCGGCGGCACCGCGCAGGTACAGCGTGCCCAGCATCCATTGCGCATCAGCCAGGCCGCGCTCGGCGGCGGGCTCCAGCAGCGCCTTGATGCGTTGCCCGGCCTCGGCCGGTGCGGGCACCGCGCGCTGGACGATCTGTGCCAGGAAGTAGCGCGCCCAGGCCGCGTCGGCGTCGACATAGGGCTTAAGCATCGCCTCGGCGTCCTGCACGTTGCCGACGCGCGCCAGTTCGGCCGACTTCTGCAGGGCCTGCTCGGAATACCGCTGGAACGACAGGCTCGCGATCGCCTGCTCGGCGTCGCGCAGGACCGATGGGTTCATCGTGTCGCGCGGGCTGCGCTCGGAAACACCGACTTCGACCAGCAAGCGTGCGTCGGTCGGATGCACGCAGGACAGGCCGGTCACGTGCAGGTGGCTGCGACTCAGATTGGCCTTGGCGGCATCCTTGCGCGGCGACTTGTCCTCCGGTTCGCGTGCGCTCATCAGGTGCCGGGCACAGCGCGTACCGGCATGCCGCGACAGGGTCTCCTCATGCTTGCTCAGGGTCCAGCGCTCGCCGATGCGAGCGTGGCGGTCCTGCGCCACGGCCAGCAATTCGGTATCCGACTCCACCGGCTTGTCGAGCAGTTCGCTGGAGAGCACCAGCACGGCGCTGTGGGAATCGGTGGTCGACAGGCTGCGCCCCATCGCTCCACCGCGAGGCGTGCTGGTCGCGACGAACCATTGCGGATCGGTCGGCGTCGTGATGCCGTAGCCGATGAATGACCACGGCGTTCCCGGCGCGGATTGCGGGATCTGTCCGACACTCTCGTCGAGGGCGGGCGCCGGTTTCTGGGCCAGTGCGGTTGCGGGGGAGGTCGCGGCGGCGACAATCAGGACGGTGGCGAGGATGCGGTGCATGAGTCGGGCAGGTCAGGGTCGACGCATGATAGCCATCGCGGCCGAACGTCAACCCTGGAATTGAACCGGGAGGCCGATCCGGATGACGCACGGTCACGTGCGTACGGCACACTACCGTAGGGACGCTCGGACTTTCCTCGGAGGACGCACGATATCGTGGCGGCCTGCGCTCGTGCAGGGCACCATTGGAAACAGATGAAAAGAACAGCGAAGAAGAAGGTAGAAGCCGAAGGGACAGGAACCCCGTCGGGATTGCGCAGCCTGTTCCGGTCATTCGCCAAGCTCGCCGAGCAAGCAGGCGATGGACGACCGCTGCTGCGTGGACTGCGAGTGGCCCAGGACCCGACTGCTGATCGAATCGTCATAGTGCATGGCGGGTCGCGGGTCGAGTTTGTCCTTGTTCCGGTCGCCGATGACTCGCGGCATGCGGACGTCGAGTGCCGACGGATGGATACGATCGGAGCGACCGAGGCCACGCCGATCGCAAGTTTCCGTTTCAATGAAACGGGCGACGTCTCACAGTCCAGCGTGCCTGAACTGGTGAATGAGAATATCTCCCAGGCAAACGGAGCCTGGAGCATCGTTGCAGCGGTTGTCTGGAATGCTTTGCAGGGTCCTGGGTAGCGTGCTGCGTCCCGGCGGCTCACGCCTTGCGCCGGCCTTGCGCGATGGCTGTAGCCACCGCCTCCCAGGTGGCGTCAAACGCTTCGGGCGTGAAGCCGGCGCCCGAGGGCAACCAGTTCGCGGTCCCTCCTCCCGCCAGCGTGTAGTGGCCGACCAGATCAAGATGATCGGCGCGCGCAACGTGCAGTACCCGACCGTGCAGCTGACTCAGTGTCGGCACGATGCCGTCGCTGATCTGTGAAGTCGCCTTGAAACCGAGCCCGCGATCGAGCAGTCCTTGTGTCGCCTTTGTCAGTTTCGGATACGGATAACGCGGATGCGAGCGCGACGTCAAGGCGTGCAGCAGTCTGAACAGCGCGCGCAGAACGAGGTACTCCGGATCCAGAAGTTCCTTCAACTTGAAGTCCTCGCGTGGCTTCGGAACACCGGCGACGACGCAGCCGTACTCGATCCTGGCGTTGTCCGCGACGGCGGCATCGAACAGATCGATCCCCTCAGGGGTGAGCTGCAGCACCGCGCCCTGATCGCGCTCGATTTCACCGAGGTAGGTCCACGCGGGGTCGCGGCGGTCAAAGCGGATCTTGCGCAGCAGCGTCTCGGCGATCCGATCGAGCGGGCCGTCCGCGCGACCCGCCCAGTCGTCGAGCCGCGCCACCAGTGCGATGGCTTTCGCCGCGGCGAGAATTGCCCCGCGGCCTTCGCCTGACGTCGCCAGCGCGCTCAGCACCAACAGAAGCGTCTGTCCCTGGACAGTGACGAAGTGATTGGCCAGCGGTGTGCCGTGGTGCGGCGTGGCCACGGAGATGGCCGTCCGCGTCAAGCGGGCGATACGCTCCTCCGAGTCGCCGCTTGCGATCTTCACTCCCGGGGTCAACAGCATGCGCACGTCGAGGCCGCCCGTCGAGTGGCCGACGAAGTGCAACTCGCGGGCTCCCAGACCACCGCTGCGGATCACCTGGCGGCGAAGTATGTCGGCGCGTCGCGGAATCGACGCGGTCGGCTGCGTCATGCACCGCACGATGCGGGCGTCCACGCCGCGCCGGCGCAACGCAGCGCCGAGCGAACGCTCGACGTCCTCGAAGTAGTTCACTGCGCCGACGGAGCTGAAGCCGAAGAAACCCGGCACCAGAAACACCAATCGTTTCGTCATTGCCGGAGGGTATACGCCGGGCGCTGACCTCGCACGTCGATCCGACGCAGGAGACGGCTGCATTCTGCGCCCGGCTCTCGCCGGACAGGGCCGGAGCCCCGTTGATCTCGGACAACCGGCCCTTTCGTTATGTGCGCTTTCGCACAGACCTATCGAAGTGCCGCGTCTATCTTGAGCCAATCGAACGGGAATCGCATACGGGCGGCGTGAGAAGCGGTGGGGCCGGAGCCTCATTCCCGTGGCCAATCAACGTATCACTGATGGAGATTCATATGAACTGGGATCGCATTCAAGGCAATTGGAAGCAAGTCGTCGGCAAGGCCAAGGTGCAATGGGGCAAGCTGACCGATGACGACCTGGACGTCGTTGCCGGCCGTCGCGAACAGCTCGCTGGAAGGATTCAGGAGCGCTACGGCATCACCAAGGACGAAGTGGAAAAGCAGATTGCCGACTGGGAACTCAAGGCGACGGATGCCTGGTTCGTGAAGGAAGAAAAGCGCAGTTGATTCGCGCGTGAAAGGTTGAGCCCGCGCCGGCGCGGCTGTACTCGTCGACCGGGTGCAAACCGAAGGTGGCGAGGTTTGCTGCGGCGTAGGTCGTCAGGACTTTTGAGCCACCGTGTCATGGAAACAGGAGATTCAAAATGCTGTGGACCATTGCTGTCGTATTGGCCGTCTTGTGGCTGTTGGGGCTGGTTAGCTCGTACACGCTGGGCGGATTCATCCACGTCCTGCTCGTCCTCGCGATCGTCGTCTTTCTGATTCAAGTCATTCAAGGTCGACGAGTGTGAGCACGTAGTCGCGGTTGCTGACTTGTGGTCGCCCGCAGAGTGGCCCGGCCGCTCGCCCATGCGCTGCGGAATGTCATCCCGCCTCAAGCACGAAATGCCCAGTGCCGGGGGCTCATCAGGCAGGAGGAGATGTAATGAATGCAATCAAGATTGCGGCCATCGCCCTAATCGTGGCCGGTGCCCTGGGCTTGGCATACGGCGGGTTCAGCTACACGAAGGAAACTCATTCCGGAAAATTGGGGCCGATCGAGTTATCGATCACGGAAAAGCAAACAGTCAATGTTCCGCTTTGGGCAGGCGTGGGCGCCATCGTGATTGGCGGCGCGCTGCTGGCCTTTGGTGTCAAGAGGCGTTAGCTCGGCTGCGGCCGATGCCCGGGTAGGTCCGACTTGATAGCTAATTCTCGCGCACAGTGGCGAGAGCGGACGATCAGGAATGCGGTCGAGGTTGCACTGAAAACGACACCCCGATGCACCTGATCCACGTGGCCCTTGCCCCGTTGCTTCTCGCCGCGGGCTGTGCGGCCATTGCACCGGATCCTCCCGACTTGCCCCCGCCCGAGGCGGTCCCAACGCAGACGGTCACAGCGCAGCCTGCGGCCAAGCCGTCGACGGATACGACACCTCAGTCCGCTCCCGCCGTGACACCAGCACCTGTCGCGCCGACTTCAGCGCCTCAGGCCGAAAATAGGCCTTCCGCGCCCGGTACGAAGCCTGGAACGAAAACTCCGGCCGCTGGAACGAAACCGTCGGTGGCCTCCGCTCCTGACGTCGACGACAGCAAAGCCCGCGCCGCCGCCCGCGGCCGCGATTTCCGCGCCAGTTGCGCCGACGCTTGACCTGGCCGCGCTCAAGGAACAGCTCAAGGAAACCAAGGCCATTGGCGTCTTCACCAAAATCACACTCAAGAATCAGGTTGATGACCTGCTCCAGCAGTTCCGCGATTACTACCAGGGCAAGGCCAAGATAACCATGGTGCAGTTGCGCCGTTCGTACGACCTGCTGCTGATGAAGGTGCTCTCGCTGCTGCAGGACGCCGATCAGAAGCTCGCCGCTGCAATCGTGTCGTCGCGCGAAGCGATCTGGGCCCTGCTCGCCGATCCGAAGAAATTTGCCACTCTCGAAGGCTGAACGCCCCAGAACTCATGATCAATCGCATTGCAGTCTTTGCCCCGTCCCTGCTCGTGGCGGCATTCTTTGCCGTGCCGTCCCTCGCTGCCGACGACGAGGCGCTGAAGAAGGACATGACGTCGGTGATCGCGTTGCAGGGATTGCCGTGCGGGCAGGTCGTCGCCGTCGAGGTCAATGGAGAGAACGATTACACCTGTTCGTGCAAGGACGGCAATCGGTACCGCGTTTACCTGAATGCGGCGGGTCGGGTGATCGTCGAGAAGCAGAAGTAG
Source organism: uncultured beta proteobacterium (assembly GCA_963724365.1). GTDB lineage: Bacteria > Pseudomonadota > Gammaproteobacteria > Burkholderiales > Burkholderiaceae_F > JALORV01. The sequence continues at coordinate 7,378 of CAVRUR010000001.1, read as the reverse complement.
TCCTTGGAAATGCACAACACCTGATCAGCTGAACTTTGCGACGACGAAAAATGCAGATTCGTGTCGGTTTTGAAATGGAGTACCAGTGTCGGGCCCCGACGCCGATGGTGCTCGCACTGAGCATCCACTATTCGCGGGCGTCCGACCTGGTGCGCCCGGACTATCTCGTCACGAGCCCGGCAGTGCCAGTCACCGCGTACCGGGATCTCTTCGGCAACTGGTGCAGCCGCCTGGTGGCGCCGCCGGGTCGGTTCGTGCTGAGCACCGATGCGGTGGTCAACGACAGCGGCCTGCCCGACGTCGTGGCGCACAGGCGCGATGCAGACCCCGGTCGAGCACCTGCCCGAGTCCACGCTGGTCTATCTGCTGGGCAGCCGCTACTGCGAGACGGAACTGCTGTCCGACATCGCGTGGAAGCAGTTCGGCAATGGCCCGACCGGCTGGGCGCGCGTGCAGGCGATCTGCGACTTCGTTCACCGGCACATCGAGTTCGGCTACCCGCATGCGCGCAACACGCGCACCGCCTGGGAGGCCTACCAGGAGGGGCGTGGCGTCTGCCGCGACTATGCCCACCTGGCGATCGCGTTCTGCCGCTGCATGAACATTCCCGCGCGCTACTGCACCGGATACCTCGGTGACATGGGCACCGAGCCGCCGTACGGGACGATGGACTTTGCCGGCTGGTTCGAGGCCTACCTGGGCGACCGTTGGTACACCTTCGATGCGCGCAACAACACGCCGCGCATCGGTCGCGTCCTGATCGCCCGCGGCCGCGACGCCTGCGACGTCGCGCTGTCCAGCACCTTCGGGCCGAACACGCTGGAGCGGTTCAAGGTCTGGGCCGACGAAGTGGCGGTGGTCTGAATGCGGCGCATGCTTCGCGATTGCGCTGGGGCGCCGATCGAGCAGGCGCGCCGCATGACCTACTGTGTCGGCGTCAAGCTCGAAGAAGGCCTGATCCTGGCCAGCGACTCGCGCACGCATGCGGGCGTGGACAACTACGCCAAGTTCTGCAAGATGACGGTGTTCGAGCGCGCCGGCGACCGGGTGCTGGTGCTGCTCAGTTCGGGGGGCCTGGCCGCCACTCAGGCGGTGATCAACGTCCTGCGTCAGCAGGCCGCGGCCGAACCGCCGCACATCTGGAGCGCTAGCTCGATGTTCGACGTGGCCAATCTCGTATCGGACGCGATGCGTGCCATCGAGCGCCGCGACGGTCCGTTCCTGGAAGCCAGTGACCTGAAGTTCAATGCGTCGTTCATCCTCGGCGGCCAGATCGCCGGTGAAGACATGCGTCTGTTCCGTTTGTATGCCGAGGGCAACTTCATCGAAGCTGGAACCGATACGCCCTTCCTGCAGACCGGCGAGGCCAAGTACGGCAAGCCGATCCTCGACCTCGCGGTGACGCTCGAGCGCGACGTTGGAAGATGCCACCAAGTGCGTGCTGGTGTCGTACGACTCGACGATGATCAGCAATCTCTCGGTGGGCATGCCGATCGACCTGCTGTGTTACGCGCGGGACAGCCTGCAGGTGACGATGAGGCGCCGGTTCGAGGAAGGCGACGACTACTTCGACGCGCTGACGCAGCAGTGGCTCGAAGGCACGCGCAGGGTCTTCCATGAGCTGCCGCCGCTGCAGTGGTAGGCGCTCGCGACGCGCACGTCGCGCAGGAGCCTCAGCGTGTCGCGATGTGCGGCAAGCGCCTTCTTCAGCGAATCGACGAGCATCGCCCTCAGCCTGTTCCCAGGCGGCGCCGCGCCTGTTCGACGAAGCGCTGATTGACCTCGAGCTCGATGCCGACGTAGGCCGCATCCGGATGGTGCTTGCGCAGCGATGCCGTGAGTCCGTCGCCGCGCCCCTGGTACGGGTAGTTTCGTCGCAGACGCAGCTCGGGTGCCAGCTGTTGCGAGCGCCAGCATCCAGGCTCGCGCGAAGGCCACCTCACCGGGACGCCGCGGGTCATAGAGCCAGGCCACATCGGCTTGCCTCGGCACGTCATCGAGCTTTGGCGTGAAGCTGTGCGACGCAACGTGGATCACCCGCCGGCCCGGCGCAATCTGACGCGCGATTTCACCTTCGATCGCCTGGCGATGCGGCCGGTAGTAGCGATCGACGATGTCCTGGCGGCGAGCTCGCGGCAGTGCGCGCGTGACCTCCGAGAACAGTTGCCGATGTCCGATCGACCGGTTCAGGTCGACCAGCAGCCGCGTCGTGGTGGCGAAATGCCGCGGCGCACCGAACGCGTCGGCCATCTGACGGCCCAGTTCGAGTGCTCCCGCGTCCCAGCCGCGATGGCTGTCCAGCAGTGCCTCCCTGCCCGAGAAAAGCGCGGCATAGGCCTGCGGGACTTCACGTCCGCCATGTTCGCAAGTGATGACGAGAAAATTCCTCCGACCACACTCTGCGGACACACTCGGTCGCGCTGAAAATGCCCGAAGAGTGGACGCTTTTTCTCCTGCTGCCGGTGCTCATCAACAGCGGTTTGGTAGCCTGCGCTATGCAATAGAGAACATTTATGAAATCAAAATCGAAAGATACTAATAAACCCACGCCCGCCAAGAGTGTCTCGCTTACACGTGTGCTTGACAAGAACAAAGAGATCACAAAGGCACGTCCGGCACGCTGCAACCGAACTCACCTCGATAAATGAAGTTCTACAGCAAGGGGTAGAAGACAATATCCCTGTTCGGACCATCGAAGCGGCGATCATTCAGAACGAAGGTGTCGAGCACAAAGTGGCGGGGGCCGCAGACGATTTGCATCACGCAAACATCGAACTTGCCAAAGAGGTGACTGAACGAGCAGTCATCGAAACCGAACTCGCCGACACGAAGACCGATCTGGCCGAAGTGCGCGACGATTTGTCGAAATCCCAGGCCAAAGAGAAAGAAACACGAAGATCTTCGCTTCAGGATGCACTCACAGGTCTTCCGAATCGTGTGTCATTTGAACAGGATCTCGACCAGGGGTTGAGACAGGCAAAACGGCATGGTTGGGGGCTCGCCGTCCTGTTTATTGACATCGACAAATTCAAGAGCGTTAACGACTCATATGGTCATGGTTTGGGAGACAAGGTGCTGGTCATGATGGCAAACCGCTTACGGTCTTTTCTCCGCGACGAAGACACGGTCAGTCGCTGGGGAGGCGACGAGTTTGTGTGCCTATTGTTGGAAGTCAAGCAAGACGCCGATGTGGCTCGCCTTGCAGAGAAGATGGCTAGTCGGATAGCCGAGGCCTGCGAGTTTGATGGGATTGTTCTCTCCATAAGAGCCAGTATCGGTATTGCCATCTATCCCGCAGATGGAGAAACGGCTGACACCCTTTTCAAAAATGCCGATACGGCAATGTTTAAAGCTAAGGGAACTGAGAAGGAAGTTGTACTGTTTCGCGAAACCGTTGTTGACTGATCCGTGACTTCTGAATCATCTTTGCATAAGAGTTCCCCTCAGCCTTGAGCACAGAACTTCCATGAACATAGGCGCGGGCTAGCATCGCGTCCAGCCGAATGGCCTTCGGCTGCACCTCGGTAAGCGGCTGACGCATACGTTGACGTCGGCTTCTCGGCCCAGGAAATCGCGTCCGTGTCGTCTGTATCGCCGACTCTCTGGCGGAATCTCTGCCCGGTCGCCCAGTGAGCTTCTCTATGCTGGGACAGTCACGCCGGTGGCCTCGAGGCCGACTTGTATGTGCGTCGGCGCAACACGATACGACGCCTGGCATTGTCTCCACGATCCGACGTGTAGTTCTTGTTGAGCGGGCCCTCCACTTACCTTCCCAGGAGAAATGAATGAATCGAATCAGGAAATCACTGTTTGCAGCCGCCGCGATGGGCTCGATCGTTACTTTCGGCAGTGGTACAGCATTCGGCGCCGATGTGACGCTCAAGCTTTCCGGCGCGAACGAGGTGCCGCCGGTTACCACGTCCGCGAGTGGCGAAGGCAAGATCTCGGTCGGCGATGACGGCTCGGTGTCCGGAAGTGTCATGACCAAGGGCATACAAGGGACGGCGGCGCACATCCACATCGGAGCAGCCGGCAAGAACGGGCCGGTGGTCGTCCCATTCACTAAAGACGGTGACGTGTACAAGGCACCCAGCGGAGCGAAACTCGACGCGGATCAGATGAAAGCGTTCAAGGCCGGCGACCTCTACTTCAACGTGCACAGTGCCGCGAATCCGGGCGGAGAGTTGCGCGCTCAGTTGAAGTAAGGCCGTAGCGCTCGACCGCTTTCCGCGGCGACTCGAGCCGCTGCTCGATTGCCAGATTTGCTTGATAGGAGTCGTGGCGCGCGCTTGCGTGCGGCTCGGACCGGCCCGTCAATGACGCGAAGGCGAACCGAGAGCGCTACCTGCTGCCCTTCCATGACCCAATAGAGGTGACCATGAACGAATTCTTACTAGGCAGATTGCTAATTCTCAGTATTGCTGCTGCGTTTACGGTCTCGACGCCATATGCCGCTGCCCAGTCGGTTCAGGAGGGACGCACAGCACAGGACCGCCGCTTTATCGCCGGTGGCATCGGTCTTGACGAATCCGAGCAAATGAAATCAATGGCTCGCGATTTCACGTTGTCGATCACCGTGGCGGCAAAATCGGGGGCGTATCTGGCCGATTCGCACGTCAAGATCCAGGATGCGCGGGAAAAATGGTCCTCGACACGCAGCTAGATGCGCCTTACCTGTTGGTCTGACCTGGCCTCGGGAAAGTACAACGTAGAGGCCACGCTCCAAGGGAAGAAACAGCAACAGAGTGTCGACATCGCCGAAAGCAGGCGCGCCAAGATCGTGTTCAGCTTCGACGTCCCGGTTGACCGAGCGCTCGAAAAGTCGCCGAACAAGTAATTAGGTCGACGCTGGTTAGCGCCCTTGCGCCTCGCATCGCGCTTGTGAAAGTGGAGGCGTTTGTCTGGTCGGCCATTGGCGCCACGTCACGGGTTTCCTCGGCGGCGTAGCCTCGCGCTAGGGCGGAGTGAATGTCGCCGAGCCTGCTTCGCAGGCGATGCCACCCGACTCGTACGTCGACCCGGTTAATCGAAACGGCGCGTCAGGCCTGTTCGGCGCGCTTGTCACGCTTGTGCCTGAACCTGGAAAGCGCCGTGTAGATCTTGCTGCGCGCGCGGTTCAGTCCGCCCAGCGGGGCGTGCGCCGCCAGGGCATGCGCGGGTGAGAACGACAGCGCCTCGGCTTGCTGAGCGCGCTTGTCGTTGCGAAATCTCTGCATCGGCAAACGCAGGGTGGCCACTTTGAGGAAAGGTGACTTCGCCTCGTCCCAACGTTGGCTGGCGTCCTCGATCGGCATGCCGGGTTTCTTGCAGCTGCACGCAAAAATCGAAGCTCGCCTCATGCCCATCCAGATGATCCTGCATTGCGTCGCTCAGGTAGGACTCGCCCAAGGTTTCGGGCTTGTCGCTCCTGTGTCTGGAGGTGGGCAGCAGCGAATACTTCACCGCACGGTCGGAGCCAAAGCGGTAGGGCGTGGTGCTCCAGTAGCGGATGTCCAGCGGCGAACTCGGGTTGCCGCGCAGCATCAGCAAGCCCAGCAGAACCCCAGCGTGGCCGGTGAGCGCGAACTTGGCGGCCAGCAGCAACGGTGAACTTTCAATCGTGTAGTAGACAGCATCGCGAAACAGCGCCACTGTGCCGAGCGGCATCACCGGTGTGTCCAGCAGCACGAAGTCCTGACCGAGCTCTGCGACGGCAGCGGAACCCTTGCCGCGTGGCGCAAGTAACTTGATCGCGACGCCGCGCGCATCGGGCACTGCATCAGACTGGACCTTGCCGCTGGAATTGGAAAAGCGCACCCAACAATCGAAGCTACCCGGCTTCTCGAATAGCCCCACCCGAAGCGCCTTGGGCAGGTTGGACTCGATCCGGAAGCGGCCGCGCAACAGGCCGAGCGTCTTCGGGTGAGCGTCGCGCAGCGTCCCGCCCTTGGCATAGTCCCGCGCCAGCTTGCGACGCAGGATCGCGATCATCTCGGCGACCAAGGCCGCCTCGTTAGGTTCGCGTTCTTCGACCGGACCGGACTTCATTGTGTGACCCTAGCAGCAGATCAAGACGCCGTTGGAAATCCTCCGAGATCATCGCCAGCAAGCGTGTCGGGACAGCCTGTCCAGGTCTGTCCCCACTCGCTTTACCAATATCGGCCCGAGTCTCGCAGGGATCAGGCAGGGACGTCACCGGGATTCGACGGCTTCTTGTAGTTGATGCCGGGGTCGACCGGCGCCTTCAGGTGCGTAACTTCAATGAAGCCATAGCCCATGGCCTGATGGCACCCGTTGCAGCTGACAATGACGTCCTTGTAGGCCTTTTCGAACGCCTTGATGTCCTTTGCGTTGATGGCCTTCTCGACGGGCTGCCACGTACCGGTATAGAACGAGGCCCATGTCTTGTACTCCGCCGGCTTCGTGACCTTGGCTGGAGTCATCGCGCCATTCATGTACTTGGACATGTAAGGGGCAAGCGCCCAGTTGCCGCCCTGTGCGGCGTAGTACATGTTCTGGAAGCGATCGCCGACCTCGCGCATCGGAATGGCGAACTTCGGGAGCACCGATTTGATGTCAGTGACCTGCTGCTGTAGATCGGGAGCGGCCGCGGTAGATGTCGGCGGCGTCTGTGCAAGCGCGGGGCCCAACAAGACCAGGCCGATTGCTGCAATGGACTGCTTCATGCGAAACATTGATTTTCTCCGAGAGATAGATGGGACTCGCCCACCGCGGATCAGTCGTCCGGCGACTCGGCGTGTGACACCGGCAAACCCGGAACTCGCGAATCAGAGTTCGCGAAGCGTCAAGACTGCGACTTTCGGTTTCACCTCGCCGTGCGAGGCTCAACCGCGCGAGTTGATTCACTTGCCCTTCCACTGGACGAGCAATGCAAAGACTGCGACTCCAAGAGCACCAGCAACAGCGGTACCCAGATCACCCCGTATCCAGCCATCCAGCCACCGCCCCATGTAGCGTCATTCATCATGTGCCCGCTTTGGGCTGCGGATATGCCAGCGGCCAATAAGGCAAGTACACAAAGTGCCATAGAGATGATTGTTCTCACTAGTTCTCCCGAGCGAAGCGGTTTTGCGACTCGATCGCGCCTTCCGCTCCGGAAGCGACGCGCTTTGGCGGCACTCACGGTTTCGTCGGCCGGCCGATGCAGATATGCAAGCATGGACGCTTGCGTGACAACTGTCCGTGCGCTACCGAACACTAGGATGGTGCTTGCTAGGCCGTGCGTTTTGGTGACTGGGCTTCCAAGTGGGTGAGGAGGACGGAGCGAGCAGAGCGTTCTCGGCACACGCGCCTGCGCGCATGCTCTCTGTCAACTCGCGCCTGCAGGATTGCAGCGACTACTCGATCTGCGCGTCCACTTTGGAATCTGCCAAGTAAC